>NZ_PDKW01000041.1:339945-340553 GCF_002573965.1 Azospirillum palustre | reverse complement strand
TGGCCGACGATCTTCACGCCGTTGGCCGTGGTCACCACCTCGCCCAGCTTGGAGCCCTCGACGTTGCCGCCCTGCTCCACCGCCAGATCGATGATCACCGAGCCCGGCTTCATCGACGCCACATGCTCCGCCGTCACCAGGATCGGCGCCTTGCGACCGGGGATCAGTGCCGTGGTGATGACGAGGTCCTGCTTCTTGATGTGCTCGGCGACCAGGGCTGCCTGCTGGCGCTTGTAGTCGTCGGACATCTCCTTGGCGTAGCCGCCGGCGGTCTCCGCCTGCTTGAATTCGTCGTTCTCGACGGCGACGAAGCTGCCGCCCAGCGACTGGACCTGCTCCTTCACCGCCGGGCGCACGTCGGTGGCCGAGACGATGGCGCCGAGGCGCTTGGCAGTGGCGATGGCCTGGAGACCGGCGACGCCGACGCCCATGATGAAGGCACGGGCCGGCGGCACGGTGCCGGCGGCGGTCATCATCATCGGAAAGGCGCGGCCATATTCCGAGGCGGCATCGACGACGGCCTTGTAGCCGGCGAGGTTGGCCTGGGAGGACAGCACGTCCATGACCTGGGCGCGGGTGATGCGCGGCATGAACTCCATGGCGAAGGC
>NZ_PDKW01000041.1:1671-339845 GCF_002573965.1 Azospirillum palustre | reverse complement strand
TCGATGCGATTGCCGAAGCGGCGTTCGATGACCAGTGCACCGGCGCCAACCCGCGCTATCCGCTGGTCGCCGAGATCCGGCAGCTGCTGATCGACAGCTATTACGGCCGCGCCTATGTCGAGCCGTCGGCCCAGGACGCCGCACCGGTCGAGGTCAAGCCTGCCGGCAAGTCCGCCGCCCGCAAGGACGCGGCGCTCGCCAAGTAAACTCGCCAGATAACGAACCTCTTACATCAGGATACGAGACCATGAGCAAAGCGATCATGTGGGCCGAAAGCGATGCCCGCGGCTTCGAGACCGAATGCATGTTCAACGAGGACAACCGCAGCTACGAGGTGCTGGTCACCGCCAAGGGCCTGGGACTCGACAAGGCGGAGAGCTTCCCGGTGGTCGAGGACCCCGGCCTGGGGATGTGCCCCGCCGACCTCGCCCGCTCGATCAAGCTGGCCGACCGGCTGGTGTGGGAGATCGACCGGTCGCTCGGCGACCTCTGAGGCGAAACACGCCGTCGCCGGCCGGCAAGGTCCGGCGGCGGATCACCTGAAGCTCCCGTCCGGACTGCCGGACGGGGGCTTTTCTGTGCAGGGACCTTGACCGCCGCTCCCCCGGTCAGACCGGGGCCAGCAGCCAGCGGTGTTCCGGGGCGGTGTTGAAATGCCAGGCGCGGCGGGGGCCGGCCATCACGTTCAGATAATAGCCGGTGTAGCCGTGGGCGGCACCGACCGGGTGGTAGCCGCGCGGGACCATGACGAGGTCGCCGTTCTCCACCGCCATCGCCTCGTCCAGCGAGCGGTCGTCGGTGTAGACGCGCTGGAAGGCGAAGCCCTGCGGCGGGTCGATGCGGTGGTAATAGGTCTCCTCCAGCTGGGTTTCCGCCGTGCCGTCGTCGCTGTCGTGCTTGTGCGGCGGATAGCTGGACCAGTTGCCGGCCGGCGTGATGACCTCCACCACCAGAAGACTGTCGGCCGGCTGCGATTCAGGCAGGATGTCGAAGACATGGCGGGTGTTGCTGCCCTGCCCGCGGACCGAGGCGCCGACATCCTCCGGACGGATCAGCCGCACCGGCAGCCCGCCGTTCAGGCCGGGAGCGGTGCAGACCGCCAGTTCCAGCGCGGTGGTGGCCCGCACCCGCCACGGCGTGCCCTGCGGCAGGTAGATCGCGTAGGGACGCTTGTCCTCGAAGGGCGACATGCGGTCGCCAAGCTCCGCCCACTCCCGGTCGCCGGCCATCGCCGCGCCGCGCCCGGCGACGAAGACCAGACAGGTCTCGCGGTCCGCATCCTCGCCGGAAACGGTCATGCCCGCCTCCAGGCGGTAGAGGTCGAAGCCGATGCACGACCAGCCCGCCGATTCGGGCGTGACATGGTGCACCCGGCCGGCCGGGTCCGGTGCGTGGTTGCGCAGCAGAAGCTTGCTCATGGTCGCCCTCTGTGGTGCCGGATGGTCTCGCGATGCGTCCCCGCCCCCTGGCGAAGCCGCGGTGGATGCGGACGCGGACAGTTAAGGATCATACGTTCCCGCTCACGTCATCGTTGGCATCACGAAGTCGGCGCCGGACCGGATGCCGGTCGGCCAGCGGCTGGTGATGGTCTTCAGCCGGGTGTAGAAGCGCACGCCCTCCGGCCCATGCATGTGATGGTCACCGAACAGCGAGCGCTTCCAGCCGCCGAAGCTGTGGAAGGCCATCGGCACCGGGATCGGCACATTGACGCCGACCATGCCGACCTCGATCTCCGCCCCGAAGGCGCGCGCGGTGTCGCCGTCGCGGGTGAAGATGGCGGTGCCGTTGCCGAACTCGTGTGCGTTGATCAGATCGACCGCCGTGCGGTAGTCGGGAACCCGCACCACCGCCAGCACCGGGCCGAAGATCTCCTCCCTGTAGATCCGCATCTCCGGCGTGACGTGGTCGAACAGCGTGCCGCCGATGAAATAGCCGTCGCCGCACTCCGGATCGGCGATTTCGACCCGGCGGCCGTCGACCACCAGCTTGGCGCCCTCCTCGATGCCGAGGTCGATGTAGCCGCGCACCTTGTCGCGGTGCTGGCGGGTGACCAGCGGCCCCATCTCCGCCGACGGGTCGGTGCCGGGACCGATCTTCAGGGCGTGAACCCGCTCGGCCAGCCGCTCGACCAGCGCGTCGGCCACCGCCTCCGTCACCGGCACGGCGACCGAGATCGCCATGCAGCGTTCGCCGGCCGAGCCGTAGGCCGCCCCCATCAGCGCGTCCACCGCCTGGTCGAGGTCGGCGTCGGGCATGATGACCATGTGGTTCTTGGCCCCGCCCAGTGCCTGCACCCGCTTGCCGTTGGCGGCACCGGTGGCATAGATGTACTGGGCGATGGGGGTCGAGCCGACGAAGCTGACCGCCTTCACGTCGGGATGGCTCAGCAGCGCATCGACCGCCACCTTGTCGCCATGGACGACGTTGAACACGCCGTCGGGCAGCCCGGCCTGCGTCAGCAGCTCCGCCATGAACAGGGCCGCACTCGGCACCCGTTCCGATGGCTTCAGGATGAAGCAGTTGCCGCAGGCAATGGCCACCGGGAACATCCACATCGGCACCATGGCCGGGAAGTTGAACGGCGTGATGCCGGCGACGACGCCCAGCGGCTGGCGCAGCGAGTGGCTGTCGATGCGGGTGCCGACATTCTCCGCCACCTCGCCCTTCAGCAGATGCGGTCCGCCGCAGGCGAACTCCACCACCTCCAGCCCGCGCGCCACCTCGCCCAGCGCGTCGGAGTGGACCTTGCCATGCTCGGCGGTGATCAGGCTGGCGAGCCGGCCGGCGTTCTGTTCCAGCAGCTGCTTGAAGGCGAACATCACCCGGGCGCGGCGCAGGGGCGTGGCGGCCGACCATGCCGGGAAGGCGGCGCGGGCGGCGGCGACGGCGCGGTCGACCTCCGCCGCGGTCGCCAGCGGCACCTTGGCGCTGTTGCGGCCGGTCGCCGGGTTGTAGACGTCGCCGAGACGGCCGCTGGTGCCGCCGACCGGCGCGCCATCGATGAAATGCGGAACGATGTTGGTCATTTGGATGCTCACAGGCCGTATTCCGCGACGAGCGCGCTCAGATGCTGGCGGCCCTTGGTGACGTAGGTCAGGGGATGGGCTTTGGCGGGGTCCTGCTCCGCCTCGATCACCAGCCACTGGCCGCGATAGTCCGCCTCCTTCAGCGCCTTCAGCACGGCAGGGAAATCGACGCAGCCGTCGCCCGGCACGGTGAACACCCCGTCGATCACGGCGTCGAGGAAGCTGCTGTCGGCCGCCTTGGCCCGCGCCAGCACGTCGGCGCGCACGTCCTTGCAATGGACATGGTTGATGCGGCGGCCCCATTTGGCGATGAGGTCCAGCGGGTTGCCGCCGGCGAAGGTCAGGTGGCCGGTGTCGAGCAGGATGCCGACGCTGTCGCCGGTGACCTCGGCGAAGCGGTCGATCTCGTCGGGCGTCTCCACCACCGTGCCCATGTGGTAATGGTAGGCGAGCGGCGTGCCCTGGTCGCGCAGGTAGTCGCCGAACGCCGCCATGCGGCGGCCGAACTCCGCCCACTGGCCGGTCTCCAGCGTCGGACGCCGGGACAGCGGCGTGCCGCGGGACCCATGGACGCAGCCGGTCGTCTCGGCCACCACCATCACCGGGCAGCCCATCGCCTTCAGCAGCGCCAAGTGAGGCTGCACCGCCTCGATCTCCTCGGCGACGGTTCGCTCCAGCAGGCCGGCGCTGTACCAGCCGGACACCAGCGACAGGCCGTAACCGTCGAGGATCGGGCGCAGCACGGCGGCATCGCGCGGGAATTTGTTGCCAAGCTCGAAGCCCTCGAAGCCGGCTTCGCGCCCTTCGGCAAGGCACTGCTCCAGCGGCGTCGCCCCGCCCAGCTCAAGCATATCGTCGTTGCTCCAGGCGATCGGGTTGACGCCGAGACGAACGGTCATGATCGGATGCTCCCAAGACGGAAGAAGATTGGGGGAATTGGGGAAGAGGGTCTCGGTCAGCGGCGCTGGCGGGCCTTGCTGGCGACGTAGCGTTCACGGGCCGCCGCGACCTCGGGACGGGTCGAGAGTTCCGGCACCGGCACGTCCCACCACGCCCCGCCGTCCCGGGTGGAGGGCAGCGGGTCGGTGTCGATGACGATGGCGTAGGTGACGGGGGAGGCCTTGGCGCGCTCCAGCGCCTGTTCCAATTGGGCAACGCCCGTCACCTTCTCGGTCACCGCGCCCAGCGCACGCAGATGGCCGGCGAAGTCGATGTCGGGCAGGGTCTCATAATGGGTGTCGCGCAGCAGATTGTTGAAGGGCGCGCCGCCGCAGGCGTTCTGCAGCCGGTTGATGCAGCCATAGCCGCGGTTGTCGAGCAGCACGACGATCAGCTTGCGCTTCATCGCCACCGACACGGCCAGTTCGGAATTCAGCATCATGTAGCTGCCGTCGCCGACCATGACGAAGGTCTCGCGGTCCGGGCAGGCCATCTTGACGCCCAGCCCGCCGGCGATCTCGTAGCCCATGCAGGAGAAGCCGTATTCCAGATGGTAGCCGCCGGGCCGGCCGCTGCGCCACAGCTTGTGCAGTTCGCCCGGCAGGCCGCCGGCAGCGCAGACGATTGTGCCGTCGCGGCCGGCGGCGCGGTTGACCGCCCCCAGCACCTGGGCGTCGGTCGGCAGGTCGAGCCCGGCATCGGCGGTCACCCGGTCGACGACGCGGGTCCACACCGCGGTGCGCTCCTGCGCCAAAGCCTGCCAGGACAGCGGCGCCGACCAGTCGCCGAGCCCGGCGTCGAGGGCCGCCAGACCGCGCCCGGCGTCGGCGACCAACGGCAGGGCGTCGCCCTTCACCGCGTCGAAGGCGGCGACGTTCAGCCCGGCGAGGCGGGCGCCGCGGTTGGCGAAGATTGTCCAGGAGGCGGTGGTGAAGTCGGCGAGCCGGGTGCCGACCGCCAGCACCAGATCGGCCTCCGCCGCCAGCTCGTTGGCGGCGCTGGATCCGGTGACGCCGATGGCGCCGACGTTGCAGGGATGGTCCCAGGCCAGGGCGCCCTTGCCGGCCTGGGTTTCCGCCACCGGGATGCCGCGGCGTTTGGCGAAGCCGGCCAGCGCGTCGCAGGCGCCGCTGTAGAACACGCCGCCCCCGGCGACGATCAGCGGCTTCTTCGCGCCGCGCAGCGCCTCCGTCACCGCCGCCAGCTCGTCGCGGTCGGGCTCCGGCCGGCGGGTGCGGCGGACGGTGCGCTCGAAGACGGAAAGCGGGAAGTCATGGGCTTCGGCCTGCACGTCCTGCGGCAGGCAGAGCGTCACCGGCCCGCACTCCACCGGATCGGTCAGCACCTGGATGGCGCGGCGCAGGCTGGGCATCAGCTGTTCGGGGCGGGTGATGCGGTCCCAGAAGCGCGACACCGGGCGGAAGCAGTCGTTGGCACTGACGGTGGCGTCCTCGAAGCGCTCGACCTGCTGCAACACCGGGTCGGGGGCGCGGGTGGCGAAGACGTCGCCGGGCAGCAGCAGCACCGGCAGGCGGTTGACATGGGCCAGCGCCGCCGCCGTCACCATGTTGACCGCACCCGGCCCGATGGAGGTGGTGCAGGCCATCATGCGGCGCCGTCCTTGCGCCTTGGCATAGGCGATGGCGGCATGCGCCATCCCCTGCTCGTTGTGGGCGCGGTAGGTCGGCAGCAGGTCGCGGGCGGCATGCAGCGCCTCGCCCATGCCCGCCACGTTGCCGTGGCCGAAGATCGCCCAGACACCGGCGAACAGCGGCAGCTCCTGGCCGTCGATCTCGACATACTGGGCGCTGAGATAGCGGACGACGGCCTGGGCGACGGTGAGGCGCACGCTGTCCATGATGGCTTCTCCCTACCGGGGCGGGACGGCCCCTGTTGTTCTTGATGATGGCTTGAAGATCAGGCGGCGTGGCGGCTGCGCTGTTCCTGCCAGAAGGCGATCAGCCGGCCATAGGCGGCCTCCATCGCCGCGACCGCCGCCGCGTCGTCGATGCTGCCGGCCAGCCACGCCTCGGCGGCGCTGCCGAACAGGGTGCGGCCGACGGCAAAGCCCTTGCAGACCGGCTGGCGGGCGGCCAGCGCCAGCCCGGCCTTCAGCTCCTCCTCCGGCGCGTCGAGGCCGAGGATCAGCACGCCGCGGCACAGCGGGTCATGGCGGTCGATGGTGCCGGCAATGCTGTTCCAGGCTTCCTGGCTGGCCGGCGACGGCAGCTTCCACCAGTCGGGATAAATGCCGAGCCCGTAGAAGCGCTCCAGCGCGCGGGAGATGGTGTCGTCGCCGGCCGGCATGCCGCGCGGCGGGATGATCTCCAGCAGAAGCTCGTGCCCGGTGGCGCGGCAGGCGGCGAACAGGGTCTGGATCCGATGCTCCTGCTCGCTGCGCAGCGCCTCCCCGTCGTCCGGGTGGTAGAAGGCGAGGCACTTCACCACATGCTCGGCCGGCCATTCGCGGATGGTCACGGCGATGTCGGGGCAGCCCTCGAAGCGCAGCGGGCGCGAGCCCGGCAGTTCCACCGGGCGGCCGATCCAGGCGCCGGTGCCGGTCAGCGCGTCCAGCGCGTCCTGGCCATGGATGCCGTCCAGCAGCATGCCGAAGCCGTCGCGCCCGTCGGAGGCCCGCTGTGCCGCCTGTAAAGCCAGCAGCTTGAAGGCCGCGATGCGCGCCGGGTCGGCGCCCAGCCGTGCCGCCATCGCCTCCAGCTGGGCGCGGTGGTCGATGGCGAAGGCCATCACCTCCGGCCAGTCGCGGCGCCGGGTGGTCGCCCAGTGGATGTGCGAGAGGCGGGCATCCTCGCGCAGCCGCGGCGTCGGGCTGCCGTTTTCAAGGAAACAGGACAGCTCCGTCCAGGTCGGGATGGCGGGCGCGCAGCCGTGGCGCGACACCGCGAAGGCGCCGCAGGCGTTGGCGAAGGCGCAACACTCCTCCAGCGGACGGTCGCGCAGCCAGCCGCGCAGGAAGCCCGACATGAAGGCGTCGCCGGCCCCCAGCACATTGTAGACCTCGACCGGGAAGCCGGGACCGCGGATGCCCAGTTCCAGGCTGTCGGGAATGGCACCGGGGAAGACGACGCAGCCCATCGGGCCGCGCTTGCACACCAGCGTCGCGCCGGTCAGCTCGCGGACCCGGCGCAGCGCCGCCAGCGTGTCGGTGCTGCCGCCGGCGATGTGGAATTCCTCTTCCGTGCCGACGATCAGGTCGCAGCCCGGCAGGATGGTCTGCAACAGGGCGGAGACGCCGCCGTCGGCGACGAAGCGCTCCTCCCCCAAGCCATGGCCGGTCAGCTTCCACAGCACCGGGCGGTAATCGATGTCGAACACCACCTTTGTGCCGGTCTCGCGCGCCAGCCGCATCGCCTTGCGCATGGCCGCTTCGGTGGTGGGGGTGGAGAAATGGGTGCCGCTGACCACCACGGCCTTGGCCGAGGCGATGAAGTCTTCCCGGACATCCTCCTCGCAGATCGCCATGTCGGCGCAGTTCTCGCGGTAGAAGATCAGCGGGAAGGTCTTCTTGTCGCGGATGCCCAGGATGACCAGGGCCGTCAGGCGCTCCGGGTCGGTGATGACGCTGCGGGTGTCGACGCCTTCGCGGACCAGCTGTTCGCGGATGAAACGCCCCATATGCTCGTCGCCGACGCGGGTCAACAGGGCCGAGCGCAGGCCGAGGCGCGATGTCCCGACCGCGATGTTGGTGGGGCAACCGCCGACATATTTGGCGAAGCTCTGCATGTCCTCCAGCCGGCCGCCGACCTGTTCGCCATAGAGGTCGACGGAGGAGCGGCCGATGGAAATGACGTCGAGTTCGCGCTCGGTTTGACCGCGTTGGGTTGGCATGGGTCAGCTCCGCTGTAATCCGGTCGTCGGATTGGCGATGGCGTTGGATACGGACCGGCGGACCCGTGCGCCGGACAGGCGGCCGGTCGGCGGTCTGTTCAGCTGTAGAGCGCCGGACGGCTGGGCAGCGTGATGGCGACGGCCTCGCCCTCGCGGTCCTGCGCGGTGACGCAGGCATCCGAGGTGATGGCGGCGACATAGCCGTCCCAGCAGGTCGGGCCGGTTGCGGTGCCCTGGGAGGCGGCCTTCAGGAAGTCCTGAAGTTCCACGTCATAAGAGGCGATGAAACGATCTTTCCAATCGGTCAGGATCGGGTTCTGCAGGCTGGCGTTCAGGCGCATCTGCACCGCCATCGGCTCCGGCAGGCGGGCGATGCCGTCCTCGCCCACCACCTCGCACTGGATGTCGTAGCCATAGTGGCAGTTCACGAAGATCTCGACGTCGATGACGACGCCCTTCGCCGTCTCCAGCACCACGACCTGCGGGTCACGCAGCTTGCCATGGCTGCGGGCGGCGCGGCGCGGGAAGATCACGCGGGCGGAAACGTAATCGTCGTCCAGCAGCCAGCGGAACACGTCGATCTCGTGGATCAGCGTGTCGTGGATCGCCATCGGCGTGACGTAATGCTGGGGCACCGTCGGGTTGCGGTGGGCGGCATGGACCATGATCGGCGCGCCGGTGCGGCTGGTCACCGCCTCCTTCAGCGCGATGTAGCCGGCATCGTAGCGGCGCATGAAGCCGACCTGGACCAGACGTTTGCCGTGCGCCACCTCGGCATCGACGATGCGCCTGGCGCCGTCGGCGGTGGTGGCGAGCGGCTTTTCGCAGAAGCAGGGCTTCCCGGCGGCGATGGCGGCCAGCACATACTGCTCGTGGCTGGCGCCCCAGGAGGTGACCAGAACCGCATCGACCAGCGGCGAGGCGATCAGCTCCTCGCCGGTCTCAAAGATCTCGGCATCGGGGGCGATGTCGGCCCGCACCGCCTCGGCGGACCCGCGGTTGACGTCGGTCAGGGCGACGATCTTGCCGCCGGCCAGCACCTGCTCGATGCGACGGGCATGGTCGCGGCCGATGGCACCGGTGCCGATGATGCCGATTCTGACGGTCATGTTTCCAAAGCCTCCTGTCGTTCGGTGGGCGAGCGGGGCCACGCGCGCAGTCCTGCGCGCCGCGCCCGGGCGGTTCACCGGGGTCGATTGCCGTTTTCGCTCTTGATTGGCAGGGGAAGCATTCACCATCGCGCACGGTCCGGTCAACGCGCCTGCCGGCCGGACGACCGTCAAACATGAGAGAATTTGCAGCACGCTATGATGGTTTTCCATCATGGCGCCAGAAGGCTTCCCCTACAGGCTTTTCCTTACAGGCTCTCCGGCGTCCACAGCTGGGCGGGAAGGAAGCGCTGGCCGGGATTTTCCGCCATGCCGTGTTCGATGCTGTGGACCATCATCTCGATCAGGTCGGTGCAGAGCGCCGGCAACGGCGTCGCCATCACCACCGACACATGGCGGTCGAGCAGCCCCCGCCTCGATTCCGGCGTCAGCTCGTGGACGATGCAGGTCACCTCGTCCGGCCGGCGGACCTCGCGCAAGGCGGCGATGGCGCCCTCCATGCCGCCGCCCGCCACATAGATGCCGACGACATCGTCGTGCCGGTCCAGCAGGCCGAGCGTCGCCTCGTAGGTCAGCTGGCGCGTCTCGACGTTGACGATGCTGTCCGTCAGGGTGAACTCGGGCGCGAACTCGCGGAAATAGCTGCGGAATCCGGTCTCGCGCAGGGCATGGCCGTGATAGCGGAAGGCGCCGATGAAGACGGCGATGCGCCCCGGCCCCCGCGCGATCTTCGACATCAGCCACGCCGCGGTGCGGCCGGCCTTCAGGTTGTTGGTGCCGATGTAGCCTTCCCGCACGCCCTGGGCGAAGTCGGACAGCAGCGAAAAGGTGGGGATGCCGGCGGCCTTCAGTTCGGCCACCGCGGCGGTGGCGTCGTGATGGTCGATGCCGGTCACCGCGACCGCCCTCACCTTCCCCTTCATGCCGCGGATCAGCTCGGCCAGTTCGGCCGGGGATGTCGATTGGACGAAGCGGATGGTGGCGCGCAGCCGCCGGTCTGGATGGCTGCGCACCACCTCCTCGATCCGCGCCGCGAACTCCTGATAGAAGGCGTGGCGCTCCTTTTGAAGGATGAAGCCGAGATGGTAGTCGGGCTGCTGCGCCAGGGTGCGCTGGCGGATGGCGTTGGCACCGTGGAAGCCGATGTCGGTCGCCGCCTCGAAGATGCGGCGGGCGGTCTCCTCCCGCACGGGGTGCCGCCCGTTCAGCAGCCGGTCGATGGTGGCGACGCTGACGCCCGCCGCCTTGGCGAGGTCGGAAATCGTCGGGCGCTTCGTCGGGCTCTTCATGGACGGACAGCTCATCCGGTCAGGGGAGGGAACCGGCGCTGTCTATCACGAAGCATGAGGGAATGAGAGACCCTTGCACGGCCGCTTGCCGGTCAGCGCTTCACGGTGCGCAGGATCAGGGCAAGCGGCACCGCCGAGGCGGAGATCAGCATCAGCGCGAAGAACACGTCGATGTAGGACCAGTAGGCGGTCTGCATCTGCACCTGCTGGCCGATGAAGGCCATCGCCCGCTCCCGCGCGCCCGCCTCGCCGCCGGCCATGGAGAAGTAGTTGGTCGCCTGCTCCATGGTCCGCTGATAGGCCGGGTTGGACGGCACGATATGCTCGGCCAGACGGCTGTGGTGGAACTGCTCGCGGAAGGCCAGCACATTCTGGGCGATCGACACGCCGATGGAGCCGCCGACATTGCGCGCGACATTGATGAGGGCGGAGGCCTGATCGGTCTTGTCGCGCGGGATGCCGTCGTAGGAGGCCGTGGTGATCGGGATGAAGATCAGCGGCAGGCCGATGCCGATATAGATGCGCGACCAGGCGAAGAACCAGAAGGTCGAGTCCGGGTTCAGCCGCGTCAGGTCCCACATCGCCAGCGCCACGATGGTGGCGCCGGTGGCGATCAGGTATTTCGGCTGGATCCGCCCGGCGAGCCGGCCGACGACCAGCATCATCACCATGGTCACCATGCCGCCGGGCGACAGGGCAAGGCCGGCCCAGGTGGCGGTGAAGCCGTAATATTGCTGGAGAAGCTCCGGCAGGAACTGGGTCGTCGCGATCAGGATGGCGCCGGTCGCCATCATCACCAGGAAGCAGGAGCCGAACTGCCGCGTCGCCACCATCCGCAGGTCGAGGATCGGGTTTGCCCGCGTCATCTCCCACGGAATCATCAGGCAGAAGGACGCCACGCAGATGATGGCGAAGGCGATGATGAAACCCGACGCGAACCAGTCGTCGGTCTGGCCGCGGTCGAGCACCACCTCCAGCGAGCCCAGGAAGGTCGCCACCAGCAGGAAGCCGACCACATCCATGCGGATGCCCTGGCGCTTCAGCCGCCGGCGCTCCTCGATGGCGGATTTCGGTTCCTGCACCAGAAAGCTGACCAGCGCGAAGGCCATCACCCCGACCGGCCCGTTGATCAGGAAGCACCAGTGCCAGGACAGATTGTCCGACAGCCAGCCGCCCAGCGTCGGCCCGACCACCGGCGCCACCACCACGGCGATGCCGAAGATGGCGAAGGCCTGCCCGCGCTTGGCCGGCGGAAAGCTATCGGCCAGGATCGACTGCGAAATCGGCACCATGCCGCCGCCGGCAAAGCCCTGGAGCACCCGGAACAGCAGGAGCGATTCCAGATTCCAGGCGAAGCCGCAGGCCAGCGAGCTGACGGTGAACAGCCCCAGGCAGGCCAGATAGAAGCGCTTGCGGCCATAGCGCTTGGCGATGAAGCTGCTGGCCGTCAGCACGATGGCGTTGGCCACGAGGTAGGAGGTGACGACCCACGACGCCTCGTCGGCGCTGACCGCCAGCGTG
This sequence comes from Azospirillum palustre, assembly GCF_002573965.1. Taxonomy (NCBI): domain Bacteria; kingdom Pseudomonadati; phylum Pseudomonadota; class Alphaproteobacteria; order Rhodospirillales; family Azospirillaceae; genus Azospirillum; species Azospirillum palustre. The sequence continues at coordinate 328,112 of NZ_PDKW01000041.1, read as the reverse complement.
CCGGAAATGTAGCGCAAGGCGACGTTGGCGATGGTGGTGTCCAGCACCTCCATGAAGGTGGCGATGGACACCACCACGGCGATCAGCCACGGGTTGCGGCCGCCCGCGGCACTCTGCGACGCATCGAAGCCGCCCGCCCCTCCCTCTGGCCCCGCGCCTTCGGCAGCGGCGCTCATCGCACCGTCACCCGCGGCACCACTGACATGCCGGGGCCGATGGAGACGCCGTCCGGCCATTGGTCGACGACGATCTTCACGGGAATGCGCTGCACCACCTTCACATAGTTGCCGGTGGCATTCTCGGCCGGCAGCAGGGAAAAGGCGGTGCCGGAGCCCGGCTGCACGCTGTCGACATGGCCGGTGACCTTGCGGCCGGGATAGGCGTCGATCTTGATGTCCACCGGCTGGCCCGGCCGCATGTCGGTGATCTGGGTCTCCTTGAAGTTGGCGGTGACCCAGATGTCGTCGGGAACGAAGATGGCAAGGCTCTGGCCGGCCTGGGCGAACTGGCCGACCGCCCCGCTCAGCTGCACCACCCGGCCGGGCTGCGCGGCGGTGACGGTGGTGTAGGACAGGTTCAACTGGGCCTGGGCCAGCTGCGCCTTCGCCCGCGCCAGATCGGCCACGGCGCTGGTCCGCTGCGCCTGGAGCGCCCCGACCTGCCTTTCGGCGGCGATCACCGCGGCGTTGGCGCTGGTCAGCTTGCCCTGCTGTTCCTGCAGGGTGGCGGTGGACTGCTGCGCCTGCTGCACCGTTCCGGCACCGCGGGATTGCAGGTCGCGGTAACGCGCAGCATCCTCCTTGGCAAAGCCGACGGCGGCCTCGGCCTGCGAAACCTCCGCCTTGGCCTGCTCGATCTGGGCGCGCTGGGCGTCGATCTGGGCGTCGTAGCCGGTGATCGCCGCCTGGGCGGAGTCGATCTGCGCCTGCGCCTGATCCAGCGAGGTCCGATAGTCGCGCGTGTCGATGCGGAACAGCAGGTCGCCGGCATTGACATGCCGGTTGTCGCCGACCGCCACCTCCGTCACATAGCCGCCCACCTTCGCCGCCACCGGGAACTGGCGGGTGTCGATGAAGGCGTCGTCGGTCGACTCATAGGGGTGGATGTTGCGCTGCCAATAGATGTAGCCGGCCACCGCCAGCAGGGCGACCGCCACCAGCCCGGCGAGGATCGCAATCGGATGACGGCGGATGAAGCCCGGCGTCTTGCGGCCGTCGCCCGCGGCCGGCTGTCCGCGCTCGCTGCGCCCGGCCTGGCTGTCCACCTCCCGTCCGGTGAGATCGACGACGTCCCTGCGCTGCTGGTCGTCCGGCATGGTTATGACGCTCCTGACCGAAATGCCGGGCGATCAGCAAGGGCCCGGTCGTTGCCGCACGGGAGCGTCCCCGCTCCCTTTTCGCATGGGAGCGTCCCCGCTCCCCAGCGCGAAACACCGGAACCACAAGATCGTTGCACAGGCTTGGCAGAAAGCCGGCGGAGGGCGCCGCAGAACAGCCATGCCACAGGTGGATGGCCGGGGCCGGACGGCGCGGGCTGCCATGAAGACGGGCAACCACCGATTCATCAGGCAATCATAACATTGGCTATGACTATGCCTTCCGAAATAATATGGAAGCCAACAGATCCAAGTTCCGTCCCATGCGTAAAAAGAAGGAGTCCACGCGCAAGTCACGGCAATCATCATATCCAATGTCCCGACGAATTATTTGTTTCCTGACGGAATTGCGTCATCGCCGGGCCGCCAGCCCTTCCAACACGACCGCGGAGCCGAGCCCATGACGCTTCTGAAGGAGACCATCGCCAGCGGGACCGCCCCGCAGACCATCCACCGTCTCGCCGCCCCGGTCGATGACGAGGCGGCGAGGCTGGAGGCGCTACGCCGCACCGGACTGCTGGACAGCGAGCCGGAGCCCGCCTTCGACGATCTGGTGTCCTGGGCCTGCGACCATTTCCGCGTGCCCATCGCGCTGGTGTCGCTGCTGGACGCCGACCGGCAATGGTTCAAGGCGCGCCGCGGGCTGCCCGTGCCGGAAACGCCGCGCGACGTCGCCTTCTGCGACTTCACCATCCGCCAGAGCCTGCCGATGGTGGTGGAGGATGCCGCCGAGGATCCGCGCTTTTCCGACAACCCGCTGGTGCTGGGCGAGCCGTACATCCGCTTCTATGCCGGCGCCCCGATCATCAACCGGCAGGGGCTGGCGCTCGGCTCCGTCTGCCTGATCGACACGGCGCCGCGCAGCTTCGGCATGGTGGACCGCATGGTGCTGGCACAACTGACCGTAACCGCGCTGGCGGCAATCGAGCAGCGGTAGGACGGACGGCAACCGGCCTTGAGACCGACGATTGTTTCCATGCCGCATTGCACCATTGTCATTGGCGCTTCGATGGACTTGTCGGCAGGATCGGTGCCGGAATTGCTTGAAGACGAGAGTGCCGGGAGCAGGATGAAAACCGAGATGACGCCCGCGACGGCGAAGCCCCTGGCGCCGATCCCGGCCCGCGAAGAGGACCGGCTGGCGATGCTCCAGCGCTACGAGCTGCTCGACACGCCGGCGGAGGCCGCCTTCGACCAGATCACGCGTCTGGCCGCCAAGCTGCTGAAGGTGCCGGTGGCGCTGATCTCTCTGGTCGACCGCGACCGCCAATGGTTCAAGTCGCGGGTCGGGCTGCCGGTGCAGGAGACGCCGCGCGAACATGCCTTCTGCGCCCATGCGCTGGAGACTGACGCCCTGCTCGTGGTCGGCGACGCCCGGCAGGACGAGCGCTTTGCCGACAATCCGCTGGTGACCGGCGATCCCAACATCCGCTTCTATGCCGGCGCTCCGCTGCGCACGGCGGACGGGCTGGCGCTCGGCACCATCTGCGTGATCGACGACCAGCCGCGCGCGGCGCTGACCCCGGAGGAGGAGGAGGCGCTGCGCGACCTGTCGGCGATGACGATGGCGCATATCGAGGCGCGGCGCGCCGTCGGCTACCTGCATCCGGTCACCTCGCTGTCGAACCGCTTCCGCTTCCTGGCCGACGCCGACGCCCTGGCCTCGGTGCCGGGAACGGCGGTGGTGATCGATGCCGCGGCGTCACAGCAATATGCCGAGCTGACCCGGGTGCTGGGGCAGGTCTGCGCCGACGCGTTCGAGGTCGATTGCGCCCGCCGCATCGCCGCCTGCCTGCCGGGCCGCACACGGCTCTACCATCTGTCGCCGGCCCGCTTCGCCTTCATCCTGCTGTCCGATGGCGACGACGATCTGGCTGCCACGCTGGACCGCATCAGCTCGGCGATCCGCAGCCCCTTCCAGTATCAGGGCGTGCCGATCGCCACCTCCGCCGGCATCGGCTTCGTGCATCGGTCGGACATCGCGACGGAAAGTGTGGAATTGCTGCGGGCCGCCTCCAGCGCCGCCCACCAGTCGCTGGAGACGCAGAAACCCTGGTGCGCCTATGACGAGGAGCAGGACCGCGCCGCCCACCGTGCCTTCCTGCTGCTGCGCAGCCTGACCGAGGCGATGGACGGGCAGGACCAGCTGCACATGGCTTATCAGCCGAAGGTCGATCTGCGCACCGACCGCTGCATCGGGGCGGAGGCGCTGCTGCGCTGGACCCATCCGGAGCTGGGGCCGATCTCGCCCGCCGAATTCGTCCCGCTGGCCGAACGCACGGCGCTGGTGCGCCCGCTGACCGAATGGGTGATCGGCGCGGTCCTGACCCAGGTGGCGCGCTGGCACCGGCGCGGCATCGCCCTGCCGGTGTCGATCAACATCTCGATGCTGGATCTCGGCAGCGGCGACTTCGCCGACCGGGTCGAGGCGCTGCTGGACCGCCATGACGTGCAGGCGGACTGGATCGATTTCGAGGTGACGGAAAGCGCCCTGATGACCGACCGGGCGGAAGTCGACCGCCAGCTTCTTCGCCTGCGCCGCCTGGGCATCGCGGTGGAGATCGACGATTTCGGCACCGGCCAGAGCGCCCTGTCCTACCTGAAGGACATCCCGGCGACGGCGGTGAAGATCGACCAGCGTTTCATCCGTTCCATCGCCCATGAGCGCAGCGACCAGATCATGGTCCGCTCGACCATCGACCTTGCCCATGACCTGGGATATCTGGTCGTCGCCGAAGGGGTGGAGACGGATGAGGCCTATGACTGGCTGCGCCTCCATGGCTGCGACTTCGGCCAGGGCTATCTGATTTCCCGGCCGCTGGCACCGGCGGCCTTCGAAGACTGGCTGGCGGCGGGCGCCTTCCGTCCCGCCGCCGTGCCGGTCTGACTTACTTCGCCGCGATGCAGGCGGCGATGGACGCGCGTTCGACCTCGGCATAGAGGTCGAACGGGTTCAGCACCGCGGCACCCAGATCGGCTTCGAAGCGCTGCTGGTTCGGGCTGGCGGCGAAATCCTGCCGGGCCTCGTCGCCCAGGTTGGACTGGAAGATCCCGGCGGCGCTGACCGGCAGGAAATCCTCGTAGACGACGGGATCGAAGCGGACGGCGCCGCTTTCGATCAGCGCTTCCAGATCGGCGCCCGGTGCCGGCGGGGTGCGGCGCCCGGCCTCGGTCAGGGAATAGCTGAAATAGCCGAGCCCCTGGCGGCGAATCCCGTCCCAGCTGTCGGGGAAGGGGGCGAACACCTCCTGGAGGGCCGTCATGTACTGCGCGGCGTTGGAGCCGTCGGCCGCCGGGGCGACGAGGCGGCGGGACTCCTGAAGCAGCGTGTCGTAGAGCGCCCGGCCCTTCGGGGTCAGGGCGATGCCGCGCTGCTCGATCTCGCCGAAGCGGGCGGTGTGGACGCCGGACCGCCAGCCGTCGCCCTCACTGGCACTGGCCTGAAAATCGACCGGCTCGCTCAGCGCCTTGAAGGAGGTCTGGCGCAGCAGGATCGGGCAGCGGCGGGTCGGCGGGCCTTCGACAACCGCCTTCGGCGCGATGCCCTTTTCCGGCATCAGCCGCTGGACCGCATCGATGTCGAGCGTGCGCGGCGTCAGGTGGTTGATGTGCGGACCCTTGAAGGACACCACGTCGGCAATCAGCCGGTGGGCGTCGTGCAGGCGGTTGTAGAGGTCGAGCGGCACATTGGCCCGGCTGTGCCAGCGGAAGGTCTCCAGCGCCTCGGCGACGAAGCGCCCGGCATCCTCCTCATCCAGCCCGCCGTCGGCCTCCGCCTTTTCGATCAAAGCGAGGCAGCCGGGGGTGAAGATGCTGCGCGCGGCCAGCACCGTCTCGGCTTCCTGCCGCAGGGCCGCATCGGCGATCAGGTCGAGCCGCAGCAGCGAGGTGAAGACGCGGAACGGGTTGCGGCTCAGCGCCTCCCCGTCCACCGGGCGGAAGGCGGTGGAGTGGACGGGGACGCCGGCCTCCGACAGGTCGTAATAGCCGACCGGCTGCATGCCCATCACCGCGAACAGCCGGCGCATGGTGGACAGCTCTTCCGCGGTGCCGAGGCGGATGGCGCCGTGGCGCTCCTCGGTGATGCGGGCGAGGCCGCCGGCGGAGTCCAGACGATGACGCTCCGCCGGATCGGCGGCCAGCAGCGCCGCGTTCACCCCCTCCACCAGCTCGACGAGCGTCTGGTAGGCCGGCACCTCGGTCCGATACATCTCCGACATCGCGGTCGAGAACAGGGTGCGGATCGCATCGGGGCCGATGACATCGGCTCTGGTGGCATCGACCCTGGTGATCGTCTGGACGCTCATTCCAAATCTCGCTCGCATTGGCTGGCCGGACCTGCGCGGTCCTTGACATGGTCCAGCTATAGCAACGAAGCGGCGGGTTGGATTGCGATTGTTTTTCCCGACTTCATGAGGAAAGCTCATGACCTGCCGGGGTGCGGCAGTCCGCCGTCTCCGCCAGGATCCAGTCGCGGAAGGCGGCCAGCGGCGGATAACCCGCCCGTTCCGACGGCCAGACGACGTAATAGGCGTTCTCGCTTTCCATCGGCAGATCGAGCGCCGGCACCAGCTGGCCCGACCGCAGTTCCTCCTCGATCAGGAACAGCGGAAGCAGCGCCACGCCGAGCCCGGCGATGGCGGCCTGGGAGGCGGTGGCAAACTGGTCGAACAGCATGCCGTGCACGCCGTCGGCTGGCGTGCCGTGCAGGGTCAGCCAGCGCTCCCAGGCATCGGGACGGCTGGTCAGGTGCAGCAGCGGGGCGAGGCGGAGGTCGGCGGGCTGGCGGAAATCGAAGCGGTCGCGCAGGCTGCGGCTGCAAGCGGGGATGACGGTTTCCCGGCGCAGCAGGGCCATCTCGCCGCCCGGCCAGTCCGGCCGACCGAAATGGATCGCGGCATCCACCGGGTCCAGGCGGAAATCGAAGGGCGCCATCCGCGTCACCAGATTGATGGTGATGCCGGGATTGCCGGCCAGGAAGTGGGGCAGGCGCGGCGCCAGCCAGCGCGCACCGAAGGTCGGCAGGACGGCGATGCTGAGCGTGCCGCCATAGGGATTGGCGCGCAGGTTCAGCGAGGCGGTGCTGATGCGGCGCAGGGCGTCGCGCACCTCGCGCACGTAATACTCGCCGCCGGCGGTCAGGCGGATGGTCTGCCGTTCGCGGTGGAACAGCTCGACCTCCAGCAGATCCTCCAGCGCCTTGATCTGGCGGCTGACCGCGCTCTGGGTCAGGGACAGCTCCTTGGCCGCCGCGGTGATGCTGCCGGTGCGCGCCGCCGCCTCGAAGGCGGACAGCAGGGCCAGGGAGGGAAGGAAGCGGCGCGGGCTCTGCATCATGGGCTCTGCATCGGGGTGTCTGTAGCGGGGGCTGGGCGGATATCATTCCGGGACGGAATGACTGGTTGAACAAACATCATTTGGCCGAAGGGGGTAGGCAAGTCAATCTTTCGCACCGGGAATGACTGGCGCACGAAAACAGACGCGAAAAGGACCTCAGGGGATGCTGAACGATCCGCGGTCGCATGGGCTTTGGGAACGCACCGCACCGGCGGCGCCGCCGACAGCGCCGCTGACCGGCAGCGTCCGCGCCGACGTGGTGATCGTCGGCGCCGGCTACACCGGACTGTCGGCGGCGCTGCATCTGGCCGAAAGCGGCGTCAGCGCCGTGGTGGTGGAGGCGGTGGAGATCGGCTTCGGCGGTGCCGGGCGCAATGTCGGGCTGGTCAATGCCGGCATGTGGGTGATGCCGGACCAGCTGGTCAGCACGCTGGGGCCGGTCTATGGCGAGCGGCTGATCGAGCTGCTGGGCAACGCGCCGCGCGCCGTCTTCGATCTGATCACCAGGCACGGCATCGCCTGCGAGGACGAGCGCAGCGGCACGCTCCATTGCGGCGTCGGCCCGGCGGGCTTGCGCGAACTGGAACAGCGCGCGGACATCTGGCAGAAGCGCGGCGCGCCGGTGCGCCTGCTCGACGCCAGGGAAACAGCGGAGAAGGTCGGCACCACGGCCTACACCGGTTCGCTGCTGGACCTGCGCGCCGGCACCATCCAGCCGCTGGCCTATGCCCGCGGGCTGGCGACGGCGGCCATCGCGGCGGGGGCCCGCATCTTCACCGGAAGCCCGGTGCAGTCGGCGAGCCAGACCGGGGGCAAGTGGGAGGTGAAGACGCCGGACGGATCGGTCACCGCCGACTGGGTGGTGGTCGCCACCGACGCCTACAGCATCGGCCCCTGGGTGCAGCTGCGCACCGAGCAGGTCCACCTGCCCTATTTCAATCTGGCGACGGAGCCGCTGTCCGACGCCATGCGCGAGGCCATCCTGCCGGAACGCCAGGGGGTTTGGGACACCAAGTCGGTGCTGAGTTCCTACCGTTTCGACCGCCGGGGCCGGCTGGTGTTCGGCAGCGTCGGCGCGCTGCGCGGGACCGGAACCGCGGTGCACCGCGCCTGGGCGCAGCGCTCGCTGGCCGCCCTGTTCCCGCAGCTGGGTCCGGTGCGGTTCGAATCCGAATGGTACGGCCAGATCGGCATGACCAAGGACAAACTGCCCCGCTTCCACCGGCTGGACCGCAACGTCATCGGCTTCAGCGGCTACAACGGCCGCGGCATCGCCCCCGGCACGGTGCTCGGCCGCTGCCTGGCCGAGCACATCGCCGGCAAGCTGCCGGAGGCGGAGATGCCGCTTCCCAGCACCGCGCCCGACACCCTGTCGGCCCGGGCGGTGCAGGAGGCCGTCTATGAGTATGGCGCGCAGGCGACCCATCTGGTCGGAGCGCGGCTGCCGGGGAAGATCTGACCGCGTCTCTTCCCCGGCACGGCCCTCGGGTTAAAGGCCCCAGGCGCCGCTTTCGGCGGGGTCGACGACCTGGATGTTGTTCTCCACCGCCTTCACGCCGGGGACGCGCTCCGCCGCGACGCGCAGCGCGTCCCGCTGCGCCCCGCTGCTGACGAAGCCCCAGAGCTGGACGACGCCGTTGCGGACGACGATGGCGTCGTGCGAGCGCGACTCCCACGACAGCTCCTTGACGGCGGCGGTCACCCGGTCCTTCAGGTCGCGGTCGTCCGCCGCGGCGGCCGGCGTTTCCGGCGAGACGCTGGCCAGCGCGCGCAGCAGGTTGGCGCGGCTGATGATGCCGACCAGGGCGCCCCGGCGCACCACAGGCACGCGCTTGATCCGCCGCGTCTCCATCACCCGCACGACCTCTTCGGGCGAGGCGCTCTCGTCCACCGTGGTGACGTGGGCGGTCATCACGTCAGCGACCTTGCGGGCATGGGATTTGATGAAATCCTCCGCCGGCAGGGTGCCGCCGGACATCAGGCCGAGCCACCAGGAGCGGTGACGCTCCGTCCCCAGCTCCACCCGGCGCAGCAGGTCGCCTTCGCTGATGATCCCGACCACCTTGCCGGAGCCGTCGACCACGGGCAGGCCGCTGATGTGGTTCTCCAGCATCGTCCGGGCGGCATCGGCGACGGTCGCGTCCGGGCCGATGGTGATGACCCGCGGCGTCATCAGATCGATTGCTTTCATCGTTTCTCTCCCTTTGATGTCGTGGAACGGACACAGCCTAGGAGGTCGACAGACGAGAGCGATTGATCTACAGCAATTCGGCGCTGGGCTTTCCGCATCATGAAAAATACAAGCCGGACCCCTGAAATTCCGGTCTGGTCCGGCAGGTCCGGTACTTGACAGAAGACATCGACTTAACCGGACCTGCCGGGAAACCCTCCCGGCCATTTCCACCGGTGACCATCCACCCCGGTACTTTACTCAGCAATCTCAGCCACCAGGGTGGCGATGGTGCGCTCTGCGGGCGGCGTCGGCGCACGGTAGAAGGAATGGCCGCCGATGGAGGCGGTCTTCAGCCGCGCCTCCGCCCAGTCCGGCTTCTGGCGGCGCAGCGCGGCCTGTGCCGGCGGGCTGTAGAACATCGAGGCGCGGGCGGTCGGATCGGGCATGTCGTCGTCGTTCAGGTTCCAGGCCAGCCCGCGCGCGGTGCGCAGCGCCTCCTGGTCGGGGGCGAGGCGCGGCTTCGGCCAGGACGGCATGCCGCCCGCCCGGATCACCGTGGCCTGCCTGCGGATCTCCGCCAGGATGCGCCGGGTTTCCACCCGCGGATCGGCCGCCAGCGCCGCCTGTTCGGCCTTCGCCTGCCGGGCCGCCTTCTCCGCCTGCTTGCCCTTTGCCTTGACCGCCTTGGCCTTTTTCCGGTCGGCGGGCTCGACGGGCGCCGCCGCGAAGGGCTCGAACTGGCCGGTGGCGACGACGACCCGGCAGGGCAGCGACGGCTGATCGGCCGAGGCGGCGCGGTTGGCGACCACCCACATGACAGCCGCCATGGCGTCGGCCCCCTCCCCCCGCGCCTCGGCCCAGCCGGCCAGCGCGAGGCAGCGGCGCTCCCGTTCGGCCTGCCAGGGGGTGAGCATGAAGACCGACGTGCCGATCATCACCGGCTGCCTGGCGCCGCCCCGTTTCGGCACGCCGCCCTTCCCGTCGCCGACGAACCGGGCGCAGCCCTTGTCACCCGGCCGGCACACGGCGTCGCCGTCATCTGCACCGGCATCTGCACCGACGGCCTGCGCAGCCGCTGCGGTGGGAAGCAGTGCGGCTGCAAGCAGCAGAGTGGTGAGGAGGTTGCGCATCCCAGTCTCTCCGGTTCAGGAAGGGGGACTTCCTTCGACAGGAGCGCGGACCGCAAGTTCCCGGATTCGTCCATCTCTCAGAGAGCTTAAGCCTGAGGGCGGAGGATGTACGCCGTTCGGGGGCCGATGGAGACTTCCGGACAGCCGGACGGGCTGGACGCCATCGGATCCCTCCGGCGTCCAGCCCGTCCGGTGGAGTGGGACTGCTGTGAAGAGGACGGCGGCCTCAGCCGTCCTTGCGGCCGGCCTGCCCATCGCCCGGCGGCTTGCTGCCGCCGTCGCCGGTCCAGTCGTCGGTCAGATACTCCTGCGAGCGGCTGATCTCTTCGATTTCCGCGCGGGAGGGCGGCTTCGGCACCTGGGCCTGACCGGACTGGCGGTCGCCTGTCGCTTGGCCGCCTGCAACTTGACCATCTGCAACTCGACCGTCTGCGGGGTCGGTGGTGCGGGGCATCGGCGCCTCCTTGTCAGCCTGGGATCAGTCCCAGCAAACAGGGGCAAGCCGTCAATGTTGCGCCACGGGTTGCGCCACCGGCCCGGCCTGCGGACCGTGACCTACTCAGTGGGCGGCGTCGGCGACGGTCACCGGCATGGTCTTGACCATTTCCAGGGCGACGGCGGCGCGGGCCTCGTCGGCGGCCAGGACGGCGCTCGGGTTCATGTGGGAGACAGCGGCGATGGCGGCAAAGACGATGGCGCCGACAACGATGCGGGCAACGGCGAACTTGGCGGCGAACTTGGCGGATTCGACATCATAGGAGGTCATGGCGGTCTTCCTTCAATTTCGGGTTTGAATTCCGGCGGCCGGTGTCGCGGCCTGTTGAGGAAGATATTGACACGATCCCGCATGCGCAAAAGAGGAGACATCACATTGCTGTACTGGCTCTTTCGCATTGCAGCATAGCGCTGCGAAAGACGGCGATGTGGTCAGTTCTTAATACGGCTTTATGTTTCGCAGCGCTCTATCGGGGATTATGGGGCTTTCGCAGCGCTATTACTGCTCGTTTCCTGGCCCCATTTAAAACATGTGGTGCGCCTTCGTCAAATGACAACCTCCCGGCGCCCCAATCGGCGCTTCCGTCAGCGGCCAGGCGACAGGCGCTCCGCGCTGGCCTTCAGCGTGTCGATCATCATCTGCTGCGCCTCTTCCGTCGTGTCGGCGGGGACGACGAAGCAGATGGTGGCGATGCAGCGGCCGGACGGATCGCGGACCGGGGCGGCAAGGCAGGTGGTGAAGCGGTCGACCAGCGCCGTGGTGCGGACATAGCCCTGGGTGCGGGCGCGGCGCATATCCTCCAGGAACTCGTCCTCGGCGATGCGGCGGCCGTCGGGCAGGGTGAAATCCTCGGACGGGATGAAGCGCCGGATTTCCTCGGCATCCAAGTGATCGACCAGCAGCCGGCCGGACGCCGTCCAGGGAATCGGCACCTTGATGCCGATCTCGGAGCTGATGCGGAACATGCGCCGGCCCGGCTCATTCAGCACCACCAGATACTTGTCGCCGTCCAGCGTGCAGAACTGCGCCGTCTCCCCCACCGTCTCGGCGATGTGGGCGACCTCGACCCGCGCCTTGCGGATCAGGTCGACGCTGTCGAGGTAATCGCTGCCGTAGTAATGCATCGCCGGCCCGAAATAGACCGTGCCGTCGCCGTCGCGCAGCTCCAGCCAGCGCGCCTCCACCAGCGTGTTGACCAGCTCGTACATGGTCGAGCGCGGCGTGCCGGTGTCGCGGGCGATGTCGGCGATGCGGGTGGGAGCGCGCCGGTCGTGCAGATGCTCCATCAGCGCGATGACACGGTCGATGCCGCGGGCGCGGCCCGTCGGTTTTTCCGCCGACTGCTTCTCTGCCTGCTTCTCCGCCACGCCATCGCCCATCATCTGATCCACGCTCCCTGGTCTTCTGCACAACCGATTACCACGCGGATTTTCGGCTTGCCAGCGGTCTTTGTCCGATATACCGTTCGCTTGTCTGGAATACAAGACCGACGTCCGATATTTCGGACAAACGGTTCGGGAGACGGAAATGACAGGGATCACGCGACGTCTGTTCAACACCGCCCTCGGCACGACGCTGGCCGCAGGCGGGCTTTCCACTGGAATTCTCGGAAGTTGGACCACCTCTGCGCAGGCCCAGCAGGGCGGCGCATCGGTCGTCACGGTCGCCACCATCGGCGAGCCGCCGACGCTGGACCCGGTCGGCACCACGTCCGACCTCGTCAGCATCATCACCCAGCACATGTTCGAGACGCTGTTCACCTTCGACGGCGACTGGAAGCTGGCCCCGCTGGTCGCCTCGGCCCTGCCGCAGGTGTCGGCGGACGGCAAGACCTACACCATCCCGCTGCGCAGCGGCGTCACCTTCCATGACGGCAGCACCGTCACCGCCGACGACGTGGTCGCCTCGCTGGATCACTGGACCAAGGCGTCGCCGCGCGGCAAGACCGTCGCCCCGCTGGTGGAGAGCATCGCCGCCAAGGGTGCGGACGCCGTCGTCATCGCGCTGAAGGAGCCCTTCGCGCCGCTGACCGCGCTCCTGGCGATGAACAACGGCGCCGCCGCCATCGTGCCGAAATCGGTCATCGACGGGCCGGGCGCCCTGAAGTCGCTGATCGGCACCGGCCCCTACAAGCTGCTGGAGCACAAGCCCGACCAGTATATCCGGCTGGTGCGCCACGACGCCTACGCCTCGCCCGCCGGCGCGCCCAGCGGCTATGCCGGCAGCCGCAAGGCCAACATCGGCGAGGTTCGCTTCGTCCCGGTGCCGAACGCCGCCACCCGCGTGTCGGGCGTCCTGGCCGGCCAGTACCAGTTCGCCGACAGCCTGCCGGCGGAAACCCTGCCGCGCATCAAGGGTGCGGCCGGCGTCAAGCCCGTGATCGTCAAGCCGTTCGGCTTCCCGCTGATGATCATGAACACCAAGACCGGCGTGATGGCGAACCCGAAGGTGCGCCAAGCGGTCCTGGCGGCGCTGGAGCCGAACGACATGCTGCTGGCCGGCTTCGGCGATCCCGAATTCGTCCAGGCGGAGGGGTCGATCTACGCCCAGGGGACGCCCTATTACGATGCGGCGAGCGCCAAGCCCTACAGCGACCATGCGGCCGGCAAGGCGGCGGAGCTGCTGAAGGCCGCCGGCTACAAGGGCGAGCCGATCCGCATCATGACCTCGGTGCAGTACGAGTTCCTGTACAAGATGAGCATGGTGGCCCAGGCCCAGCTCGAACTCGCCGGCTTCAAGGTCGACCTCCAGGTGCTGGACTGGGCGACGCTGCTGCAACGCCGCGGCGACGACAAAGGGTGGGATGCCTTCTTCACCTACCACACCTTCGTGCCGGAGCCGTCGCTGATCACCGTGCTGAACCCCAGCTATCCCGGTTGGTGGGACAGCCCGGCCAAGAAGGAGGCGCTGGCCGCCTTCAACCGCGAGATGGACCCGGCGGCGCGCAAGGCGAAGTGGGTGACCCTGCAATCGCTGTTCTACAGCGAGGTGCCGAGCATCAAGGTCGGCGAGTTCTACAACCTCGCCGCGAGCAGCGACAAGCTGACCGGCTATACCCCGACGCCCTGGCCGTTCTTCTGGAACACCGACCTGAAGGGCTGAGGGCGATTTGGTAATTCCCTCTCCCGCCTCTCGCACAAACTTTGTTTGTGCTGACGGCGTCAGGCGGATCGAAGATCCGCTGAGAGCCTCGGGAGAGGGAAGGGGCCCAAGCGGAGCTTGGGAAGGGTGAGGGGTATGGCAAGGATCGATGATCCATGTCCGGATCACCCCTCACCCTCCCCGCGCCAATGGCGCGGGTCCCCTCCCTCTCCCGGGACGGGAGAGGGAAATTCTGTGCTTCTCCTCGGTCCGGGACCGCAACCATGCTCGTTTACATCGTCCGCCGGTTCGCCGGCATGATGGTCGTCATGCTGCTCGTCGCCATGGTGGTCTTTTTGATCGCCCGCGTCGTGCCGGGCGATCCCGCCGCCGTCATGCTGGGTTCGTCCGCCACGCCGGACGACATCGCGGCGCTGCGCGGCCGGCTCGGGCTCGACGAACCGCTGCTGACGCAGTTCCTGCTCTATCTCGGGCAGATCGTCCGCTTCGACCTCGGCGAATCCATCTTCCTCAACCGCCCGGTGGCGCAGGCGCTGGCCGAACGGTCGGAGCTGACCGGGCTGCTGACCATGATGTCGGTGGGCATCGCCATGCTGATCGGCGTGCCGGTCGGCATCCTGTCGGCGGCCAAGCGCGGCGGTCTGGTCGACCAGACCGCGGTCGGGCTCGCCATGCTGGCGGCCAGCATCCCCAGCTTCTGGATCGGGCTGACGCTGATCAAGTATCTGGCGGTCGACCATGCCTGGTTCCCGGTCGCCGGCTATGGCCCGCCCGACGCCGACCTGCTGGAACGCATGCGCCATCTGGTGCTGCCGGCCATAGCACTCGGCATTCCGAACTCGGCGCTGATCCTGCGCTTCACCCGCACCAGCATGCTGGACGTGATGAGCCACGATTACGTCCGCACCGCGCGGGCCAAGGGTCTGCCGCCGCTGGTCGTCGTGCTGAAGCATGCGCTGCGCAACGCGATGATCCCGATCCTGACGGTGATCGGCCTGACCACCGCGGTGATGATCGCCGGCGCCATCGTGACGGAAACCGTGTTCGGCCTGCCCGGCGTCGGCAACCTGATCGTGTCGGCCGTGCTGCGCCGCGACTATCCGGTGATCCAGGGCGCCCTGCTGGTGGTGTCCGCCATCTATGTGCTGATCAACCTGACGGTCGACCTGCTCTATGCCGTGGTCGATCCGCGGGTCCGTTATTGAGAGGGAGGGTTTCCATGGCAAGCGTCCCCGCCGGTCACGGCAGCGTCCCCCTTCCCTCCTCCGCCAAGGCCGGGAACAGCCGGTCGCCGGCCGCCCTGCTGCTGCGCCAGCTGTTCCGCCGCCGGCTGGTGGTGCTGTCCTTCCTGATCATGCTGGCGATCCTGGCGGTGGCGCTGCTGGCGCCGTGGATCACCCCGTTCAACCCGATGAAGATGGACATCCTCGGCCGGCTGAAGCCGCCGACCGCCGCCCACTGGTTCGGCACCGACGAGTATGGCCGCGACGTGCTGTCCCGCGTGATGCTGGGCGCCCGGCTGTCTCTGCTGGTCGGACTGCTAGTCGTGGTGGTGGCGACGGTGCTCGGCACGCTGCTGGGCCTTGCCGCCGGCTATATCCGGCCGCTGGACGGGCTGCTGATGCGGCTGACCGACGCGCTGATGGCCTTCCCCGACATCCTGCTCGCCATCGCCTTCATGGCGGCGCTGGGGCCGTCGCTCTACAACGTCGTGCTGGCGCTCGGCATCGTCTACACGCCGCGCGTCGCCCGCGTGGTGCGCGCCGCCTGTCTGGTGGTGCGCGAGATGCCCTTCATCGAGGCGGCGACGGCGCTCGGCGCGTCGACCCCGCGCATCGTCTTCCTGCACATCCTGCCCAACCTGATGTCGCCGATCCTGGTGCAGGCGACCTTCATCTTCGCCTACGCCATCCTGACGGAGGCGGCGCTGTCCTTCCTCGGCGTCGGCGTGCCGCCGACCACGCCCACCTGGGGCAACATGATCGCCAGCGCCCAGCAGTATTTCCAGCAGGCCGACTGGCTGATCCTGTTCCCCGGCTGCGCCATCGTCCTGACCGTGCTGTCGCTCCAGATCGTCGGCGACGGGCTGCGCGACGCGCTCGACCCCCGGCTCCAGAAGGCCAAGTGAGATGACCGATACTCTTCTCATCAAGGGCGCCCGCGTCATCGACGGCACCGGCGCCCCCTGGTTCCCGGCCGACGTGCTGGTGGAGCGCGGACGCATCGCCGCCGTCGGCCCGATGCTGGACGCACCGGACGCCGAACCGCTGGAGGCGCAGGGGCGCTTCCTGGCTCCCGGCTTCATCGACGCCCATTGCCACGACGACCTGATCCAGCTGCGCCAGCCCGGCCGGCCGGAGAAGGTGGCGCAGGGCGTCACCACCGTGGTGGTCGGCAACTGCTCCTTCGGGCTCTACCCGCAGAGCCCGGACAGCGGCGGCCCCTTGCGCGAGCATTTCGGCAACCTGCTGGGCACTGTTTCGGATCGGGAGACCTTCGCCGACTTCGCCGGCTACCGCGCGGCGCTCGACGGGCGCGGCACCGCGATCAACCTCATCTCGCTGGTCGGGCACGCCGCGCTGCGCCTCGCCGTCATGGGCTGGCAGAACCGTGCCGCGACGCCGGAAGAGCGCGAGGCGATGGCGGCCCTGCTGGCGGACCAACTGCGCCAGGGCGCGCACGGCCTGTCGCTCGGCCTCGTCTATCCGCCCAGCGCCTGGGCCGACCGCGCCGAGCTGGTGCGGCTGGCCGAGGTGGTGGCGGAGCATGGCGCGCTGCTGACCGCTCATGTCCGCTCCTACGAGGGCGGGCTGATCGCCTCGGTGGACGAGTTCCTCGATCTGCTGAAGGCGGGCGGGGCGAGCGGCCTGCTCTCCCACCTGCAAGCCGCCGGAAAGCCCTATTGGGGCAGCCTGCCGCGGGCGGTGGAGCGGCTGGAGATCGCCCGAAAGGGCGGCACCGACGTCAGCTTCGACATGTACCCCTACCCGGCCGGCTCCAGCACCATCCTGCAACTGCTGCCGCCGTCGGCGCTGGCGGGCGGGGTGGAGGCGCTGCTGGCACGCATGGCCGATGCCGACGGGCTGGCGGCGCTGCGCCGGGCGGTGGAGGACGGCGAGGCGCCGTTTGACGCCGGCTGGGAATCCAAGATCCGCCTGATCGGCTGGGAGAATGTCCGCATCGGCGGCGTTTCGGCGGATGACCTGCGCCCGCTGGAAGGGCTGTCGCTGACCGAGATCGCCGATGTAGCGAAGGAACAGCCCTTCGACACGCTGGTCCGCCTGATCCGCGCCGACCGCGGCCGCACCAACATCGTCATGTTCCAGCTGGCCGAGGCCGATCTGGAGACCGCGCTGTCGCACCCGCTGCACATGCTGGGCTCCGACGGGCTGCCGCGCGAGACCGGCAAGCCGCACCCGCGCGCCTTCGGCAGCTTCCCGCGCTATCTCGCCCGCGCGATCCGGGGAGAGGGCGGGCTGGGGCTGGAGGATGCCGTGCGCCACATGACCGCGGTCCCGGCGCAGCGCTTCGGCCTGTCCGACCGCGGGCTGGTCCGGCCGGGCATGGTGGCCGACCTGACCCTGTTCACCGCCGACGTGGCGGATTGCGCGACCTTCCAGGATCCGACGCGCCCGCCCCACGGCATCACCGACGTGCTCGTCGCCGGACAGTTCGTCCTGCGCGACGGCGGCCACACCGGTGCGCGTCCGGGCAAGGCCCTGACCCGCGCCTGATCTTTCAACCTGTGAGGACCGAATGACCAACCGCAAGCCGATCTTCGCCGAAAAGGGTGCGAAGCCCGCCGGCCAGTACAGCCACGCCATCGTCGCGAACGGCTTCGTCTATGTGTCGGGCCAGGGGCCGCACCATCCGGAGACCGGCGCGCTGCCCGAGGATTTCGCCGGCGAGGTACGCCAGACCCTGCGCAACCTCGAAATCATCCTGAAGGCCGCCGGCACCGACCTCGCCCATGTGGTGAAGGTCAACAGCTACCTCAGCGATCTCGGCCGCTTCCAGGAATACAACGCGCTCTATTCGGAGTTCTTCCCGACCGAGCCGCCGGCCCGCACCACCATCGGCTGCCAGCTGAACAACATCCAGGTCGAAATCGACTGCATCGCCGTCCTGCCCCAAGCGTAAAACAAGGCGGCGTAATAGTCAGTGCAAGGCCGATCCCATGGCTCCGCCGCCGGGGTCGGCCCCTTTCCTCTTGTCGCCTTTGGAGCGGTCCCATGCGCGTCGACGAACTCGACACCCCCGTCCCCGTCATCGACCTCGACCGGGTCGAGCATAACCTGACCAAGATGCAGGCCTATTGCGACCGGCACGGGTTGGCGCTGCGCCCGCACATCAAGACCCACAAGCTTCCCCAATTCGCGTTGCGCCAGATCGAGCTGGGCGCCGTCGGCATCACCTGCCAGAAGATCAGCGAGGCGATGGTGATGGCCGAAGCCGGCTGCGCCGACATCCTGCTGACCTACCCCATCGTCGGCGCCGCCAAGGTGTCGCCGCTGGCCGAGCTGGCCGGCAAGACCAAGCTGACGGTTGCGCTGGACAACGCCGTCGCCCTCGACACCGTGGCCGCCGCCGCTGCCGAGGCCGGCGTCGAGATCGGCATCCTGGTGGAGTTCGACAGCGGCGACGGCCGTTGCGGCGTGCAGACCCCGGACGAGGTGCTGACGCTGGCCCGCCGCGCCGCCGGCAATGGCTTGACCCGCTTCCGCGGCCTGATGACCTACCCGCGCGGCCCCCGCACCGTGCCCTTCGTCACCGAGACGCGTGCCCTGCTGGAGGGATCCGGCATCGCGGTGGAGACGGTGTCGGTCGGCGGTACCCCCGGCTGCTGGGACACCCATGAGCTTCCCGGCGTGACCGAGCTGCGCGTCGGCACCTACATCTACCACGACCGCGCCACCGTCGGCGCCGGGGTGGCGACGCTGGAGGAGTGCGCCGTGCATGTGCATGCCACCGTGGTCAGCCGCCCCACCGCCGACCGCGCCGTTCTGGACTGCGGCAGCAAGACGCTGTCGAGCGACCGCGTCGCCCCGTCGGTGGGCGAGGGTTTCGGCCTGATCCTCGATTACCCCGACGCGGTGATCGTCCGCGTCAACGAGGAGCATGCCGTGGTCGACCTCAGCCGGAGCGCGGCGAAGCCGCAGATCGGCGACCGCGTCCGCATCCTGCCCAACCATGTTTGCGTGGTGACCAACCTGCACGACCGCATGGCGATCACCCGCAACGGCGAGGTCGTCGGCGACTGGCCGGTACCGGCGCGCGGCTGCACCCGCTGATCTGACCCTCGGGGTCGCATTCAACTCCCTCTCCCGCCCCGGGAGAGGGAAGGGGCCCATGCGGAGCATGGGAAGGGTGAGGGGTTGGGCACGGAGCCATGCGCTTCGGGGCCATGCGGTTCGGGACACTCGGACCACCCCTCACCCTCCCCGCCTTCAGCGGGTCCCCTCCCTCTCCCGGGGCGGGAGAGGGCGATTATCGGCAAATCCAGGATCCCGTCATGGACGCTGACCTCACGCTCGACATCCGCAACCTGCAAACCCACTTCACCGCCGATCCCGGCGTGTCGAAGGCTGTGGACGGCGTGTCCTTCGCCGTGCGCCGCAACGAGACGCTGGCCGTCGTCGGCGAATCCGGCAGCGGCAAGTCGGTGACCAGCCTGTCGGCGATGCGGCTGATCCCGACGCCGCCGGGCATCATCGCCGGTGGCGAGATCCTGTTCCGCGGCCGTGACGGCCAGGTGCGCGACCTCGCCCGCCTCAGCGAGCGCGCCATGCGCAGCGTCCGCGGCAACGAGATCGGCATGATCTTCCAGGAGCCGATGACCTCGCTGAACCCGGTCTACACCGTCGGCGACCAGATCGGCGAGGCCCTGCGCTACCACCAGGGCCTCGACCGCCGGGCGGCGCGGGCCGAGGCGCTGGCCATGCTGAAGAAGGTCGGCATCCCGGCGGCGGAGCGGCGGCTGGACGAGTATCCACACCAGATGTCGGGGGGCATGCGCCAGCGCGTGATGATCGCCATGGCGCTGGCCTGCCGCCCCACCCTGCTGATCGCCGACGAGCCGACCACCGCGCTGGACGTGACCATCCAGGCGCAGATCCTCGATCTGATGCGGCGGTTGCAGGAGGAGACCGGCACCTCGATCCTGTTCATCACCCACAATCTGGGCGTGGTGGCCGAAGTGGCGCACCGGGTGGTGGTGATGTATTCCGGCCGCATCGTCGAGGAAGGCGATGTCCGCTCCCTGCTGAAATCGCCGAAGCACCCCTACACCCGCGGGCTGCTGGCCTGCATGCCGCATCTGGGCCAGCGCCGCGGCGACGGCGGCCGGCTCTACGCCATCCCCGGCAGCGTGCCGAGCCCGGTGAACCGCCCGGCCGGCTGTACCTTCGCCCCGCGCTGTGCGCTGGCAGAGGCGGCCTGCCTCGCCGCCGAACCCGTGCTGGAGCCGGTCGGCCCCGACCATTCCGCCCGCTGCCGCCGCTGGAGAGACGTGCAATGAGCATCGATACCGTTACCGAACAGCCCCTGCTGAGCGTCCGCAATCTGGAGAAGCGCTTTGCGGTGCGCGGCGGGCTGCTGCAACGGCCGGTCGGCTGGGTGAAGGCGGTGGACGATCTGTCCTTCGACCTGAACCGCGGCGAGGTGCTGGGTCTGGTCGGCGAGTCCGGGTCGGGCAAGACCACCGCCGGGCGCAGCATCCTGCGGCTGATCGAGCCGACCGGCGGCTCCATCCGCTTCAACGGGCAGGAGATCACCGGGCTGCCGACGGCGGAGATGCGGGCGCAGCGCCGCCGCATGCAGATCGTCTTCCAGGACCCCTATGCCAGCCTCGACCCGCGCCAGCGCGTGCGCGAGGTGATCGGCGAGGCTCTGACGATCCACAACATCGGCACCCGCGCCGACCGCCGCGACCGTGTGGCGGCATTGCTGGAGAAGGTCGGCCTGAGCGCCGACGCCATGGACCGCTTCCCGCACGAATTCTCCGGCGGCCAGCGCCAGCGCATCGGCATCGCCCGCGCGCTCGCGGTGGAGCCCGACTTCATCGTCGCGGACGAGCCCGTGTCGGCGCTCGACGTCTCGGTGCAGGCGCAGGTGGTGAATTTGCTGGGCGACCTGCAGCGCGAGCTGGGGCTGGCGGTGCTGTTCATCGCCCATGATCTGGCGGTGGTGCGCTACATCAGCGACCGGGTGGCGGTGATGTATCTCGGCCGCCTGATGGAGATCGCGCCGAGCGATTCCCTGTACGAGCGCCCGCGCCACCCCTACACCATGGCCCTGCTGTCGGCCGCCCCCGACCCGGACCCCGACGCGCCGAAATCCCGCATGCTGCTGGACGGCGACGTGCCGAGCCCGATGAACCCGCCGTCCGGCTGCGTCTTCCGGACGCGGTGCCCCTTCGCGCTGCCTGCTTGTGCTGAACCGGAAGCCCGGACGCTGCGCGAGGTGGCGCCGGGGCATTCGGTGGCGTGCATTCGGGATGATGTGGGGGGGTGAACAATCGTACTTTTTGTGACAACGCAGTGACCACAGCCTTTCAAACCTGTAAAGCTCTCAAGCTTGTAAAGTTCTTTCTTTCCAAAACTTAATTTTGATATCCTTACGCAAATCCACAAGAAAATTGCATATCGATAGTCTCCCCACTGGGATATTTTTTATGCTTATCAGTAGTTTGCTGAGGCTTGCACAGTTTCCAGCACAGGCCTCAGGTAATGTGAAATTACTGGCAAATCTCTCAATGCGCCGAATTCAAATGCCTTAGGCTGTATGCCTCCATGCCTTTTGCGTTCCATTTCAACAGAAAGGAACTTTATTTGGTCTCAGCTTTAGTTCAAGCGATCATCGAGATTAACTATCGGTTCTGGTTTGTCAATAAAAGGGGCAACGTCCTGCGGACTAAGCGTCCACGTTGCACCCTTGCTCTCTCGCGCTTCCCGAACAAACTCATCAAGTTTGTAAGCCTGCGTAACTGATCGGATTTTATCGATTTTTTGCGCAAGCGGCGCTGCAGCGCGCTCGTCTATATGCAGCAATGTAGCCATCAGTTCATAACTCTGATCTGTTTCGAATTCTTCGCCAGCCGCCATAGACAGAAAATCTATAACTCGCGCAGGGGTATCAGCATAGACACGCGCGAGCTCCTCCACTAAATCAATCATGACCTTATCCCAAGTATCTAGAATAAATCCTTTCATGTCTTCATTTTTTAGCATGGTAACGACACTTGCATCATGATCAATTAAAAGTTTTACTTGGAACATTTTTTGCTTTTGTATAAGATCCCAAATATCTTTATCGTAGTATGCATTCGGAAGTATTTTTATATTATGATTATCAAGGACAGTTTGAATTTTATTTTCAACAGATCCAAGAGATTTTCCTGAAGAGATTCCAAAATATCTGAGAAAATCCTTTAAGCTGAGATCATCACCTTTTCGCCTGAGGTGTTCGGCAATGTGAGTATAGTGGCTAATGTAAGCGTTCTCTGAGGCTCGGAGTGGTCCGCGCGCTTCGTCCGGTAGTGCATTATAGACATCTAGACGATCAAGAGCACTTAGGCCATGTGCCGCCATTTCGTTAAGATAGGGACGCGGCACGACCATTTTAATCCCATGAGCGTCGCAAGCTCGCTTCAGTGCCATAGCAGCCATACCAAATCGCGACTTGGCTTCGCCGAAAGCCAACCCAAACAGAACAGGCATGGCAACGCTCGCGTCAAGGACGAGTGAGAGGTCTGTCCGACGCCCCAAAGCACGATAGATATCAAAAGAATTTGCGGAGAAAATCTGATCAACGGTAGCGCCATATTGTCTCAATCGGGCTGTGGCGCTCGCGGCCAACACCTCAAAGACGCCAGAGCGCTTGCGGCTAAGCCCGTGCGCAGCTATGAAATTACTCAGAGCGGCTTCAATGGGACCCTGGCCGTCAAAATCGCGGCCACGGACAAGGAGTTCGAGCGCGATATCCAGCAACTCACCAGCAGCATCACTCTCCAATCCAGTCAACTCTACCAGAGCCTTTACATCAGCTCTGCGAGCAGCAAGAAACTCCGTTTCTGCGGCTTGCATGATCTCCAATTCGACGTCACTTAGCCGGAATCGATTTGCTACTTGCTGCACACGCCCAGCAATTCGGAGGCGCGATAAGGCAGATCTCGCCGCACGTTCAATATTTACACCTGGAATTGAGTCGGAGAGATGTCGAATAAGCTCTGGCTCTGAGATATCGGGACGCTTCAGGAGTTGAGCTCGGAGATTCGCTTCTATTACCTCGTTATGAAGCTCTCTAGCCTCTTGCGAAAACATGAGTACTGTACTAATCGCGATATCTTTCGGATCAGCATGAAGCTCCAGCGGCACCGACATACCTAGCATTTCGTAAGATCGCCGAATGACGCCTGGCCGAGCGAGTGCAGTCGAAATGCGACGTAGATCAGCAATTGTCAGGTCAACACGTCCCTTCTGGTTGTAATTTGTGCTCAAAAAATGTTGTTCGGCATCCGGCCCAATTGAGCGATTTGTAACAAAAATGAGATGATGTTTCCCAGATGAAAGCGTCTTGAACGCCTCATCGTTGATCTTTGTTTCCCAGTCCTTCCGAACACTCAATTGAATGCGAAGATCTTCACGCGAACAAACAACATCACGCCCGCCATCTCCGGACCCGTCGACAATACTCAAATCTTGATAACCACGTTGCTCAAGGTACATAAGCGCAACATCATAAAAGCGTTTTTCTTCGAGATGCTGGATTGCAGTCTTGAGAGCCGAAAAATACACAGTAACCTCCTAAATTTTTAGATATTGCTTACCGCACACCGCCCAAACATTCAACGAAAACCACATTCATGACCATCAATTATCTAAAGCGAACTAGAAATTGATGTTTCAAAAATCTGCCTAAATAAGACATTTATACTTAATTTTATCACTCATATCATTAATCTAGACTAGCTCTCCATTTCTCTCACCCTCGCCGCGCCGCCTCAATCGCCGCCACATCGATCTTCGTCATCCCCATCATTGCCTCGAACGCCCGCTTTGCCTCCTCTCCCCCCGCCGCCAGCGCGTCGGTCAGCACGCGGGGCGTGATCTGCCAGGAGATCCCCCAGCGGTCCTTGCACCAGCCGCAGGCGCTCTCCTGGCCGCCGTTGCCGGTGATGGCGGTCCAATAGCGGTCGGTCTCATCCTGGTCGTCGGTAGCGATCTGGAACGAGAAGGCCTCGCTGTGGGGGAACGCCGGACCGCCGTTCAGGCCGAGGCAGGGGAGGCCGGCGACGGTGAACTCGACCGTCAGAACGTCGCCCGCCTTGCCGGACGGGTAGTCGGCGGGGGCCCGGTGGACGGCGGTCACCGCGCTGTCGGGGAAAGTCGCGGCGTAGAAGCGGGCGGCGGCCTCGGCGTCCTTGTCGAACCAGAGGCAGATCGTGGTCTTGGCGACGGCCATGGCGGGTCCTTTCGCACTGAAACCGAACCGGCCGGGCGCGGGGTCGAAGGGGCCGGCCCGTCCCGATCCGACACCATACCGTGTTCAGTAGGGCTTCACCACCACCAGCGTCACGATGGCGATGGCCCCGGCGATCACCGCCAGCGGGGAGAAGCGCAGCAGCGGCGACACCTGCCGCGCACCCGGCTCACCCAGCCGGCGCAGCCCGGCGGCGAGCGTGCCGTGCAGGGCGGACAGGGCGGTGACGATGACCACCTTCGCCACCAGCCACGGCTCGAAGCCCCAGCCGCCGACCACCACCAGCGTGATGCCCAGCAGCCACGCCAGCCCCATCGCCGGGGAGGTCACGCGGCGCTCCCAGCGGCCGACGGCGCGCAGGAAGCGGGCCGGTCCTTCCTCAGCGGCGGTCGTGGCGTCCAGGGCGCTGATCAGGATGGCGGCGGCGGACATCCCCAGAATCCAGAGCGTCACCGCCGTGACGTGCAGCCCGATAAGCCAGATATACACCGCGACCGTCCTTCGAAAGCCCGGCCCGACCTCGCGTCAGGCGCCCACTTGCAGGATGATCTTACCGCGGCCGTGGCCGGAATCGAGCCGTTCATGCGCCTTGCCGACCTCTTCCAGCGGCAGGACGGCATCGACGATCACCCTCGCCTGCCCGCGCACGAACAGCGGCGCCATCTCGCGCAGGCGCGCACCCTCGCGGGTCAGGAAGGTGCCGTACAGGGTCTGGTTCTTCACATAGAGCGCGTTGAGGTCGCCGGACGGCGGCAGGATGGTGGCGATGCGGCCGAAGGGGCGCGTGACCTGGGTGCTCAACGGCACATTACCGCCGGCGGTGTCGAAGGACGCGTCCACCCCTGCCCCGCCCGCCTCGCGCAGGATTTGGTCGGCCACGTCGGTGTCGCGGTAGTCGAGCGTCACGTCGGCGCCGAGATCGCGCATCGCCTCGTGGTTGGCCTTGCTGGCGGTGGCAAGCACGCGGGCGCCGGCCGCCTTGGCGAACTGGATGGCGAAGCTGCCGACACCGCCGGCCCCGCCATGGATCAGCACCGTCTCGCCCGGCCGCACCGCCAGACGCCGCACGATGGCCTCCCAGGCCGTGCCGCCGGCCAGCGGGATGCCCGCCGCCTCGACGTGGCTGAGGCCGGGCGGCTTGTGGGCGACGATGGACGCGGCGGCGACGGTGTATTCGGCATAGCTGCCGTTGGGATTGCCGAAGATTTCCGGGGTGTAGAACACCTCGTCGCCGGCCTTGAAGCCGGTCACGCCGGGGCCGGCCTCCTCGACCACGCCCGACACGTCATAGCCCAGCACCGCCGGGAAGGGGATGCCGGCCCAGCTGCCGGCCTGACGGATCTTGGCGTCCACCGGGTTGGTGCCCGACGCCACCACCCGCACCAGCAGCTCGCCCGGCCCCGCCACCGGCCGCGGCCGGTCCTGAAGCTCGAGCACGTCGGGTCCGCCGAATCGCGAAATCACCATCGCCCGCATGACGCCATCCTCCGATTTGGCCGTTGCACTGATGAAGCAGCAACGTGGGACGCCGGCCCCCGCCTGTCCAGCGGGCGGAGAGGAGGCGGCGGACGACTCTTGGGACTCCTCGCGGTGCGTCCCCCCCCCCCTAACCCTCTCCCCGGGGGGGAGAGGGGACTTCTTGGGGGAAGGTCAGCCGATGCGGAACTCTTCGCGGTGGATCGCGGTCATCGCCAGCCCCTCCGGCCCGATGGCGCCGCGATACATGCCGGAGCAGTTGAAGGGCAGCGCCACCCGGCCGTCACGGTCGATGGCGATCAGGCCGCCGGAGCCGCCGATC
This sequence comes from Azospirillum palustre, assembly GCF_002573965.1. Classification (NCBI taxonomy): domain Bacteria; kingdom Pseudomonadati; phylum Pseudomonadota; class Alphaproteobacteria; order Rhodospirillales; family Azospirillaceae; genus Azospirillum; species Azospirillum palustre. The sequence continues at coordinate 302,222 of NZ_PDKW01000041.1, read as the reverse complement.
ACGCCCAGCTCGTCCACCACGCCGCCGGCGGCACGCTCCAGGGTCTGGCCGGCCCAGCGCATGCGGGCGTCGATCTCGTGGGCGGCGCAGCGGCGGATGAAATGCTCGCCATGGCCGGTGGCGGAGACGGCGCAGGTGATGTTGTCGGCGAAGGTGCCGGCGCCGATCACCGGGCTGTCGCCGACGCGGCCCTTGGCCTTGGCGGTCATGCCGCCGGTCGAGGTGGCGGCGGCGAGGTTGCCGTCGCGGTCGCGGGCGACGGCACCGACGGTGCCATGGCGGCGCTGCTCATCGCCGTCGTCGGGGGTGCCGGAGCGGCGGCGCTCCAGCTCGGCCTGGAGGGCGTCCCAGCGCGGCTGGGTGAAGAAATAGGGGGCCTCCTCCATCGCCAGACCCTGGCGGCGGCAGAGGTCCAGCGCGCCTTCGCCGATCAGCAGGACATGCTCGCTGTGCTCCATCACCGCGCGGGCGGCCAGGATGGGGTTGCGGGGGCCGAACAGGCCGGCCACCGCACCGGCGGCGCGGTCGCGGCCGTCCATGATGGCGGCATCCATCTCCTGCACGCCCTCGGCGGTGAAGACGGCGCCGCGGCCGGCGTTGAACAGCGGCTCGTCCTCCAGCGCCATCACGGCGGATGTCACGGCATCGAGCGCGCTGCCGCCGTCGGCCAGAACTTCATGCCCGGCGGCCAGCGCCCGGCGCAGGCCGGCGTGGTAGCCCTCGGTCAGCGCCGGGGTCAGGGCGCTGCGCTTGATGGTGCCGGCGCCGCCATGGATGGCAAGGGCGAAGGGTTGCGGGTGCGAAAGGGTCATGGGGGCGGGTCTCAGCGCAGGGTGGCCGACATGGCCGACAGGGTGTTGATCCAGCCGAGCGCGGCGGCCATGCTGGCGGCCGGCAGGCGGATGGTGACGGGATCCAGCCGCTCCGACACCGGGATCAGCGACGCCAGATCGGCCAGCGCCGGACTGTTCATCTCGATCTCCAGCCGGTAGGGCGCGCCGTCGGCCTGTGGCGGCACGCGGAAGGGCGGGATGCCGGACGCGCGGCGGACGGCGCGGACCGAGGCCTCGCGGATGCGGTCGCGGGCGACCGACGGGGCGACGGAGCGGGCGGCGCGCTGGCCCAGCGCCTGCTTGACCACCACCTGTTCGGCGTCCGGGAACAGCGGCGCCATCTCGGCGGCGAAGCGGTCGTCGCCGCTCAGCAGGATCACCGGCACGCCGATCTCGCCGGCATAGGCGCCGTAATTGCCGGCCTCCCCCAGTTCCAGCCCGTTCACCCGGACGCGGCCGAAGGCGAAGCTGTTGGTGGTGTGGGCGAGGATGCCGTACTGGCGGGCCGAGGTGTGAAAGCCGACGCACATCACCCCGGCGGCGTCCGGCTCCAGCCCGGCGAACATGCCGATGGGCTTGGGCCGGCCCAGGATCAGCTCGGCGGCGGGGTGCAGTTCGTCCGGCAGCAGATTGACCATCGGGCCGTGGCTGTCGTTGACCAGGATTTCGCTCGCCCCGGCCTCCAGCGCGCCTTCGATGGCGGCGTTGACCTCGGCGGTCATCAGGCGGCGGGCGCGCTCATACTCGGCATTGCCCGGCGTCACCTGCTGCTGGGAGACCACGCCGGCCACCCCTTCGATGTCGGCGGAGATGTAGATCTTCACGGAGTGCTCCCGGAAATCAGCAAATGGGAGAGGCAGGGCCGGGTAACGCCGTCGCGGCCCACCACAGGCGTGGCGGCGGCCAGCGCGTCGAGGACGGCTTCCTGCGTCGCGTCGGCCATCGCCTCGAACAGCCTGTCGATGCGGTGTTCGTTCACCATGCGCAGGGCCACAATGTCGGCCCGCTCGTCATGGTCGATGCGGTTGGCGGTGGTGAAGCCCAGCGCGATGTCGCCGCTGCCATGCCCCCAGAAGGAGCCCACCCGCGCCAACCCGACCCCGGCGCGGCGGATCACCCGGCGCAGCTGGCGGTGGTCGAGCGGCACGTCGGTGGCGGCGATGACGATGACGGAGCCCTTCTCCGGCGCATCGTCCTTCGCAGGTGGGGCGACGCGGCGGCCGTCGGGCAGGCGCAGCTCGCCCGGCCGGCCGAAATTCGCCAGCACCAGCACGCCCAGGTGATGGCGCTTGCCGTCCAGCTTGAGGCGGCGCGAGGACGTGCCGATGCCGCCCTTGAAGCCGAAGCAGGACATGCCGCGCCCGGCCCCGACCGAGCCGACCGCGACCTCCGCACCGTCCGCTTCCGACAGGGCGGCGGCGAGCGCGGCGGCGGCATGGGCCTCCGTCACCGCCAGCGCCTGGATGTCGTTCAGCGGGCCGTCGTTGCACTCCATCACAACCGGATTGACGGTGGCGGTGCTGCGGCCGATGTCGGGATTGGCGGCGATGGCGTGGCGGACCAGCGCCGTGGCAGCGGTGCCGACCGACAGGGTGTTGGTCAGCAGGATCGGGGTTTCCAGCGCGCCGAGTTCCTCCACCTGCATCAGCCCGACGCTCTTGCCGAAGCCGTTCAGCACCTCGGCGGCGGCGACGGGCTTGTCGCGGTAGAGGTTGCCGGCATGGGGCAGGATGGCGGTGACGCCGGTCTGGATGGCGCCCTCATCCAGCGTGACATGACCGACGCGCACGCCCGGAACGTCGGTGATGGCGTTGCGCGGCCCCGGCGTCAGCCGGCCGCAGGCGAGCCCGAAGGCCCGCGCGCGTTTTGCCGGCTCAGCGGAGTTTCGGGTCGAGGGCATCGCGCAGTCCGTCGCCGAGCAGGTTGAAGGCCAGCACCGTCAGGAAGATGGCGAGGCCGGGATAGAAGGTGACATGGCTGGCGACGCCGATGTAGCTGCGCCCGTCGGCCAGCATCGCGCCCCATTCCGGGCTGGGCGGCTGGGCGCCGAGGCCGATGAAGCTGAGGCTGGCCGCCGTCAGGATCGAGGTGCCGATGCGCATGGAGACATAGACGATCACGCTGGGCAGCGTGCCGGGCAGGATGTGGCGGACCATCAGCAGCCGGTCGCGCACGCCGATGGCGCGGGCGGCGTCGACATAGACCGCGCGCTTCAGCGACAGCGTGCTGCCGCGCACCAGACGGGCGAAGACGGGAACGCTGAAGATCGCCACCGCATAGATGACGTTCTCGATCCCCGGCCCGAGGATGGCGACGATGCCGATGGCCAGCAGGATGCCGGGGAAGGCCAGCAGAACGTCGCAGACGCGCATGATCAGGCTGTCGATCCAGCCGCCGCGGAAGCCGGCGATCAGGCCCAGCGCCACGCCGGCCACCCCGCCGAGCAGCACCGACAGCAGCCCGACCGACAGCGAGATGCGGGCACCCCACAGGATGCGGCTGAGGATGTCGCGGCCGTAGGCGTCGGTTCCGGCCCAATGGTCGGCCGAGGGGCCTTCCAGGATGCGGTCGTAATCGAAGGCCGCCGGGTCGAAGGGGGCGATCCACGGCGCCGCCGCCGCGGCCAGCACCAGCGCCAGCAGACAACATCCTGCCGCCATGGCGGTGCGGTTGCGCCGGAACTTGCGCCAGAACTCGCGCAGCGGCGAACGGACGGCTTCGTGGGTTGCGGCGGCCACGCCGGTTGCGTCTGTCGTGGTCATGAGTAGCGAATCTCGGGGTTGGCGAAGGCGTACAGCACATCGACCAGCAGGTTGATGATGATGAACTCCAGCGAGAACAGCAGGATCTCCGCCTGGATGACGGTGTAGTCGCGGTAGTTGACGCTATCCACCAGCAGCCGGCCCAGCCCCGGCCAGGAGAACACCGTTTCCACCACGATGGACCCGCCGAGCAGGAAGCCGAACTGCAAGCCGACCATGGTGATGATCGGGATCAGCGCGTTGCGCAGCGTGTGCTTCCACACCACCAGCCGCGCCGGCACGCCCTTGGCCCGCGCGGTGCGGACGTAATCCTCGCGCGCGATCTCGATGAAGGCGGAACGGGTGAAGCGCGCCATCACCGCGGCGACGCCGAGGCCGAGCGTCAGCGACGGCATGACGTAATGCTGCCACGTGCCGTAGCCGCTGGTGGGCAGCCAGCCGAGCTTGACCGAGAACAGGTCGATCATCAGCAGCCCGAGCCAGAAGGACGGGAAGGCGATGCCCGACACCGCCACCACCATGCCGACATGGTCCTGCCAGCGCCCGCGCTTGGTGGCGGACGCCACGCCGATCAGCAGCCCCGCCAGCGTCGCCCACACCATGGCGACGACGGTGAGGTAGAGGGTGGGGAGGAAGCGCTCGCCGATCTCCTGCGACACCGGCCGCTTGGACTTCATCGACCGCCCGAACTCGCCCTGCACGGCATTGCCGAGGAAGCGTCCGTACTGCACCCACAGCGGCTGGTCGAGGCCGAGATCCTGGCGCACCAGTTCGACGTCCTGCTGGGTCGCATCCGTCCCGGCGACCAGCCGCGCCGGATCGCCCGGCAGCAGATGGACGAAGCCGAAGACGAAGACGGAGATCACCAGCAGAACCGGCAGGATGCCGGCAAGACGGCCGACGAGATATTTCAGCATGGGGCAGAGGTCCTGGTGGAGGGCCTGGGTGGGCGGACGAGAAATCCCCTCTCCCGCCCCGGGAGAGGGGAGGGGCCCGTCGCGTAGCGGCGGGAAGGGTGAGGGGTGAGGCACGAAGCCGTGCGGTTCGGGAACCTTGCCCTACCCCTCACCCTCCCCGCGCCTGCGGCGCGGGTCCCCTCCCTCTCCCGGGACGGGAGAGGGCGCTTAGCAGTTACTGCAGATCGGCCTCTTCCATCTGCAGGCCGCCGTCGGCGACGTAGTAGAAGCCGGTCAGCTTCTTCGACTTGCCGGCCAGCAGGTTCTCGACGCCGAGGAAGATCCAGGGCGCATCCTTCCAGATCTGCTCCTGGGCGACGCGGTAGGCCTCGGCGCGCTTGGCGGTGTCGGCGGTGCCGATGCCGGTCTCGATGGCGGCATCGACCGTGTCGTTCTTGTAGTAGGCGACGTTGAAGAACTTCGGCGGGAAGCCCTTGCCCCACAGCAGCGGGCGCAGACCCCAGTCGGCGTCGCCGGTCGAGGCCGACCAGCCGCCATACTGCATCTGCACCGTGGCGTCCTCCGGCTTCTCGACGCCCCAGACGCGGGCGGTCTCGACACCGGATTCGAGCGGGGTGACGGTCAGCTTGACGCCGATCTGCGACAGCTGCTGCTGGACGAACTGCATGCCGCGGATGAAGTTGGTGCTGTTGCGGCCGAACATCTCGGCCTCGAAGCCGTTCGGATAGCCGGCTTCGGCCAGCAGCGCCTTCGCCTTGGCGAGGTCGTAGGTGTACTGGTTGGGCTGGGTGACGTGGAAGCCCAGCTTGGACGGGATCGCCGAATCCAGCGGGCCGGCATAGCCGCGATAGACCACCTTCGCGTAGGCGTTCTTGTCGATGGCGTAGTTCAGCGCCTGACGGACGCGCGGGTCGTTGAACGGCTTCTTCATGGTGTTCATCGCCACATAGCGGGCGATGATCGACGGGGCGTCGATCAGCTCAAGCTGGTTGTTGGCCTCGACCATCTTCACCATCTCGGGCGGCAGCGGATAGATGAACTGCGCCTCGTTGGTCTGGAGCATGGCGATGCGGCTGCCATTCTCCGGCACGCTCTTCAGCGTGACGTGGTCGATCTTCGGCAGGCCCGGCTTCCAGTACTTGTCGTTCTTCTCGACCTTGAGGGTGTCCGCTTCCCAGCTGACGAACTTGTAGGGGCCGGTGCCGACCGGGTGGCGGCCGATCTCCTTGCCGAAGGTCTCCAGCGCCTTCGGGCTGTGGATCATAGCACCCGGGTGAGCGAGGTTGTTGTTCAGCGCGCCGAAGGGCTGCGACAGCTTCAGCGTGATGGTGGTGTCGTCGACCACCACCGTCTCGGCCAGCATCGCCAGCAGGCTCTGGCGCTTCAGCCGGTTGGCCGGGTTGGCGAGGCGGTCGAAGTTGGTCTTCACCGCCTGGGCGTTGAAGGGCGTGCCGTCATGGAAGGTGACGTTCTTGCGCAGGCGGTAGGTGTATTCGGTGGCGGTGTCGTTGACGGTGAAGCTCTCCGCCAGCAGCGGCACCAGCTTCATGTCCTTGTCGAAGCCGAACAGGCCCTGCATCATCGTGCGGCTGGCCGACTGCGACAGCGTGTCGTTGATGTCGGCCGGGTCCAGCGTGGTGATGTTGTCGGGGAGGCCGACAACGAGATCCTTGGCGGCGAAGGCCGGGCCGGCGAGAGCGGTGCCGGCGAGCAGGCCGGCGAGAAGCGGAAGGGCGAAGCGGTTCACGTGTAGGCTCCCTGCTTTTTTGGTTCGGAAATCGGCAAACTCAGAAGTCGCCGCCCACGGCGTGGCGCGCGACGAAATGGCCGTCGCCGACCGGCACCAGCGGCTGCACCAGCGGCTCGTCGCCGATGCTGCGGATGGGGCTCGGGATCTCGCCGGTCAGCAGCCGCAGGTCGCGGGTGCGGCGGCCGGGATCGGCGATCGGCACCGCCGCCATCAGGCGGCGGGTGTAGGGATGCTGCGGATTCTCGAACACGGCGCGGCGGGGGCCGAGTTCGACGATCTGGCCGAGATACATCACCGCGACGCGGTGGCTGACCCGCTCCACCACCGCCATGTCGTGGCTGATGAACAGGTAGGACAGGCCGCGTTTGGCCTGAAGCTCCATCAGCAGGTTGACGATCTGCGCCTGGATCGACACGTCGAGCGCCGCCACCGCCTCGTCGGCGATGATCAGCTTGGGGTCGCAGGCGATGGCGCGGGCGATGCAGATGCGCTGGCGCTGGCCGCCGGAGAACTCGTGCGGATAACGGCGCGCATGCTCCGGCTTGAGGCCGACCTGGGTCAGCAGCTCCGCCACCCGCTCCTCGATGGCGCGGCGGCGCGACAGGCCCGGCCTGGATGCGGGCGCATAATCGTGGACCAGCATCGGCTCGGCGACGCTGAAGCCGACGGTCATCCGCGGGTTCAGCGAGGCGAAGGGATCCTGGAAGATGTACTGGATCTTCTCCTTCAGCTTCGCCTGACCGTTGGAATCGAGCGTCGCGGTGTCGAGCCCGTCGAAGCGGATGGTTCCGGAGGTGGCGGACTGGAGCCCCATGATGGTGCGGCCGGTGGTCGACTTGCCGCAGCCGGACTCGCCGACCAGCGCCAGCGTCTCGCCCGGACGGACGGCGAAGCTGACCTTCTCCACCGCATGGACGCGGGCCTTCAGCGAGCCGAAGATGCCCTTGCGCACGTCGAAGCGGGTGGTGAGGTCGCGCACCTCCAGAAGCGGGGCGTCGGCGGCGCGCACGGTGTCCTGCACCGGGGGCGGGGCCGGAGGAGCGGCATCGGCTTTGGCCTCGTCCACCACCAGCAGCGGGAAGCGCACCGGCAGGTCCTGGCCGCGCAAGGCGCCCAGCTTCGGCACGGCGGACAGCAGGGCCTTGGTGTAGGGGTGCTGCGGCGCCTGGAAGATGCGCTCGACGGGCCCCTCCTCCACCTTGCGGCCGCGCCACATCACGACGACGCGGTCGGCCACTTCGGCCACCACGCCCATGTCGTGGGTGATGAAGATGACGCCCATCCCCATCTCGTCCTGCAACAGGCGGATCAGCCGCAGGATCTGCGCCTGGATGGTGACGTCGAGCGCGGTGGTCGGCTCGTCGGCGATCAGCAGCGACGGCTTGCAGGACAGCGCCATGGCGATCATCACGCGCTGGCGCATGCCGCCCGACAGCTGGTGCGGATGGCGGTCGAGCAGGCGGGCCGGTTCGGGAATGCGAACCTTCTCCAGCATGCGCAGCGCCTCCGCCCGCGCCGCCTTGCGGTCGAGACCCTGGTGCAGCATCACCGCCTCGGCGATCTGGTCGCCGATGGTGAAGACCGGGTTCAGCGACGTCATCGGCTCCTGGAAGACCATGGCGATGTCGTTGCCGCGCATGTCGGTCAGCGCTTCGGCCGGCGGCGTGGCGAGGTCGCGCTCGCGCCCGTCGCGGCCCTTGAAGCGGATGCGCCCGCCGACGATGCGGCCGCCGGCATAATCGACCAGCCGCATCAGCGACAGCGAGGTCACCGACTTGCCGCTGCCGGATTCGCCGACGATGGCGACCGTCTCGCCCGGCGCCACGGTGAAGCTGACATCGTCGACGACGCGCAAAGGCCCATGCTCGCCGTCGAAGGCAACGCTCAGCCCCTCGACCGACAGCAGGGCCGGCGCGGTGTCGACCGCCTTCACGGCAGCGGCCACGGTCATCGCCCGAGCCTTTCGGCGAACAGCGCGAACAGGCGGCGCCAGACCATGCCCGGGGCGCCGCTGCCGACCGGCTTGCCGTTCAGGCTGGTGACGGGAGTGATTTCCTTGGTGGTGCTGGCGATCCAAATCTCGTCGGCGCTGTCGAGCTCGGCCGCCGGGATGTCGCGCTCCTCCAGCCGCAGGCCGGCCTCGGCCGCCAGCCGCAGGATGACGATGCGGGTGATGCCCTGGAGGATGCGGTTGTCGTTGATCGGGGTGGCGATGACGCCGTCCTTCACCACGAAGATGTTGGTGGCGGCGCCCTCGGTCACCAGGCCGTCGCGCAGTTGCAGCGCATCGACCACGCCGGCATCGGTCGCCGCCTGCTGCGCCAGCACGCTGCCCAGCAGCGCCACCGTCTTCAGGTCGCAGCGGCCCCAGCGGATGTCGGGGATGGTGATGGCGGCGACACCCTGGTCGCGCCACGCCGCGGGCGGGCGCTTCAGCGGGCTGGCCATGCCGAACACCGACGGGGTGACGCCGGCCGGGAAGGCATGGCCGCGGCTGGAGGCCGCACCGCGGGTGACTTGCAGGTAAACGGTCAGGTCGCCGGCGATGCCGGACTCCGCAGCCAGCCGCTCCATAATGCCCAGCCAGTCGCCGGCCGACAGCGCGCAGTCGATGCGCAACTCCGCCATGCCGCGTTGCAGGCGGGCGATGTGGGCCTCCGGCTCGAACAGGCGGCCATTGTAGGCCGCGGTCACCTCATAGAGACCGTCGGCGAACAGGAAACCGCGGTCCAGCGGCGACACATGGACCTCGTCCAGCGGCAGGTAACGCCCGTTCCAATAGGAGATCGTCATCGCTTTCCAACTTCTTCGGCGCGTGGAGGGGAAGGCCCCGGTTGATCGGCCCGGATCACTCCGTCGGGCGGTTCGATTTCGGCACGACGTGGAGGTAGGGCAGGATGCGTTCGGCGACGTCGGCGGCCTGTCCGACGCTGTCCGGGCCGGAGCGCGATAGCGCGGTGCCCAGCGCCACGATCAGCGCCATCAGCCCGGTGGGCGAGCTGTGGCGCACGCCATGGTCGGCCCCGGCCAGCAGGGTGACGTCGGCCAGCGGCACGATGGGGCTGTCCGGCGCATCGGTCAGCGCGATGGCCTTGGCCCCGCGCTCCCGGCACAGCTGCAGATGCTCGATGGTCCGGCGCGAGTAGCGCGGCGAGGTGATGGCGATCACCAGATCGCCGGGCCTGACCGTCATCAGCCGGCGGATGGTGCGCTCGGTCCCGGCGAATTCGATGGCTTCGCGCACGGTATCGACATAGGGCTCCAGCACGTCGGCCAGGAACAGGGCGAGATAGGCGCTGTCGCCGAGGCCGAGCGCCACGACGCGGCCGGCCTCGCGGATCAGCCGGATGGCGGCCTCGCACTGCTCGGGCTGGAGCAGATCCATGGTGCGGGCGATGTTGCCGGCGTCGCTGGCCAGCGATTCCCGCATGATCTCGGCGTTCGAGGTGTCGCGCTGGACGGCGACGCGCAGCTTCTCCACCGGCGCGAAGGTCGATTCGAAAGCGCGCAGCAGATCCTCGCGGAATTCCGGAAAGCCGTCATAGCCGAGGAAGCGGGCATAGCGGTTGACCGATGCCACCGACACTTCGGCCGCCGCCGCCAGTTCGCCGATCTTCAGGGTCGCGGTGCGGAAGGGATAGGCCAGCGCCCACTCCCCCACCTTGGCGAGGGCGGCCGGAAGCTGCTGCTGGCAGTTCTGCATGCGGATCAGCAGCGATCCCGTCTGAATGGGCGGCTCCATCCCCCCGATCCCCCTCAACAGCGTCAGCACGGCCCTTGTGAGCATAGAGTTACAGGAACGGCATATTTCTGTAAATCCATTTTCACATATGGCCGTATGCCGTCTGTGCGGGGGCCGATGCCGTCAGCGCGAACGGTCGCGAAGGAGTCGGTCGGACTGGTTCAGCCAGTCTTCCAGTTTCTGCGGCCGACCGGCGCGGGCCGGCGGCGTTGGCGGACTGGGGTCGGCGTCCGCCGCCGCCGGGATCGAGGCCGATTGCGGCGGGCGGTCCAGCGGGGCACCGGCGCCGACGGTGCCCCGGGCGTCGATCTGCGGGCGATAGCGTCGGCCGTCGGCGGTGACGAACTCCCCCTCTCCGGTCGGGCGGTTGCGCTGGAAGCGGCCGACATATTTGTTGCCGCTGGGGAAGGTGAGCGTGCCGAATCCGGTCCGGCGGTCGTCCTGCCACTCCCCCTCATACACGCGGCCATCGGCCCAGACATGGGTCGCCTGACCCGAAACCAGCCCATTGCTGAAATTCCCGTCGAGGCGGCGGCCGTCGCGCCAGGTGACGCGCCCCTGCCCCTCCATCCGCCCGTCGACCAGCGTGCCCTCCACCTGCCCGTCGTAGCGGCCGCCATGGAACCAGCTGAGCACGCCGGGCCCGCTGGCCCAACCGTCCGGGCAGGCGCCGGACCAGCGGACGGTCTTGCGCCGGTCGGGATACTGGTCCCACACCCGGCAGTCGGAGCCATCGACGGTCACCGCGCGTTCCGCCAAGGCGGACGCCGGCAGGAATGTGAGCAGACAGGGCAGCAGAAGGGCGGCACGGGCGGACATGAAGGCCACCTTTCGCGGGGGGACGGAGGATGCAACCTCCAACCGTCCCTGTCCGGATTCGGTTCCGAAATGCCTGTTTTCGTATGCTCCCGGCGTCTTCCTTATCGTTTGTTAACGATGTTTGCCGCAAATATCGCGCATCGATGGATCAGCGGATCATGAAGGTTAGCAATGGCTCAGAAGGTTCGTGAGGACTACCGGACCCTCACCGGCCCGGAAAAGGCCGCCATCATGATGCTGGCGCTGGGCGAGGAGCATTCGTCCAAGCTGTTCTCGCTGATGGACGACGAGGAGATCAAGGAGCTGTCCCAGGTGATGGCCAACCTGGGCACCGTGTCGGCCAACCTGATCGAGCGCCTGTTCGTCGAGTTCGCCGAGCAGATGTCGTCGAGCGGCACCGTCGTCGGCTCCTTCGATTCGACCGAGCGGCTGCTGCTGAAGACCCTGCCGAAGGACAAGGTCGACCAGATCATGGAGGACATCCGTGGTCCGGCCGGCCGCACCATGTGGGACAAGCTGACCAACGTGAACGAGTCGGTGCTGTCCAACTACCTGAAGAACGAATACCCGCAGACCGTCGCCGTCGTCCTGTCGAAGATCCGCTCCGACCATGCCGGCCGCGTCCTGGCGCAGCTGCCGGAAAGCTTCGCCATGGAAGTCATCATGCGCATGCTGCGCATGGAGGCGGTGCAGAAGGAGGTTCTGGACGACGTCGAGCGCACGCTGCGCACCGAGTTCATGACCAACCTCGCCCGCACCAGCCGGCGCGACAGCCACGAGATGCTGGCGGAGATCTTCAACGGGCTGGACCGCACCACCGAGCACCGCTTCATGGCGGCGCTGGAGGAACGCAACCGCGACAGCGCCGAGCGCATCAAGTCGCTGATGTTCACCTTCGAGGATCTGTCGAAACTCGACCCCTCGGGCGTCCAGACGATGCTGCGCACGGTCGACAAGCAGAAGCTGGGCACCGCATTGAAGGGCGCGTCGGAGTCGCTGAAGGATCTGTTCTTCTCCAACATGTCCGAGCGCGCCGCCAAGATCCTGCGCGAAGACATGGCGGCGATGGGTCCGGTCCGCGTCCGCGACGTGGACGAGGCGCAGATGTACATGGTGCAGCTGGCGAAGGATCTGGCCGCCCGCGGCGAGCTGGTCCTGGCCGAGGGCAGCGGCGAGAACGAGCTGATCTACTGACCGGCGGGTGCGGCGCAACCGATAAGCGGCGGGCGGCGCTGACTTTTTTCCCGGCAGCCCTCACACGGGGTTTGACGGACGGTCCGGAACGGTGAACCTTTGGAGTCCGATCAAGGGCGGGATCAGGGGGGCGGCCAATCGCCCTCCTCCGACCGGCCAGAAGGCCGGCGGATGCCGCATCGGGCAACAACAGGGGGCTTTGCGAACATCATGACCGCTCACACGCTGCATTCCCATCTCGTCAGCCGGATTGCCGGTCCGGTCGTTGCCGGCCTGCTGGGTCTGGGCGTCGCCGCCGGGCCGCTGGCCGCTGCCGCCGAGACCTGGGACATGCCGACTCCGTATCCGGACACCAACCTGCACACCATCGTGGTGAAGCAGTTCGCCGACGACGTGAAGGCGGCCACCGCCGGCAAGATCCAGATCACCGTCCATTCCAACGGCTCGCTGATCCGCCATCCGGAGATCAAGCGCGCGGTCCAGTCCGGCCAGGCCCAGCTGGGCGAGGTGCTGATCAGCTCCTGGGCGAACGAGGATCCGCTCTACGGCCTCGATTCGGTGCCCTTCCTCGCCACCGACTTCAAGTCCGCCCACAAGCTGTACGAGGTCTCCAAGCCCTATCTGGAGAAGAAGCTGGAGCGCCAGCGCCTGAAGCTGCTCTACTCGATTCCGTGGCCGCCGCAGGGCCTGTATGTGAAGGACGAGATCCAGTCGGTCGAAGGGCTGAAGAGCCAGAAGTTCCGCGCCTACAACCCGGCCACCACCCGCATCGCCGAGCTGAGCGGCGCCATCCCGGTGAAGATCGAGGCGGCCGAAGTGGCGCAGGCCTTCGGCACCGGCATCGTCACCGCGATGATCACCTCGGCCGCCACCGGCGTCGACACCAAGGCCTGGGACTTCGTGAAGGTCTATTACGACGTGCAGGCCTGGCTGCCGCGCAACATGGTGTTCGTCAACACCGAGGTCTGGAAGGGGCTGGACGCCGGCACCCAGAAGGCGATCCAGGACGCCGCGGCGAAGGCCGAGGCCACCGGCTGGGCCGAGTGGGAGAAGAAGACGGCCGACCTGAACAAGACCATGTCCGACAACGGCATGAAGGTGTTGCCGCCGTCCGACAAGCTGAAGGAAGGCCTGTCCGCCATCGGCAAGACCATGACGGCGGAATGGACCAAGGCCGCCGGTGCCGACGGCGAGGCGATCATTTCCGCCTTCGGCAAGTAACCGGTCCGGATGCGTCCGGCCGGCACCGCCCCAGGCAGCAATGCAGGGGCGGCGGCCGGCCGGGCCCCCTCCACGCCCCTTCGCTCCGTCCCGACCGCAGGAGGTGGTTGCGCCATGCGCACCGCACTGTCCATCCTTTACCGCGCCGCCGAGATCCTGGGCGCGGTCCTTCTTGCCGCCATCGCCGTCCTGATCGTGACGCAGGTGGCCTCCCGGCTGCTCAACGTCATGGTGCCGGGGGCCGACGAGCTTGCCGGCTACTGCATGGCGGCGTCCTTCTTCCTGATGCTCGGCCCGGCGCTGCGCCGCGGCGCACACATCCGCGTCGGCGTGCTGGTGGAGCGGCTGCACGGTGCCGCCCGCCGCGTCATGGAGCTGCTGTGCCTGGGCTTCGCCACCGCGCTCAGCGGCTATTTCGCCTGGTACTGGGTGCGCATGACCTATGAGTCCTACGATTTCGGCGATCTCAGCCAGGGCGTGCTGCCGGTCCCGCTGTGGATGCCGCAGGCGCTGATGGCGGTGGGTCTGGTGGTGCTGGTCATCGCCTTGATCGACGATCTGCTGGCCGTGCTGCAGGGGCGCGATGCCTCCTACCAGCATGCCGGCATGCAGAGCGAGGGCTGAGCGATGGATCAGACGACCGCATCCATCGTCGTCGTGGTGACGATGTTCCTGATGCTGGGGGCCGGCGTGTGGGTGGCTCTGGCGCTGGCCGGCGTCGGCTTCGTCGCCATGGCGCTGTTCACCGCAAGGCCCGTGGGCATGGTGATGGCGACCAACATCTGGGGGGCCAGCACCTCCTGGACGCTGACCGCACTGCCGCTGTTCATCTGGATGGGCGAGATCCTGTTCCGCACCCGCATCTCGTCCGACATGTTCAAGGGGCTGGCGCCCTGGACCGGCTGGCTGCCCGGCCGGCTGATGCATGTGAACATCATCGGCTGCTCGATCTTCGCCGCGGTGTCCGGCTCGTCCGCCGCCACCGCCGCCACCATCGGCCGCATGACCATCCCGGAGCTGAACCGGCGCGGCTATGACCCGATGATGACGCTGGGCTCGCTGGCCGGCGCCGGCACGCTGGGGCTGCTGATCCCGCCGTCGATCATCATGATCGTCTATGGCGTCGCCGCCGACGTGTCGATCGCGCGGCTGTTCATCGCCGGCGTCATCCCCGGCATCGTGCTGACCGGCCTGTTCATGCTGTATGTCGGCGGCTGGTCGCTGCTGAATCCCGGCCGGGTGCCGCCGCCCGAACCGCCGCAGAGCTTCGGAGAGAAGATCCGCGACACCGGCGCGCTGATCCCGGTGATGCTGCTGATCGCCGCGGTGCTGGGCTCGATCTATGTCGGCATCGCCACCCCGACGGAGGCCGCCGGCATCGGCGTTCTGGGCTCGCTGGTGCTGGCTCTGGTGACCGGCACGCTGAACTGGACGACCTTCCGCGACAGCCTGTTCGGCGCCGCCCACACCAGCTGCATGATCGGCTTCATCCTGGCGGGGGCCGCCTTCCTGACGGTGGCGATGGGCTACACCGGCATCCCGCGCCTGCTGGCGGAATGGATCACCACCATGCAGCTGTCGCCCGCCGCGCTGCTGATGGCGCTGACCGCCTTCTTCGTGGTGATGGGCTGCTTCCTCGACGGCATCTCGATGGTGGTGCTGACCACCTCGGTCATCCTGCCGATGGTGCAGCGGGCGGGCATCGACCTGCTGTGGTTCGGCATCTACATCATCATCGTGGTGGAGATGGCGCAGATCACCCCGCCGGTCGGCTTCAACCTGTTCGTGCTGCAATCGATGACCGGCAAGGACATCTTCACCATCGGCAAGGCCAGCCTGCCCTTCTTCCTGCTGATGGTGGTGATGGTGGCGCTGCTGTGGGTGTTCCCCGGCATGGTGTCGTGGCTGCCGTCGATGATGATCGGTTAATGAGGAAAACGTGCAAGTCCGCTTCACCAGTGCCGGCGATACCGCCTTCAATGTCGAGTTCGGCGAGGCCATCGACCGGGCGACCAACGCCCACGTCATGGATTTGCACGCCCGGTTGAAGGCCGCCCCGCCGCCGGGGCTGGTGGAGACGGTGCCGACCTTCCGCTCGCTGCTGGTGGTCTACGATCCGGTATCCACCGGGCGGCGGGAGATGCAGGCGGCGGTCGAGGCGGCGCTGGCCGGAAGCGGCACGGCACCGGCGGCGGGGCGGCTGTGGCGGCTGCCGGTCTGCTACGACCCCGACCTCAGCCCCGATCTGGCCGAGATGGCGGACCAGCTCGGCCTGACCGCGGAGCGGGTGGCGGCGCTGCATGGGTCGGTGGAGTATTTCGTCTATATGCTCGGCTTCATGCCGGGCTTCGGCTACATGGGCGACCTGCCGGCGGAGCTGGACCGGCCGCGCCGGACCGAGCCGCGGGTGCGGGTTCCGGCCGGCTCCGTCGCCGTCGCCGGGCGGCTGACCACCGTCTATCCGTGGGAGAGTCCCGGCGGCTGGCACCTGATCGGCCGCTGCCCAGTGCCGCTCTATGACGGTGGCCGGCCCGATCCGGTGCTGCTGGCGGCCGGCGACCGGGTGCGCTTCGAAGCGGTGGACCGCGCGGCGTTCGACGGGATCGCCGAGGCGGCAGCCGCCGGACGCTTCGACCCCGCCAGCCTGAGGGCGGCGTGATGGCGGCATTCCTGACGGTGGTCCGTCCGGGCCTGTTCGCGACGGTCCAGGATTTGGGACGCTTCGGCTTCCAGGAACTCGGCATGCCGGTGGCCGGCGCGCTCGACCCGGTGGCGCTGCGGCTGGCCAATGCGCTGGTCGGCAATCCGCAAGGGGCGGCCGGGCTGGAGATCGCCCTGCTCGGCCCTGCCCTGCGGGTGGATGCGCCGTCGGTCCGCATCGCCGCGGTCGGTCCGCTGGCCCTGACGCTGGAGCGCGACGGCGCTGCGGCGCAACCGCTGGAGCCCCACCGCAGCCATACCCTGCTTGCGGGCGACGTGCTGCGGCTGGGAGCGGTGGACAGGGCGTCGGTCGCCTGTCTGGCGGTGGCCGGCGGTTTCGCGCTGGCGCCGGTGATGGGCAGCCTGTCCACCTATGTGCGCGCCGGCATCGGCCCGCTGGGCGGACGGCCGCTTGCCGAGGGGGACCGGCTGCCGCTGGCGCTGGACGCCGCCCCGGATGGCCCGGACGTGGAACTGCCGCAGCCGCCCGACTATGGCGCCGGGCCGTTGCGCGTCGTCTTGGGCCCGCAGGAGGACCGCTTCACCGCGGCGGCGCTGGAGACCTTCCTGTCCGCCCCCTACCGCGTCGGCAAGCAGGCCGACCGCATGGGGCTGCGGCTGGAGGGGCCGGCGCTGGAGCATCGCGGCTCCGCCGACATTCCGTCGGACGGGCTGGTCACCGGCTCCATCCAGGTACCGGGCAACGGGCAGCCGATCCTGCTGTTGAACGACCACCAGACGGCCGGCGGCTATGCCAAGATCGCCACGGTGATCTCCGCCGACCTGGCCCGCGCCGGCCGCCTGCGCCCCGGCGACAGCCTGTCCTTCCAGCCCGTGGCGGTCGAGGACGCCGAGGCGATCCGCCGCCGTCAGGAGCAGGCCATCGCCGGCTGGATCCGCGCCATCCGCCCGGTGCGCCCGACCGGCGGCATCGATCTGGAGGCGCTTTATGGGGAGAATCTGATCTCCGGCACCGTCGATATCGTGAATGGCGGCAGCGACCTGCCCCTGCTGTGAGGTATCCGAACAGGACCGCTTCTGTCAGGAAACCGGCACCGGTTCCTTGACGGCAGCCTCCTGATGGCGGCAGACCCGGTCCCGGCCGCCCTGCTTGGCCCGATAGAGCGCCATGTCGGCCGCCTTGATCATGGCATCGGCGCGGTCGGTGCCGGCGGAGAGGGTCGACACGCCGATGCTGGCCGTCACATGCAGGACCGCGCCGTCCTGCGCAATGGCGAGATCGCGGACGGCGCAGCGCAGGCGTTCGGCAAGCAGGGACGCCCCGTCGATCGGCGCGTTGGGCAGCAGGATGGCGAATTCCTCGCCGCCGAAGCGCGCGACCATGTCGCTCTGCCGCACGCTGCGCTGGAGCAGACGGCTGAGCGCCACCAGAACCGCGTCGCCGGCATCGTGCCCGCGGCTGTCGTTCACCGCCTTGAAGTGGTCGATGTCCAGCATCAGCAGCGACACCGGCGTCTCGTGGCGCAGCGCGCCGGACACGGTGCGGTCGATGGCGGCGAAAAAGGCCCGGCGGTTCGCCAGACCGGTCAGCGGATCGCTCAGCGCCGCATCCCGCAGCATCTTTTCCGTATCGACGCGGCGGCGTTCGCGTCCCAGCATCGTGCCCAGCATCAGGATGCCCCCCACCGTGAACAGCGCGATGGGAAGACCGCCGTCAACGAAAATTGGCAGCGCCACCTCCCAGGGCAGCACGAAGATGCTGAGCGGATGGAGTGCGGCGACCGGAGCCAGGATGAACAGCGGCCTTGCGGTTCGCCAACCCGACACGGGGACCAGCCGCCGGACCAGCAACCCTGCGGCTCCGGCCGCGAGAATGCCGATCACACCCGACACCATGCCGGCGCCGCCGACTGCCACGCGGCCAGCCGACACCAGCCCGGCGGCCAGCACGGCGGCCAAGGGACCGCCGAAGGGGGCGGCCAGCGCCACCGGCACCGTCTTCACGTCCAGATAGATCCCCGGAAGGATCGGGACGGATTGCAGCATGGCCGCCACGCCGCCGGCGCCGAACATCAAGCCCAGGCAAAGCTGGCGCAGCCGGGGCCGATCTCCCAGGCGGTACAAGACTGTCCCGTAGATCAGGGTCATCAGCGCCAGCAGCCCGATGCCACCGGCAAGTGCGGTCACAATCGTTCCCGTGGCGCTGGATTCCTCCACCTTCGGCCCTTCCCTGTGGTCTGCGGTTGTAATCTATGCGGCCATTGAAATTCTGCCGATCATCCTCTTACGAACATCCTGAGACAGTACATTGGGGTTTGTCCCAAATGCCGTCCAGCCCAATCGAACATACCGAGGTAGGACTGCAGTCGGGCGGTCATCGCCTGACGATATGCCGCAGATGGTGCGGTTGACCAACGAGGGCCGGCGCAACTACCATACCAGCAACTGGAATGGTAGTATGCGACGCCATGAACGGTTGCCAAGCGGCACCGCTCCCGACGATGGCCTGACTGATCCAGGAAACAGTTCTGAAACGTGCGACCGCCGCCGGACGACGCTGTGGGGCTGCCGAAACACCGGCTCCCGCGCGAAGCCATCCGGCGCGCCCAAGCGATGAAGGCTCGATGCCTCAATGGGGCCGGTGTGCGAACACCGGGCGGCGGCGTGCGTCCTGGCTGGAGACGCCTATCATGAGCGAACAGATCATTGCCGACGCCGGACCCGGCCAGTCGGCGGAACCGGCCCACCGGGCCGGCGGCATCGGCCAAGCGGCAGGCAAAGCGGCGGTCACGGTGAGCAAGGCCATCGGCCGCTACCGCTGGACCATCTGCGGCCTGCTCTTCTTCTCGACCACCATCAACTACATGGACCGTCAGGTCCTGGGCCTGCTGAAGTCCACGCTGATGGGCGACATGGGCTGGACCGAGTCCGACTTCGGCGACATCGTCGCCGCCTTCTCGCTGGCCTACGCCTTCGGCTACATCGGCTGCGGCCGGCTGATGGACAAGATCGGCATCCGCATCGGCCTGCCGGCGGCGGTCGCCGGCTGGAGCTTCTTCGCCTGCGTCCATGCCTTCATGGGCAGCGTCTTCGGCTTCAAGATGGCCCGCGCCGGCCTCGGCCTGACCGAAGGCGGCAACTTCCCGGCCTCGATCAAGGCGGTGTCGGAGTGGTTCCCGGCCAAGGAACGGGCACTCGCCACCGGCATCTTCAACGCGGGATCCAACGTCGGCGCCGTCGTCGCACCGGTCCTGGTGCCGATCCTGCTGGTCGCCTATGGCTGGCAGGCCGCCTTCCTGGTCACCGGCGGCATCGGCTTCTTCTGGGTCATCGCCTGGCTGCTGATCTACCGCAAGCCGGAAGAGCATCCGAAGCTGACGGCCGAGGAGCTGGCCTATATCCGCAGCGACCCGGTGCTGCCGCAGGAGAACATTCCCTGGATCAAGCTGCTGAGCTACCGCGGCACCTGGGCGAACATCGTCGGCACCTGCTTCTCGGCTCCGGTGTGGTGGTTCTACCTGAACTGGGTCCCCGGCTTCCTGAACAAGCAGTATGGCGTGAACCTGTTCGGGGCGATGCTGCCGCTGATCATCATCTACACCATGGCCGATTTCGGCAGCGTCGGCGGCGGCTGGTTCTCCTCGCACCTGATCAAGCGCGGCGTGAAGCCCCTGCGGGCCCGCAAGCTGACCTTCCTGGTCTGCGGCCTGTGCGTCCTGCCGGTGTTCTTCGCCTCCACCGTGTCCAGCATGTGGGTCGCCGTCCTGCTGATCGGCATCGCCGCCTCCGCCCACCAGGGCTATTCGGCCAACGTCTACACCATCGTTTCCGACACCATGCCGCGCAACGCGGTGGGGTCGGTGGTCGGCATCGGCGGCTTCTGCGCCTACTTCGTCGGCATGTTCGTGTCGATGGGCGTCGGCCGCCTGCTGGATGCGACCGGCGGCAACTATCAGGTGCTGTTCGGCATCGCCTCGGTGCTCTACCTCGTCGGCCTGGCGATCATGCACTTCATCCTGCCGAAGACCGGGTCGGGCATGACCCCGGCCGGGATCGAGGTCTGACACTTCCACCCCACCACTCCGGGGCACCCTGCCCCGGAGTCCTTCCGAACCGTCCAAGCCTTACCGAATGACGGTGCACCGGCCCCCCGCGACCCTCCGCGACAGCGGAAAAACGGATGACCGCAGCGACCGCCGCGAACCGGAGCTTACCATGCCCGACGCGAACACCGCCCTGCTGGCGGCCCGTCCTTCCCGAACCCGCCTTTCCACCGCCACCCTCGACCGCCTGGCCCCGGCCGTCGAGCGCCCCGCCTACGACCGCGCCGCGGTGACGCCGGGCATCGTCCATATCGGCCTCGGCGCTTTCTGCCGCGCCCATCTCGCCACCTACACCGACGATGTTCTGGCGACCGGTGACAAGAGCTGGGGCATCGTCGGCGTCGATCCGCTGTCACCGGCGATCCGCGACGCGCTGAAACCGCAGGACTGCCTCTACACCCTGCTGGTGCGCGAGGAGAACCGCGACCGGCTGCGCGTCATGGGATCCTTCCTCGACGCCATGGCCACCGCCGACCAGCTGGACGAGGTGCTGGCGCTGATGGCGAAGCCGGAGATCCGCATCGTCACCCTGACGGTGACCGAGAAGGGCTATTGCCAGGACGCCGCCACCGGCGCGCTGGACGAGGCGCATCCGCTGATCCGTGCCGACCTTGCCGATCCCGCCAAGCCGCGCAGCGTGCCGGGCCTGCTGGCGGAGGCGATCCGCCGCCGCCGCGCCGCCGGGGTGGCGCCCTTCACCGTGCTGGTCTGCGACAACCTCGCCCAGAATGGCATCAAGGTGCGCGGCATCGTCGTCCGCTACGCCGAACTGTGCGATCCGGACCTCGCCGCCTACATCGCGGAGCAGGTCGGCTTCCCCTGCACCATGGTCGACCGCATCACCCCCGCCACCCAGGACGCCGACCGCGCCACGGTGGAGGAGGCGACCGGCTGCCATGACGAGTGGCCGGTGGTCAGCGAGCCCTTCAAGCAATGGGTGATCGAGGACCGTTTCCCGCTCGGCCGCCCGGCCTGGGAAAAGGCCGGCGCCATCATGGTCGAGGACGTCCACCCGTTCGAACTGATGAAGCTGCGCTGCCTGAACGGCGCCCATTCGCTGCTGGCCTACCTGTCGGTGGTCGCCGGCATCGAGACCATCGCCGGGGCGATGGCCGACCCGCAGCTGCCGGCCGTCGTGCGGCGCCTGTGGGCGGAGGACCTGATCCCCACGCTGCCCCCGGTGCCGGGAACCGACATCCCCGCCTACACCGCGGCGCTGGAGGCACGCTTCCGCAACCCCGGCATCCGCCACCGCACCCTTCAGATCTCCTCCGACGGATCGCAGAAGCTGCCGCCGCGCCTGCTGGAACCGGCGCGCGAGCTGTTCGCCGCCGGCAAGGTCCCGGCAGTGATCCCGCTGGCCGTCGCCGCCTGGATGCGCTTCCTGGCGCAGAAGGACGAGGCCGGTGCCGCCTATGCGGTCGCCGATCCGATGGCGGCACTGCTGACCGGCATCGCCGGCACCCATGGCGACGATGCCGGCGCGCTGGCGGCGGCGCTGTTCGCCGTGGAGGACATCTTCGACCCCTCACTGGTCGCGGAGGACGCCTTCCGCAGCGCGGTCGTCCGTCATCTCGACAGCCTGATGCGCGTCGGCGTCGCCAAAACGCTAAGCGGCTTCCTCGCGACCCTCTGACCGAAGGGCGGCTTCCGCCCACCCGCACCCCTATTCGAAAGGACATCATCATGCAGGAAACCTGGCGCTGGTTCGGCCCGGACGATCCCGTCACCCTGGAAAAGGCCCGTCAGGCCGGTGCCACCGGCATCGTCACCGCGCTGCATCACATGAACCAGGGCAGCGTCTGGACGCCCGAGGAAATCCAGAAACGCCGCGCCATGATCGAGGCCGCCGGCCTGACCTGGGACGTGGTGGAAAGCATCGGCGTCGGCGAGGAGATCAAGACCCGCACCGGCGACTTCCAGACCAAGATCGACAATTACAAGCAGTCGATCCGCAATGTGGCGCGGGCCGGCATCCCGGTGATCTGCTACAACTTCATGGTCATCACCGACTGGAGCCGGACCAACCTGATGCACCGGCTGCCGAACGGCGGCTATGCCCTGCGCTACGACAGCGTCGATTTCGCCGCCTACGACCTGTTCGTGCTGAAGCGCCGCAATGCGGAGGCCAGCTACGACCCCGCCCATGTCGCCGCCGCCAAGGCGCGGTTCGAGGCGATGACGGCGGAGCAGGTGGCGGAGCTGGAGCGCAACCTGATCGACTGGCTGCCGGCCCGCGACTTCGCCTATGACCGCGACAGCTTCCGCGGCATGCTGGAGCTGTACCAGGAGATCGGCGTCGAGGATCTGCGCGCCAACCTGATCGAGTTCCTGCGCGAGATCACCCCGGTCGCCGAGGAAGAGGGGGTGCGGCTGTGCATCCACCCCGACGACCCGTCCTTCCCCATCTTCGGCCTGCCGCGCGTGATGTCCACCGCGGAGGATGTGCGGGCGCTGTTCGCCGCCGTGCCGCAGGAGGCCTGCGGGCTGACCCTGTGCACGGGGTCCTTCGGCTCCAACCCGAAGAACGATCTGGTGGCGATGGCGAAGGAGTTCGCCCCGCGCATCCACTTCGTCCACCTGCGCAACACCACGCACGAGCCGGACGGCTCCTTCTATGAGGCCGACCATCTCGGCGGCGACACCGACCTGATTGGCGTCGCCACGGCGATCATCGACGAGGAGGCCCGCCGCCGGCAGGCCGGCCGCGCCGACGCCCAAATCCCGATGCGCCCCGACCACGGCCATCTGCTGGGCGACGACATCGGCCAGACGATGAACCCCGGCTATTCCTTCGTCGGACGCCTGAAGGGCTTGGCCGAACTGCGCGGCGTGATGCGCACCATCGAAGCCTTCCGCGACAAGCGGGTCGCCTGACCTGCTGTTGGGCCGGAAGCGGGACCTCTCTCCAGTGCGGGGAGGGAGGTCCCGCCTCCGTCCGGCCTTTCCCATTCATTCCTAATGAGAGACCCTACGGCGGTACCGCTCTTCCGTTCTGCCTCACGGCGTCGGCGGCGACCAAGCCAGTTCCGTCATCGGTCTGCTCTGTCTGAGGGACTCGTACACCTGCGCACCCTCCCCGCGCTCCGTCCGGCACAGCATCATCAGAACTTCCGAATCCGCATTGACCGAACTGCATGCCGTCGCGTCCCCAGTGCAGGTCGGCCGCATCTGTGGCGCCAGCCACCTGCCGGGCTGAGCCTTCTGTGCGGCCTGCAGGAAAGCCGCCATCGTCTTGGCGCTCTCCGCTTCGCTGCCAGTGTTGCGCACAGTGAACAGCGTCGAGCGCACGCCGCCGGCAAGAGCTCCCGAGGTCATCAGTTGAGCCACGCAGAAGCGCTCGCGCAGCGGGGCAGCCATCGGGGCCGGCGCATCGGCATAGACGGCGCCCGCCGGCAGCGCCGGGGTGTTGCTGGCGACCGGCCCCACGACCAGCTCGCGCAGTTGGCGTCCGCGCCACAGCTTGACAAGCACGCTCTGCCCATCCGGCACCAGGCCCAACACGCGGCGCATCTGCATCGGATCGCCCATCGCCACGCCACGGACCTCGAGAATCACATCGCCCGGCCGGATACCCGACACATCGGCCGCCTGCCCCGGCATCAGTTCCATCACCAACAAGCCGCGCGGAGCCTCCAGCCCCACCGCCTGCGCCGTCTGGGCCGTCACCGGGGCCACCGATATTCCCACCCTGCCCTGCGGTTCGCTCGCCGGTGCCGGTGCCGATCCGGGCGACGTGCCGACCGCGGTTCCTCCCAAGCCCGGCGATCCGGCGGCGGTGGCAGGAGGCAAGTGGGGGCTCGCTCCCGCCGACGCACCCGAACCGGAAGCCGGACAGCGCTGTTCCGTCATGACCTGGCGCAAGGCCTGGATGTTTACCGACATCGATTGGCGGTACTCCGGCGGTGTCGATGACAGGCTGTCGGTGTTCGTTTGCAGCAGCATCGCCAGCGCTTCACAGCTCGTGCCGCGATAGTATGACGCCGTCTCCGCCACCTGAGATGCCTGCGACGGCGCGCCAGCCGCGCCCACGGCACCTATCGCCAGCCCGACGGGATCGACTGCACAGCCCGACAGCATGCCGGCCCCCAAAGCCACCACAAGCGCTGCCATCCATACAGGAGCCCCTGTGCGAACACGCTGCATCGAAACGCTCTCCCCCGTGCATTCACTGAAGGTTTTTTGCAGAATCCCTGACCCAGCTGGATTTTCGAGATGGAGTGGCCAACCCGTCTATTCCGGGTTGCAGTGTGCCCGCTCGAAAGCGGTAATAAAAGTGGCGAATGACGCGAGTCACGTGGTCCAGCAGGACCGAAGCCGGCACGGTCAGCTTCATCGACACGACACAGGTTCGCGCAAGTTTCGGGCGAGTCTGGCGGGTCTGGGCGGGGACACAGCAGTCAGGCCCTTCCGCTGCTACGATCTGCGGCATGGCTTTGCGGTGCGGGCGCTTCAGAACGGCTGGGACAGCTGCGCGCTATCAAAGCAGCTGGTTCATAGCAATGTGAAGACACCGGACATTTATCTGGGGTATGTGCCAGACAGGGACAGCACAAAAACCGGCACAGATATAACGGTTCGCCAGGAGTTTCAGATCTCTGCGACCGCTAAGGCTGCCCACTAAGGTAATGATTGTTGTGGAAACCACGCGGTGGCGGAGGGGATGGGATTCGAACCCACGATAGGGCTTTAAACCCTATGACGGTTTAGCAAACCGTTGCCTTCAGCCACTCGGCCACCCCTCCAGCCAGTGCGGTTTCCCGTGGGTCACCGCTGGCGTGGGGAGGGTTCTAACGGCCGGCCGAACCCTTGTCAACGCTTACAAATCCAAAAAAACGCTTTTCCTGAAAATCGCAGAGAAGAGACAAATCTGTATAAAATTTTAGGTACTTTTTAACGGAAGGCGCTTATGATGCCACCATGAGCAATAAAAAGCCCGGGTGCCGAACGACTCGGTCGCGTGGGGACTGATCCCGACCAAGCCCCGCCGGTCAGTGACGCCGCACCCCGTCGCCGTGGAGGATGCCATGACCCTGTCACGCCGTTGCGCCGAAACGCTGATCGACCTCGTCGAGATCAAGCTGAGCTGCCTGGAAATCACCGACCGCGAAGACCAGCGCGAAAAAGAGCTGCTCCAGCGCTGCGTGCAGGAGCTGACCGCCGAGCTGCGCGGCGAGAACGGCGCGCTCGCCAACTTCGCGGCGCCGAAGCGTCGCGGACGGCGGCCCAAGCATCTGCAATTCCACGAACTTCACGTCGCCTGACCGAACCTGCGTCTGATCGGCCGCCCTGCCGCAGGGCTGCGCCACGGGTTCAGCCCAGGGCCGGCTCCGCCGCGACGGCCGGTTGCATCGCCGGGGCTTCGCGGGGCAGCTGGATGGTGAAGCGGGTCCCCTGCCCCGGCCAGGACTGGACGGACACGCTGCCGCCCAGCGGGCCGGTGACGGTGTTGAAGACGATGTGCAGCCCCAGGCCGGAGCCGCCCTGCCCGCGCTTGGTGGTGAAGAAGGGGTCGAAGACCTTGGACAGGTGCTCCGGCGCGATGCCGGCGCCGTCGTCGATGAAGTCGATCCGCACCCGCTCGGCCCCATCCGCCTGCGCGGTGATCCTGATCGTGCCGGCCGGCTTCTCGACCAGGCGGTCGCCGCCCCGATCGCCGCCCCGGTCCCCGTCGCCATAGGCATGCACGACGGCGTTGATGACCAGATTGGTCAGCACCTGCCCCAGCGCGCCGGGAAAGCTGTCCATCGTCAGTTCGTCGTCGCACTCCACCGCCACCCGCAGATTGGTGCGTTTCAGCCGCGGACGCAGCGAGAACAGCAGCTCCTGGATATAGCCGCCCAGTTCGAACACCCGCCGGTCGCCGGAGGACTGGTCGACCGCCACCTGCTTGAAGCTCTGCACCAGTGACGCGGCGCGGTCGATGTTGGCCATCAGCAGGCGGCTGCTCTCGCTGAGACCATCCAGGAACTCCAGGAACTCCGACCGGCGCAGCGCGTTGCCGGTGAAACGGTCCCGCAGGACCTGCGCCTGTTCGCCGATGTGGCTGGCGGCGGTCAGGCCGATGCCGATGGGTGTGTTGATCTCGTGCGCCACCCCCGCCACCAGCTGGCCGAGCGAGGCCATGGTCTCGGCCTGGATCAGGCTCTCCTGCGCCTCCCGCAGGTCGGCCAGAGCCTGCTCGGCCTCTTCCCTGGCCTGGATCATCGCCGACTCGGCGGCCTTGCGGTCGGTGATGTCGTAGAGCCAGGTCAGCAGCGCCGCTTCACCGTCCAGCTCGATGCTGTTCCACGAGGACAGGACCCAGACGACGCTGCCGTCCGGCCTGCGGAACCGGATCTCGGCATTGCGGAAGGCGCCCTCCCGGTCGAATCGGGCGATCAGCGCCGCGCGGTCGGCAGGTTCGGCATAGAGATCGGCCACCGGGGTTCGCATCAGTTCCGAACGGTCGCGGCCCATCAGCCGCACGGACTGGGCGTTGCAGAACAGCCAGCGGCCGTCGCGCGTGGTGACGTTCACCGCGATGGGGGCCGCCTCCATGATCTTCAGCAGCCGTTCCTCGCTGGACCGCAGCCGCTCTTCCTGCCGGCGGGCCTCGGTGATGTCGGTCATGATGCCGGCATAGCGCACCGCCCGCCCGGTGTCGTCGCGGAAGGCGCGGCCCTTGGCGGCGATCCACACCCAGCCGCCCCCCTCGTGCCGCAGGCGATAGCTGTAGGCGTAGGCCGAGGTCTCGCCGGCCAGATGCGAGGCGATGTGGGCGAGAACCCGTTCGCGGTCATCCGCGTGCAGCCGCCTTTCCCAGAAATCGGGCGGCATCGCCGGGCGCGTGCGATAGCCCAGCATGCGCGGGAAGGTGTCCGACCACCAGCAGGTGCCGGCCACCAGATCGGCATCCCAGACCGCGGCCCCGGTGGCCTCCAGCGCCATCTCCAGCCGTTCGCCGATGTCCGGTTCGTGGAGGGCATGCGCCGGCCGGGCGCCGGCAGGATCGGCGGGGTGTGGCGACGATGGATGGCGGACCGCCCGGCGACCGGCATACCGGCCCACCAGCACCCCGAGCAGACCGCCGACAGCACCAGCCGCCAGCGCCAACATCACCGGCTCCGCCGCCATGGTTCCTCCACCGTTTCCAGCACTGTGACGGCGGAAACCGGGAAAATTCAACTGCGGCTTTACCGTAACGGCGGGTGGCACCCAAGAAAAAAGCCCCTCCGCCGAACGGAGAGGCTTTCTTTCGGGCAAGACGGCAATTTCCGTCCGCCGACAGGGACAGGCAGATTAGCCTTTCAGTTTCTTCATCAGGATTTCGTTGACCATCGCCGGGTTGGCCTTGCCCTGGGTCGCCTTCATCACCTGACCGACGAAGAAGCCGAACAGCTTGTCCTTGCCGCTGCGGAACTCCGCCACCTTGTCGGGGTTGGCGGCCAGCACGGCGTCGATGGAGCCTTCGATGGCGCTGGTGTCGGTGACCTGACGCAGCCCCTTCTTCTCGACGATGTCGGCGGCCTTCTCGCCGGTCTCGAACATCGTCTCGAACACTTCCTTGGCGATGCGGCCGGAAATGGTGTTGTCGGCGATCAGGTCGATCAGGCCGCCGAGATTTTCGGCGGACACCGGGCTTTCCTCGATCTCCTTGCCGGCCTTGTTCAGATAGCCGAACAGCTCGCCGGTGACCCAGTTGGAGGCCAGCTTCGGATCGCGGCCCTTGGCGACCGCCTCGAAATAGTCGGCCTTCGACTTCTCCGAGACCAGCACGCCGGCGTCATAGACCGACAGCTTGTAGTCTTCGATGAAGCGGGACTTCTTGTCGTCCGGCAGTTCGGGCAGCGTCTTCTTGATGTCCTCCACCCACGCCGCATCGAGTTCGAGCGGCAGCAGGTCGGGGTCGGGGAAATAGCGGTAATCGTGCGCCTCTTCCTTCGACCGCATGGAGCGGGTCACGAACTTGGTCGTGTCCCACAGCCGGGTCTCCTGGTCGATCTTGCCGCCGTCCTCGATGATCTCGATCTGGCGGCGCGCCTCATACTCGATGGCCTGCATGACGAAGCGGATCGAGTTGACGTTCTTGATCTCGCAGCGGGTGCCGAAGGCGTCGCCCGGCTTGCGCACCGACACGTTGACGTCGCAGCGCATGGAGCCTTCCTCCATGTTGCCGTCGCAGGTGCCGAGATAGCGCAGGATGGAGCGCAGCTTGCGCACATAGGCGCCCGCCTCCTCCGAGGAACGCATGTCGGGTTCCGACACGATCTCCATCAGCGCCACGCCCGACCGGTTCAGGTCGATGTAGGTCTTGGACGGGTGCTGGTCGTGCAGCGACTTGCCGGCGTCCTGTTCCAGATGCAGGCGCGTGACGCCGACGGTGCGGCTGGTGCCGTCCGGCAGGTCGAGCACGATCTCGCCCTTGCCGACGATGGGCTGCAGGAACTGGCTGATCTGATAGCCCTGCGGCAGGTCGGCATAGAAGTAGTTCTTGCGGTCGAAGACCGAGTGCAGGTTGATCTCGGCCTTCAGGCCCAGACCGGTGCGCACTGCCTGTTCGACGGCATATTCGTTGATGACGGGCAGCATGCCGGGGAACGCGGCGTCGACGAAGCTGACCTGGCTGTTCGGCGCGGACCCGAATTCGGTGGCGGAGCCGGAAAACAGCTTCGCGTTCGAAATCACCTGGGCATGGACCTCAAGCCCGATCACGACTTCCCAATCGCCCGTTTCACCCTGGATGTACGACATCGTTCCGCTCTTCGACGTTCACGGCACGGGACGGGACGGGCATCGCCCTGATGAGGACGCCCCGGCCATACCCTTGGAATCCTGTTTCTTCTAGCGCCCTTTGCGGTCGCGCGCACGCTTTATCGCGCCGCATCCGTCCCGCCCCCATTCCGACCCCCGCTCCTCCCCCTCCTACCCCCATTGTGTGGCCCGCCACAGACATGCCGTTAACCCTCGGGCAAGCTTTGACCGCCACGCTGGGTGGAGCGAGCGCGGGAGGATGCGATGTTGGTGCGGAAGCTGCTGCGGAGGGTCGGGTTCGGTGCCGGTTTGGGCGCCCTGCTGATCGCGGGTGCGGCACTCGGCCATGCCGCGACCCAGCCGGACGGCCTGTCGCTCAACCCCGCCGCCTCCGCCCCGGCTGCCATCGGTCCCGTCACCGTCAATCCGGTGCCCGCGGCCCCGTCTTCGGAGTTCCCCGACGCGGCGATGTCCCGCAACGACCAGGGCGACGTCACTGTCCTGCGGCTGGACGGCATCATCACGCCGGGGGCGGAACGCAGCTTCCTCGACGCCCTGCACGCCCTGCCGGCCCGCCGCCCGCTGGTGATCGAGTTGTCCAGCCCGGGCGGCTTCACCGCCGCGGGCTACCGGATGATCGACGCCGTCCTGGCCGAGCGCAAGGGCGGACGGCCGGTCGCCACCCGGGTGCGTGACGGCGACTCCTGCGAAAGCATGTGCGTCGGCCTCTATCTGGCCGGCTATCCGCGCTACGCCGCCCCGCGGGCGGAGTTCATGGTGCATGCCCCGCGCATGGCGGAAAATGGCCGGATGACCCTGCGCTCCACCCAGATGATGGTCGAGCGGCTGGTGTCGCTCGGCGCCTCGCAGAGCTGGATCGAGCGGGTGAAGGCCGAGGGCGGCTTCTCCGGCGCCCGCGACCATCGCGAAACCGCCGACCGGCTGACCGCCGACGGCGCCAACATCGTCACCGACCTGCTGCGCTGAGCAGCCCGTCGGCGACCGCCTCCGCCGAGCGACCGACGATCCGCTCATAGACCTCCGGGTCGGTCGCCCCCTCGGTCCCGAACACCAGCACCCGCGCATCGGGAACGAGGCCCAGCGCCAGCCTCACCTCCTCGTGGGCGGCGGCGCAGAGCAGCCCGGCCAGCCCGGCGACGCCCGACTCACCGCCCACCACCGGACGGCCGCCATGCCCGCCGTCCGCCAGCTTGCGCATGGCGGTGACCGCCCCCTCGTCGGGAATGGTCAGGAAATCGTCGGCACCGCGCTCCAGGATCGCCCAGGCCAGCAGCGAGACCTCGCCGCAGGCGAGCCCGGCCATCACCGTGTCGAGGTCGCCCTCCGCACGCGTCGGCCGGCCGGCGACGGCGCTCCGGTACAGGCAGTCGGCATTGTGCGGCTCCACCACCACGAAGCGCGGGCGCTGGCGTCCCCAGCTTTCCCACAGATGGCCGCAGACCGCGGCGGGCAGCGCGCCGACACCGCCCTGCACGAAGACGTGGGTGGGCCGTTCGCTGGCGGGAAGCTGCGAGATCGCCTCCTCCACCATCACGGTGTAGCCCTGCATCACGTCGCGCGGCACATCCATATAGCCGGTGTAGGAGGTGTCGGAGACGACGAACCAGCCTTGTGCCGCCGCGTCGGCGGCGGCACGGCGCACCGCGTCGTCGTACGGCCCGTCCACCACCACCACCCGCGCCCCGTACGCCTCGATGGCGGCACGGCGGCCGGGCGTACAGGCGGCGGGCACATACACCACGCAATTGCAGCCGAACACCTGTGCGCCCCAGGCGACCGAGCGGCCATGGTTGCCGTCGGTGGCGGTGGTGACGGTCAGCGTCCGCGTCACCTTGGCATAGCGGCCGACGACCAGATCCAACGCTGTCACCGGCACGCCGGGCACCCGCGCCGTCACCTCCCGCGCCAGCAGCCGCAGCACGGCGTACGCCCCGCCCAGCGCCTTGAAGCTGCCGAGCGCGAAGCGGGCGCTCTCGTCCTTGTACCAGAGGCGGTCGATCCCGGTCTCCCGCGCCAGACCCGGCAGGGAGCGCAGCGGGGTGGGCGTGTAGCCGGGCCAGGCGCCGATCTCCGCCATTGCCTCCTCGAAGGCGGCACGGCTGAGGATCGCGCGTTCCGACGGGCCGTAGACCCGCTCATGGTCGGCATTGGGATTGGAAAAATGGCGCGGCAGGCAGGGGGAGACGACGGTGTGGGGCATGGCTTCGCTCTCCGGGCCGGCGACGCCGTCGGCGACGGCAGTTTCCACGACCGGATACAACGACACCAGAAGCCATCGCCCGCCGTCAAGACGCCAGCGCAAGCGGGGCTGCTACCGAATGAAGCATCGATTAAGGGAAGGCGCCGCAACGGAAAAAGGGCGCGGTCAGCGCTTCCATTCGCGGCTGGACTTGATGAAGTCGGTCAGGGTGACGCCGATCTTGTCGTCGATGATCGCAACCTCGCCGCGGGCGACCAGAACGCCTTCGACATAGACGTCGGTCGGGTCCTTCAGATGGCGGTCGAGTTCCACGACGGCACCGCGGCCCAGCTTCAGGAGGTCGCGGACACGGAGCATGGCGGTGCCGATGACGACCTTGATCTCCACCGGCGCGTCGCCGATGGCGAAGGACGAGGCGTCGCCGTCGTTGGGATCGGGCGCGCCGAGCAGGTCGTCGATGTTGGCCATGGCTGTCCAAGCTCCCGCGCCGGAAAGGGGCGCCTTCCTATACGAACGGGACATCCTACACCCCGGACGGGTTGGCCGGCAACGCCACCGACTGGCCGGGATTGCGACAAGATTGGGCTTTTCCCGCACCGCAGCTTCGCCCACACTGATTCGCCCATACTGGCAGCCCGCCCGCCGCGGGGGGCATCCGCCGGCCTGCCGGGCAATCCGTTGCGACCGAGCAACGATCACGGCAGGGCAAGGCAACCGACCAACCGGAACCGGGTTCACCCTGATGACCGACAGCAGCATTTCCCCGCTTGTGGACGCTTCCTGGCTGAAAAGCAGGCTCGACAGCCCCGGCATCGTCGTCCTCGATGTGCGAACTCCGCCCGCCGGCGGCTTCGTTCCGGGAGCGGTTCATTCCGACTACGCAACGGCCGGCTGGCGGACTGTGGTCGGTGGCGGGGCCGGGATGCTGCCGGAGCCGGGGGTTCTGGCGGGATTGATCGGCGGGCTGGGGATCGGCAACGGCGACCATGTGGTGCTGGTCGCGGCCGGTGCCAACGCGTCCGACATGGGCAACGCCACCCGCGTCTACTGGACCTTCAAGATGCTGGGCCATGACGCAGTGTCGGTGCTGGACGGCGGTTTCGCCGCCTGGGTGGCAGCCGGCGGGCCGGTGACGCCCGAACCGGCGGTGCACAAGCCGACCGGCTTCGTTCCTCACCCGCGCGCCGGCCTGCGCGCCACCGTGGAGGATGTCGAGGCCGCCATGAAGGCCGGGGCCGTGCCGCTGCACGATGCGCGGTCGGCCGAGCAGTTCGCCGGCAAGGCCAAGAGCCCGCAGGCCCGTGCTCCCGGCACCATTCCGGGCGCCGTCAATTTGGACATCGCCCCGCTCTTCTCGGCAGCCGAACACCGCTTCGCCACGCCTGACGCGGTGAAGGCGATGGCCGACCGGGCCGGCCTGCCCTTGCACGACCAGCCCATCACCTTCTGCAACACCGGCCACCTCGCCTCGGTGTCCTGGTTCGCGCTCAGCGAGATCGCCGGCGTGCCCGGGGTACGGCTCTATGACGGCTCGATGTCGGAATGGAGCGCCGATCCCGAGCGGCCTTTGCAGACAGAGGGGTGAGGCAGGAGGATACTTGGAGAGGAGC
Source organism: Azospirillum palustre (assembly GCF_002573965.1). Classification (NCBI taxonomy): domain Bacteria; kingdom Pseudomonadati; phylum Pseudomonadota; class Alphaproteobacteria; order Rhodospirillales; family Azospirillaceae; genus Azospirillum; species Azospirillum palustre. The sequence continues at coordinate 269,656 of NZ_PDKW01000041.1, read as the reverse complement.
AGGCGTGTTCGGCAAGATCGACACGGATTTCACGGATTAAAACACGGATTTCACGGATCGCTTCACTGCAGCGTGCAGCCCCACCGCCAGCCCGCAGCGAAGCAAGTCAAAAAGAAAATCCGTGTAATCCGTGTCTAAATTCGTGACATCCGTGTAAATTTTGCCCGACAAAGCAACACGACGACAAAGCTCCATCCCCCCAACTCACGCTTTCGCCCGGCGGCGGCGCAGACGGCCAAGGTCGCTGCGCCGCACCAGCCCCAGCAGCACCGCAGCCACGGCATAGACCGTCAGCCCGACCGCCGCCAGCACAACCAGGCCGCCCAGCCGTTCCACCACACCGGCGGCACCCAGCCAGGGGGCGAGCCGCTCGGTCGCCAGCCACAGGGCGCCGGCCATGGCGACGGCGGCGATGGCCATGCGGGGCAGATTGCGGGTCAGCCGCGCATCCGCCCGGAACAGGCCGCGGCGGTGCAGCAGCAGCGCCAGCAGCCCGGCATTGACCCAGGCACCGACGGAGGTGGCGACCGCCAGCCCGACCTGGGCCAGCGGCCCCATCAGCGCCAGCTTCAGCGCCACATTGATGCCGACCGCCGCCAGCGCCACCCGCACCGGTGTCGCCGTGTCGTGGCGGGCATAGAAGCCGTTGACGAGGCTGCGGATCACCACGAAGGCCGGCAGGCCCAGCGCATAAGCTTGCAGGGTGAGGGCGGAGGCCGCGGCATCCGAGGGGCCGAAGGCGCCGCGCTGGAACAGCACCGACAGGATCGGCGTGCCCGCCACCAGGAAGGCGATGGCGGCCGGAAGGGTCAGCACCAGCGACAGCTCGATGGCGCGGTTCTGGCTGTCGACCGCGCCGGCCTCGTCGCCGCTCTTGATCCGCTTGGACATTTCCGGAAGCAGAACGGTCCCGACGGCGATGCCGATCACCCCCAGCGGCAGCTGGTTCAGCCGGTCCGCATAATAAAGGTAGGACACCGCCCCGGTCGGCAGGGCCGAGGCGATCAGCGTGTCGGCGAACAGGCTGATCTGCGTCAGGCCGGACCCCAGCGCCGCCGGCCCCAGAACCGCCAGGAAGCGCTTCACGTCAGGCGACAGGCGCGGCATCACCGGCCGCAGGGTCATGTCCGCCCGTCTTGCATCCCAGGCCAGATAGAGGAACTGCGCGACACCCGACGCCAGCACGCCCCAGGACAGCGCGTGCCCGGCCGTCGGCATCAGCGGCGTACCGATCACCAGCGCCGCGATCAGGCACAGATTCATCAGGATCGGTGCGGCGGCGGCCGAGCCGAAGCGGCTCATGCTGTTCAGCACGCCGCCATAGAGCGACACCAGCGAGATCAGCAGCAGATAGGGGAAGGTGATGCTGGTGAACAGAACGGCGAGCCGGAACTTCTCCGGCTCGTCGGCGAAACCGGGGGCGAAGACCGTCATGAATTGCGGCATGAAGGCCAGCACCGCCAGCAGCAGCACCAGCTGCACGATGACCAGCAGGGTCATCACCTCGTCGGCGAAGCGGCGGGCGGATGCTGCCCCGTCCTGCACCAGCTTGCCCGAGAACAGCGGCACGAAGGCGGAGTTGAAGGCGCCCTCGGCGAACAGGGCGCGGAAATGGTTCGGCAGCCGGAAGGCGACGAAGAAGGCATCGGCGACCGGCCCGGCGCCGAGCAGCGCCGCGGTCAGCACGTCGCGCAGGAAACCGAGCACCCGGCTGGCCAGGGTCAGGCCGCCGACGGACAGGATATGACGGAACACGATGGCAGGGTCGCTTCTGTGATGCGGATGATGCCCGGCGGCATCCTAGCGATGCGGCCGCGTTCGTCATAGGATCGCGGCCCGCATTCGTCCAGAACGCATCTCATTCCTCCACGGTCGAAGGCCCCGACATGCCGCAGCAGCAAGCCCTCCCCCTGACCTACCTGGAAGCCGGCGAAGCCAATGGCGGAACGCCGATGCTGGTCCTGCACGGCCTGTTCGGATCGGCCCGCAACTGGCAGACCCTGGCCCGCCGCTTCGGCGAATCGCGACGGGTCTATGCGCTGGACCTGCGCAACCATGGCGGCGCGCCCTGGGCCGAGGGCATGAGCTATCCGGAGATGGCGGCCGACGTGCTGCGCTTCCTCGACGACCGCGGCTTCGCCCGCGCCACAATCGTCGGCCATTCGATGGGCGGCAAGACCGCCATGGCGCTGGCGCTGGCTCATCCCGACCGGGTGGAGCGGCTGGTGGTCGCCGACATCGCCCCGGTCGCCTACACCCACACCCACGCCCCCTTCGTCGCCGCGATGAAGGCCGCGAAGCTGGAGGGCGCCACGCGTCGGCCGGAGGTGGAAGCCCAACTGGTCGATGCCGTGCCGGAGGCGCCGCTGCGCTCCTTCCTGATGCAGAATCTGGTGCTGGAGAACGGCGCCTTCTCCTGGCGGATCAACCTCGATTCCATCGGCGCGAACATGGGCAAGCTGATCGGCTTCCCCGATTTCGCCGACGCCCGCTATGATGGGCCGGCGCTGTTCATCGGCGGCGGCGCGTCGGACTACATCCGGCCGGAGCATCACGACGCCATCCGCCGCCACTTCCCCAAGGCGGAAATCCGCATGATCAACGGCGTCGGACACTGGCTGCACGCCGAACGTCCGGCCGAATTCGCCGCAATGGTGGAAGGATTTCTCTGATTTCCGGTTCGAATGCGCGCATCCGCGCGGGGTTGTAAGCCGAAGCAGATATTGCATCGCCCGGACGTCGGGGCTATCAAGCCTGCGCGCCTTAAAACGCGGCCTGCGAGACAACGCGGCTGCCATTCCTCGAAGGATCGACCGATCATGAGCGTCATCACCGAGATTCACGCCCGCGAAATCCTGGACAGCCGCGGCAACCCGACCGTGGAAGTCGACGTTGCGCTGGACAGCGGCGCCTTCGGCCGCGCCGCGGTGCCGTCGGGCGCCTCCACCGGCGCCCACGAGGCGGTCGAGCTGCGCGACGGCGACAAGTCCCGCTTCGGCGGCAAGGGCGTGCTGAAGGCGGTCGAATCCGTCAACGGTGAGATCTATGACGCGCTCGCCGGCCTGGACGCCGACGACCAGCGCGGCATCGACCTTGCGATGATCGACCTGGACGGCACGGAGAACAAGAGCCGTCTCGGCGCCAACGCCATCCTGGGCGTGTCGCTGGCGGTCGCCCGCGCCGCCGCCGAGGATGCCGGCCTGCCGCTCTACCGCTATGTCGGCGGCGCCTTCGCCTCGCTGCTGCCGAGATCTGGAAGGAGCGGACCAGCCCCATGCGCGATGTCGGCCGGCTTGGTGCGGGTGATGTCGCGGCCCTTGTAAAGGATCTGGCCGCGCGTCGGTGTCAGGAACTTGGTCAGCAGGTTGAACACCGTGCTCTTGCCGGCGCCGTTCGGGCCGATCAGCGCGTGGATGGTGCCGCGGCGAACCTGGAGGTTCACCTCCTTCACCGCCACGAACCCCTTGAACTCCTTCGTAAGGCCACGCGCCTCCAGGATGATGTCGTCGGTCATCGGCGATGCGGTCTCCTTGCCATTCGTCGGTCGTGCAGCCCCGGCCGCCGATTCCATGCGGGATCGCCGGCCGGGGTGTCCATTTCAGTCTCCGCCCGTCAGCCCTTCGCCCGTCAGCCCTTCACGAGGGGGCACTTGCTTTCGGACAGCGGCAGGAACGCGTCGTTGCCGGGGATGGTGCTGAGAATCTTGTAATAATCCCAGCGCCCCTTGGACTCCGCCGGGCTCTTGACCTCGACGAGGTGCATGTCGTGGACCATGCGGCCGTCGGTGCGGACCTTGCCGTTGCGTGCGAACATGTCCTCGATGGGCATGGTCTTCAGCTGGTCGACCACTGTCAGGCCCTTGTCGGTGCCGCTGGCGTCGATGGCCTTCAGGTAATTCAGAACCGCCGAATAGACACCGGCCTGCACCATGGTCGGCATCTTGCCCTCATGGCGTTGGCCGAAGCGCTTGGCGAATTCCCGCGTCCGCTCGTCGGTGTCCCAGTACCAGCCGGTGGTGATGATCATTCCCTTGGTCACGTCGAGGCCGAGGCTGTCGATGTCGGTCAGGAAGACCAGCATGCCGACCATCTTCTGGCCGCTCTGGGCCAGGCCAAACTCGTTGGCCTGCTTCACCGCATTGACGAAGTCGCCGCCTGCATTGGCGAGCGCCACCACCTGCGCGCCCGATGCTTGCGCCTGAAGCAGGAAGGAGGAGAAATCCGGCGTCGCCACCGGCGCCCGGACCATGCCCAGGACCTCCCCGCCGGCTTTCTTCACCGCGTTCGCCGTGTTGGTTTCCAGGCTGCGGCCGAAGGTGTAGTCGGCGGTGACGAAGAACCACGACTTGTTGCCCTGCTGGGTCAGGGCACGGCCGGCGCCATTGGCGAGCGCGTAGGTGTCATAGGTCCAGTGGACACCGGTCGGAGAACATTTCTCGTTGGTCAGTTCGGTGCTGCCCGCGGTGGAGTTCAGGTGGACCCGTCCGGTCTCGCGCGTCACCTCCTGCACCGCGAGCGCCGCGGCGGAGTTGCCGACATCGACGATCACATCGACCTGTTCGCGGTCGATCCACTGGCGGGAGACGCTGGCGGCTATGTCGGCCTTGTTCTGGTGGTCGGCGAAGACGACCTGGACCGGCGCGCCCTTGACCTTGCCGCCGAAATCCTCCACCGCCATCTGCGCGGCCACCACCGAACCGCGGCCGGCGAGGTCGGCATAGATGCCGGTCATGTCGTCAAGCACGGCGATCTTCACCACATTGTCGGAGATCTGCGCCTGTGCCGTGCCGGCCGATGCGCCGATCGCGGCGAAGGCGGCGATACCCGCGAGCAGAGCGGTCTTGAGCGTCTTCATGCGTTTGTCCTCCCGGTTCCGGTTGATTTGAAGAGTCGTCTCAGCCTTTGGCCGCCGCCGCGTCACGCAGCAGGCGACCGAGCAGGAACTGGTCGCTGTCGCCATGGGCCAGCCTCGTCTGGTCGGCCTGGGCGTCGATGGCCCGCTTGGTCATGCGCAGGGCCAGCGGCGGGACCACCGCCGCGTCGCGCGCCATCCGCAGGCTTTCGCCGACCGCGGCGCCATCCTCCGCGACGAGGTCCGCCAGCCCCCAATCGAGCGCCAGCGCCGGATCGACCCGCAGGTCGGTGAACAGCAGCCGCTTGGCCCGCGCCGGACCGACCAGAGAGACCAGGCGCGGCAACCCGCCCCAGGCGAGGTTGAAGCCGAGCCGAGCCTCCGGCAGCCGCAGATGCGCGCCCCGTCCGAAGACCCGCAGGTCCAGCGCCAGCGCCAGCACGCCGCCGCCACCGACCGCCGGCCCCTCGACGGCGGCGATGGTGAGTTGAGGAACCGCCGCCCAGGCGTCGCACAGGGCGCGTCCGCGCTCGACCGCGGCGTGCTGTTCCAGCACATCCGCACCGGTAGGCCAGAGCAGCGGATCGGACAGGTCGATTCCGCCGGAAAATACCGTGGCGGTGCCGGTCAGCACCACCGCCCGCACCGTGGTGTCGGCACGCAGGCGGTGGGCGACGCCGGTCAATTCCTCCATTGCCGATGCGCTCAGCGCGTTGGCCCGCCCGCCGCGGTCGTAGCGGACCAGCGCCACCCCGTCCGCATGCTCGATTGAAACGAGACTCATCCCGTTTGCTCCTCCCCATCAGGGCTTCGCCAGCCCCGCCGGCCGTTGTCGTCGATGTCTCCTGCCTAACATTCTACTGAGTATGTTGCAATCTTTTGATTGGCGGTGCAAACATATCGACGGCAGCCGCCATCACGGGCGCGAGGCCCGTGGTCCGGACAGGGTTTGACAAGAACAGGGAGGGTTTTCGGCGATGCACGGCGATGATTGGGTGCGGATCCCCACGGCGGACGAGTGCGTGCTGCGCAATCTTCTGGAAGGTCAGGCCGCGCGGCAGCCCGACGCGCTGTTCGTCGCCTTCTGGCGGGGCGAAAGCTGGAGCTATCGCGAGACGCTGGAGCGTGTCCGCCGCCGCGCCGCGGCCCTGCGGGCGCAGGGGGTCCGCCAAGGCGACCATGTTCTGTGCTGGATGGGAAACGGGCCGGATCTGCTGACCGCCTGGTTCGCCATCAACTATCTCGGCGCGGTCTATGTGCCGCTCAACACCGCAAGCCGCGGGCGCCCGCTGGAGCATATGCTGGACAATGCCGGGGCCTCGATCCTCATCGCCCATGCCGCCCTGATCGGCCGTCTGGCGGAGATAGATCGCGGGCCGCTGGTCAGGATCCTGACCGTCGGCGCGGCGGATTCCGACCCGCCGGAACTACCCGGCGTCACCGTCGCGCCGCTGGTCGATGCGCCGGCCGATGCCGATCTGACCCTGGCGCTCGACCGGCCGATCCAGCCCTGGGACCCCCATGCGATCATGTACTCGTCGGGCACCACCGGAGCCGCCAAGGGTGTCGTGACCTCCTACGTGCAGATTTACACAATGGGGCCGGACGCCTTCGACAGCATCGCGGCAGACGACCGCTGCATGATCTGCGGGCCGATTTTCCATTGCGGCAGCACGCTTTACGTCTATTGCATGCTGGGCAAGGGCGGGTCCCTGGCAATGGTTCCGGAGTTCCGGACGCCGGACTTCTGGGGGTCGATCCGCGACTCCGGCAGCACGGTGGTCCTGCTTCTGGGCATCATGGCGAATTTCCTGCTGAAGGCGCCGCCGGATGCGCGGGACCGCGACCATACTCTCAAGAAGGTTTTCATTGTCCCGTTCGGCGAGGACGCGCCCCGATTCGGTGCGCGCTTCGGTGTGGAACTCCACACCGTCTACAACATGACCGAGATCGCCAGCCCCCTGACGGCCGGGCCGCGGACCGCCGGGCCGGACGGGATGGTGCCGGGCCTGTGCGGCCGCGCCAGACCCTGCTTCGAACTGCGGGTGGTCGACAGCAACGACGCCGAGCTGCCGCCGGGCACGGTCGGCGAACTGATCGTCCGCTCGCACCGGCCCTGGGCGCTCGGCTCCGGCTATTACCGGAACCCGGAGGCGACGCTGGCGTCCATGCGCAACGGCTGGTTCCACACCGGCGACGCCTTCCGCATGGAGGCGGACGGCCGCTTCTTCTTCGTCGACCGCCTGAAGGACGTCATCCGCCGCCGTGGCGAGAACATCTCCTCCTTCGAACTGGAGGCGGAGATCTGCGCCCACCCGGCGGTGCGCGAGGCGGTGACGGTCGCCGTGCCCAGCGATGTCGGCGAGGATGAGGTTCTGGCGGTCGTCGCCCCAATCCCCGGCGCTGCGATCGACCCTGCCGAACTGGTCGGTTTCCTGGCAGCCAGGGTGGCGCACTACATGGTGCCGCGCTATGTCCGCGTGGTGGAGGAGCTGCCCAAGACGGCCAGCGGCAAGCTCCAGAAGCACATGTTGCGCGCCGACGGCCTGACGGAGGATTGCTGGGACCGCGAGGCCGCGGGCATCCGCCTCAAGCGCGAAAGGCTCGGCTGAGAGGCGGTCGAACGCATCGGGTTTTCGAGGATGGCGGAGGCCCCTTCCCCCATGATGGGTAAGGGGCTTTCCCTCATGCCGGCGCGTTCAGTCCCTGCATGATCGAACCCACGATCTTGTCTGCGAGGATCTCGCGGTCGTCACGGGTCTCGGCCGGGCGGGGGCGGTACCAGATCGACAGCCAGTTGATGGCGCCCAGCGCCACCTTGACCGCCACCGACACGTCGCTGGTGCGGATCGAGCCGTCCTCGACCCCCTCGTAGGCGACCCGCTTGAACAGGCTTTCGAAGTCGTTGCGCACGGTCATCAGCTCGGCCAGCGTGCGGCGCTGCTCAGGCGTCGTGGCGCCGAAGCGGTGCATCTCGACCCCCTGCACGACCACCGCCTCAAGCGCGAGATTCTCCATCATCGACAGGGCGTGCTGGCGGAACATGGCGCTCAGGCGCTTGGCCGCCGGCTCCGGCCCCTTCATCACCGGGGTGACGGCCTCGAAGTTGCGCCGCATTCCCTCGCGGTGAACGTCGAAGAACAGCTCCGTCTTCGAGCGATAATAATGGTAGATGCGCCCCTTCGTTGCACCCAGACGCCGTGCCACATCGTCGATGCTCGTCGCGTGATAGCCCTGCTCCATGAAGCATTCGGCGGCGGCAATTAGAATATCGATGTTCCCGGTCTTGTCGATGCGGGGTGACAGCTGGCTCTTTTCACTGCTCATCGTCCAGTTCCAACTCGATTATTTCGTCGGCGGTCAACCCGCTCCGTCCACATCGTCCCTTCGCGGCACCCCGGCAATGGCCGCTCACGCGAAGCTAGGACCAATCCATCCCACAGGCAACATTTCTGCCTGGACAGAGCGGGCGGGCTCACATACTACTTGGTAGGTTTTTTGTGCGTGACGCAAGCAAACTTTGCGGCGAGCGCACCCGACCGAAGGCCAGACGGATATGGCCCACACGACCACGGCCCAAACGAACATGGGAACGCGCCCAATGAACGAAGCCATTCCCGCCGGGGATCTGGAACTGCGCGTCGGCGGCGAGATCGGTGTGTCGCGCTGGTTCGCAATCGACCAGACGCGCATCGACTCCTTCGCCGACGTCATCGACGACCGCCAGTTCATCCATGTCGATCCCGAACGGGCAAGCCGCGACACTCCCTTCGGCGGCACCATCGCCCATGGCTTCCTGTCGCTGTCGCTGCTGACCGCGATGGGCGAGGGCGTGCTGCCGACGATCGCCGGAGAGGCGATGGTCATCAATTACGGCTTCGACCGCGTCCGCTTCCTCGCCCCGGTCAAGTCCGGAGCGCGGGTCCGTGCCCGCTTCGTGTTGAGCGAGGCGACCCGCCGGTCGGATCGGGAACTGGTCGCGCGCTATGCGGTGACGGTGGAGATCGAAGGCGGCGGAAAGCCGGCCCTGGCGGCAGACTGGATCATCCTGACCCACTTGAAAGAACAGGTGAACGCAGCATGAGCATTCAATCGAACGGAATCGGTCCCGACGGCATCCGCTTCGACGGGCGGGTCGCCATCGTCACCGGGGCGGGGAACGGGCTGGGGCGCGGCTACGCGCTGGACCTGGCGGCGCGCGGCGCCAGGGTGGTGGTCAACGACCTGGGCGGCGGGCGCGACGGACGCGGCGCCCCCGACAACGCCGAGACCGCCGCCGAAACGGTGGTCGCGGAGATCCGCAGCCGGGGCGGCGAGGCCATCGCCGACGGCGCGAATGTCACCGACCCGGCGCAGGTCGCCGCCATGGTCGAGCGCACCGTCGGCCTGTGGGGCCGCATCGACGTGCTGATCAACAACGCCGGCATCCTGCGCGACAAGAGCTTCGCCAAGATGGAGCTGGAGGATTTCCGCTCTGTCGTCGACGTGCATCTGATGGGGGCGGCCAACGTCACCCACGCGGTCTGGCCGATCATGCGGGCGCAGGGCTATGGCCGTGTCCTGATGACGACCTCGACCTCGGGCGTCTACGGCAATTTCGGCCAGTCGAACTACGGCGCGGCGAAGGCCGGGCTGGTCGGGCTGATGAACGTCCTGCATCTGGAGGGCATCCGCAACGGCATCCACGTCAATGCGGTCGCCCCGACGGCGGCGACCCGCATGACCTCCGACATCCTCGACGAGACGGCGCTGGCCCGGCTGAACCCGGATTTCGTCACCCCGGCGGCGCTGTTCCTGGTGTCGGAGCAGGCGCCGAGCCGCACGGTGATTCTCGCCGGCGCCGGCACCTACGCCCGGCTCGCCATCGTCGAATCGGACGGCGTCTTCCTGCCCGAGGGCGAACGGACGCCGGAGGCCGTGGCCGCCCGCTTCGCCGGGATCGCCTCGCTCGACCGCCAGCACGAGATCGACGCCGGCCTGAGCCATGTCGACCGCATCCTGAAGCGCGCGGCGGACGCCGCCGGCTGACAGTGGGGAGAAGACCGGTGAGAGAAGCCGTCATCGTATCGACCGCCCGCACGCCCATCGGCAAGGCCTACCGCGGCGCCTTCAACGACACCCAGGCGCAGGCGCTGGGGGGACACGCCATCGCCCATGCCGTCTCCCGCGCCGGGATCGATCCCGCCGAGATCGACGACGTGGTGATGGGGGCGGCCCTGCAGCAGGGCGCCACCCACATGAACATGGCCCGGCAATGCGCGCTGCGCGCCGGACTGCCGACCTCGGTTGCAGCGCAGTCGGTGGACCGGCAATGCGCCTCCGGCCTGATGGCCATCGCCATCGCCGCCAAGCAGATCGTCGTCGACGGCATGACCGTCGCGGTCGGCGGCGGGCTGGAATCGCTGTCGCTGGTGCAGACCGACCGCATGAACGTCGAGCGTTGGCGCGATCCCTGGCTGGTCGAGCACCGCCCCGACGTCTACATGGCGATGATCGAGACGGCGGAGATCGTGGCGGCGCGCTACGGCGTGCCGCGCGAGGCGCAGGACGCCTACGCCGCCCGCTCCCAGGCGCGCACCGCCGAAGCGCAGGACGCCGGGCGCTTCGACGCGGAGATCGTGCCGCTCACCACCGCCATGACCCGCCTCGACAAGGCGACCGGCGAGACCACCCGTCATACGGTCACACTGGACCGTGACGAGAGCAACCGGCCGGACACCACCTTGGCCGGGCTGTCGGCGCTGAAGCCGGTGTTCCGCGACGGCCAGCAAATCCGGGAAGGGCGCTTCGTCACCGCCGGCAACGCCTCGCAATTGTCGGACGGGGCGTCGGCCAGCGTGCTGATGGAGGCGGCAGAGGCCGAGCGCCGGGGCCTGCACCCGCTCGGGCTCTACCGGGGCATCGCGGTCGCCGGCTGCGACCCCGACGAAATGGGGATCGGCCCGGTCTTCGCGGTGCCGAAGCTGTTGAAGCAGCACGGCCTGACCGTCGACGACATCGGGCTGTGGGAGCTGAACGAGGCCTTCGCCGCGCAGGCAATCCACTGCCGCGACCGGCTCGGCATTCCCGACGAGCGGCTGAACGTCAACGGCGGTGCCATTGCCGTCGGTCATCCCTATGGAATGTCGGGCGCCCGCCTGGTCGGCCACGCCTTGATCGAGGGCAGGCGCCGGGGCGTGCGCCATGTCGTCGTCACCATGTGCGTCGGTGGCGGCATGGGCGCCGCCGGCCTGTTCGAAGTCGCCTGAGCCCCCGGAAACGAACCAGAGACAGGGAGGAACCCTCATGGACCGCAAGCACGACACCCGCGCCTCCTACCCCCATTTCCAGATCGTGCCCACCCGGTGGATGGACAACGACGCCTATGGCCATGTCAACAACGTGGTCTATTACAGCTACTTCGACACGGTGGTGAACCAGTACCTGATCGAGAACGGCGCGCTCGACATCGAAACCAGCCCGGTGATCGGCTTGGTGGTGGACACCGGCTGCAGCTATTACGCGCCGGTCAGCTTTCCCGACCGGGTCGAAGCCGGGCTGCGCGTGGCGCGGCTGGGCACCAGCAGCGTCCGCTACGAAGTCGGGCTCTTCCGCAACGACGATCCCACCCCGGCGGCCTGCGGCCATTTCGTGCATGTCTACGTCGATCGCGAGACGCGCCGCCCCGCAGCACTGCCGGAGAAACTCCGCACGGTGCTCGGGCGGCTGGTCACGCCGGCCGAAACCGCATGACCCCTTTCCGGTGAGGACCGAGAGATGATGGACTTCGTGTTCGAAACCACGCGCAAGCTGGTGTGCGAGGTGGGGGCGGCGGCCCGGCTGGGTGAGATGGCCAAGGAGCTGGGCATCCGCCGCGCGCTGATCGTCACCGACGCCGGTCTGGTGGCGGCCGGGTTGCTGGAGCCGGTCGAGGCCGGTTTCAAGACCGCCGGCACGGCATGCACCCTGTTCTGCGACGTGCTGGCCGACCCGCCGGAAGAGTCGGTGGCGCTGGCGGTCCAGGCGGCGCGCGCCGCCGGAGCCGACGGGGTGATCGGCTTCGGCGGCGGCAGCTCGCTCGACACCGCCAAACTGGTCGCCCTGCTGGCCGGCACGCCGCAGGACCTGCCGGATATCTACGGCATCGGCCTCGCCAAGGGGCCGCGCCTGCCTCTGATCCAGGTGCCGACCACCGCCGGCACGGGATCGGAGGTGACGCCGATCGCCATCGTCACCACGCCGACCAGCGAGAAGAAGGGGGTGGTGTCCAGTCTGCTCTACCCCGATCTGGCGGTGCTCGACGCCCGTCTGACGCTCGGGCTGCCGCCGCGGGTCACCGCCATGACCGGCATCGATGCGATGGTCCACGCCATCGAGGCCTACACCACCCGCCACAAGAAGAACCCGCTGTCCGACAGCCTCGCGCTGCGGGCGCTGGGCTTGCTGGGCGGCAACATCCGTGCCGTCATCGCCGACGGGCGCGACGTCGCCGCCCGTGCTGCGATGCTCCAGGGCTCGCTGCTTGCCGGCATCGCCTTCGCCAATGCGCCGGTCGGGGCGGTCCACGCCCTGGCCTACCCGCTGGGGGGCCATTTCCACGTGCCGCACGGACTGAGCAACGCGTTGATGCTCGGACCGGTGCTCGAGTTCAACCGGCCGGCGGCCGGGGAGCTCTATGCCGAACTCGCTCCGGCGATCATGCCCGGCCGCTCCTTCGCCACACCGGACGAGGCGGCGGCTGCCTTCATCGACGCCATGCGCGATCTCGTTGCTGCCATGCCGATGGAGCAGCGGCTGGAACAGCTTGGCGTGCGGCAGGACGATCTGCCGATGCTGGCGGCTGACGCCATGAAGGTGCAGAGGCTTTTGATCAACAATCGGCGCGATGTCCGCTACGACGATGCCTTGGATCTCTACAGACAAGCATGGTGAAGAGGCGGTTCCAATCGGGCGGCATTGTCACATCAACTCGATTGCGACAACGAAGGCGTCCAACCTGACCCGCTTTCCCAAGCTGCTGGCGGCGGCATGATTACGTCCGGTTGCTGTTCCGCGAAGTCGGCGGGCGATACCAGTCCACTTATGGCCAGGTGACGGCCAGCCTGACGGGCCGGCCGGCCGGCCGCCGGTGGACTCCGCTCTCACGCCGAATTGCGCGCCAAAGTCAACGGAACCCGTCACGCTCCCAGGGCAATCGCATTTGAGATTTCAAGCGGCGACATCGCGCTGCGAATGCCCTTCTCCCCTTGCGGGAGAGGGGCTTGATCAGCAACCCAATCCAAATGCGATGACCCCGTCACGCTCCCCCATCCTGCCGCTTGTAGAGGAGTTCCAGGCAATCCAGATTCTCGTGCAGCTGGCGAAACAGATTGCCGGGATCGCTGACCGCCTTGCGCTGATCGTCCGTCCGCAAAAGGCTATGCACCGCCAGATCCGCCAGAATCCCGGCGACCTCCCTGGCCGTCTTGCGCCCGCCTTCGTGAAACCACCATGTCGTCCAGCTGCACATGCCGATCAGCGCGAAAGCGGCGACGCGGGGGTCCACCGGACGGAACAATCCCTGCTGGATCCCTCGTGCGATTTGCGTCGTGAAATGGTCGAGCACGGCCCGTTTGGAGCGCTCATGCACCGCGCGCAGGTCGTGGGGCAGTTCCACCTCGGTCCGATCGACGACCCGGAACTGAAGGGCGTGCGAGAGGAGAAGCTCCACATGGCCGCTCACCATGGAGCGCAGGACCTCGACCGGATCGTCGTCGGTCCGGGCTGAGAGCATGGCGGATTGCCGATCGCTGACGACGGTGACCTCCTCCACCAGCGACGCCAGCACCTCTTCCTTGCTTTTGAAATAGTAATAGAGCGCCGTGCGCCCGACGTTCAGCGCGTCGGCTATATCCTGGAAGCTGGTGCCTGCGAAGCCGCGTTCGGCGAACAGCTTTGCCGCCGCGTCGAGCACGCTCTGGCGCAGCAGCGCCTTCCGGCCGGTTTCCGCTTTGGCCGATGTCCTGCCCACCCCGTCCTCCTATCCGGTTTCCCCACGCCGCAGGATGGGAGGTTTTGACGGGAACGTCAAATTTTTGAAGCGTTGCCGGACGAGGCTTCCCAATCCCAAGGGGCATCGAAGGCTTTGAAAACATTGCCCTGAACGGCAATGACCACACCACGGGTGCGACAAAGCGCGCCTTGACAGGAATTTCCACCTATTGACGGTACCGTCAATTATTCGTCACCATGTCAAATATGCAGAGCGGCCGGCATCGATCAATAGCCCTGCCGCCCTGCCTCAAGACCAACATACGGGCGGATCGCGCCGCCCTTCGTAAGGGAGACGATGGACATGCCGGTTTCGGGCACACCCGCGCCTGCCGCACATCAGTCGGCGGATCAGGCGGCGACGGCGGGATTTCTCAACACCGACTGGAACCCACGCGACCTTCCCGACGGCACGCTGACCCGCAACGTGGCGCTGCGCACGGCCGACCGGGCGGCGACGGGGGGCACGCTCTATGTCCGCGGGCGCAGCGACACGGTCGTGTGCATCATGCACCCGCGGGAATTCATGGCCTGCCATTACCTTGTTCCGGACATCGTGGAGGCCGGCTTCGCCGCCTGGTCCCAATCGCCGCGCTCCGTCGGCAACGACAGCCGGCTTGAGCACGAGACGGCTCTGTTCGATGTCGCCGCCGGGCTGTCCTTCCTGCGCGCCCAGGGCTTCCGCCGCATTGTCCTGCTCGGCAACTCCGGCGGCGGCAGTCTCTACACCTTCTACATGCAGCAGTCGCAGTTGGCGCCGGAGCGGCGGATCGCCCGCACGCCCGGCGGGCGGCCGACCAATCTCGCGTCGCTCGACATGCCGGTGGCGGATGGGCTGGTGCTGGTCGCGCCACACCCCGGCCAGGGCATGCTGCTGATGGGATGCATCGACCCGTCGGTGACCGACGAGGATGACGCGCTGTCCGTGAATCCGGCGCTCGACCCCTTCAGCCCGGCGAACGGCTTCGCGGAGCCTCCGGGACCGTCCCGTTACTCCCCGGACTTCGTCGAACGCTACCGCTCCGCGCAGCAGGCCCGGGTCGTGCGGCTGGACGAACGGGCGCATGCCCTGATCGCGGAACGGCTGGCGGCGCGCAGGCGCGCCAAGGAGACCGGCAGCATCGACGACCGGCGGCGCGGCGCCCACACGCCACTCATGACCGTTTGGCGGACCGATGCCGACCTGCGCTGTTTCGACCCCAGCCTCGATCCTTCCGACCGCGGCTATGGCTCCCTGTGGGGGCGGGATCCCTTCGCCTCCAACTACGGCGCGGTCGGCTTCGCCCGCGTCTGCTCCCCCGAGGCGTGGCTGTCGACCTGGTCGGGCCTGTCGTCGAACGCCGCCCTGCACAAGACCGCGGCAGCCATCGAACAGCCGTTGCTGCTGGTCGAGTACACCGGCGATGTCTCGACCTTCCCCTCGACTGCCGCGGCGCTGTTCGACCGCTTCGCCACAGGACGCAAAACCCATCTGCGCATCCGCGGCGATCACCACGGCCGCGCACTGACCCCGGACGAGGAGCCGGGGCGCTACGCCGCCGGCCGGGCGGTCGGCGGGTGGCTGCGCGACCATTTCGGCGGCTGAGCGCCCCAATCAACTGGAATTCAACGATACGAATTCAGGAGACCAGCATGCTTGACCAACCTGCGACCAGGCTCCGCCTGCGCGGCGTGGACCATACCGCCCGCCCGACCTGGAAACTGCGCGAAACCGTGGAGTTCTACCGCGACAAGCTGGGCCTGCCGCTCGTCCATGTCATCTCGGCACGCGGCTGGGGTCCGGCCACCCATCCCGACTTCCTGCATTTCTTCTTCGACAGCGGCAACGGCAGCACCATCGCCTTCTTCTATTATCTCGGGTCCGACCAGCCGGAGGCGCTGGAAGGGCGCGCAGCGATGCCGCCGCTGCCGGACGACCACGTCTTCGATGCGACCCACACCGCCTGGCTCGTCGACAGCGAGGAGGAACTGAAGGACTGGAAGCGGCGCCTGGAAGCCGAAGGTCTGACGGTCTCGGTGGAGACCACGCACGAGGTGATCGAGTCCATCTACGTGCGCGATCCCAACGGCTATTTCGTGGAGATCACCCGCAAGCTGCGGCCGCTGAACGCCATCGATGCCACCGACGCCGCCCTGACCCTGCGGGCCGCCCTGGACGCCGAAGACGCCGCATCCGCCGAAGGCCGGCGCGTTGTCGCCATCGACGAGATCTGGACACGGAAGTCCAGGTTGCTCGATACGGACGGCGGTCCCGCCGCGGCGGTCAGCATCTTCGTGCCGCGGCTGGAGGAATTCGCCAGCCTGACCCGCACGGCCCGCGGGCGCGGCGACTGCACCGTCACCGCGCTGGACACCCACGACCGGATCGACGCCGCCGGGCCGGTCGAGTTCCGGCGTCGTGCACTCGGGCTGAAGCCGGCGGTCTGGTACGGACTTTTCACCGGCGGCATCCGCGGCCGGATCGAGGTCTTCGACCGCGACCGCGTCGTCATCGCCCCCGCTGCTTAAGGCGGCCCGCGCATCAGAACGCATCGAGGGGAGGACAGAGATGACAGGAATCCGCAATCCCATAAGCGGAGTCGTCTACACACCGGCCGATCGGGCCGAACGATACCTTGCCGACGGAGCCTGGATCCCGTCCACCGTCGGAGACGTGCTGCGTGCCACCGCAGCGCGCCATCCTGACAAGCCGGCTCTGATCGGCGACGAGCGGACCGTGACCTTCGCCGAACTGGACGGGTCGAGCGACCGGTTGGCCGCGGCGCTGCTGGCGCTGGGCCTTGCCGCCGGCGACCGCGCGATTTTCCAGATGGGCACGACGATCGAGACGGTGATCGCGCTCGCCGCCTGCTTCAAGGCGGGGATCGTCCCCGTCTGCACGCTGCCGCAGCACCGTGAGGTGGAGATCGGCGAGCTGGCCCGGCAGAGCGGCGCCCGCGGCTACTTCGTCCAGGCGGATTTCAGCCGCTTCGACCTCGTCGGGTTCGCCGTGTCCATGATGGAACGGCACCCCGGCCTGCAACATCTCGTGGTCGCGCGGGGCGGGCGGTCCGCCGGACTGGCGCTGGAGGACCTGATCGCCGCCGTTCCGGCGGAAACGGCGCGCGACCGGCTGGCCGGCATGCCCTTCGGTCCGCAGGACGTCCTGACCTTCCAGCTGTCCGGCGGCACGACCGGACTGCCCAAGATCATTCCGCGCTTCCATGCCGAATATCTCGGTCATGTGCGGCACCTGATGGGGCTCTACGGGATGACGGCGGACAGCCGCATCCTGTGGTCGCTGCCCCTGCTGCACAATGCCGCCCAGGTCTATGCGCTGGTGCCGATGATGCTCGGCGGCGCGACCGTCGTCCTGATGCCGAAGGTCGACATCCGGCGCATGCTGGAGCTGATCGAGGCGCACCGCGTCACCCACGCACTGTCGGTCGGCCCCATCGCACCGCAGCTGATGGGCTACGCGGACATCCGGCGGCACGACCTGTCCTCCCTCCGCCTGTTCGCGACGATGAGCCGTGCCGACACGCTGGAGGAGCACATCGGCGTGCCCTGCTCCAACCTTTACGGCATCACCGAGGGGTTGCTTCTCGGCTCGCCGGCGGACGCCCCGACCGAGCGGCGGCACCGCACGCAGGGCACCTCCGGCTGTCCGTTCGACGAGATCCGGCTGCTCGAACCGGGAACCGAGACCCCGGTGCCTCCCGGCCAGATGGGCGAGCTGTGCTTCCGCGGCCCGTCCAGCCTGCGCGGCTACCTCGACAGCGCGGCGGCGAATGCCGGGGCCTTCACGTCCGATGGCTTCTACCGCACGGGCGACATCATGACGGCCCATGTCGTGGAGGGGCAGACCTGCTACGCCTTCGAAGGGCGCCTGCGCGACAACGTCAACCGCGGTGGCGAGAAGATCGGCTGCGAGGAGGTGGAGGCCTATGTCAGCCGCCATCCCAGCGTCGCCGACGCCAAGCTGGTCGCCATGCCCGACCCTGTCTATGGCGAGAAGGGCTGCATCTTCATCATCACCCGGCCCGGCATGCCGGCTCCGGACGTGCAGGAGCTGGGCGCCTTCCTGACCGGTTGCGGGCTTGCGAAATACAAATGCCCGGAGCGCGTCGAAGTGCTGGACGAGTTCCCCCTCACCCGCGTCGGCAAACTGAACAAGCCGGCGCTGAAAACACTGATCGCCGACATGGTGGCGGCTGAATCCACGGCAGGTGCGGCATGACGCCCAACGACTTCACAGCAACCGAATACATCGTCGGCACCAACCCCCTGGTGATCCGCCGCCGCGTGAAATGGGGGGAATGCGACCCGGCCGGCGTCGTCTATACCGTCACCTTCAGCGAATACGTCATCTCGGCCGCGGAGCTGTTCTACGGCAGCCTGTTCGGCACCACCCCGCAGCGTGCCAAGGACGAGCAGGGGTTCGGCACGCCCACCCGCGCGCTCGACTTCGACTTCCGCCGGTCGCTGCGGCCGGACGAGGAGTTCGAGATGACCGTCACGGTCGGGGAAATCCGGAACCGGACCTACGTGCTGCGGATCTGCGCCCGCACGCTCGATGGCGACATCGCGTTCCTGGCGCATCTGACCCCGGTCTGCGTCGCCCGCGGCGAACGCCGCTCCATCGACATCCCCCCGGCATTCCGGCAGGCGCTGGAACGCTACCACAACGCCTGTGCGGCAGAAGGCTGTGCGGCGGAAGGAGGCCCGGCATGAAGATCACCATCATCGGAGGCGGGCCCGCCGGCCTTTATTTCGCCCTGCTCGCCAAGAAGCACGACCCGGCGCACGACATCCAAATCCTGGAACAGAACCCGCGGGGCGCCACCTACGGCTGGGGTGTCGTCTTTTCCGATGTCGGCCTTTCCTTCCTGAAGGAGGCGGACCCGGATTTCTTCGCCGAATTCACCGCCGGGCACGAATGCTGCGACTACATGGAAATCGTGCACCGCGACACCCGCGTGCAGATCCACGGCAATCACTTCTCCCGCACCGCCCGGCTCGCCATGCTGGAAACGCTGGAGCAGGCCTGCCTGCGGGTGGGTGTGGAGATCCGCCACGGCGAACGCATCACGGACATCGACGCGCTGGCGCGTGACGCCGACCTGCTGGTCGGGGCCGACGGCGCCAACAGCGCGGTGCGCCTGCACTACGCCGAACAGTTCCGCCCCAGCTTCGAACGGCGACGCAACAAGTTCGCCTGGTACGGCACGCGCCAGCGCTTCCATCCCGTCTCGCTGATCTTCCGCGAAACCGCGGCGGGCGTATTCATCGCCCACAGCTACCAGTACAGCCCGGAATTCAGCACCTTTCTGGTCGAGGTCGATCCGGAGACGTGGCTGCGCGCCGGCTTCGACCGGATGAGCGAGGAGGAGAGCAGCCGCGCCTGCGCGGAAATATTCCGTGCCGACCTCGGCAGCAACCCGTTGCTGACCAACCGGTCGCACTGGTTCGAGGCGAACATCGTGCGCAACGAGCACTGGTACCACGGAAACGTCGTGCTGCTGGGCGACGCGCTGCGCACCGTGCACTTCTCGCTGGGGTCCGGCACCCGCATGGCCATGCAGGACGCCATCGCGCTTCACCACGGGATCGTCGACCATCCCGGTGACCTGACCGCCGCCTTCCAAGCCTTCGAAGCGCAGCGCCGCCGGTCCTCCTCCAGCTTCCAGGGAGCCGCCGCCCGCAGCCTGGACTGGTACGAGACGGTCGCCGGCAAGCTCCATCTCGACCCCGTCGGCTTCGCCTACGACTACATGCGGCGCACCGGGCAGGTCAGCCACGAGGATTTGCGCCGCCGCGATCCGCATTTCACCGCCGCCTACGAGGCGCAGAACACCGACGAACCCCTGGGGAGGACGGCATGAACACGGTCAGCGTCTCCGACGTCATCGGGCGCAGCCGGTTGGGCGGCCTGCAGTTGCGGGTCGTCGCGCTCTGCACCCTGTGCATGATCGTCGACGGTTTCGACGTCCAGGCCATGGGCTATGTGGCGCCGGCGATCATCGGCGACTGGGGCATCCGGAAGGCGGACCTCGGCACCGTATTCGGTGCCGCGTTGCTGGGCATGACCCTGGGCGCCCTGGTCATGGGCATGATCGCCGACCGGTTCGGCCGCCGTCCGGTGCTGATCGCCGCCATGCTGTGTCTGGCACTCACCAGCTTCGCGACCGCGCAGGCCGCCAGCGTCGAGGAACTGCGATGGATGCGCTTCCTGACGGGCCTGTGCATGGGTGCGATCGTTCCGAACGCCGTGGCCCTGGCCGGGGAGTTCAGCCCGGCGCGGGTGCGCATCACCCTGATGATGGTCGCCTCATCCGGCTTCATCCTCGGCGGCGCCTTGGGCGGGGTCGTCGCCGGCCTGCTCATCCCGGCCTATGGCTGGCATGCGGTGTTCCTCGCCGGTGCGGCCGCCCCGCTGCTGCTGGGCGTGGCGATGCTGGCCCTGCTGCCGGAATCGCTGCAATACCTGACGGTGAGGGGGCGGAAGCTGGAGCAGGTGCGACGCTGGCTTGTCCGGATCGAGCCGGACCTGCCCATCCACGACGACACGATCCTGGCTGCGGCCGACCGTCCGGCGCGCGGTGCGCCGATCCTGGAGCTGTTCCGCGGCACGATGGCGGTGGCAACGCCGCTGCTGTGGCTGCTGAACTTCATGAACCTGCTCGCCGCCTATTTCCTCGCCAACTGGCTGCCCGTGATCATGACGGAGGCCGGTCATCCCGCCTCGGCAGCGGTGATGGTGGGAACGATCTTCTGGGTCGGCGGGCTGGTCGGCAACCTGCTGCTCGGCTGGCTGGTCGACCGGCACGGCTTCGGCCCGACCCTGGCGATCAATCTGCTGGCCGGCGCACTCGGGGTGGCGCTGATCGGACAGGTCTCCGGCTCGCTGGGGATCGCGGGCGTGGTGATCGCGGTGGCCGGCTTCTGCATCCTGGGAGGACAGTCCGCGTTGAACGCGCTCGCCGCCGCCTTCTACCCGACACCGGTTCGCTCGACGGGTGCGGGCTGGGCGCTTGGCATCGGCCGGCTGGGATCGATCTTCGGGCCGGTCATCGGCGGAGAACTGATGCGGCTGAACTGGTCCACCGCAGACCTTCTGGTGGTGGCCGCCATCCCGTGCCTGATCGCGCTGGCCGGCAACCTGCTGCTCTGGGCGCTTGGCCGGCTGCCGCGCACAGCCGGCAGCACGGCCGGCGCGCTTCCCCCGCAACCCGCCCGATCCCGCAGCTGAGGAACCGCATCATGACCCGCACCCACCGTATCGGGCAGATCGTGCCCAGTTCCAACACGACCATGGAAACCGAAATCCCGGCCATGCTGCGCGCCCGCGAGGCGGTGCTGCCGGAGCGCTTCACCTTCCATTCCAGTCGGATGCGCATGCACCGCGTGGTGAAGGAGGAGCTGGAGGCGATGAATCGTGAAGGCCTGCGCTGCGCCGCCGAACTTGCCGACGCCCGCGTCGACGTGATGAGCACGGCCTGCCTCGTCGCCATCATGGCGATGGGCCTCGGCCACCACCGCACTGTGGAGCGCGAACTGGCCGAAGTCGCCCGCGCGAACCACTGCGCGGCGCCGGTGATGACCTCGGCCGGCGCGCTGGTCGAGGGGCTGAAGGCGCTCGGCGCGCGCCGCATCGCCCTGATGGCGCCCTACACCCGTCCCCTGACCGAGCTGGTGGTGGCTTACATCGAGCATGAGGGGATCGAGGTGATCGACTGGCGCTGTTTCGAGATCGCCGACAATTTGGAGGTCGGCCGCCGGGACCCCATGCGGCTGGTCGAGGACGTGCGTTCGCTGAAGACGGCTGGGGCGGACGTCGTCGTTGCCTCGGCCTGCGTGCAGATGCCATCCCTGCCGGCGATCCGCCCCATCGAGGAGATGCTGGGCATCCCGACAGTCTCCACCGCGGTCTGCACCGTGTACGGCATGCTCACCCGTCTGGGCCTGATCCCCGCAGTTCCTGGCGCCGGGGCGTTGCTGGCGGAAGGCGGATCGATCCCGCGCTGACTGGCTGTGATATGACGCCCTGGGGCACTGTCACACCAAAGATGGCGGCTCGGCGGCTGTGACGGCATTCACATCGAATGAACCGATCACACTCTATCCGTTGCCGGACGAGCCATAAGGTGGCCCCTCTTGTCGAACGACCACCTCGAAAGCCCATCAGATTACTCCCAGACGGGCATGGGAGCTTGACGTGTCGCTGACAGCCGCCGGCTTGATGCGGAACCATGCCGCATAGAGAGCCGGGAGGAACAGCAGGATCAGCACCGTGCCGACCGCCGTACCACCGATCAGCGTGTAGGCCATCGACCCCCAGAAGACGGAATGCGTCAGGGGGATGAAGGCCAGCACCGCGGCAAGGGCGGTCAGGATCACCGGCCGCGTCCGCTGCACCGTGGCTTCGATGACGGCGTGATAATCGTCGAGGCCGGCCGCCTGGTTCTCCTTGATCTGTTCGGTCAGGATCAGCGTGTTGCGCATCAGGATGCCGGCCAGGCCGATCAGCCCCAGGATGGCGTTGAAACCGAAGGGCTGGTTGAAGGCGAGCAGCATGGGCACGACGCCGACGACGCCGAGCGGTGCGGTCAGCAGGACCATCGCCATCATCGAGAAGGACCGCACCTGCAGCATGATGAAGACCAGCATGGCGGCGATCATGACGGGGAAGACCTTGCCGAGTGCCGTGTTGGCCTTGACGGATTCCTCGATCGATCCGCCCATGTCGATGCGGTAGCCGGCCGGAAGCGAGGCGATCAGCGGCTGAAGGGCCGTCATGATCTGCTTGGAGACCTCCGGCGGCTGGGTCGCCTCGTTGTAGTCCGAGCGGATGGTGATGACGGACGTCCGGTCCCGGCGCTTCATCATGGGTTCTTCCAGACGAATCTCGGCATGGCCGATCTGGTCGAGCGGGATCTGCTGGCCGGTCCGGCTCGTCAGCGAGAAGTCGGCCAAGCGCGCCGGGTCCAGGCGTTCGCCGCCGGCGCTGCGCGCCACGATGGGGACATTGCGGATGTCCTCGCGCACCTGGGTGACGGCGATCCCGGTGAGAAGGAACTGGAGCTGCTGCCCGACCTCGGCCGGTGAGAGGCCGATGAGGTTCAGGCGATCCTGGTCGGGCGTGAAGCGGAGCACCGGCGTGCGGTTGCCCCAATCGCGGTTGGCCTGCCGGACATCGGGCACGCTGCGCATGATGGCGAGGGCCTTTTCCGAAATGTCGTAGAGCTTTGCCGGATCGGGGCCCATCACCCGGAATTCGACCGGGAACGGCGTGTAGGGTCCGAACACGAGCTGGGTGACACGCACGTAGGCCTCGGGCGCCAGTCCCTGCGCCACACTCTGCCGCAGCCGGTGCTTCAGGGCCTCGCGCGTCTCGGCGTCCGGCGTCAGCACGACGATCTTGGCAAAGGCCGGATCGGGCAGTTCGGGCGACAGGGCGATGAAGAAGCGGGGAGCGCCCTGCCCGATATAGCTGGTGACGATCTTCGCCTCCGGCTGATCGGCCAGCCAGCGTTCGATCTTTTCGACCGAAGCCGTCGTCGTCTCGATGCTGGTGCCTTCCGGCAGGCGGACCTCCACCAGCACCTCGGGGCGGTCAGAGGTCGGGAAGAACTGTTGCTTCACGCCGCCCATGCCGACGATGGCGGCGGCGAAGGCGAGGCCGACGACCCCGCAGGTCACGAACCTGTGGCGCACGGCGAAGCTGATGATCCCCCGCAGGCGCCGGTAGTTCGGGGTGCCGTAGATCGCCTCGTGACCGCCGGGGACCGGTTTGATCGCCGGCAGCATCCTGACGCCCAGATAGGGCGTGAAGATCACTGCCACGATCCAGGAGACGATGAGGGAAAACCCGACGACCCAGAAGATGTTGCCGGCATATTCGCCGGCGGTCGAACGCGCGAACCCCACCGGCAGGAAGCCGGCGATGGTCACCAGCGTGCCGGACAGCATCGGTGCCGCCGTGTGGCTCCAGGCATAGGCCGCCGCCCTGATGCGGTCGACGCCCTCCTCCATCTTCACCACCATCACCTCGATGGCGATGATGGCGTCGTCCACCAGCAGGCCGAGCGACAGGATCAGCGCGCCGAGCGTGATGCGGTCGAAGAAGCGGCCGGTTTCCAGCATGATCAGGAAGACGACGGCGAGCGTCAGCGGCACGGCGGCGGCCACGACGATGCCGACGCGCCAGCCGAGGCTGAGCAGGCTGACCAGCAGCACCACGCCCAGCGCCATGGCGAATTTGATCATGAACTCGTCGACCGCCGAGGTGATGTTGACGGCCTGGTCGGTCACCTTGTCGAGCGTCATCCCGAGCGGCAGCGACCGCGCGATGCCGGCCGCCCGCTCCTCCAGCGCCTTGCCGAGCGCCAGGCCGTCCCAGCCCTCCTGCATGACCGTCGCCAGCATGACGGTGGATTCGCCCTGGTGGCGGATGATGTAGGTCGGCGGATCCTCGTAGCCGCGGCGGACCTCCGCGATGTCCGACAGCTTCAGCGTCCGTCCGGCGGCGGCGATGGGCGTGTCGGCAATCGCCTGCACCCCGTCATAGGCGCCGTCGATCCGGATGAAGACCTGCGGTCCCTGGGTGTCGATGGAACCCGACGGCGTGACGGTGTTCTGCCGCTGCAAGGCGGCGATGATGTCCTGGGCCGACACGCCGAGGGTCGCCAGCCTGGCATAGGAGAACTCGACGAAGATCCGTTCGGGCTGCTCGCCCAGGATGTTGACCTTCTTGACGCCGGGCACATGCAGCAGGTCCTGGCGGATCGTCTCCGCCTGCCGGGCCAGCTCGCGCATCGGCAGGCCCTTGGCCTTCAGCGCATAGAGGGCGAAGCTGACGTCGGAATATTCGTCGTTGACGAAGGGGCCGAGCACGCCGGGCGGCAGGTTGCGCGTCTCGTCGCCCATCTTCTTGCGGGCCTGATAGAACTCCTCCTGTACCCTGGCCGGCGGCGTGCTGTCCTTCAGCGTCAGCGTCATATAGGCGTAGCCGGGCCGCGTGGTCGTCTCCACCCGGTCGTACCAGCTCAGTTCCTGAAGGCGCTTCTCCAGCGGTTCGGCGACGAGATCCTGCATCTCGCGCGCGGTGGCGCCCGGCCAGACGCTGGTGACCGTCAGGGTCTTGATGGTGAAGGAGGGATCCTCCGCCCGTCCGAGCATGAGGAAGGCGAAAGCGCCTCCCGCCGCCAGCAGGAGGATGAAGAACAGGGTGACGGCCCGTTCACGGACGGCGATGGCGGAAAGATTGAGGCTCATCACTGGACCCCGCTCTCGGAAGCCGTCCTGACAGCGGCCCCATCCTGGAGAAGATGGGCGCCGAGCGACACCACCGGGTCGCCGAGGCCAAGCCCGGAGATCACGGCGGTGTCGCCGCTCACCCGGACCAGCCGGACCGGCTGGAATCGCACCGTCGAGCTGGCGCGGTCCAGGGTCCAGACACCGGTTTTCCGGCCGTCGTCCAGCACGGCTCCCAGCGGCACCTGCATGTTGTCCGTCTGGCCCGTCCGGTTTGCCATCTGGCCGGTCAGCCTGATGGTGACCGTCGCGCCGAGCGGTGCTGAGGCGGCGTCACCGTCGAGCACATAGCGCGCCTCGTAGGTGCGGGTCTGGGCATCGGCGGCGTCCGACAGCTGGCGCAGATGCGCGCCGTAGCGCTGCCCGGCGGCACCATAGAGGCTGGCTTCGGCCGAAGAGCCGATCTGCGGCCGGATGGTTTCCGGCAGCGCCACCACCGCCTCGCGCGGGCCGGCCTGGGCAATCCGGACGACGGTCTGGCCGGCGGCGACGACCTGTCCCGGCTCGCCCAGCGTTTCGACCACCGTTCCATCGCTGTCGGCCACCAGGACCGAGTAGGTCGCCTCGTTCTCGGCGACCCGCGCATCGGCTTCCGCACTGGCGAGCTGCGCCCTGGCGGTGTCCAGCGCGGCCTTCGCCTGTTCATGACGCTGCCGGGTGGCCCAGCCGTCGTTGACCAGACTGGCGTAGCGCCGCTCGTCCGCCTGGGTCTGCACGGCCGTTGCACGCGCCGCGGCGACCGCGTTGCGCTTTGCCGTGAGGGCGAGGCGCAGGTCGGTCTCGTCGATGCGCATCAGCGGCTGGCCGGCCTTGACCGGCTGCCCGACCGTCGCCAGCCGCTCGATGATCTTGCCGGGGACGCGGAAGCCGAGATTGCTCTGCACCCGCGCCCCGACCACTCCGGTAAAGCCGCGCTCCGATTCGGCGACCGGAACCGCCGCGGCAAGCCGGACGACCGGCGCCTCCTGCCGGGGGTCGCTCACCGCCGACGCCTCTTGTGTGTGCATGGAAAGCGTCACGGCGACGGCGGCGCCCAGCGCCGCCGTCAGAACGCCACCCGCCACGACAATGGGTTTCTTTTTCATGCCCGCCGCCCCGATCAATTTAGATTGCGTACGACATCTATATTGGTTATAGAGTTCGAACGCAATCTAAATTGATCGGGGCGCTCTCGCATGGCGGCACCGCCATCGGCGGCGCTTCCGGGGCCGATCACGACACAAGGAAGAAAGAGAGAGTTCGATGGCAAAGATCGATCGCGGCATCGCCCTGGTGACGGGCGCGTCGTCCGGCATCGGCCACGCGGCGGCCAAGGCCCTGCAAGCCGCAGGGTTCGATGTGTTCGGAACCAGCCGTCACGCGGATGCCAAGGGCCCCGAGGGCGTCACCATGCTGACCTGCGACGTCACCGACGACGCCTCCGTGGCCGCCCTGGTCGATGAGGTGCTGGACGACGCCGGCCGCATCGATCTGCTGGTCAACAATGCCGGCGTCGGGCTTTTCGGCGGTGCGGAGGAGTCCTCGGTCGCCCAGGCACGGGCGCTGTTCGACGTGAACATGTTCGGCGTCATCCGCATGACCAACGCCGTGCTGCCGATCATGCGGCGCCAGAAAAGCGGCAGGATCATCAATCTCAGTTCGGCGCACGGCTTCATTCCGGCCCCCTATTTCGCGCTCTACGCGGCGACGAAACATGCGGTGGAGGGCTACTCCCAATCGCTTGACCATGAACTGCGCACGCTCGGCATCCGCGTCACGCTGGTCGAGCCCGCCTATACCCGGACCTCGTTCGACGGGAACCTCATCAAACCGGACCGCCCGCTCGGCGCCTATGCGTCCGCGATTGCCGGCGTGACCGTGGCCGTCGAGGACGCGATCAGGAAGGGTGACACGCCCGAGGCCGTGGCCGAAACCATCGTCAAGGCCGCGACGGTGTCCGAACCGAAGCAGCGCTACCCGGCGGGGAAACTCGCCCGGCAGGTCAGCCTGCTGCGCCGATTCGTCCCGGCCGCCGCCTTCGACAAGAGCCTGCGCAAGATGCTGCGGCTGCCGGTCTGAGCCCGTTTCGGGAGCAAACCCGTCACATCCGCTGCAAGGAAGGAGATCCCATGACCGCCCTGTCCCGTCGGGAGGATCCGGCGGCCCCGGTGCCCGCCTACAAAGTACCGCCTTCATCGGCTGGGCGGCGGTCATCTGGTTCGATGCCGGGCTGTCGACCCTGTTCCAGATCACGGCCCTGGCAGCGGCATCTTACGGACTTCTGACGGCCGCCGCGATGATGGGTGGTGCCTGGGGCCGGCATCACGCGTCCCATCCGCTACCTCGGAGACGTCCTGCGGAGTAGGTCGGGGTGGAGAATTGTGTCGGTCATCCATATCTCCTATAGAGGTTGATCGAAATCTAAAGAGGGGCATATCATGCGTGTGAGTCGCGTTCAGGCTGAGGAGAACCGGCAGACTGTGATCACCGTGGCGAGCCGTCTTTTTCGGGAGCACGGTTTCGACGGCATCGGTCTCAAGGATTTGATGGAGGCGGCAGGCCTGACCCAGGGCGCCTTCTACAAGCAGTTCGAGTCGAAGGAGGATCTGGCGGCTCAGGCTTCGACGCGGGCGCTGGAAAGCGCCTACTGCCGATGGACGGCGGCAGCCACCGCAAATCCGGAGGATCCGCTTGGCCCGGTGATCGGCTTCTATCTCAGCGCCGGGCACCGCGAGGAGAAGACCGACGGTTGCCCGATCGTCGCGCTCGGTTCCGATGCCGCCAGACACGGCGTCGCGGTGAAAGCATCGTTCGAAGCCGGGATCAGGACGCATCTCGACGTCCTCGAACGCCTGATTTCGGAAACGCAGGGCGAAGAGTTCAAAAGCAAGGCGATGGCGATTCTTTCCCTGATGGTCGGTGCGCTGACGCTCTCGCGTGTCGTCAACGATCCCGGCCTTGCTCAGGCCTTTCTGGATACGGCCGCTGCACAAGTTCGAAATATTGCAGCTGCCTGAATGGACGTGACCACAATGGGAACCGGTCGATCGGAGGGTGCTTGACCATGCCAGCAGGTACATCCGTCCGGCGGACCGCAATCCTGACGATTGCCGGCCGGACCTTTCTTCGACAGGGCTATGCCGAGGCATCGATGGATGGTATCGCCGCCGAGGTGGGCGGCTCCAAAAGCACGCTCTATCGTTATTTCCCGTCCAAGGCAGCGCTGTTCGCAGCCTATGTCGAGGAAGTCGGGACTTTGACCTGGGCCGCCCTTGCCGCTGTGCAGGTGGAGGAAAAGGGAACCGAGGCTGTATTGGAGGACACGGCGCGCGCCTATCTGGACTTGATACTGTCCCCTTCAGCGCTTGCCGTGACCCGCCTCGTGATGGCTGAAACCGGTCGTTTTCCGGGGATTGGCCGCATCTTCTACGAGCGCGGAATTCGGCGCGCGGAAAGTCGGATCGCAGCCATATTGCAGCGCTTGGCCGAGCGGAGCGACGTACCCGGCTGGAACCTTCTGGCATTGCCCGGCGCTGCCGCTCATTTCAGGGCTCTCTGTGAAGCCGGACTGCATGAGGGATGCCTATGGGGTGTATACGAATCGGTTTCGCGGGAAGATGTCGCCGCCGTTGCCCAGCAGGCGGTCGCCCGCTTCCTGCGAGGCTGTCAGGGGCAAACTTATCTTTGATTTTCAAAACAAAGAGAAGAAGCGGATAGGATTATCCGGGCGGGCGATTTTTGACAAAATAGTGGATGGTGCCGCTGCGCAGGATCACGGGGTATCCCAGCAGAGCGGGCTCTCCGGTTTCTTCATGCCGGTAGGCCATGGTCCTGGGGGCGACGTAGATCGCCACCCAGGCCGGCAGCCGGGCGGACAGCTTGCGCAGCACCTCCATGTCGGGGAAGGTCGCCCGGCGCACATCCTGAAACGGCCGGCGGTCGATGAAGGACGGCGAAATGCCGGTAAGCCCCTCGGTGCGGACGTAGGTCCACGCAGGATAGCCGCCAAGCAGCGCCGGCGCCGGTCTCTCGACCGGCGGCAGGGGGAGGGACACCTGATACCGGCACGCGACTTTGGGTTCATCGCATTCGCCGCCATGGATGCGCCAGGCGGTCCGCGTGCTGGTGTACCGCGTCTGCATCAGATTTGTGAAGGGACGTGAGCGGTTGCGCCGCAGGCGATCAGGCCGCGGACGGTTCCATCGCGCTTGCGAGGATGAAGACGCCCAGGGCGATGACGGCGATGCCGAGCAGCGCCGACGGGGCGAGCGCTTCGCCGAACAGCCACCAGCCGCCGATGGCGGCACCGGCCATGCCGAACCCTGCCCAGACCGAATAGACGAGCGAGAGGGGAAAACGCTGGAGGGACACGGACAAAAGCCAGAAGGACAGGGCATAGCCGACGGCGACGATCACCATCGGGCCCACCCGCGTCATCCCGTCGGCGGCTTTCAGCG
This sequence comes from Azospirillum palustre, assembly GCF_002573965.1. Lineage (NCBI taxonomy): Bacteria > Pseudomonadati > Pseudomonadota > Alphaproteobacteria > Rhodospirillales > Azospirillaceae > Azospirillum > Azospirillum palustre. The sequence continues at coordinate 240,065 of NZ_PDKW01000041.1, read as the reverse complement.
CGATCGTGGCGGTGATTTCCGCCAGGATCGCGAGGCCGAGAAGCCCATAGGCGCCGGCCGCGGTCATGCCGCCACCGAATTCGGCTGAGCCGAATTCTCCTGAACCGAATTTTCCTGATTGACGGGGGCTTCGTCGAACATGCCGAGATCGTCGGCGAACTGGTCGAGAATCGAGAGGTTGGCAGGGGCCGACAGGCAGGCGGGCAGATAGTCCGAAAGCGTCGGCGGCAGGGAAAAGCCCTCCGCGGTCAGCCGCTCGTTGGCGAAGACGACGCCGAGCGTGCTGAACTGGTAATAGGCGCGCATCGCCCGCAGCATCGCCAGCTTGATCGGCTGGTCGAGACCGAAGACCGCCTGGAACCGTGCCCGCAGCGTCTTCCAATCGCCATCGTCGAACCGGCTGTAGCAACGGGGGCCGCCCTGGGGATCGCAGCGCTCGAACGCGGCGGCCAGGCTGTCCCAGCTCGTGCGCTTCGCCTCGCCGGCCGAAAGATGATAGACGTCATGAGCCAGCGTCGGCCTGGCCAGAAGCCCGACCAGAATCTCGGCGGTCCAATCGACCGGAACCACGTCGATGCCGCCCGCCAGCTCGCCCGTCACCAGACGCAGCCGGTCGCCGGCACGGAACATCCAGAAGATGCTGCTGCTGGGGATGCAGCCGAGCGTCCGGTGCCCGGTGACGATGGAGGGGCGCACCATCACGACGGGCAGGTCGGCGAACTCGTGCCTGAGCATGGTCTCGGCCGCGACCTTGGTCCGGGTATAGGGAACGAGGTGCTGGGCCGCTTCGGCCGGCGTGTCGGATTCCCGGACCACCGGCGGCGGGTTGCGTCCGCAGATCATCGCGGTTCCGCCATAGAGGAAGCGATGCAGATACGGCATGCGCCGCGCCCGTGCGGCCAGCGCCCTGGTGCCCTCGACATTGATCAGATGGCAAAGCTCCTGGGCACGGAAGGAGGTGTCGGCGGCGAGATGCAGGATGTGGGTCACGGCATCCAGACGCCCGTCTTCGAGGCTTGCCGGAACGGTGATGTCGCCGACGACGATCTCGACCCGCCGAATGGCCTTGCGGGCGGCATCGGCGCCCATGAAGCGGGCCAGGTTTTCGGCAAGCCGGGCACGGGCCTGCTCCTCCCCCTTGCCCCGCACAAGACAGATCCAATGCCAACCCGGATCGTGGGAGAGGCCATGAGCGAGAGTGGCGCCGCCGATGAAGCCCGTCGCGCCGGTCAAAAGAACAGTGGTCATCCGTATCGAGTCCTTGAGGGAAGATGGCCGCACGCATCGCACCGCGGCGACTGCGGCTTGGCGGTCAACCTTCCATCGCTCCGTGCAGATTTCATGGAGCTTCGATAAAGGCCGGGTCGGCTCGCGCAGTTCACCCCGCTGCTCCCCCGTCTCTGCACAATCTCGACAATCGATGGACGGTTCCTCCACGACCGGATGGCACTTGGTTCGGGCAGATAGCCCGGGGACATTCGATGGTTTCGCTTGCTCGACAAAATCTTGTGCATGAATGGAGGCGGTTCGCCGCGGCGATCCTGACGCTGGCCTTCTCCGGTCTGTTGATCCTGGTCCAGGTTGGCTTGCTGCTGGGCCAGCTCGACGCCTTCACGCTCCCGCTCACGCGGTCCAGGGCCGATCTGTGGATCACCGCCCCGAACATCCAGAGCTGGGACCAGTCGACCGTCGTTCCCGCCCGTGTCGAAGGGCTGTTCTGGTCGCACCCCGCCGTTCTGGATGTTCACGAGATGAGTCTCGGATACACCGACTGGCGGACCGGGGATGGCGCGCGGCAGAACGTCATGATCGTCGGGGTCAACATCCGGCCGGGCGCGCTCAGCGGGCTTGACGGCATTGCGGCGGACACGCTGGCGGTCCTGTCGACTCCCGAGACGGTGCTGGTGGACCAGGCCGACGCGGCCAAGCTGGGGGCAACCGTCGGCGGCACCGCGGAGATCGCCGGAAGGCGCGTGACCATCGGCGGTTTCGTTCGCGGATTCCGCAGCAATCTCATGCCGCTCGTCTTCACCTCGGCCGAATCGCTCCGGCGGATCAACGCGGACTGGACCGGCAGCGGGCCTCCCTATTTCCTGTTGAAGCTCGATCCCCGCTTCGATGTCGAACAGGTCCGGCAGGACTTGGAAGCCGCCGGCGGGGTGCAGACCTATGGCGTCGCGACGCCGGAGGAGCTGGCCGCAAAGTCCGCCCTGTTCTGGCTGGAGGAGTCGGGGGCGGGAACCTCGTTCGGCTTCTCCATGCTGCTGGCGCTTCTGGTCGGCGTCGGCGTGACCGGCCAGACCCTGCGCGGAGCGGTGATCGCCTCGCTGAAGGAATATGCGACGCTGCGCGCTCTCGGCGTCACGGTCGGCCAGCTGCGCGCCATCGTCGTCGAACAATCCCTGTGGGTCGCTCTTGTCGGCAACCTCCTGATGTTCGCTATCGCCGGCCTTCTCAGCGGGCTGGCCTGGTTCATGGGGATCCCGCTGGTGCTGACCTGGTGGCTCGGCGGCATCACCACCCTGTTCGTCACCGCCATCGCCTGTCTGTCGGGACTGGTCGCCCTGTCGGTGCTGTACCGCAGCGAACCGGCCGATCTGCTGCGATAGGAGAACAACGATGCTCGTTTCCTCGGACACGCCGGCGCTCTCCGCCCGGAGCCTTTACAAATCCTACAGCAGCGGCGACAGCCGGATGGACATCCTGAAGGGGATCGACCTGTCGGCGCGGTGCGGCGAGCTGACCCTCCTGATGGGACCGTCCGGCTCCGGCAAATCCACGCTGATGGCCGTGCTGGCCGGCCTGTCGCGTCCCGACCGCGGCACGGTCAGCATTCTGGGCCAACCGATTGCCGATCTCGGCGAGGCCAACCTGACCGCCGTGCGCCTGCGGCAGTGCGGCTTCATCTTCCAGAGTCCCAACCTCTTCGGCGCTTTGAGCGCCCTGGATCAGGTGCGGCTGGTTCTTCAGCTGACCGGCGCCCCGGCGGCGGACATCGACAGCCGCGCATGGGAGAGCCTGAAGGAGGTCGGGTTGAGCGACCGGACCCATCTCAAGCCATCGGCCATGTCCGGCGGCGAGAAACAGCGGGTGGCCATCGCCCGTGCCCTGGTCAAGCAGCCGACCCTGCTGTTCGCCGACGAACCGACCTCCGCCCTGGATCGCACCAACGGCGATCTGGTGATCCGCATCCTGCGCAGGATCGCCCACCGCAATGGGGCGGCGGTCCTGTGCGTGACCCACGACAGCCGTCTGGTCGGCCATGCCGACCGCATCGTCACCATCGACGACGGGCGGATCGTGAGCGACGAACGGCCGGAAACGCCTGACACCTTCCATCATCGGGACATTGAACATGCTGCGTCCTAAGCGCCTGATGCTGGGCGGACTGGCGGCGATCGCCATTGGATCCTGCGTCGTGGCGGCCGTCTCCACCGCAATGACGGATGAACTGCCTGGTTCGGGAGACCAGGAAATTCTGTCGGTGGAGGCGCCGGTCGCGGCGGCCGGACGCGGCCGGATCGACGTCGAAGGCGGCATGATCCAGATCGCCGCCCAGCGGGACGGCGTGATCTCCGCGATCTTCGTGTCGGAGGGCGCCGACGTGCGGGCCGGCGACCTGCTGGCCCGGCAGGACGACCGGGCGGCCCGCGCCACGCTGGACGAAGCCCGTGCCGCCCTTGCCGAAACGGAAGCCCGCTTTGCTGTTCTGCGGGTCCGTGCCGCCGCCGCGCGCCGCGAACGCGACCGGCTCGACCGCCTGCGCCGGGACGGGGCCGAAGCGGTCAAGCTGGTCGACGAGGCCCAGAGCCGCCTGGAGGAGGCCGAGGCCGATCTGGCCGTCCACAAGGCGGCGATCCGCCTCGCCCAGGCACGGCTGGCAACGGCGGACATGGAGATCGCCCAGCGCGAGATCCGGGCTCCGGTCGATGGACGGATCGTCCGGCTCCAGGCCCGGCCGGGCAGCGGTGCCTCGACCCTCAGCGTCTCGACGCTGTTCACCCTGGTGCCCAACGAGCGTTTCATCTTCCGCGTCGATGTCGAAGAGCGGCTGATGCGGCAGGTCCAGTCCGGCCAGCCGGTGACGGTCACGCTCGACAGCACGCCCGAGCCGCTGTCCGGCGAGGTTCTGCGCATCGGCGAGATCCTCGGGCAGAGGAAGATCGACCCGAGCGATGCCCAGCAGCGTGTCGACGAGCGCGTGGTGGAGGTGGTCGTCGCCCTGTCGGCCCGCGCCGGCCAACGCTTCCTGATCGGACAGCGCGGGCTTGCGAAGTTCCTCACCGCCCGCCCACTTCCCGGCGACGCACGGCCGGAGACGCCGTCGCTGCGGACTCCGAAGGAAATCCGGGGATGACCGCTCCGTCGAAGACTCATCGCCGGGCTGCGACCCTCGCCGCCGTCTGCGCCGTTGCCCTGGTGTCGGGCTGTTCGCTGGCCCCCCTCTACGAGCGGCCCGCAGCGCCGATCCCAACCGGCTACCCGGTCGCTGCCCAGTCGCCCGACACCCGGTCGGCCAATCAGCCGGCGCCGGGAGGCGAAGCGGCATCCGTCCTTCGAAGCACGGCCTGGTGCACACAATTCCCCGATCCCGTGCTCAGGCGCCTTGTCGCCTCGGCTTTGGCGCACAACCGCGATCTGAAACTGGCGGCGGCACGGGTGGTCGAGGCACGGGCTCTGCATGGCATCCAATCGGCGTCCCGCCTGCCCACCGTCGCCCTGGAGGGCACGACCACCCATCCGGCGAGAAACAATGAGTCCGCTCATCAGGTGGGCGTCACTCTGGCGGCGTATGAGCTGGATTTCTTCGGCAAGGCCCAGAGCCTGTCGGATGCGGCCCTGCACGAGTATCTGGCGACGGAGCAGGCCCAGCGGGCGGCCAGGATCAGCGTGGTGGCCGAGGTGGTGCGGGGCTATGTGCTGGAGCGCGCGGCGGTGGCCCGTGTCGAGCTTGCGCGGCGTGCCGCCGCGTCGCGGACGGCGGCGGTCGGCTTGCTGACGCGGCGCGTCGCGGCCGGCGTTTCCTCCCCGCTGGAGCTGGAGCAGGCCCGGTCGCTGGTCGGGGCGGCCGACACCGACCTGATCGAGCAGCAGCTGGTCCACGCGCGTGCAGGCCATGCCCTGGCCCTGCTGACCGGCTACGGCGACAGGACGGGAACCGAGGATGCGCCGCCCTTCACCGCCGCCGCCTTCGGTGCTGGATGGGGGGTGGCGCGGGCCGGCCTGCCGTCCGAACTGCTGACGGCGCGTCCCGACATCCTCGCGGCGGAGCAGCGGCTCCAGGCCGCCAACGCGCAGATCGGCGCCGCCCGCGCCGCCTTCTTTCCCTCCATCCGGCTGACGGGAATGGGAGGTGTCGCCTCCGGTCAACTCAACAGCCTCTTCACCCCCGGCAGCGGTGCGTTGCAGGTCGTTCCCCAGGTGAGCCTGCCGATCTTCGACGGCGGGCGGAACCAGGCCAGCCTGGATCTGGCGCGGGCGCGCGAAAGCTCGGCCGTCATCGAGTATGAACGGGCCATCCAAACAGCGTTCCGCGAGGTGTCCGATGCCCTGGCCGGGCAGGCGTCGCTGGAACGCGATGTCGCCGCCCGGACCGCCCTGCGCGAGGTGGAGGCACGCCGTCGCACGATGACGATGAACCGCTATCTGGCCGGTGCTGTCGGCTACCTGGAGGTTCTGGACGTGGAACGCAGCCTGTTCGCCGCCGATCAGGCGCTGCTGGACGCCAAGCGGGCGCGGCTGGAGAATGCCGCATCTCTCTACCGCGCCCTGGGCGGCTGCCCGGCGGTGTCCGGATAAGTCCGGCCCGTCATTCTGCGAACGGCACGACAGTCTCTGCACGTTCTCCACGGAACGTCCATAAAGCGGCGCTACCATGAGCCTCAAGGCCGAAATCTGGAGTTGGAAATGAGCGTGCTGGTGTTGGTCGTGGAGGATGAGCCCGACGTCGCCCGGATCATCACGGGGTATCTCGACCGTGAGGGGCTGCGGACGGTCCGTGCGGAGAACGGGCAGATCGCCCTCGATCTGCATCATCAGCTGCAGCCCGACATCGTGCTCCTCGACGTCAAGATCCCCAAGCTCGACGGCTACGAGGTTCTGGCGGCGATCAGACGGCGCGGCGATACACCGGTCATCATGGTCACGGCGCTCGACGAGGATCTCGACAAGCTTCAGGCGCTGCGGATCGGTGCCGACGACTACATCGTCAAGCCGTTCAACCCGCTGGAGGTGGTTGCCAGGGTCAAGGCGGTCCTGCGCCGCGCCATGGGACGGAGCGACATCGCGGTGCTGCGGGTCGGTCCGCTGGAAATCGACCTGACGGCCCATGCCGTCGTCGTAGAAGGCACCGACGGCCGGGTCCGCATCGACCTGACGGCGACGGAGTTCCGCATCCTGTCGCATATGGCACGCCAGCCCACGCGCGTTTTCAGCCGCGCCGACCTGATCGACGCCTGCCTGCCGGAAGGCAACACGCTGGAACGGACCATCGACACGCACGCCAGCAACATCCGGCGCAAGCTCCATGCCGCCGGAAACGTCACTCTCTTCGAAAGCATCAGGGGCGTCGGCTATCGGCTGTCGACCGTTCCATGAAGTCGGCCAAGTCATTGAACCGGCAGCTGGTTGCATCCATGGCGGGCGTGACCGGGCTGGCGCTCTTCGTCATGTGCGCCGGGTTCTTCCTGTTCTACGAGTTCGTCTATTTCCGGTTTTGGGCACCCGAGGGGTTGGAGGGCCTTCCCGAACCGGACAGCAGCTGGCCGACGCCGCCGGAATGGATCGCCTACCTCGTGCTGTGGGCCATCGGACTGGGAGGGGCGATCGTTGCGGCGATGGGTTTCGCCCGCCGGCTCATCCAGCCGCTGGAGGCGGTCGCGACGGCGGCCCGGCGGGTTGCCGCCGGCGATCTGAGCGCACGCGCCGCGCCGACGAAAGCATCCTTCGCCGAAACCCGCCAGCTGATCGAAGACTTCAACCATATGGCCGGGCAGCTGAACCGGGCGGAAACGGAAATGCGGGCGTGGCACGCCGCGATCGCCCATGAACTGCGCACGCCCCTGACCATTCTGCGCGGCCAGATCCAGGGCTATGTCGATGGCGTCTTCACACCCGACACGCCGTCGCTTCAGGGGCTGCTTGTCCAGGTCGAGGGGCTGAGCCGGATCGTCGACGATTTGAAGGTTCTGACCCTGGCGCAGAACGGCCGCCTTGAGCTGAGGCTGGAGACCATCGACCTTGCCCAGGAAGTCGCCTCGGTGGTGGCCGTCACCGCGCCCATGCTTCAGCTGGCCGGCGTGTCGGTCCATGTCGATCTGGGATCGGTGGTGATCCGCGGCGATGGCGCCCGCATCCGTCAGACCCTGACCGCCCTGCTCGACAACGTCCGGCGCTACGCCGCCCCTTGCGAGGTCCGCATCGAAACCCGCGTGACGCGCGACCATGCCATTCTGCGGGTCTGCGATCACGGCCCCGGCTTGCCGGAGGGGACGGAGTACAGGGTCTTCGACGCCTTCTGGCGGAGCGATGCGTCCCGGTCGCGGGAGAGCGGCGGCAGCGGCCTGGGCCTGGCGGTGGTGCAGGCCATCGCGCAGGCCCATGGCGGCGTCGCGGTCGCCATGGCGTCGGAGCCCCAGGGCGTGACGTTCGAAATCCGCTTGCCCAAACTCTGACCATGGAACCGTGATCGGCGGCCTGCAGGCGCTCGTCACCCACACCGCAGGCGAGTTGTTTTGTGCTTTTACAGCCGCTCGCCGAACGATGGGCGCGCACCGCTGTGGAGTCGATCATCACCTGGGCCGGTGGGCCGCCCGCCGCCAACGCATGGAAGATGTCCTCCCGTACGCCCTTGGCCGCCCAGCGGACGAAGCGGTTGTAGAGCGTCTTGCGGGGGCCGTAGACCGGCGATGCATCCGCCCAGCGCCCGCCCGACTTCAGCACATGGACGATTCCGCTGATCACACGGTGATCGTCCACCCGCAGCTTGGCTCGGGTGTCGCGAGGAAGGTGCGGCTCAAGCCGTCCGAACTGCTCCACCGCCAACCAGAACTCACCGTCGCTCATCGCGCGCAACGTTGATTGGGACCTGATCCGCGGATCTCACCATGGCCCGCGGTCAATGGCGCCGCACCTCTGGAGGCCGGACACATGACCGCACCCGACCACTTCGCCACTTACTTCACTTTTCTTCTTGCACAGAGGCGGTCGTCCACACATGAATCACAACGGTTCCCTTCAGGAAAGGCTCTTTATGGGTCCGGACCCTAACGCATGGTGTAGGACCACGGCTCCGGCAAAAGATCATAGCCATCACGCCGCTGTACGACATGCGCAAACCCGGGGAAATCAATGTGGGAGCCGGCGATGAGAGTTTTCCTCGCAGAAACCTCTTCGAAGAGCTTTTTTCTCGTCTCCGCGGCGAGTTCCTGATCACAGTCAAATGTGAGCGTCACTTCCGGTCTGGAAATCTGTATTTCGGGAATATGAATTGTGTCGCCCCAAATCAGAAGCTCTTCCCCCTTCGATGAGATCGTGAAGCCGGAATGCCCGGGTGTGTGCCCCAGCAAGGGCCTCGACAGAACACCTGGGAATACTTCCGTGCGGCCTTCGAAAGCTTGAACGACGTCTTTATAAGGGGTGACTTGCTCGCGAGCGGTGTCGAAGAAGAAGCGCCGGTCCTGGTCGCTTGCCTTGGCCATCTCGACATCATCGAACCAGTGAGCCAACTCGTTCCGGTGGACCGCAAGTCTGGCATTCGCGAAGATGCGACGCCCGTCTGCCACGTCCGTCAAGCCCGCTGAATGATCTGGATGGATGTGCGTCAGAAGTATTGCATCGATTTCATCGCTCCTGATGCCGATGGCGCTGAGATTTCGCTGAAGCTGTCCGGCGGTCGGGCCGAAATAAGGGCCGCAACCGGTATCGATCAGAGCGATCTGTCCTTCCGAGTGAACGAGGTAGCAATTGATCGACGCCCGTCTGACCGGACGAAGCTTTTCCTCGAACAACAGCAGAGCTTCAGAAAGATCGATATTCCTCAAAGGTTCGATGCCTGCATCGGCATATCCGTCGGAAATCGCGGTTACGACGATATCACCGATTGCGCGATGATAGATGCCAGGAACCTGACCAAGCGGCTTTCGCGACATCATTTCCTCCTGCCATAATTTGAATCGCTCAGAACACGTTTTTGCTGTGCATGGCGGGAGTCCAGGTTCGGCGATCCCGCCACCCCCGGATTGTTACGGAGCTTCAGGCTCCGATGCTTTCCTTTGACTGCCCACTTCGGTGGCGGAGCGTGCCGCAAACCTTCTGACGCTCCGTTCCGCCGGCAAAAACGCGGGGTTGCCGTGCCACACCGACCAGCCCCAACACCGGGTTACAGAATGCGACCTTTCGGGCCTTTCCATCGCCTTGTCAGTGCTCTACGGACCATCGACCGCCGGGTTGGACGAACCGGTCCCGGTACATTGCTTCATAACTTTGTGCGGCGCTGAGAACGGACCTGTCGTCTCCTCTGGCCCCTATGATCTGAAGACCGATTGGAAGCCCCTGATGACTGAAACCGCAAGGCAGCGAGCAGGCGGGCTGTTGACTTAAGTTGATCGGGAAACTGAAGGACGACCACTCGACCCAGCTCCGCTTGTCGCCGTCTGGCGCGTTCCTCCCTGCTTCGAACGGCAGGATCGGCACGGTCGGCGAAACGATGAGATCATACTCGCAAAGCAAAGCGTCCATGGCACTGCCGAAACGGCTACGGCCGGCTTCAGCATTCATTCTCTGAGCGCCGCTGTATTTCTGGCCGACTTGCGCTGCGGCGACGAATCCCGGATCGAGTTCCGAAATTCGTCCGGAGTCGATTGTTGAAAGGCGGTTCGCCGCACCGACGCACCAATGCCGTGTATAGATTTCCAACAGATCGTCTTGATCGGGAAGACGCAATTCCTCGACGTGCGCGCCCTCCCTCCGCAGATCGGAAATGACGCCGTCTACGGCGTTCAGCACCTCGACATCCACATCTCCCACGCACGGTGTTCGCCAATAGCCAATCCGCTTTCCTTTCCAACCGTATTCGAAGACATCGAGATCGGGAAAAGGCATGGGAGGCTGGGTCCAGTCGCGCAAATCCCTGCCTGACATGATTTGCAGCATCACCGTGGCATCCGCGACCCTGCGCGCCATTGGCCCGATGTGGGCGACGGTGCCAAAGGAACTCGGAGGAGCGAACGCCACCCTGCCGTAGGAAGGCTTATGTCCGACGATCCCGGTGAAGGATGCAGGGATTCGCACCGATCCCCCACCGTCCGTGCCGACGTGGAGCACACCTGCGCCGCAGGCCGCCGCAACCGCGGCCCCGCCAGACGAGCCACCCGGTGTCAGTTTCGGGTTCCAGGGGCTTCTCGTGACGCCAAACGCAGGACTGTCGGTGACGGCTTTCCATCCATATTCCGGGGTGGTGGTTTGCCCGATGAAAACCGCTCCCGCTTGCCGCAACCTTTCAACTGCCGGAGCGTCTTTTTCGAAGGGGGCGGGATCCGTCACACGACTGCCATAACGAACCGACCAGCCCTCGACATGCAGGATGTCTTTGACCGTCGTCGGCACGCCATCGATGGGCGAGCGCGGTTCGCCTTTGCACCAACGACGCTCTGACGCTTCGGCGGCTCGCATCGCCCTGTCGAAATCGAGAAAGGTGAATGCGTTCAAATGGGAGATTTCCTCCGCGCGCACCAGCGCTGAGCAGACGACCTCCACAGGGGACAGCTCGCGCTTCCGATAGGCCGCGGAAAGCGTTGCGACATCCATCGCGTATAATTCCCCGGATCGGGAAGACGATTGATTTGGATTCTGGCACATGTGCCGCTTCCTTTACTTTTGGGGACGTCAGGCTGTTCGGATTGACAAAACCGAGACCTATGGGGCTATAGATCTCGGCATCACTACGAACGAAGTTACCGTTCGGCCAGCTCGGTCGCGTGCATGTTGGAACCGCCAATTTCGGTACCATCGGCCCGCGCACTGGAGGTGCCGATTTCCGCGAGATCCACTCCGGCCGTTTCGCGGATGATCAATCCGGCGGCAATCGCCACCAACCCCAAGAACATAACGTAGTAGTGATAGAGATTCTGTTGCCCTATGTCGGTAAGGTAAGCATTGAGATAGGGAGCTGTTCCCCCGAAAATTGCCACGGAAACCGAGGACACGAAGCCAACGCCCTGGGCCCGCGCCTGGGTGGGGACCTGTTCCGACAACACAGCGGGGAATATCGATGCAATCAACCCCCACGCCCCCAGCGCCATCAACTGGGCGAAGAACAGAGTGTGCGGTTCCGTCGTGACCATTGTGGCAATGGGGTAAGTGAGCGCGACGACCGATAGTCCCCAGGCGACCATCACGGGTTTCCGCCCGAAGCGATCCGATATCATCCCGCAGACCGGCAGCCAGAATACGCAGAGGGCCATGGCGATCAAGCTGGCGCGATAGGCTCCGCCAGGATCCATGCCGTTGGAAATTGCGGTCGCGGGTGCGAACGTCACCCAGGTGTAGTAAGCGACGTTCGTCGTGCAATTGAGCATGACGAGGTTGCGGGCGATGCGAAACATGTCGCCTCGCGACAATTTCTTCTCGGCAACCTTCTCCTGTTGCTCGAAGACGCGCGACTCTTCTACCGATTTCCGCATGAAGATGGCGTAGATGCCGAGAACGCCGCCGATCGCAAAGCCGATGCGCCAGCCGTAGCTGTTCATCGCGCCCGCATCCAGAAGCGCGGTCAGGGCGGCCGCAACGAGCGTGGCGGCGATCACACCGACGATGACACCAGCATAGACGCAACTCGACCACAGGCCACGGTGTCTTCTGGGCGCGATTTCGGCCACGTAGGTATAGGATACGCCCGTTTCTCCGCCGTGGGCCAGGCCTTGGAACATGCGGAAGACCAGCAGGGTAAAGGACGAGAACAATCCGCTGTTTTCATAAGTTGGAATGAGCGCAATTCCAAGGCTGCTGAAAGCCAACAGCAGCATCGTAGCGACCAGAACACCCTTGCGGCCCAATCGATCGCCCAGCCGCCCGAAGACGAGGCCGCCGACCGGCCGCGCGAAGAAGCCGGCTGCGAAGACTGCGAGCGTGGATAGCATCGCTGATCGCGAATCGGATTTGTCGAACAGGTTGTTGGCCAAGTATACAGAAAAAGTCGCATACAAGGTCCAGTCGAACCACTCCAGCGCATTCCCGACAGAGATTGCGCTCAGCGACCTCCAGTTCGTTGCATTTTTTGTCTGTTTCATTGTTGTCTCCCATCCTCGTCCGCAAACCGATGCGATCGGTCCGCCTTGGGTCCGAGCGAATTCGAACGCCATCCACCATTGCCCGTTTGCGCTGGACAACCTCAGGTGGTTTCGAACAAATATGGTAAAAAGTCGGTGATCATTCATACGCACCGACTTCGGCCGGCACGCATGAGGGTGACGATCTGCCCTATCGTCTTCCCGAAATCAGGAGGCGCAGCTGTTCCGCCAGGACGGCCAGAACAAGAAGTCCACCCAAGATGATCATCTGATAGTAGGAGGAAATATTCTCCAAATTCATGCCGTTGCTCAGTACGGCAATGAAGAGGGCGCCGAGGGCCGCACCGAAAAGCGTACCCTCTCCTCCGCGAAGCGAAATTCCACCGAGCACGCCCGCGGTGATGGATTGAAGGACGAAATTTCCGCCCAGGTTGGTGTCGCCGGTCGATACGCGTGCGCTCAGGAGGATGCCGGCAAGCGAGGCCAGCATGCCGCTGGTGATGAAGACGAGAACGATATGGCGCCTGACATTGATGCCGGACAATCGCGCAGCAACAGGATTGCCGCCCACAGCGTAAATGTAGCGTCCCGCCCGCGTTCGCGTCATCGTGAGATGCAGAGCGACGGCGAAGAGAACCGCAATGTAGACCGATGTGGAAATGCTGCGAAGATCGGGCGTTCCAAAGACCGCTATGAAATCCTCGGGAAGACCGGTGACCGGAGCACCCCCGGAAATTTGGTATCCTGCGCCAGCCGCTATTCCTGCAATGCCCAAAGTCACGATGAACGATGGAACATTCAGGTAGGCGACGGCGACACCGTTCACCATGCCGAGTATCAGTCCGACCGATAAGCCGCATGCGACGGAGATCGCGATGGCAAGCGGGAGATCGACCCCATTGGCCGCCAGAGCGATCATCAGCGTGGCCGAGACCACACTCGTGAGGCCGAGCAGAGCGGCCACCGCCAGGTCGAAACCTCCGCTGATCAGAACCAGACCCTGCCCGAGCGAGACGATCATCAGGTATGAGGACTGATTCAGGATATTGATGAGGTTATTGCTGTTCGTGAACCGGGAATTCGCCACGGCAAAGAAAGCAAACACCACAAGAACAAGCACGCTGATGATGCCGGTCGTTTTGAGGCGCGAAAGCATCCGGTCAGCAACGCGGCGCAGAGCAAACGGTTGGGCCGGCCGGGAAATTTGCTGCAAAGGCGTCATGCCGCCGCTCCTGTCTTTATGTCGCCTTCTTTCCGACCGACCGCGAAAAATGACGATAAGATCGCCGCTTCGCTGATCTCTTCCTGCTGGAACTCCGCGGTCTGTCGGCCGAAGGCCAGCACGTATGTCCGGTGCGTGAGGTGAAGGATTTCCGGGAGGTCCGATGATATGAGAAGGATGGCGGCCCCCGCCTCGCACAACTGCTTGAGAATCCCGTAAAACTCGAGCCTGGCTCCCACATCCACACCGACCGTCGGCTCGTCGACGATGAGAACCTTCGTTTCACGCAAGAATGCCCTGGCGAAAACGACCTTCTGCTGATTGCCTCCGGAATATGCCGAAACGTTCCGATCGAGAAGTGGCGGGCTGAGGTTCAAGCGGTTCAGAACCCGCTGCACCGCGTCGTCTTCGGATTTCTTCCTCAGCCATTGCCCGAAAGCAAAAGACCGCAGGTTGAGGCACGAGAGTGTCGCATTCTCCCGAACCGATCTGTTGAGAACGAGTCCTTGCCTGCGTCTGTCGGGCGGCAGGTAGACGACCCCGGCATCGAGCATCGATTGAGGCGATGGGGATCGCAGAGACTTGCCAAAAAGCTTCACCTGGCCGGCCGCCAGCCGCTCTTCGCCGAACAGGCTGCGACCGACCGCCGACTTGCCGCAACCGACCAACCCGGCTATGCCGACAATCTCACCGGCGCGGACGCTGATCGACACATTCTGGAAACGCCCCGACGCGGCGCTTGCCCCTTCCAGTGCGATGGCTTCATCCGCCGGTTTGAAAGCGATTGTCGGGTAGACATTCAGCGTCTCACGGCCGGTCATGAGCTGGATGAGTTCATCTTCATCCGTTTCCGACACGAGCTTGGTGGCGATGCGGCGACCGTCACGCAATATGCTGATGCGGTCTCCGATTGCCTGGATCTCCGCCATGCGGTGGGTGATGTAGATGATGCCGACACCGAGGCGCTTGAGTTCCGCTACGATCGCGAACAGTCTTTGGGTTTCGACATCGGTGAAGGCGGTGGTCGGTTCATCGAGGATCAGAAGCCGGGGATCGTTCTGCAGCGCCTTGGCGATCTCGACCATCTGCTGTTCGGCGCGCGAGAGGCCGGCAACCGGAGCCTGCGGATCGATTGCGATGCCGAGCCGAGCAAAAATCGCCGCGGCTTCCCTCGACATGGCGCCTTCATCGAGCAATGCCGACTGTCGCTTTTCCCGTCCAAGAAAGATATTGGCGCAAGCGGAAAGGGTCGGAATCAGACTCAATTCCTGAAAAACCACGCTGATTCCGGCATCACGCGCCGCGCGTGGCGATCCCGCCGGCAGGACCTTTCCATCGAAACGGACCGTGCCACCCTCGGGCGCGTAGTTTCCGAGGATGATGTTCACCAGAGTGGATTTTCCGGCGCCGTTTTCGCCGAACAGGACATGGACCTCGCCCGCTCGCACATCCAATGAAACGCCGTCGAGCACGCGTACGCCGGGAAAGCTCTTCTCTATGTCGCACGCTTCGAGGAGAGCACCGGGACAAGGGTCAGGGACGGGGGCCGATCGTTGAAATCCGCCCGCCATCATGGCCGCACCGAAAACACCGGCTTGAAGCCGTTTGGAGCGAAACCGGCCATTGCTGCGTCGGAAGCGGCGTTGTCTTTCGTCAGCTTCCGCGGAACAGGCCACACCTCGGTACCCGGCTCCAAAGTGCCGTCGACCGCCTTGACCGCCATATCAAGCCCGATCGACGCCATCAATGCGACATTGTCGCTGAGCGCCCACTCGATATCGCCTTTCTCGATGCCGTCTCTGACGGGTCCCGTCTGATAGGTCGATCCGATCTTGACCTTGCCCGAGAGGCCGGCCGCTTTCACAGCACCGCTTGCGGCGTCCGCGGCGACGGCGTTGCCGATGACCCAGTTCAGGTCCGGGAAGGCGTTCAGGGTATCTGCAACGAGATTGTATTGCGTGTTCTTGTCGGTGTCGCCGTACTTGACCGCGACGATTTCAATCTTTGAATCGGCAATCCCGACTTTGAATCCTTCGAGCGTGCGCGCCGCCCAGTCTGCGCCGGCGGGGCCGGGAAGGAGCGCCACTTTGACAGCTGCGTCCCCAATGCTTTCCCTGAGATATTTCGCACTCGCGATTCCGACCTGGTAATAGTCCAAAGTCGAACGGCCCATGAGATTGTCGGCGGCGGCGATCCGAGGAATGATGTTGATGACGGGAATACCGCTCTTCTTAAGAGAGGACACCGCCGAAGACACGCCCTCTGCGCTGATCGGGGCCACCAGCACGGCATCGGCTCCCTTGGCTGCGCAGTCGTTCAGCTGGTTGACCTGGGCGCTCAGATTGCTGAACGAGCCGGCGTTCAGGATGTCCACCTGCACGCCGAGACGTTTTGCTTCAGTGACGATCCCGTAATTGGCCGCAATCCAGTAAGGGTCCTGCATCGTCGGGAAGCTGACGCAAACATAGCTTTTCTTTTCGGCTTTCGCCGGGGGATGCCAGACCGACTCCGACACCGTTTTGACGTCGCTCTTGTCGGGGATGAATATTTTGATCGGCTTCGAGAAGATGGCGGATGGTTCTTCCGCGAAGGCGACACCGGCTGAGACAGCTTGATGGCATATCGCCGTTGTTCCGAGAAAAATCGCCGCATGCAGAATGTTTGAGGTCATTGCTCCCTCTCCAGTCGTTGAAGTCCTGTTTTCCAGCATTTTCTTGTTGTGACGCTCCTTTCCGGCCGTATCGGCCTGGGCGAGCGAAGTCCCTTTGCCTCTTGCGGGCCAGGCGGCCCGCTGCTCATGCATCAACCAGAGGCAAGGATTGAGCATGCCGCCGATCAGGGCTTCCGGCGGGGCCCGCGCATCACTCCGCAGCCTGCCTGGCTTCGCCGCTCCAGTATTTCTGGATGAACGTCAGGGCTTCCTGGTTGACCTCTTCGGGATTCGTCGCGCTCAGGAAGTGATGTCCGCCCTCGATGGCCTTGAACGACACGCTTTTCGCACGGGGGAACAGCTTCGCTTCTTTCTGCGCGTGCGAGACGGAATACACGACGTCTTCGGTTCCATGCAGCCACAGCACCGGGCTCACGACACCGTCAAGCCGCCCGCGCAGACCGTCCCGGTCGCGAAGGTTTATGGTACACATGCGCAGACGGCTGCGGCCGTCGTCGCCCTTGTAGTTTTCCTTCAGTCGAGACGTCCAGAAGGCACGCGTCTCCTGGTCGATGTTGACACCGAAGGCCGGATCGATGAGATCGTTGCAATATTGATCCGATGGCGCCCACGCCGAATCCACCTCCGTCGCCAGGTCGGCGATCCAAGGATCGCAGAAAGCGGGGGCGTCCCAGCATCCGAGGTCCCGGCTCGCGGCACTTTCGCAGTCCATCGACGTGCCCAGGGGGATGACGCCATCGATTTTCGAAGGGGCAAGAAGGGCCATCCGCATGGCGATCCAACCACCCTGCGACGTGCCCAGGACGAACGCAGACTTGATTCCAAGGCGATCGAGAACCTGGATGTTTGCGATCGCACTGTCCCAATAGGTGAATTGCTCGCTTGCCGTTCGCGTCGCTCCATGCCCGTACGGCTCGAGTGCGAGGAGATTGACCTTGCCGGTCAGATTCGCATCGGCGAATTGACGCCGGTACAGCTCCGATGAGGTCGTGAATGAATTGATCATTACCAGGGTCGGAAGCCGGGGATCGTAGTCTGTGGCGGTTCTGCAGCCGATCTTCGAACCGCCCAAGTGTGGGACGTCGATAGTCTGGAATTTTGTCATTGATGCCTCGGGTTATTCGGTCTGGTTCAGATGAACTCCGAGATTAAATAACACCGATCGCGCCGCCGGCCCTTTCGAGGATTGCGGAGTGTGGCAGCACGAATTGCGGTTCGTTGCGTCTCTTGTGCGGGATCAATGACGACCCGCAAAGTGGCCGAGGATTTGGCCTCACGCGGCGATGCCCGGGCACGGGATCGCCTTTATCACATCAGTTCAATAGATTAGCAGAATTCAGCCACACGATTCTCCGTCCATATCACCGAACGTCAACATCCCTAGGAAGAATTATATTGAAACTTATACAATCCTCTAGAGCATTTCGGCTGCGGTTGACATTTCAGTTACGGCCGTGATTGGGTCGCCTGGAGGTCGATACTCTCGCCGGTTTCGCTGAAAGAGGGAGGAGTGAGGGTGCGCGATTTCCTTTTTGGAAAGTCAGCCCTGGAGCTGGGAAAATTGCTGACCACGGGAGCGGTGACACCGTCCCATCTGCTGCATGCAACGCTGCGCCGCATTGCATCGGGTGACCCGGCTGTATTCACTCAACGGACTGTTGCGAGAGCAGAAATGGAAGCTGCGGCAGCGTCGAGGCGCTACGTGGAGGGCCGGCCGCTCAGCATGCTAGACGGCGTTCCCGTGGCCTGGAAGGATCTCTTCGATGTTCAGGGAGAGGTTACTCGCGCAGGCTCTTCGGTGTTGGACGATGGCCCTGCCCTTCGTGATGCGGAATTGGTGCGTCGGATCGCGGCCTGTGGTGCGGTCACGACCGGAAAACTGAACATGACGGAATTCGCATTTTCAGGACTGGGATTGAACCCGCATTTCGGGACACCCAGGAACCCATGGAGTCATGGCGAGGACCGCATTCCCGGCGGATCGTCGTCCGGCTCGGCGGTCGCGGTCGCGCTTGGGCTGGTTCCCATCGCGATTGGGACGGACACGAGCGGTTCCGTCAGAATTCCCGCCGCGTTCAATGGCGTCGTCGGCTTCAAGCCGTCAGGGGGGCGATGGCCGTTGGAAGGGGCATTTCCATTGTCCCGCACGCTGGATACCGCGGGTGTTTTGACGCGCACGGTCGCTGACGCGGTGGTCGTCGATGCGGCCGCATGTGGGCTTTCCCCGTCCGAGGTCTTGCCCCACACCGACGGTCGAATCCGTTTGGTCGTGCCGACCAATGCGGTCTGGGAAAGCGTCGACGCCGATGTGGCCAGAAACTTTGAGGAAGCTGTTCGCAGATTGGAAGATTTCGGTGTCGGAATTGAGCACCGCCGTTTGCCGGTCCTCGACGAGGTGCTTTCGGTCGCGTCACGGCATGGTGCGCTCGTGGTCAAGGAAGCCTTTGAGCTGCATAGAAGCCGGCTCGCTTCCCCCGACGCCGAGCGCATGGACCCTCGGGTGCGGACGCGGATGCTCCTCGGCAGCCATATGAGCGCAGCATCGGAGGCAATCGTCAGGCAAGCCCGGCTGGACTTGATTGATGCAATGGCGGACCTGTTCGACGGCACGACATTCGTCGCATACCCGACCGTTGCAATCGCAGCACCTCTTCTTGGACCCCTGGAACTCGACGATCACCTGTTCGCCACCACCAATATGCTTGTTCTAAGGAATACACTCATCGGCAGTTTTCTCGACTGGTGCGGTATTTCCATCCCAAATGGATTTGACGATAACGGTATACCAACCGGTTTTCTTTTGTCCGGCGGGCCTGGAAGTGATCATGCGCTGCTGGCTCTGGCCAACCGAATTGAGGCGGTAATTCGAGGAGGGCAATCCTTCGACTTCATTCGCCACAATCACAGCTGAGTGGACGCTGGTAGAAAAATATTACACGATCTTCCCAACAATTTTCCATAGCGTGTCAAGCTACTCAGGCCGATGATCGGCTGGCGCGGCAAGGCCATCTGTCGGGGAGAGCGGAGACCGTGGGCACATCCGAGCTGCTGCCGGGGAATATGAAATCGCTTGGATCCTTTTTGTGAGTGGACAGCAGGGTCGCACCGGTTTCCAGCGTGGTAACGTCAGGAGAAATGAATGTCCGCAGCATCTTCAGTGGCAGCCTCACGTCCAAGTTATCCGCTGAAATTTGGCATGATGCCGCAAGACGACCCGATTATCGGCTCGGTCGCTGGCAGTAAATATATCAAAGGAGGCAGCGAGCTTATCAAGGCGTCATCCAAGTCTGGAGATGTCAATTCCGTATGTGCCGAGATTTATCAACACAATCACCTTAACTGCATTTCTTTTGTGCAACCTGTTACGGAGATTGTGATTAACGTTTCCGGGAGCGCGAACTTTCGCAGGCGCGCCGACGGTGCCGAACAGAAATATCTTTCTCAGGTCGGCTCAGCCAGCATTTGCCCCGCCGGTGTGGAGGTACGGTATCTCCACATCGAGGCCGGTCCCCTCAAGTTGCTTCATTTTTATCTGCCGACGGATCTGTTCGGCGCCTTGCAATCCGTCGGCGATGGGACGCATATCGCGTGCCTGTTGTACAAAGGCGGGATCAGCGATCCCCTAATTCAGAGCATCGGCTTTGCGGTCGCGGAAGAGTTGATGCAGGAGGAGAGAAGCGAAAAAGTAACTCAAATGCTTTTGGAGTCGTTCGGGGTCGGCTTGGCGGCTCGCCTTATGCAGCGTTACACGCGCAATGATCAGCGTGGTTTGTCACAATCTTATTTCGATGCTTATTCAGGCAGGGGATTGGATCGTTGCCGCCTCAGCCGGGTGGTGGAGTTTATCCAGGAAAATTTGGAAACTGACATTTCCCTGGACGATTTGGCCAAAATCGCCTGTCTCAGTGTATTTCATTTTTGCCGGGCCTTTAAAACAGCGACCGGTGCGTCGCCATTCCGATACATCTCCGAGGTTCGGATCGCTAAAGCGAAAACGCTTCTAAAAGATCCATATATGACCATTGACGATATAGCGCTGTCGACCGGTTTCTCCTCTGGCGCAAACCTTGCGCGGGCATTCAAAAAAACTGTCGGTGTCTCTCCCACTCAATATAGATCAAAATGCTGAGGATGAAATTCCAGATGCTGGCATCGGGATTTAGGGCATCGTCACATTAACTTGATCGAGACCAAGAGGACGCCTGCAGGCAGCCGGTGGCTTTGTTCGGAATTGCGAATGGGATAGGTGAGCCGACTCAAGGTGGCAGCGTCAAAATCGCCGAGAGGTTAAACCTCCTATTGAGGCGCTCATGGCTGTGGTCCCTCCGGTGGATCACGCCGCCCTGCTCCTGGAGGTGCCGCTGAATGGGTCCTATTTCGCGAGATCTGTAGGGGATCAAAACTCAACACAGCACCTCGAATATCAACCTGTTCCACACGATTTTCACGCAGAACCTTTCATATTCACAAGCCATTAGCAGCTCTCACGCCTTTCCTTAATGTCGGTTGTAGCAAACCATTTTATGGTTCCAGCGAGTGCGTTATATGGGTGCTCTCGTAAGGTTTTATGGTTCCATCCAGACCCGCCATGCGCTTCGACCTGACCGATCTGCGGCTGTTCCTGCACATCGTGGAGACCGGCAGCATCACCGCCGGGGCAGAGCGCAGCGCCATGGCGCTCGCGTCGGCCAGCGCGCGGGTGCGCGGGATGGAGGAGGCGCTCGGCATCCCGTTGCTGGAGCGTTTCCGCCGCGGCGTCCGCCCCACCCCGGCCGGGCGCGCGGTGGTCCACCATGCCCGCCTCGTCCTGCACCAGCTGGAGCGGATGCGCGGCGAGCTCGCGGAATACGCCAAGGGGCTGAAGGGCCATGTCCGGCTGCTGTCCAACACCGCGGCGATCAATGAATTCCTGCCCGATGCGCTCGCCGGCTTCCTCGCCGACAATCCCAGCATCGACATCGATCTGGAGGAACGGCCGAGCCACGCCATCGTCGAGGCGGTGGCCGCCGGGCTGGCCGACCTCGGCGTGGTCGCCGACATGGTCGATCTCGGCGGGCTGGAAACCCGCCCCTTCCGCAGCGACCGGCTGGTCGCCGTGCTGCCGCTGGCGCACCGGCTGGCCGGGCACGACCGGATTTCCTTCGCCGACCTGCTGGACGAACCCTTCGTCGGCCTCAGCGCCGGCAGCGCCCTGCAGGACTATCTGAACGGCCATGCCACCCGCGCCGGCCGCAGCCTGTCCTACCGCGTGCGGGTGCGCGGGCCGGTGGCGCTGTGCCGGCTGGTCGAACGCGGGGTCGGGGTCGGCATCGTGCCGGAAACCGCGGCGCTGCGGGCGCTCGACAGCGGCGGCCTGCGGGTCATGCCGCTGAGCGACCCCTGGGCGCCCCGCCTGCTGGTGCTGTGCGCCCGGAATTTTGCCGATCTTTCCGCCCACGCCCGCCGGCTTGTCGATAGCTTGTCCGAAAACGCCCCGGCACCGATCTGAAACGCCATTAGGGCAGTATAACTTACCTGTTTTGCCGGTGGTTTTCCTGAATTTCCGCCGGTTTGCCGGTTCCGCCCCCCTCCCGCCGAATCGAGTCGGCCTCCCCCCTCCCAGCGCACCGATCCGCCCACCCCCGGATGCGGCGGATGGGCGCTGTGCGCCTTTGCCGCAGCATCGGCGAGGGAGGGGCGATGGCGGGGATGTGAATGCGCTATGGATAAATTCGGCGAAGATGTGACTGGGTTGTCCGAATCTTTGGGCAAATACCCCCAAAGGGGTGCGAATCGCCGCTTGGTCAGAAATCCTGCCGTTTATTTGCCGTCGAAAAGTCTCTGGGGGGGTGGTACTACCAATCAAAAGAAAAACGCGCCCAAAGCAAACACGCCCGAAAAACCCGAGAGGAGACAACCACCATCATGCGTACGGCGACGAAGGATCTGGCAGGCGACTTGCGGCAGCAACTGGCCGAACTGGTGCGCAGCCGGGTTCCGAACGCGCGGGCGGAGCGCTTCGTGAAGCGCTTCTACGCCAACGTGCCCCCCGACGACCTGCTGCGCGGCACCCCGGAACAGCTTTACGGTGCTGCCCTTGCCATGTGGCAGTGGGGCCAGCAGCGCAACGCAGGCACCGCCAAGGTGCGCGTCTACGCGCCGCGCCTTGACGAGCACGGGTGGCAGGCCGAACGCTCGGTGGTGGAGATCGTCAACGACGACATGCCCTTCCTGGTCGATTCCGTCACGGCGGAGCTGAACCGGCAGGGCGTCACCGTCCACCTCGTCATCCATCCCGTCACCCGCGTGGTGCGCGACGCCGACGGCCGCATCGTCGAACTGCTGGAGCCCGGCGAAGAGGCGGACGGCGCGCATGACGAATCCTTCATGCACTGCTCCATCGACCCGCTGTCGGACCCGGCCGCCCAGGCCCGCCTGCGCGAAGGGATCGAGCGGGTGCTGGCCGACGTCCGCGCCGCGGTCGAGGACTGGGCGCCGATGCGCGAGCGTGTGCGCGCCGCCCGCGACGACATCGCCCATGCCCCCGACGCCGAGGAATCGCAGGAGGCCGCCGACTTCCTGAGCTGGATCGACGACGGCAACATGACCCTGCTGGGCAGCCGCCTCTACACCGCCACCATCGGCGGCGCCGGCCAGGAGCCCCAGGAACCGTGGCTGGAGCTGGTCGAGGGCAGCGGCCTCGGCGTGCTGCGCGCGCCGGAGATCACCGTGTTCGACGAGCACGGCCATGCCGCCGTGCTGCCGGAGGAAATCCGCGCCTTCCTGCACCAGCCGCGCGCGCTTCTGGTCACCAAGGGCACCCGGCAGGCCACCGTGCACCGCTCGGTCCCGCTCGACGCCATCCTGGTCAAGCGCTTCGACGACCAGGGCAAGGTGGTCGGCGTCACGCTGGCGGTCGGGCTGTTCACCTCGGTCGCCTACAACCGCAGCCCGCGCGAGATCCCGTTCCTGCGCCGCAAGGTCGCCCGCGTCATGGGCCGCGCCGGCTTCGACCCGTCGGGCCATGACGGCAAGGCGCTGCTGAACATCCTTGAGACCTACCCGCGCGACGAGCTGTTCCAGACCCCGTCGGAGGAGCTGTTCGAGACGGCGGTCGGCATCCTCTATCTGCAGGAACGCCAGCGCCTCGCCCTGTTCGTCCGCCGCGACCCGTTCGAACGCTTCGTCTCCGCCCTGGTCTTCGTGCCACGCGACCGCTACGACACCGTGCTGCGCCGCAAGATCCAGTCGGTTCTGG
This sequence comes from Azospirillum palustre, assembly GCF_002573965.1. Classification (NCBI taxonomy): domain Bacteria; kingdom Pseudomonadati; phylum Pseudomonadota; class Alphaproteobacteria; order Rhodospirillales; family Azospirillaceae; genus Azospirillum; species Azospirillum palustre. The sequence goes on along the minus strand of NZ_PDKW01000041.1, from coordinate 216,648 downwards.
AATCCGCCTTCCACGGCACCTGCACCTCCACCTTCACCCAGCTGTCGGACAGCGCGCTCGCCCGCCTGCACCTGATGGTGAAGACGGAGCCGGGCAAGCTTCCCCCCGTCGACATCGGCGAGATCGAGGCCCGGCTGGTCCAGGTTTCCCGCAGCTGGGCCGACCGCCTGCGCGATGCGCTGGTCGAGGCCCATGGCGAGGAGACCGGCAACGCCCGCCTGCGCCGCTACGCCGACGCCTTCCCGGCCGGCTACCGCGAGACCTTCCCGGCGGAAACCGCGGTCCACGACATCGACCGCATCGAACGGGCGCTGACCGAGCAGCGGCTCGGCATCGTGCTGTTCCACCCGCTGGAGGCCGACGGCGACGAGCTGCACGTCAAGATCTACCACCAGGGCCGGCCGGTGCCGCTGTCCGATGTGCTGCCGATGCTGGAGCACATGGACCTGAAGGTGATCACCGAACAGCCCTACGAGGTCCGCCCGGCCGGCGGCGTCGCGCCGGCTCAATCGGTCTGGATCCACGACTTCTCCGCCCGCACCCAGAACGGGATGCCGGTCGACTGCGTCAAGGTCAAGCAGACCTTCCAGGACGCCTTCGCCGACATCTGGGACGGCCGGATGGAGGATGACGGCTTCAACCGTCTGGTCCTGCGCGCCGGTCTGGCCGGGCGCGAGGTCACGATCCTGCGCGCCTACGCCAAGTACCTGAAGCAGGCCCGCTTCGCCTACGCCCAGGACACCATCGAGACGACGCTGGCAGCGCACCCGCAGACCGCCCGCCTGCTGTCCCGCCTGTTCGCCGCGCGCTTCGATCCCAAGAACCTTGTCGATGAAGCGCCGATCCTGGAGCAGATCGAGACCGCGCTGGACGCCGTCACCAATCTGGACGACGACCGCATCCTGCGCCGCTTCGTCAACCTGATCCGCGCCACGCTCCGCACCAACGCCTACCAGACCGGGCCGGACGGCGCGCCGAAACCGCATCTGTCCTTCAAGCTGGACAGCGGCTCCATCGAGGAGCTGCCGCTGCCCCGCCCGTGGGTGGAGGTCTTCGTCTACAGCCCGCGGATGGAAGGCGTCCATCTGCGCGGCGGCAAGGTCGCCCGCGGCGGCATCCGCTGGTCCGACCGCCGCGAGGATTTCCGCACCGAGATCCTCGGGCTGATGAAGGCGCAGATGGTGAAGAACACCGTCATCGTGCCGGTGGGATCCAAGGGCGGCTTCGTCGTCAAGCGTCCCCCACCCCCGAGCGCCGGCCGTGAAGCCGCTCTGGCCGAAGGCATCGAGTGCTACAAGATTCTGATGCGCGGCCTGCTCGACATCACCGACAATTTCGCCGCCGACGGCGCGGTGGTGCCGGCGAAGGACGTCGTGCGCCATGACGCCGACGATCCCTATCTGGTGGTCGCCGCCGACAAGGGCACGGCCACCTTCTCCGACATCGCCAACGGCGTCTCCATCGACCACGGCTTCTGGCTGGGCGACGCCTTCGCCTCGGGCGGCTCGGCCGGCTACGACCACAAGGTGATGGGCATCACCGCGCGGGGCGCCTGGGAATCGGTCAAGCGCCATTTCCGCGAGATGGGCACCGACATCCAGACCACCGACTTCACCGTGGTCGGCGTCGGCGACATGTCGGGCGACGTGTTCGGCAACGGCATGCTGCTATCGAAGCACATCCGCCTGCTGGCCGCCTTCGACCACCGCCACATCTTCCTCGACCCCGATCCCGACGCCGCGGCCAGCTGGGAGGAACGCAACCGGCTGTTCGCCCTGCCCCGCTCCTCCTGGGCCGACTACGACCGCTCCAAGCTGTCGACGGGCGCCATGATCGTCGAGCGCAGCGCCAAGACGGTGGAGCTGACGGCGGAGGTCCGCGCCCGCTTCGGCATCGAGCAGGCCCACCTGTCGCCGGTCGAGCTGATGCGCCGCCTGCTCACCGCCGAGGTCGACCTGCTGTGGTTCGGCGGCATCGGCACCTACATCAAGGCCGCGACCGAGACCAACGCCGAGGCCGGCGACAAGGCCAACGACGCGCTCCGCATCGACGGCGGCCAGATCCGCGCCAAGGTGGTCGGCGAAGGCGCCAACCTGGGCGTCACCCAGCGCGGCCGCATCGAGGCGGCGCAGAAGGGCCGCGACGGCAAGGGCGTGCGCCTGAACACCGACGCCATCGACAATTCGGCCGGCGTCGACACCTCCGACCATGAGGTGAACATCAAGATCCTGCTGGGCGACGTCATGGCGCGCGGCGACATGACGCTGAAGCAGCGCGACACCCTGCTGGCCGCCATGACCGACGAGGTGGCGGGGCTGGTGCTGGCCGACAACTACCGCCAGACCCAGGCCCTGACCATCGCCGAGGCGCAAGGGGCCGGCCTGCTGGAGGCGCAGCTGCGCTTCATCCGCAACCTGGAGCGCAACGGCCGGCTGAACCGCGCCATCGAGTATCTGCCGACCGACGAGGAGCTGGCCCAGCGGATGGCCGAGCGGCGCGGCCTGACCCGGCCGGAGCTGGCGGTGCTGCTGGCCTACGCCAAGATCACGCTGTACGACGACCTGCTGGCCTCGGAGCTGCCGGACGATCCGGCGACGGTCGAGGATCTGCTGCGCTACTTCCCGCAGCCGCTGCGGGACGGCCAGGGCGAGGCGATCTCGCGCCACCGCCTGCGCCGCGAGATCATCGCCACCGCCGTCACCAACAGCCTGGTCAACCGCGTCGGCCCCACCTTCGTCCGCGACATGGTGGAGAAGACCGGCCTCGGCCCGGCGGATGTCGCCCGCGCCTATGCCATTGCCCGGGACGTGTTCCAGCTTCGCCCGCTGTGGGACGCCATCGACGCGCTCGACACCGTCGTGCCGGCGGCCTTGCAGACGGCGCTGATGCTGGAGACCATCCAGCTGCTGGACCGCGCGGTGGCCTGGTTCCTGGCCCACAGCCCGCATCCGCTGGATCTCGGCCGCGAGTCCGCCGCCTTCCGTCCGGGGGTGGAGGCTCTGGCCGCCGGGCTGGACCGTTTCCTCGACGCCGAGGAATCCTCGCGCCTCGCCACCCGCATCGCCGATGCGATGGCCCAGGGCGTGCCGGAGGATCTGGCCCGCCGGATCGCCGCCTTGCCGGTTCTCGCCGCCGCCCCCGATCTGGTGCGCATCGCCGAGCGCACCGGCCGCGCGGTGGAAGGCGTCGCCTCGGTCTATTTCGGGCTGGGCCGCCGCTTCGGCCTGGAATGGCTGCGCGACCGCGCCGCCGGCGCCAAGGTCGACAACCACTGGCAGCGTCAGGCGGTCGCCGCCATCGTCGACGACCTGTTCGCCCACCAGAGTGCCTTGACCGTGCGCGTGCTGGAAAGCGAGGGCGACGAGGCCGCGGCGGTCGATGGCTGGATCGCCAGCCGCAGTCTGGTGGTCGAGCGGGTCGAACAGCTTCTGGCCGAACTGCGCGCCCAGCCGGCGGTCGATCTCGCCATGCTGGCTGTCGCAAATCGGCAGCTGCGCGGCCTGATCGCCGGGTAACCGTATCACAGGAATAGGAGACGCTCGGTTCGGATGGCTTGGCTGCACTGTCCTGCGCAGCTGGGCCATCCGGAGTGCCGGTGCCTTTACAGGCACGTTCGGGCGCCGGCTTTCAGTCTCCTCGCCTCGGGCGGATCCACGCACCCCGTGGATCCGCCCACTTTCTTTTTCGAAAGCAACTTTTACGATTTGTGGGCCGGCAGGCAATACAACCGTCATCGCCCTCTCCCGCCCCGGGAGAGGGAGGGGACCCACGAAGTGGGGAGGGTGAGGGGAAGCCCGAGAATCCCGAACCGCACGGCTTTTAGGATAACCCCTCACCCTTCCCACCGCTATGCGGCGGGCCCCTTCCCTCTCCCGGGGCGGGAGAGGGAGCACCCCTACCCCGCCGCCCCGGTCGCGGCCACCAAATCCAGAATGCGCCGCGCGGCGTCCATCGGATCGATGGCGGCGATGCAATGCGCTTCCGCCGCCAGACAAGACACAGTACAGGGCGGCACCGCCGCCTCGGGCCGCAACACCAGCGCCCGCTCCTCCCGTCCGCCGGTCCAGGGCCGGAAGCGCTCCGGCGCATGATAGTGGTTGGGATCGCCGCCCAGGGGATGGCAGGAGAACACCGCCACCGGCACCCCGGCTGCTGCCGCCAGATGGGCGGGCGCTGAATCCATGGTAATCGCCAGCGCCGCCTCCGCCATCACCGCGGCGGCAACCCGCAGCGGCGTGGCCCCGGTCAGGTCGATGGTCCGTCCCGGCAATGCCGCCGCGAGCACTGCCGCAGCATGACGCTCCGCCGCCGTGCCCAGCACGGCGACCCGCGCATCGAGCGCACCGGCGACGGCGGAGACCACCGCGGCCAGCCGGTCGGCTGGATAGTCGCGGCGCGGACTGGCCGCCCCCGGTGCCACCGCGATCAGCGGGCGGCCATCCAGCGGGCCGTCCCCGGACCAGAGCAGCAACCGCCGCGCCTCCGCCCTGTCCTCCGCCATCAGCGTCAGTTCCAGCGGCCCCAGAGCCGCCAACTCCGCCCCCGCGCCGAGCGCCTCCAGCAGGGCGGCGTTCTGTTCCACCTCGTGCCGCCCCGGCGGCGGGACCAGCGCCAGCCCATAGGCACGGTCGAAGCCCTGGTTGCCGTCGGCCTTCCATGGCGTGACCCGCTCGGAGAAACCGGCGACCAGCTTTGCCCGGCTGTTGGCGGCCAGCGTCGTCGCGCCATGGCGGTCGAAGTCGTAGCGCGGCACCAGCGCCAGATCGAAGCCGGCGCGGTAGCACTCGGCGAACCCTGCCAGCCCACCGGGGGTGATGCCGCGGAAGTCGATGCCGCCGCCCTCCTTCGGCCGCGGCGCCACCACCCCGTCGACCCAGCGGCAGGTCAGGGCCAGATCCGCCACCACCTCGCGCACCGCCAGCAGGATGCGCGCCTGCGGGGCGGCGGTGCGCAAGGCCCGCAGGAAGGGGGTCGCCATCACGAAGTCGCCGGCCTCGTCCAGCTTGACGACCAGGATGCTGCGGACGGCCGCCAGATCGCAGACGCTCATCACCGCCCCTCCCCGTCCACAACGTCGAAGGCCGCCACATCGAAAGCGACGGGAGCCAGCCCGGCACACCAGCGGCGCCACGCGGTGCGGTAGCCGGCCTCCACCGCGCGGGCATAGCCGGGCTCGTCCATCAGGGCCGACCGCCGCATCCGCTCGCGCAAACTCTCCCGCTGCGCGTCGAGGAAGGCGCGGTCGGTCGCCAGCCGGACACCCTGCGCCAGATAGGCCTCGTCGTCGCGCGTCACCAGCGCCGCCATCCCGACGGCGTCGAGCAGGGTCGCCCCCCAATGGCCGATCTTGGTCGGCCCGGTCCGGTTCAGCACCGGCACGCCCATCCACAGCGCGTCGCAGATCGTCGTTCCGCCATTGGCAAAGACGGGGTCCAGCGCCACGTCGATGGTGACGTAGTCCTGATAGGGATCCGGGGTGATGCCGCGCAGCTCCAGCCGCCCCAATCCGATGCCATGCCCGGCGAAGGCGGCCAGCAGGCGCCGGTCGGCACCGCCGCCGCTGCCCAAGCCCCGCCATTTCAGCACCAGCGTCGCCGTCGGCACCAGCGCCAGCAGCCGCGCCCACAGCGCGATGGTGGCAGCGTTCACCTTGGTGATGTTGTTGAAGGACCCGAAGGTGATGTGGCCGTTGCGCTCCACCGGCGGCAGGATCGGCGGCGCGAAGGCGGAGTCCGCCGGGCGGTAGCACAGAACGCAGCCCGGCAGCCGGATCAGCTTCTCCGCATGCAGCGCGTCCGCCCCCGGCGGAGCGACGCGGGCGTCGGCGATCTGGTAGTCGACGGCGCCAAGCCCGGTGGTGTTGGGATAGAGCGGCAGGCTGACCTGCACCGGCGCCGGACGGCGCGCCATCAGCGGCATGCGGTTGCGCGACATGTGGCCGCCGGCATCGACCAGGATGTCGATGCGGTCCTCCCGGATCCGCCGGTCGAGTTCCTCGTCGGTCAGCACCGCCACGTCGCGCCAGCGGTCGGCCGCCGCCTGGAAGCGGTCGGTGGTGGCATCCCGGTTGCGGTCGTTGTGATAGCAGGTGACCTCAACCCTCCCGCGGTCGTGCCCCTCGATCAGCGGCAGCAGGAAGTGATAGCCCGGCCCCGGATAGCGCTGGAAATCCGGCGACAGGTAGCCGATGCGCAAACGCCGCTCCGGATCGCGGCTCTCCACCGCATGGGGAGCGGCCGGGACCGCCGGCAGATGGCGTTCGAAGGCGCGATGCTCGCGGAAGACCTCGACCGGATCGGCCCGGTCGTCGAAGCACAGGCAGAACAGCATGTTGGAGCGGATCGCCGCATCGTCCGGCGTCCGGTCGAGCGCCGCGCGGAAGGCCGCCACCGCCTCCCCATGCAGCCCCAGCGCCATCCGGGCGACCCCGAGATTGGAGTTGGCGAGCGCCAGCTGGTCCATGTCCCGCGTGATGTCGCCGAGCCGTCCGGCGCGGTCGAGTGGCGGGATCGCCTCCTCCGCCGCGTTGGCCTCCAGCAGCAGGGTGCCGATGTTGACCCAGGCCGCCACATCGTCGGGCGTCAGCGCCAGCGCCCGCCGGTGCCAGGACAGCGCCGCCTCCGGCTGCAAGGCCAGCTGGAAGGCGGATCCGGCATTGGCGGCGAGCGCCGCGTCGCCGGGCGCCACCCGCACCGCACGCAGCACCGCCGGCACGGCACCCGCCATCCCCAGCGTCGCCCGGGCCAGTCCCAGCCCCGACAGCGCAAGGCCGGAGTCCGGCCTCAACGCCAGCGCGTGGCGGTATGCCCGCTCCGCCGCCGCAATCCGCCGCCGGCCATAGAGCCTGCCGGCCAGCGCCAGCACCGCATCGTCGGCCAGCGGCTCCAGCCGCGCCAGCCGTGCCAGCCAGACCGGATCCTGCGCCGGCCCGGTCTCCGCACTGCCCAGGCTGCGGACCGCCGCTGCCTGCGCCGGCACCAGCGCCAGCAGCCGGCGGGCCGCCGTCCCGGCGCCTGCGCCGTCGCCCAGCTGCTGGGAGAGCTGCATGGAGTGCTCCAGCGGCTCCACCATCTCCGGCGCCCGTCCCGCCAGCGCCCGGAAGGCCGCCGCCGCCCCGGCGATCCGGCCGGCGTCGCGCAGGGCCGCTCCCCGGTTGAAGGCCGCCAGCACCCGGTGCGGCTCCAGCGCCGCCGCCCGCCCGTACCAGTCCGCGGCCGGCAGGAAGCGCCCGCAGTCGTAGAGAGCGTCGCCCAGATCCGCCGCGGTCCCGGCATCCGCCGGCTCCAGCGCCATCGCCCGCAACAGCGGCGGCGCCGCCGCATCCTGCCGGGCCAGCTTTGTCCAGGCCGCCGCCTCCATCCGCGGCAGCGACGGGTCGAGCGGTGCCAGACGGCCCGCCGAGCGGAAGGCCGTCGCCGCATCCTCCCACTGTTCCGCCGCCTCCAGCAGCCGGCCCAGATTGGCATGGAAGAGCGGCTGGCGCGGGTCGGCCTTCACCGCCTGCCGGATCCGCTCGATCCCCTCCGTCACAGCACCGGTCTGCGCCTTGATCAGCCCCGACAGGTGCAGCGCGTCCGCCTGCTTCGGCAGCCGCTTCAGCACCTGTTCGTAGAGCGTCGCCGCCTCGGCCAGCTGCCCGGTCTGATGATGGTTGACGGCACGGGCCAGCAGCGCCTGTGCGTCGGCGGTCCCGGTCGGGCGATGCGGCGGGCGCTGGTTCGGTTTCATCCGCTGTCGGCACTCTCTGATGGTCCGGCGGATAATGCTGGTCGCCCGGCCCCCGGACAAGCAGGAGTTCGGTTGCGCGCCGAAGCCCAAGGTCGCGCTGCCGGTCCGCCAGTGTGGCTTCGCGGGCGCGGGTGCGGCGGCGCTGCTCCTCGGTGCGGGCGCGCAGCTGCTGTTCCTGGCGCAGCCGGGCCGCCAGCCGCCGCAGATCGTCGGCGGCGCGGCTTTCCACCGCCGGCGGCAGGGCGCCCAGCGCCTCGCGGAAGTCGCCCAGCGTCGGAAAGCGGCTCCAGCCGCTGCGGAAAGCCGACCACACCGCATCGAAGGCCGCCATCCAGCGGTCGGCCGGCCAGTCCGCCATCGCCCGCACGTCGGCCTCCAGCAGATCGGCGTCGGGCAGTTCCAGCGCGAAGCGGTCGGCCAGCTTCTCCAGCCCGATCAGCACATTCTCGATGCCGATCGGCGGGGTCAGCGTGCCGATGGCACGCTCGACCCGGTCGGCGAGCGCCCCGATCTCGTCGGGCGCCAGATCCTGGGTTTCGAACCGCAGATCCGCGGCATCAAGCCTGGCCAGCGAAGCGAAGCCGCAAGGCTGCGAGGGTTTCGCGGTTGCGCCCGGCGGCATCGGACGCAGGGCCGGCACGCAGGGCACTGCCTCGGAGTTCGGTGCGGCGGTCATTGCGGGGCTCCCGGCGGAGTTGAGGGGCGGAGGACTGGACAAATGGCTGAGCGGGGGACTGGGCGGGGGGTTGTTCGGCTGGCGCCACCAGCTCCCGGGCGATCCAGCGGCGCCATGCGGCCCCCGGATCCGGCGGGCGGTAGCCGTTGCGGCGGTGGGCCTTGCGGCACCAGGACACGAACTTCGCCGTCACCCGGCCGGCGTCGACCTCCGGACGCTCCAGCGCTGCCCAGGCCAGATCGGCGGCATCGGGCTGCCAGTCGGCCGGCAAAGCCTCGTCCTGCCGACCCATCCCCCCGCCCTGGAGGGAGGAGGAGGAATCAGGATTCTGGGAGTCTATGGAGATGCCGGCCGGCGAACCGCTGCTGTCAGCCGGCTGACAGGACATGCCGGCGGTGACACCCTCCATCCCCGCCAGCTGATAGGCGAATCCGCGCAGGCCCCGCCGCGGCTTGGCGCAGACCAGCGCCGCCGCGGACTCCGAAGGAGCGTCCTGCGCGGCTTTCTCCTGCAGGCCCTTCAGCACGGCGTTGAACCAGGCGCGGCTCTGCCCAAGCTCCTCGGCCAGCTCCCCTTGCGTGGCGGTGCAGACACCGTCGCGGTCGGCATGGGCGTAGAGCGCGGACAACACCGCGATGTCGGCGGCCTGGATGCCGGGCACGGCAATCCAGCGCCTGTACATGTCGATGTATGGCTTCATTGCATCACCCGTCTGTCGGTCGATCGGCGGACGGGTGAAGACAAAGGAAGAGCGTCAACGGATTCGCACTGAATCCGCTTGGCTTTGCGGGCCTGCCCTGCCATCATGGAGTCGCCAAACCGCCAGATGTGGGGTGCCCGGGTTTCCCTCGGTCTCCTCCGTCCGACACGAAGGGCCCGGAGCAATCCGGGCCTTTTGTGTTTTCGGAGGTCGGTCCTCCGTTACGTCATGATGCTCTCCGTCAAGATGCCCTCGTCGCGTTGCCTGGAGCCAATTTGCCCGGGTTCATGCCGCCCCTCACACCGGCGTGGCGCCGGCCAGGAGCTGGCATGGGCGCACGACGACGGCATAAGGGCGGTTTTCGCCCGTTTTTTGAAATGTGTACGTGGCGTTGCGCGTCTGTCCACGGTCTTGGAAGAATCGCCCTTGGACGGCATTTCGCGGACACCGGGCTGGATTCTTGCGGAGGAATCAAGCACTTGCCGCACCGCTCCTCCGGCCGTCCGGGTCGAAGTGTCGCCGTTGTGCCGAAAGATTCGGCTCCAAACGTCGCCGTTGTGCCGAAAGATTCTTGGCCATCGGCGGCTTGGGCGGACGGGATGGTCCCGTCGAACGTCGCCGTTCTGCCGAATGATGGAGCGGATTCCACCCCACCTCTCCCCTCCCCGCTATGGAATCGGCGTAGAATCGGACGGGAATCGGCCCTAAGGCGGATCGTCCGAACGTCGCCGTTCTGCCAGTCGATGCCCTCCCCGGGGGCCTTCCCGCCCGATCCGGGGCTTCCAAGCCATACAATAACCCAAGAAAATCAACATGTTGACTTGAGACTCCCCTGCCCCGTCCCCCGCCGGCACGGCAGAACGCAGACGTTGCCGCCACCGTTGGCCGGCCGGAGCGGCCCCCTCCCCCGCCGATTCCGCATCCGGCGCCTGTCCGACCGTCCTCGGCCGCAAAAACTGGCATAACGGCGACATTCGACCGGGCATTCGGCCCCGGCCGCGGGAATCTTTCGGCAGAACGGCGACGTTTGGCCCGGCAGTGTGGAACCGGGCGGCAGGCTTGTGGATTATGGGTTCAACCCACTTGAGGCCGCCCGGGACCAGCGGAGAGATCGCATGACCCAGACCATCAACGCCGAGCTGCTCGACCGGCCGCTGCAATTGGCTCTGCGGCTCGATTCACCGCTGACCGGCGACGTGCAGAACGACCGCCACATGATGGTCTACAGCCTGTTCGGCCTGTCGAAGGACAAGGCGGAATCGCTGCCGACCTACGATGACGGCAAGGTGCGGATCGAGGTGCGGGCGCCGAAGAACGTCGGCGTTGCGACGATCTGGGACAAGGCGGTGCTGCTCTACGCCATCTCGCTCCTGCGCGAGAAGATGGACTCCGGCAAGGGCTCCAAGCTGGGCGAGCTGCACTTCACCACCAGCGACCTCCAGCGCATCGTCGGCAAGACCGCCGGCGGCAGCGCCTACGACAAGATCGAAGGGGCGCTGGAACGGCTCCAGGGCACGCAGATCAAGACCAACCTGGAAACCGGCGGCGAGGGCGAGAGCGGCGCCTTCTCGTGGATTTCCGACTACAAGCTGCTCTACCAGCGCAAGAAGGACGGCGAGCGGGCGGTGCGCGGGCTGAAGCTGACGCTGTCGGGCTGGGTCACCCGCGCGGCGCTGGGCCACAATCTGCTGAGCTACGACGACCAGTATTTCGCGCTGAAGCCGGTGGAGAAGCGCCTGTACGAGATCGCGCGCGCCCACCTCGCCCGCGGCCACGCCTTCTGGATGGCGCTGGAGCCGCTGCGCAAGCGCGTCGGCTCCGACAACGACCTGCGCAAGTTCAAGAACGCGCTCAATCCCGTGCTGGCTGCCGACCGCATCCCCGGCTATGGCGTCCGCATCGTCGAGACGGCGGAATACAAGGAGACGATGAAGGCGCGCGGCGCCGTTCTGGGCCGCGTGCTGAACGCCGAACTGCCGGTGCTGTTCTGGAAGAAGAGCCAGGGCCAGCCGGAGAACTGGATCGACGTTCCCAAGGTGGAGTACGACGAGACGGTTTGAAATTTCCCTCTCCCGCCTCTCGCACAAACGAAGTTTGTGCCGATGGCGTCAGGCGGATCGAAGATCCGCTGAGAGCCCCGGGAGAGGGCCTAATCGCAAACACCCTCCCCCTTCGGTAGACACCCGTTGCCGGAGTCGCGACGACTTGCTAGGGTCGCTGCCGACCGGTGCCGGGGCAGGAGGACGGGGCGTGACAGGGGAACAGTTGAAGGCGTTGCGGGAACGGCGCGGCCTGACCCAGACGCAGATGGCGGCGTTCGTCAATGAACTGACGGGCCGCAAATACGACAAGCAGCGGCTCAGCAAATGGGAAACCGGCAAGGAAGCCCTGCCCCGCGACGTGCTGGGCCGGTTGCTTCTACTGGACCTCGAACGGCCGGAAAGCCCCCTACCCCGCCGCGGCACCACCGTCGCCGTCGGTTTGCAGAAGGGCGGCACCGCCAAGACGGCGACCTCGATCAATCTGGCCTTCATCCTGGCCCGTGCCGGCAACCGCGTGCTGCTGGTCGATGCCGATCCGCAGGGCAACGCCTCCGTCCATGTCGGCGTGCCGCAGACCGACATCGTCGCGCTGACGGAGGCGGGCAGGGTCCTCTACCATGCGCTGATGGGCAAGACGCCGCTCGACGCGGTGATCCGCCCCACCAGCGTCGAGGGGCTGGACGTCGTTCCTTCCAGCATCGCGCTGGCGAGCGCCGACACCGAGCTGCCGGGCAACCTGACCAACGCCCAGACGGCGCTGGCCGAGATGCTGGACGGGGTGCGGGACCGCTATGACGTGATCGTCATCGACTGCGCGCCCAACCTGGGTGCCGTGACGATCAACGCGCTGACCGCCGCCGACTATGTGCTGGTTCCCTGCCAGGCGGAGCCGCACGCCATCCTCGGCGTCAGCGCCTTCCTCGACACCGTCGCCAAGATCCAGCGCCGGCTGAACCCGCGGCTGGAGGTGCTGGGCATCCTGCCGACCATGGTGAACCCGCGCCAGACCCAGGACCGCTCGTCGCTCGACGACATCCAGCGCCTGTGGGGCGAAAGCCGCCGGGTGTTCCCGCCGGTGCCGCGCGCCACCATCTACGCCCAGGCCGCGGGCGCCAACGTCATCACGCTGGATGCCGACATCGGCGCGCCGGGGGTGGAGAGCTATGCCGCCATCGCCTCGGCGCTGCTGACCGCCATGGGCCGTTTGCAGGAGACCGTCGATGCCGCCTAAGAAGCTGACCCGGCAGACCGCCGCCACCGTGCTCCAGGCCAAGGAGGCCGGCTTCGCCGCCGAGACCGACCGCATGTTCGGGCTGAGCGGCATGCTGCCCCGGCTGGTCGAGGTCGATCTGGACGCCGTCGAGACCAATCCCGGCCAGCCCCGCACGGTGTTCGACGACGAGGCCCTGCGCTCGCTGGCCGACTCCATCGCCCGCCACGGGTTGCAGCAACCTGTCCTCGTCCAGGAGGGGGAGCAGAAGGGCCGCTACCGGCTGGTGGCCGGCGAACGGCGGCTGCGCGCCCACCGGCTGCTCGGCCGCGGCACCATCGCCGCCATCATCACCAAGGGCCGGCCCGAAGAGATCGCGCTGATCGAGAATGTCCAGCGCGTGGACCTCGACGCCATCGACCTCGCCCGCGGCCTGTCCCAGCTGATCGAGGCGCACGGCTACACCCAGTCGGAGGTGGCGGCGGCGGTCGGCTGTTCGGAGGCCGAGGTGTCGAAGCGGCTGAAGGTGCTGCGCCTGCCCGACGACATCCTGGCCGACTACCGCGCCAACCCCGACGCGGTGTCGCGTTCCGCCCTGGTCGAGCTGGCCTTCGTCGAGGACGAGGCGGAGATGCGCCGGCTGTGGCAGACGGCGCGCACCGGCGGGCTGACGGTGGGGGCGGTGCGGGCCGCCCGCCCGGCGGCCTCCAGCACGGCGGAGCCGATGCGCGTGCTGGGCAAGGCGATCAACCGGATGGACAAGGATCTGGCCGCCATCGACACCGTCGCCCAGGCCTTGCAGCGCGAGCATCGGGAGCGCTTGCAGGCGCTGCGCGACCGCATCGACGCCCTGCTGAATGCGTGAAGGTGGGGGGCGCCTGTCGTCGGACTTATCCCCCTCTCCCCCCCGGGGAGAGGGTCGGGGTGAGGGGGACGCACCGCGTGCCTTCCACAAAAATCCCGCCACGCGACCCCCTCACCCTAACCCTCTCCCCAGGGGGGAGAGGGAATCCAGTTTCGACTGCGAAAGCCCGCCCCGGTTGTTCCTCTCTCGAAAAGCGCGTTAAAGTTGCTTTCGATTGCGAAAGCATCTGGCGCTCGGCCAGGGTGACCGCCTGCCCTGCCCCGTGTTAAGGATCATCTGTCAGGTGATCGGGGGCATGGGGGTACGGGGCGGCGATGCAGGCGGTGCGGAGACGAGATTTCTTGAACCTGTCCGGCGGCCTGCTCGCGGCCGCCGGCCTGGCTTCGGCCCTGCCCCGGCCGGCGATGGCCGCCGGTACCCTGCGGATCGGCTTCAAGTCCCTGCCCGGCGGGCTCAATCCGCTGACCGTCAGCGATCTGGTCGCGCGTCAGGTCCTCGGCTCGATGTACGAGAGCCTGACCACGGTCGATACGAAGGGCCGCATCCTGCCCGGCCTCGCCACCGCCTGGGAGGCGTCCGGGGATGCGCGGCGTTGGCGGCTGACCATCCGCGACGGCGTCACCTTCCACACCGGCCGGCCGCTGACCGCGCTCGACGTCAAGCGCAGCTTCGAGGCGGCGCTGGGTGGCGACGGCACCAACTTCGCCGTGCTGGCGCTGTCGAAGGTGCGGGGCTTCCGCGAGCTGCGGGCGAAGACCGCCGCTGAGCTGTCCGGCATCACCGTGATCGACGACCGGACGCTGGAGGTGGTCTGCGACGAGCCCTGCGCCGTCTTCCCCTTTGCCCGGCTGAACATCGTCGATGTCGAGGCGGCCGGGCAGGCCGGTCCCGACTGGTTCCGCACCCTGTCGGCGGGAACCGGACCCTACCGGCTGGTGCGGTCGAGCGACGGCATCCGCATGGATGTGGAGGCCAATCCCGGCTGGCGCGGCGGCTCAGTGCCGTTCGAGCGGGTGTCCTTCCTCGCCACCGGCATCGGCAATGACGGCATCACGCTGTTCAACGACAGCCAGATCGACTTCACCTTCGTCGACACCGATGCGCTGCGCGGGGTGATGGACGATCCCGGCTTCAAGCGCTCGCTGTCGAACGTGCCGCGCATGCAGATGCGGGTGGTGGCGCTCGACCCCAGGCGGGTCAAGGCGTTCGGCGATCTGCGGGTGCGCCGGGCGATGTCGCTGCTGATCGACCGCAGCGCCATGGTGGAGCGCTTCTTCCGCGGGGTGGCGAGCGTCCACAACGGCATCGTCCCGCCGGCCCTGCTGTCGAATGAAAGGCTGGATCCGCTGGCCTACGACCCGTTGCTGGCCAGGCGCCTGCTGGAGGAGGCCGGCTATCCGGAGGGGCGCGGCATCGAGCCCTTCCAGGTCACCGTCGTGCCGGAATACCGGCGGGAGTTCGTCTATTACGTCTCGCAATGGAACAATGCCGGCATTCCGGCGAAGCTGGTGATGGCGCCGCGGCAGGAGTTCATCGCCCGCTCGCGCCGGCGCGATTACGATGCCTTCCTGTTCGGCTGGACCGCCACCTATCCCGATCCGATGAACTTCCTCGACGAGCTGTTCAGCAGCAGCAGCCGCTTCAATCCCGTCGGCTGGACCAGCGCCCAGTTCGACGGCCTGATCGAGCGGGCGATGGCGATCCCCGATCCCACCCTTCGGGCGGAGGTCTACAAGGACGCCGAATGTCTGGTGATGCAGGATTTGCCGGTGATTCCGCTGGTGGTGCCGGACTATGTGGCGCTGCGCGGCAATGTGCTGAGCGACAATTTCATCACGCCGTTCGGCGGCCTGAACTTCGGCTGACGCTGGCGAAGGGCAGGGGGCGAAGGGCAGCGGGGCCAAGGTCGCGCCCGCATGAAAAAAGCCCCTGTCCGCGGCCGGACAGGGGCTTTTCCGTCGTTACAGGGACGGGAACGTCAGGCGGCGCCCTGCGGCCGTGCTTCGCGCAGGCAATCCGCGGGCTTGGCCTCGCGCAGGCAGTCGGCCGGCTTGGCTTCACGCAGACAATCGGCCTGCGCGGCCTCCCGCAGACAATCCGCGGGCTTCGCTTCGCGCAGGCAATCGGCGCTCTTGGCTTCCCGGAGACAGTCGGCCTGTGCGGCCTCCCGCAAGCAATCCGCCGCCTTCGCCTCCCGCAGGCAGTCGGCGCCGGCGAGCAGGCGGGCGCTGTCGCTGCGGGCGGCGTCCATGCGTTCGGCCGGGGCGGTCACGCCGTTGTGATGGAGATACTCGCCATAGACCGCGTCGCAGAACCGGAAATAGGCGCGGGTGTCGGCGACGATGAACTCGTGCCACAGGTCGTCGCAGGCGGCCGATTGCGGAACGATGTCGCGGTCGGGATGCTCGGCGCAGGCCAGCAGGAATGCCTTCAGCTGGGCCAGCGCGATCTCGGACGTGGGGCGGGACATCCCCGCGGCGACCGCGCGGTCGACGACATAGCCGAAGTCGAAGCCGGCGATGATGTCATGGGCACGGGTGGTGTCGGTCTTGGTGGCGCCGCGCATGGGATCCTCCGAAGCTGCTTTTTCGGTTCGCTCTCTGATGGGGGACAGAGATATCCGAGAGCACCGCTCGGATGTTGTGACACAGCATAATCCGATATGTGAGATTATTTTTGGTCCTAAGCCCCAGGGTGGGGGTGGGGACCTCAAATCGTCGGAGTCTTATGCGGAGCGGCGATGTCGAGCGCCACAACCGCACCTGCCCCTGCCGGCCGGGCCGCCGTCATCTGCTCCACCAGTGCCGACAGGCGGTCGGGCATGATCGGCTTGGCGGCGACGATGACGCCCATCTCCGTCGCGCGGGCGGTCACGGCGCCGTCGAGCCGGCCGGAGATCAGCACCGCCGGGATCCTGAGGCCGAGCCGGCGCCAGACGGTGTCGATGAAATCCAGGCCGTTCTCGGTGGCGGACAGGTGATAGTCGGCGATCACCGCATCGGGCCGGATATCGCCGCCTTCCACCGCGCGCAACCCCTGGGCCACGCTGGAGGCGCCGACGACGCGATGGCCGGCGGTGTTGAGGAACATCGAGATGGCGGACAGCACGAACTGGTCGTCGTCGATCACCAGGATGGCGATCTCGCCGCTCTTCGCCGGTGCATCCGCCAGCGTCGCCAGCCCGGCGACCGCCGCCGGGGCGGGGGCTGGGGCAGGGGCAGGGGCGGGGACAGGCGGAACCTCGACCCGCCGCATCGGCTCCAGGGCGGGCTCCACCGGCGCCAGCGGCAGGGTGACCGAGAAGACCGAGCCCTTGCCCGGCGTGGAGCGCACCTTGACCGGGTGGTCCAGCACGCCGGCCAGCCGCCGGACGATCGACAGGCCGAGACCGATGCCGTTGTCGCGGTTGCGCTCCGGGTTGCCGATCTGGTGGAACTCCTCCCAGATGGCGTCCAGCCGGTCCTCGGGAATGCCGATGCCGGTGTCGCGCACCTCGACGATCAGGCTGCCGCCGGACTCCAGGCAGGCGACCTGCACTTGGCCCGTGGGGGTGTAGCGGATCGCGTTGTCGATCAGGTTGCCCAGCAGGCGCAGCAGCAGCACCCGGTCGGTCAGCACCGGGGCGCGGTACTGCGGCACGGAGAAGGCCAGCCCCTTGTCGCGGGCGACCGGCCCGTATTGCGAGTCCAGCGCGTCGAACAGGTCGGCGACCTCATGCACCGCAATGTTGGCGGTGACGCCGCCGGCATCGAGCCGCGATACCTCCAGCAGCTCGTCCAGCAGCTGCTTCAGCGTCATCACCACCTGTTCGATCTTGCGCGCCGACTCCGCCACCTTGGGGTTGGGGGCGGTGGCGCGCAGCATGGCGGTCAGCATCAGCAGCGACTGGGCCGGCTGGCGCAAATCGTGGCTGGCGGCGGCCATGAACTTCGCCTTCGACGCCACCGCCTGTTCCGCCCGCTCCTTGGCGATGTGCAGATCGATGGCGTTCTGGCGGAAGGTGTCGAGCGCCTTGGCCATGCGGCCGATCTCGTCGTCGCGGTGGCGCACCGGCACGGTCACCGTCACGTCGCCGGCGGCCAGATCGGCCATGGCGCGGGTCATGCCGGCAATCGGCAGCGTCACCCCGCGCGTCGCCCAGATCACGCCCAGCACCACCAGCAGAAGCGTGACGGCGCCGATGCCGCCCAGCACCAGCACATGATGGCGGATGGCCGCGTCGGTCGGCCCGGTGTCGAGCCGGACCAGCAGCGTGCCGATGGTGCGCGAACCGCCGCTGCGGTCCTGGCGGGTCAGCGGCACGGCCGCGGCGGTGGTCGCCGGATTGGCTCCCGTATTGACGGCCGCATCCGCAACGGCGGCGGAGCCCGGCTTGCGGTAGATGGCGAAGCGCTCGCCATGGGTGCCGAGGATCACCGCCTCGGCGAAGCTGTCGATCGAGCGCAGCGGGCTCAGCGCCGTCAGCGCCTCCTCCGGGTCGAGGTCCCACAGCGCATTCGTCACGTCGTCGAGCACGATGCGGGTCGCCATCTCCGCGCGGATCGCCAGCTCGGCCCTGGTGTTGCGCACGTCGGACTGGATCAGCACGCCCATCGGCACGGCGACCAGCACCGACACCAGCACCACCGCCGATGCGGTGGACCGGGCAACCAGGCTCCGTGAGAAGATTTTCAAGAACATGCCGAAGCCTACGAAAACACGACGACCACGAACGATGCGCGGCGGCATTCTATCCGACTCGGACGCCAAACACGACAGCGACGTCAATGCCAGCGGTCATGCGGCTGTCGTCCGTAGTAGTAGGAAAAAAGGCAGTATGACTGTTTCGAATCGTTTCTTCTTCTTCTTGTTAAGTTGCGCGTGTAAAAATTCCCGCCGGGTTCCGATACATTCGATTGGGAGCGGGGTAGCCGTTGGCGTAGCCGTCGGGGAGCGGAGCAATGGGAACGGGCATCATCATCGCCCTTGCGCATGGCGTCGGCCTGCTGGCGCTGGTTCTGCTTGGCTATCGCCATGTCCTGCGGCGGTTCGGCGCCCGGCGCGGCGCCTTCGCAGCACTCTCCGGCCTGCTGTTCGGCGTGGCCGCCGTCCTTTCCATGCTGGATGCCTACCCGGTCGCCGACGGGGTGCTGGTCGATTTGCGCAACGCGATGATCGGGCTGGCCGGCCTGTTCGGCGGCCTGCCGGCGGCGCTCCTGTCGGCCGCCATCGCCGGGGCGGTGCGGCTGTGGCTGGGCGGGGTGGGGGCGACGACCGGGCTTGCCGGTATGCTGCTGACCGCTCTGGTCGCCCCGCTGCTGGCCCGCCCGATGGAGCGGCGCGCCGCCGGCAAAGCCCGAAGAGGCGATGGCAAGGGCGCCTTCGGCTTCGGCCTCCTGGCGCTGTTCGGTCTGGCGCTTGCGCCGCTGACCCTGCTGGCCTTCCTGCTGCTGCCCGACTTCGACCTCGCCATGCGGGTGATGGAGGAGGCGGCGCTGCCGTTGATGGCCTTCACCACGCTGGGCATCGGCCTGCTCGGCACCATGCTGGCGCGCGAGCACCGGCGCTTCGCCGACGAGGGAGCGCTGGCCGAGAACGCCGCCCTGTTCCGCGCCGTCTTCGACAGCTCCGCCGACATCCATGTCGTGCTGCGCGTCACCCCCGACGGCGGCTTCACCCTGCATTGCGCCAACGAGGCCGCCGCCTGCGCGATGGGCGACCGGGTGGCGCAGGCGAAGGGGCGGCCGCTCGACGCGCTGCTGCCGCCCGATCTCGCCGCCAAGGTGATGGCCGACCTGCAATCCTGCATCGACGCCGCCGCCCCCACCCGCTTCGAGGAGCAGCACACCCACAACGGCGTCACCCGCTGGTGGGAGGTGTCGCAGGTGCCGATCCGCGACGAGAGCGGCGCCATCGTCCTGCTGTCGGTCGGCGCCCGCGACATCACCCGCCGGCACGAAGCGGAGCGGGCGATCCGCGCCAGCGAGGCGCGCTACCGCTTGCTGGCGCGCAGCGTCACCGACATCATCGGCCGCATCGGGCTGGACGGCGTGCGCCGTTTCTGTTCGGAGGCGACGCGCGACAGCCTGGGCTGCCCGCCCGCCGATCTGGTCGGCCGGCCGCTGGTGGAGCGGGTGCACCCCGACGACCGCGACGCCCTATCCGCCGGCCTCGCCCGCCTGACGCCCGACCGCCCGACCCTGAAGACCACCTACCGGCTGCGCCATGCCGACGGCCGCTGGGTGTGGATCGAGGCGGCGGTGCGGCTGGTCGCCGACGACTGGGGGGCGCCGCAGGATTACGTCAGCGTCGAGCGCGACGTCACCTCGCGCAAGATCATGGAGGCGGAGCTTCAGGACGCCCGCCACGCGGCGGAGGCGGCCAGCCGCAGCAAGTCCGAATTCCTGGCGAGCCTGAGTCACGAGCTGCGCACGCCGATGAACGCCGTCATCGGCTTCGCCGACCTGATCGCGCGGGAGTCGGAGGGGCCGGTCGGCAACGCCCATTACCGCGACTTCGCCGTCAACATCCGCGACAGCGGCCAGCATCTCTTGGAGCTGATCAACGAGATCCTCGACCATGTCCGCGCCGAATCCGGCCAGCTGATTCTCGACGACGAGCCGGTCGATCTCGACGCCGCCGCCGTCTTCGCCGTCCGCCTGCTGACCCCGCGCGCCGCCCGCGCCGGCATCGCCCTGTCGGCGCGGGTCGCCCCCGCCGCTCGCCACTTGCGCGGCGACGAGCGGCGCATCCGCCAGATCCTGCTGAACCTGCTGTCCAACGCGGTGAAATACACGCCGTCGGGCGGTTCGGTGTCGCTGACCGCCGATCCGGCGCCCGACGGCGGCCTGCTGCTGGAGGTGCGGGACAACGGCGTCGGCATCCCCGAACAGGATCTGGACCGCGTCCTGCTGGCCTATGCCCGCGTCGCCACCCCGGAGAACCGCCAGACCGAGGGCGCCGGCCTCGGCCTGCCGCTGACCCGCCGGCTGGTGGAGCTGCATGGCGGCACGCTGACCCTGGCGAGCCGGGTGGGGCAGGGCACCACCGTCACCATCCATTTCCCGCCCGAGCGCGCCACCGGCGCCATGGCCGGTGAGATGGCCGGCGAGGCGGGCGGCGAAGCGGCCGCTGCACCGGCGGCCCAGTCTGTGGGGGGCCGGCCCGGCCTGTCGATCCTGATGGTGGACGACGACCACAACATCCGCGAGAACGGCAGCGCCCTGCTGCGCAGCTGGGGCCACCGGGTGACCGCCGCGTCCGGTGCCGGCGAGGCCCTGGTGGTGCTGCGCGGGTCCGAACCGCTGGACCTGCTGTTCAGCGACATCGTGATGCCGCCGGGGATGAACGGGGCGGAGCTGGCGCGCGAGGCGCGGCGCCTGCGCCCCGACCTGCCGGTTCTGCTGGCGTCGGGCTTCGCCGCCCATGCGGTGGTTGCCGACGACGTGGCGATGGGCGGCTACGACCTGATCGCCAAGCCCTATGACCCGGCGGAGCTGCGCCAGCATCTCGACCGCCTGCGCCCGCGGCCGGTCCCCGCGCCGGCTGTCCCCGCTCCAGCGATCCCCTCTGCGGCCGTCCCCCCGCCGCCCGCGCCGTTTTCGCGCCCGGAGCCCCGGCCTGAGCCGGAACCCGCCCCGGCCCCCGCCGCCGAGCCGTCCCGAGTGCCGTCTGGAGTGCCGGCTCCCCCGCCGTCTCCGCCCCCGCTGCTCCCGCCGCCGGCCGCGGCCGAACCGCCGGCCCTGCGTCCCGCTCCCGCCCCGCCCGCGGGCGGGGCCTTGCGCATCCTGGTGGTGGAGGATGTGGAGATGAACCGCCTGCTGGTCGTCACGCTGCTGACGCAGGCCGGCCACCGGGTGGCGGCGGTGGAGAACGGCGCCGAGGCGGTGGAGGCGGTGGAGGCGGTGGCGCAGGCGGCCAAGGGGGTGGATGGGGGCGAGCCCTTCGACGCCATCCTGATGGACATCAACATGCCGGTGATGGACGGGCTGGAGGCGACGCGCCTGATCCGCGCCATGCCGGGTCCGGAGTCCCGCGTCGCCATCGTGGCCCTGACCGCCAACACCTTCCCCGACGACATCGCCCGCTGCTACGAGACCGGCATGGACTGCCACGTGCCGAAGCCCATCGACCGCGCCCAACTGCTGAGCGAGGTTGCGCGGTGCGTGGCATCGCGGCGGGCGGTGGGGGCGATGGGGTAGGGGGCTGGTCTGTCTTCGGCCCCGGTTCGGTTGTGACTCCTGTCTTCCATTCCGACATTCCTGCGACGGGCGAGGTGAAGCGATTTTCAGGGAAGAAAAGCGAGTGAGTGCTCACGCCCATTCCGATCAAAAACTTTGGAATGGTGCAGCTCTACTAACCGCGGCAGGATCAAATGGCAGAGGCAGAACCGAACTTCTGTGACTATCGGGAAAATTGCCAATCGGTGAATTTTTGGGTGATATCTGCTTTATTTCAAGTGCGGATATCACCCAGATTCTAAAGTCGGCGGAAAAGAAGAACTCAATTATGCCATGTTGGAAAGAACATCCAGAATAATGATGTCCTTGAAGATATTAATCATTGCGCTGTTTGAGACTCAGGGCGCTGCAAATTGAAGTGGCCCTGCAACTCAATGATAAGCTGGCGAAACTCGGCGAGTTCGCGTTCAGCCTCGGTTTGTGTCATCCGCGCTAAGTGTTGGGCCGCTTTTTGTTTTCCAGTGTCGCTGAATTTGAATTTAAGTCTCAAAGCGTCGTTAGGTTCAAGCCCTTCGAACGGGTTAGGTCCTCCCGCTGCCATAGCTCCGACCAGAGTAGTCGATAGAAGTGCACCGAGGTCCTTGACCGGTTCCAGCCACTTGCGGCTTTCCGCCCGCTGCCACAATGCGTCTGTGTAAAAGGCCTCTAGGTCAATGGAGAGTTGGAACCCTTGACGTGCCAGATTTCTCAGCCTAAGGGGTGTCCGAAGGGAGATTGCTTTTAATCCGTACGTATGCAGGTTGAGGCGGGTAATCTCTTCAGTGAGGGATTTGTGCGCGCGCCGCCCACTCGCATCTGTGTCGAAGATTGCTGCCGCTTTGGCTCTTTCTTGGGTTGGGCGATGACGTAACGTTAGTAGCCATGCCAGTGCGCGACTTTCGAGCGCATTGGCGCTACCGAAGGCTCCATCGCCAGCACATATATTGATTGTATCGACTGGAAATTCAGAGAATGTTTCCCAAGCTTTTGTAATTACTTTCCTATCACTCTCCCCCTCTACAAATACGGTAGGCCGTTTCTGTGTAGCGATGTCACGAACTTGCTCGAGTTGTTCACGCAGTTCGTCATAGCGAGCTTTTGCTTGCGCAACATAGGGCGCCACAATTGGCATTAAACCCATGCTTTCATCTACTTGGTCAGGTGTGCGTGTTTCAATACAAGTGTTTTTTCCGTCTTTTGAGACGAAGTGAGACACGAGCCACTCTGCCGCTTCAGGACGATGTTGATCGAGTCTATAGAATATCGGTGAATGTGTAGTAAAAAACAGTTGAAAATGGCTTGCTTCTGCAACTAAATCAACGAAATCGCTTGCCATACGAAAGGCAGACGACATTTCAACATTGTTCTCTGGCTCTTCGAAGCCCCAGATATGGGTGTATCTAACGCCTCCGCGTGTCAATAATTCGTCGCGCTTTACAGCAATAAACTTGAGAATCATTGGGATGTGCCGGATCTTGATCCCATCGCCACGACGGGAGAGCGGCACTTCACCAGAATTAATTTCTAAGTTTTCGAAGATCTGGCGAAGGTTTTCTGGTAAACGCATAGCTGCCTCTGCACCAAATGCGGTGCGCAGCGTATCGAGCAAATCGTGAAGTTGTTCACCCAACTGGGTCTGGAATGCGCCAGCCGATTCTTTAAGTGGCTCTTCCGCAACTGAGGATAGAACGTCATAGAGTCTACCTTGCAAGTCTGCAAAGAAAGCTTTGTCTTTAATAGCTGGAACGTAGGTAAATCGAATACGATCCATCAAAGCCGGTATTTTACTGCGCGGAGGAAAGTCTGTTCCATCAATAAAAGTACGTGTTTCCATGCGCTTTGCTTCGCCATCGAACCGCCATACTTTACGCCATTCGACCTCAGCTGGCGCGTCCTCGCGCAGATAACCGTCAGGCAACTTGAATACTATTTTAATTTCGATTTGCGGAGCCGTTCTTTGTCGCACCACCGCGAACTGATTGAAATCTCTAGAAAAATCAAACGACTCGCCTGGATTCGTCTCTCCGTTGAAGAATAGGTTGATGGCACGTAGCACATTTGACTTGCCGGCATCGTTTGAGCCAACAAGCGTTGTAATCCAATCGGCAGGAATCTCGGCAGCAGAGATTGAGCGAAAATTTCGAATCGAAATAGAGCTTATCAACGTTCCGTCTCCGTACAGGGTTATTCAGCAAGCGCTGAACGACCGTTCCAAACCCCTTTGGGTTGAACTAAACAATCTATATTGGATAGTATTTTAATAAAGCGTAAAGTGGTATCCGCCCAACGCCCAGAGCCTTCGGGCGGCAAGGATCGTCGATCTTGTGACTGACAAGGCCGCTCGTCAGCAATTTTTAAATAGGCACTTCAAGGTCCCCTCCAGTTCAGATCCGGCCGTTCTCTCATCCACCCACCCACACTTTTCCCAAAACCTCCCCGCACAGGAGCAAATTCCCATAATCTCTCCGCAATGCCCACTCATTCGCGGAGCCACGCCATGCCCCTCGACAGCCGCAGCTTCACCAACGACCAGTTCCCCCGCTGGGCCGAAGAGCCGCCGACCCCGTCGGAAAGCTCGCTGGTTCCCGGTTCGCAGTTCCATGAGGAACAGTGGATCATGGCCGCCGGCATGTTGGCGCGGGGCAACAGCTTCCTCCAGGTCTCGCGCGCCATGGGGTGCAGCCGGACGACGCTGTGGCGGGCCTATTACGGCTCCAAGGATTTCCGTCACAGGGTGTGGTGGGAACGGCAGGCGCTGAACCGCGAGGCCGAGCTGCGCCTGTCCTCGCTGCGGGTGCTGGTAGCCGAGCAGATCGAGCGGCTGGTTACGTCGGGCGATCCCGCCACCGTCCGCTGGCTGGCCGAGCGGCTCGGCCTGTTCGCCGGCCTCGACCTGCCCGCGGCCAAGCGGCAGGACGCGCAGCCCGACCGGCGCTCCGCCGGGCACGCCGCTCCTCCGCCCGCCGCCGAAGCGGCTGCCGGGCCCGCCGCGCACCCCGCCCCCAGGCCGGCCCCGAAGCCCGAGGACCCGCCCGCCGTCACCGTTCCCGAACTCGACGACGACGACATCCCCGGCGCCATCCGCGAGCGCCATCCGCCCAGCCCGGCGATGATCGCTGCCGTCGTCGCCCAGCCGGAGGCGGCGGGGCCGAAGGGCGTCTTCCCCTACACGCTCAACCAGTATGAGGAGTATCCCAACCTCAACCCCGGCCCGGTCGGCCGCCGCGCGGCCGGCGCCTTCTCCTGGCGCCGGTAGGGGGCGGCCGGACGATGGAACATCCGCCGGAAAGCGTTCCACGCCGTTCCATCCTCCGCCGGACGCGGGACCGCTCCCGCCGGGGGGACTGCCGGGGGGCGTGCCGGAGCGCTTGATCCGGCGGCCGAACTGTCCGACCCTGCGGGTCCGTTCGACTCCCGAGGATCATGCGATGACCGCCACCCCCGCCTTCACCTGCGTGCTCGATGCCCGTGCCAGGCTGGGGGAGGGGCCGGTCTGGTCGCTGGACGAGCAGGCGCTCTATTGGGTGGACATCAAGGGCAAGGCGCTGAACCGCTTCGATCCGGCGACCGGGGCCGCCCGTGCGATGGCCCTGCCGGAGGAGATCGGCTGCGTCGCCCCGCGCAAGGGCGGCGGCTTCATCGCCGGCCTGCGCTCCGGCCTGTGGCAGCTGGACGGGGAGGGGCGGCCGGTGACCTGCCTCGCCGCCAATCCGGAGGACCAGGGCGCCAGCCGCTTCAACGACGGCAAGACCGATCCCGCCGGCCGCTATCTGGCCGGCACGCTGGACGAGCCGAAGGCCGGCGGCAAGGCGCATCTCTACCGCTACGACCGCCGCGGGCTGGCGGTGCTGGCCGGCGGGCTGCTGACCTCCAACGGGCTGGCCTTCAGCCCGGACGGGCGGACGCTCTACCACGCCGACACGCCGACCTTCACCGTCCGCCGCTACCGCTACGATCCGGCGACCGGCGCGGTCTCCGACGGCGAGGTCTTTGTCCGGCTGGAGCCGAAGGACGGCGACCGCGGCCGGCCGGACGGGGCGGCGGTGGATGCCGAGGGCTGCTATTGGTCGGCGCTGTACGAGGGCGGGCGGGTCGCGCGCTTCTCGCCGGAGGGGGTGCTGCTGTCGGAACATCCGCTGCCGGCGCGCTGCCCGACCATGGTGGCCTTCGGCGGTCCCGACCTGCGCACGCTCTACGTCACCACCGCCAGCGCCGGCCGCCCGGCCGACGAGCTGGAGCGGCTGCCGCAGTCGGGCGGGCTGTTCGCCATGACGGTCGATGTGCCGGGCCTGCCGGTCCCGCCCTTCGACCCGGCGGCCTGACGGCAGGGGAGGGGGCCGATGTTCCGCAAGTTCGTCTATCTGCTGGCCCTGGCGCGCGAGAAGCATTTCGGCCGCGCGGCGGAGAGCTGCCACGTCTCGCAGCCGACCCTCTCCAACGCCATCCGCCAGCTGGAGGAGGAGCTTCAGGTCCCCATCGTCGAGCGCGGCCAGAAGTTCGAAGGCTTCACGCCGGAGGGGCTGAAGGTGCTGGAATACGCCCGCCGCATCGTCGGCGAGCGCGACAGCCTGCGCCACGAGCTTCTGGCGCTGGCCCAGGGCGTCACCGGCCATCTGCGGCTGGGCGCCATCCCCACTGCCCTGCCGGTGATCCCGCATGTGCTGACGCCCTTCACCACCCGCTTTCCGCACATCCGCTCCAGCGTCGTGTCGCTCAGTTCGCGCGAGATCCAGCGCGGGCTCGACGAGTTCGAGCTGGACGCCGCCATCACCTATCTCGACAACGAGCCGCTGAACAACGTCCGCACCCTGCCGCTCTACACCGAGCGCTACCACCTGCTGGCCCGCCGCGACGACCTGTCGGACGAGCTGATCGCGCAAGGGGCGGTGCCGTGGGAGAAGGCGGCGGGCTTGCGGCTCTGCCTGCTGACCCCGGACATGCAGAACCGCCGCATCGCCGACACCGCCTTCCGCATGACTGGGCGGACGGTGGAGCCGGCGATGGAGACCAACTCCATCGTCACCCTCTACACCATCGTCCGCGCCGGCACCTGCGCCAGCATCGTCCCCGGCCAGCTGCTGACCTTCGTGCCGCCGCATCCCGACATCGTCGCCCTGCCGCTGGTCGATCCGGAGCTGAGCCACGTCGTCGGGCTGGCCTATGCCGACCGCGACCCGCCGCCGCCGCTCGCCAAGGCGCTGGCGGTGGCAGCCGCCGACGCCGACATCGCCCAGCGCGTCGCCATCGGCGTCGCCGACGCCATGATCCCCTGGCGGCTGGCGATCCGCTGAGCCGTCGTCGCGGCGCTTGATAGCCAAAAGCTATCACGCCATCAGAAAATACAATTTGCTGGTATACCGTATCCTCCGCCACTCTAACGGTGCCGGGCGACGAGAGACGTCCGGAAAAAGCCAACAGAGCCAAGCCAGAACGACGCCGACCCCAAGAGCGGCGCGGACGATCGCAAGGAGGGACACCCGTGAACGCTTGCCATCCGTGGAGCGCTGAGCGCGCCATGACGATTGTCGAAGACAATCGGCATCTGCGCGGCGCCCTGCTGCCGATCCTCCACGCCCTGCAGGAAGAGTTCGGCTACATCGACGAGGAAGCCATCCCCCTGCTGGCGACGGAGCTGAACCTCTCGCGCGCCGACGTGCATGGCGTGGTGTCCTTCTATCACGAATTCCGCCGCGAAAAGCCCGGCCGCCACACCATCAAGGTCTGCCGGGCCGAGGCCTGCCAGTCGATGGGCGCCAACGCGCTGGTCGACCACATCAAGACGCGGTTGCAGGTCGATTTCCACGGCACCACCGCCGACGGCGCCTTCACGTTGGAACCGGTCTTCTGCCTGGGCAACTGCGCCCTGTCCCCCGCCGTCATGATCGACGAGAACCTGCACGGCCGGGTCTCGCCCGACCGCTTCGACGAGCTGGCGGCCGAGACGCGGGCCAACCCGCACGCCCACAACCAGATCCCCCGCGCTCTCAGCCACTCCCATAAGGGTCACGCGCAATGAGCGGCCACCTGATCACCGTCTTCGTCCCGCGCGACTCCGCCGCCCTGTCGGTCGGCGCCGATGCGGTCGCCGCCGCCATCCGGGCCGAGGCCACCAGGCGCGACCTGCCGCTGCGCATCGTCCGCAACGGCTCGCGCGGCATGCTCTATCTGGAGCCGCTGGTCGAGGTGGAGACTGCGCAAGGTCGCGTCGCCTACGGCCCGGTCACCCCGGCCGACGTGCCCGGCCTGTTCGACGCCGGCTTCCTGACCGGTGGGGAGCATGCGCTGGGCCATGGCCTGACCGAGGAAATCCCCTATTTCAAGAAGCAGGAGCGGCTGACCTTCGCCCGCTGCGGCATCATCGATCCGCTGTCGGTCGAAGACTACCGCGCCCATGGCGGCTTCCGCGGGCTGGAGAACGCGCTGGCGATGTCCCAGGCGGAGATCGTCAAGGCGGTGACCGACAGCGGCCTGCGCGGCCGCGGCGGCGCAGGCTTCCCCACGGGCATCAAGTGGAACACGGTGATGCAGGCACCGGCGGACGAGAAGTTCGTCTGCTGCAATGCCGACGAGGGCGACAGCGGCACCTTCGCCGACCGCATGATCATCGAAGGCGATCCCTTCTGCCTGATCGAGGGCATGACCATCGCCGCCATCGCGGTGGGGGCGACCTCCGGCTACGTCTACATGCGCTCGGAATACCCGCACGCCACGGCGACCCTGCGCCACGCGATCAAGCTCGCCTATGACGAGGGCTGGCTCGGCGACAACATCCACGGCACCGACCGCACCTTCCACCTCGACGTCCGCGTCGGCGCTGGCGCCTACATCTGCGGCGAAGAGACCGCCATGCTGGAAAGCCTGGAAGGCAAGCGCGGCATGGTGCGCGCCAAGCCGCCGCTGCCGGCGCTGGAAGGCCTGTTCGGCAAGCCGACCGTGGTCAACAACGTGCTGTCGCTCTGCTCGGTGCCGATCATCCTCGACAAGGGCGGCGACTATTACCGCGACTTCGGCGTCGGCCGGTCGCGCGGCACGCTGCCCTTCCAGCTCGCCGGCAACATCAGGAATGGCGGCATCGTCGAGAAGGCCTTCGGCATCACCCTGCACGAGCTGCTGTACGAGTATGGCGGCGGCACCATCACCGGCCGGCCGATCCGTGCGGTGCAGGTCGGCGGTCC
Source organism: Azospirillum palustre (assembly GCF_002573965.1). NCBI lineage: Bacteria > Pseudomonadati > Pseudomonadota > Alphaproteobacteria > Rhodospirillales > Azospirillaceae > Azospirillum > Azospirillum palustre. Next base: position 188,054 of record NZ_PDKW01000041.1, on the reverse strand, counting down.
GCTGGGCGCCTACCTGCCGCCCTCGCAGTTCGACCTGCCCAAGGACTACGAGGCCTTCGCGGCGCAGGAGGCGATGGTCGGCCATGGCGGCATCGTCGTCTTCGACGACAGCGTCGACATGGCCCAGCAGGCCCGCTTCGCCATGGAGTTCTGCGTCGCCGAGTCCTGCGGCAAATGCACCCCCTGCCGCATCGGCTCGACCCGCGGGATGGAGACGCTGGACAAGATCATCGCCGGCAAGAACGTCGATGCGAACTTGGACCTGCTCGCCGACCTCTGCGACGTGATGGTGGACGGCTCGCTCTGCGCCATGGGCGGCATGACGCCCTATCCGGTGCGCAGCGCGGTGAAGCACTTCCCGGAAGACTTCCGCAAGAAGCAGCACGCCGTCCGCGTCACCCACATCGCCGCCGAATAACGAGCGACCCCAGGAGCACCCGAGATGACCCTCATCCACGAGACCGACTACGGCACCCCGGCCCGCGTCTCCGAGACCCTGGTGACGCTGGAGATCGACGGCCGCGCCATCACCGTTCCCGAAGGCACCTCCGTGATGCGCGCCGCGATGGACGCCGGCATCACCGTGCCGAAGCTGTGCGCCACCGACAGCCTGGAGCCCTTCGGCTCCTGCCGCCTCTGCGCGGTGGAGATCGAGGGGCGCCGCGGCACCCCGGCGTCCTGCACCACTCCCGTCGCCCCCGGCATGAAGGTCCACACCCAGACCGACAAGCTGGCCAAGCTGCGCCGCGGCGTGATGGAGCTGTACATCTCCGACCATCCGCTCGACTGCCTGACCTGTGCGGCCAACGGTGATTGCGAGTTGCAGGACATGGCCGGTGCCGTCGGCCTGCGCAACGTGCGGTATGGTTTCGAAGGCGAAAACCACCGCGCCGCCGCGAAGGACGAGAGCAACCCGTACTTCACCTTCGACGCCTCCAAATGCATCGTCTGCTCGCGCTGCGTCCGCGCCTGCCAGGAAACCCAGGGCACCTTCGCGCTGACCATCGACGGACGCGGCTTCGCCTCCTCGGTGTCGCCGGGCGCCAACGAGAGCTTCATGGACAGCGAGTGCGTGTCCTGCGGCGCCTGCGTCCAGGCTTGCCCGACCGCGACCCTGACCGAGAAGTCGATCATCGAGCACGGTCAGCCCGAGCACAGCGTCATCACCACCTGCGCCTACTGCGGCGTCGGCTGCTCCTTCAAGGCCGAGCTGCAGGGCACTACGGTGGTCCGCATGACGCCGTGGAAGGACGGCGGCGCCAACGAGGGCCATTCTTGCGTCAAGGGCCGCTTCGCCTGGGGCTACGCCACCCACAAGGACCGCATCATGAAGCCCATGGTGCGCGAGAAGATCACCGACCCGTGGCGTGAAGTGTCGTGGGAAGAGGCGGTCGCCTACGCCGCCGAGCGGCTGAAGGCGGTGCAGGCCAAGTACGGCCGCGGCTCCATCGGCGGCATCACCTCGTCGCGCTGCACGAATGAAGAGGTCTATGTCGTCCAGAAGATGATCCGGGCCGCCTTCGGCACCAACAACATCGACACCTGCGCCCGCGTCTGCCATTCGCCGACCGGCTATGGCCTGTCGCAGACCTTCGGCACCTCGGCCGGCACCCAGGATTTCCGCAGCGTCGACAAGTCCGACGTCATCCTGGTCATCGGCGCCAACCCGACCGACGGCCACCCGGTGTTCGGCTCGCGCATGAAGAAGCGTCTGCGCGCCGGGGCCAAGCTGATCGTCGTCGATCCGCGCCGCATCGATCTGGTGCGCAGCCCGCACGTCCAGGCCGAGCACCATCTCCAACTCCAGCCCGGCACCAACGTCGCCGTGGTCAACGCCATCGCCCACGTCATCGTCACCGAGGGGCTGGTCAACCGCCCCTTCGTCGAGGGGCGCTGCGATCCCAAGGAGTTTGCGAAGTGGGAGGCGTTCATCGCCGAGCACCGCAACTCGCCGGAATATCTGGAATCGCGCACCGGCGTTCCGGCCGATCAGGTCCGCGCCGCCGCCCGTCTCTATGCCACCGGCGGCAACGCCGCGATCTACTACGGCCTGGGCGTGACCGAGCACAGCCAGGGCTCCAGCACGGTGATGGCGATCGCCAACCTCGCGATGGCGACCGGCAACATCGGCCGCGAGGGCGTCGGCGTGAACCCGCTGCGCGGCCAGAACAACGTGCAGGGCTCCTGCGACATGGGCTCCTTCCCGCACGAGCTGCCGGGCTACCGCCATGTGTCGGACGATGTCGTCCGCCACGAGTTCGAGACCGCCTGGGGCGTCACGCTGGATCCGGAACCCGGTCTGCGCATTCCCAACATGTTCGACAGTGCGCATGACGGCAGCTTCCGCGGCCTCTTCGTGCAGGGCGAGGACATCGTCCAGTCCGATCCCAACACCAACCACGTCACCTCGGCCCTGGAATCGCTGGACATCGTCATCGTCCAAGACCTCTTCCTGAACGAGACGGCGGCCTTCGCCCACGTCTTCTTCCCCGGCACCTCCTTCCTGGAGAAGGACGGCACCTTCACCAACGCCGAGCGCCGCATCAACCGCGTCCGCAAGGCGATGCCGTCGAAGGTGGGCCGGGACGAGCATTGGGTCGCCTGTGCGCTGGCGACGGCGATGGGCTATCCGATGCACTACGAGACCACGTCCGAGATCATGGACGAGATCGCCCGTCTGACCCCGACCTTCCGCGGCGTCAGCTTCGAGAAGCTCGACCGCGTCGGCAGCGTCCAGTGGCCCTGCACCGGCTTCGAGGACGACGACACCGGCATGGCGATCATGCATGAGGAGAGCTTCGCCCGCGGTCTCGGCCGCTTCGTCATCACCGAGTATGTGCCGACCGACGAGCGGACCACGCGGATGTATCCGCTGGTGCTGACCACCGGCCGCATCCTTGCCCACTACAATGTCGGTGCCCAGACCCGTCGCACCGCCAACGTGGCCTGGCATCCGGAGGATGTGCTGGAGATCAACCCGGTGGACGCCGAGATCCGGGGCGTGAAGGACGGCGACATGGTGTCGCTCGCCAGCCGCATGGGAGCGACGACGCTGCGCGCCGTCATCTCCGACCGCATGCCGGCCGGCGTCGTCTACACCACCTTCCACCATCCGGTGACCGGGGCCAACGTCATCACCACCGAGAATTCAGACTGGGCGACCAACTGCCCCGAATACAAAGTGACGGCGGTGCAGGTCGCCCGCAGCAACCAACCGTCGGACTGGCAGGTTGACTATGCGAAGAACGACATCGAGCGCAAGCGCATCGCCGCCGCCAACGTGATCGCCGCCGAGTGACGGCCTGAGGAGTGGGAAGCATGACCGCGATGCCTTCTGGGTCCATCCGTCCGGACGACAATTCCCCCCTCTCCACGGCGATGTGCTCCATCGCCGTCACCGGCACCGGCTTCTCCGCCGGTGTCGGGATGGAGGAGGGGGCGGACGTCGAATGGCAGGTGCCGGAGGAAACCGCGGTCGCTTTCGAATACAACGGCCGCTCCCATGCCGTGATGATGGCGACCCCCGCCGATCTGGAAGACTTCGCGCTGGGCTTCAGCCTGGCCGAGGAAATCGTCGGGACCGCTGTCGATATCGAGAACATCGCCGTGCGGGAAACGCCGCTGGGCTTCGTCGTCAACCTGACGGTCGATCCCCTGCGGCTCCTGCGCGGAAGTCTGCGCAGCCGCTCCATGGAGGGGCGGAGCGGCTGTGGCCTGTGCGGCGTGGACAGTCTTGTCCACGCCGTTCGGGAGCCCCGCAAGATCGAGACCTCGCTGGAGGTGGACCCGGCCGCCGTGGCCGCCGCCTTCCGCGCCCTGCCGGATCACCAGCCGATGAACCGGGCCAACCGCTCGGTCCATGCCGCCGCCTGGTGTGCGCCCGACGGCGCCGTCCGTATGGCTCGCGAGGATGTCGGCCGCCACAACGCGCTGGACAAGCTGATCGGCGCCGTCGTGCGCTCGGGTGCCGACCCGGCCACCGGCTTCGTGGTGATGACCAGCCGTTGCAGTTTCGAACTGGTGCAGAAGACCGCCGCGGTGGGCATCCCGCTGCTGGCGACCATCTCGGCCCCGACGGCGCTGGCGCTGGAACTGGCGCGCAACGCCAACCTGACCCTGGGTGCGCTGTCGCGCCGCGACACCGTCATCCTGTTCCGTTGATTCAAACCCAGTCCGGAGACACCGATGAGCCACACGAACCACGCCAAGGATCTGGTCCGGATGGCGAACCAGATCGCCGTCCATTTCGCCACCTACCCCCATGAGGAGGCGGTGACGGAAACCGCGACCCACATCCGCAAGTTCTGGGATCCGCGCATGCGCGCCGGCCTGTTCGCCCATGTCCAGTCCGGCGGCGAAGCCGACCTGCACGAGGTCGCCCGCGGCGCGGTGGGTGTGCTTCAGACGCGCTGAGATCGGTCGGGCGTCGCTGGGGGCCGTCAGACCTTGCGAAAGGCGAACATCGCCGTTTCGTAGGGAAAGGCGACCTCGGTGGCGCCCGCCAGTTCCGGTGTGTTCGCGATCAGCATGCGGACATCCCGTTCGACCTCCGCTTGCAGGTCGGAGGCAAGTGCTGCAATGAAGCTGACCGAAAGCGTCCGCCTGACGATGACGTCGTCCGGGCTTCCGACATGGGCATGGCGGACATGGCGCTCGTCGATGGCCTCGAAGCCCGGTGCCGGGAAGGCCCGGCGCCAGTCGCCGGTCCGGTAGCGCGGGGTGCCGGCCTCCCAGGGATCGGTGATGGCGGACAGCGCCGCCACCCAGGGCCTGCTTTCATCCCGCACGTTCCAGATCAGTCCCAATCGGCCGCCCGGCGCCAGGACCCTGCGCATTTCCTGCAAGGCGGCGGCCGTGGCGAACCAGTGAAACGCCTGCGCGCAGACCACCGCATCGACGGAGCCGTCGGGCAGGGGAATCGTCTCGGCCGTCCCGGCCAGGACGGTCAGGTCGGGGAAGCTGTGGACCAACTGCTCCCGCATGCCGGCAATCGGCTCGACGGCGACGATCTCGCCGCCGCACTCCTTCAACACCGCGACGAACTTGCCGGTGCCGGCGCCGACATCCAGCGTTCTGCGGCCGGGTCCGACGCCGAGAACGTCACGAAGCCACACCGTGGCTTCGGCCGGATAGCTGGGGCGGCCTTTGACATAGGCCGCGGCCCCGGTTTCGTAGCCCTTGGAAGAGTGATGAACAGACATGGCGTCCCCGATCCTTCCAGTGTGCTTGAAAGCGGGCCCTCAGAGGTAAGTGGCGATCTCGACCAGATTGTCGTCGGGATCGCGGATGTAGACGGACAGGATCGGCCCGGTGGCGCCCGTGCGGTTCACCGGGCCTTCCTCTATGGCGATGCCGCGGGCCTGGAGTTCGGCGATCACCTGCTCCAGCGGCGTGTCGGCGATCAGGCAGAAGTCGCCGCTGCCGGCGGTGGGGCGGGCGGCCTTCGGCTCGAACTCCCGTCCGACCTCGTGCAGGTTGATCTTCTGCGCGCCGAAGGACAGGGCGCGACGGCCGCCGGCGAAGGTGACGACCTCCATCCCCAGCACGTCGCGATAGAAGGCGCAGGTCGCCTCGATGGAGGCGACCGTCAGGACGAAATGATCGATCCGGCCAATCTGCACGCCAGCCTCCTGTACCCCTGCCTCACATGCCGGTCGAGGTCGGCAGCGGCTTGGCCGGAGCCGGGATCGACGCCGATGACAGCGACGTCGGCGCATGGGCGGTGGGCGGAACCGGCAGCGGCGCCGGCTTGGACAGCGGGCGCGGCGTCGACACCGGCGTCACCGGGCTGGCCGACGGCGGGTTGCCCGACATCGCCGGTGCCGCAGAGCCCGACTGGCCCGACGGCGTCGCCAGCGTGGGCGGATCCTCGTAGATGTCGGGATGGACGCGCACGACACCGGCGGTGTCGACCGAGGCGTTCCAGTAGACGAAGCGCACGGGGATGGCGTTCGGCAGCCGGATCGTCTTGGTCTCCCCGGTGTCGAGCTGCTGGCCGATGCCGGCCGGCGTCACCTTCGCGGCACCCAGCAGCGTCTCCGCCATCATCCGGGCGTCCTCCAGCCGGACGCAGCCGGAGCTGGCGGCGCGCAGGTCGCGGCTGAACAGGCGCGGGTCGTTGGTGCCGTGCAGGAAGATGCCGTCACCGTTGGTCAGGTTGAAGCGGAAGCGGCCCAGCGCGTTGTCGTCGCCCGGCCTCTGGACGATGCGCACGCGGCCGGGGTCGACCGACCACCAGTTGACCGACTGGGTGTTGGCGACCTCCGACCCGTCCAGATAGACGGCGGCGTTCTTGATGCCGGTGGTGCCCTTCTTGCGCAGGGCCGGCAGCTTGTCCTCGCTCAGCACCGTCGGCGGCACGGTCCAGGTCGGGTTGATGGTGACGCTGGTCACCTTGTCCTGGAGCAGCGGCGTCTTGCGCGACGGCCGGCCGACCACTGCACGCATGGTGAAGGCCGGGCGGCCATGCTCGATCAGGGTGACGGACTGGCCGGGCAGGTTGACCAGGATGGTGGTGTCGGGAATGGAGGCCTGCTGCGCCCGCATCGCCGCGGCGGCGCGGCGCAGAAGCGCCACGGTCTGGGCGGGCGTGCGGTCCATCGCCTGACGGGTCACCTCGCCGACCTTGCCGTCGGGTTGCAGCCCCTCGGCGAGCTGGAAGGCGCGCACGGCGGTCTCGACATCGTCGTTGAAGCTGTCGGTCCACTTGTCGGCTGACAGGAAGCCCATCTCGATCAGGCGGCGCGACACCTTGCCGACGCGGTCGGCCAGCGGCGAGCGCACGGTGATGACCACCGGCGGCGCCGGCTCCACCGGTTCCAGGCCGGGCAGGGTGGGGGCCTGCGCCTGCTGCACGTCGGCAGGGGGCACGTCCATCGCCGGGGCGACGCTCTCGACCACGCCGCCGTCGCCCTTCTTGACAACGGCGCCGTAGCCGATGCGGGTGACCTGTGCCTTGGGCGCGTTCTGCACCTCCAGCGCACGCTGTTCCAGCGCCGCGGCCCAGCCGGCAACCAGCGGCGGCTTGGCGGCATGCACCGCTTCCTTCGCCGCTGCGGCAAGCGCCGGACCGCTCAGGACGATGCCGGCCAGTCCGCCGACCATCAGCAGGGCGGCGGAGCGTCGGGAGATCGGGTGGCGGACATCATGCATGGCGACGGGACCGGAACGTGAACGGAAAGGATCGTGCGCTGTATCCTTCGACGAGGCATTCCAGATCCGCAAGCGACATTTGGTGTCGGCAGCTCTGCTGTTCACACTGTTGCTCCCTTGCATCGCCATCTTACCCGTAGAGGGCTGTTGCCGTTACACGCGCTCATCCACTGGTTGGACGCCGTGGCGGCGGATTTATTCCGAACCTTCGCCGGAGGTAACACCGCGAAGCCGGCCATGGAGCCGGGGGCGTGGCCGTATGTGTCATTTGACGTAGATACCGCCTTTCGCATGCGCGTTAGCTTTTCCCTCGACGATGTGGCGAAGCCCCGGAGCAACCGGGGCGCCAAAGGAAGGGGGCAACTTCATGCGGACCAAGCAACTGACGTCGAGCTTCGGGATCGGCGCGCTGGCCGGTCTGGCCATGGGTGCGATGGCATCCTTCGCGATGCCCGCCCAGGCGGCGGACGACACCATCAAGGTGGGCATCCTGCACTCCCTGTCCGGCACGATGGCAATCAGCGAGACGACGCTCAAGGACGTCATGCTGATGCTGATCGACGAGCAGAACAAGAAGGGCGGCCTGCTGGGCAAGAAGCTGGAGCCGGTGGTGGTCGATCCCGCCTCCAACTGGCCGCTGTTCGCCGAAAAGGCGCGCGAGCTGATCAGCAAGGACAAGGTGTCGGCCGTGTTCGGCTGCTGGACCTCGGTCAGCCGCAAGTCGGTTCTGCCGGTGTTCGAGGAACTGAACAACATCCTCTTCTACCCGGTCCAGTATGAGGGCGAGGAGTCCTCCCGCAACGTCTTCTACACCGGCGCCGCGCCGAACCAGCAGGCGATCCCGGCCGTCGACTACCTGATGTCGAAGGAAAAGGTCCAGCGCTGGGTGCTGGCCGGCACCGACTACGTCTATCCGCGCACGACCAACAAGATTCTCGAAGCCTACCTGAAGAGCAAGGGCGTCAAGCCCGAAGACATCATGATCAACTACACGCCGTTCGGTCATTCCGACTGGCAGTCGATCGTGGCGGACATCAAGAAGTTCGGGTCGGCCGGCAAGAAGACCGCGGTGGTCTCCACCATCAACGGCGACGCCAACGTTCCCTTCTACAAGGAACTGGGCAACCAGGGCGTCAAGGCGCAGGACATTCCGGTCGTCGCCTTCTCGGTCGGCGAGGAAGAGCTGGCCGGTATCGACACCAAGCCGCTGCTCGGCCATCTGGCTGCGTGGAACTACTTCCAGTCGGTCGAGACCCCGGCCAACACCGACTTCATCAAGGCCTGGAAGGCCTACACCAAGAACGACAAGCGCGTCACCAACGACCCGATGGAAGCCCATTACATCGGCTTCAACATGTGGGTGAAGGCGGTCGAGGCGGCCGGCACCACCGAGCAGGACAAGGTCATCGACGCCATGGTCGGCGTGGCCGTGCCCAACCTGACCGGCGGCTATTCGGCGATGCTGCCGAACCACCACATCACCAAGCCGGTGCTGATCGGCGAAGTGCAGGAGAACGGCCAGTTCGACGTCGTCTCCAAGACCTCGGGCCTGGTGCCCGGCGACGAGTGGTCGGACTTCCTGCCGGACAGCAAGGACCTGATCGCCGATTGGCGCAAGCCGATGTCCTGCGGCAACTTCAACGTGAAGACCGGCAAGTGCGGCGGCAAGGGGTCGTGAGGACCGCCTTCCCTCTCTGACCTGTCCTTATCTGAGCTTGAGTGGTTGCGACGCTTGCCCTTTCCCCTTTCCCGCCGGGCGGGGGAGGGGAGAGGGCAAGCGTTTCGCGTTTCCAGCTCCCCGCACCGCTCCTCCCGCACCGCCCCTGGATCGCCCCTGCACCGAAGGACTCCCGATGCGACGCGCTCTCCGCTGGCTGATGGCCGTCTGTGTGGTGGTTGCCACATCGACCGCCGCCTATGCCGCCGATCCCCGAGCAATTGATTTGCGCCCGCTCGTCCAGGCCCTGGGCAGCGGCGGCTATTCCGGAACCGAAAAGGCCCTGACGCAACTGTCGGAGGCCGGTGACCCGGCCGCCGTGCCGGTGATCGAGGCGCTCCAGGCCGGCGACCTCTATGTGCGCAAGGCCGACAGCACCGTCGTCGTCGCCCGCAAGGCCGGCGACGCCTTCACCCTGACCGACCCGCTGACCCGCGCCGCGCTCGGCGATGCGCCGGCCGCCGCGGTCGAGAAGATCCGCATCAACAATTCGCTCCGCCGCGCCATCAGCGCTTCGCTGGGCGCCCTCACCCTGATGAGCCCCGATGCCGGTGTCCGCCGCTCCGCCGCCGATGCGGTGTTCAAGAGCCGCGACGCCTCCGCGCTGGAGACGCTGAACGCCGCCATCGCCAAGGAGCAGGACAAGGGCGTGCGCGCCGCCATGGAGCAGGCGCGCGCCGCCATCCTGCTGACCGGCGAGGCCGCGTCGAAGATGACCGACGCCGAAATCCAGTCGGCGACCGACACGCTGACCGCCCGCGGCGACCGCGACGCGCTGGTGCTGCTCAACATGGTCGCCGGCTCCGGCGCATCCGACGTCACCAAGCGGTCGGCCGCAGCCGCCGTCTCCACCCTGGAACAGAAGCTGGCCTTCTGGGCCGCTCTGCAAAATCTCTGGTACGGGCTGTCGCTGGGCTCGGTGCTGCTGCTGGCCGCCATTGGCCTCGCCGTCACCTTCGGCGTGATGGGCGTCATCAACATGGCCCATGGCGAGATGGTGATGATCGGCGCCTACACCACCTTCCTGGTGCAGGAGTTCTTCCGCGCCCATGCTCCCGGCCTGTTCGACCTGTCGATCCTGGTGGCGCTGCCCGCCGCCTTCCTCGTGTCGGGGGGCGTCGGCATCGTCATCGAGCGCAGCGTGATCCGCTGGCTCTACGGCCGTCCGCTGGAAACGCTGCTCGCCACCTGGGGCCTGTCGCTGGCGCTCCAGCAGGCCGTCCGCTCCATCTTCGGCCCGACCAACCGCGAGGTCGGCGCGCCGAGCTGGATGTCCGGCGCCTTCGAACTGGGCGGCCTGACCATCACCTACGGCCGGCTGTGGATCGTCGTCTTCGCCTTCGCCGTCTTCGCGGCCCTGCTGGTGGCGCTGAAGCGCACGTGGTTCGGCCTGTCGATCCGCGCGGTGACGCAGAACCGGCCGATGGCCAACGCCATGGGCATCCGCACCGCGCGGGTCGACGCGCTGACCTTCGGGCTCGGCTCCGGCATCGCCGGGCTGGCCGGGGTGGCGCTGAGCCAGATCGACAATGTCAGCCCGAACCTCGGCCAGGGCTACATCCTCGACAGCTTCATGGTCGTGGTGTTCGGCGGGGTGGGCAACCTGTGGGGCACGCTGGTCGGTGCGCTGACGCTGGGGACCATGAACAAGTTCCTCGAACCCTATGCCGGGGCGGTGCTGGGCAAGATCCTGGTGCTGATCTTCATCATCCTGTTCATCCAACGGCGTCCGCGCGGCCTGTTCGCGCTGAAGGGCCGCGCGGTGGAGGCCTGACCGATGCTGCTGCGCTTTTTCCTGATGGGTCTGGACCGCAAGGCCGGGATCGTCCTGGCGATCCTAGCATTCCTGGCGGTCGCCGTGCCGGCGATGACGCTGTGGGTGCCGGCGGACTCGCCCTTCCACCTGTCGATCTTCACCGTCTCGCTGCTGGGCAAATACCTGTGCTTCGCGCTGCTGGCGCTGGCGCTCGATCTGGTGTGGGGCTATTGCGGCATCCTGTCGCTCGGCCACGCCGCCTTCTTCGCGCTCGGCGGCTACGCCATGGGCATGTACCTGATGCGGCAGATCGGCCCGCGCGGCGTCTACGGCAACCCGGTCCTGCCCGACTTCATGGTCTTCCTGAACTGGAAGGAGCTGCCCTGGTACTGGCTGGGCTTCGACCATTTCTGGTTCGCCGCCATCATGGTGCTGGTGGTGCCGGGTGCGCTGGCCTTCGCCTTCGGCTGGTTCGCCTTCCGCAGCCGCGTCACCGGCGTCTATCTGTCGATCATCACCCAGGCGCTGACCTTCGCCCTGCTGCTTGCCTTCTTCCGCAACGACATGGGCTTCGGCGGTAACAACGGCCTGACCGACTTCAAGGACATCCTCGGCTACGACATCCAGGCCGACACCACCCGCGTCGCGCTGTTCGTGGCGACGGTCGTGGCCCTGGCGCTCTCCTACATGATCGCGTCCGGCGTCATCGGCTCGAAGCTGGGCAAGGTGCTGGTGGCGCTGCGCGACGCCGAGAGCCGCGTCCGCTTCATGGGCTACGACACCGAGAGCTACAAGCTGTTCGCCTGGACCCTTTCGGCCTGCATGGCCGGCGTGGCCGGCGCCCTCTACGTCCCGCAGGTCGGCATCATCAACCCGTCGGAATTCGCCCCGGCCAGCTCGATCGAGGCGGTGATCTGGGTCGCCGTCGGCGGACGCGGCACGCTGGCCGGCGCCATCCTCGGCGCGGTGCTGGTCAACATGGGCAAGAGCTATTTCACCGGCGCCCTGCCGGAGCTGTGGCTGTTCGCGCTGGGCGGCCTGTTCGTGGCGGTGACCCTGTTCCTGCCCAAGGGCCTGCTCGGGCTGGGCGCGCAGCTGAAGGCGAAGCTGCCCGGCCGCAAGGCCTCCCCTCTCCCCAACGCCCAAACCGCGAACCAAGCCACCGGCCAGAAGGGAGCCTGACCCATGAGCGCGGAATCGACCCTTCTCTATCTCGACGGCGTGTCGGTCAGCTTCGACGGCTTCAAGGCGCTGAACGGCCTGTCGCTGGTGATGATGCCCGGCGAGATGCGGGCGATCATCGGCCCCAACGGCGCCGGCAAGACGACGATGATGGACGTCATCACCGGCAAGACCCGCCCCGATACCGGCACCATCCTGTTCGAGGGCGATACCGACCTGACCCGCCTGCGCGAAGCGGCCATCGCCAACCTCGGCATCGGCCGCAAGTTCCAGCGCCCGACTGTCTTCGAGCCGCACACGGTGTGGGACAATCTGGAACTGGCGCTGAAGGCGCCGCGCCGGCCGCTGAAGACGCTGACCTACGCCATCAGCCGCGACGACCGGGCCCGCATCGAGGAGATCCTCGACATCACCCGCCTGTCCGCCCTGCGCAGCCGGCAGGCCGGCAGCCTGTCGCACGGCCAGAAGCAGTGGCTGGAGATCGGCATGCTGCTGGCCCAGGACCCCAAGCTTCTGCTGGTCGACGAGCCGGTCGCCGGCATGACCGACGCCGAGACCGAACAGACCGCCGAACTGCTGTGCAGCATCGCCGGCAAGCATTCGGTGATCGTGGTGGAGCATGACATGAGCTTCGTCCGCGCGCTGGGCGTCAAGGTGACGGTGCTGGCCGAGGGCTCGGTCCTCGCCGAAGGCTCGCTGGACGCGGTCAGCGCCAATCAACAGGTCATCGACACCTATCTCGGCCGCTGACGGGAGATCCCATGATGCTCGACGTTCGTTCTCTCGATCTGCATTACGGCGCTGCCCAGGCTCTGCGCAGCGTGTCCATGAAGGCCGAAATCGGCAAGGTCACCTGTCTGGTCGGCCGCAACGGCGTCGGCAAGTCCAGCCTGCTGCGCGCCATCGTCGGGCTGAAGCCGGTGTCCGGCGGCTCCATCGGCTGGGACGGCGCCGACGTGACGAAGATGGCGCCGGCCGACCGGGCGCGGCGGGGCATCGCCTATGTGCCGCAGGGGCGCGAGATCTTCCCGCTGCTGACGGTGCGGGAAAATTTGCTGACCGGCTACGCCCCGCTGCCGCGGGCCCAGCGCTCGATCCCCGACGAGGTGTTCGAGCTGTTTCCGGTGCTGAAATCCATGCTGGAGCGCCGCGGCGGCGACCTGTCGGGCGGCCAGCAGCAGCAGCTCGCCATCGGCCGCGCCCTGGTGACGCGCCCGCGCCTGCTGGTGCTGGACGAGCCGACCGAGGGCATCCAGCCGTCGATCATCAAGGACATCGGCCGCGCCATCTCCTACCTGCGCGACAAGGGCACCATGGCGATCCTGCTGGTCGAGCAGTATTTCGACTTCGCCCGCGACCTTGCCGACGACTGGGTGGTGATGGAGCGCGGCGAGGTGATGCTGTCCGGTCCGCGTAGCGGCCTGGACGAGCGGGAGGTCCGCAAATACCTGACGGTATAACACCGATGGCATGGCCTTCCGGCCGGTGACGGGCGGAATATCCGCGGTCCCATTGCGTCCTCGATTCATCGGGCCTGCCGTCCGGCGGGCCTGTTTCGGGAGGAACCGCGCAATGAAGTCCGCACTCCGTATCGCCGCCGCCATCGGCCTGGGGGCCGTCCTGTCCGGCGCGCCCGTTATTGCCCCCGCTTTTGCCCAGGACAAGGAACCGGCAATGACGGGCAAGACCGCGATGGGTCCCGTCCTGACCGACGCGAAGGGCATGACGCTCTATGTCTTCGACAAGGACGGTGCCGGCAAGTCGGCCTGCAACGGGCCTTGCGCGACCAACTGGCCGCCGCTTATGGCTCCCGCCTCCGCAAAGCCGATGGGCAAATACAGCGTCGTCACCCGCGACGACGGAAGCCGGCAATGGGCCTACAACGGCAAGCCGCTCTACAGCTGGGCCAAGGATGCGAAGCCGGGCGACACCACCGGCGACGGCGTGAACAACGTCTGGCATGTGGCGAAGCCATAACGTTCGGGGTATCGCGGGGCCGTGGTTACTGTCGTCCGGTGCCACGGCCCTGCCTTCGCCGGGAGTGTACTTATCCGGTCGAGGTAATGCGCAAACGCCGACTTCGCGGGCCGCGCTCTTTAAAGGTCGTTAAGGATCCGAACCGCATGATGACCTCAACGCCATCTTGCTCACGGAGCCGCAGGTCATGTCGATCTACAACGCCGCCTCGTTCGAAGCCGCCCCCTCCGCCGAACCGAAGGTCCGCAAGATGAGCGGCCTGCCGCGTCTGGCGGTCTGGACCGTCATGATCGGCACGCCGTGGCTGCTGATCGTGGAAGCGGTGCGCCTGATCTTCTGAAGCTCGACACTCCAGGCCCGGCGCACCGTCCTTTCAAGCTGTTATTGGGCCGGTGCCACCCAGGGCTCCAGCGCGCCGATCTTCCTGGCCCGCTTCTCGTCCGCCGACAGTTTGAAATTATGCCCGAAGGGCGCGCTCTCGAACGAGCCGTAACCGGGATTGGCCAGCATCAGCCAGTCGCGCCCGAAATGCTCCTTCGCCGCCTCGAACGCCTTCAGACGGTCGGCCTCGCTGCCGTTGTAGGCATCGCTGAAGTCGCCGAAATTGTCGCCGAACAGCAGAACGATCCGGTACTCCTTGGCGATGTAGGCGCGCCGCGTCCCTTTCGCCGAACCCCAGTCCGGCTTTTCCTTCGACATCAGGAAGGTATCGACGTTGCCGCCCATCGGGAAGCCCAGCGCCTGTGCGTTGCGGCGGGTCGGCTCTTCCTGGTCGGCGTTGCGGTTGGTGACGTAGAACACCTTCACGCCCTTCGATTCGGCGTATTGGGTGAACTCCACGGCACCCGGCACCGCCGTCGCCTTCTCCGCCTTCACCCAGGCATCCCAGGTCTTCGACGAGAATTCGCCGTTGGTGGTGACCAGCCCGGCCTGATAGGCGGAGTTGTCCATCGCCGTCTCGTCCAGGTCCAGCACCACGGCCGGCGGCAGATCCTGGTAGTTGCCGGTCTGCTCCGTCGCCGCGGTCCAGCTCTTTTCGGCCAGCGCCTTGTCCAGCTGGATCCTGCCCAGCGCATAGACCGCCAGCGAGTTCGCCTTGTATTCGACCGACCGCTGCATCCACAGCTCGGCGTTCAGAAGATCGCTTTGCGGCACCGGGCCTTGAGGAGCCGGATCCGCCGCCAGGGCGGGGCCTGCCAGAAGGGAAAGGGCAACCGCACCGGACAGCAGCGACCAGCGCCCGGAACAGGCGGAATTGCGCATCGACTCAATCCATCCATCAAGTGTCATGGAACTGTCATCGAAGCACAGATTCGGGTGCTTGGCGACGGTCCCGTGACGCTTGCGTTACCATGCCCAGAAACGCTTGCGTCACGCGGCCCGCCTTAGGGACTCAGGCCGGCTGGGGGATGGCGCTTTCCGGCATCGGGGTCAGCGCCGGAATCGCCTCCACCCGCTCCAGCCAGCGCCGCACCGCCGGATAGGGATCGAGCGGGATATGGCCTTCCGGGGCGCGGGCGACATAGGCGTAGCAGGCGATGTCGGCGATGGTCGGCCGCTCCGCCGCCAGCCAGTCGCGGGTCGCCAGATGGCTGTCCATGAAGCGCAGCAGGCGTTCCGCGATCCTGTGCGCGTCGGCCAGCGTCCCGGCCCCGCCCCACAGGGTCAGGATGCGCGCCAGCGCCGGCCCGAAGCGCAGGTCGCCGGCGGCGACCGACAGCCAGCGCTGCACCTGCGCCGCCTCGTCCGGCGCCTTCGGGTTCCACAGGCCGGAAGCGTCGTAGCGGTCGGCGAGATAGACGAGAATGGCCACCGAGTCCGGCAGGACGAGATCGCCGTCGACCAGCACCGGGATCTGTCCGAACGGGTTCAGGGCGAGGAAGGCATCCGACCGGCGCACCGCGGCATTCGCTTCGACATAGCGATAGGGCAGGCCGAGGATGTTCAGGAAGGCTTCGACCCGGTGGGCATGACCCGACAGCGGCGTGCCGTACAGCGTGATGGCGGGATCGGTGCCGGTGCCCATGGCAATGCCTCTTCTCTGTGGAGCGCGGATGCCCACAGCCAACCACTTGCGCCGCTTCGCAGGAATGCGCTTTGATGAAAAGGGACTCTTTCAGGAAATGGAAGAATTGTGGACCGGCTGGATGAACTGACGATCTTCGTCGCGATCCTGGAGACCGGCAGCCTTGCCGGGGCGGCCAAGCGGCTGCGGCGGTCGGCGCCTGCCGTCACCCGTGCGCTGTCGGGGCTGGAGGAGCGGCTGGGTGTGCGGCTGATCGAGCGCACCACCCGCAACCTCGCCCCCACCGATGCCGGCCGGCGGCTGGCCGAGCAGGCGCGCCGCCTGCTGGCCGATTACGACGAGGCGCTGGCCGCCACCGGAACCGACCGGCCGATGCGCGGGCGGTTGCGGGTCACCGCACCGGTGATGTTCGGGCGCAAGCATGTGACGCCTCTGGTCCTCGACTTCATGCGGGAGTTTCCGGACATCCGCGTCGAGCTGACGCTGTCCGACGGCAACCTCGACCTGATCGAGGAGGAACTGGACGTGGCGATCCGCATCGGCCCGCTGCCCGATTCCGGCCTCGTCGCCCGGCGGGTGGGGCAGGTCGGGCGCTTTCTGGTCGCCAGCCCCGGCTATCTGGCGCGGCGCGGCACGCCGTCGATGCCGGAGGATCTGTCCGGCCACGACATCATCCTGACGACGGCCCGGCCCGGCCCGCCGGACTGGCGCTTTCTGATCGACGGGCGGGAGCGGGTGCTGCGGGTGACGCCGAAGCTGGCGGTCAGCCACATCGAGCCGGCCCTGCTCGCCGCCCGTGACGGGCATGGCATCGCCCGTCCGCTGTCCTATCAGGCGGCGGACGACCTCGCCGCCGGCACGCTGGTGCGCCTGATGCCGCACGCCGAGCCGGAGCCGCTGCCGGTCCATGTCGTGGTGCCGACCGCAAGGCTGATGCCCGGCCGGGTGCGCGCCTTCCTCGACCATGCAGTGCAGGGCCTGTCGGCGCTGGAGGTTCTGCGCAGCTGACATGCGACCCTGTCAGGGATCGCGGGCGACGCGGATGCCGTAGGCGGCATAGCCGCTCTCCGCCGCGTCCACCCGGCGCACGGCGGAGCGGGCATAGCGCGGGTTGCTGTGCCACGACCCGCCGCGCATCGTCCGCTGCGAACAGGCCGCTGCGGGCCGGCCGTCCGGGGCGCAGTCCTCCACCCATTGCCAGACATTCCCCAGCATGTCGTAAAGGCCGAAGCCGTTGGCGCGGTAGCTGCCGACCGGCGAGGTGAACAGAGCGCCGTCGCGGCAGTTCGCCACCTCCCAGTCGGTGAAGCGGTCCTTGGCCGACAGGTCGGCGACGTTCGCCGCATCGCATCCCCTGGCCGGATCGTCACCCCACCAGCGCGCGGTCCGGGTGCCGGCGCGGGCCGCATATTCCCACTCCGTCTCCGTCAGCAGGCGATAGCGCTTGCCGGTCCGGCGGCTGAGCCAGTCCACATAGGCCTTGGCGTCGTACCAGCTCGCACAGACCGCCGGGTCGTTGTTCGTCTGCGCGAACCCCGGCCGGCGCCAGGAGAAATGCCAGCGCGGCAACAGCTCCGTCTCTCCGGCATAGCCGCGGCAGACCGTCCGTGGCCGATAGCCGCTGTCCCGGATGAAGCTGGCATATTCGCCGCGGGTGACCGGATATTTGCCGACGGCGATGGGATGTTGGATCGACGCCGGGGTTTGCGGCGGCTCGTCGGGAAAGCGTTCCGTCTCCGTCGCCGGGGAGCCCTGGAGATAGCTGCCGGCGGGGATGGTGACCAGGACGGGCGCGTCGGGATGGTCCCAGACCTCGCGTGCTGGGCTGCCCGCCTGCCAGGCATGGTAGGCCGCCAGCCGTTCGGCCCGCCAGCCGGTCAGATCGTCCGGCTCCACCCGGCGCCAGGCGGCCAGGGCCGTCAGCATCAGGATGAGGGCGACGACCGCACCGACGGAGCCGGGCAGTGTGATGGTCATGGCGGGAATGTCTCTTGCCGAGGTGCCGGTGCGGATCATGGAGCCATTTCCCCGCAGCGCGCTGCGTCCGGCAACCGCGCGTCCGTGTCCCGGTCGGGGCACTTCCAGCCGGTACCTCAACCGGTATTGGGGCACCACAGCCGGAGGTTCGCCCTTTCGCGGTATGACGCATTCGGCTCCGGCGACCGACCGCCGGCCGCTGGGCCGCTTTCCGCATTCATGGTGGCCGGGAAGGACAAGGTCTTTCCCGGCCATCGCTCTGCTGCAATGCAGCATTCCCGTCGCGTCCGGATTTTGCCCGGTGACGAGTCGGGGGACTTTGCCGTAAGAAACTTGGCGGGGTTTCAAAACGGATGGTTCGCCCGTGCTTCGATCGGTCTCTCTCTGCCTGTTCATCGCCGCTGTCGGCGGTCTTGCGGGCTGCACCTCCGACTATTCTCCCAACACCTACGCCTCCAGCGCGGTCCAGCAGGCCAACAAGGTCGAGGCGGGCATCGTCGTCGGCTTCCGCCAGGTGGCGATCAGCGCCAACGGCACCGTCGGCGCCGTCAGCGGCGGGGCGGCCGGCGGCATCCTGGGCGCACAGGTCGGGACGGGCGGCATGAACGCCGCGCTCGGCACCGTCGGCGGCACGGCGATCGGCGGTCTGCTGGGCACGGCGATGGAGCACATCGCCGGCGACACCAACGGCTGGGAATACATCGTCCGCAAATCGAACGGCGAATTGCTGTCGCTGACCCAGAAGGAGCCGCAGCCGCTGCCCATCGGCCAGAAGGTGCTGGTCATCACCGGCAGCCAGGCCCGCATCGTCCCCGACTATTCCACCCCCGCCGATCCCGACTCTGCGAAGGCCGATTCGGCGAAGCCCGAGCCTGCCAAGGCCGAGACGCCCAAAGCCGACATGTCGCGGCCCGAGCCCCCGAAGTCGGACATCAAGGCGGTGCCGCTCGCCCCGCCTGCCGAACCGGCTCCGGCTGCCGACCCCGCTCCGGCCGAGCAGTCCGCCACCGGTCCGGCGCAGCCTGCCAGCGGCGGTGGGCCGGTCCGCCTGACCGCCCCCACCGACACTCCCCCCGCCGGCCCGGCCCCCACCGCTCCTTCGGCAGCGGCGGAACCCGCAGCGGCGGCTCCCGCCTCTCCCCCCGCTTCGCCCACGGCCCCGGCAGAGACCAAGCCGGCCGAGTAGCACCATACTTGTCCGAATGGACGGGATGGCGCACAGTCCGGTGACCCAGCCAAGTTCACCGACCGAGGCCCCATGTCCGCCGCCGACCGTTCCGCCGCCGCTCCCGTTCCCGCCATGACGAAGGAGGAATTGGAGGATCTGATCCGCGAGGGGGTTCCCCTGGTCGGGAACTTCGGCGTCGTCGTCGAAAGCCTGGGCGCCGGCACGATCCGCCTGCGCCTGCCCTACAAGGACGACTTCGTCCGGCCCGGCGGCACCGTCACCGGCCCGGCGATGTTCGGGCTGGCCGACGTGGCGCTGTATGGCGCGGTGCTGAGCCTGATCGGCCGGGTCGAGCTGGCGGTGACCACCAGCATGACCATCAACTTCCTGCGCCGCCCGCCGCCCGTCGCCATCATTGCGGAAGCGCGCGTGCTGAAACTCGGCAAGCGGCTGGCCTATGGCGAGATCCTGCTGTTCTCCGAGGGCGACCCGGAGCCGGTCGCCCATGTCACCGGAACCTACTCGATCCCGCCGCATGACCCCGTCTCCGTCGCGGTATCTCATTACCGTACCGAGGAAGCCTGATAAAAAATCCTTTTGAATCAACAGGTTTGGCGGCACGGTATTATGTTACCGCGCTTTTAACCTATTGAAATACAATGATAATTTTTCCGTTGACAGAGGTGTGTTCCGGCCCGTAGAAAACCGTCCGCTTCGGCGCCCCGGTATCGGCGGCCAGCCGATCCGTATTCGAAGAAACGAGTGTGGCGATGAAGACCTTCAATCTGAAGCCGACCGAGATCGAGAAGAAGTGGTACGTCGTCGACGCCGACGGCCTCGTTCTCGGCCGGCTTGCCAGCATCCTGGCGAACATCCTGCGTGGCAAGAACAAGCCGACCTACACCCCCCACATGGATTGCGGCGACCACATCGTCGTGATCAATGCTGAGAAGGTGAAGCTGACCGGCAACAAGCGCGACGCCGACATCTTCTATTGGCACACCGGCTATCCGGGTGGGATCAAGGGCCGTTCCAAGGGTCAGATCCTGGACGGCAAGTATCCGGAGCGTGTGATCGAGAAGGCCGTGGAGCGCATGGTTCCGCGCGGTCCGCTCGGCCGCCAGCAGATGACCCACCTCAAGGTCTACAAGGGTGCCACGCATCCGCACGATGCGCAGCAGCCGGTCGCCATCGACATCGGCGCCCTGAACCCGAAGAATAAGCGGAGCGCGTAAGCATGGCCCAGGTCACCACCACCCTCTCCGGCCTTAAGGAACTGACGGGCGCTGCCGCCACTGCGACCGTCTCCGAGGAGCTCGCCGCTCCGAAGCTGGACGCCCAGGGCCGCGCCTACGCCACCGGCAAGCGCAAGGACGCCGTCGCTCGCGTGTGGATCAAGCCGGGCTCCGGCAAGGTCACCGTGAACGGCCGCGACCAGTCGGTCTACTTCGCCCGTCCGGTGCTGCGCATGATGATTGCCCAGCCGTTCGGCGTGACCGAGCGTTCGGAGCAGTTCGACGTCGTCGCCACCGTTGCCGGCGGCGGTCTGTCGGGCCAGGCCGGTGCCGTCCGTCACGGCATCTCCAAGGCGCTGACCTACTTCGAGCCGGCCCTGCGCCCGCCGTTGAAGGCCGCCGGCTTCCTGACCCGCGACGCCCGTACGGTCGAGCGTAAGAAGTACGGCCGCGCCAAGGCCCGCCGCAGCTTCCAGTTCTCGAAGCGCTAATCCCTACACGGGCCTGCTGCTTTACGGTACAAGCGAGGGGCGTCCCGAAAGGGGCGCCCCTTTCTTTTTGTCCTCACCTCACGCCTACCCAAACCTCAACGTTCCTCCCGTCAAGCGAAGGACATCGGTTCCATGGCCTCCATCAGCATTCCGGGCAGCACTCCCGGCGGTTCGAAAATCCGCGTCGGCATCCTGGGCGCTTCCGGTTACACCGGCGCCGAACTGGTGCGCATGCTGCTGCGCCACCCGAATGTGGAGATCGCCGCGCTGACCGCCGAACGACAGGCCGGAAAGCCGATGGCGGAGGTGTTCCCGCATCTGGGCGGCTATGGCCTGCCCGATCTGGTGAAGATCGAGGAGCTGAAGTGGGGCAACCTCGACTTCATCTTCTGCGCCCTGCCGCACGGCACGACGCAGGAGGTGGTCGCCGGCCTGCCGAGCGGGCTGAAGGTGGTCGATCTCTCCGCCGATTTCCGCCTGACCGACCCGGCCGAATACGCCACCTGGTACGGGCATGAGCACCGCGCCGTCGATCTTCAGAAGGAGGTCGCCTACGGCCTGACCGAGTTCAACCGCCAGGGCGTGCGCAAGGCGCGGGTGGTGGCGAACCCGGGCTGCTATCCGACCTGCTCGCTGCTGCCGCTGCTGCCGCTGCTGCTGGAGAACCAGATCGAGCCGGGCGGCATCGTCATCGACGCCAAGTCCGGCGTGTCGGGCGCCGGCCGCGACGCCAAGCAGGCCAACCTCTTCACCGAGGTGTCGGAGGGCTTCAACGCCTATGGCGTCGGCCATCACCGCCACATGCCGGAGATCGAGCAGGAGCTGCGGCTGGCCGCCGGCCGTCCGGTCACCGTCTCCTTCACCCCGCATCTGGTGCCGATGAACCGCGGCATGATGTCGACCATCTATGTCCGCATGGCCGATGGCGTCACCGCCGACGACCTGCGGGCGACGCTGGCCGCCCGCTATGCCGACGAGCCCTTCGTCGGTGTGACCCCGGCCGGCGTGGTGCCGGCGACGCGCCATGTCCGTGCGTCCAACCACAATCTGATCGGCGTGGTCGCCGACCGCGCCCCGCGCAGCGCCATCATCGTGTCGGTGATCGACAATCTGGTGAAGGGCGCGTCGGGTCAGGCCATCCAGAACATGAACGTCATGATGGGGCTGGGCGAGACGACCGGCATCGATCAGGCGCCGCTTTTCCCGTAATCGGCTACCGCGAAAGGATAGGCGGCGGGCTGTGACAGCGTTGTGGCCCTCTGTCCGCACTGTTGCACAGAGGCACCAATCGGGATTTGCTTTGGCCTGTCAATGCGAAATCAGGTGGTGCCTTAAGCCTTACGGTGCTTCAATCCGGCCCGTCATGCACGACTTCGGTACGACCTGATGACTGGCCTTGTCCGCGCCTTCAACGGCATCCTGCCCACCGTCGACCCGACCGCGTTCATCGCGGAAACGGCGGCGGTGATCGGCGATGTCGTGATCGGGGCGAACAGCAGCATCTGGTACGGCTGCACCGTGCGTGGAGACGTCAACGAGATCCGAATCGGCGCTCGCACCAACATTCAGGACGGCACCGTGATCCACGTGGCCTCCGAAGGGCAGGGCACCTACATCGGCGACGACATCACCGTCGGCCACATGGCGTTGCTGCACGCCTGCACGCTGGAAGACGGCTGCTTCATCGGCATGAAGGCCTGCATCCTGGATGGGGCTTATGTCGAGTCGCGGGCGATGGTTGCGGCCGGTGCTCTGGTGACTCCCGGAAAGCGGGTTACGTCCGGATTTTTGTGGGCCGGCAGCCCTGCTAGACCGGTCCGCGAGCTTACGGAAAAGGATCTCGCGGTTTTTCCTGTGCTCAGCCACCGTTATACGGATTTGGCAGAATCCTACAGGAAAAGCTGCTATGGAAGTGGAGCATAGGTCAAGGTACAGGTACGGTTCGGCCGAACGGCTGAGGTGTCGGAACATCGCCGCACACCACATGTTGGGAAGGTCGCTGCCGCGCTTGCACGTGGGCCGTTGCTTCGATTGATACGTTCATCCCCCGCAGGCACTCTGATGGGGAAGGGTTCTGGAAGGGAGTGAAGACAATGAAGACTATTGTTCGCGCGGGTCTGGCTGCCATCCCGGCCGCCATCGTCGCTTTCGGTCTGTCGGCGGCCGCCAATGCCCAGGACGCGAGCCTGGTCGGCAAGGGCACCCAGTGGTGCAACCCGGTCATCGGCTGGACCGGTCAGGTGTCGGAAGGCGTCGCCGCCCGCACCGCTGACGGCGGCTACGTCATCCATCAGGGCAGCTATCCGTGCCCGCCGGCCGCTGCCGCTCCGGCTCCGGCCGCCGTTGCCGCGGTCCAGAGCGAATATCTGGTGTTCTTCGACTGGGATAAGTCGAACATCACCCCGGCCGCCGATCGCGTGATCGGTGACGCGGTGTCGGCCATCCTGAAGAACGGTGGCGCCAAGATCCACGTCGTCGGCCACACCGACACCTCGGGCACGCCGGCCTACAACCAGAAGCTGTCGCTGCGTCGCGCCGACGCGGTCAAGAAGGCCCTGGTCGCCAAGGGCGTCCAGGCTGCCAACATCACGACCGAAGGCAAGGGCGAGAGCCAGCTGCTGGTCCAGACCGGTCCGAACGTCCGCGAGCCGTCCAACCGTCGTGCGCAGATCCTGCCGCGCCTGCTGAACGCTCCGTCGTCTTAAGGACGGTTGGCAGGGGGCCGCTCCGGGGGTTTCGGAACGGCCTTCCCGCCAGCGGGAGAAACCGCAAAGAAAAAGGCCGCGCCGGGCTTCCCGGTCGCGGCCTTTTTCTTTTTCGGTTCCGGGCGCCGTCTGCGCCTCAGCCGGCGGTCTGGGCCAAGTCCTGTTCCGGTTCGCCGGCGGTCAGCCGCAGGGGCACCACACCCGCCCACACCGGGTGGGCCATATCCTCCGGATCGTCGGCGGGCGGGCCGGAGCGCCGCTTGGCCGATGCCTCGGCAATCGGGAAGGCCAGAACCGACGTGGCCTTCAGTTCCTGCACGTTGGGCGCCCGCACCTTGGCGCTGCGGCCGGGCTCGATCTTCTCCATCAGCGCATCGAGGGCGGCACGCTTCTCCGCCTCTTCCGACACCAGCCGCGGCCGGCCGAACAGCATGACCGAGCGGTAGTTGACGGAGTGATGGAAGGCCGAGCGTGCCAGCACCCAGCCATCGATCAGCGACAGCGTGATGCAGGCCTCGCCCCCCTCCTGCAACCGGCGGATCATCCGGCTGGACGAGGCGCCATGGATCATCAGCTCATCGCCCACCCGCCAGGGGACCGTCGGGATCACCATGGGGGAGGGGGTGCCATGGCCCTTGATGGCATCGTCGACGAAGCCGACGTGGCAGATCGGCGCCTCGTCGATGATGGCGTGGATCTGGGCGACGTCATGGCTGCCGCGGTCGCCCAGCCGCACCGGACGGGTGCGCGGGGTCTGCGCCAAGGCGGCGGAGGAAGCGGCGGTGGATTCGTTGAGGGCGGAATCGGCGGGAAGGCTGGTCATTGTCGTGCTCAGGGCCGGACTGTTGCGGTGATCCAGAATGGCCGGCAAAATGGCCCCTTCGAAAGGTCCGGAATGTCGATTTCATTGGGACCAATTCCGCAGACCGCTTTGCTTGACCTTCGCGAGGATCGCCATGGCCCGTTCGGCACGTCCGGTTCTGTCCAGCCTGGGGCCGGTGGCGCTCGACCGGGACGGGGCGGAGCCGCTCCACCGCCAGCTCTACCGTGCCCTGCGTCAGGCGGTGCTGGATGGCCGCCTGCGCCCGGGGGAGCGGCTGCCGCCCAGCCGGGCGCTCGCCACCGAATGGGCCTTGTCGCGCAACACGGTGGTCACCGCCTACGACACGCTGCTGGCGGAGGGGTACGTCACCGGACGGGTCGGCGCCGGCACCTTCGTCGCCGCCTCCCTGCCCGATGCGGCACCCGGCGGTATCTCGGGCCGCGACGAGGCGCGCCGGGGTGTCGGGCTGTCCGCCCGCGGCCGGGCGCTGGCGGAGGCGCCGTCCATCGCCCGCGACCGGGTGGGGCGGCCCTTCGCGCTCGGCACGCCGGACCTGGGGGCCTTTCCCTTCGGCCTGTGGGCGCAATTGATCGGCCGCTGCTGGCGCCATGGCGGGCGGGCGCTGGCGACGGAGCCGGACCCGCTGGGCTACGGCCCCTTGCGGGCGGAGATCGCCGCCTATCTGCGGGCGGTCCGCGCCGTGCGCTGCGAGCCGGAGCAGGTCGTCATCGTCTCCGGTGCGCAGCAGGGCTTGGCGCTGATGGCACAGCTGCTGCTCGACCCCGGCGACGAGGCCTGGGTGGAGGAGCCCGGTTGGCCCGGCAACCGCGCCGCCCTGCTGGGCGCCGGGGCGCGGCTGGTGCCGGTGCCGGTGGACGGGGAGGGCATCGACGTCGCCGCCGGCATGGCCCGCGGGGCCGATGCCCGGCTGGCGCTGGTCACCCCGTCCCACCAGTTCCCCCTGGGCGTGACGATGAGCCTCGCCCGCCGCCTGCGCCTGCTGGATTGGGCGGCGGCGCGCGACGCCTGGATCGTCGAGGACGATTACGACAGCGAGTTCCGCTATGCCGGCCCGCCGCTGGCCGCGCTCCAGGGGCTGGATGGCGCCGGCCGCGTCATCTATGTCGGCAGCTTCAGCAAGGTGATGTTCCCGGCGCTGCGGCTCGGCTATGTCGTGGTGCCGCCCGATCTGGTGGAGCCGGTGCGCGCCGCGCGCCGCCATTTCGATGGCGGGACCAGCGTGGTGCCGCAGGCGGCCCTGCACCGCTTCCTGGCCGACGGCCATTTCGCCTCGCACCTGCGGGCCATGCGCTCGCTCTACGCCGTCAAGCGCGCCGCCATCCTGGCATCGATAGAGACTGTCTTCGCCGGTTTCGCCACGGCCGAGGCGGGCGAGGCCGGCATGCATGTCCTGCTCCGCCTGCCGCCGGACTGTCCCGACCATGTCCTGGCCGAGCGCGCCGCCCGCATCGGCCTGACCACGCCGCCGCTGTCCAGCTATTACCGCGCTGGCTCCAGCACCACCGAAGCGGGCCTCGGCAATGGCGTCCTTCTCGGTTTCGCCGCCCATGACGAGGCAGCGCTCGACCGGGCAGTGCGCGATCTGGCGCGGATGGCGGCAGATATGCCGAAGAGCTGAAGCGACCTCGCCATTTGCTCCTCCACTGGCAGGCGCGGCGAAGGAACCTCCGTTGTACGACATGCGTCCAAGGCGGTACGTACGACTGGGCTGCCGGCCTGACCCATCGGCGTCAATCCGTGTCCACTCCGGATTGCCGCGCATTCGAACGAGCCCTCCGGCACCTTCGCTGAAGGGTGTACGCCTGGGTTTCCGCCGACCCGACTATCCGGAAGTCAGGGTTGCCGGACGGTCGTCCGGGTGAAACCTTCGACCCTCTGGCTTGTTTCCGTCCCGTGTTCCCGCGACACGTGTTCCGTCAATCGCTTCTCGAAAGTGCTGGACTCATGATCGATCGGCAGGACCGGCTCTGGTACAAGGACGCCGTCATTTACCAACTGCACATCAAGGCGTTCTTCGACGCCGACAATGATGGCATCGGCGATTTCGCCGGCTTGACCCAGAAGCTGGACTACATCCAGGAATTGGGTGTGACGGCCGTGTGGCTTCTGCCCTTCTATCCATCGCCGCTGCGCGACGACGGCTACGACATCGCCGACTACACCTCGGTCAACCCGACCTACGGGAACCTGGATGACTTCCGGCGCTTCATGGAGGAGTGCCGCAAGCGCGGCCTGCGGGTGATCACCGAGCTGGTCATCAACCACACCTCCGACCAGCACCCCTGGTTCCAGCGTGCGCGGGAGGCGCCTCCGGGCTCCAACCACCGCGACTATTATGTGTGGTCCGACAGCGACCAGAAGTACCAGGGCACGCGGATCATCTTCTGCGACACGGAGAAGTCCAACTGGACCTGGGATCCGGTCGCCAACGCCTATTACTGGCACCGCTTCTATTCGCACCAGCCCGACCTGAACTTCGACAATCCCGAGGTTCTGGAGGAGGTGCTGAAGGTGATGCGCTTCTGGCTGGACATGGGGGTGGACGGGCTCAGGCTCGACGCCATTCCCTACCTGAAGGAGCGCGAGGGCACCAACAACGAGAACCTGCCGGAGACGCACGACGTCCTGAAGGCGATCCGCGCCGCGCTCGACGCCGAATATCCCGACCGCATGCTGCTGGCCGAGGCCAACCAGTGGCCGGAGGATGTGCTGCCCTATTTCGGCGATCCGGAGAAGGGCGGCGACGAATGCCACATGTCCTTCCACTTCCCGCTGATGCCGCGCATCTACATGGCGGTGGCGATGGAGGACCGGCATCCCATCGCCGACATCATGCGCCAGACGCCCGACATCCCGGCCGACTGCCAGTGGGCCATCTTCCTGCGCAACCATGACGAGTTGACGCTGGAGATGGTCACCGATACCGAGCGCGACTATCTCTGGAACTTCTACGCCGCCGACCGGCGCATGCGGATCAACCTCGGCATCCGCCGCCGCCTCGCCCCGCTGCTGGAGAACGACCGCCGCAAGATCGAGCTGCTGAACAGCCTGCTGATGTCGATGCCCGGCACGCCGGTGCTCTATTACGGCGACGAGATCGGCATGGGCGACAACATCTATCTCGGCGACCGCGACGGCGTGCGCACGCCGATGCAATGGTCCATCGACCGCAACGGTGGCTTCTCGCGCGCCGATCCGGCGCGGCTCTACCTGCCGGCGGTGCTCGATCCGATCTACGGCTTCATGGCCGTCAATGTCGAGGCGCAGTCCCGCAACCCCTCCTCGCTGCTGAACTGGATGAAGCGGCTGGTGGCGGTGCGCAAGCAGCGCCAGAGCTTCGGCCGCGGCAGCTTCTCGCTGCTCTATCCCGGCAACCGCAAGGTCCTGGCCTATATCCGCTCGCTTGAGACCGAGAACGGGTCGGAGATCGCGCTGTGCGTCGCCAACCTGTCGCGCTCGGCCCAGGCGGTTGAGCTCGACCTCAAAAACTGGAAGGGCCGCATTCCGGTCGAACTGCTGGGCCGCACCGTCTTCCCGCCGGTCGGCGACCTTCCCTATCTGCTGACCCTGCCGGCCTACGGTTTCTACTGGTTCGCCCTGACCGCCGAGGCGGAGCTGCCGACCTGGCACGAGACCCCGCCGGAGCCGGTGCCCGACCTGCTGACCGTCGTCGTCCGCGACGGCTGGCATAGCCTGACCAGCGGCAAGGCGGCGGACGAGCTGGGCCGCGATGTCCTCCAGGGCTTCCTGCCGCAGCAGCGCTGGTTCTCGGCCAAGGACCGCCGCATCACCCGCTCGCACGTCACGCTCGCCGCCCAGCTTCCGGGGCCGGGCGAGGGCTTCATGCTGGTCCGGACTCTCGTGGGCCTGGATGGCGACGCCGCCGACCAGAGCTATTTCCTGCCGATGGCGATGAGCTGGGAGGACGGGGCTGGCGGCACCGGCTGGCCGCTGCTGCCCTACACGCTGGCCAAGGTGCGGCGCGGTCCGCGGACCGGCGCCATCTATGACGCCGTGCAGGCCGACGGCTTCGCCCTGGCGCTGATCGAGGCGCTGCGGCGCGGCGACACGCTGAAGGCCACCGCCGGGGAGGACAGCATCCGCTTCACCGCGACCGAGGCTTTGGGCGCCATCGAGCTGTCGCCGGAGCCCGAGGTGCGGCGCCTGGGCGTGGAGCAGAGCAACACCTCCGTCCTGGTCGACAGCCAGATCGTGCTGAAGGTGCTGCGCCGTCTGGTCGAG
This sequence comes from Azospirillum palustre, assembly GCF_002573965.1. Classification (NCBI taxonomy): domain Bacteria; kingdom Pseudomonadati; phylum Pseudomonadota; class Alphaproteobacteria; order Rhodospirillales; family Azospirillaceae; genus Azospirillum; species Azospirillum palustre. The sequence continues at coordinate 159,582 of NZ_PDKW01000041.1, read as the reverse complement.
GGCGAGCATCCCGAGGTCGAGATGGGCCGCTTCCTGACCGAGGTCGGCTTCGCCAACACCCCGGCCCTGCTGGGCACGGTGGAGCAGGTCGCCGCCGACGGCACGCCGACCGCGCTGGCGGTGGCCCAGGCCTTCGTCCGCAACCAGGGCGACGGCTGGGCCAGCACGGTTGAGGAGCTGGAGCGCCAGCTGGAGGACATCCGGCTGGGCGTCGCCGGCAGCACCGAGGACGCCGCCGAATCGGGCGAGCCGTTCGGCATGCATCTGGTGATGATGACCACGCTGGGGCAGCGCACCGCCGAACTGCACCGGGCGCTGGCGCAGAGCACCGGCAATCCGGCCTTCGATCCCGAGCCGATCGCCGCCGGCGATCTGGCGAACTGGGCCGATGCCGTTCGCACCCAGGCCGAGGCTGCCTTCGCCGCCCTGCCGGGGACGCTCGACCGCCTGTCTGCGGACGTGCGGACCGACGCCGAACAGCTGCTGGCCCGCCGGGGCGAGGCGATGGAGCGCATTTCGGCGTTGGCGTCGATGCCGGCCGGCGGCGTCAAGACCCGCATCCACGGCGACTATCACCTGGGGCAGGTCGTGCGGGCGCAGAACGACTGGTATATCCTCGACTTCGAAGGGGAGCCCGCCAAGACGCTGGAGGAACGCCGCGCCAAATCCAGCCCGCTGCGCGACGTGGCCGGCATGCTGCGCTCCTTCAACTATGCGGCCTGGGCGGCGCTGTTCCGGCTGGACAGCGCCGGCGAAGGCGCCAACAGCGGCGACAGCCCGGCGCTGGCCGCCGCCCGCGACTGGGAACGCCGCAGCACTGGGGCCTTCCTCGACGGCTATCGCACGGCCATCGAGGGCTGCCCGGCCTGGCCGGAGGCGGAAGAGACCGCGCGCGGCCTGCTGACCCTGTTCCTGCTGGAGAAGGCCTTCTACGAGATCGGCTACGAGGCGGCGAACCGGCCGGGCTGGATCGGCATCCCGGTGAAGGGCGTGCTGGGCCTTCTCGACGATGCCAAGGAGGCGGGCGCGAAGGAATGACCGGACAAATCCGCGGCGGGCATGGTGTGACGAAACCGCCGCGGGTATGTTCACCTCCGGAGACGGCGTTCCGGCGTCGGCCGTCATTCCTGCCTTCGCAGGGATGACGGCGTTGTGAGAGTTACCGGTCCACGAAGAAGGGCACTTGGCCAATGGCGAGCGACATGACGACGGACACCCGCAAGGACCAGGCGCAAACCGGCGTCTCCGAAAGCCGTACCCCTGAACAGCGCGCTGCCGACCATCGGGCCGAGGCCCTGCGCGCGGCGGCGGACGCCATTGTGCGGGCCGACCATGGCGATCCCTTCGCCGTGCTGGGCATGCAGCAGGAAGCGCCCGGCCGCCCGGTGGAGGTCCGCGCCTTCGTGCCCGGCGCAGAAAAGCTGTGGGTGATCGACAGCGCCACCGGCGAGCCGGCCGGCGAGGCCGAGCGCATCCACCAGGACGGCTTCTATCTCGCCGTGATGCCCGACCGGACGGAGCGTTTCCGCTACCGCCTGCGCGCCCAATACCCGCTGGCGACCCAGGAGTTCGAGGACGCCTATCGCTTCGGCAACATGCTGGGCGAGCTGGACGTCCATCTGCTGGCCGAAGGCACCCACCTGCGCAATTACGAGAAGCTGGGCGCCCACCCGCGCGAGGTCGACGGCATCGCCGGCGTGTCCTTCGCCGTCTGGGCGCCGAGCGCCCGCAGCGTCAGCGTCGTTGGCGATTTCAACAACTGGGACGGCCGCCGGATGCCGATGCGCCGGCGTGTCGAGGTCGGCGTCTGGGAGATCTTCGTTCCCGGTGCCCATGCCGGCCAGCGCTACAAGTTCGAGATCCGCGGACCTGATGGCAACCTGATGCCGGCCAAGGCCGACCCCTACGCCTTCCAGGCGGAGATGCGCCCGGCGACCGCCTCGGTCGTCCACGGCCTGTCGTCCTACGACTGGCGCGATCAGGACTGGCAGAGCCGCAAGCTGGCCGCCTCCGAGCGCACTGCGCCGATCTCGATCTACGAGGTCCATCTCGGATCCTGGGCGCGGGTGCCGGAGGAGGACAACCGCTTCCTGACCTATCAGGAACTGGCGGAGCGGCTGATCCCCTACGCCAAGGACATGGGCTTCACCCACATCGAGCTTCTGCCGATCACCGAGCATCCGTTCGACGGTTCCTGGGGCTACCAGCCCATCGGCCTCTATGCGCCGACCGCCCGTCACGGCTCGCCGGAGGATTTCAAGGACTTCGTCAATGCCTGCCACCGCGCCGGCCTCGGCGTGCTGCTCGACTGGGTGCCCGGCCATTTCCCGACCGACCCGCACGGGCTGGGCGATTTCGACGGCACGCATCTCTACGAGCATGCCGACCCGCGCCAGGGCTTCCACCAGGACTGGAACACCCTGATCTACAATTTCGGCCGGACGGAGGTGCAGAACTTCCTGCTGGGCAACGCGCTGTTCTGGCTCGACCAGTACAAGCTGGACGGGCTGCGCGTCGATGCCGTCGCCTCCATGCTCTATCTCGACTACAGCCGCAAGGAGGGGGAGTGGGTCCCCAACAAGTTCGGCGGGCGCGAGAACCTCGAATCCATCGCCTTCCTGAAGCGGATGAACGAGCTGGTCTACGGCCAGCAGCCGGGCGCCATGACGGTGGCGGAGGAATCCACCTCCTGGCCGATGGTCTCGAAGCCGACCTACCTCGGCGGTCTCGGCTTCGGCTACAAATGGAACATGGGGTGGATGCACGACACGCTGCACTACATGCAGAGCGACCCGATCCACCGCCGCTACCATCACCACGAGATGACCTTCGGGCTGATCTACCAGTTCTCCGAAAACTTCGTGCTGCCGCTCAGCCATGACGAGGTGGTCCATGGCAAGGGCTCGCTGATCAACAAGATGCCGGGCGACGACTGGCAGAAATTCGCCAACCTGCGCGCCTATTACGGCTTCATGTTCGCCCATCCCGGCAAGAAGCTGCTGTTCATGGGCGGCGAGTTCGCCCAGTGGCAGGAGTGGAGCGAGGCGCGCAGCCTGGACTGGCATCTGCTGGACCAGCCGATGCACCGCGGCATGCGCGACCTCGTGCGCGACCTGAACGGCCTCTACCGCGAGCTGGAGCCGCTGCACAGGACCGATTGCGACCCGTCCGGCTTCGAGTGGATCGAATCGAACGACAACGAGAACTCGGTCTTCACCTTCCTGCGCAAGGCCGACGAGTCCGGGCACATCGTCATCGCGGTCTGCAATTTCACGCCCGTCCCGCGCCAGGGCTACCGCGTCGGCGTCCCGCTTCCCGGCCGCTATGTCGAGCGGATGAACACCGACGACGCGAAGTACGGCGGCAGCGGCGTCGGCAACCCCGGCGGCGGCGTCTATGCCGAGGAAATCCCCTGGCACGGCCGCACCCACTCGCTGGACCTGACCATCCCGCCGCTGTCGACGCTGATCCTGGAGCGCAAGGCGGAGTAACGCCGCCTGCCAACCCGCACCCGCCCAACCCAACCCAACCCCAATCCCTTCTCCCCCCTGGGGAGAAGGTTAGGATGAGGGGGGGCCGAAGGCACGCCTGCGCCAGGGGATTGCCAAGGGGCAAGATGCCCCTTGGTGGCGCGCTTTGCGCCCCGGCCCGACCTCGCTGCCCTGGTCCCTTTGCCAACCTCCCTTGACGCCGCCGGGGGGAGGCTTTCTTATTGGATCCCTTGGGTCTTTTCGGGGAACCGGTGAGGCGTGCGCTGGCTGATGGTCGACAGGAACCCCGTTCCCTCCCTTGATGACGCGATGCGGACCCGGCGGGAAAACCGCAAGCTGCGGTGCTGCCGAGGGTGTGGAACACTGGAACAGGCCCCGAAAACCGTTTCATCCTGTTCCAAACGTTCCATCCGCCGGCCAGCCATCCGGCGCCCCGCCGCATTGCCGGCCATGCCGATCACCTCTACGACCTCCACCACACAGGCCGACCGCTGATGCCCTCCACCCCCGCCCGCACCCCGGTCTGGCCCGGCAAGCCCACTCCGCTCGGCGCCACCTGGGACGGGTTCGGCGTCAACTTCGCGATCTTCTCCGCCCATGCCGAGCGGGTGGAGCTTTGCCTGTTCGACAAGACCGGCCAGCGCGAGGTGGAGCGCATCACCCTGCCGGAACACACCGACGAGGTCTGGCACGGCTATCTGCCCGACGCCCGGCCCGGCCTGCTCTACGGCTACCGTGTCCACGGACCCTACGAGCCGGAGGAAGGGCACCGCTTCAACCCGAACAAGCTGCTGATCGACCCCTATGCCCGGGCGCTGTTCGGCGGCTTCAAATGGTCGGACGCCCATTACGGCTACCGGGTCGGCTCGACCAAGGAGGACTTATCGTTCGACCGGCGCGACAATGCCCGCGGCATGCCGAAATGCCGGGTGGTCGATGGCGCCTTCACCTGGGGCCATGACCGCCACCGCCGGGTGCCCTGGACCGACACGGTTCTCTACGAGACCCATCTGCGCGGCTTCACCATGCGCCATCCGGACGTGCCGGCCCATCTGCGCGGCACCTTCGCCGGCATGTCGACCCAGAACGTCGTCGAGTATCTGCGGGCGCTCGGCATCACCTCGGTGGAGTTCCTGCCGGTCCAGGCCGTCGCCGACGAGCAGCATCTCGTCACCCGCGGCCTGACCAACTACTGGGGCTACAACACCATCGGCTTCTTCGCTCCGGAGCCGCGCTACATGAACACCGGCGTCCTGTCGGAGTTCAAGACGATGGTCGCCCGCCTGCACGAGGCGGGGATCGAGGTCATCCTCGACGTCGTCTACAACCACACGGCGGAAGGCAACCATCTGGGGCCGACCCTGTCCTTCAAGGGCATCGACAATCTCAGCTATTACCGGCTGATGCCGGACAGCCCGCGCTACTACATCAACGACACCGGCACCGGGAACACGCTGGATTTCAGCCACCCGCGCGTGGTTCAGATGGTGATGGACAGCCTCCGCTACTGGGTGACGGAGATGCATGTCGACGGCTTCCGCTTCGACCTCGCCACCGTGCTGGCGCGGGAGCCCTACGGCTACGATCCCGGTTCGGGCTTCCTCGACGCCGTGCGGCAGGACCCGGTGCTGGCCGACGTCAAGCTGATCGCCGAGCCGTGGGACGTCGGTCCCGGCGGCTATCAGGTCGGCAATTTCCCGCCGGGCTGGGCGGAGTGGAACGACCGCTACCGCGACACCGTGCGGCGCTACTGGCGCGGCGACGACGGCATGCTGCCGGAACTGGCCGGCCGCATCGCCGGCTCCGCCGACCTGTTCGAGAAGCGCGGGCGCCGCCCCTGGGCCAGCGTGAACTTCATCACCGCCCATGACGGCTTCACCCTGCACGACCTCGTCTCCTACAACGACAAGCACAACTGGGCGAACGGCGAGGAGAACCGCGACGGCCATTCCTCCAACTGCTCCTGGAACCATGGGGTGGAGGGGCCGACCGACGATCCCGCGGTGACCGGGCTGCGGGCGCGGCAGAAGCGCAACATGCTGGCGACGCTGATGCTGTCGCAGGGCACGCCGATGATGCTGGCCGGCGACGAGCTGGACCACAGCCAGGACGGCAACAACAACGCCTATTGCCAGGACAACGACATCACCTGGCTGGACTGGAGCAAGCGTGACGGGGCGCTGGTGTCCTTCGTCCGCCGGCTGATCGCGCTCCGGCGCGCCCATCCGGTGCTGCGCCGGCCGCTCTTCCTGCATGGGCGGGAGGTGGCGGAAAACGGGCTGAAGGACATCGTCTGGTACAACGCGCAAGGGGTGGAGAAGACCGCCGAGCATTGGCGCAACACCCAGGCGCGCTGCATCGTCCTGCTGCTGAACGGCCGCGCCGGCACCCATGTCGGTCCGGACGGGCAGCCGCTGTCCGACGGCGTCCTGCTGATCGTGCTGAACGCCCATGCCGACACCCTGACCGTGACCCTGCCCGACGTGCCGGGCGGCCGGGGCTGGCGTTGCGTGCTCGACACCCGCATCGACGACGGGGCGGGGGACGAGCGCATCCATCTGGCCGGTCGGTCGGCGCTGGTCGACGGGCGGACGGTCCTGGTCTTCACCCTGGTGGAGCAGGCGGGAATGTGACGGGGCGGGCAGGAGAGATGAGCGGAAGACATGCCATGCGGTGCCCTGCGATCCTTTGCCCACTGTCCCTCCCCCGGGTGGAGATGCTACCGCGACGGGCGGAGACAACGTGTGTTACGCTGTGTGGCGCGTTTCCGTCACAGCCGCAGCGGAGCTTCGGGTAGGACGATGCCGGATTACGATTTCTCGCAGGTCGACGCCGCGATCATCGACAGCCAGCTCAACACCGCGCGCGTGTTCCGCGACGTGCTGATCCGGCTGGGCTTCCGGCGGGTGGAGCTGTTCGATTCGGTGAAGGCCGCCACCGGCCTGCTGGGGTCGGTCATGCCCGATCTGGTGCTGGTCGATGCCGACGGCGAGGATTCCGAGGCCTTCCACTTCATCCGGGCGCTGCGCAACGAACCGACGGTGCCCAACCCGTTTGCCTGCGTCATCGTCACCACCTGGGCGCCGACCCCGGCGCTGCTGACCCGCGTCACCAATGTCGGCGGCGACGATCTGCTGATGAAGCCGGTGTCGCCCAAGCAGGTGCGCGACCGCATCGTCAGCCTGATCGAGTCGCGCAAGGGCTTCGTCGTCACCGCCGACTATATCGGGCCCGACCGCCGCAAATCGCCGCGCGAAGGGGCGCAGGTCCCGGTTCTGGACGCACCCAACACGTTGAGGCTGAAGGCGACCGGGCAATGGACCCAGTCCGGCGCCCGCATGCAGCTGAACGAGGCGGTCGCCACCGTCACCACGCAGAAGCGGCTGCGCGCCAGCATCCAGGTCGCCTTCCTGGTGGAGTTCGCCCTGGTCGGCCTGGCGCGGCCGGCTCCCGACCGCATGTCCATCGACCATGTCGGCCGCATCGGCGGTTTCCTGGACGATCTGCTGCGCCGGCTGGGCGACGATGGCGACCATGCCCCCGTCGAGGCGGTCGCCCGTGCGATCAAGACGCTGGCCGACAAGGTGCGCGCCACCGCCGAAACCGGTCCGGTTGCCGCCGACGACCGTGACCAGTTGCAGGCGCTGTCCCGCGCCCTGATGCAGGCCGTCGATCCCGACCGCGCGCTGGAGGCGATGACGCACGAGGTGTCGTCGGCCGTCGCCGGCTACCGCAGCCGGCTGGAGCAGATCGCCCAGGCCAAGGCCGCCGCTGCGGCGGCGCTGACGGCCTCCACCGCCGCCGCGGCCGACGAGGGCGCAAACGAGGGCGCGAACCAGCCCGTCGCCTTGTCCGCCCCGTTGCCGGCTGCCGCCGGCACGGCCCTGTCCGCCGGCTGATGGGAGCCGGCTGATTGGGGAGCGCCGATGGCATAGGCCGCCGTGCGGCATTGACGCCGGCAGTCTCCGTCCCAATCCCTAAGCCCCACCCTTCCTTCCGTACAACCCGCGGGGACCCTGCATGAGTGATCTCGACCGGCTGGCCGATCTGCTTGGACTTGAACCCCACTATCACGACATCTGGGGCAACCGGCGGGAGACGTCCGCCGCCACCAAGCGGGCGCTGATCGCCGCCATGGGGTTGCAGGCCGCCACGGACGGGGAGGTCGCCGACAGCCTGCGCACGGTCGAACGCCGGTCCTGGAGCCGTCCGCTGCCGCCGGTCCTGGTCAGCGGGGAAGGGCAGGGGATCGGTCTTGAGGTGGCCCTGCCGGCCGGGCTGGACGAGGCCGCGCTGGTGTGGGAGCTGACGCCGGAGGGGGGAACCGCCCAGGGCGGCCGCGTCGCGGTCCGCGACCTGCCTGTCACCGACCGCACCGCTCTGGACGACACGGCCTATGAGCGCCGTGCGCTGGGCGCCTTGCTGCCGGTGTCCCTGCCCATCGGCTATCACCGGCTGGACCTGCATGTCGAGGCTGCCGGCGGGCCGGGGCCGTCGGGTTCCACCACCCTGATCGTGGCGCCCGAGCGCTGCGTGACGGTGGAGGAGATGGTGCCGGCCGGCCGCAGCTGGGGCATCGGCTTGCAGGTCTATTCGCTGCGGTCGGAGCACGATTGGGGCATGGGCGATTTCGCCGACCTCGCCGGCTTCGCCGAAGTCGCCGGGCGGCTGGGTGCCGGGCTGGTCGGGCTGAACCCGCTGCACGCCCTGTTCCCGGCGGACCCCAACCACATCGGCCCCTATTCGCCGTCCAGCCGCCAGTTCCTCAACATCCTCTACATCGACCCGGCCGCCGTTCCCGAATTCGCCGGTGCCGACGATCTGCAGGCCCGGATTGCGGATCCCGCCTTCCAGACGGCGCTGGCGTCGGCCCGGCAGGCGGAGCTGGTCGACTACCCCGCCGTCGCCGCGCTGAAGCTGCCGCTGCTGGAGGCTCTGCACGCCCGCTTCCGCAGCCTTTCCGACGACCACCCGCGCAAGGTCGCCTATGCCGCCTTCCGGCAGGACATGGGGGAGGCGCTCGACCGCCATGCCCTGTTCGATGCCTTGCACGAGCATTTCTTCCGCCAGGATTCCGCACAGTGGATGTGGCGGAGCTGGCCGGCCGCCTTCCAGGACCCGCAGAGCGCCGAGGTGGCGGATTTCGCCGCAACGCATGCCGGCCGCGTCGATTTCTTCGCCTGGGCGCAGTTCGAAGCCGACCGCCAGCTGGGCGAGGCCGCGGCGCGTGGGCGGTCCGCCGGCCTCGCCATGGGCTTCTACCGCGACCTTGCCGTTGCCGTCCATCCCGGCGGCGGCTCCGCCTGGGCCGATCCGGCGATGCTGGTGCAGGGCGCAAATGTCGGAGCCCCGCCCGACCAGTTCAACATGAACGGACAGAACTGGGGCTTGGCGCCGCTGTCGCCGCTGGGCCTGCGCGAGTCCGCCTATCGCCCCTTCATCGAGCTTCTGCGCGCCAACATGCGCCATGCCGCCGCGCTGCGCATCGACCATGTGATGGCGTTGCAGCACCTGTTCTGGATCCCGGAGGACGGCAGCCCCGGCGCCTATGTCGCCTATCCCTTCCACGACCTGCTGCGCATCGTGGCGCTGGAGAGCCGGCGCAACCGGTGTGTCGTGATCGGCGAGGATTTGGGCACCGTGCCGGACGGCTTCCGCCCGGCCCTGGAGCAGGCCGGCATTCTCAGCTACCGCGTGCTCTATTTCGAGCGCACCGCCGACGGCGGCTTCAAGTCCCCCGCTGAGTATCCGGCCGGTTCGATGGCGACGGTCAGCACCCATGATCTGGCACCCTTCAAGGGCTTCTGGACCGGCCGCGACCTCGACTGGCGCAAACGGCTGGGCCTTTATCCCGACGATGCCAGCCGCGACAAGGACCACTGGGATCGCGGCGTCGACCGCTGGCGCCTGTTGCAGGCCCTGTCGCGGGAGGGGCTGCGCCCGGACAGCTATCCCACGGAGGACGGCGACCAGCCGTTCCGCGTCGAGCTGTCTGCCGCTGTCCACGCCTATCTGTCACGCACGCCATCCCGCATCGTGATGGTTCAGATCGAAGATGCGCTGGCCGACGACGAGCAGCCCAACCTTCCCGGCACAGTGGACCAGCACCCCAACTGGCGCCGCCGCCTTCCCCGCAAGCTGGAGGAACTGGAGGCTGACGAAGAGCTTCGCCACATCGTCGCCCCGATGACCGGCATCGTTCCGCGATGACGACAACCGCCGCCGGCCTGTGGAAAACCGGGCCGGCGGCGGCGGTTGGAAAAAAATGCATCCGAAGTGAAAAAAGCTCTTCACAGCCCGGCACATGGTCGCTATAAACCCGCCCACACCACGGGGCACGGCGAACGAGCCGCCCCGGTGACGGTCTGGGGGATCGTCTAGCGGTAGGACAGCGGACTCTGACTCCGCCAGCCTAGGTTCGAATCCTAGTCCCCCAACCAACCTCTCCAAACGGCCAGAACTTTCAAGAGCTTACGGGCAGCGCGCACCCCGCAACGTCGGGCGTGTGCAAAACTGACTCGCAACGTTGTCGCACATCGCGCACCCCGGCCGACCTGGAGTGACCGAGCGTGGCGAAGCTAGCAGGCTGCGGAAAACGAACATATTTCGGCTTTTTGCCTCCGCTGAGGCTTGAGAATGGCGTTTCCAACGCCTGTTTTTGTCAGAATGGAGCGCCTTTTCGCGCTCCGAGATGCCCGGAGCCGCTGTTCAGGCGGACTCCGGGCGTGATTATGCTGCCGCCAGCAGTTTTGGCAGGCGGATCAGGTTGTAGGCGGCAGCGGTCAGGGTGAACATCCAACCGACGCGGGCCGTGCCGCGATGACGCGTTTTGCGCAAGCCAGCTCCCTTGATCCAGCCGAACAGCTCCTCGATCCGTTTGCGGATGCGCAAGGACACGGCATAGCCAGGGTGGCGGGTGGTCCGGCCGTCGATCGCCAAGCGGCGGTTGCTCGTGTTCTGCCCGACGTGCGGAGCCACGCCCAACTCGCGCATGTTTGCCACGAAATCCTTGGTATCGTAAGCCTTGTCGGCGCCCACCGTGATGCGGTGGCGGCTGGGGATGGTCTCGACCATGGATACCGCCGCCTCGCGTTCGGCCAAGCCGGTGGCTGCCGTCAGCCGGACATCCACCACCAGGGCCGTTCCGGTTCTCCATCAGGGCGTGGCCCATGAAGGCCAGCTTCGCCAGCTGCCCGTTGCCCTTACGGTACAGCCGCGCCTCGGGATCGCTGGTCGAGGCATGGGTCTCGTTGGGGCATAGCCTTTTTCCGCAGCCTGCTAGTTCTACTGTGTCATAAAGTGTGCAATTGATGGCAGCATGGACATCGCTGAAGAGTTCTGGCGATTGCGATGCGCAAGGTCGCGATGGACGTCGGGACGTGGCGCTCAGGGCGCGGCGGCGGCCCCGCGGGGTCGGAAGCTTTCGGGAAGGTCAGGCGCTTGGAGGCGCCCGGAGCGAGGTGGTCCTGAGGGGGGAAACGCCGCCCGTTCCCTGATCAGGAATCCGTAGGCGGCGATGCACAGGGTCGCGTGGTGATGGAATCCACGCCATCCTCGGCCCTCGGAATGGCCGAGGCCGAGTTCCTGTTTGAGTTCGAGGTAATCGCGTTCGATGCGCCACCGCGACTTGGCGGTCTCGACCAGGGCGTCGAGCGGCATTGTCTCCGGCAGCGTCGACAACCAATATTTGGTCGACTCCTCTTTCACCCTCCGGCCACTCGATCAGCAGCCATTCCTCCGGCCGGCGTTCCGACCGTTCCTCATCGCGATGCGCCGGGTGGACGCGGACGGCGGCGAAACGGGAGGCGAGCGGCGCGTTCGTGCCTTCCCGCCAAGTGACGGAACGCCAAGCGTCCGGCGCCAGCCTTTCGGCCAGAGCCTTCACCGACACGGGCTCGTGTCCGAGGGCGCGTCGCGGAAGCTTCGGCGGCCGCCCCTTGCCGCTCCACGGCTTGGGCGGCAGTGGTTCCACGCCGGGCGGCCAGACGGTCAGCGAGGACTGGACCCCGGCGACGTAAGCCAGCCCCAGCGCGGTCACGCCTTCGCGCAGGGCGGTGTCGTTGCCGTAGCCTGCGTCCATCAGGACCACGCCCGGCGGCAGCCCCGCCGTCATGGCCATGCGGATCTGGTCCAGCACGATGGCGGGCTTGGTCTGGAAGAGGACCCCGTCCGGGACGCCGGTCCGTGCCCGGCGCTCCGCGTCGCCGGCCCATGTCCCCGGTAGGTACAGCCGGAAGGCGACGGGAAGGCTGGCGTGTTCGGGTGCCAGCGACAGCGACACGGCGACCTGACAATTGTCCTGCTTGCCGATCTGGCCGCAGTACTGGTGCGTCACGTCAACGGAATGGCGCCCCTTCTTCGGCATGCCAGTGTCGTCGATGATCCAGGCGCGGATTGGGCCACGTTTCAACAGCGCCCGCAAAACCAGATCGCGCACCCCGGCCAGCACAGCGGCATCGTCCCAGGCCGCCTTGGCAACAAAATGGTGCAAGGACTGGTGGGCGGCGCCGACACGTCCCGGCTCCACCCGCGCCGCCATCGGCTCGACGCTCTTGCGGTCGCCGGGAAGGATCAATCCGGTACAATAGGCACGAAACGGCGCCCCGCGATCAGCGTGACCCAAAGCCGGCGCCAAGCGCTCGACATACGCCGCGAACCGTGATTCGATGGCGTCTGCCGTGCCAAGGGGAGCCATACCGCCTCTCTGAACGACGCATGAATCCCCTTATTACAACGAACCTCTGTCCCATTCCAGATTTTGTGACACAGTAGAACTAGGCGCCCACGCTGTAGCGGTTGGCCGGATCGGCCTTGCCCGGCCTGCCGGACCCGGCCCCGCAGCGTCTCTGCCGTACAGCCGATCTTCGCCGCAATCGAAGTGATCGCCGCCCACCGCGACGCGTGTTCGCCTTCGTGTTCGAACGCCATCCGAATCGCGCACTGGCGCATTCCAGGGGCGTATTTGGGTGGTGCTTGCTTCGTCATGTCGACTCCAGCCTCTCAAGAGACGGGGCCTCAAACAAACCTGGCGCGGTCCACCGCAGATCGATCCGTCAGGAGGTATGGTTTCAGCGCTGAAGATCGGAAAGCTGCGAAGGAATAGGGCTGACTCCCGGATCGACCGAGGACGTCAACCCATCGCGCGCCTTGCGGGCTTCCGCGAGGATCCAGCCGCGGAAAGCCTGCGTCCGGGGATCGTCCAGCCGGCTTTCGTGGATCAGCAGGTAATATTCGCCGGCACTGCGCAGCTCGGATGGCAGCGGCATCACCAGTTCGGCGCGGCGGTCGTACTGCGCCAGCAGGATGTCGGGCACGATGGCTATCCCGCGGCCCTGGCGGGCGGCGTCCAGCGACATGAAGAAATGGCCGAACTCCAGCTCCGCGCCGGTTCCGGCCATGGCTTGCCCGCCGGTCGCCTTCAGCCAGTCCGGCCAAGCGTGCCGGCGGCTGGAGGTGTGGATCAGCGGCAGGCGCACCAGCGGCCGCCCGTCCTCCAGCACCGCTTCGCCTGCAAGCTCCGGTGCGCAGGCCGGGCGGAGGATGTCGGGGAACAGCTCGTCCGCCTGCACGCCGTCCCAGCTCGTCACCATGTCCAGGTCGATGCGCGGCTGCCCGCGCTCATAGCGGCGGCCCGGAATGCGACCGACGCGGATCGCGATGTCGGCCTCGTGCGCCAGCAGGTTCGATGGCTCGATGGACGAGATGATCCGCACCTCGACGCCGGGGTTGGCCTGCGTGAACAGATGCAGGCGCGGCATCAGCCACAGCGACGCGATGGTCGGCAGGATCGAGATGGTCAGCGTGCGCATCGTCCGCGACCGGCCGATCCGCTGCGCCGAGCGCTCCAACTCACCCAGACAATCGCGGACGGTGCGGGCGAAATCCTCCCCCTCCGGCGTCAGTTCGATGCGCCGGGTCATGCGGCGGAACAGCTGGCAGTCCAGCGCCAGTTCGAGGTCGCGCACCTGCCGGCTGATCGCGCCCTGGGTCAGGTGCAGCTCGTCGGCCGCCAGCGTGAAGGAGAGGTGCCGCGCGGCGGCGTCGAACCCGCGCAGGGTGTTGAGCGGCGGCAGCGGTCGTTTCGGCATTGGCATGGCCTCCCATGGATGAGCCTAGGTCATGCATAGGGGCCGAACAAGTCGTTTGTGAGGTCCGGTATCCTCCGGCAGGCTTCCTGTCACTGAACCGTCAGAGTTCAAAAGAAACAGGGCAAGCGCGAGGGTTACCGTGACACGAACAGCCATCACACGACAGACAAGGGGCGATCCCGGTAAGATTTGGACGCTCGAAGTCAGCGGCATTGCCAAGAATTACGGGGCGACCTGTGCGCTCCGCAACGCTTCGTTGCGGCTGCGGCCGGGAAAGGTCCATGCGCTTCTTGGCGAGAACGGCGCCGGCAAGAGCACGCTGGTGAAGATCGTCGTCGGCGCCATCCAGCCCGACCGCGGGCGGATCGCGCTGAACGGCGTTCCGACCCGCTTCGCCGGGGTGCGGCAGGCGATTGCCGCCGGAGTGATCCCGATCTACCAGCATCTCAGCCTGTTCCCCCATCTGTCGGTGCTGGAGAACCTGTCGGCCTTCGCCATCGCGGGTGCGGCGGGGCTGCGCGCCCGGCCGGCCCTGGTGCCGCGCGCCACGGCGCGGGCCTGGCTGGACGCGGTCGGCCTCGACTGCGACCTCGACCTTCCGGTCGAGCGGCTGTCGGTCGGCGAGCGCCAGCTGGTGGAGATCGCCCGCGGGCTGGGGCAGCGCTGCACGCTGCTGGTGCTGGACGAGCCGACCGCCGCCCTGACCCATGACGAGACCGACCGGCTGTTCGGCGTGGTCCGCCGTCTGTGCGCGGAGGGTACCGCGGTCCTTTTCATCAGCCACAAGTTCGACGAGATCGAGGCGCTGGCCGACGACGTCACCGTCCTGCGCGACGGCGTCGCGGTGATCGACGCCGAGCCGCTGGCCTCGCTCAGCCGTGCCGAGCTGGTCCGCGCCATGCTGGGCGACATGGTGGAGTCCGGCGAGCGCGCGTTGCCGCAGCCGGGCGCCCCAATGCTGATCGCGACCGGACTGATGCTCGGGCCGGCGGCCGGCATCGCCACGCGGCCCGCCGACATCACCGTGCGGGCGGGCGAGATCGTCGGGCTGGCCGGGCTGGTCGGTTCGGGCGCCTTGGAACTGGCGGCGGCGCTGGCGGGGGCCCGGCCGGTCGCCGCCGGCACGCTTGCGGTGCGGGGGGAGACGCTGCCGGCGGGCGACCGCGCACGGGCCGTCGCCGCCGGGGTCGGCTATGTTCCGGCCGACCGCCATGCCGAGGGGCTGTTCGGCCCGCTGGCGGCGCTCCAGAACGCCTCCTCCTCGACCGTCGCGCTGTTCTCGCGCGGCGGGCTGCTGCGGCCGGGCGGCGAGGCGGCGGCGCTGATGCCCTGGCTGCGCCGGCTGAACCTGCACCCCTTCCAGCCGGAGCGGCCGGCCGCCGGCTTCAGCGGCGGCAACCAGCAGAAGCTGCTGCTGTCGCGCAATCTGGCGGTGCCAGACCTGCGGGTCCTGGTGGTGCTGGAACCGACGCGGGGCGTCGACATCGCCGCGCGCGAGACCATCCACGACGCGCTGGTCGAGGCCGCTGGCCGGGGCGTCGCCGTCGTCATCGCCTCCAGCGACCTCGACGAGGTCATGGCCCTTTCGCACCGCATCCTGGTCGTGCGGCACGGCAGCCTCGACGGCGAACTGCCGCGCGGCACCGGCCGCGCCGCCCTGATGGACCGGCTGGCCGGCCGGAGGGCGGCATGATGGCCCTGACCGGCGCCCGGCCGCGCCGCTTCTCCGGCCGTCTCAACCCGCCCGCCGCCGTCTGGGTCGTCCTGCTGCTGTTCTGCGTCTTCGCTTTGGCGGTGCCGCGCTTCGCCAGCGCCGGCAATCTGGAGAATTTGCTGCGGGTCGGTTCCATCCTCGGCATCGCCGCCTGCGGCCAGACCATCGTGTTGATCCTCGGCGGGATCGAGTTCTCCTTCGGCGCGTCGGCGGCGCTGGCCAGCGTGGTGACGGTGCTGGCCCTGCCGTCCGCCGGGGTGGCGGGCGGCTTCGCGGCCGGCGCGGCGGCGGTGCTGCTGGTCGGTCTCGTCAACGGCACGCTGGTCGCGCGTTTTTCCCTGCCGCCCTTCCTCGTCACGCTCGGCATGCTGATGGTGGCCGGTGGCGGGGCGGCGGTTCTGGCCGGCGGCCTGCCGATCGACGCGCCGCCGAGCGACGCCTTCTCCTGGCCGGCGCGCGGCCGGGTCGTCGGCATCCCGGTGCCGATCCTGGCGGCGGCGGCAAGCTTCGTCCTGCTGCACCTCCTGCTCGCCCACACCCGCGCCGGCCGGCTCTGGTACCTCGTCGGCGCCAACGGCACGGCGGCGCGGCTGTCCGGAATCACGGTGTGGCGGTCGGTGCTGGCGGGCTATCTGCTGGCCGGCGCCTTCTGCGCCCTTGCCGCCGTCATCCTGACCAGCCGGGTCGCTTCCGGTCAGCCCGGCCTCGCGCCCAACCTGCCGTTCGAGACCATCGCGGCCTGCGCCGTCGGCGGCATCCCGCTGGCCGGCGGGCAGGGCAGGGCGGTGCAGACCCTGTGCGGCGTGCTGGTCATCGCCATGCTGAACAACGCGGTGGTGCTGCTGAACCTGCCCGTCGCCTATCAGCAACTGATGATCGCCGCCGTGATCCTTGGCGCGGTGATGCTCCAGCAGGCGCCCCGGCTGCTCCTGCTGCTGCCGGTCCGGCCGGCCCGCCAGTCGGAGGAGGACCGGTCATGAGCGTCAATCTCCTGCGCCGCTCCGTCGATGGCCTGCGCGCCGCCGGTTCCGTCCTTCCCATCCCCTTCCGGGTCGCGCCGCTCTGCCTGATCCTGGCGGTGGCGGTGTTCGCGGCCATCGCGCCACGCTTCCTCAGCCTGGGCAACGCCGCCAACATCGGGGCGCAGGTCTGGGTTCTCGCCCTGCTCGCCATCGGACAGATGTTCGTGCTGGCGACCCGGGGCTTCGACATCTCGGTCGGCGCCGTCGCCGCCCTGTCCAGCGTCTGCGCGGCGATGGCCTGCAATGGCTGGGGCCTGCCCGGGCTGTCCGCCGGGGCGCTGGCCGGGCTGCTCTGCGGGCTGGTCAACGGCGCCCTGGTCGGCACGCTCGGCCTCCAGCCGGTGGTCGCCACGCTGGGCAGCCTGATCGCGGTGCGCGGCCTGTCGCTGCTGATCACCGGCGACGGGCAGGTGGTGCCGCTCGACGCGGCCGGCGCGGTGACCCGTCTCGGCTTCGAGCCGATGCCGGTCCTCCCCGCCTCCAGCTGGGCGGCGCTGGTCCTGGCGGTCGGGGCCGCCCTGCTGGTCGGCCGCAGCCTCGCCGGCCGGCGCATCCTGATGGCCGGCTCGAACCCCGAGGCGGTGGCGCTGGTCGGCGTCGACACCCGGCGCGTCCAGCTCTGGGCCTATGGCCTGTGCGGCCTGTTTGCCGGTTTCGCCGGGGTGCTCATGACGGTCCGCGCCGGCTCCGGCCTGCCGACCGAGGGGGCGGGGATGGAGCTTCAGGCCATCGCCGCCGCGGTCATCGGCGGGACCGCGCTCAGCGGCGGCATCGCCAGCGTGGCCGCCGTCGTGACCGGGGCCGCCTTCATCCAGGTGCTGCTGACCGGCCTCAACCTTCAGGGCGTCTCGCCCTTCGTCGCCCAGATCGCCGTCGGGGTGGTCATCATCGCCTCCGGCCTTCTCGAAACGCTTCTGCGCTCTCTGCCGTCCTTCCCCTCCCAATCAAGGACACGGACATGACCCGCTCCCCGATCCGCTTCGCCGGAAGCCTCGCCGCCCTTCTTCTGCTCTCCACCGCGCCGGTCCTGGCACAGGACAAGGCCATCGGCTTCGCCATCCCCAACCTCGCCTCGTCCTTCTGGATCTCCGCCGTCTACGGGGCGGAGCAGGAGGCCAAGGCCGCCGGCGTCACGCTGGTCAAGCTGAACGCCGGCGGCGACGCCAACACCAGCCAACAGATCGCCCAGATCCAGGATCTGGCCCAGCGCGGCGTCGCCGCCATCATCATCGGCGCGACCAACGGCGACGCGGTGCGGGCAGTGGTGGAGCAGGCGGTCGGCCGCGGCATTCCGGTGGTCGGCATCTCCTCGCCGCCCAACAGCGACCGGCTTAGCGCGACGGTCAGCGCCGACCATTACGACATGGGCCGTCTCCAGGCGCGCTGTCTGGCCCAGGCCATCGGCGGCAAGGGCGAGGTGGCGATGATGGCGGGACCGACCGGGCAGGCCTGGTCCGACCTGCGGGCCAAGGGCTTCCGCGAGACGCTGGCGAAGGAGGCGCCGGGGGTGACGGTCGTCGCCGAATCCCGGCTGGCCGACAACCGCAACGCCGCCCTGACCACGGCGGAGGACTGGACCCAGCGCTTCCCCGAGCTGAAGGGCGTCTATGCCGCCACCGACGACATGGCGGCCGGCGTGGTCGCCGCGATGAAGGCGGCCGGGCGCATGCCGGCGGTGCGGATCTCGGCCTCCAACTTCAGCCCGACGGCGCAGCAGCTGCTGAAGGACCGCGAGCTGGCCTGCACCTCCATCCAGCAGGTGGTGGCGCAGGGCCGCGCCGCCTTCACCCAGGCGCTGGCCGCCGCCGCGAAGAAGCCGGTCGAGGCCAAGGTCGTGCTGCCGGCGCTGCTCGTCACCTCTGACACGCTGGGCGAGGTCGATCTAAGCTCGGTCGTCGCCCCGGCCGATTACCGGCCCTGACCATATCGAACCGAAGGCAGGACAAGCGATGCTCCCCTCCCACAACCGCTTCCCTTATTCCGCCATCACCGACCGTCCCGACTTCTCCTGGCCGGGGGGCAAGCGGCTGGCCGTCTATGTGGCGCTCTGCGTCGAGCATTTCCCCTACGGCAGCGGCCTCGGCCTGCCCTATTCGCCGGGGCTGAGCCATCCCAACAGCTACAATTGGGCATGGCGGGAATACGGCAACCGGGTCGGCGGCTGGCGGCTGATCGACCTGTTCGACGCCCACCGCCTGCCGCTGACGGTGCTGCTCAACACCGAATGCTACGAGCATTGCCCGGAACTGGTCGCGGCGCTGCGCCAGCGCGGCGACGAGATCGTCGCCCATGGCCGCACCAACGGCGAGCACCAGAACGGCATGGGCCTGGATGAGGAGCGCAGCCTGATCGCCGAGGCGACCGAGGCCATCCGCCGCCACGAGGGCAAGTCCCCCGCCGGCTGGATGAGCCCCGGCGCCCACCCCAGCGCCAACACCGAGGATCTGCTGGCCGAAGCCGGCTACCGCTACACGCTGGACTGGCCGATGGACGACCAGCCGGTGTGGATGCGGACCACCGGCGGGCCGCTGCTGAGCGTGCCCTATCCGCACGAGGTGAACGACGTGCCGATGGTGGTGCTGCATGACGGCACGGCGCCGGCCTTCGCCGACATGGCCATCGACAATTTCGACGAGATGCTGCGCCAGTCGAAGGACCAGCCGCTCGCCTACGGCATCACCATCCACAGCTTCATCGTCGGCCAGCCCTTCCGCATCAAGCAGTTCCGCCGGGTGCTGGAGCATCTCGAAGCCCATCGCGACGAGGTGTGGTTCGCCACCGCCGGCCAGATCGCCGACCATTTCGCCGGTCTGATGCCGCCGCCGGCGACCACCACCCCCTGAACCGGTCCCTTACCCGTTCCTGACGCTGGCCCTCCGTCGGGCCGGCTCCCATCCGAAAGGTTCCATCATGACTGAGACGCCCCTTGGGCTGTCCCAAACCCCGGCGCATGCCCGCGCTCTGCCCCCGCTGCGGGTCGCCGTTGCCGGCCTCGGCGCCGTCGGGCTGAAGATCGTCGAGGCGCTCGACGAGGGGCTCGACGGCTGCGTCCTGACCGCCGTCTCGGCCCGCGACAGGACGGCGGCGGTGGACCGCCTGTCCGCCCTGGCCCGCCCGGTGCCGGTGGTGGACATCGCCGAGCTGGAGCCGCTCGCCGATCTCGTTGTCGAATGCGCCCCCGCAGCGCTGCTTCCGTCCATCGTCGAGCCGTTCCTCCGCGCCGGCAAGACCGCGGTGGTGCTCAGCTCCGGCGCCCTGCTGGCCAACGAGGGGCTGGTCGCAACCGCCCGCGCCCATGGCGGGCAGATCGTCGTGCCGACCGGGGCGCTGCTCGGGCTCGACGCGGTGACGGCGGCGGCGGAGGGGGAAATCCGCGCCGTACGCATGGTGACGCGCAAGCCGGTGCGCGGGCTGGTCGGCGCCCCCTATCTGGTCGAGAACGGCATCGCAATCGAGGACATCACCGGCCCGTTGCGCATCTTCCACGGCACCCCGCGCGAGGCGGCGGTCGGCTTCCCGGCCAACCTGAACGTGGCGGTGGCGCTGTCGCTGGCCGGCATCGGCCCCGACCGCACGACGCTGGAGATCTGGGCCGACCCGGCGCTGGAGCGCAACACCCACCGCATCGAGGTCGAGGCGGACTCGGCGACCTTCACCATGGCGATCGAGAACATCCCGACCGACAACCCGAAGACCGGCCGCATCACCGCCCTGTCGGTCCTGGCCTATCTGCGCAAGCTGCGTGCGCCGCTGCGCGTCGGCTCCTGAGCGCCGTCCTTTTCAGAAAATCAAAAACAGAAGGGGGATTCGTCATGGATCTCGGACTTTCCGGCCGCACCGCGCTGGTGCTGGGCGCCGGGGGCGGGCTCGGCCGCGCCATCGCCCTGGGTCTGGCGCGCGAAGGCGCCAACCTCGTCATCGCCGACCGCGACGCGCCGTCGCTGGCCGCCACCAGCGCCATCCTCACCGACACTGTTGGCGCCGGAACCGCCGCACCCTGCCTCCCCATTGTCTGGGATCTCGGCGACTCTGCCGCCACCGACCGCAACGTCGCCCTGGCCGAGGAGCGGTTCGGCGGAATCGACATCCTGGTCAACAACACCGGCGGCCCGCCGCCGTCGCCGGCCAGCGGCGTCGATCCGAAGATCTGGTCGGCGCAGTTCGAGGCGATGGTGCTGTCGGTCATCCGCATCACCGACCGGGTGCTGCCCGGCATGCGGACGCGGCGCTGGGGCCGGATCGTCACCAGCGCCTCGTCGGGCGTCGTGGCGCCTATCCCTAACCTTGCGCTGTCCAACGCGCTGCGCCTGTCCCTGGTCGGCTGGTCCAAGTCGCTGGCCCGCGAGGTGGCGGCCGACGGCGTGACCGTCAACGTCGTCCTGCCCGGCCGCATCGCCACCGACCGCATCCGCTTCCTGGACGAGAGCAAGGCGGCCCGCGAAGGGCGGCAGGTCGCCGACATCGTCGCCGAGAGCACCGCCGCCATCCCGATGGCCCGCTACGGCGAGCCCCGCGAATACGCCGACGCCGTCGCCTTCCTGGCCAGCGAGCGCGCCGCCTACGTCACCGGCTCCACCCTGCGGGTGGACGGCGGCTACATCCCCAGCATCTGACAGTCCCAAGGATCCCCAGCATGAGCAGCAGCACCGACACCGTTCTCTCCGCCGCAGAGCGCGAGGACATCCGCACCCGCTTCCTGGCCGTCGACACCTCCAACGTCGCCGACGTGCTCGACGTGATGGGCTGGCCCGACCAGGGGCTGGCGGCGGAGTTCATGCCCTATCCCGCCACCGCCGGGCGGCTGGCCGGCTGGGCCTATACCATCCGCGGCCAGATGACGCCCTATCCGCTGGGCGGCGACGCCGACAAGATGGCGGCATGCCAGGGGCTGTCGCCCGGCGAGGTGTCGGTGTGGAGCGGCGACGGCGACGGCATCTGCTATTTCGGCGAGCTGATCGCCATCGGCATGAAGGAGCGCGGCAGCACCGGCGCGCTGGTCGACGGCGGCATCCGCGACGTGCGCTGGCTCGGCCATCACGGCTTCCCGGTCTATGCCCGCTACCGCACGCCGGTGCAGTCGATCGGCCGCTGGAAGGTCAACGCCTGGCAGGTTCCGGTCTTCCTGCGCGGGGCCACGGTGGAGCGGGTGCGGATCGAGCCGGGCGACTTCATCCTGGCCGACGAGGACGGCGCGCTCGCCATCCCGGCGGCCATCGTTCCGAAGGTGCTGGCGGAGTCGGAGGCGCTGACCGCGACCGAGATCCGCATCCGCGAGGAGCTGTCGAACGGCCTGACCCTGGCGCAGGCGCTGGAACGCTACGGCCACGTCTGACGCCCCGCCGGGCGGCCCCGTTTCCGCCTGCCGGAGACGGGGCCGCTCCGGGATATCGGTGGACGCCGCCATCTCCCGCACCGCGACACCAGTGTTGAAAGGGCCCCAGCATGACCGCCGCGTCTCACCGCGACCCTGCTCAAACCGTCGCGACCGCCCTCGCCGCGGCGCGCGCCAGCCGGCTCAACGCCTTCATCGAGCTGTTCCCCGACGCGGAGCAGCGGGCGCAGGCTTTATCGGCGGAATCTGCGGACGGTCCGCGACCGGCGCCCTGGGGTCTGCCTTTCGCCCACAAGGACGTGTTCGTCACCGCCGGGCGGCAGCCGACCGTGGGAGTCGGGCACGGCTACCGCTGGGGCGGGGCGCGGACCAGCGTGGCGCTCGACCGTCTGGCGGCGGCCGGAGCCATCGCCATCGGGGCGCTGAACCTCGACCCGCACTGCTACGCCGCCACCGGTCTCAACCCCTATTTCGGACGGGTGCTGAACCCGGTGGATGCGCGGTTCGCCGTCGGCGGATCGTCGAGCGGGTCGGCGGCGGCGGTCGCGGCCGGCATCGTGCCCTTCGCGCTCGGCACCGACACCGGTGGATCGGTGCGCATCCCGGCCGCCCTGTGCGGCGTTCTCGGCTTCAAGCCGACGGCCGGAGCCGTCAGCGATCCCGGCATCGCGCCGCTGTCGCCGTCGCAGGACGTCATCGGCCTCATCGCCCGCGATCCCGCTCTGCTGCGCGCGGTGTTCTCGGTGCTGCGCGATCCGGTTCCCATAGGGCAACAGGATCCGGGCATCGCCCCTCCGCGTATTGGCCTGCCGGTGGAATGGCTCCGCACCGGCGTTGATCCGGAGGTCGCCGCGGCCATCCGGTCCGTCCTGTGCCGGATGACCGAGGGCGGGGCGCTGGCGGCCGAGGTCGCCCTGCCGCCGCTCGACGCGCTGAACGCCTGCGCCGGGACCATCACCTCGTTCGAGGCGTCGGCTTTGCACCGGACCGCGCTGGCCGAGCGTCCGGACTGGTATCCGGCGGCGGTACGGCGGCGTCTGGTCGCGGCGGCCGAGGTGGGGCGCGATGCCTACGATCAGGCATTGCGCGACCGCGAGGCCCATCGGGCGGCGGTGATCGAGGGTGCTTTCGCGGCGGCGGACGTCCTGCTCTGTCCGGTGATCGGCGGACCGGCTCCGCGTCTGGATGGGGTCGACGACGACGACGTGACCGTTGCCGGCGCCACCACCCTGGCTTTCCTGCGCTTCAACCGCCCTTTCAGCCTGCTCGGCCTGCCGGCGCTGGCGCTGCCGGCCGGGCGCGACCGCAACGGGATGCCGGTGGGGGTCCAGATCGTCGGACGGCCGGGCGCGGATGATCTGGTCCTGGCCATCGCCGAGCGGTTCGGCGGAATGCCGCTCTGACCCTCACCCCGCTTTGGCGGCCATCGCCTCGATCTCCACCAGCCAGCCCGGCTCCACCAGCCCGGCCACCTGCACACGGGTGCGCACCGGAATGTTCGGAGTCCCGGCGGTGCCGAACACTTCGGCGTAGGCGCGGGAATAGCCCTGGAAATCGGCCCGCCCGCCCATCCGCGCATCGCCGACCAGGAAGGCCTGGACCTTGACCACGTCGTTCAGGCCATAGCCGCGTCGTTCCAGCGTGGCTTTCAGCTGCGTCAGGATGTTGCGGGTCTGCATTTCCGTGTCGCCATAGGCCTCGACCCGGTCGCTCGGAACGGAGCCGTCGATGACCGGCGGTGTCAGCCCGCTCAGCATCAGGAACTCGGTACCATCGACCGGCACCCGCACCGATTCCAGGAACTGGGTCCGGTAGGGCGAGGACTCATCCAGCGGGTAGCGTTCAATTCCGTTTGCCAAGGCAATGCCTCCAATCGTCGATGCCAAAATCTCGGCCCAAACCTCCGCATCCGGCCGGTTTCCGACAAACGATTTATCCGGCCTGCATGCATGAGAAGGATTCATGCATCCTGAGTCCAGTGGCGGGCCGCCGCAGCATGGTGCCTTGCCGCAAGCCTGGTAACGCCCCACGACGGCTCAGCCGGCAGCTTGGATGAAAGAGTTGGCAAAGTTGCGCCAGGTCCGCTCGCCGTGCATGAAGGTCCGGCCCGTCCCGGCGCGAACCCGCGCGGCCGCGCTGTCGGTATAGATGCTCTCCAACTGTTCGATTACCTCGTCGACAGCGGATTCGCCCCAGCCGCGGCGTGCGCCGGTGGGGTCGAAGACTGGAGTCTGGTTGCGGAGAGCCAGGCAATTGTCCTCACGGATCAGGTCGAGATGCCCGGTGTTGGCCGACAGGATCACCGGCACACCGCAGGCCATCGCTTCCATGGCGACAAGGTTGGTGGCGCCCTCGCAGCGGTTGGGGAAAACGGCGGCGTGACAATCGGCCATGATCGCCGCGATCCGATGCCTCGGGAGGAAGCCCATGTCGACGAAGCCCTCCGGAGGCACGCCATGCGCCATCGCCCACTCCACGATCCGCAGCTTGCCGTTTTCGCCGATCATCGGGGGTACGGGCGTCAGCGGGGATTCGGCGACCGTTTTGGAGGTGTGCGGCCAGTGATTGTGCCACGCGGTGACCAGCAGCGCTTCGGGGTGGCGCTGGTGGAACTGGCGGAAGGCAGCCAACACGATGTCCTGGCCCTTGCGGAACTCCAGCTTGCCGCCGGAGAAGATGACGAAGCGGTCACCGAACCGGCCGGTGGGAGGCAGCGCAGGACACTCACCCGGATCGATGCCCTGGAAAGCGCAGTCGACCTCCGGGAGTCCCTGCTCCAGAAGCAAATCCCGGTTGTAAGTTGAATGCACCACGAGCTTGTCGTAGCGGCGTGCCCGCTCCAGCGTGGCGGCGTCGAACCGGCTGTCCTCGAAGGCGATCACGCCGACATTGCGGCTGCCGCGGAAGCGCGCGGATGTCGGCCCTTCGGTGAAACCGTTGGCCAGCGCATGCAGCAGCGTCCAGCCTTCGATGACCACCACCCTGTCCCCGACCCGACCGGCGATGGCGCCGATGCGCTCATACCCGGCAAGCAGGGCCGTCACTCTTTCCCGGTTCTCCGGCCGCAGCGTGGCCAGCAGCGGCTGTTCCAGCAACAGCGGCGGGCGGCCCCGGTCCAACAGGCAAAGCGCCGTATGCACGCCGACCAGACCCCAGCCATGAATTTCCGAAAGCTGCCAAGTCAAGGCAATGTTCTGTTCCACGCACAGCCTTTCGACGCCCACCCTTTCGACGCACGGTGCAGATGCCGGTTGACCTTCCCGGTGGGGACTGGTGCTATGCAGCAGGAAGTGTCGGCATCCGGCCGGCCCGTTATTTAGCGCCGGCTCCTCTCGACCTTCAAGGCATGACCGTCAAGATCGCATTCATAGACCCGGCGGGAGGCGATTACACTCCCGCGACGCCGCGTCATCGGCCGCTCGGCGGATCGCAATCGGCGCTCTGCTACCTGACCGAGGCGCTGGCCGCCGCCGGCCATGCGGTCACGCTGGTCAACGGCACGCGCGCGGCCGTCACCGTGCGCGGGGTGCGCTGCCTGCCCATCGCTTCGGTCCGCCTCGAGGATCTGTGCGACTTTCACGTCGTGGTGTTCCTGAACGGGTGCGACCGGGAGTTTCTGCTGCGTCTGCGCGCCACGCTGGGCGGCGGGTGCAAACTGATCCTTTGGACGCAGCACGCCATCGACCAGCCGGCCGTGGCCAACCTGGCCGACGCCGGCCTGCGCGACTGCCTGGACGGCATCGCCTTCGTCAGCCAATGGCAGATGGACGGGTATCTGAACGCCTTCCCTTTCGATCCGACCGTCTGCCGGGTGATGCGCAATGGGATCGCGCCGGCCTTCGCCACCCTGTTCGGGCCGGACGAGGACATCCTGGCGGCGAAGGCCTGGCCGCCGATTCTGACCTACACCAGCACGCCGTTCCGTGGTCTCGACGTGCTGCTCGACAGCTTCCCGCTGATCCGGGCGGCGATTCCGGGAACCCGGCTGCGCGTGTGTTCGAGCCTGGAAGCTTATCAGGTCTCCGCCGGGCAGGACCCCTTCACCGCCCTGTACCAGCGCTGTCGCGAGACCGAAGGGGTGGAGTATCTCGGCGGCCTCGGCCAAGTGGAATTGGCGGGAGCGATGCGGGAGGCGACCTGCCTTGCCTATCTCAACCGCTTTGCCGAGACCTCCTGCATCGCCGTGCTGGAGGCGCTGGCAGCCGGCTGCCTCGTGGTGTCGAGCCAATTGGGCGCCCTGCCGGAAAGCGGTGCCGGGTTCGCGCGTCTCATACCGGTGCCGCAGGATCCGCAGGAGCACGCATGGCGCTATGCCGAGGCGGCGGTGGCCGCCCTGCGGGACCTGCGGGACGATCCCACCGGCGTCGGCCGGCGGCTCCGTGCCCAGGTCGAACACGCGAACGCCGGGACGATCTGGGAGGTGCGGGCGCGGGGCTGGATGGACTGGTTCAAGGAATTGCTGGCGCCGGCCTCCGCGGCGCCGGTTTCTCTGGCACCGGTTTCCCTGCCGCCCGTTTCGGCAGGGGGCGCCCCAGCGATCACCGCCAAGATCGTCTCTGCCCAACAGCAGCTCATGGAGGCTTTGGGCACTCATCTGAATTCGGGAGGCGACCGGCGGTTGGCCGACCCGGTCTGGCGTGCGGAGGCGCGCCGGATGATCGAGCTGGTGGAGCGTTCGCTGCACCTCGATCACAACGATGAGGAGGCGCGCACCGGCCTCTGGTCGGCCCTGCGGGGCTATGACGCCTGGTTGGCCTACCGGACGGCGCTGCCCGAATTGCCGCAGCCGTCTCCGCCGCCGCCCGGCGGGCGACGGGTCTTCGACTGCTTCCAGTTCTACAACGAGCTGGATCTGCTGGAGGTCCGGCTGGCGGAACTCTACCCGGTGGTGGACCGCTTCGTCCTGGTCGAGGCGACCCATACCCATGCCGGCGCGGCCAAGCCGCTGTATTACGCCGACAACCGGGCGCGCTTCGCAGCCTATGCCGACAAGATCGTCCATGTCGTCGTTACCGAGGACCCGGGCGGCTTCGCCTGGAACCGCGAGGCATACCAGAGGGACGCGATCCTGCGCGGCCTGGGGGATTGCCGGCCCAGCGACATGATCCTCATCTCCGACGCCGACGAGATCCTGCGCGCGCCGGTCGTCGAGCGGCTGCGGTGGGAGGCGGACGAGGGCGCAGGCGGTGGAGCAGGCACGAGCGCCACGCTTTTCGCCCCGCATCTCGACATCTTCCTCTATTTCCTCGACCTCAAGGCGCCCGACCCGTGGATTTCGGTGGCCGCCGCGCCCTGGGAGCTGATCCGCCGCATCGGTGCGAACCGCGCCCGCTATCTGGCCAAGCAGGGGATCGGGCGGGTCATCCCGGATGCCGGGTGGCATTTCACCTGGATGGGGGGTGCCGCTCGTTTCCGCGCAAAGCTGGAGGCTTTCGCCCACCGTGAGATGATGGCCGGCTTCGACCGCGACCCGCAGGCCAACCAAGCACGCCTCGACCGTTTCTACGCCACCGGCCGCTTCGACGACGGCGTCTTGCCCGGCGTTTGGACGGGCCTTCGCCGCGTGCCCATCGACGGGCGCTATCCGGCGCGCATCCGGGAAACGCTCGCCCGCTTCCGCCATCTCGGCTGGATCGCCCCGCAGGCGGAACCGGCGCCGGAGACCCTGATCGAGAACGGCCGGGCGCGGGAGAGGGAGGGGGACGGCATGGCGGCCGAGGCGCTCTGGCGCCGGGCCGCAGCCCTCGACCCAACCCACATCGAAGCCTTCCACGCGCTTGCCGAGCGGCTGCTCGCCCGGAACGCGACAGCCGAGGCGCTCCAACCCCTGCGCTGCTGCACCCGGTTGGACCCCGAGGGGAGCTTCCACCTTTTCAAGCTCGCCCGCAGCCTGCTGCTGCTCCGCCGGTACGAGGCGGGAGTGGCGGTCCTGATGGACCTTGTCCGCCGCGAGCCGGAGGAGCATCGCGCCTACGGCAACCTCGCGGTCGCGTTGAAAAATCTCGGCCTTCACGAACGGGCGGTGGCGGTCGGCCGTCGCGCGCTGGCGCTGATGCCGGCCGATGCCGGCCTGCTGAACAATCTGGGCCTCGCCCTGTCGATGCGGGTCGGAGGGGACGAGGCGGCGTTCGACGCCCTGTCGCGTGCGATGGTCCTGGAGCCGGACCATGCCGAGACGCTGATGAACCGTGCCCTGGTCCTGCGCAGCCTGCACCGGTTGGACGACGCGGAGGCCGCGTGCCGCCGCCTCGTCGCGCAGCGGCCCGAGGACCCCGGAGCCCACACGCTCCTGGCAACCTGTCTGCTGATGCGGGGCGATCTGGCGCCGGGGTTCCGCGCCTATGAGTGGCGCACCCGGCTGGCCGATGGGCAGGCGGAGGCGCGCGGCCTGCCGACGCCGCCTTGGGGCGGCGGCGCTCCCGATGGGTACCGTATCCTTCTGCACGACGAGCAGGGGCTCGGCGATGCGATTCAGTTCGCCCGCTACGCGCCGCTGCTTGCGCGACGCGGCGCCCATGTGATCGTACAGTGCCGGGACGCGCTGGTACGGCTCCTCGCCACGTTGCCGGGCGTGGCGACGGTGGTCGGGCATTCCGCGCCGACACCGGAGCATGATGGTCATGCGGCCCTGATGAGCCTGCCGCATCTCCTTGGCACGACCCTCGCCACGGTCCCGGCGGAGGTGCCTTACCTTGCCGCCGAACCCGCCCTCGTCGCGATTTGGCGCGACCGGCTGGGGCCGGCGCGGGTGGGGCTGCGCGTCGGGCTGGTCTGGGCCGGTAACGCCGACCTTCCCAACGATGCGAAGCGCTCGCCGGGTTTGAAGCCTCTGTTGCCGCTCCTCGACCTTCCCGGCATCGCCTTCGTCTCCCTTCAGAAGGGCGGCGGGCGGGCGGATCTGGAGCAGTTGGGCGGCCGGCTTCCCGCAGGCTTCCATGATGTCGGCGACCGGTTGGACGACCTCGCCGATACCGCGGCTGTGATGGCGCAGCTCGATCTGGTCATCTCCGTGGACAGTGCGGTCGCCCATCTTGCCGGGGCGCTGGGGCGGCCGGTCTGGACCATCTTGCGCGCGGAGTCCGAGTGGCGATGGATGCTGGAGCGGACCGACAGTCCCTGGTATCCGACCATGCGGCTGTTCCGGCAGGCGCGCGCGGGTGACTGGAGCGACGTCGTGGCCGCGCTGCGCACCGCATTGCAGCGGGCGGTCAGGGAAGCCCCGCGGTGAGGGCGCCCTGCGCGGTGCGCCGCCCGACCTCGTCGTGCAGAGCCGCGCGGACGCTTGCGAAGACGGGCGCCCAATCCAGTTCCGGCCCCTGGCGGAACAGCCGCATCGACGGATACCAGGGCGTGCGCTCGCCGGTGAAGCCATAGATCCAGTAGGGGACGTGCTGCACGAGGTTCCAGATGGGGGTGCCGAGCGAGCCGGCCAGATGCGCCACGGCGCTG
This sequence comes from Azospirillum palustre, assembly GCF_002573965.1. Lineage (NCBI taxonomy): Bacteria > Pseudomonadati > Pseudomonadota > Alphaproteobacteria > Rhodospirillales > Azospirillaceae > Azospirillum > Azospirillum palustre. Next base: position 130,486 of record NZ_PDKW01000041.1, on the reverse strand, counting down.
TCCGTCATGATGACCAGATCCAGCCGCTCGATCATCGCCGCGGTGTCGGCGAAATCCTCCAGATGGGGGCCGAGCGGCACCACCAGCCGGCCTGCCGGGCCGAGCGCGTCCAACTCGGCCTCCTGGGGTCCCTTCTGAAGGCTGTAGAGCCGCACACCCGGAATTTCGGCGAGGCGCAGGAACGGCATCAGCGTCGTGGCGCGCCACGCATTGTCGGCGAAGCTGGACCGGCCCGCCCAGACGATGCCGACGCGCAGCGTTCCCGGTTCCCGTTCCCCCAGCAGCCGCGCCGCTTTCCCGCGGGCGTCCGCTGGGACGGTGAGCGCCACCGGGGGCGGCACGGAGGCGAGCGTCGTGCCGAACAGCATCGGCAGGGTCATTTGCGACACCTCGACATCGCAGTCCGGCGCGGGCGCTCCCCACGGCCTCCACTCGTCAGGGGCAAGGCCGGACAACACCCGCCGCAATTCCGCATGGCATTCGTAGATCGGCCGACCGCCGGCCTGCCTGACCATCGGCAGATAGCGGGCCACCAGCAGGGAATCGCCGAAGCCCTGCTCGGCCGTCACGAAGACGCGGCGCCCGTCCAATGGCTGCCCGTTCCATGACGGGGCCGAAGGGGCGCGCGCGAGATAGGAGGGAATCTGCTTTCGCGCCTCGTAATCGTCGAAGCCGTGCACATAGTCGCCGATCTGCAGCCGCGTCAGCGCCCGTTCCCACCGCAGCAGCGCCGTCGGTCCGCCGTTTTCGGTGACCGCGCGGTCTATTGCAGCCAGGGCTTCGGCATACAGCCCCGCCTTGCGCAGCGCGACCGCGCGGTTGAACAGAACCGTCCGGTCGCGCGGCGCGCGCCGGACTGCCTCCTCCTGCGCCGCGACCCCTTCGGCAAGGCGGCCGGCTTCGGTCAGCGCATTGCCGAGGTTGCTCCAGATGCCGCCCTTCCCGGGCGCATGCTCCAGACCGCGGCGGTGGCAGGCGATGGCCTCCGCCAGTCTTCCGGCGCGGCGCAGGGACATGCCCAGGATGCTCCACGCCTCAGCATTGGAAGGATTGGCGTCGAGCGCCGCCTCCGCGGCCTTGCGGAGGCGGTCGTCGTCGCCGGGCGCCTTATCGGCGTCATCCGTTCCGATCATGGCTTGAAGGCCGAGGGGGCCGGCGTTAAATACATGTGCGATGCAACCATTGGGGCGGTAAACCCTGCATCATAGCACCCGCCACCACCGGCATGAAGGTCGTAGGCTTTTGCGAAGGGCGATGCGGGCAGGCGAGGATACGGTCATCGCGCAGGCGGTGACCGGCTGATGACAGACGATCCGGGTTCGGTGAAGACGCACAGGCGGACGCTGGCCGGGGATCCGGCGGATGCTCTGCCCTGGCAGCATTTGGCGATGGACGCCTGCCGGGTCGGGAACAGGCGGCAGGCCCTGTCGCTGTTCGTCCGGGCCGCCTGGCTGCACGGAGACGGTGCGGTTCTGGAACAGCAGATCGACGGGGTGATCACCCCCGCGCTCAACCAGGCCGTGACGCTGATGCAGAGCGGACAGGTCGACGAGGCGGCCGCGGTCATCGAGCCTTTGGCCGAAATCATCGCCCCGCGCGGGGACTTCGCGCATGTTCTCGGCGTTCTGCGCTTCGTTCAGGGACGGGACGACGAAGCCGCCCATTTCCATGCGGCGTCCCGGATGGCGGACAATGGCCTTGGCGCCGCGCTGTCCGGCATCGCCCGTCACCGCGCCGATTACGACTTCATCGGCACGGTGGTGATCCCCGTTTACCGGATGGAGGACACCATCGAGCGGGCGCTCGACAGCGTCCTGGCGGCGGTCCTGCACCACCGGGCGGCGTCCGGCGACGCGGAAGCGAAGGTCCATGTCTGCGTCGTCGACGACGCCTCACCGGACGACACCGTGTCGCGGGCGCTGCGATGGGCGCGGGCGCATCCGGAACAGAGCGTCGCGATCATCGCCAACAATCTGAACCGGGGTGCGGGGCGGGCACGCAATGCGGGTGCCGCCGCCGCACTGGGGCGCTATCTCTGGTTCCTCGATGCCGACGATTATTACCTGGAGCGGCACCTCTTCCTGACGATCCGGGCCCTGGACGAGGCGCCCGAGGCCGGCTTCGTTCGAACCGGCATGCTGTTCGACGGGATCGACGCCGAAATCACCCAGGATTGGCGGCAGGCGTCGGAAAACTGCTATCCCGGCAATCTCTGTGTCCGGCGCGACTGTCACGACCGGATCGGCGGCTTTCCGGAGGAAGCGCCTTTCTACCCGGCGGTCGCCGACGATGTAGCCTACAGCCGCGCCCTGCATAGCCGGTTCGGCGGCCTGAAGATCTGCGACAAGACCGTTCACTACACGATGCGGCCGGGCAACGCGCTGGAGCGGCAACGGGCCGAGATGACCGGCGGCCCCCTGTCGGCGGAGCGCGAGAAGCCGGACAGCCGCTTCGTGGCGATCGAACTGTTGACCCGGCGCCGCCTTTACAGCTTGGCGGGCAAGGCGATGGCCGGGCCGGGGGCGCCTCCGGTTCCTTCGGCGCCGCCGATGGACGCCGCCGTCTGGCTGGAGACGGGGAAGGAGCTGATCCGCGACCAGAGGCCGGAACCTGCCGTTGCAGCACTGGTCCGGGCCGCGGCCCTCGATCCGTCCAACGCAGCGGTCTGGTTCGAGCTTGGGCTGGCGGCTAACACGCTCAAGCGCGATGCCCTGGCGCTCCGCGGGTTCCAGGCGGTGGCGAGCCTTCACCCGGATGCCGGGGCGGCGCGCTTCAACCTCGCTTCGCTGAGGTTCGAGCAGGGGGTTTTCGATCCGGCAGCCCGCCATCTGCGGGAGGCGCTGGCTCTCCGGCCGGAGCATGGCGGTACCCTGTTCCTGTTGGGGCGCACCGAAAGGCGGCGGGGGCAGCCGGGGATCGCGCAACGGCTTCTCGGGTGGGCCGCGCGGGTTGAACCGGACCTGGGAGAGATCCGCGCCGAGCGGGCCGAGGCGGCCCTCGGCCTCGGCCGTCCGGCGGACGCCGCGGAGCATGCGCGGCGTGCGCTGGCGCTTGCACCGGGCCTGTTCGACGGCCACACCGCCCTTGCCGGCACCCTGGAGGCGCTCGGCCGGCCGGATGCGGCGCTTCCCGGCTGGGAGCGCGCGATCCGCTGCAATCCGGGCCGGGGTGGGGCGTTCACCGGGCGTGCCGTCAATCGGCTCACCCGGCGCTATGGACCGCCGCCCGCTCCGGCGTCGAGGGCGGGGATGGGGCGCCGGCTCGCCTCGACCTCGCTCGGTTGGCATGGGCGGTTCGGCAACCAGCTTCTGCAATATGGCGTCCTGCGCCTGTACGCTGCGCGGCACGGTCTTACCCTGGAAGTGCCGCCCTGGCCGGGCAGGCATCTCTATGGGCTGGACGATCCGATGCCCGGCCCGGCCTTGCTCCGCTTGCCGGAACGGCAGGTCGAGGCCAGCGTCGTGGCCTCGCTCAGTGGTGTGCAGGGCGGCATGGAGAGCGGCGTTGAGGACGAGGTGCTGGCCGACCGCGACGTCACCGCCTATTTCTGCGGCGATACCAGCTTCCTGGCACCGCATCGGGAAACCTTCCGCGGTTGCTTCACGCCGGGTCCGCACATCCGGCCCTGGACGGATGCGCTGACCGCCCGCCTGCGCGGGGCCGGCCATACCGTGGTGGCCGTGCACATCCGGCGCGGCGACTTCGGCTGGGGGCCGTTCTGGATGGCCCCTGAAAGCTGGTACCTCCGTTGGCTGGATGCGGTCTGGCCCGGCCTCGACCGGCCGGTCCTCTACGTCGCGACCGACGACCCGCGCTGCCTCTCCGCCTTCGCCGCCTACCGGCCGCTCTCCGCCCGGGATGTGGCGGAGCCGATCCCCGGCGCGGAGTTTTTCACCGATTTCCATGTGCTGTGCGAGGCCGATCTGGTGGCGGTGTCCAACAGCAGCTTCTCCTTCGTGGCGACCATGCTGAACCGGCGCGCCCGAAGTGTCGTCCGTCCCGACAAGGCTCAGCAGGCGCTGGTTCCCTATTCCCCCTGGTCCAGTCCGGTCCTGCTGTGACGATGGATGCCGGCCGCCCCGACGGGCTTCTGCAAGCCGCAATCGCCCATCATGCCGCCGGCCGCGCGGAAGAGGCGGAACTCGCCTACCGGGCGGTGCTGGCCGCCCGGCCCGGCCATCCCGGCGCCCTGCATCTGCTGGGGGTACTCGCGCTTCATCATGGCCGGCCGGCGGTCGCAGCGCAGCTCATCGGGGACTCCATCCGCCGGGACCCCGGCAATCCCGCCAGCTTTTCCAGCCTTGCCGGCGCCCTGCGTCGTCTGGGCCAGCCCGGCAAGGCGCGGGCGGGCGCATACCTGGCACTCGCGCTCGACCCCTGCCTGCCCGACGGCCTCGGCACTCTTGCCGACATTCTGTCCGACCTGGGCGAGCATGGCGCCTCTGCCGATGCGCTCGGGCGGCTGCTGGTGCTCAGCCCGTGGTCGACGGAGCCAAGGCTCAAGCACGCCCATGCGCTCCTCCACGCCGGCCGGAACGAGGAGGCGGTCGAGACGCTGATGACGCTTCTCGGCATGACGCCTTTGTCGGTGGCGGGATACACCAATCTGGGCGTGGCGCTGCGCCGGCTCGGGCGGGTGGAGGAGGCGATGGCCGCCTACCGCAGCGCGCTGGGGTTTTCTTCCGGCGAGCCGGGAACCCTCAACAACCTTGGCATCACCTATCAGGACCTGGGCCGCTACGAAGCCGCCGCCGCCTGCTTCCGCCGCTCCATCGCGGTGCAGCCGGACGGCGCCCACGCCCATCTCAATCTCGGCCTCGTCGCCCGCGACGAGATGCGGGTGGACGAGTCCATCGTCCTGGCACGCCGCGCCGCCATCCTGGAACCGGCTCTGGCCGAGGCGCACACCGCGCTGAGCCACGGTCTCCTGATCAAGGGGGAGTTCCGCGAAGGATTCGCGGAGTATGAATGGCGGTCCCGCATGGCGGACTTCCCCTCGCCCCGCCGCGACTTCGCCTCGCCGGTCTGGGACGGATCGCCTCTCGCGGGACGAACCCTGCTGGTTCACGACGAGCAGGGGGTCGGGGACACGATCATGTTCGCGCGCTACGCCGTGCTGCTCCAGACGCACGGCGCGCGGGTATTCCTGGACTGCAACGGGCAGCTCGTCCGGCTGCTCTCGTCGATGCCGGGGATCGCCGGCGTCGTTCCCCGCCACGGCCCGCCGCCGCCGCACGACGTCCATGTGGCCCTGGCAAGCCTGCCTCACATGTTGCGCGCCACCCTCTACACCATTCCGGCCCCGTTCGCCTATCTGCGGGCGGAACCCGATCTGGTGGAGAGCTGGCGAGCGCGCCTCGGTCCAAAAACCGGTCTCCGCGTCGGGTTGGTCTGGGCCGGCAACCCGGAGTTCAAGGGCGACGGGCTGCGCTCCCCCGGTCTGGAAGCCTTCCGGCCGCTGCTCGATCTGCCGGGGATTTCGGTCTTCGGGCTTCAGAAGGGAGCCGGCAGGCGCGATCTGGACCGGTGCGGGCCGCTGCCCGCCGGCTTCGTCGACCTGGGCGCGCACATCGCCGACTTCGCCGACACGGCGGCGATCATGGAGAACCTGGATCTGATCGTCAGCTCCTGCACCGGGCCGGCCCATCTCGCCGGGGCGCTCGGGCGGCCGGTGTGGACCGTGCTGCCCTTCGCTCCGGACTGGCGGTGGCTGGAGCATGGCGTCTGCACCCCCTGGTATCCGACCATGCGTCTGTTCCGGCAGGAGCGGCGCGGCGATTGGAGCGCGGTCGTGGCACGGCTGTGCGCGGCGCTGGAAAGCCTGGGCGGCTGAGGCTGCGGGGGGCCGGGTCCTTCTTGGCCATCGAAGTCAGGACGGATCGACCGTGAAGGCTTCCGGCGGCAGGCCGGCGGCGTGGCGGTCCCACATGGTCTGGAAGGCGCGTTCGAGATGCCGCGTGAAGCGCGGGCTGTCGAACAGGGGGGACGTGCTGCGGCCGGCCTCCAGCCGGCGGCGAAAGCCGGCGAGCGTCGCCGGCTGTCCGGCCAGCTGCAACGCCCGTTCCTCGTACTCCGCGACGGAACCGGTGACCGTTTCCGGCAGGCCGGCGGCGTGCAGCAGGCTGGCCGCCACGCTGGAGGCGAAGGTCCCGCCCTGCATGGTGAGGACGGGCGTCCCCATCCACAGGGCGTCGGAGGTGGTGGTGTGCCCGGTGTAGGGAAAGCTGTCGAGCGCCAGATCGGCGAGCCGGTAGCGGGCGAGATGCTCGGCCTGCGGACGGGGAGCGGCGAAGACCAGACGCGCCGGCTCGACGCCATGGCGCTCCGCCTCCATCCGCAGATTGGCGGTGGCGTCGCTTCCCGCGTCCAGCAGCCAGAGCGTGCCGGCCGGGACGCGGCGCAGGATGCGCATCCACAGGGCGAACAGGTCGGGGGCGATCTTGAAGGCGGCGTGGAAGGCGCAGAAGACGACGCCTTCGACCGGCAGGCCACAGGCCGCGCGCGTCGGCATCGGGGCGCCGGTCGGCCGGCGGCGGTCGTTGACCTGATAGCTGTCGGGCATCCGGACCAGCCGCTCGCGGTAGAAGGGCTGGTGCTCGGGCGGCGTGACGATGCGGTCGCCGATGGCATAGTCCAGCAGTTCCGCGCCCAAAGGTCCCGGATAGCCCAGATAGGCCACCTGGATGGGCGCCAGACGCCGCGACAGCAGCGTCAGCCGGGCGTTCTGGGTATAGCCCTTGAGGTCCACCAGGATGTGGATGCCGTCCTCGGCGCAGATCGCCGCGACCGTGCCGGGATCGGCCTGCCGCAGGTCGCGGAAGCGGTCGAAGCCGGCTTCAAGCCGCCGCCGCATCGGGCTTCCGTCATCCTCGCCGTAGGAATAGCCGAAGATGGAAAAACGCGCACGGTCGTGCAGCTCGAAAAGCTCCGCCGTCAGATGGGCGGTGGCGTGGTCGTGGAAGTCGGCGGAGAGATAGGCGATGTTCAGCCGTCCCCCCGGCGGCAGGGGGCGCCGCGGGGCCGCAGCCGGCGGGATCGGTCCGACGGCCTCGCGGTGGAAGCGGCGGGCCGCGCGGTCCTGCTGGGCCGTGCTGGTCCCGATGAGCAGGCTCAGCAGCGGCAGCACCACGCCCCGGTCATGGTCGATGACGTCGAGCAGTTGGCGGCAGGTCTCCTCGTGGGTTCGCCAGTCGCAGATGGACAGGCTCGCGAACAGGCGGTCGCACAGCGATTCGGTCCGCTCCGGGACAAGCCGGTGGGCGTGGTCGTAGCCCTGGGCGGCTTGGGCCAGCCGCTTGGCCGCCCGCAGGGTGTGGGCGCTCTCGCGCCATGCCTCCGCCTTGTCCGGCTGAAGCGCCAGCGCCCGCCGATGGGCCTCCAGCGCCTCGCCGCCGCGCCGTTCGTCCCGGAGCAGGGTGCCGAGCCGGGTGAAGAGCAGGGCGTCCGGCTGAAGGCGGAGCGCCCGCCGGATCAGGGCGGCGGCGAGGCGGGGGCGGGCATGGCGTTCCAGCAGGGCGAGGTTGCCGAAGGCGTCCGCCAGATCCGGCTGCAAGGCGACGGCGAGGGCGAAATGCCGCCGCGAGTCCTCCTGCCGTCCCAGGGAGAACTCCACCACGCCCAGCAGGAAGGCCGCCGCCGGCTGGTCGGGCGACGCGGTGAGGATCGCACGGCAGAGCCTGCCGCTTTCCTCCGGCCTTCCCTGTTGGTAGAGGGCGAATGCCCGGCCCACGGCCTCCTCCATCCTGGCATGCGGCGCTTCGGGTGGCGGCGCATGACTGAGCGGGCGGATGACCGTGCCGCCGTCGGGCGTGGAGAGGGTGTGGGGGTCCTGCTTGCGGGGCAGGGGGTAGCCGGCCAGATGCAGGATGCCGAGCGGGGCGTGGGGAAGCTCCGGCTCCAGCAGCATCCGGCCGTCCGCGGACCCGAAGGGGGTGGCGCGGAAACAGATCCAATTGCAGCGCGCCGGCAACTGGCTGAACGGCAGCCCGCCGGTGCGCAGGGCGAGGTTCAACGCGACCTGTTCGCTGACGAAGAGCACGGTCCGGCGCAGCGAGTCCGCCAGCAGGCTCGCCCAGAGCGCCCAGTGCGGCGCGTCGCGGCGCGCGGCGAACACCCCGCAGTTCAGCAGCGGGTAGGCGAAGAGCCGGCGGGCCGTGTCCTCGTCGAAGCAGGCCTTGTACCAGTCATGAAGGTGATGGGCGTAAGGCGCGCCGTCGTAGAAGGGCGTGTAGGCGCGGTCGAGTTCCGGCACGATGGCGAAGCCGGTCGCCGCCGCGCCCGCCAGCAGCAGCTCGATGGCCGACCAATCCTGCACCCAGCAGTCGGCGTCCAGCCACAGGATGACGGCGGCGTCGGGAACATGGTTCGGGAGATGGGGGCGCGACACCATCGCCTTGAAATACTCCGGCATCGGCCGGTCGAAGGGATGGTCCCAGCCGGGGACCGCCAGCCGCGCCCCTTTGCTGGCCAGCCAGCGCCGGTCCTCCGCCCCAAGCCCGAGATCGAGGACGGTGATGGGAACCCCGGCCCCTTGCGGAAAGGCGCGGATCGAGCGGACGAGCCCCTGGAGCAGCGGGAAATAGGCGGCGTCGGCGGCCGTCGCAATCGCGAAGGGATGCACCGGTCAGCTCCCGGCCGGCGTTCCTCTCCCGCGGCGGGGGAGGCGCGGCACAGGAGTGAAATCCCTGAGGCGGGAACCCGCGGTCCGTTCCATTCGTTCCCTACCTTCCATCGATCCGGGGGCGACCCTGCATCATCGGCCAGGTCTTGGCAATCCTCCGGGCGGCTTGCCACGCCGGTGCGTTCCGCCCCATGTTCCCGTCTCCCCGGGCTCACGGCCCCGGTTTTAGGTCCCTGGTTCTGCTTGTCCGAGGTCTCGGTATGCTCCTTCATCCGCGTCAGACTTGCCGGGTCTGCGGTTCGCCGATCCTGCGGCCGGCCATCGACCTCGGCCCGCAGATGCTGCAGGGAGCCTTCGCCAAGCCGGGGCGGCCGGCGCCGGCCGAGGTGGCGCTTCCCATGCGGCTCGTGCGCTGCGGCGGCGATGGCGATCCGGCATCCTGCGGGCTGTTGCAGACCGCCGCCAGCGTGCCGCCCGAACTGCTGTACCGCACCTACTGGTACCGGTCGGGCCTCAACGCGACGATGCGCGATCACCTGCGCGGCATCGCCGGGCAGGCCGCGGCGCTGGCCGGATCGTCGGGCGGGCGGCCGGCGCCGGCGGTGCTCGACATCGGCTGCAACGACGGCACCCTGCTCCTGTCCTATCCCGCCGCGTCGCTGCGGGTCGGGGTCGATCCGTCCGACATCGCCGCCGGGATTGCCGGCGACGTCACCGTCGTCAACGCCTTCTTCCCCTCCGATGCCGCCCTGGGCGAACTCGCCGGCACCCGGTTCGACATCGTGACCTCCATCGCCATGTTCTACGACATCGAGGACCCCTGCGGGGCGGCGGCGGCGATCTCCGGCCTGCTCGCCCCGGACGGTCTGTGGGTGCTGGAGCTGTCCTATCTGCCGCTGATGCTGTTGCGGAACGCCTTCGACACGGTGTGCCACGAGCATCTCGAATATTACAGCCTCGCCGTGCTGGAGACCGTCGCCAGCCGGGCCGGGCTGCGGATCTTCAGGGCGGAGGTCAACGGGATGAACGGCGGCAGCATCCGCTGCTTCGTCTGCCACGCCGCGAACGACAGGTTCGGCACGGCGGAGGACCGGGCCTTCCTGGAGGCGCTGCGGCGGCGCGAGGCGGCGATGGGGCTGGCGACGGACCGTCCCTACCGTGCCTTTCAGACGCGGGCGGAGGCGCTGCGCGACGAGCTGGTCGGCCATCTGCGCGCCGTCCGCGACAGGGGCGGGCGCGTGCATGTCTATGGCGCCTCGACCAAGGGAAACGTGCTTCTGCAATGGTGCGGCATCGGCCGGGATCTCGTCGAATGCGCCGCCGACCGCAATCCCGCCAAGGTCGGCGCCGTCACACCGGGCACAAACATCCCGATCGTCTCGGAAGCGGAGTCCCGCGCGCTCCGGCCCGACCTCTACCTCGTGCTGCCCTGGCATTTCCGCCGCGAGTTCCTGGAGCGCGAACGCGCGATGGTGATGGGCGGCACCCGCCTGCTGTTTCCGCTGCCCGAAGTCGAGGTGGTGGAGGCGGGGAACTTCGAACAGGCCCTGGCCCGCCTGGACGATGTGGAAGCGTTTCTGCTGGGAAATGGCTGACGGAAAGCGGCAGGCTGAAGGCTCACCCCGGACCTGTTCCGGTATGGGCCAGAACCGCGTCCAGCAGCCTGCCGAGCGCGTCGGGGTCGATGATCACGGGGATGTCGAGCCGGGCGAGCAGGTCTTCGGGCGGGCTGCCGGGCCAGTTGGAGGGGTCGTCGGCGAACCGGCCGGCCAGATGATGGAACCGGCCGAGCAGCGGGATCTGCACGCCCATCTGCGCGTTCCAGCGGGAGTCCGGATGAAAGAAGTCCGGATTGCAGAGATGCACCCAATGCCCGCCCGGCGGCAGGAAAACCTGATTGGCGGTGGCCGCTCCGACCGGGGCCACCACCACCTCCGCCTCCGCCATCAACCCGATCGTCTCCAACACGCCGAGCCGTTCCGGCTGCACCGTTTCGAAGCCCCGGTCCTCCAGCAGGGCGGCGATCTCGGCGTCGTTGGCGATGCGATGCTTGGGCGCCGAGCCGCGCCGCGACAGGTAGAGGCGCCGCGTCGGCGGCCCGTCGCCGCTCCGCTGCGGCAGCAGCCGGTCGCGCAGCCAGCGATAGGCGACGGGATAGGGAATGGCCGACGGCACCGCCGCCCGCTTCAGGCGGTAGAGAAGCCGTGCGCCGTCCGGACCCACCAGATCCCGTGCGTCGATGACCTGCTCGGCGGGCAGGCCGGCGAGTTGCAGCATTTCCCGATGGTACGGACGCACGTCGAAGAGAAGCACCGGCAGGGGGCGTGTCTCGGCCACGTGCTCCCGCACCATCACTCTCGGCAGCACCTCAACGAGGAAATGCCAGTAATTGGGCGTGGAGGGCAGGAAGAGCACCGGCTGGTCGATTGTCACCGTCCGGTAGAGCGGGCGGGGCAGGCGGAAGGCGCCGGCCGTGGCGCCGGGCGTCACGCCGACCAGCGGCACGCGGGATCCCTGCACGACCGTTTCGGCCACCTCACGCAGCAGGAAGCGCCGGCCGGCCAGCAGATGGCTTTCGTAGTTGTCCTTGACGTAGAAGCCCTGGACGACCTCGATCTCCGCGTCGAGCGCCACGCCCACCGGTTCCCGTGCGAGCGTCGGCAGCCGGTCGATCTGCGGGCGCAGCCACTCGGGGCTCGCCGCCGCCAGCGCCTCGTACAGCTCCTGGGCCAGCTCCTGGGCCGGGGCCTGCCAGATCCGATGGCGGAAGCCGGCGGCGGCACACCAGGCCGGGAAGGGCAGCAGGGCCAGCGGGAAGCGGTCGATGGCCTGGGGCGGAACCTCGGGAAAGTCGAGCGGGTCCTTGATCGCCAGAAACTCCATGGCGAGGGCAGGACGCTCGACGAGCAGCGCCACCCGCACCAGCCGCTCCAGCAGGTCGCGCAAGGTTTCGGTGAAGCCGGGCGCCTCCCGCATGAGCGAGAGCGCCTGTTCGCAGAACCGCGCGGCACCCGGCGGATCCCCGCCGCCGAACGCGCGAACGGCGGCGCGCTCGCAGAAGCCGGCATAGACCTCCCGCAAGGGAAGGAAGCCGGGTGCCCGCGTCACCCCCTGCCGCAGCCAGGCGACCGCTTCCTGCTCGTCACCGATCCGGCCGTGCAGCAGGGCCAATGCGAGGTGGGTCTCTCCGTCCTCGGGCCGCAGGGCCAGGGCGCGCCGGTGGTGATGGCAGGCCGCCGCCGGCCGGCCTGCGGCCTGCTCCAGGATGGCGAGGTTGCGGTGAGCCTCGAAGAAGCCGGGGGCCAGCGCCGTCACGACGGTGAAGAGACCCCGCGCCGCTTCCAGGCGGCCCTGTCCGAACGCGATGGTGCCCAGCAGGCAGCGGGTCTCCGCCTGCTCCGGCCGGACTTGCAGGATCGAGCGGCAGAGATCGGCCGCCTCCTCGGCGCGGCCGGCCTGATGGAACGCGACCGCCCGGTCCAGGGCCTGGGCGAGCGTGATGGCGCCTTGCGGCGGAACGGCTTCCATCCGACAATGGTTAGCATTGGCCGCCGGCCCGCCGACAGGGTTTTTCCGGATGGCGCTTTTTTGGTGGCGTCCGTGAGAGGGACAGTGGTGGGCGAGGAAGGCTTTCTTCTTGTTTTCAACCGGGGATTGCTGCGCGTAGAGAGATCCGAGCTGACGGAGGCGGCGGCGAGCTTCCGGGCCGCTGCCGTCCTGCGGCCGGAGCATCCGGTGGTCTGGTTCCTGCTGGGGGTGACCCTGCGGACGATGGGGCGTGCGGAAGAGGCCGTGGCGGCGCTGCATGTGGCGCTCCACCTGCGGCCCGGGCATCCCGACACGCTCTTCCATCTTGCCTCCGTCCATCTGGAACGGCGGCGGCCCGGGTGTGCCTTGCCGGCCCTGCGCCGCCTGATCGCCCTATGGCCAGGCCACGAGGGCGCGGCCTTCGCGCTGGGCAGCGCGCTGATGGCGCTCGACGACCCTGAGGAGGCGGAGCGCGCCTTCCGGCTGGCAGCGCTGCTGCAACCCGACGGGGCGGCGGTGAACAACAATGTCGGCGCGGCGATCATGGCGCAACGGCGGCCCGGGGCGGCGCTGGGACATTTCCGGCGCGCCGTCAGGATCGATCCGGCCCGGCCCGAGCATCGCAAGAATCTGGGCATCGCCCAGCTCATGCGCGGCGAGCTGGAGGAGGGCTTCCGCGATTATGAATGGCGCACCGGCCAGGCGGTCTGGCAATGGAACCAGAGCTTTCCGGGCAAGCCGGTCTGGGACGGCGGTCCGCTCGACGGCCGGACCATCCTGGTCCATTACGAACAGGGGCTGGGCGACACTGTGCAGTTCGTCCGCTATTTCCCGCTGCTCAAGGCCAGGGGCGCACGGACCGTCTTCGAGTGCCAGCCGCTGTTGAAACAGCTGCTCGCCACCGCCCCCGGCATCGACATGCTGGTGGCGCGGGGGGAGGCACTGCCGGATTTCGATTGCTGCCTGTCCCTGATGAGCCTGCCTCACCGCTGCCGCACCAGGGCGGATACCATCCCACAAGGCATTCCCTATCTGCGGACCGATCCGGAACGGGCGGCCTTCTGGCGTGAGCGGGTGTGTGGGCATGCACGGCCGGGCGAACTCCGCATCGGCATCCAGTGGCGCGCCGACGGCGGCGACCGGTCCATCCCGCTGGACTGCTTCGAAGCCGTGTCACAGGTTCCCGGCGCGCGGCTCTTCAGCCTGCAACAGGCTGTCGGGCTGGACGAGCTGGAGCGGCTGGGCGCGCGGTTCGGGATCGTCGACCTGCCGGGCCGGCGGGCCGGGGCGGAGGGATTCCGCGACACGGCGGCGCTCGCGGAGGCCATGGATCTGGTGGTCGCCTGCGATTCCGTGGTCGGGCATGTCGCGGGGGCGTTGGGCAGGCCGGTGTTCCTGGCGCTGCCCTGGCTGGGCGACTGGCGCTGGATGAAGCATCCCGACTGCACGCCCTGGTATCCGGCGCACCGGCTGTTCCGCATGGCGCGCCCCAACGACTGGCAGGGGGTCATGCTGCGGGTGGCCGAAGCCGTGGCGGATGAGGTTCGCCGTGCCCGATCTTGAGTCCGCCGTCGCGCTCTATGAGGCAGGCCGCCATGCGGAGGCCGCCGTGGCCTGCCTCGCCCTGCTGGAGGCAGGAGTGCGCGACGCCGACATCCTCAACCTGCTGGGGGCGTCGCTGGTCTCGACCGGCAACGGCGATACGGCGGTTGGACCGCTGGAAGAGGCGGTGCGGATCGCCCCCGCACATCTTGCCGCCCGCTGCAATCTGGCGCTTCTGCGGCAGCAGCGGCGCGACTGGGCAGCGGCGGAAAGGCATTTCGACCTGCTCGTCTTGCTGGATCCGGCCTTCCGGCTCGGCCAGGAGCGTCTCGGCACCGTGCGGCAGGAACGCGGCGATCTGGATGGGGCGGTCCGTGCCCTGGCGCGGGCGGTCCGTCTCGACCCCCGGTCCGGGTTGGCGTGGTTCAACCTCGCCTCGGTGCGGATGCTGGCCGGCCTGTTCGAGGAGGCCATTGCCGGCTTTCGCCACGCCATCGCCGAGGATCCCGCCGGCGCCCTCGCCCATGTCCAACTCGGCGAGATGCTGTTGCGGCTGGGAGAGATCGATGCGGCGGCGGAGGCCTTCCGGCGCGGGCTGCGGCTCGACCCGGCCATTCCCAATGCGGCGGATGGGCTGGCCCGTTGCGGGCGCTATCGGATCATGGCCGGCACCACCGGAACGCAGGCCGGCGGCGTGGCAATCCGCGGCCCCTTCGAGAGCGCCACGGGGTACGGCTATTTCTGCCAGTGCCTCATCCGGGCGCTGCGGGCGCGGCAGGTGCCGCTGGAGGCGGTCGGAATCAAAGGGCTGGAATCCTGGCCGGGAGGCCGGCTCGACCGGCCCGTGCCGGCGCGGGCGATGGTGAACTGCCTCATTCCGCTGGCGGTGGAGCGGGTGCCGGGCCTTGCCGCCGTGACCTTCTCCATGTTCGAGGGGACGCGCATTCCGCCGGCATGGCGGCGGATGAGCGAGCGCAGCGACCTGATCGTGGTGCCGACCGAATCCTCGCGCCTGGCCTGGGCGGAGCAGGGCTTTCCCGAGGACCGCCTGCGCGTCTGCCCGCTCGGCGTCGATCCGGCGGGGCCGGGGAGCGTCCCGGTCCTGGTCGCTTCCGGCGGGCGGCAGGTGTCGAGCTACCGGCACCGCTTCCTCAACGTCTCGGACTTCAACCCACGCAAGAACATCGACGGGCTGCTGCGGGTCTGGCTGCGCGCCACCGCGCCGACCGACGAGGCCGTGCTCATCCTGAAGGTCGGCCGGAGCCTCGGTCCGGGCTTGCGGACACAGCTCGGCGAGCTGGTGCGGGCGGCGGAGCAGGCTGTGGGCCGGCGGCTGGCGGAGGCCGCGCCGGTGGTGCTGATCGACCGGCTGCTGTCCGACGAGGAGATGAAGGGGCTTCACCGCGCCGCCACCCATTACTGGAGCCTGTCGCATGGGGAGGGCTGGGACCTGCCCATGGCCACGGCCGGGGCCATGGGGCTGGGGCTGATCGCGCCCGCCCACTCCGCCTATCTCGCCTATCTGGACCAGGGAACCGCACGCCTGATCCCGTCCTCCGTCGCTCCCGCCCGCGTGCCGGGGCAGGAGGGGTTCCACCCGCCCTTCCATGGGCTGGACTGGTGGGTGCCGGACGAGGAGGCCGCCGCCGCGATCCTGACGGGCATCGTCCGGGGAGGGGATCGCCTGCCGTCCGCCCGCGACCGTCTGGCGCGCTTCACCTGGGAACGCTCGGCCGACCGGCTGCTGGCCATCCTCGACGAGGCGGGGCTGCGCTGATGGAAACCGAGGAGACCTTCGCCGCCGCGCTGGCGGAGCATGAAGATGGCCGGTTCGCGGCGGCGGAGGCCGGCTACCGCGCCGTGCTCGCGCGGGAGCCCAGCCATCCGCAGGCCAACAACAACCTCGCCGTCCTGCTGCGGCGGGCGCGGCGCTGGGGCGAGGCCGCCGTCTGCCTCCGCACGGCCGTGGCAGGCTGGCAGGAGGACGCCGGCGTGCGCAGCAATCTCGCCTGCACGCTCGGCGACCAGGGGCGCGTCGCCGAGGCGATGGCCGCCATGCGCGTCGCGCTCGCGCTCAGCCCGGAGGCGCCCGGCTCCTGGTTCAACGCCGGAAACCTGCTCAGATCGGTGCAGAATCCCAGGGGCGCCACGATAGCCTATGGACGGGCGATCCGCCTCGATCCCGGTATGGGCGAGGCGCTGAGCAATCTCGGCGACTGCCAGCGCGAGGACGGGGCGCTGACGCAGGCGGTGGACAGCTATCTGGCGGCGATCCGGGCGCGGCCCGATCTGCCGCAGCCCTTCGTCAATCTGGGGGAGGCGCTGAAGGAGCAGGGGCGCATCGCGGAGGCCATCGGCATTCTCCAGAAGGGGCTGGAGCATCACCCGGACATGGTGTTGATGCGCTCCAACCTGCTGTTGACACTCCATTACTCCCCCTGGGTTCCGCCGGAGGTCATCGCCCGCGCGCATGCGCACTGGAACGAGCGTCACGCGCGGCCCCTCTTCGACGGTGCCAACGACTTCGCCAACGACCGCGATCCGGATCGGCGGCTGCGGGTCGGCTATGTCTCTCCGGATTTCTGCCATCATGCCTGCGCCCATTTCATCGAGCCGCTGCTGCGCGAGCATGACCGCGGCGCGGTGGAGGTCCTGTGCTACGCCACCGCGCGGCGGCGGGACGACATGACCTTGCGGATGGAGGCGCTCGCTGCCGGCTGGCGCTCGCTGGCCGATCTGGACGATGCGGACGCGGCGGCGCTGATCGGGCGGGACCGCATCGACATCCTCGTCGATCTGGCCGGCCACACGGCGGGCGGCCGGCCCCTGCTGTTCGCGCGGCGGCCCGCGCCGGTGCAGGTCACATGGCTCGGCTATCCCGACACCACCGGGATGCCGGCGGTGGACTGCCGGTTGACCGATGCCGTCGCGGACCCGCCGGGCAAATCCGATGGCCGGCACGCCGAGCGGCTGGTGCGGCTGCCGCACGGCTTCCTCGCCTTCCAGCCGCCCGACGGCGCCGGTCCGGCCGGAAACCCGCCGGCGCTCGCCAACGGTTTCGTCACCTTCGGATCCCTCAACAACCTGGCCAAGGTGAGCCCGGAGGTGGTGCGGGTCTGGTCCGCCCTGCTGGCGCGGGTGCCGTCGGCCCGGCTGCTGCTGAAGAGCCCGGGATTCGAGGATATCGCGGTGCGGAGTGCCGTCCTCAAGGACTTCGCCCGCCGGGGAGTGCGGTCCGAGCGGATCGAGCTTCTGGCGCCGGTGCCGTCCGTCGCCGAGCACCTGCGGGTCTACGACCGGCTGGACGTGGCGCTCGACCCGTTTCCCTACAACGGCACGACGACGACCTGCGAGGCGCTGTGGATGGGGGTTCCGGTCATCACGCTGGCCGGCAGCCATCACGTGGCGCGGGTGGGCGCCAGCCTGTTGTCCCACTGTGGGCTGGAGGAGTTGATCCAGCAGGATGAGGCCGGCTATGTCGACGCGGCGTCGTCGTTGGCCGGCGACCTTTCGCGGCTGTCCGGGCTGCGCCGGGGCATGCGGAAGCGCTTGGAAGGCTCGGCACTTCTCGATCATCGCGGTTTCGCGCGGTCGGTGGAGCAGGCTTACCGGGCCATGTGGCGCGGTTGGGCACTTGGTGGCCGTCCTTAGTGCATCATTCCGGACATCGCCCTCTTCGCTCAATCGCGATGGCGACGGGCAACATCTCAACATTGCGAATGTACGCTTGTATCCATTCCTTGAAGTTATCTAACTCTCGGCTTTCCGGCTGCTGGTCGTTTTTAGGAAATTTCTCTCAAATTCGCATATTTCCATGCCGGTGGTTGGATATAATATTATAGTGCTCATAATAAATTAGGCTGAAGAGACAAAATTTACCCTGTTTTTTATTATGGATTATCCGTAGAGTGTTATTGTTAATTATTTGTTAATCACTATTAAGAACTTGCTTACAACCGGCTTTGTCACAAATCGACTGATTTTGACTTTGGACTTCTTTAAAAATATCCCCTTAGGTTGCTATCATCCGCCTTTGTCAAAGGCGGGCATTTT
Source organism: Azospirillum palustre (assembly GCF_002573965.1). Taxonomy (NCBI): domain Bacteria; kingdom Pseudomonadati; phylum Pseudomonadota; class Alphaproteobacteria; order Rhodospirillales; family Azospirillaceae; genus Azospirillum; species Azospirillum palustre. The sequence goes on along the minus strand of NZ_PDKW01000041.1, from coordinate 112,743 downwards.
CGGGCTGCGCCAGTGGTTGGCGCGATACCAGCCCTTGGACCGCGATCGTCAAGCTTCCTTCGGGGAAGCCTTTAGATGGGGATTGGTATGGCTGCCGGTGCAACTCTGACCCTGACCACTGGTACGGACTACATCTTCTCCACATCGGAGATCTGGTCCGGGATCAAGGGGCTCGGCACGCGCGGCGTGGTGCTGAATTCCCAGGGATACACCATCGCGGTCACCAACCTGGACCACATCACCGGCGGCAGAAATGCTCCCGGCAGCGGCAATAAGGACGTCATCCGGCTGGCGGGCGCGGGCGGCAACACCATCACCGTCTCGGGGTTGGAAACGCTGATCGGCAGCGGCGGTTACGACCGGGTCGTCGGCACCTCGACCGGCACCACCATGGCGGTGGAGTCGGTGGAGACCTTCATCGGCGCCGCCACCGGCACCAACCTGATCGTTCTGACGAACGACGCCGGCAACACGATGTCGGTGGCCTATCTGAAATCGCTTGTCGGCAGCGCCGGCAAGGACGTCATCAGCTTCGGTGCCAACGGCCAACTGGGAAGCACCGTCGCCGTAACGGCGGTCGAGACGTTGATCGGCACCTCGGGTGACGATCTCATCGCGACCATCGCCGGCGGCAGCAACACCGTCCAGGTGAAAAACATCGAGATCTTCCTCGGCAATGGCTCCAAGGCCGGGGACGTCGTCGTGCTCGACAGCGCGGGGGGCACGATAGGCCTCAGCTTCGTCGAGACGCTGATCGGCAGCAGCGCCGTCGATGTCTTCACGATGGCCTACAAGAGCGGCTCCATCAACATGGCGACGGGTGGTGGCACCACCGCCGTGTCGATGATCGACACCATCGTCGGCGGAACCGGCTCCCGCAACGCCGCCATCCTGCTGGACGTCGGCACCACCGTCACGGTCGCCAGCCTCAACACGCTGATCGGCGGCAGCGGCAACGACGTCGTCAACATGACGTTCCGCGATGGAACGCCGATCGTCGGCGTGGGCCCCATCGCCTGGAACACCGTCGGCAACACCATGCAGGTGGAGGCGCTGGAGACGATCGTCGGCACCACCGGCGAAGACACGCTCATGGTGCTCGGCAACACCGGCATCACGATGAGCGTCTCGGCGATCGAGGCGATCATCGGAAAGGGAGGCACCGAAACGGTGCTGCTGGGCAACGGCGGCAACACGGTCAAGGTCTCCTCCCTGGAGACGCTGATCGGCGGCGCCGGCAACGACGTCGTGTCCGTAACCGGGGTCAGCGCCAACAACGGCATGACCATGATGGTGTCGTCGGTCGAGACCTTGATCGGCGGCGCTGGCAACGACGTGGTGTGGCTGACCGAAACCGCCGGCACCGTCTATGTGTCCGGGATCGATACAGTCTTCGTGGGCGGTCAGGCCATGGACATCGGCAACGCCGACCGTTTCCTGGTCTTTCCGGTCGCGGTGACCTCGCCCTCGGCCCCCGCGCTCAGCGTTGGGTCGGACAGTGGCACGCCGGGCGACGACAAGACGAACGTGACCCTGCCGACCCTGACCGGCACGGCCGCCGCGGGCAGCGTCGTCAATCTCTACGGCAACGGCACCACGCTGCTGGGCAGCGGGACCGCCGACGGCACCGGCCAATGGGCGGTCACGGCGACCACGGCGCTCACCGACGGCACCTGGACGATCACGGCGAAGACCGTCTCCTCCGGCATGGAGAGCGCGGCGTCGGGCGAGTTTCTGCTGACCATCGACGCGACGGCGCCGACCGCGCCGACCCTGGCCTTCACGCCGGGATCGGACAGCGGCCGCTCCTCCGCCGACGGTGTCACCAACGTCACGACGCCGACCGTGACGGGCACGGCCGAGGCGGGCAGCACGGTCACCCTCTATCTCGACGGGGTGAGCGTCGGAACGACGACCGCCAGCGGCGTCGGCGCCTGGTCGATCACCAGCTCCGCGGTTTCCCAAGGCGGCCACACCCTGACCGCCCGCGCGGTGGACACGGCCGGCAACACGAGCACCGTCTCGGCCGGCCTCGCGCTGACGGTGGACACCACGGTGGCGGCCCCGACCGGCCTAGCCCTGGCGACGGCGAGCGATACCGGGATTCTGGGCGACAACCTCACCGCCATCAACACCCCGGTCATCGGCGGCACGGCAGAGGCCAATGCCGTCGTAAGCCTGTACAAGGACTCCACCACCCTTCTCGGCAATGCGACCGCCGACGGAAGCGGCGTCTGGCGGATGACGCTGGGCGCGCTGGGCGACGGCGCACACACCCTTGCCGCGCGCGCGGTCGATCTGGCGGGCAACAGCAGCACCGCCTCAAGCCCGTTCATCGTCACCGTCGACACCACGCCTCCGGCAGCCCCCTCCGCCCCGTCGCTGACGGCGGCGTCGGACAGCGGCAGCTCCTCCTCGGACCGGCTGACGAATGTCAGGACGCCGACCTTCACCGGCACGGCCGAGGCGAACAGCGTCATCGATCTGCTGGTCTCCGGCAGCGTGGTGGGAACGGGCACCGCCGATGGTTCCGGCGCCTGGACCGTGACCGCCGGCAGCGCCCTTGCGGACGGCAGCTGGGCCTTCTCCACCCGCTCGCGCGATGCCGCCGGCAACACGCGGGACGGCGTGGGGAGCCTGACCGTCACCATCGACACCACGGCGGACGCGCCGGGCGGCCTGAAGCTGACCGCCGCCACCGACACCGGCCGCAGCACGACCGACGGCCTCACCAACCTTGTCTCGCCCACCGTCGCCGGCACGGCGGCGGCCGGCAGCACCGTGACGCTCTACGACGGTGCCGTCGTGCTCGGCGCCGCGACGGCCAACGGCCAGGGCAACTGGGAAATCGCCACCAGCGGCCTCGCCGTCGGCGCCCACACGCTGATGGCCAGGGCCGTCGATGCCGCGGGCAACACCAGCCTTCCCTCCACCGCCTTCACCGTCACGGTGGACACCAGCGCGTCCGCCCCGACCGGCCTGGCCCTGGCGTCGGCGTCGGACACCGGCGTCACCGGCGATTCGAGGACGAACCTCACGACGCCCTCGGTCACCGGGACGGCCGAGGCGTCCAGCATCATCCTTCTCTACGAAGGCAACACCCTGCTCGGCCAAGCCACGGCGGGGGCCGACGGCAGCTGGACGGTCGCCTCGTCCGCGCTGACCGGCGACATCCACACCCTGACCGCCCGCGCCGTCGATCCGGCCGGCAACACCTCCGCGGCGAGCGGCGGCCTTGTCGTCACCATCGACCTGACGGCGCCGAACGCTCCGGGCGGACTCCTGCTGAACTCCGACAGCGGCACGCCGAACGACAACCGGACCCGGATCGCCACGCCGGCGATCACGGGCACAGCCGAGGCCGGCAGCACCGTGCGGCTGTATGAGGGCAACGTCCTGCTCGGGACGGGCACGGCGGACCTCGCCACCGGCGCCTGGACGGTCACCTCCGCCAGCCTGGGGGATGGGGTCCACACGCTGACCGCGCGGGCGGTGGACACCGCCGGCAACACGGGCGCCGCCTCCGCCGCCCTCGCCATCACGATCGACCAGATCTCGGCCACGCCGGGTGCCCTGGCGCTGAGCGGCGCCACCAACAGCGGCAGCCAGGCCGACACCCTGACCAACGCGCTGGCCCCCACCATCACCGGCACGGCCGAAGCCGGCGCCACGGTCACGCTCTATGGCGGCGGTTCGAACGTCAGCGCGACGGCCGACGGGTCGGGCCACTGGTCCGCCACGATCACCGGCCTCGGCGAGGGCGACCACACCCTGACCGCCAGCGCCGTGGACGTGGCCGGCAACACCAGTCAGCTGTCCGCCGGTCTGGTCGTCAGCATCGACCGCACCGGGCCGGGATTGTCGGTGCCGACGGCGGACACGGCCGGGCCTTCGGGCCAGTTCACCCCGATCCTGTCGGGCACCGCCGAGGCCAACAGCGTCGTCACCCTGTATGACGGCTCCGTCGTCGGGGCGGCGGTGCTCGGGGTCGTGACCGTCGGCAACAGCGGCCTCTGGTCGATCACCACGCCGGAACTTGGCGGCGGCACCTACACGATGACCGCGCGCGCTCTGGACGCGGCCGGCAACGAAACCGTCACGACCACGCCGCTTTCGGTGACCGGGCGCATCGGCGTGCCCGGCGGCCTCCAGCTCGCCTCCGATTCCGGCGTGCCCAACGACGGGATCACCAACGTGGTCTCGCCGATCCTGACGGGAACCGCGCTTGCGGGCGCGACGGTCTCCCTCTACAGCGGCCTGACGCTGATCGGCACCGGCACGGCCGATGGCAGCGGCGTGTGGACCGTCGCCTCCACCGGCACGCTGGCGACCGGAAGCGCTCACACGCTTTACGCCAGGATCGATGCCTATGGAACGGTCCTCACCTCCGCGGGCCTGACGGTCACCATCGACACGACGGCGCCCGATCAGCCGGACGCGCTGGCGCTGCAGGCCGGATCGGACAGCGGCTCGGTCGACACCGACCGCATCACCAACCTCGACGCGGTCACCGTCACCGGCACCGCCGAGGCGCGCAGCGTCGTCACCCTGTATGGCAGCGACGGGACCACGGCGCTCGGCACCGCCACCGCCTCCGACGGCGGGATATGGTCGCTCAGCACGGGCTCGCTGGCGGCCGGCGTCCACACGCTCACCGCCCGCGCGGTGGACATCGCCGGCAACACCGGCGCCGCCTCCGGCGGTCTTGTCGTCACCATCGACCGCACCGCCGACGCCCCGACCGGCCTCGCCCTGGCGACGGGATCCGACACGGGCCTGGCGGGCGACGCGATCACCGGCGTCCTGGCCCCGACCATCACCGGAACGGCGGAGGCCAACGGCACCGTCTCGCTGTACAACGGCGCCAACCTCGTCGGCACCGCCACCGTGGACGGCAGCGGCAACTGGTCGGTGACCACCTCCGCGCTCGGCAACGGCACGCACAGCCTGACCGCGCGCGTCGTGGACGTCGTCGGCAACACCAGCAACGCCTCCTCGGCCTTCGTGGTCACCGTCGACACGACGGCGCCCGACGCGCCGGGCGGGCTGTCGACCGACCCGGCCGACGACAGCGGCGTTTCGAACAGCGATCGCCTCACCAACATCCGGACGCAGACCGTCACCGGAACGGCGGAGGCCGGCGCCACCGTCGTCCTGTACGACGGCGCCACCGCGCTGGGCACGCAGGTCGCGACGGGCGGGGCCTGGACCATCGGGACGGGCACGCTCGCCGAGGGCGGACACACGCTGACGGCGCGGGCCGTCGACGCGGCCGGCAACACCGGAGCCGCCTCCGCGGCGCTGACCGTCACCATCGACCTGTCCACCCCGGCCCCGAGCGCCATGGCCCTGACCGCGGCGTCGGACACCGGCTACAGCGCCACGGACCGCATCACCAACGCCACGACGCTGTCGCTGACCGGCTCCGCCGAGGCGAACAGCACCGTCACGCTCTACGACGGCCTGGCCGGCAGCCTGACGCCGCTGGCGACGCTGGTCGCGGACGGCAACGGCGCCTGGTCCTACACCGGGACCGCGTTCGCCGAAGGCACGCACACCCTCACCGCCACCGCGGTGGACCCCAGCGGCAACACGTCGAGCGGCGCCGGCACGCTGGTGGTGACGGTCGACCTGACCGTCGACGCGCCCGGCGCGCCGGCCCTGGCCTCCGCGTCGGACACCGGGGTGTCGGGCGACGGGAAGACCCGCCTGCTCGCGCCCACCTTCACCGGCACGGTGGAGAGCGGCGCGGTGGTGTCGCTATATGACGGCGGCAATTTCGTCGGCATGGGCACGGCCAATGGCGCCGGCGTCTATTCCATCGAGACGCCGCTGAGCAACGGGTCGCACACCATCACGGCCCGCGTCGTCGATGCCGCCGGCAACAACACGGCCGCCGCTTCGGCCCCGCTGGTCATCACCATCGATGCCGTCGCCCCCGACGCGCCGTCCGCGCCGGTGCTGGACCCGGCCTCCGACAGCAGCACGCCGGGCGATCTCCTCACATCGGTCGCCACGCCGACCGTGACCGGCACGGCGGAAGCGCTCAGCACCGTCCATCTCTACAGCGGCGGCATCAGCGTCGGAACGGCCACCGCCGACGGGACAGGCGCCTGGACGATCACCGCCGGCAGCCTCGCCGACGGCGTCAACACGCTGACCGTCCGCTCCGTGGACGACGCCGGCAACACCAGCAGCGCCTCGGCTTCGCTTCTGCTGACCATCGACACCACGCCCCCGACCCCGGGCGGCCTGGCCTTGACGGCGGCCACCGACAGCGGCCGCGCCAACAACGATGCCGTCACGTCGGTGACGGCGCCGGTCATCACCGGCACCGCCCAGGCCGGCAGCATCGTCACACTCTACGACGCCAACGGAAACACCCTTCTGGGCAGCGCGACGGTGGACAGCCTCGGCCAGTGGTCGGTCGCCAGCCCGACGCTGTCCGAGGGGCTGCACACGCTGTCGGCCCACGCCGTGGATCCGGCCGGCAACACGGCGGTCGTGGCGGCGGCCCTGATCGTCAACGTCGACCTCACCGTCCTGCCGTCTTCGGCGCCCAGCCTGACCGCCGGGTCCGACAGCGGCATCGCCAACGACCGGCTCACCAACGACACCACGCCCACGGTGAGCGGAAGCGCCGAGGCGTACAGCGTCATCACCCTCTACGCCGGCACCACGCTCGTCGGCACGGGAACCGCCGACGGTTCGGGAAACTGGACAGTGACCACGGGGACGCTCATCAGCGGCAGCCACACGCTGACCGCCCGCGTCACCGATCTGGCCGGCAACAACACCGCCGCGGCGTCTGCACCGCTGATCGTCACCATCGACACCGAGAACCTCACGATGTCGAACCTGGCCCTGGCGGCCGGGGACGACACCGGGGTGTCCGACACCGACGGGCTGACCAAGCTTGCCACGCCGACGATTGTCGGCACGGCGGAGAGCTTCAGCGTCGTCACCCTGTATGAAGGCACTGTCAGCGTCGGCTCGGCGACGGCGGACGCGACCGGCGCCTTCTCCCTCACCACGAACTCCCTGTCGCAGGGCAACCATTCCCTGACGGCGTTCAGCGTCGACCGGGCCGGCAACACCTCCACGGTGTCGAGCAGCCTTGTCCTGTCGGTCGACCTGTCCACCCCGCAGCCCAGCCTGCTCATGGCCGTTGCGTCCGACAGCGGCATTTCGAACAGCGATCATGTCACCAACAATACCGTCCTGCCGCTGAGCGGCACGGCCGAGGCAGGCAGCACCGTCGTCCTGTACGACGGCACGACCGCGTTCGGCACGGTCGTGGCCGACAGCCTGGGCGGCTGGTCGCTGCTGTCTCCCTCGCTGGCGGCGGGCAGCCACAGCCTGACCGCCGAGGCGACCGACCTCGCCGGGAACCGCTCGACCTCCGCAGCTCTCGTCGTCACCATCGACACGGTTGCGGCGGTGCCCTCGCTGGGCCTGTCGGCCGCGAGCGACACCGGGGTCACCGGCGATTGGACGACCAACGACTCCACGCCCGATTTCACGGGCACGACGGAGGCCGGCGGGTTCGTCTCGCTTTACGAAGGCGGCACGCTGCGCGGAACGACGACCGCCGACGGCGCCGGCCTGTGGACCATCACCAGCAGCCAGATGGGCAACGGCCCGCACACGCTGACCGCGCGCGGCATGGACGCCGCCGGCAACACCAGCGTCCTGTCCTCGGCGGTGGTGATCACCATCGACACGGTCGTGCCGAACGCGCCGACCGGCATCACGCTCGCATCCGCCTCCGACAGCGGGACGTCGAACACCGACCGCCTCACCAACGTCGCGACCCCGACGCTGTCCGGCTCGGCCGAGGCCAACAGCACGGTCGTCCTCTACAGCGGCACCACGGCCGTCGGCACGGCGACCGCCGGCGGCGGCGGGGGCTGGACCATCACCGCCGCGTCGCTGGCCGACGGCGTGAACACGCTGACGGTGAAGGCGACCGACGCCGCCGGCAACACCAGCGCCGCCAGTTCGCCGCTGAACGTCACCATCGACACCGTCCAGACGGCGCCCGGCACTCCGGTGCTGGCCGCCGCCTACGACAGCGGAAGCTCCAGCACGGACGGCATCACCAGCATCGTCAACCCGACGATCACCGGCACCGGCGAAGCGGGCAGCGTCGTCACCCTTTACGACGGCAGCGTGAGCTACGGCTCCACCACCGTGAACGGGCTGGGCGTCTGGTCGATTGCCACCGGCACCCTGGTCCCGGGCACCCGCACCCTCACCGCTCGTGCGGTCGATGGCGCCGGCAACAGTTCGGTGGCCTCCGCCGGGCTGGTCATCACCATCGACACCTCGGCGGCGGCGCCGGGGACCCCGTCGCTCGTCGTCGACAGCGGCGCCTCCAACACCGACCGGCTGATCAACACCGGTTCGCCGACACTCACCGGCACGGCCGAGGCGAACGGCCTCGTCCGGCTCTACGATGGCGCCAGCCTCGTCGGATCCGGCACGGCCGACGGGTCGGGCCTCTGGACCATCGCCGCCAGCGGGCTCGGCGCGGGGGCGCACACGCTGTCGGCCCGGATGGTCGACGTCGCCGGCAACACCAGCGATCCGTCCGCGGCGCTGACCATCACCGTGGACACCACGGCGCCCGGCGCGCCGGGAACCCCGTCGCTCAGCGCCGGCTCGAACAGCGGTTCCACGGCGGACCGCATCACCTCGGTCTCCGCCCCGACCATCACCGGCACGGCCGAGGCGAACAGCCTCGTCACGCTGTATGACGGCACGACGAGTCTCGGCACCGTGACGGCCAACGGCAGCGGCGCCTGGTCGATCACCACCCCGTCGCTGACCGACGGGACGCACACGCTGTCCGCGGTCGCGCTCGACCTTGCCGGCAACACCAGCGCCGCCTCCGCGGCGCTGACGGTCACAATCGACACCACGGCGGCGGCCCCGACGGGGCTCGCCCTGGCTGCCGCCTCCGATACCGGTCTCGTGGGCGACAACCTGACCTCCGCCACCACCCCGACGATCACCGGCCGTGCCGAGGCGGGCAGCGTCGTCACCCTGCTGGAAGGATCGACGGTGCTCGGCACCGGCACCGCCGACAGCACGGGCGCCTGGTCGATCACCAGTTCCGTCCTGGCGGGCGGCACCGGAACGGCGCATTCGCTGTTCGCCACGATCGTCGATGTGGCGGGCAACACCAGTTCCGCCTCCGCTGCGCTGAACTTCACCATCGACACCGAACCGGACGCGGTCTCGATTGTGCTTGCCCCGTCGTCGGACACCGGGTCCTCCAACAGCGACCGGATCACCTCCGACACCATGCCGACGCTCAGCGGCATCGTGGGAACGGACACGCTCGGCGCCGGCCGGATCGTCACGATCACCAGTGCGTTCAACGGGGGAACCGCCCAAGCCATCGGGACGGTGGTGGCGGACGCCGCGACCGGCGCCTGGAGCTTCACGCCGTCGAGTTCCCTGGCCGCGGGAGTCTACAACTTCGGAATCTCCTCGTTCGACAATGCGGGGAACGCGGGCGTCAACGGCCTCACGGTGACCATCGATCTCACCGCCGACATACCCGGCGGGTTGGCCCTCGCCACCGGATCGGACAGTGGCCGCGACACGACCGACAACAAGACGAACGTCACCGCACCGGTCATCACCGGCACCGCCGAAGCCGGCAGCATCGTCACGCTCTACGACAACGCCGTCTCCGTCGGGACAGTCACGGCAAGCGGGCTTGGCACCTGGTCCTTCACCACGCCGACGCTGCCCGACGGCGCCCACACCTTCACGGCCAGGGCCGTGGACGTCACCGACAACACCAGCGGCCTGTCCGCCGCGCTGGTCGTCACCGTCGACACGCAGGCCGCCGCGCCAAGCGGTCTCACCCTGACGACCGATTCCGGCAGCAGCGCAACCGACCGCGTGACCAACGTCGCGTCGCCGACGATCCGCGGCACGGCCGAAGCCTCCAACGTCGTCATGCTGTATGACGGCTCGGCCCTGGTCGGCATGTCGACCGCCGGTCTCGACGGCAACTGGACGGTCCAGGCGATCGGCCTGGCGGACGGCGAGCGCACCCTGACGGCGACGACCGTCGACCAGTTCGGCAACACCAGCGCCGCCTCGGCCGCCCTGCTCGTCACCATCGACACCGCGGCACCCCAGCCCTCGTCCATCGCCTTGACGGCGGGCTCCAACAGCGGCTCGACCGCCGACCTCGTGACCAACAGCACGACGCCGGTCCTGACCGGGACGGCGGAGCCGGGCAGCGTGGTCATGCTGTATGACGGCGCCGCCCTTCTGAACAGCTCGACCTCCGACGGCAGCGGCGCCTGGACGATGGCCTCGGCGTCACTGAGCGAGGGCACGCACAGCCTGACCGTCATTTCCCGGGATGTGGCGGGCAACACCGGCGCGGCCTCGGCTCCGCTCGTCATCACCATCGATCTCACCTCGGCGACCCCGACCGGGCTGGGGCTCGGCACCGGCTCCGACAGCGGTGCGCTGGCGAACGACCGCATCACGAATGTCGCCACGCCGACGATCCTGGGCGTCGCCGAGGCGAACAGCGTCGTCACGCTGCACGACGACGTCAGCGGCCTGAACATCGGCACCGCCACCGCCGACGGGTCCGGTGTCTGGTCCATCGGCGTGGCCTCGACGCTCTCCAGCGGCACGCATTCGCTGACCGCGACCGCCGTCGATGTGGCGGGCAACACCAGCGCCGCCGGTGTGCTCATCGTCACCATCGACACGGCGGCGGACGTTCCGACCACGCCGGTTCTGACGGCGGGCTCCGACCTCGGCAGCTCGAACAGCGACCGTCTGACCTCCGACAGCACGCCGACGGTGAGCGGAAGCGCCGAGGCCAACAGCGTCATCACCCTGTATGACGGCAGCGTCTTCGTCGGGTTGGGAACCGCCGGCGGCGACGGCCGCTGGTCGGTGACGGCCGGCGCCCTGACGGAGGGGGCGCACACGCTCACCGTGCGGGCGACGGATTTGGCCGGGAACACCAGCAACGCCTCCGGCGAACTGGTGGTGACCATCGACCTGACGACGGCCGTCCGCTCGATCATGCGGGTGAGCGGAAGCGCGGGCGCCAACAGCGTCGTTCAGCTCTACGAGGGCGTGAACCCCGCCGGGGAGGGCATCACCTTCTTCGGGTCGGCGACGGCCGACGGCAACGGCCTGTGGACCCTGCTGGCAAGCGACCTGGGCGTGGCCGACTACACCCTGACGGCGGTGGCGCCCGGCGCGAACAGCAGCACCGCGGGGCCGTCCGCTCCGCTGGTGACCATCGATGTCGTGACGCCGGTCCGCTCGATGCTGCTGGCCCAGGCGTCCGACACCGGCAGCGGGCGCGACGACCTGCTGACCAACGACACCACGCCGACCCTCATCGGCATGGTCGAGGCGGACAGCGTGGTCACGCTGTACGACGGCAACGTCGCGGTGGGCACCACGACGGCCGACGGCACCGGCGCCTGGACGATCACCTCGACGACGCTGAACTCCGGCCTGCGTCAGCTTTCGGTCACGACGGTCGACCGCGCCGGGAATACGGCCACCTCCGCCTCGGGGCTGGCGGTGACCATCGACACGACAGCACCGTCGGCACCCGCAACCCCGGCGCTGAGTGACGACAGCAACAGCGGCCGTCTCAACAACCTCGTGACCAACGTCCGGCAACCGGTGCTGACCGGCAATGCCGAGGCGAACGCGCATATCCTGCTCTACGCCAACGGCACGCTGGTGGGCGAGACCGACGCGGATGGGTCCGGGAACTGGTCGGGGGGCACCTCGACGCTGAGCCTCGGCGCCCAGACCCTGACCGTCAGGGCCGTGGACGCGGCGGGCAACACCTCGTCGGCGAGCGGCGGGCTGACGCTGACCATCACGCCGGAAAGCACCGCCCCGACGGATCTCGGGTTGGCCGCGGCCTCCGACAGCGGCGTCCAGGCCGACCGGCTGACCAACGTCCGCACCCCGACCATCACGGGATCGGCGGTGGCGAACAGCGTGGTGACTCTGTACGACTACATCACCGTCGTCGGGACGGGGACCGCGGACGGAAGCGGCCGCTGGTCGATCACGGCCGGAAGCCTGAGCGGGTCGAGCTACACCTTCACCGCCAGCGCCACGGACCCCGACGGGGTCGAATCGCCGCTGTCGGCGCCCTTCATCTTCAGCATCGACACCACGGCGCCCACGGCGCCGGGCAACCTCGACCTCGCCAACGACGACGACACCCTGACGAACAACGCCACGCCGCCGATCACCGGCACTGCGGAGGCGGGCAGCACGGTGCTGCTGTATGACGGCGCCCTTCTCGTCGGCTCGGCGACGGTCGACGGCAGCGGCCTGTGGACGGTCAGCCCGTCCTCGGCGCTGTCCGATGCCGCCCACAGCCTGACCGTGCGTGCGGTCGATGCCGCCGGCAACACCTCGGCGGCGTCCAGCGCACTGGTCGTGACCGTCGACACCGTCGCGGCGGCTCCCGGCGCCCTCGACCTGACGACGGACAGCGGGGCCAGCAGCACCGACAACCTGACCAACATCGCCACGCCGACCATCGTCGGCACGGCGGAGGCCGGCAACAGGGTCGTGCTGTACGATGGCGGAAGCGCCGTCGGGACGGCCACGGCCGGGGGCGGCGGGCTTTGGACGATCGGGGCCTCATCCCTGTCCGACGCGGTGCACACGCTCACCGCCAGGGCCTTCGATGCGGCCGGCAACACCTCGGCGGCGTCCGGCGGGCTGATCGTCACCATCGACACCACCGTGGCGGCCCCGACCGGTCTCGGCCTTGCCACCGGCGCCGGCACGGTGACCAACACCGCAATGCCGACGATCACCGGCACTGCCGAGGCGGGCAGCACCATCACCCTGTACGAGGGGGCCTCCTCCCTTGGGACGGCCACGGCCGACGCGACGACCGGGGTTTGGAGCCTGTCGGCGGCCTCGCTGAGCGAGGGAGTCCACACGCTGAGCGCCATGGCCGTCGATCTGGCCGGCAACAGCTCGTCCGCGTCCGGCGGGTTCGCCGTGACCATCGACACGGTGGCACCGACGCTCCTGGCGGCACTTTCCGTCAACGGGAGCCTGCTGACCCTGACCTTTGCCGAGGCGGTGAGCCTCGCCGCGGCCCCCCATCAGACCACTGGCATGAGCGTGACGGTCGACGGCACGCCCCGCGCCGTCACCGCCGTCTCCGGTACGGGCGGCGACACCCTGACCCTGACGCTCGCGTCCGCCGTGTCCCACGGGCAGACCGTGACCTTCAGCTACGATCCAACCCTGTCGGGCAGCGCCTTGACCGATCTTGCGGGCAATGAGATGGCCAGCCTCGTCGGGCAGGCCATCGTCAATGCCACTCCTTCGCCCCCGCCGCCGCCGCCGCCCACGACGACGGTCGTGATCGACGGCGTGCCGACGACGACGACGACGGGCACCGACGGCATGGGCCGTCCGATGGAGTCCGTGGTGATCGCCCCGGTCGCGGAGAACCGGACCGACACGGACAGCAAGACCAGCCTGGCGGACGTGCCGCTGGCCGGAACCGCGGTCGCCCCGGTGCTGGCGGCGAGCCTGCCGACCGGCGTTGGCATGACCTCGACCGGCACCACCGCCGGACTGACCCTGGGCGAGCTGGCCAGCTCCTTCTCCAGCCAGCTGGGCACCTTGGGCATCGTCGCGCCGACGACCGCGACCGTGCCCAACGCCGGCCTGACCCAGTCGCTGCCGTCCACCAGCACGGTGACGCTGCGGCATGTCACGCCCACCGTCGCGACGGGGCAGGCCCCGGTCACCCCGATCACCATCACCGGTTCGGCTCCGGCCGGTCAGGCCTCGGCCGTGCTGCTGGACGCGCGCCAGCTGCCGGCCGGGACGGTGGTGAACCTCGACAACGTGGACTACGCCGTCATCACCGGCGCGGTCACGGTGGGCGGTGGCGCCGGCTCGAACGTGGCGATCGGCGACAGCGCCAACCAGACCATCATCCTGGGCGCCGAGGACGACACGCTGCGCGGCGGCGGCGGCGACGATGTGATCGGCAGCCGGGAGGGCCGCGATCTGCTCTATGGCGACGACGGAAACGACACGGTGTTCGGCGGGCTTGGCTACGACCGCCTGTCGGGCGGCGCCGGCGACGATCTGCTGCGCGGCGACGAAGGCGTCGACGCCGTGCGTGTGGAGGCGAACTTCGCCGACGTGCTGATCGCCCACGGCGCCTATGGCTCGCTGACGATGGCCAGCGCCACGCTCGGCGTCGACCGGCTGGAAAGCGTGGAGATCCTGCGGTTCAACGACCGTGTGGTCCTGGTCAACGCGCCCACGGGCATCATCAGCGACACCGGCGCCTCGCAGATCAGCGAGACGCTGTACCTCGCCCGCAATGCCGATGTGGCGCAGGCCGTGGCGCGCGGCGAGTTCGCCAGCGGCATGGACCATTACCGGCAGTACGGCGCGGCCGAAGGACGGCTGCAACCGGTGGCGCTGGACGAGGCCTTCTACCTGTCCCAGAACGAGGATGTCGCCAAGGCGGTCGCCGCCGGTCTGTTCGCCAGCGGCCTCCAGCATTACCTGCTCAAGGGCGAAAAGGAGGGGCGCGATCCCAACGCGCTGTTCGACACGGCCTGGTATGTGCAGCACAACGCCGACGTCGCCGCCGCCCTTCAGGCCGGCACCATCGACAGCGCCTATGACCATTACGAGGCCTTCGGTTGGAAAGAGGGGCGGACGCCGTCGGCGTGGATCGACACCGCCGCCTATCTGGCGGCCAACCCGGATGTCGCGGCGGCGAAGGTGGACCCGATGGCCCATTATCTGAACTTCGGCGCCCGCGAGGGGCGGACGATCACCGCGGCTGACAGCGGCCTGTGGCTGAGCTGAGGCCGGTCGGGACCGGAGGACGGGGCGGGGCGGGACGGTTTTCCGCCCCGCCGTCCGCGCCGCCATCCGCCCCTCGGGCGGTGCCGAAGCGAGCGGAAACCGGCGCGGGCGTCACGCAGGCGGGATGATCATGCAGCCAACTGACGCAGGGCTTCCGCGACGCGCCCGATGACGGTCGTCCAGTCGCCCGGCGCGGGCTGTCGGAAAAGCCGCATCGTCGGGTACCAGGGCGTGTCGTCGCGGTCCTGGAGCCAGCGCCAGCATCCGTCGTAGCGCGACATGACCCAGACGGGCTTGCCCAGCGCGCCGACGAGATGGGCGACCGAGGTGTCGACCGTGATCACGAGATCGAGGCGCATCACCAGGGCTGCCGTGTCCGCGAAATCGGTGATGGCTCCCATCGGATCGTGGATGTCCATCCCCGCCGGCGGTTCGGCGAGCTGTGCCGCCGGCCCCCCCATCTGCAGGTTCACGAAGCGCAGGCCCGGCACCTCGGCCAATGGCGCCAGGTCGTGCAGGCTCATGCTGCGCCGCCGGTCCGTCAGGTTCGCGCGCAGCAGGCCTGGCCGGGGGTCTCCCGACCACACCAACCCGACCCGCAGCCCGGCGCCGGGCAGGGGCTGGCCCAACCATTTGCCGACCGCCTCGGCGGGCGGGTAGAGGTAGGGGATGCCGCCGGGGATCGTGCCCAGCTCTGTGCCGAGCAGCCGCGGCAGGCTCATCAGCGGGCAATGGAACTCCGGCTTCGGGAAGGGGTCCGTCAGCGCATGGACCGCGGCCACGCCGGGCATGCCGGCGACCAGCCGCTTCAGCGACGGCTGCACCGCCAGCACCACGCGACCGCCCCGCGCCGCGACCAGCGGGGCGTAGCGGACGAAATGAAGGGTGTCGCCGTGTCCCTGCTCGGCATGCAGCAGGATGGTGGCGCCGTTCAGCGGCTCGCCCTGCCAGGCCCGCAACTGCCCGTTCACCGTCGGGAGCTGGCCGGTTTCCCAGCGGGCCTCGTAATGGTCCCAGCCCTCCTTGAGCCGGCCGGCTTTGAGCAGGGCCAGCGACAGGTTGAAGCGGGCGTCGGGGTGCTTCGGTTCGGCGGCCAGCGTCCGGTTGAACAGGCGTTCCGCCTCGTCCAGCTGGCCGAGGTCGAGGTTGACGATGCCGAGATTGTTCAGCGCCGAGACATGCGACGGGTTGATCAGCAGGGCTCGCCGGCACAGCGTCGCCGCCTCGGCGAAATCATCGCCGTTCCGGGCCTGGGATCGCTGGACATAGCCGAGGTTGGCGTAGGGATCGGGATGGTCCGGCTTGAGCGCCACGGACCGGCGGCAGAAGCGGACGGCGCCCTGGCCGTCGTTCAACTCCCATACGGCACTGGCGAGGTTGTTCCATGCCCCCGGATGATCGGGGGACAGGCGCAGGGCCCGGCGATAGGCGGTCGCGGCCTGCGCATGGTTCTTCTCCCGCGAGGCGGTCGCGCCGAGGTTGACGTAGGCCTGGACCGTTGCCGGCTCCAGCGCCACCGCCGCCCGATAGGCGGTGCGCGCGTCGGCCAGCCGTCCCGAAAGCAGGCGGGAATCGGCAACGGCCAGGAGTTCGCTTGCCGTGGCCGGGCGCAGGCGGCAGAAGCGCTCTAGCAGGGCCGGCGCATTGTCGCCCGGCAGGGGCTGCCTGTGCAGGTTGGCCAGCGCTTCCGGGTAGGCCGGGTTGAGCGTGAGCGCCAGGCGGTACTGTTCCCGCGCCTTGTCCGGCCGGCCGAGTGCGCGCAAGGCCTCACCCAGGCTGTTGCGGTAGTAGGCCTGCGCCCCGTCGACCATGAGCGCCCGGCGCAGCCAGCGGCTGGCCACCTCCGCCGCCCCGGCCTGCAACGCCGTCACGCCAAGCAGGTGGAGGACGTCGCCATGCGACGGTGCAGCGGACAGAATGGCCCGGTACAGAGTGCCGGCGGCAGCATCCCCTGCCTTATGCCGGGCAACCGCGGAAGCGAGCATCGACCTCACGTCGGGTGGCGTGGCCGCTGGGCCTTTCCCGACCTCAGGTTTGGCCAGCTGGCCCATGTCCTCACCCTCATCCTCGTGGCGTCGGTAAGTCTTTTGAAATACATAGCGCTTTCCGACGCCAAGGGCAGCATCCTTCGGGTCCTGAATCCGGCTTGGCAATCCGTCGTGACATGCGCGTGCACCGGCTCTTGTTGCCGCGAGGTGCAACCGGCCGCACCGGCGGTCTATCCGGCGAGCCGGTCGAGACGGTGCGTCACTCCGGCAGAGGCCTCTGGCATTGGATCGCGTCGCCTTCGCCGCGCGGATCGTGGGCGCCGCTCACGCTGTCGGCATCGGTGAGCCTGATGGCGCCCGCCTGGCCGAAGATCGGCGACAAGGCCGGAAGGGGCGCCACCTCATGCCCCAGAGCGGCAAGAGTCCCCATCGCGGCCTCGCCCAGGGACGCCTCGATCTTGAGGCTGTCGCGGCTGTCGGAGAAGGTCTTTCCCAGAAGGAAGCGGGGCTGGGCGAGCGCCTCCTCGGGCGTCATGCCGTGATCGATCAGGCCGCTGAGCAGCACGGACAAGGTCTGCGGCTGGCCGTCCGCGCCCTGGGTGCCGTAGAGAAGGTGAGGGTTTCCATCCTTGAGGGCGATGCCGGGATTGAGGGTGTAGAACGGGCGCTTGCCCGGCTCGATCCTGTTGCGGTCGCCGGGAACGGTCGAGAATGCCGCGCCACGGTTCTGCCAGAGGATGCCGGTGTCGCCGATCGGGACACCGCTGCCCCAGTCGAAATAGGTGCTTTGCAGGACGCTGGCGCAGCGTCCCTGTTCGTCGGCCGCGGCGAAATAGACCGTATCGCCATGCTGGTAGGGATGAGGCCAGGGCAGGGCGCGTGCCGGATCGATGGCGGCGGCCTTGGCGGCCAGACGCTGCGGATCGAGGAAATCCCAGGGAGGCGGTTCGGAACAGTCCGGATCGGCGATCAGCGGCCGGTCCAGGAAAGCCTGTTTCACCGCCTCGACCAGCAGATGGTAACGCAGCGGGCTGGTGGGCGGCAGGGCCGCCAGATCGAAGTGGGAGAGGATGCCCAGGATCGCCAGTGTGGAAAGTCCCTGCGTCGGCGCGGGCGGCGCCAGCAGGGTCAGCCCGCGATAGTCCAGGCTTGCGGGAGCCTCGTCCCGTGTCCGGGTCGCTGCCAGATCCGTGGCACGGAGAGGGGAGCCGGCGGCGGCCAGCCCCTCTGCCAGCTGCTCGGCCAGCCGCCCATCATAGAAGGAGCGGTAACCGTCCTCCGCCAGCAGGGAGAGGCTGCGGGCGAGGCCGGGCTGCCGGAAGAGGGCACCGGGGGCCGCGCTGAAATGCTCCGCGAAACCTCTCCACTGCGGGATCTCGTCGTGGCGGAAATCGAACCAGAATTGTTGCGAGCGGCTGGGGACATAGCCGTCGCGGGCCAGGGCGATGGCGGGGGCGAGAAGGTCGGCGAAGGCCTGTGTGCCGCCCCAGCGATCCGCGCTATAGGCAAGGGCATGGCCCCAGCTGTCGACCGCGCAGGCCGAGGTGACCGTCGAAGCCGGTCCGCGCAGAGGGATGGCGGAGCCGTAGGCGGGTAGGGTCTCCGCCGCCTGTCCGATGCCGAGGAAGCAGCGCTGCCGCCCCTGCCGGTCCGCCACCAGCCAGACGGCGTCGCCGCCGATCCCGCAGAAATGCGGCATGACGACCGACAGGCAGGCGGCGATGGCGACCGCCGCTTCGATGGCGGTGCCGCCGCTGGCCAGAACGGCGGCTCCGGCTGCGGAGGCCAGGGGGTGCGGGCTGGTGACCATTCCGGGCCGGGCGACGTTCATCTCTTTCCCCCTCTGGTGGACCCCGGCCGTCGGTCCGGCCGGGCCTGTTCCCTGCTGTCAGTTGGTCTTGTAGGCGAGCTTGCGGTCGGCCGCCGGCGGCAGGAACTGGCGGGTGAAGATCTGGTCCGGCTTGGGCGTGGCGGTCAGCTGATAGCCTTCGACCACGATGCCGATGGAGCGGGCGAGGCGGGCATCGTCCACATCGCCGAGGCCGAGCCTGGCGACCTCCGGCGAAACGATGAGATGCTCGTAGGAGAAGATCATGCGGGCGCGCTCAAGCTCTTCCTTGGCCAGATTGTCGTAGGCCAGGACCGCCTTCAGCCCGGCGGCAGGATCCCCGCCGATCTCGACCGCCGCCTTGTTGACGGCGCGGACGAGACCGCTGACAGCGGCCGGGTTCTCCCGGATCAGCTTCTGGGAAACCATCATGCCGTTGGAATAGAGGTCGAGGCCGAAGTCGCCGAACAACAGCCAGTTGTAGTCCTTGGCCGGGTCCTGGCGGTTGTTGATCAGGTTGAACCAGCTGGTGATGTTGAAGACCAGGGCGCCGTCGATGTCGCCCTTGATCAGCATCGGTTCCTGCAGGTTCGGCCCCATGTTCTCGATGGCGACCTTGGTCATGTCGACCTTGTTGAGCGTGCCGAGCACGGTCACGAGGCGGGTGGTCGGGGTGCCCTGGGCGCCGCCCAGCTTCTTGCCGACGAGATCGGCGGGTGTGGCGATGTTGGTCGCCTTCTTCGAGACGATTGCGAAGGGCGGCTTGTTCCAGAGCTGATAGACCATGACCGGCACGTCGCCGGGGCGGGTCGCCGCATTCTGGATGATCGCGTTGATATCGCCGAAGCCGGCGTCATAGGCGCCCGACATGATGCGGGTCACGGTGGCCGCCGACCCTTCGCCCTGGTCGATGGTGACGTTCAGCCCCTCCGCCTTGAAATAGCCCTTCTGCAACGCCAGCAGGAACGGCGCGTCGGAACCCTGGGTCTTCCAGCCGAGCGTGAACTTGATGTTGGTGTCGGCCGACGCCGTCCCGCCCAGGCAAAGGCCGAGCGCAAGCGTCGCGAGAAGCTTTTTCAACATGGGGAGGCTCCGTTTCGGAAATGATGGGTCAGGCGGAGGCAAAGCCCTGCCGGCGGGTGGCCCAGCCGGTGACGCGCGCCTCGACCAGCGAGAAGGCGACGTAGAGCAGGATGCCGAGGGCGGCGAGCAGGAAGAGGCCGGCGAAGACCAGCGGCACGTCGAAGTTGGAGGAGGCCGTCATCATCACGTTGCCGATGCCCTTGTTGGAGGCGACGGTTTCGGACAGCACGCTGCCGACGAAGGCGAAGGTGACGGCGATCTTCAGCGAGGCGAAGAAGAAGGGCATGGTGCGGGGCAGGCCGACGTTCCACAGGATGTCGAACCTGCTGGCGCCCAGCGACTTCAGCACGTCCTCCAGTTCCGGCTCGGTGGTGGCGAGGCCGGTCGCGATGTTGACGACGATGGGGAAGAAGCACATGGCGAGCGCCGTGAGGATGGCCGGCGTCGCGCCCGATCCGAACCACAGCACGAAGATCGGCACCACCGCGACCTTGGGGATCGAGGAGAAACCGATCAGCAGGGGATAGACCGTGTCGTAGGCGGTGCGCGAGACGCCGATGGCCGCCCCGATGACCACCCCGACGGTGACGCCCAGGACGAAGCCGATCATGGTGGTCCAGAGGGTCTGCATCACATGCGGCCACAGGATGCCGAAGCGTGCGGCCAGCGTCGCGAAGACCTGGGTCGGGCGTGGCAGCACAAGGTCGGAGACCTGGAGGACGAGGCAGAGGATCTCCCAGGCCGCGAAGAAGCCGAGGATGAGGAGAGCGGCCCAGAGGCGGCGGCGCAGGTCGTAGCTCACGGCTCAGGCTCCCTGGATTGCGGCATCGCTGCGCGCATCGATGATGAGGTCGCGCAGGCGCTGGTTGAGGGCGACGAAATCGGCGTCGAAGGTCATGTCGACCGTGCGCGGCCGGGGGAAATCGACGGCGCTGTCGTCGATGATGCGGCCGGGACGGGCGCTCATCACGCAGATGCGCGAGGCGAGGAAACCGGCCTCCTTCAGATCGTGGGTGATCAGCAGGACGGTGGGTTTGCGTTTCAGCCACAGGGACTGCATCGTTCCCCACAGCTCCTCGCGGGTGAACTGGTCGAGCGCGCCGAACGGCTCGTCGAGCAGCAGCAGGCTCGGCTCATGGATGAGGGCACGGCACAGGTTCGCGCGTTGCAGCATCCCGCCCGACAGCTGCCAGGGATAATGGTTGGCGAATTTGTCCAGCCCGACATCGGCCAGCAGGGCATGCACCCGGTCGCGGAACTCCGTTTTGCGCTTGGCGCGATAGTCGGACCGGAAGGGCCGCACGATCTTCAGCGGCAGCATGACGTTCCGCTCGATGGTGAGCCAAGGCAGCATGGTCGGGTTCTGGAAGGCCATGCCGATGCGCAGCGCCTTGGCCCCGACCTCGCGTCCGCCGACGATGACGGCCCCCCGGGTCGGGTTCAGCAGGCCGGCCGTCAGCCGCAGGATCGTCGATTTCCCGCAGCCCGACGGCCCGACCAGGGCGACGAATTCACCCGCCGCGATCCGAAGGTTCGTCTCCTGCAAGGCTGCGACCGTCTTGCCCGGCTTGCCGAACGAAACGGCGGCCTGCGAAAGCTCGACGGCTATGGACGGGGCGACGGCAGGGGCGATTGACGGCTGGCCTTGCGGGAGGGCTTGGGATCGGGACATGCGGCGTACCTCGTGGCGGATCGATGAAACTGTATGCAACGGGTGCGCCAGTTCCCCAGTAGGGCCAAGCTCCATGGAAGAGAAGCGGGAAGCTGGCGCAAGAAAAGTGCATACAGTTTTTGCATGCACTCATTTTATGCAAGCGAGCGGGGCCGCTGCATTCAAATGCGGCACTTGGCGAGTTGCATTCCCATCCGGCCTCGCTTATGGAAGGCGGAGCAGGCGGGGGCGGTGATGGCCGAGGAAAAACGTTCGAAAAAATCCGGAGGCGACCGTGTCGCGGCGATCTGCACGGCCTTGCGGCGCGCGATCATCGAGCGGGCACTGTCGCCGGGAGACCGGCTGCCCGAGGATTCGCTGGGCGAACGCTTCGGCGTCAGCCGGACCATCGCCCGCAGCGCGCTCGGGCAGCTGGCGGCGGAGGGGCTTGTCGATCTGCGACGCAACCGCATCGCCGTGGTCGCCGTGCCGTCCTTCGAGGATGCGCGCGACATCTTCGACATCCGGGTCGATCTGGAGCGTCAGGTCGTCCGCCATCTGGCCGGCAAGCTGACCGAGGCCCAGGTCAAGCAGCTGACGGCCATCGTCGAGGCCGAACATCAGGCCCGCCATGGTGCCGAGGGGGTCTCGATCCGCCTTGCGACGGAGTTCCATGTCCGGCTGGCGGAAATGACCGGCAAGCCCGTTCTGATCCGCTACGTGACGGAAATCTGTTACCGCGCCGGTCTGTCGCTGGCGGTCTTCAGCCGGCCCCATTCGTCCGAATGCGCAGTGAATGAGCATCTGGAACTGATCGAGGCGATCCGGACCGGCCCCGCCGACAAGGCCTGCGCCCTGATGGACGAGCATCTGGAGGCCGTGGCCTCCCGCGCGCTGCTGCAAAGCTCGGGCGCCCGGAGCCGCGACCTCATGGACATCCTGGCGCCCTACACCGAATAAGGGCGCCAGGACTGGCGGTAACTCAGCGGGCGCAGGACGGATCGAGGATCCATTCGGCGCTGTCGTTCCAGACATCGGTTTCGACGATCAGCCCGTCCCGCACCACGAAGCGGTCGACATAGCGGTTGTTGTCGAAGGGCGTGCCGTCCGGCCAGGCGCCATACAGGTAACCCAGGCTGTAGACGATGGTTTCCGTCTCGCCCGGCACCACGTCATAGCGCTCGATCCGCTTCTTCACCCATTTGTAGCGGGCGGCGTTGAAGCCGGTCGGCCCGCTGGGGGTGTCGAAAACGCGATGCCCGGTGAAGCGGCAGATGAAACCCGGCGCCACATATGTGGCCGCGCGCACCGGATCGGGGGCCATCGACGCCTCCAGATAATCCTTCACCGCCTGCAGATCGCGTTCAGTCGTCTCACTCATCTGGACCTCCATAAGTGTCGGCATATTGGTATCAAAAGTGCATGCGATTTTCGCATGCAAACGACACGCCGGAATTCGAGATGCCGCAGACCAACAGTTTCGATCTTCTCCTGCGCAACGCCCGACTCAGGGGAGGGCAGGGCTTGCAGGACATCGCGGTCAGGCAGGGCCGGATCGCCGCCATCGGCCCCGACCTGACCGGCACCGCCGCTTTGGAAGAGGATGCCGGCGGGTGCCTCGTCCTGCCGGGGCTGGTGGATACCCACATCCATCTCGACAAATCCTGCCTGCTCTGCCGCTGCCGCGATGCCGGCGGCGGACTGAAGGGGGCGATTGCCGCGGTCTCCGGGTTGAAGCGGGCCTTCACGGTCGAGGATGTCTACCAGCGCGGCGCCCGCACGCTTGAACGCGCGATCATGCAGGGCACCATGCATATGCGGGCGCATGTGGAACTCGATCCGCTGGTCGGCCTGCGCAGTTTCGAGGCAATGACGCGGCTCAAGCGCGACTATGCCTTCGCCATCGACCTGTCGATCTGCGTCTTTCCGCAGGAGGGGATGACCCACGACCCGGCGGTCGAGCGGCTGCTGGCCCAGGCCCTGGCGGAGGGGGCCGATCTGCTGGGCGGCTGTCCCTACACCGATGCCGACCCGTCCTTGCAGATGGAGCGGATCTTCGCCCTGGCGGTGGCGCATGACGTCGATCTCGATTTCCATCTGGATTTCGATCTCGACCCCAGCTGGTCGCATCTGGAGGAAATCTGCCGGCGGACGGTGGCGGCGGGCTGGCAGGGGCGGGTCGCCGTCGGCCATGCCACCAAGCTTGCGGCCATCGACGATGCCGCGCTGGATCGGATGACCGCACTCCTGGCCGAAGCCGGCGTGGGGGTGACGGCCTTGCCGGCGACGGATCTCTATCTCAACGGGCGCGATCAGGGGCATCGGGCGCCGCGCGGGGTGGCCCCGGTCCATCTGCTGGCGGACGGCGGCGTCACCGTCTCGGTCGCGACCAACAACGTCCTGAATCCCTTCACGCCCTTCGGCGACGGTTCGCTGATCCGGATGGGCAACCTCTATGCGAACCTCATGCATCTGGGGCCCGAACGGTTCGGCGATTGCCTCGACATGGTCTCGACCACCGCCGCCCGGCTGATGCGGATTGCCGATTACGGCATCGCGGTCGGCGGACAGGCGGACCTGATCGTGCTCGACGCCGATGACGAAGCCGACGCCTTCGGCGGCATCGCCACGCCACTCATGGGGTTCAAGCGCGGCCGCAAGAGCTTCGTCAGGCCTGCCGCGACGCTGGTGAGATAGCGGCCAGTCGGGATGGCGGGGTCTCCGCGCAGCCTCGCCGCACCGTCCATCGCGCCTTTACAGCGCCGGCCCAATGATCTTATCTCCGCAGCATGGATCGTCGCAGGCTCCAGTTCTTTGTCGCGCTCTGCGAGGAGCTGCATTTCCACCGTGCCGCCGCGCGGTGCCACATCACGCAGCCTGCCCTCAGCCAGCAGTTGCGGCAGCTGGAGGACGAGCTTCAGGTCCAGCTGGTTCACCGCAACAAGCGGCGGGTTTCCCTGACCAGGGCCGGCGAGTCCTTCCTGGGCGAGGCCCGGAAGATCCTGAACCAGATGGATCGGGCCGCACAGCTCGCACGCCAGACCGACCGCGGCGAGATCGGGCAATTGTCGGTCGGCATGACCGCACCGGCGCTTTACATCGTCTTTCCCGAGATCATGCACCGGTTCCGCACGGCACTGCCGAATTTCGGCGTGAACGTCCATGTCATGACGACGTCCGAGCAGGAGGAGGCCCTGAGGGCGGGGGCCATCGATGTCGGCATCTTCCATCCCCCGCTCGACGACCAGTCGCTGTCGTCGCACCTCATCGCGCGCATCCGCTTCAATGTCGTGCTGTCGGACCGCAACCCGCTGGCGGAGCGGCCTCGCCTGCGGCTGGAGGATCTGTCCAGGCAGCGCTTCATCATCTTCCCGCGCGTGATCGGTCCGCGCCTGTACGACGAGATCATCAGCCTGTGCCAGCAGGCGGGGTTCAGCCCGGAACTGATCCTCGAAGCCTCGCCCGCCCAATCGATCATCGCGCTGGCCGCCGCCGACTTTGGCATCGGCCTCATCGCCTCCGACCTTCAGCAGTTCGCGCGGCCGGGTGTCGTCTACCGCCCGCTGGACGGGCCGGCCCCCTATCTGACGCTCGGGGTCGCCTACCAGAGCGACGACACATCCCCGGCGATCCAGACATTTCTCGACGTCGCCGCGACCGTCGGCGAACTGGTCTCCTGAGCCGACAGCCGCCGGGATGATCACCGCCGGTAAAAAAAGCTGCCGGTGAAAACTTCTGCTTATCAATCGATCACTTTTAAAAGTTGGACCTACTCAGTTCGTTGGCCCTATCGTTCGCGTAACGGAGGATCAAGCCAATGAAAGTCTTCATGATTGGGGAAGCCGCCAATCACAAGGACAAGCTCGGCGCTTTCCTGACGACACCCTGCGAGATCATTCCCCTTCCCCGTGAGGCCGCCCACTCGCCCGAGTTCGATTCGGCGATCACGGCGGACGACGTGGTCGTCTCTTTGCGCTTCTCCCGTAACGATGGGTCGGTTCCGGATTTTCGACTTCTGCATGTGCCGGGAGCCGGGCTGGACGGCATCGACATGGCCTCCCTGCCGGCCGAGGCCAGCCTGTGCAACGTCTTCGAACATGAGATTCCCATCGCCGAATTCGTCATGGCGGCGATGCTGAACTGGGAAATCCGCCCCGATGCCCTGCGCGGCTCCTTCGCCACCGACACCTGGTCCGATGTCTACCGGGCGCGGGTGCCGCATGGAGAAATCCACGGCCTGACCCTGGGGCTGATCGGCTTCGGCCGCATCGGGCGGACGATTGCCCGGCGGGCGGCGGCCTTCGGCATGCGCATCCTTGCCGTGGATCAATTCGCGGCTGACCCCGACGGTCTGGCCGAGGCGATCCTGCCGCCGGACCGCCTGCCGGAGATGCTGGCGCAGTCGGATTTCGTGGTGATCGCCTGCCCCCTGACCGACGAGACGCGCGGGCTGATCGGAGCAGCCGAACTCGCCGCCATGAAGCCGACGGGCGTGCTGATCAACGTGTCGCGCGCACCCATCGCCGACGAGGAAGCGCTGTACGGCGCCCTGCAACGCCGGACCATCGGCGGTGCGGTGCTCGACGTCTGGTACGGCTATCCGGCCGGGGCGGATGATCGGGTGGCGCCGGCGCGCTTCCGCTTCGAGGATCTGCCGAACGCGGTCTGCACCCCGCATTCCTCGGCCTGGACCACCCGGCTGCCCGAACGCCGCTATGCCTTCATCGCCCGGAACATCGACCGGCTGATTGCCGGCGAACCGCTGCTGAACCTTGTGCGGGCGCCTGCTCCGGCAGCGCCGCCCGCCCGCCAGAACACGAGCTTCCCATGATCCGAGACACCGAGGACCTCGCCCGCCGCAGCGCCGGCGTGCCGATCAAGATCACCGGCGTGAAGACCTTCGTCGTCAACGCCGAGATGCGTAACTGGATCTTCGTGAAGGTGCTGACCGACCAGCCCGGCCTGTATGGCTGGGGCGAGGCCAGCCTGAACTGGAAGACGCGGGCCGTCACCGGCGCCGTCGAGGATCTGGAGCCGACCGTGCTGGGGCGCGACCCGCGCGACATCGAACAGTGCGTCCGCGCGATGAACAAGTTCAGCTATTACAAGCTGGGCATGGTCGGCGTCACGGCGATCAGCGGCATCGAGCACGCGTTGTGGGACATCTTCGGCAAGAGCGTCGGCCTGCCGGTCTGGCGCCTGTTGGGCGGCAAGGTCCGCGACCGCGTGCGGGTCTACACCCATCTCGGCCTCGGCGAGATGAAGTCGGTCTATGAGACCTTCGATATCGGTTCGCTGAAGGAGCGTGCCGCCGCGGTGACGGAGAAGGGCTATGACGCGCTGAAGGTGGTGTTCATCCCCTACGGTGCCCACAGCGCCCCGGTCCCGGCCCAGCGCCATGTCGGCAAGATGATGCAGGCGCTGCGCGACACGGTGGGCGACGGCGTCGACATCATGATCGACTTCCACGGCCGCCCCGGCTCCATCGCCGCCGCCATGGGCTATATCCGCGAACTGGAACCCTATAAGCCGATGTTCTGCGAGGAGCCGGTCCAGCCCGGCGACACCGAGGCGCTGCGCCGCATCGCCGAGCAGGCCGACTGCCCCATCGCGTCGGGCGAGCGGCTGGTCGGTTTGAGGGAGTTCATGCCGGTTTTCGCCCAGAAGGCGGTGCACATCGCCCAGCCCGACCTGAACCACACCGGCGGCCTGCTGGAGGGGAAAAGGATCGCGGCGCTGGCGGAGGCGGAGCTGATCGGCATCGCGCCCCACAATCCCAACGGCCCGCTGGCCGGTGTCGCCGCCCTGCATTTCGACATCTCCACCCCGAACTTCGTCATCCAGGAGGAGATGAGCGGCGCGGTGCCCTGGTACGACGACGTCGTGCAGACGCCGATCCGCCGCACCGGCAGCCACTGGGAGGTGCCGGACGTTCCCGGCTTCGGCATCGAGGTGAACGAGGCGGAGGCGGCCAAGCATCCCTTCAAGCCGGAGGTGATGCACACGACCTCCGCCGTCCTGGACGATGGCACCATCGTCGATTGGTAAGCCGCAACCGGTCAAGGCGCTGCCTTCCTGTTTCATCGGACGGATTTCCATCATGAGAGAATTCAGCACCCCGGGCGACGTGTTCAACGCGCTGCCGTCGCGGGTCGTCTTCGGGGCGGGCGCGGTCGACCGCATCGACGGGGAAGTTGAGCGGCTGGGGGCCAAACGTGCGCTCGTCGTGTCCACGCCCGGCCGCAGCGCCATGGGCGGGCGCGTCGCCGACCGCCTCGGCAGCCGCTGCATCGGCATCCTGCCGGAAGCAATTTCCCAGGTGCCCATCGAACTGGCGATCCGGGGCCGGGCCAAGGCGCGCGAGATGGGCGCCGATTGTCTGGTCAGCGTCGGCGGCGGTGCCTCCATCGGTCTGGGCAAGGCCATCGCGCTGGAACTCGGGCTCCCGATCATCGCCGTGCCGACCACCTATTCCGGCTCCGAGATGACCGGCTTCTGCGGGATCACCATCGACGGCGTCAAACGGATGCACCAGAGCCTGCGCATGCTGGCCGGCACCGTCGTCTACGATCCCTCGCTGACGCTCGGTCTGCCGGTGGACGTCAGCATGGCCAGTGCCATGAACGCGCTCGCCCATTGCGTCGACGCCATCTACACCCCCACCATCAGCCCGGTGATCGTGCCGGCGGCGATGGAGGGCGCGCGGGCGATCATGGACGCGCTGCCGCGGGTGGCCGCCCGTCCGGACGATGGCGATGCCCGCGCCGACCTGCTCTACGGCGCCCACCTCGCCGGTGCGGCGCTGGCCGGCGGCTTCGCCCTGCAACATGGCGTCGCCCATGTGCTGGGCGGCACCTACGGCGTGTCGCACGGGCTGTCCCATGCGCTGGTGCTGCCCCATGTCGCGGCCTACAATGCGCCCTTCGCCCCCCAGGCGATGGACCGGCTTGCCGCCGCCATGGGGGTGGCGGATGTCGGCGCCGCCATCTTCGACGTGATGGAAACGGTCGGCCTGCCGACGCGCCTGACCGAGGTCGGCTTCTCCGCCGACCGGATCGCGGAGGCCGCCCGCATCACCGTCGAGACCGACAACCGCTACAACCCCGGACCGGTGACCGAGGAGGCCGTGCGCGGCATCCTCGCCGCGGCGGTGGAGGGGCGTCGTCCGGGTCCGCATCCGGGCCGGTAGTGGCCGGCGCTGGGAGCCGAACCGGAGCAGAGAACGCAAAAAAGGGAGGAACCACCATGACGATCAAACCCACCATGACGATCAAGCGCCGACAGTTTCTGGCCGCCACCGCGGCGGGCGCCCTGGCCGTCCCCTTGGCCGCCCCCTTCATCTCGAAGGCGCATGCCGCGGAATTCGCCTGGAAGTTCGGCCACGGCTTCCCCGCCAGCCACCCGCTGCATGTCCGCGCCGTCGAGGCCGCCGAGCGCATCCGCAAGGAGACCAACGGCAAGGTCGACATCGCCGTCTTCCCCAACAGCCAGCTCGGCGGCGACAGCGACCTGCTGGCGCAGGTCCGCTCCGGCGGCATCGAATTCTTCAGCACCGGCGGCCTGATCCTGTCCACCCTGGTCCCGGTGGCCTCGATCAACGGCATGGGATTCGCGTTCAAGGATTACGATGCGGTCTGGAAGGCGATGGACGGCCAGCTCGGCGGCGTGATCCGCAAGGGCTTCGACAAGGCCGGCCTCCACGCCTTCGAGCGCATCTGGGACAACGGCTTCCGCCAGATCACCACCGCCACCAAGCCGATCACCGGGCCGGCCGACCTCGCCGCCTTCAAGATCCGCGTCCCGGTCAGCCCGGTCTATGTGTCGCTGTTCAAGGGGCTGGGCGCATCGCCGACCAGCATCAACCTGGGCGAGGTCTATGCCGCACTCCAGACCGGCGTGGTCGATGGGCAGGAGAATCCGCTGGTGGTCGCCGACACCGCCAAGTTCTACGAGGTGCAGAAATTCTGCTCGATCACCAACCATGTGTGGGACGGCTCCTGGATCGTCACCAACGGCCGGTCCTGGCGCGGGCTGCCCGAGGATCTGCGGCAGATCGTCAGCCGCAACCTGAATGACGGCGCGCAGCAGCAGCGCCAGGACATCGCCGGCCTGAACGAGGCGCTGCAGAACTCGCTTTCGCAGAAGGGGCTGACCTTCAACAAGGTCGATCCGGCGCCCTTCCGGGAGGTCCTGCGCAAGTCTGGCTTCTATGGCGAATGGAAGGCCAAATACGGCGAGGAGGCCTGGAACGCCCTGGAAAGCTCGGTGGGGGCCCTGACATGACGGCGGCGGTGGATCACAAGTCCACCGCCGGTCCTTCCGACGGCGCCAGCCCGTGGCTGACGCAGGTCGACCGGCTCCTGGGCTGGCTGTCCGAATTGCCGGTGGCGCTTCTGGTGGCGGCGGAGGTGGTGATCCTCTTCACCGGCATCGTCGCCCGCTACGTGCTCCACGCGCCGATCACCTGGTCGGACGAGCTGGCGTCGATCCTGTTCCTGTGGCTGGCGATGCTGGGGGCCGTCGTCGCCTTCCGCCGCGGCGAGCATATGCGGATGACGGCCTTCGTCAGCTGGGCATCGCCCCGCGCGCGGGCCTTCCTCGACGTCTTCGCGGTGGCGGCGGCGCTCTGCTTCCTGCTGCTGGTCATCCTGCCGGCCGGCGAATTTGCCTGGGAGGAGTTGGAGATCACCACCCCGGCTTTGCAGATCTCGAACATGTGGCGTGCGGCGGCCCTGCCGACCGGTCTTGGGCTGATGATCGCGACGGCCCTGGTCCGGCTGGCACGGGTGGGCGATGTCCGGCTGGTGGCGGGCGCCCTGGCGGCGGTGGCGGCTATCGCCGCACTGTTCACGGTTCTCCAGCCGGTGCTGGCCGATCTCGGGAAGATCAACCTGCTGGTCTTCTTCGTGGTCGTTGTGGCCGGCTCGGTGTTCGCCGGCGTACCCATCGCCTTCGCCTTCGGGCTGTCGAGCTTCGGCTATCTCGCCTTGACCACGAAGGTGCCGCTGCTGGTCGTCGTCGGCCGGATGGACGAGGGCATGTCGCATCTGATCCTGCTGTCGGTGCCGCTGTTCGTCTTCCTCGGTCTCCTGATCGAGATGACCGGCATGGCCCGCGCCATGGTGGCGGTGCTGGCCAACCTGCTGGGCCATGTGCGTGGCGGCCTGTCCTATGTGCTGATTGGCGCCATGTATCTCGTCTCCGGCATTTCCGGATCGAAGGCCGCCGACATGGCGGCAGTCGCCCCGGTGCTGTTCCCGGAGATGAAGAACCGCGGCGCCAAGCCGGGCGATCTGGTGGCTCTGCTGGCCGCGACCGGCGCGCAGACCGAGACCATTCCGCCCAGCATTGTGCTGATCACCATCGGGTCGGTCACCGGCGTCTCCATTGCAGCATTGTTCACCGGCGGCCTGCTGCCCGGCCTGCTGCTGGCGGTGATGCTGTGCCTGGTCGTGCGGCACCGCTATCGCAACGAAGACCTGTCGGGGGTGCGCCGGCCGACCGGCGGCGAATTGGGCAAAAGCCTGGTGGTGGCGCTGCCGGCGCTCGCCCTGCCTTTCGTGATCCGCACCGCGGTGATCGAGGGCGTCGCCACCGCGACCGAGGTGTCTACCATCGGCATCGTCTATGCCGTCGCCGTCGGGCTGCTGGTCTATCGCCGCTTCGACTGGCGGCGGGTGGTGCCCATGCTGGTCGAGACCGCCGCCCTGTCGGGGGCGATCCTGTTCATCATCGGCACCGCGACGGGGATGGCCTGGTGCCTGACGCGCTCCGGCTTCTCGACCGATCTGGCCCATTTCATGGCCAGCCTGCCGGGAGGCTCCTTCACCTTCCTGGCGGTGTCCATCGTCGCCTTCATCATCCTGGGCAGCGTTCTGGAAGGCATCCCGGCCATCGTGCTGTTCGGCCCGCTGCTGTTCCCCATCGCCCGCGAGATGGGCGTGCATGAGGTGCAGTATGCGATGGTGGTGATCCTCGCCATGGGGCTGGGCCTGTTCGCCCCGCCCTTCGGCGTCGGCTTCTACGTCGCCTCGGCCATCGGACGGGTCAACCCGGACGAGGGCATGCGCCCGATCATGGGCTATCTGGCGGCGCTGCTGGCCGGACTGGCGCTGGTCGCGGCCATTCCCTGGATCTCGACCGGCTTCCTGTAACCTATCCCTTCAGGTTTTTGTTCAAGCCGGCTCCGGTTCACTCCGGGGCCGGCTTCGTTTTTGGGAGGCCGGTCAGCGCTGCGAGACCGATCCGGCCGCCGCCACCACCAGGGGGGCGAAGCGTTCCTCCATCTCCTCCGGCGTGAAGCGCGCGCGTGATACGGCGATGTTCAGCGCGCCCACCGGCACGCCGCCCGATCCGGTGATGGCCGCCGCGACCGACAGGTCGCCGTGATAGAATTCCTCGAACGCGGTGGCATAGCCGCTCACCGCCGATTTCGCGATCTTGGCCAGCAGCTCGTCGCGTTTCCAGGTGGTGGTGGGCGTATAGGGCTTCAAATCCATCCGGTCGACCAGTTCCGCCGCCTCCGCCGCCGGCAGGCGCGACAGGATGGCGATGCCGGGCGCGGTGCAATAGGCCGGCATCCGCGTGCCGACGATGACGTCGGTGTTCAGCACATGCCGGCTCATGAAACGCGACACGAAGACGATCTCCGTCCCGTCCATCATGGTCAGGTTGATCGTCTCTTCCGTCGTCTTGCTCAGATGCATCAGATAGGGCATCGCGCGCTGCAGCATCGCATTGCTGTGCAGATAGTGATGCGCGATGTCCAGGCTGCGGACGGTCAGCTCGAACCGCTTGGTCACCGGATCCTTCCGCAGATAGCCCAGCTTCTCCAGCGTGTAGGTGAAGCGTTGTGCAGCACTCTTGTCCATGCCGACGGCGGCGGCGACCTGGGTCAGGCTCATGGACGGCCGCGAGGAATCGAAGGCGTGCAGCACGCGGAACGCCTTGTCCACCGACATCACCATCAGCGGATCGCCGGCCCGGCTTTCGGAACCGGGGTTTTCGGCGGTGCCGGCATCGATGTCCGTGCCGGCGGGATCGCCCGTCCTGGGCGCTGGGGAGGCGGATCGGCGCGGTGCCATGTCGGTCGGTCCTGACTGTGCGCGGTGAGAGATACCGTTGACAGCGTACCGAAAGCAAGCCAAGCTAATCAATACAAAGTATTGCATTTCAATACACCACCACGCGATCACCCTTCGATCCCCCATTCCCGCGGGGGCTTCCGGCTGCCGGCCATACGTCGCCGGGCCGGACCGGCCCCCGCATCGACAGGAGCGCACCAGTGACCGACTTCATCCTCACCGAGACCCGCGGCCCGGTCGGCATCATCACGCTGAACCGTCCCAACGTGCTGAATGCCTGGAACAAGGCGATGCGCGACGATCTGGTCGTTGCCTTCGACCGTATGGAGGCCGACGAGTCCATCCGGGCGATCATCCTGACGGGTGCCGGCGACCGCGCCTTCGGTGCGGGCCAGGATCTCAACGAAACCAAGAGCTTCGATGCCGACCGCGCCGAGGAATGGGTGGCCGAGTGGGAGCGGCTCTACAACCGCATGCGCAGCCTGTCGAAAGCGCTGGTGGTGGCGCTGAACGGCGTCGCCGCCGGTTCCGCCTTCCAGGTGGCGCTGCTGGGCGACCTGCGCGTCGGCCACCCCGGCGTGCGCATGGGCCAGCCGGAGATCAATTCCGGCATCGCCAGCACCACCGGCCCCTGGATCATGAAGGAGATGATCGGGCTGGCGCGGACCATGGACCTGACGCTGACCGGCCGCCTGATGGACGCGGAGGAATGCCACGCCATCGGCCTGATCAACCGTCTCGTTCCGCAGGACCGCGTGATGGCCGAAGCGCTGGAACTGGCCGGTGAACTGGCCGCCAAGCCGCCGGTCGCCATGCGTCTCGACAAGCAGCGCTTCCGCGAGATGACCGAGGCCGGCTTCCGCGACTGTCTGGCCGCCGGCGTGCGCATCCAGCGGGAAGCCTACGCGTCGGGCGAGCCGGCCCGCATGATGGAGGAATTCCTGGCCAAGCGCGCCGCGCGCAAGACGGCCGCCTGACCGGCCATTCCGGCACGTCTTTTAAAAACGGGACGGTTCGCCGCCGTCCCACCCGCCCGACAGCTCCTCCATCAACCGGACGACCGCCAAGATCCGGCCAGCGAACAGGGATTACGACAATGGGAATGAATGACGGTTTCTCCATCGACCGCCGCGGCCTGCTCTCCACCGCGCTGAAGGGTGCCGCGGGCACCGCCGTTGCGGCGGCCCTTCCGCCGGTGCTGGCGGCCGGGATGAGCGGCCCGGCGCTGGCGCAGACCTCGCAGATCACCGTGGCCGATCCGGGCGGTCCCTACAGCCCGGCCTTCCGCAAGGCGTTCTACGACCCGTTCGAGAAGGCCACCGGCATCAAGGTCATCAATGTCGCCCGCGAGGCCGAACCGACCGCACAGTTCAAGGCAATCGTCGAAACCAAATCCTACAGCTGGGACGTCTGCACGCTGACGCTGTCGGCGCGCGACATCCTGACCCGCCAGAACCTGCTGGAACCGCTGGATTTCGCCGCCGCCGACGCGCCCGGCCTGATGCCGGATGCGCTGACCGGCCAGTGGATGGGGACGGACGTCTATTCGACCATCCTCGGCTACCGCACCGACAAGTTCGCGTCCAACCCGCCGCAGAGCTGGGCCGATTTCTGGAATGTCGAGAAATTCCCCGGCCGCCGGTCGTTGCGCAAGAACCCCATCGACACGCTGGAGCAGGCGCTGCTGGCCGACGGCGTGCCGCTGGATAAGCTCTACCCGCTCGACGTCGACCGTGCCTACAAGAGCCTGGACCGCATCCGCCCGCACATCGCCGCCTGGTGGACCGGCGGCGCCCAGTCGACCCAGCTGATCCAGAGCGGCGAGGTCGACATGATCGCCCTGTGGAACGCCCGCGCCCAGGCGGCCATCGACGGCGGCGCGCCGGTGAAGATCTCGTGGAACCAGGGCCTCTATTCCATCGAGGGATGGGGCATCCCGCGCGGCAACCCGCGCGCCGACGCCGCACGCAAGTTCATCAAGTTCTGCGCCGACCCGCAGCGCCAGGCCATCTTCACCGAGGTGCTGGCCTACGGTCCGACCAACCTCAAGGCTTATGACGAGATCCCGAAGGAGCGGGCGCAGGCCCTGCCCACCTTCCCCGAGAATCTCAAGACCATGACCATCGCCCGCGAGGATTGGTGGGGCGCCAACCGCTCCAAGATGAGCGAACGCTTCAACGCCTGGATCCTCGGCTGACGACCATCACAGGAGACCCGCCGCCATGCTCCCCTCCCACGGAACGGCCCCTCCCGCCTGCAAGCTTCTGGTCGATGGCCTCACCAAGAGCTACGGGTCCGTCGTCGCCCTCCAGCCCACCCGGCTGGAGGTTCCGGCGGGCGAATTCCTGACCCTGCTGGGCCCCTCCGGTTCGGGCAAGACCACGCTGTTGCAGATGATCTGCGGGCTGGTGGAGCCGAACGGCGGGCGCATCCTGATCGATGGCCGCGACGAGACCCGCACGCCGGTCCACAAGCGCGACATCGGGCTGGTCTTCCAGCATTACGCCCTGTTCCCCCATTTGACGGTGGCGGAGAACATCGGCTTTCCCCTGCGCATGCGCGGGATCGCGGGCGCCGATGTCGACCGCCGGGTGCGCGAGGCGCTGGAGATGGTCCATCTCGGCCATCTCGGCGACCGCTTCCCCAAGGAGCTGTCGGGCGGCCAGCAGCAGCGGGTGGCGTTGGCCCGCTGCTTCGTCTACCAGCCCTCCGTCATCCTGATGGACGAGCCGCTGGGGGCGCTCGACAAGAAGCTGCGCGAGCACATGCAGTACGAGATCAAGCGGCTGCACCGCGAAACCGGTGCCACCATCATCTACGTCACCCATGACCAGGAGGAAGCCCTGGCCATGTCCGACCGCATCTGCCTGATGAACCACGCGCGCATCGAGCAGATCGGCACCCCGCACGACATCTATGCCCGGCCGAAGACCGCCTTCGCCGCCGACTTCATCGGCGTGTCGAACATCTTCCGTGGCCGGCTCCAGCGCGACGAGGGCGG
Organism: Azospirillum palustre; assembly: GCF_002573965.1. Classification (NCBI taxonomy): domain Bacteria; kingdom Pseudomonadati; phylum Pseudomonadota; class Alphaproteobacteria; order Rhodospirillales; family Azospirillaceae; genus Azospirillum; species Azospirillum palustre. The sequence goes on along the minus strand of NZ_PDKW01000041.1, from coordinate 77,216 downwards.
GGCGCCGATCCTGGTGACCGGCGGTGGGCGCTTCCGCCTGTCGCCCGCCACCGCCGGCACCGTTGCCGGCCAGGGCGAAGCGTCGCTGATCGTCCGGCCCGAACAGCTCGACCTCGACGGCGAGGGCGACAACGAGGTGTCGGGCCAGGTGGTCGACACCGTCTATGCCGGTTCGGAGACTCGCGTGCTGGTGGCGCTGGGCGACCAGTCCACCGTCACCGTCCGGCTGCGGCGCGGCATGTCCCCGCCGCCGCTGGGCAACCGCGTCGCCGTGCGCTGGCGCAGCGACGCCGGGGTGCTGGTGTCATGAGCGCCGTCCTCCTGCACGGCGCGGACGAGGGCGGTCTGAGGCAGCGGCTGCGCTTCGGACCGCTCTGGCTGGCGGCGCCCGGCATCGCCTTCCTCGCCGTCTTCTTCCTCTATCCGGTCCTGCGGCTGCTCGGCCTCAGCGTGCAGGACGCCGACACCGGCGCCTGGACGGGCGAGCATTACGCCCGCATCGTCGACACCGGCGTCTATTTCCGCGTGCTGATGGGCACCTTCCGCATCGCCGGGCTGACGGCACTGTTCTCGCTGCTGCTGGGCTATCCGCTGGCCTATTGGCTGGCGCAGCTGCCGGAGCGCAGGCGCGGCGTGATGATCCTGGCGGTGATGGTGCCGTTCTGGACCAGCTATCTGGTGAAGACCTTCGCCTGGATGGTGATCCTGGGCCGCACCGGCGTCATCGGCGGCATCCTGGCGGCCGGCGGCCTGCCGCAGCCGGAGCTGCTGCACAACGAGTTCGGCGTGATGATCGGCATGGTGCACGCCATGCTGCCGCTGGCCGTGCTGACCATGCTGCCGGTGATGACCGGCATCGACCGCCGGTTGGTGCAGGCGGCGGAAACGCTGGGGGCCGCACCGGGCCATGCCTTCTGGCTCGTCTATTTCCAGCTGTCGCTGCCGGGCATCGCCGCGGCGGGGCTGCTGACCTTCATCTCCTCCCTGGGCTTCTTCATCGTTCCGGCATTGCTGGGCGGACCGCAGCAGACCATGCTGGCCCAGCTGATCATCGCCCAGATCCAGGAGATGCTGAACTGGGCCTTCGCCGGGGCGCTGGCCACGTTCATGCTGGCGGCGGCGCTGGTCACCTGCTGGGTCTATGATCGCATCTTCGGGCTGTCCACCCTGTCCGGCGAGGGATCCCGGCGCAAGAAGGGCGGCGGTCGCATGCGCAAGGCGGGGCAGGGCATCCTGTCGGCATTGGCGGCGTTGACCGCAGCCGCCGCGCGCGTCACCGCACCCGTGCTGGGCGAGCGCGGCCGCGACCGGCTGCCGGCGGTCTATTCGACCCTGGTGCTGGTCTTCCTGGTGGCGCCGGCCATCGTTGTGGTGCCCATCGCCTTCACCAGCTCGCCCTTCCTCGATTTCCCGCCGCCGGGCTACAGCCTGAAATGGTTCGAGGTCTATTTCGGATCGGACCTGTGGCTGGGCGCCACGCTGCGCTCCTTCGGCGTCGCCTTCGCCACCGCCATCCTGGCGACCCTGATCGCCGGGCTGGCCGCCCTGGCGCTGGCCCGCTCGACCTCGCGCTGGCGCGGCGCCATCTTCGCCCTGTTCCTGGCGCCGATGATCGTCCCGCGCATCGTCATCGCGGTCGGCCTGTTCTATCTGTTCGCCCAGATCGGGCTGGTCGCCACCGACCTCGGCCTCGTCATCGGCCATACGGTGCTGGCGCTGCCCTTCGCCTTCGTCGCCATCGCCGCGGTGGTCAAGGGGCATGACTGGCGGCTGGACCAGGCGGCGGCGACGCTCGGCGCCAACCGGGTGCAGACGCTGATACGGGTCACGGTTCCGCTGATCCGCGGCGGTCTGGTCGCCGCCTTCCTGTTCGCCTTCATCACCTCCTTCGACGAGCTGACGGTGGCCATCTTCGTCAGCGGCGGGGTCAAGACCACGCTGCCCAAGCAGATGTGGGACGACATGATCCTGCAGCTGAACCCGACCCTGGCCGCGGTGTCGGTCGTCGTCTTCCTGATCGTCATGGCGCTTCTGCTGATCGCCGAGCGGCTGCGCCGGTCCGGCCGCTGAGCGGCGGATTGCGCATCGTTCGTTCACCCCGAGATTTCCAGAGCCGAGATTCCCGACCATGTCCGATTTCTCCACCGGGTTCGCCGGCCTGCTGACCCAGGCCGCGCGGACCGACGGCGAGCGTCTGTTCGCCCGCTACAACGGCGCCCCGCTGACCGCCGGCACCCTCGACCGCCAGTCCGACAGCATGGCGGCGGAGCTGCGGCGGATGGGTCTGGTCCCCGGCGACCGCGTGGCTCTGATGCTGCGCAACAGCCCGGCAGTGCTGTCCACCCTGTTCGGCATCGCCAAGGCCGGGCTGGTGTGGATCCCGATCAACGCCCAGCAGCGCGGCGACGGCCTGCGCTACATCCTGGAACATTCCGATCCGGCGGCGGTGCTGGCCGACGCCGACCTCGTGGCGACCATCGCCGACTGCGGCGCCGACCTGTCGGGCAAGCCGCTGATCGTGGCCGGCGGCGACGGCGCCTCGTCCCTGCCGCGGCTGGAGCCGATGCTGGACAGCGGCGCCCTGTTCGAGGAGACGCTCCCCGGACCGGACGACCTCTTCGCCATCATGTACACCTCGGGCACCACCGGCCGGCCGAAGGGCGCGCTGGTCACCCACCGCATGATGCGTCTGGCCGGCGAGGCGGTGGCCCGCGTTTCGGCGGCCCGCGACGGCGACGTGTTGTTCGTCTGGGAGCCGCTCTATCACATCGGCGGCGCGCAGATGATCGTGTTGCCGCTAATCGCCAAGGTGTCGCTGGCGATGGTCGACCGCTTCAGCGCCAGCCGCTTCTGGGATCAGGTCCGCGACTATGGCGCCACCCACATCCATTATCTCGGCGGCATCCTGCAAATCCTGCTGAAGCAGCCGCCGGACGCGCGCGACCTCGACCATCCCGTGCGCATCGCCTGGGGCGGCGGCTGCCCCAAGGAGACCTGGACGCCGTTCCAAGAGCGGTTCGGCGTCGAGATCCGCGAATGCTACGGCATGACCGAGGCGTCGAGCATCACCACCTGCAACGACGAGGGCATTGTCGGCGCGGTGGGGCGGCCGATGCCCTGGTTCACCGTGGATCTGCTGGACGAGGCCGGCAAGCCGGTCGCCCGCGGCGACCGCGGCGAGATCGTGGTGCGCACCGACACGCCCGGCGCCCTGTTCGCCGGCTATTTCCGCAATCCAGAGGCGACGGCGAAGGCGCTGCGCAACGGCGCGCTGCACACCGGCGACCTCGGTTCTCTGCTGCCGGACGGCACGCTGCTGTTCCACGGCCGGATGACCGACAGCATGCGCTGCAAGGGCGAGAACGTCTCCGCCTGGGAGATCGAGCACATCGCCGCCACCCATCCCGCCATCGAGGATTGCGCCGTCATCGGCGTGCAGGCGGACATCGGCGAACAGGACATCAAGCTGTTCGTGAAGCCCAGGCTGGGCGCCACCGTGGACATCCCGGCCCTGTCCGACTGGCTCGGCCGGCAATTGGCTCCCTACCAGAACCCGCGATACATCGCCCTGGTGGAGGGGTTCGAGCGCACGCCCAGCCAGCGCATCATGAAGCACCGCCTGTCGCCCGCGGTGAACGACAGCTGGGACCGGCAGGCGGCGCGGTAAGGCTGCCCCGCCTCGTCGTCACCTCCGTCGAAAACGAACAAAGCCGGCTGTAAGACACAGCCGGCTTTGCCGTTCATCAGGAATGGATCGCTTGCGCGTTGTGCGACGCCCATGCCCTCACCGGGTCAGGCGCGGCTCCGGCAGGCCCTGGACGCCGGCGTCGAACATCAGGATCCGGCCGCCGTGCGGATCCTCGGCCAGATCGGCCGGGCCGCGGCTGAGCGAGGTGACCAGCATCGTCCGCAAGCCCTCTCCGCCGAAGGCGCACATGGTCGGCTTGCGCATCGGCACCTCGATGCGGCGGTCGAGATCGCCGCGCGGGGTGAAGCGCTTGATGCAGCCCTCGTCCAGGCAGCAGATCCAATAGCAGCCGTCGGTGTCGACCGCCGCACCGTCCGGCCGCCCGACCATCGCCCGCATGTCGACGAAGGGGCGCCGGTTGCCGGCGGTGCCGGTCTCCGGATCGTAGTCCCAGGCCCAGACCATCCGCACGTCGCGGTGGGTGTCGGACGCGTAGAGCGTGCGGCCGTCCGGGCTGAAGGCGGAGCCGTTGGGGATGACGAAGCCGGTCAGCCCGGTCTCCACCAGCCCCTCGGCGCGGGTGTAGCGGTACCACGCGCCGGACGGGTCGCCCTTGGCGATGTCCATCACCATGGCGGACACCCACAGCCGCCCCTGCCGGTCGCAGCGCCCGTCGTTGAAGCGCATGCCCTCCGTCGGAAAGGGGCTGTCGGCGAGGCGGCCGAGCACCGCATCGCCGCCCGCTTCGGGCAGCTCCGCATCGAAGAGACCGGTCTGGCAGGCGACGACCGCACCGCCGTCCGGCCGCAGCACGAGGCTGCCGACCGGTTCCGGCAGCGTCCAGTCACGCCGCACGCCGCTGGACGGATCCAGCCGGTGGATGCGGCGGCCGGGAATGTCGATCCAGGTCCAGCTGCGGCGGTCGGCGTCCCAGACGGGATTCTCGCCGTTGCCGTTGCGCAGGTCCGGTTCGATGACGGCGTCGAGGCCGATGGTGGTGACGGCGGTCATTTGGTTGCTTCCACCGGTCCGCCCGATATGCCCGCCCGTTCGGCCCGCCAGCGCTTCACCAGCGGTAGCAGCATCGTCAGGATGGCGACTGTCAGCAGCACCGCGGTGATCGGCCGGCTGTAGAGGAAGTCGTAGCTGCCGCCCGAGAGCGACAGCGCGCGGCGGAAGTTGGCCTCGGCCATCGGTCCCATGATCAGCGCCAGCACCACCGGCGAGGCCGGGAAGTCCCACTTCTGCATGAAGTAGCCGGCGACGCCGGCGGCCAGCATGATGCCGATGTCGAACAGGCTGTTGTTGATGGCATAGGTGCCGACCACGCAGAGCGCCAGGATGACCGGCGTCAGCACCGACTTCGGCATCTGCAGGATGCGGCCCATGAAGCGCAGCGAGCCCAGACCCAGCACCAGCATGCCGACATAGCAGAAGATCATGCCGGCGAAGAGGGTGAAGACCAGATCGCCGTGTTCCTTGAACAGCAGCGGACCCGGTTGCAGGCCCTGGAGCGTCAGGGCGCCCAGCATCACGGCGGTGACCGCGTCGCCGGGGATGCCCAGCGTCAGCATGGTCAGCAGCGCGCCGCCGGTGCAGCCGTTGGCGCCGGCCTCGCAGGCGGCGACGCCGCCCAGCTCGCCCTTGCCGTAATTCTCCGGCGTCTTGCTGAAGCGCCGCGCCTCGTTGTAGGCGACATAGGCGGCGATGTCGGAGCCGGCGCCGGGAATGATGCCGATGACGATGCCGAGGATCGAGGAGCGCGACACGACGCCGAGCAGCGACTTGTAGGTCGCCCAGGGCGGGACGATGCGGCCGAGCGCCGCCGCCATGCCGAGGCGGACCTTCGGGTCCTCCATCGACTTGAAGGCTTCGGCTGCGGCGAACAGCCCGATCATCACCGGGATGAAGGGAACGTTGAACAGCTCGGTGTAGCCGCCGGTGAAGCGCGGGAAGCCGCCCATCGGGTCCATTCCGACGGTGGCGATCAGCAGGCCGAGGAAGCCGGCGATCAGCCCCTTCACCACCGACTTGCCGGAGATGCTGGCGATGATGCTCAGCCCGAAGACGGCGAGCGCGAAGCTTTCCGACGCGCTGAACTCCAGGGCGAAGCCGGCGAGCACCGGCGCCAGGAAGATGAGCACGAGGATGCTGGCCATGCCGCCCAGGAAGGACGACAGGGTGGCGGTGCCGAGCGCCACGCCGGCCATGCCCTTCTTGGTCAGCTCGAACCCGTCCATCGCGGTGGCGGCGGCGGCCGGGGTGCCGGGGATCTTCAGCAGGATGGCGGTCACCGAGCCGCCATAGACGCCGCCGAAGAAGACGCCGGAGATCATCAGCAGGCCGGACACCGGGTCCATGCCGAAGGTGAAGGGCAGCAGGATGGCGACGCCCATCGTCGCGGTCAGGCCGGGAAGGGCGCCGATGACGATGCCGAGTGCCACACCCACCAGGGACAGCAGCAGGGCCATCGGGTTGGCGGCCAGCGTCGCGACGCCGTTCATCAGCATGTTGAGTTCATGCATGGCGGCGCTCCTTCGCAGGCGTGAGGCGGGACGACGCGGTCATTCGAACAGGCTCCCGACCGGCAGCGGCACCTGAAGGGCGCTCTGGAAGGTGAAATAGATCACGGCGGTCACGACGACGGCGATCACCGGGTTCCACAGCGGGCTGCGCTGCCCCATCAGCCACATCAGTGCTGCCATGTAGACCACGGTGGCGACGGCGTAGCCGACATACTCCATGGCATAGAGGCAGGCGGCGGTGGCGAGGATGCCCAGCGCCACCCCGGCATAGCCGGCGACGCCGACCGGCGGGGTGTCGTCGGCAATGGTCGGCATGCGCAGCGTGTTTGCGATCAGGATCAGGCACAGCACGATCAGCACGGTGGCGTGGATGATCGGGAACCGGGCCGGGCCGACGTCGGCGGCCAGCATGGTCTTGGGGAAATCGCCGGTCGATGCGATGGCGGCGGCGGCCACCGCGATCAGCACGACCGCGATGACCAGATTGGCGATCTTGGTGGAGAGGGGCGCGCCGGCCCCGCCGCCCTGGACAGGTGCGTTGCTCATCAGTCGGACTCCTCGGAAACGGAACGCCGGCCCCGGCGGCTCGGGGCAGCCGGGCCGGCGCGTTTCCGTGTTACTTGGCCATGCCGAGCTTGGTCATCAGATCCTTGAAGAAGGCGTTGTCCTTCTGCATGGCGGCGCCGAACTCCGGACCGTCGGCATAGGCCCAGGTCAGGTTCATCTTGGCGAGCTGCTCACGGAAGGCCGGCTCCTCGGCCGCCGCCTTGCTGGCCTTGCGCAGGGTCTCGACGACCGGTGCCGGGGTCTTCTTCGGAACGACGATGCCGCGCCAGGTGGCGACCGACAGGTCGATGCCCTTCTCCTTCAGGGTGGGCACGTCCGGGAACGCCTTGGAACGCTCGTCGGCCATCACCGCCAGCATGCGGAGCTGGCCGCCGGCAACCTGGCTCGACACCTCGGCCGGGCTGACCGACACCGCCTCGATGTGGCCGCCCAGCAGGGAGGTCACGGCCGGGTTGGCGCCGTCGAACGGGATGTGGTTGAAGGTCAGGCCGGTCTTGTTCTGCAGGGCCTCGGCGGCGAGGTGCCAGATGGCGCCGGTGCCGGAGTTGCCGATGCGGACCTTGCCGGGGTTGGCCTTGGCGTCGGCCAGGAACTCCTCGATGGTCTTCCAGGGCGCGTCGGCCTTGACGGTGATGGCGCTCGGCTCGGCGTTCAGGCGGGCGACCGGGGTGAAGTCGTCGACCGAGAAGCGGGCCACGCCCATGTGCGGCAGCAGGGTGATCTCAACGGTGCCCATGCCGACCTTGTAGCCGTCGGCGCGGGCGGCCATGATCTCGGTCAGGCCGACGGCGCCGCCGCCGCCGGTCTTGTTGACGACGCCCATCGCCTGCGGCAGGTGCTTCTTGGTGGCGTCGGCATAGGCGCGGGCGACCAGATCGGTGCCGCCGCCGGCGGCATAGGGGACGATCAGCTCGATCGGCTTGGTCGGGTAGTCGGCGGCCTGCGCGCCGGCAATCAGGCCGGCCGTGGCCAGGACGCCGACGACGGCGCCGGTCAGGAGGCGATAGCCCTTCATAAACGTTCTCCCTCGAATTTTGCTTGGTGGGGTTGCGGACAGGAAAAGCGGACGGCTTCGCCGCCCGCGTGAAGTCAGCGCGGGTTGAGCGCCGTCCAGGACGCGACGAAGGCCTCGGCCCGCCCGGCGATCTCGGCGGCGGTCATGCCCGGCTTGTAGAGCGCCGATCCCAGCCCGAAGCCGGCGACGCCGGCCTCCAGGAAGGGGGCCATATTGTCGGGAGCGATGCCGCCCACCGGCAAGAGCCGGGTGCCGGCCGGCAGCACGGTGCGGATCGCCTTGACGATGGTCGGGTTGATCTGCTCGGCCGGGAACAGCTTCAGCGCGTCGGCGCCGGCCGCCAGAGCGGCGAAGGCCTCGGTCGCCGTGGCGACGCCGGGAACGCAGGCCAGGCCGGCCGCCTTGGCGGCGCGGATCACCGCGGTGTCGGCATGCGGCATCACCACCAGATCGGCGCCGATCTCCTTGAGGCGGGCGACCTGCGCCACCTCCAGCACGGTACCGGCGCCGACCAGCGCGTCCTGCGGCAGGATGCGGCGGATGGCGGCGATGCTGTCGAACGGGTCCGGCGAATTCAGCGGCACCTCGATCAGCCGGAAGCCGCGCTCATAGAGGGCGCGGGCGGCGCCCTCGCATTCGGCGGGCTTCAGGCCGCGCAGGATGGCGACCAGCGGCAGGGCGGCGAAGGCGGCGTCGAGCCGGGCCTTCAGGCTTTTATCAGACATGAGTGTCCTTTCCGGCCGGCGGCGCGATCAGGCCGGCGGCGATGGCGAACTGGAACAGCCCCTTGGGCGCGGTGTTTTCGAGCCGGGCGGTGGGCTCGATGCCCAGCAGGGCCAGCCCCTGGACGTAGCGGCGGCAGAGCGCACCGTCGCCGATCAGCAGAAGCGGCCGGCCGCTGCCCAGCGCCGCCCCCATCCGGGTGAGGCCGGAGACCATCTCGTGTCCGATCAGCAGGCCGGACAGGAAATCCTTCAGCAGCTCCGGCGCCATGCGGCGGGTGATGCCGAGCGTGCGCGCGGCGAAGATCTGGTGCGTCAGGTCGCCCGGCCCGCTGGCCTGCGCCGCCCGCACGCCGTCGGCGAAGGCCGTGTCGCGGGCGTCCGCATCGGCCTCTACATCCACCGGCATCAGACGGCCCAGGATCGAGTGCTTGGTCAGCACCGCGAACAGCTCGCCGGTCATGTAGGTGGCGAAACGGGTCATCCGCCCGCCCTCGATCTGCACCCATTTGGAATGGGTGCCCGGCAGCACCATGCAGGCTTCGCGCGCCCAGTCGGGGCGGTCGGCCAGCACGCCGGCGATCTGGATTTCCTCGCCGCGCAGGATGTCGGGAGGCGCGTCGGGCGGGGCGTAGGTGACGCCGGGGGCGATGAGGATGCGGACACCGGCGGCGCTGTCCACCGCGATGGCGTGTCCGGCCAACGTGCCGGTGTCGGCCGGGCAGGCGACATAGGGGGCCTCGGCCCAACCCTGGGCGCTGCCGACCATGCCGCCGGCCACCACCGGTACGCCCGGATTGCCGGCCAGCCATTCGCCGCACAGCCCGGCGAAGGCCTGCTCGAAGCCGGGCAGGCCGGGTTGCGGCAGATTCTGGATGCCGTGCGCGTTGGCGCGCTGCTCCAGCACCGTGCCGGCGCCATCCATGAGGAATCCGCGCAGACTGGAGGTGCCCCAGTCCAGCGCGATCAGGGCCGCCCCGTCGCGCTTCCGTCCTGTTTCCATCCCAATTCCTTCGATATCGCGTCGGCCGCCGCACGGACGACCGGTCCGAGTTCAGCCATCCGTTCGTCCGGCATGTAGGGCACCGCGCTCGCCACGCTGATGGCGGCGACCACCTGATTGCTGATGTCGCGCACCGGCGCGCCGACGCAGCGGACGCTGATCTCGTTCTCTTCCAGGTCGAGCACCCAGTCCCGCCGCAGGAAGCCCGCCATCAGCTTTTCGTATTTCGGCCAGGGCAACGGTCCGGGCCGTCCGCCCACCGTGTCCGGCGCCGTCGCCACCGCGTCGTGCAGCGCGCGCCAGCGCGACGGCGGCATCCCCAGCATCAGCGCCTTGCCGATGCCGGTCGAGGCCAGCGGCATGCGCAGGCCGACGCGAGAGCGCATCTCCAGCCCGCGCGTGCTCGGAATCTTGTCGAGATAGAAGACCTCGTCGCCGTCGACCACGCCGAGATGGACGGTGTCGCCGGTGCGCTGGGCCAGCGCCTCGATGTGGGGCCGGGCCAGCGCCACCAAGGGCCGCTGCTCCAGCGCCTTCATGCCGAGTTCGATCAGCTTCGGTCCCAGCAGATAGCCTTTGTAGGGGACATGGTGCAGGTACCCCTCCGCCACCAGGCTGTTCAGCATGCGGTGGACGGTGCTGCGCGGCGTGTTCAGCCGCGCCGCGATTCCCTTCACCTCGGTCGTGCCGGTCGCCACGCACTCGATCGCCGCCAGCCCGCGGAGCAGGGTCTGCGTTCCGGCGGCCTGCCGCCTTTCGGGCGTGGCCGGGTCGATCGCGTCAACGGGCTGGGTCATGGGATCGGTTCTGGTGGGCATTCGTGTCGCCTCGATGACGGGACCTTAGTGGCCACGTTGTATGTTGTCAAATCCAACAGTGATGTTGCCACATAGTGAGACATCTATAAAGAAGGCAATATGACGCGCCGGCTTAGCCAATCTTGACCAGACCCCTCTTCACCCCTAACATCCTGATTATATTGAGAACAATGTCTCAATATTTGAGACATTGAGCGCGTTGAGCGCGGACCGTACCGCGCTTCGCGGATTTTCAACACGAGGGAAGGAAGGGCTCACACATGTTCGGTGATCTGAAGGGCAAGCGCGTTCTGGTGACGGGGTCGACCCAGGGAATCGGTCTGGCGGCGGTCGAGGCGTTCGCCCGCCACGGCGCGCTTGTCGGCATGAACGGCCGCAAGGCGCCGGCCGACCTCGATTCCACGCTGGCCCGGCTGAACGCGCTGGACGGCGAGGTCGCCTTCCTGTCCGGCGACGTGTCGTCCAGCGAGGGAGCCAAGCGTCTGGTCGAGGATTTCGTCGCCCGCTTCGGCGGTATCGACGTGGTGATCAACAATGCGGGCGGTCTGGTCGCGCGCAAGCCGCTGGAGGAGATCGACGACGAATTCTTCGACGCGGTGACCGACCTGAATGCGCGCTCCGCCCTGATGGTCACCAAATACGCGCTGCCGCACCTGAAGGAGTCCGCCACGCAGAGCGGAACCACCGCGTCGGTGATCCTGGTCGGCTCGGTTGCCGGCTACACCGGCGGCGGCCCCGGCGCCGGTCTGTACGGTGCGGCGAAGGCGTGGCTGCACAACATCCAGAAGAACTGGGTGAATTTCCACACGAAGGACGGCATCCGCTTCAACACGGTGTCGCCCGGCACCTTCGACACCGCCTTCCACGCCGACAAGGACACGGACACCAAGGCCCGCATCGGCGCCGGCTTCCCGATGGGCCGCTTCGGCAAGCCGGAGGAATGCGCGCCGACCTTCCTGTTCTTCGCCTCGCACGCCTGCAGCGGCTACATCACCGGACAGATCCTCGACGTCAACGGCGGCCAGTACATGCCCTGAGACGGCCGGCAGTGAACGGCGGCAGGGGTGAAGCCCCCCACCGCCGTTCCCGGCTATTCCCTCCGGCCCGGGGCATCGTCGCGCAGCACGACGTAGATCGCCGGGATGACCAGAACGGTCAGCAGCGTCGAACTCAGCAGGCCGAACAGCAGCGAGATCGCCAGCCCCTGGAAGATGGGGTCGGTCAGGATGAAGGCGGCGCCGATCATCGCCGCCACCGCCGTCAGCAGGATCGGCTTGAAGCGGATCGCCCCGGCCTCCAGGGCGGCCTCCCGCACCGACAGCCCGCGGTCGCGAAGATGGCGGATGAAGTCCACCAGCAGGATCGAATTGCGCACGATGATGCCCGCCAGGGCGATGAAGCCGATCATCGAGGTCGCGGTGAAGGCGGCCCCGAACAGCCAGTGGCCGAGCACGATGCCGATCAGGGTCAGCGGCACCGGCACCAGGATCACCAGCGGCAGCGTGAAGCTGCCGAACTGCGCGACCACCAGCAGATAGATGCCGAGGATCGCCACCGCGAAGGCGGCCCCCATGTCGCGGAAGGTGACATAGGTGATCTCCCACTCGCCCTCCCACAGCAGCGCGGGTTTGCTCTGGTCGGCGGGTTGTCCATGCAGCAGGATGTCCGGCGCCGCTGTGAGCCCGGCGGCTTTCCAGTCGATCCGTTTCAGCCGCTCCTGCACCGCCAGCATGCCGTAGACCGGCGCCTCGTAGCGTCCGGCGAGATCGGCCATCACCATCTCGGCGAAGCGGCCGTTGCGGCGGAACAGCGGATAGGAGGCCGGTTCCCGCGTCATGGTGACGAGGTCGCCCAGCTCGACCGTGCCGCGGGCGCCGGGCACCGGCGTCGCCAGGATGCGCTCCGACAGGAACAGGCCCGACTTCGGCAGCCGCACCGATATCTCGATGGGGGTGCGTCCGGCCCCGCGATGCGAGTAACCGACCGGCACGCCGCCGACCAGCGCCTGCAACGTGTCATAGACCGCCTGTTCCTCGACACCGTGGAACTCCAGGCTCTCGCGGTCCAGCGCGAAGCGCAGCCGCTCGCCGGGCGGGCGGACGGTGTCGTCCACATCGACGATGAAGTCGACGCTGCGGAAGGCGTCCCGGACGATGCCCGTCGCCTTGCGCCGCGTCTCCGCATCGGGGCCGTAGACCTCGACCAGCAGGGTGGAGAGCACCGGCGGACCGGGCGGCACCTCGACGACCTTGAGCGAGGTGCCGTCGGGAACCGCCAGATCCCTCAGCCGCGCCCGGATGTCGAGCGCGATGTCGTGGCTGCTGCGGCGGCGCTCGCCCTTGGGGGCGAGGTTGACTTGCAGGTCGCCCTGCTCCGGCTGGTCGCGCAGATAGTAATGGCGGACCAGACCGTTGAAGTTGAAGGGCGAGGCGGTGCCGCCATAGGCCTGGACGCTCGCCAGTTCGGGCAGGTCGGCGATCTTCCGCGCAGCGGCCAGCAGCACGCGCCCGGTATCCTCCTGTGCCGCGCCGCGCGGCAGGTCGACGACGACCTGGAGTTCAGACTTGTTGTCGAAGGGCAGCAGCTTGACCGCCACGTCCTTGGTGTAGAACAGCGCCGTCGAGGCCAGCGTCGCCACCCCGACCGCGAGCAGGAAAATCCAGGCCCGGCGTTTGCTGCGGATGACCGGGCGCGCGACGGAGAGATACAGGCGGCCCAGCAGGCCGCCCCGTCCATCGCCATGCCCGCCGCCATGCCCGCCACTGTCTTCATCGCCGTGCCCGGCCGGAGCATCGTCGCCCGGCCGCAGCTTCACCATCAGCCAGGGCGTCAGCACCATGGCGGCGAAGAAGCTGAAAACCATGGCGGCCGATGCGTTGGCCGGGATCGGGCTCATGTAGGGGCCCATCAGGCCGGACACGAACATCATCGGCAGCAGTGCCGCGATGACGGTCAGGGTGGCGACGACGGTCGGGTTGCCGACCTCCGCGACCGCCTCGATGGCGGCCTGGACCTTGCTGCGGCCGTCGCGCATCGACCAGTGGCGGTCGATGTTCTCCACCACGACGATGGCGTCGTCCACCAGGATGCCGATGGAGAAGATCAGCGCGAACAGGCTGACGCGGTTGATGGTGTAGCCCATCAGCCAGGACGCGAACATGGTCAGCAGGATCGTGGTCGGGATGACGATCAGCGTCACCATGCCCTCGCGCCAGCCGATCGCCAGCACGATCAGCGCGACGATGGTCACGGTGGCGAGCGCCAGATGGAACAGCAGTTCGTTGACCTTCTCGTTCGCCGTCTCGCCATAGTTGCGGGTGACGGTCAGCGTCAGGTCCCTGGGCAGCGATCCGGCCTGGATGGCCTGCACGCGCTCCAGAACGCGCCCGGCGATGGTCACGGCATTGGCCCCGGCGCGCTTGGCGATGGCGATGGTGACCGCCGGGGTCTGGACGAGCCCGCCCTTGCCGTCGGGCAGCAGGTTCCAGGCCGTGCTTTCGTCCGGCCGCGCGCCCATCACGATGTCGGCCACATCCTTGACATAGACCGGGCGGCCGTCGCGGGCGGTGACCAGCAGCAGGCCGATGTCGGCGGTCCCCTGGAGCGTCTGGCCGGCCAGCGCCGGCAGGCTGCCGCCCTGGGCCCGCACCGAGCCGACCATGAAGGACCGGTTGGCGCTCCTCACCTTGTCGACCAGCTGGTTGAGCGTGACGCCGAACAGCGCCAGCCGCTCCGGATCCGGTTCCACCCGGATCTGGTCGGGACGGCCGCCGACGATGACGCTGCGGCCGACATCCTCCACCTGCACCAGCTGTGCCAGCAGCTCGTCCGCCACGCCATACAGCGCGGTGTCGGTCCAGCGCGACGCCGCGTCCGGCCTGGGGGCCAGCGTCAGGGTCAAAATCGCCACGTCGTTGATGCCGCGCCCGACGATCAGCGGCTCCGGAATGCCGAGCGGGATGCGGTTCAGGTTGGCCCGCACCTTCTCGTGCACGCGCAGGATCGCCTCGTCCGCCGAGGTGCCGACGAGGAAACGGGCGGTGACGACCACACGGTCGTCCAGGGTCTGGCTGTAGGTGTGCTCGACCCCGTCGATGCCCTTGACGATCTCCTCCAGCGGTTTGGTCACCAGCTCGACCGCGTCGTCCGCCTTCAGCCCGTCGGCGCGAACCAGGATGTCCACCATCGGCACGCTGATCTGCGGCTCCTCCTCCCGCGGCAGCGAGAGCAGGGCGACCGTGCCGACCACCAGCGAGGCCAGCAGCAGAAGCGGGGTCAGGGGCGAGCGGATGAAGGTCCGCGTCAGCACCCCGGAGAGACCGAGCCTCATCGCGCACCGTCCGGGCGGACGATCACGTCGCCGGGTCTCAGGCCGGACAGCACCTCGATCCCGCCGCGCTGGTCGCCGACGCTGGGAATCGGACCGCCGACCTGGACCGGCACCTCCGTCCCGTCGGCCAGCCGTACGAAGTCGGTGCCGAAGCGGCGCAGGACATGGTCGGGCGGGATGACGAACGCCTGCCGCGTGCCGGTGGCGACGTACACGCGCACGCGCTCGCCCACGAAGAAATCGCCGAGCCCGCTCACCGTGGCGTCGGCCACCACCTGACCGCCGGACATCTCCGGATAGACCTGACGGACGGTACCGCGCTTCAGGTCGAGCGGCTTCGCGTCCAGCGCCCCCTCGCCGCCGGATGGCGCGACCGGGGCGAGACCGCGGTCGCCGACCAGCACCGGGTCGCCCTCATGCATGAAGCGGGCGTGGCGTTCGGGCAGGCGCAGGCGCAGCACATAGGTTTCCGTCGCGATGCTGGCGACGGTCTCGCCGGGCATCACCACGGCGCCGTCGATGACCTTGACCTGGAGAATGCGGCCGTTGGCGGGCGCCGACACCGCGCCCTCGCGCAGCTGCTGCTCCACCACCGCCCGCTCGGCCGTCATGGCGGCGATCTGGGCGCGGGCCACGTCCACGGCGGACTGCGCGTCGTCGAGCCGCTGCTGCGTCCCCGTTCCGCTCGCCCGCAGCTGCCGGGCGCGGTCCAGCTCCAGGCCGGCCTGATGCTGCTGCGCCTGGAGCGCCTGGATGCGCGCGTCCAGCGCCGCCAGTTGCAGCGGCAGCTTCGGGTCGTGCACGGTGGCAACGACCTGACCCATGGTGACCTTGTCCCCTTCCTTCGCCGTCAAGTCGGCGATGGTGCCGCCGATGCGGGTGCGCGCCAGCGTCTCGTGGACGCTTTCCACGGTGGCGAAGACGGCCTTCAGATCCTCCACCGCACGGGCGCGCACGGTGAGCCGGCCGGCCCCCGCATCGGGCTGGGCCAGCGCGCCGGACAGCGGAACGATGGCGAACAGGAGCGTCGCGGCCAGAACGAGGCCTGCGGGTCGGCGGGGCATGACGGGCCACCTTGACTGGAATGGATGAAGCACCTCTTGACCAATAATTTAGAATAGTCTAATTTAGTGTCAATGAATGAATTGGATCGCAGCCATGTGAGTTCGGCGGCGCGCCTGCTGAGGGCGCTGGCCAACGAACGGCGCCTGTCCATCCTCTGCCTGCTGGGGCGTGGGGAACTCTGCGTCGGCGACCTCGCGGATGCGGTCGGGCTCAGCCAGTCGGCCTTGTCGCAGCATCTGGCGAGGCTGCGTGCCGAAGGCCTCGTGCGGACCCGCCGCGACGGGCTGACGATCTTCTACAGGCTGGCAAGCGCCGAAGCCGCCGCCGTGATCGAGGTGCTGGCGGGGCTGTATTGCGATCCTTCGCCGGAGAATCCTCCGTCTTCGAACCAATCCTTGCATCGGGAGACATCGACATGAGCATCGACCGCATCGTGATGGCCTTCGCCGGGACCGTTGTCCTGCTGAGCCTGGCCTTGTCGCACCTGCACAGCCCGCAGTGGCTGTGGCTGACCGCCTTCGTCGGCGCCAACCTGTTGCAGGCCGCCTTCACCGGCTTCTGCCCGTTGGCGGTCGTCCTCAAGCGGCTGGGCGCCAGGGCGGGCGCCGCCTTTACCTGAGCGCATGCACCTGATGTCACGGCGGAGACGATCCGCATAGACCTTGAGGTCGCAGTCTGCCTTCGCCTGAACCGAAGGCAGACTGCGGCAAAGCCACATTGTGACGTTCCGCCGCATCGATCAAGCTTGTCCCAGATACGAAGGACGAGAAGACGGGAGGACGGAGCATGGCCCTGCTGGATCGCGACAGTGCCGAAGCCGATGACAAGGGCCCGATGGCCGGGGTGGACCGCCGGCTGCTGGTGGTGGCCCTGGCCCTGGCGCTGCTGACCCTGCTGGCGGTTCTGGACCAGTACCGGCCGACGCCGGGATCGGCGCCGCCGGTGGACTGGCAGTTGCCCGGCGTGGAGCTGCCGCGGACGGTGCCGATGGCGAAGGCACCCAGCCCGCGCCCGGACGAGCTGCTGGGGGCCGACTGATGGGGCTTCCGGTCAGCCGGACGGTGGGCTGTCGCTTCCGTCGCCGAGCGGCCGTTCCATCAGCACGCCGTCCAGCCAGCGGCCGAACTTGAAGCCCACGGCGGGCAGGATGCCGACAGGACGGAAGCCGCAGGCGCTGTGCAGGCCGATGGAGCCGTGGTTGGCGCTGTCGCCGATCGCCGCGATCATCCGGCGGTAGCCCGCCGCCTCGCACATCTCGATCAACGGGTCCATCAGCGCCCGGCCGATGCCGCGCCGGCCCATGCCGTCGGCGACATAGACGGAATTCTCCAGCGTGAAGCGGTAGGCGCTGCGCGTGCGGTACAGGCCGGCATAGGCATAGCCGACCAGCCGCCCTTCGCATTCCGCCGCCAGATAGGGCAGGCCGCGGCCCAAAATGTCGGCGCGGCGGCGGGCGATCTCGGCCTCGTCCGGCGGAACCTCTTCGAACGAGGCGGTGCCGTGCAGCACATGGCGGGCGTAAAGGGCGGTGATGGCGGGAATGTCGGTGTCGGCGGATGCCCGCACGGTGATGGCGGGCCCGGCAATGGAGACCATGTGAATCAACTCCGGTCAGGACGGTCGGCGGGAAGAAGAAGGGCGCAGACGGTCGCCAACCCGCCGCCGACGCCGAGAAGCGCGAAACCCCAGCCCCAGCCGGCACCGGCTGCGCCGCCGGCCCGATCCAGCACCAGACCGACCGCCAGCGGCGCCGCCCCTCCGGCGCCGAAGCCCAGAATGGAGCGGACGGCGAGCGCCGCCCCCAGGCTGCCGGGTTCGACCGATTCGGTCATCGCCGTCGACAGCACGGGGGAGTCGCCCAGCGCGGAGAAGCCGTAGAGCGCCGCCACCGCCAGGACCAGGGCCAGCGGCATCCCGTCCATCCAGCCGATGGTGAAGGAACAGGCGGCGCCCAGCACGCCCATCGCCACCAGCACTGTCCGCCGGCCAAGCCGGTCGGATGCGCGTCCCATCAGCAGCGACGACAGGAAGCCCGAGAGATGGATGGCACCGGCGATCCACAGCCCGCGCACGCCGGCCCCGTCGCCACCGGCGCCTGCGAGGCTGGCGGTCAGGAAGGCCGGCAGCCACGCCCACATGCCCAGCAGTTCCCAGCAATGGGCGGTGTAGCCGGCGGTCAGCAGGAAGGAGCGGCGGTCGGACAGGAAACGGAAGGCGCCGCGCAGCCGCCGCGCTCCCCCGCCCGCCACCAGATTGGGCCGTCCGAGCAGGCCCGGCGTGGCGAGCAGCGCCGCCAGCAGCGGTCCCAGCCCGCAGGCGATGAAGGCCGCCTCGTAGCCGAACCGCTCGGCCAGTCCGGCGGCAAGGGCGATGGAGGCGAAATAGCCGAGCGACCCCGCCGCCAGCAGCCAGCCCACCGCAGCACCACGCCGGTCCGCCGGCACGCCCTGCGCCACCAGCATGATGGAGGGGGCATAGGTGCCGCCCTGGGTCAGTCCCATCAGCGCGAACAGCAGCAGTCCGCTTTCCGCCGAGCGGGCGAAGATGGCGAAGGCGATGCCGGTCAGCGCGGTCGCCCAGCTGGCGCACAGGAAGACGCGCTTGGCGCCCAGGCTGTCGGCGAACCAGGACGAGCCCACCAGCGACAGGGCGTAGCCGACGTTGAAGGCGGTCTGGATCGACCCGGCCTCTCCCGCCGACATGCCCCAGGCCTGCATCGCGGGCACGAGCGCGCCGGCATAGACCATGAAGGACAGCGAGGTGGCGAAGCGGCTGGTGCAGAGCAGCACGAACCAGATCGGCCGGGGCTCTTCAGCGGGGGTAGGGGCGGGAGTGGCGATGGCGGCGGTCGTCATGCCCACACCGTCGTGGACCGGCGGGGAAAAGGCAAATTTATTGATCTGATTGAAATCATAAGGAAGACTGGGGGTATGCGTGGCCTCAACCTCGACCAGCTCATCACCTTCGCGACCGTCATCGAGCATGGCGGCTTCACCGAGGCCGCCAGCCGGCTCGGCCTGACCCAGCCGGCGGTCAGCATGCAGATCCGCAATCTGGAGGAGCGCTTCGGCGTGCGGCTGGTGGAGCGGGTTGGCAAGCGCGCCCTGCCGACCGCGGCCGGCCGCGACCTGCTTCCCTTCATCCGCCGCCTGCGCGAGGAGATGGAGGCGGCATCGGCCGCCATGGGCCGCCACCGTGCCGGGCAGGTCGGGCGCGTGCGCATCGGCACCGGGGCCACCGCCTGCATTTACCGCCTGCCGCCGATCCTGACCGCCCTGCGCAGCGCCCATCCCGGGCTGGAGATCATCGTCGTCACCGGCAACACGCCGGACATCCTGGATGCGGTGGAGGGCGGAACGCTGGATCTGGCGCTGGTCACCCTGCCGGCCGGCCGCCTCGGCCTGTCCATCGAACCGGTCTGCGCCGAGGAGCTGGTCTGTGTCGGTCCCCGCGGCGCCGTGCCGCTACCGGAGCAGACCGCCGCCCCGGAAATGGCTCCGGCGGCGCTGGCGGACGAAACGCTGATCCTTTACGAGCGCGGCGGGACCATGCGGGCGGTGATCGACGGCTGGTTCATGGCCGGCGGCATCCAGCCGCGGCCATCGATGGAGCTGGGCAATGTGGAGGCGATCAAGAATCTCGTCGCCGCCGGGCTCGGCCGGTCGATCCTGCCGTCGGTCACCGTGGCGGGGCCGCAGGATTGCGACCGGTTCGCAGTACAAGCTCTGACGCCGCCATTGATCCGCACCCTTGGGTTGGTGTTGCGGCGCGATAAAGTGCTCGATGCCGGCGTGCGGGCAATGGTAAAGGCAATCACCGATATGCGGTAACGACATCGATTGCATTTCGGATATCGCAATCGTCCGGAATATTGCTTTTGGAAGGTTTACAGCGGCTTTGGGCATTGCGCACTCTCGACGAATGAGCGTTTTGTTTTTCTTTGGGCGCCTATGACCAAGCAGCCGTCCGTCCCGAACGAGCCCGCCGATAACCGAACGGGAGCCGGGCCGGATTTGCCTGCTCGACCGGACGCGGAACTGCTGGCAAGGCTGGAGGAGCTTGAGCGTGAAAATGCCCGGCTCCAGTCGGCGCTGTCCAACGCCTACAGCGGCCGCGACGATCTGCTGACGGTCACGGCATTGAACGAGGATCTGCGCACCGCCTTCAATGCGCTGGAGCGCAGCCGCGCCGCCCATGCCGACAGCGAGAGGCGGCTGCGCGCGATCCTCGACAGCGCCATCGGCCACGCCATCCTGACCCTGGATCCTGCCGGCCTGATCACCAGCTGGAACCCCGGCGCCGTCCGCATCCTGGGCTGGAGCGAGGAGGAGGCGAGGGGACAGCCGGTCGACATCCTGTTTCCGCCGGAGGAGGTCGCCGCCGGCGCGCCCAAAGCCCTGCGGGCCCGCGCGCTGGCCGAGGGCCGCATCCAGGAGGAGCGTCCCTTCTGCCACCGGGACGGCTTCGCCGTCTGGGCTGCGCTGACCGTCCTGCCGCTCCAGGGCGACGAGGAGGGATTCCTGTGGATCCTGCACGACCGGTCCGACGAGCGGCGGATGGAGGAGGCGATTGCCGACGTGCGCCGGCGCGCGACCGACATTCTGGACAGCATCGACGAGGCGCTGGTGGCGCTGGACGGCGATTACCGCGTGATCTACCAGAACCGCCGCGCCGAAGAGTTCGACCACCAGTCGCTGTCGGCGATGCGCGGCCGCCTCCTGTGGGAGGTGTGGCCGCAGCTTGCCGGGTCGGACCTGGAGGCGCTGTGTCGCAAGACGATGACGGAGCGGCAGCCGACCGGCATCGAAAAGCGTTTCGACGGCGAAGACACCACCCTGTGGCTGGAGGTCCGCTTCCTGCCGACGCCGGAGGGGGTGGGCTGCTTCTTCCGCGACATCACCATGCGCAAGCGGGCGGAGGAGGAGGCCCGCACCTCGCACGAGCGTGCGGTGAAGATTCTCGAAAGCATCAGCGACGCCTTCTATGCGGTCGACCACCAGTGGCGCTTCACCTACATCAACCGCAAGGCCGAACAGGTCTGGGGCCGCTCGCGCGACACCCTGCTGGGCCGTCGCGTCTGGGAGGCCTTCCCCAGGGTGCTGGGCAGCGAAGCCTTCGAAGCGCAGAAGCAGGCGGTCCGCGAAGGCCGTGAAATGACCATAGAGGTGCTGTCTCCGACTATGGGCAACTGGCTGGAGGCCAGCATCTATCCCAGCTCCGACGGTCTCTCCGTCTATTTCCGCGACATCACCGCCCGCCGTCAGGCGCAACAGGCGCTGTTGCAGGCGAAGGAGACGGCGGAGGCCGCCGACCTCGCCAAGGGCAAGTTCCTGGCCGCGGCCAGCCACGACCTGCGCCAGCCGTTGCAGGCGCTGCTGCTGTTCGTCGACGTGCTGAAGCCGCATGTCCAGGGCAGCCAGGGCGCCACCGCGCTGATGCATCTGGGCCGCGGGCTGGACGCGCTGAAGGAGCTGCTGGACAGCCTGCTCGACATGTCGCGGCTGGATGCCGGCGTGGTCCAGCCCAACATCGAGAATGTGCCGGTCGCCCCGCTGTTCGACCACATCGCCGCCTCCTACCGGCCGGTGGCGGCGGCCAAGGGGCTGGAGTTGCACGTCCTGTCCTGCAACGCCGCGGCCCGGACCGACCGCACCCTGCTGACCCGCATGGTGCGCAATCTGGTGGAAAACGCCCTGCGCTATACCGAAAGCGGGCGGATCGACATCGAATGCCGGCGGGCTGGCGGGCGGCTGCTGATCGAGGTGCGCGACACCGGCATCGGCATCCCCTCCGACCATCTGGAAAGCATCTGGGAGGAGTTCCATCAGGTCGGCAACCCGGAGCGCGACCGCAACCGCGGGCTGGGGTTGGGGCTCGCCATCGTGCGGCGGCTGTCGCTGCTGCTGAACCATCCGGTGGACGTGACCTCCAAGCCGGGGCAGGGGACCAGCTTCGTCATCGCCCTGCCGCTCGGCCGCAAGGTCGAGACGCCGGTGACCGCGGCGGAGGCGGCGACCGCCGGACGCGGCCGCTTCGCCGTGGTGGTCGACGACGACGCCATCGTGCTGCTGGGGCTGGAGACGATCTTCCGCGAATGGGGCTATCAGGTGCTGGTCGCCGGCTCCGCCCAGAAGGCGGTGGAGGGGTTGAGCCGCATGGGCCGCCGCCCCGACCTGATCGTCGCCGATTACCGGCTGCGCGAAGGGCGCTACGGCACCGAGGCGGTCGCCCGCATCCGCGCGCTTTACGACGATCCCGGCAGCGCGCCGGTCCCCGGCCTGATCCTGACCGGCGAGACCGGCCCGGAGTGCGAGCGCGACGCCGCCGCCCATGGGCTGGGCATCATCCACAAGCCGGTGACCCCGCGCCAGCTCAGCCACGCGCTGGGCGAACTGCTGGGCGCGCCGTAGGAGAGGCGGGGCATCATCCCCGCCAGCCTCACCCCCGCCCGTCCAGGAAGGCGCTCAACTGCTCGCCCGCCTGGATGACGTGGCGCACGACGATGCCGCAGGCGGCGTCCGCGTCGCCGGCACGGCAGGCCGCCAGCAGGGCGTGATGCTCGTCCTGGGAGCGGGGATGGTAGCCCAGCGCCGCGAACTGGAAGCGCAGATAGCGGTCGGCGGCGGAGAGATGCTGTTCCACCAGCGCCAGCAGGCGCGGCCGGCCGGCGCGGGAATAGAGCGTCATGTGGAAGCGCCGGTTCAGCTCGCCCATGCGGCCGGGATCGGTCTCCGCATCCATCTCCGCGATCAGCTCCGCCGCCAGGGCAAGGTCGTCCGCCGTCAGATGCGGCAGCGACAGCCGCAGGGCCGCCGGCTCCAGCGCCGCCCGGATGGCGCCGATGTCGGCCGAATCCTCCGCCGAGATCTCCGCCACCACCGCGCCCCGGTGGGGATGGAATTCGACCAGCGCGCGGGCCTCCAACTGGCGCAGGGCCTCGCGCACCGGCATGCGGCTGACGC
The DNA here is from genome assembly GCF_002573965.1 of Azospirillum palustre. Taxonomy (NCBI): domain Bacteria; kingdom Pseudomonadati; phylum Pseudomonadota; class Alphaproteobacteria; order Rhodospirillales; family Azospirillaceae; genus Azospirillum; species Azospirillum palustre. The sequence continues at coordinate 54,521 of NZ_PDKW01000041.1, read as the reverse complement.
CGAAGGCGGCGGCGAGATCCTCCTGGCGCAGCGGGGCGCCGGCCGGAAGAACCCCCTCCAGGATCGCCTCGCGCATCGCCGCCTCGACGAACTCGGTCGCGGTGCGGAAGCGCGGCCGGTTGCGCGCGATCAGCACGGCCAGATCGGCAAGGCGCGCATCGGGGGGGCGGGAGTCGGGAGGCTGGGACATGCTGGAGACCTGGGAGGTGAGAAAAACGCTTGCCTGGATATTGGATCCAATTTACCTGTCGGGTCCTCTCCTGTCCATGCATGCGAAAGGACCGGCCATGCCCGGCTCGTCATCCGCCGACCAGACCGTTTCCGGCGCGCCCGCATCCCCGGGGGGGCGCGGCCTGTCGCCTTCGGCGCTCGCCACCGGCGGTCTGGTGGCGCTGGTCGGCTATGCCAGTTCGGTCGCGGTGGTGATCCAGGGGCTGGCGGCGGTCGGGGCGGACACGGCGCAGATCACCTCCGGGCTGGTGGCCGTCGGCTTTTCCATGGGGCTGTCGGCGATCTGGCTGGCCTGGACCCAGCGCAAGCCGATCAGCGTCGCCTGGACCACGCCGGGCATGGCGCTGCTGGCGGCGACCGGCCCGGTGGCCGGCGGCTTTCCGGCGGCGGTGGGGGCCTTCCTGACGGTCGGCGTGCTCATCATGGTCGCGGGGCTGTGGCGGCCGCTCGGCCGCTGGATCGCGGCGATCCCGAAGCCGCTCGCCAACGGCATGCTGGCCGGGCTTCTGCTGAAACTGTGCCTGGCGCCCTTCATGGCAATCGGGCAGGCGCCGGGGCTGGGCCTGCTGGTGCTGGCGACCTGGGCGATCGTCGGGCGCGTCGCCCGGCTCTATGCGGTGCCGGCGGCGGTCGCGGTGGCGCTGGCGGCGATGGCGATGAACCCGCCGGTGTCGGGCGCACTGCCGGCCGACCCCTGGCCGACCCTGTCGCTGGTCGCCCCGGCCTTCACCTGGGAGGCGCTGGTCGGGCTGGCCCTGCCGCTGTTCGTCGTCACCATGGCGTCGCAGAACATCCCCGGTCTGGCGGTGCTGGCGACCTTCGGCTACACGCCGCGGGTGCCGCCGGCCTTCCTGGCGACCGGCTTCGCCTCGGCCCTGACGGCGCCGCTGGGAGCGCCGACGGTCAATCTGGCGGCGATCACCGCGGCGATGTGCGCCGGTCCCGATGCCGACCCCAGGCCGGAGCGTCGCTGGCAGGCCGCCGTCACCGGCGGTGTCGGCTACATCGCGCTGACGGCGCTGGCGGCGGTCACCGCCACGCTGGTCACCCGTTCGCCGCCGATCCTGATCGAGGCGGTGGCCGGTCTGGCGCTGATCGGTGCCTTCGGCGGCTCTCTGCTGGCGGCGGTCCAGGCGGAGGAGGAGCGCATCCCCGCCCTGGTCACGCTGCTGGTGACCGCGTCGGGCCTGTCCTTCTTCGGGGTCGGATCGGCCTTCTGGGGCTTGCTGTTCGGCGGGGCGATGCATGTGCTGCATCGGTGGCGCCCCGCCAAAGCTTGAGACCGGGTTCGGAAAGTCCTGATTTTCCGAACCCGGGATATCGTCCGCGACTGCGGGCGCGCACCGTCAGGTGCGAAGCCTGCGTGGCGAATGAACGCAGCGGTCAGAATTATTCTGGCCGCGTATAAGCAACCTCAGCCCTGCTCGATCAGGTCGGCGCAGGCGTTCACCGCGGCGGCGGCGTAGGGGCGGATGCGCGGCAGGATCTGCGACGGGTTGATCCCCGGCCCGAGGATGCCGACGCCGACCGGCTTCATGAACTGGAGCTGCAGGTCGATCAGGCTGCCGATGACCGCATGGCCCATGACGTTGCCATGTTCGGTCTCGCCGCGCTCGATGATGCCCAGCGCGACCGCGCCGGCGACATCCTCGCGCATCAGCAGGCGCTTGATCGCCAGCGGCTTTTCCATCGAACCGGGAACCCAGACCTCCGCCACGATGCCGAGGCCGCGGCTGGCGGCGACGGTGCGCGCCTCGTCCAGCATCTCTTCCACCTCTTTGCGGTGGAACCGTCCGAGCACGATGCCGATGTTGCTCACCCTCTGCTTCTCCCATGGTCGCGGTGTAACGTCCGTCCAAACTGTCGCGTCGCCGCGCAAAGCGCAAGAGCCGTCGCGCGGCATCCGGACCGGGCAGCGCCGGTACGGAGATTTCCGTCCGGCTTTATAAAGTTGCCTGGGTAAATCGCGCCGCTTTGCGCCGATGTCCAAGCGTCCGGCAAGCAGATCGGGGGCAAACCTTATGGTTAGGCCCACGCTCGTCGTGCACGCTGTTGCCAACCGCGACAGGCCGTCGCATGGCGCTACAATTCAGAACAAATTGGTCGCCGCCGCATTTCTTACGACCATGTAATAATGCTGCTATGGTGCAATTGCGGGGGGCCGGCCAACGGACCCGTAATGGTGCCGGCAGAGCGGTCAGGCGAATCCGGAACGGCAATCATGTTGAAGGGTGCGATCGAATACGCGCCGTCGACCTTCGAGGAGCGGGGGGCCGCGGTGGCCTTCACCACGCCGCTGCTGTCCCAGACCCGCGTGCGCTGCGGTGAGCGCTCGAAGCTCGAAGTGCTGATCCCCAGCCTGTCGCAGGGCATGGGCATCTATGTCGTCGCCTGGAAATCGGTGCCGGACATGGTGTCGATGACCATGCACGACCGCTATCTGCACGACCTGATCGTGAAGGAGGAGGCCTGCTCCCCGTACGAGATCCGCCGGGCGACGCTGAGGGCGGCGCGGCGCGGGCTTGCCGGGCCGAAGGCGGCGCAGGCCGCCCGCCGCGCGCTGGACGAGGATGACGAGCAGGGCACCCTCACCCATTACCTGCTGATCCTGTCGATCCTGAAGGCGGTCGGGCTGGAATCGCCGGAGATGCTGAAGGCCGGCATCGACACCGACGAGGGCCAGCGCCTGACCCGGCAGCTGATGACCCGCGCGGCCGAAAGCCTGCGCATGGACGCGACGCTGCTCTATGCCCGGCTGGCCGACATTGCCTCGGTCACCGCGCCGGTGGGACTGGCGCACTCGCCCCGGCCGGGCCGGCTGACGCGCGGGCTGAACGACCTGAAGGGCTTCCGCGACGGCATGATCGACTGGGCGCGCGACGTGCCGAGCGATGCCGCCCCGGTCGCGGAGTTCTGCGCGGAGGTGGCGCAGCACACCATCGCCATCGGCGAAAAGGTGCTGGGCGATTTCCACCGCCGCATCGACGCCATCGGGCCGCTGATGCGCGACTGGGACGACGCCTTCATCCGCGTCCGCACCCAGGCCGCCCGCATGGCCTGGCTGCTCGACGGCTGGAGCCACATCACCGGGGCGTGGGAGGTGGCGCAGGCCGAGGACCGCCAGCAGCAGGCCGCCACCGTCAACGATTTGTTCCGCATCCTGCCGCTGCTGCCCCGCCGGGAATCCAGCCGCGATTTCGTCGAGGATTCCAAGCAGGTCAAGATGGCCCACCGCCGCTCCGTCCGCATGCTGGAGGATTGGCGCACCGGCCAGATGGACATCGACGCCATCCGCCGGATCGAGGCGGTGAAAGCCCGCGCCCCATGAGCGGAGCGGCGGACGGACGGGGCGGGGGCGACCGCCTGCCGGGGCTGGAGAGCCGGCTGTTCGACATTCCCGAGGACAAGTTCATCGAGGTGGTCCGCCTGCTGGAGCGGGTGCGCGACCATCCCGAGGTGCGCCAGACCTTCGCCGCCATCCGCCCGCGGCTGGTCCAGGTGCGGCCGAACCGCCGGCCGACGCTGAAACGCGTGCTGTGCATGCCGTTCGAGGATGTGCTGGAAAGCTTCAGCGGCCTCGACGTGCCGGTGGGCCGCATCGAACGGCGGGTGATCGACCCGGTGTGGCGGCTGGTGACGGAGTGCGGCGACCGTGCCCTGATCGACCGGCTCGACCGGCAGGTGCAGGAGACGGCGCCCGGCAATCTCAACGCCCTGCGCAACATCGGGCGCCGGCTGTGGCCGATGGCCGCGCAGGCCATTCAGGGCGCTGTCGGCGGCGTTGGGGAACCGGACACCGGCGGCCAGCCGCAGTGGCGCGTCCTTCAGGGCGACGAGGAGATGCGGCGGCAGTTGCTGGACGTCGCCGCCTTCCTCGAAATCGGGCTGACGGTCGAAGCGCTGAAGGACGCGCTGGCGCCGAAGCCGCTGGCGGCGCTGGACGATTTGCATGTGGATGCCATCGAGCAGGCGGCCCAGGCGGTGGCGCGGCAATCGGCCGGGCTGGTCTATCACCTGCTGCTGGTCGCCGCCTCGCGCATGGCGAACCCGGCCGACCTGCTGACGGTGCTGAACGATCTGGATTTCGGCAAGGCGCGGCGCGAGCAGCCGGCGATCTTCGCCCAGCTGAGCGGTCTGGTCGTCACCAATCTGGAGGAGCGCTCGGCCCGCCTCGAAAGCAAGGACGGCGGCAAAGATTGGGGCGAAGGCGGCGGCACCGGCCACAGCGCCGGGCCGGGCGGGGCTGCCGCCTTCGCCCCGGAGGAGGCCATCGCCATCGCCGAGCGGCTGGTCGCCGGCATCGACACCACCTCCGCCGCCATGGATGTCCTGGCCGACCCGGCCTATCGCGAGCGGCTGGACGCGGTGAAGGTGGCGGTGCGGACCATGGTGTCCGGCACCGTCCTTGACACCGCGCCGGCCGGCATCCTGACCGCCGTTCCGGCCCCCGCCGCGAACGGCCGCCCCGCCCCGGTGGACGAGGACGCCCAGGCCGCCGCCGAGGACCACGCCCGCGCGCTGCGCCGCTGCGAGGGGCTGGCCGGCGCGCTCGGCCTGCGCGAGCCGCTGAAGGACACGCTGGTGTCGATGGAAATAGGGCTGATGGCGCGGGCGCAGGCCCTGCTGGCGGACTATTCCAAGGCGGCCGGCGACCCGGACGATGCCGAGACGGCCGAGATGAACCTGTTCTACGCCCTGCGCCTGCTGGAGCTGGTCGCCGGTCCCGCCAAAGCCGACCGGCTCCGCACCGCCATCATGGCCGCGACGGGAGAATTCGCGGAGGAGTAGGGCGCGCCCCGCTCCCTCACGAGGTCGCCGGCAGGGCGTCCCGCGCCTCGCCCTCCTCGGCATAGCGGCGGGCCAGGACGGCGCAGACCATCAGCTGGATCTGGTGGAACAGCATGACCGGCAGCAGCACCAGCCCGGCGGTGGCGGGGGCGAACAGCACGCCGGCCATCGGCACGCCGCTGACCAGCGACTTCTTCGATCCGCAGAAGACGATCACGGCTTCGTCGGCGCGGGAAAAGCCCAGGCGGCGGCTCAGCAGCGTCGTGCCGACCAGGAAGACCGCCAGGATGGCGCAGTCGATCACCACCACCATGCCCAGTGCGGACGGCGGCACCTGATGCCACAGCCCGTTCACCACCGCCTCGCTGAAGGCGAGATAGACGACCAGCAGGATCGAACCGCGGTCGGTGAAGCGCAGCATCGTCTTGTGCCGGGCTGCCCAGGCGCCGATCCAGCGCCGCAGCAGCTGGCCGGCGACGAAAGGCAGCAGCAACTGCGCCGCGATGGTCTGCAAGGTGTCGAGCGACAGCGCCGAGCCCTGCACCTTCAGGAACAGCGCCACCAGCAGCGGCGTCATCAGGATGCCGGAGATGTTGGACAGGGTGGAACTGCACACCGCCGCCGCCACGTTGCCGCGCGCCATCGAGGTGAAGGCGATGGAGGACTGCACGGTGGAGGGCAGCAGGCAGAGGAACTGCACGCCGATGGCGACGGCCGGCGGCAGCAGGCTGTGCGGCAGCGTTTCCACCACCGCCCAGCCGATCAGCGGGAAGGCGGCGAAGGTCAGGCTGAAGATCAGCAGATGCAGGCGCCAATGCGCCATGCCCGCCACCACCTCTTCCCGCGGCAGGCGGGCGCCGTGCAGGAAGAACAGCAGCGCGATGGCCGCCTCCGCCAGCCAGTGCACGCCCTGGGCGAACTGCCCCTGCACCGGAAGCACGGTCGCCAGCCCGACGGTCGCCACCAGGGCCACGGTGAAGCCGTCCATGTTGGGCCGAGGCACGCGGATCATTCGTTGGTCCCCCAAATCGATATCACTGGCCGGATATAACGCGTCGGCTCCTGTTATAATCGCCTTCGCCGCTCTGGAATACAGTATCCAACATGCATGGCAGCCTTGAATCGATTGGGGAAAAATCGGGCTGCCCCCTGTGGTTTCCACGATGCGAAAACGCCGCCGCGCCCTCTTGGGCGGCCAAACTCCTGACCTTGAACGGCTTTTCGATGCGCTCGGCAACCCCCTTGCCAGCCGCATTGCCATACGGTAACGTATGGTCAAAGAACGGATGATTTCCCAGGGGAGCGATACGTCCATGCTGTCCAACCAGTACCCGAGCCTGAATTTCGACCTCGGTGAGTCGGCCGACATGCTGCGCGATTCGGTGCGGAGCTTCGCCGCCAACGAGATCGCCCCCCGCGCCGCCGAGATCGACCGCAGCAACGAGTTTCCGAACGAGCTGTGGCGCAAGATGGGCGACCTCGGCATCCTCGGCGTGACGGTGGAGGAGGAGTATGGCGGCGCCGGCATGGGCTATCTGGAACATGTCGTGGCGATGGAGGAGGTGTCCCGGGCGTCGGCCTCGGTGGGCTTGAGCTACGGCGCCCATTCCAACCTCTGCGTCAACCAGATCCGCAAGAACGGCACCGAGGACCAGAAGCGCCGCTATCTGCCCAAGCTGATCTCCGGCGAGCATATCGGTGCCTTGGCGATGTCGGAGCCGAACGCCGGGTCCGACGTGGTGTCGATGAAGCTGCGGGCTGAGAAGAAGGGCGACCGTTACGTCCTGAACGGCACCAAGATGTGGATCACCAACGGCCCCGATGCCGACACGCTGGTGATCTACGCCAAGACCGACATCAATGCCGGCCCGCGCGGGATGACCGCCTTCCTGGTGGAGAAGGGATTCAAGGGCTTCTCGGTGGCGCAGAAGCTGGACAAGCTGGGCATGCGCGGCTCCAACACCGGCGAGCTGGTGTTCGAGGATTGCGAGGTGCCGGAGGAGAACATCCTGGGCGGCGTCGGCCGCGGCGTGAACGTGCTGATGTCGGGTCTGGATTACGAGCGCGCGGTGCTGTCCGGCGGCCCGCTCGGCATCATGCAGGCCTGCATGGACGTGGTGATCCCCTATGTCCACGACCGCAAGCAGTTCGGCCAGTCCATCGGCGAGTTCCAGCTGATGCAGGGCAAGCTGGCCGACATGTACACGATCATGAACGCCGCCAAGGCCTATGTGTACGCCGTTGCCAAGGCCTGCGACCGGGGCGAGACCACCCGCAAGGACGCCGCCGCCGCCATCCTGTTCTCTGCCGAAAAGGCGACCTGGATGGCGCTGGAGGCCATTCAAACGCTGGGAGGCAACGGCTACATCAATGAGTATCCGACCGGCCGCCTGCTGCGCGACGCCAAGCTCTACGAGATCGGCGCCGGCACCAGCGAGATCCGCCGCATGCTGATCGGTCGCGAACTATTCAAAGAGACCGCGTAAAGCGGTTCGGAAACAAGGCACAGAGAGCATCGAGGGAAAGGGACCGACCACCATGACCGACAGCATCGTCATCGCCGCCGCCGTCCGCACGCCGATGGGCGGCTTCCAGGGCGACCTCATGGGCCTGACCGGCCCGCAGCTGGGCGCCGTCGCCATCCAGGCGGCGCTGGAGCGCTCGGGCCTCGCCGCGGACGCGGTGGACGAGGTGTTCATGGGCAACGTGCTGTCGGCCGGTCTGGGCCAGGCCCCGGCGCGCCAGGCGGCGCTGGGTGCCGGGCTGCCGAAGGGCGTCGGCTGCACCACCATCTCCAAGGTCTGCGGCTCGGGCATGCGGGCGGTGATGTTCGCCCATGACGTGATCAAGGCCGGCTCGGCCAAGGTGGTGGTGGCCGGCGGCATGGAGAGCATGTCGAACGCCCCCTACCTGCTGGACCGCGCCCGCGCCGGCTACCGCATGGGCCACGGCAAGGTGCTGGACCACATGTTCTTCGACGGGCTGGAGGATGCCTACGAGAAGGGCCGCCTGATGGGCACCTTCGCCGAGGAATGCGCCAGCAGCTACAGCTTCACCCGCGAGGCGCAGGACGATTTCGCCATCGAAAGCCTGAACCGCGCCCGCAAGGCGGTGGAGGACGGCTCCTTCAAGGCGGAGATCGCGCCGGTGCTGGTCAAGGGCCGCAAGGGCGACACGCTGGTCGATACCGACGAGCAGCCGGGCAAGGGCGATCCCAAGAAGATCCCGACGCTGAAGCCGGCCTTCGCCAAGGACGGCACGGTGACGGCGGCGAACGCCTCGTCGATCTCCGACGGCGGGGCGGCGCTGATCGTCACCACCCGCAGCGAAGCGGAGAAGCGCGGCTTGCGCGTGATCGCCGAGATCAAGGGCCATTCCAACCACGCCCAGCAGCCGGCGCTGTTCACCACCGCGCCGGTCGGCGCGATGCAGAAGCTGTTCGACAAGGTGGGCTGGTCGGCCCGCGACGTCGACCTGTTCGAGATCAACGAGGCGTTCGCAGTGGTCACCATGGCGGCGATGCGCGATCTCGATCTGCCGCACGACAAGGTGAACGTCCATGGCGGCGCCTGCGCGCTCGGCCACCCCATCGGCGCCTCTGGGGCGCGGATCCTCGTGACGCTGCTGGCGGCGCTGGAGAAATACGACCTGAAGCGTGGCGTGGCATCGCTCTGCATCGGCGGTGGCGAGGCCACGGCCATCGCGGTGGAGCGGGTGTAAGCCACTCCCTCTCCCGCCCCGGGAGAGGGAAGGGGCCCATGCAAAGCATGGGAAGGGTGAGGGGTGGTCCAAGGATCAGGATCCATGCCCGGATCACCCCTCACCCCCCCCGCCTTCGGCGGGTCCCTCCCTCTCCCGGGACGGGAGAGGGCAATAACGACCAGGGAGGAGCAGCATGCACCTGACCGAAGAACAGACCATGGTCCGCGACATGGCCCGCGCCTTCGCGCAGGACCGGCTCGCGCCGACCGCCGCCGAGCGCGACCGCACGGGCGCTTTCCCCAAGGCCGAACTCGCCGAGATGGGCCAACTCGGCCTGATGGGCATGCTGGTGCCGGAGGAGTTCGGCGGCGCAGCCACCGACCATGTCGCCTACGCGCTCGCCATCGAGGAGATCGCCGCCGGCGACGGGGCCGTCTCCACCATCATGAGCGTGCACAACTCGGTCGGCTGCATGCCGATCCTGAAGTTCGGCAGCGACGCCCAGAAGGACCGTTTCCTCAAGCCGATGGCGCGGGGCGAGATGCTGGGCGCCTTCTGCCTGACCGAACCGCAGGCGGGGTCCGACGCCTCCGCCATCAAGACCCGTGCCCGGCGCGACGGCGACCACTGGGTGCTGAACGGCACCAAGCAGTTCATCACCTCGGGCTCGCAGGCCGATGTCGCCATCGTCTTCGCGGTGACCGACCCGGCGGCGGGCAAGAGGGGTCTCAGCGCCTTCATCGTGCCGACCGGCACGCCGGGCTATCAGGTGGCGCGGACCGAGGAGAAGCTGGGCCAGCACTGCTCCGACACCTGCCAGATCGTCTTCGAGGAGTGCCGGGTGCCCGCCGACCTGATGCTCGGCGCCGAAGGCGCCGGCTACAAGGTGGCGCTGGCGAACCTTGAGGGCGGGCGCATCGGCATCGCCTCGCAGTCGGTCGGCATGGCGCGCGCGGCGCTCGACCACGCCATCCGCTACGCCCAGGAGCGCCAGAGCATGGGCGTGCCGATCATCCAGCATCAGGCCATCGCCTTCCGCCTCGCCGACATGGCGACGCGGGTGGAGGCGGCGCGGCAGATGGTGCTGCATGCGGCATCCTTGCGCGACGCCGGGGTGCCCTGCATGAAAGAGGCGGCGATGGCCAAGCTGTTCGCCTCGGAGATCGCCGAGAAGGTCTGCTCCGACGCCATCCAGATCCATGGCGGCTACGGCTATCTCAACGATTTCCCGGTCGAGCGCATCTATCGCGACGTCCGGGTCTGCCAGATCTACGAGGGCACCAGCGACATCCAGCGGTTGGTCATCAGCCGCGCCCTCATCCAGTAATCAAGACCGCCAAACCGGGAGGAAGACGGCATGACCGTCCTGAAGAGCGCCCTGAACGCGCGCTCCGCCGAGTTCCAGGCCAACGCCGACGCCATGCAGGTTCTGGTCGACGATCTGCGCCGGAAGGTCGCCGCCATCCAGCAGGGCGGCGGTGCGAAGGCCCGCGACAAGCACCTCGCCCGCGGCAAGCTGCTGCCGCGCGAGCGCATCCGTCAGCTTCTCGACGTCGGCTCGCCGTTTCTGGAGCTGTCGCAGCTGGCCGCCGACGGCGTCTATGCCGACGACATCCCGTCGGCCGGCATCATCGCCGGCATTGGCAGCGTCGCCGGGCAGGAGTGCATGATCGTCGCCAACGACGCGACGGTGAAGGGCGGCACCTATTACCCGCTGACGGTCAAGAAGCACCTGCGCGCGCAGGAGATCGCCCAACAGAACAACCTGCCCTGCATCTATCTGGTGGATTCCGGCGGCGCCAACCTGCCGAACCAGGACGAGGTCTTCCCCGACCGCGACCATTTCGGCCGCATCTTCTACAACCAGGCCAACATGTCGGCCGAGGGCATCCCGCAGATCGCCGTGGTAATGGGAAGCTGCACCGCCGGCGGCGCCTATGTCCCGGCGATGTCGGACGAGGCGATCATCGTCCGCAACCAGGGCACCATCTTCCTGGGCGGTCCGCCGCTGGTGAAGGCGGCGACCGGCGAGGTGGTGTCGGCGGAGGATCTCGGCGGCGCCGACGTGCATTCCCGCACCTCCGGCGTCACCGACCATTACGCGATGAACGACGCCCACGCCCTGGCGATGGCGCGCCGCGTGGTGTCGAACCTGAACCGCGCCAAGCACATCGACCTCGACCTGCGCGAGCCGGAGGAGCCCGCCTTCGACCCGCGCGAACTCTATGGCGTCATCCCCAGCGACGCCCGCAAGCCCTTCGACGTGCGCGAGGTGATCGCGCGGGTTGTCGACGGCTCGCGCTTCGACGAGTTCAAGCCGCTCTACGGCACGACGCTGGTGACGGGATTCGCCCACATCTTCGGCTATCCGGTCGGCATCATCGCCAACAATGGCATCCTGTTCAGCGAATCCGCCCTGAAGGGCGCCCATTTCGTCGAGCTGTGCTGTCAGCGCCGTATCCCGCTGGTGTTCCTGCAGAACATCACCGGCTTCATGGTCGGCCGCAAGTACGAGGCCGGCGGCATCGCCAAGGACGGTGCCAAGCTGGTCACCGCGGTCGCCTGCGCCAAGGTGCCGAAATTCACCGTCATCATCGGCGGCAGCTATGGCGCCGGCAATTACGGCATGTGCGGCCGAGCCTACAGCCCGCGCTTCCTGTGGATGTGGCCGAACGCCCGCATCTCGGTCATGGGCGGCGAGCAGGCGGCCGGCGTGCTGGCCCAGGTCAAGCGCGACGCCATGGAAGCCCAGGGCAAGCCGTGGACGGCCGAGGATGACGAGGCGCTGAAGGCGCCGATCCGCGCCCAGTTCGAACGCGAGAGCCACGCCTATTACGCCAGCGCCCGGCTGTGGGACGACGGCATCATCGACCCGGCCGACACCCGCATGGTGCTGGGCCTCGGCCTGTCGGCCTCGCTGAACGCCCCGGTGCCGAAGACGCCCTTCGGCGTCTTCCGGATGTGAGGGGGCGGATATGAGCGACATCCTCATCGACATCGCCGACACCGGCGTCGCCACCGTCACCATGAACCGCGGCGACGTTCACAACGCCTTCAACGAGCAGGTGATATCCGACCTCACCGCGGCCTTCCGGCAGGTGGGCGAGGATCCGGCGGTGCGCGTCGTCCTGCTGCGCGGGGTGGGCAAGAGCTTCTCGGCCGGGGCGGATCTGTCCTGGATGAAGAAGATGGCCGGCTACTCCCGCGAGGAGAATCTGGCCGACGCCATGGGGCTCGCCACGATGCTGCGCACGCTGGACGAATGCCCGAAGCCGACGGTCGCCGTGGTGCAGGGTCCGGCCTTCGGCGGCGGCGTGGGCCTCGTGTCGGCCTGCGACATCGCCATCGGCGTCGACACCGCCACCTTCGCTTTGTCGGAGGTGCGGCTGGGCATCATCCCCGCCGCCATCAGCCCCTATGTCATCGCCGCCATCGGCGAGCGCGCCTGCCGCCGCTATTTCCTGACCGGCGAGCGGTTCAGCGCGGCGGAGGCCCACCGCATCGGCCTGCTGCATGAGCTGACCAACGCCGACGGGCTGGAGGAGGCGGTGGCGAAGACGGTGAAGAACCTGATGGACAGCGCCCCCACGGCGGTCACCGCTGCCAAGGAGCTGATCCGCGCCGTCGCCCGCCGGCCGCTGACCGACGACGTGGTGCGCGACACGGCGGAGCGCATCGCCCGCCAGCGCGCCAGCGCCGAAGGCAAGGAGGGCGTCGGCGCCTTCCTCGACAAACGCACCCCGTCCTGGCGGAGCTGATCCACATGTTCGACAAGATCCTGATCGCCAACCGCGGCGAAATCGCCTGCCGGGTCATCCGCACCGCCCGCCGCCTGGGCATCAAGACCGTCGCCGTCCATTCGGAGGCCGATGCCAAGGCGATGCATGTCCAGATGGCCGACGAGGCCGTCTGCATCGGCGCGGCCCCGGTCGGCGAAAGCTATCTGCGCGGCGAAATCATCCTCGACGTGGCGAAGCGGACGGGGGCGCAGGCCATCCATCCCGGCTACGGCTTCCTGTCGGAGAATGCCGGCTTCGCGGCGGCTTGCGCGGAGGCCGGTGTCGTCTTCATCGGCCCGCCGATCGAGGCGATCCGTGTCATGGGCTCCAAGGCCGAGTCCAAGCGGCTGATGGCGAATGCCGACGTGCCGCTGGTGCCGGGCTATCACGGCACCGACCAGGACTTCGCCACCCTGTCGGCGGAGGCCGAGCGCATCGGCTTTCCGGTGCTGGTCAAGGCGTCGGCCGGCGGCGGCGGCAAGGGCATGCGCGTGGTGCGCGCCGCCAACGAGCTGGCCGACGCGGTGGCCGGCGCCCAGCGCGAGGCCAAGGCCGCCTTCGGCGACGACAGCCTGCTGCTGGAGAAGTATCTCGGCCGGCCGCGCCATGTCGAAATCCAGGTCTTCTGCGACACCCACGGCAACGGCGTCTATCTGTTCGAGCGTGACTGCTCGGTCCAGCGCCGCCACCAGAAGGTGATCGAGGAGGCGCCGGCCCCCAACCTGCCCGACGACCTCCGCCGCCGCATGGGCGAGGCCGCGGTCGCCGCCGCCAAGGCGGTCAACTATGTCGGCGCCGGCACCGTCGAGTTCCTCTATGAGGATGGCGGCTTCTACTTCATCGAGATGAACACCCGCCTGCAGGTGGAGCATCCGGTGACCGAGAAGATCACCGGCCTCGATCTGGTCGAGTGGCAGCTGCGCGTGGCATCCGGGGCGGAGCTGCCGCTGCGCCAGGACCAGCTGACCCGCCGGGGTCATGCCTTCGAGGCGCGGCTCTATGCCGAGGATCCGCAGCGCGACTTCCTGCCGGCCATCGGCAAGCTGGTGCGGCTGCGCCCGCCGGCCGAGAACGATCATGTCCGTGTCGACACCGGTGTCCGCGAGGGCGATTCGGTGACGATGTATTACGACCCGATGATCGCCAAGCTGATCGTCTGGGACGAGGACCGCGACAGCGCGCTGCGCCGCCTGCGGGTGGCGCTGGCCGAGTATGAGGTGGTCGGCGTCACCACCAATGTCGCCTTCCTCGGCGCCATCGCCGGCCATCCGGCCTTCAAGGCGGTGGAGATCGACACCGGTTTCATCGAGCGCCACCGCGCCGATCTGCTGCCGCCGCCGGCCCCGGTGGCCGACAAGGCGCTGGCCGCAGCATCCCTGTCGGTGCTGCTGACGCGCCGGGAGGAGGCCCAGGCCGCCCTGCGCGCCCGGTCGGATCGCTATTCCCCGTGGCTGCTCGCCAATGGCTGGCGGCTGAACGAGGAGAACCATTACGACCTGCGCCTGATGGACGGCGACACCGCGCGCGAGGTGACGCTGCATTTCCGCGCTGATGGTTATGAGGTCGCGGTGGATGGCGGCAAGCCGATGCCGGTGACCGGGGTCAGTCTCACCGACGGTCTGCTGACCGCGACGCTGGACGGCATGCGCACCCGCGCCACGGTGGTGCGGCAGGGGCTCGACCTCACCGTGCTGATCGACGGCGCGGTGTCCCGCCTGACGCTGGACGACCCCAGCGCCCGCGCGGCGGAGCAGGAGGGCGGCTCCGGCCGCCTGACAGCACCCATGCCGGGCACCGTGGTCCGCGTGCTGGTCGAAGCCGGCCAAGCCGTCGAGGCCGGCACGCCGCTGATGCTGCTGGAAGCGATGAAGATGGAGCACACCATCAAGGCCCCGGCGGCGGGCACCGTCAGCGCGGTGAATTTCGCGGCAGGCGATCAGGTGTCGGAAGGCGTCGACCTGCTGGTTCTCGACATCGCGGAGGCCTGACGATGCAGTTGCCGAAATTCGTCCGCATGGTGGAGGTCGGTCCGCGCGACGGCCTCCAGAACGAAAAGTCCATGGTGCCGACCGCGGTGAAGGTGGAACTGGTCGACCGCCTGTCCGACGCCGGCCTTACCGTGGTGGAGGCAGCCAGCTTCGTCTCGCCCAAATGGGTGCCGCAGATGGGCGACAGCGCCGAGGTGCTGGCCGGCATCGCCCGCAAGCCCGGCGTGCGCTATGCCGCCCTCACCCCCAACCTGAAGGGGCTGGAGGGCGCGCTGGCGGCCAGGGCCGACGAGGTGGCGGTGTTCGGCGCCGCCTCGGAGAGCTTCAGCCAGAAGAACATCAACTGCTCCATCGCCGAGAGCCTGGACCGCTTCGCTCCCGTCATGGAGCAGGCCAAGGCGGCGGGCGTGCCGGTCCGCGGTTACGTCTCCTGCGTGCTCGGCTGCCCCTATGAGGGGGAGATCGCGCCCAGGGCGGTGGCCGACGTGGCGGAGCGGCTGTTCGCCATGGGCTGCTACGAGATCTCGCTGGGCGACACCATCGGCACCGGGACGCCGACCAAGGCGCAACTGATGATCGCCGCGGTGGCGGAGCGAGTGCCGGTCGACAAGATCGCCGTCCACTTCCACGACACCTACGGGCAGGCGCTGGCCAACATCCTGGCGGCGCTCCAGATGGGGGTGGCGGTGGTCGACAGCTCTGTCGCGGGCCTTGGCGGCTGCCCCTATGCCAAGGGGGCCAGCGGCAACGTGGCGAGCGAGGATGTGCTCTACATGCTGAACGGCCTCGGCATCGAGACCGGGGTGGATCTCGACAAGCTGATTGCGGCCGGTGCGTTCATCAGCGACGCCATCGGCCGCCCCACCGCATCGAAGGTGGCCCGCGCTCGTGGTTGTGCGTGAGGGAATCTTCGGCAACGAAGGGCCGCGCTTCCGAAAAGGGGCGCGGCCCTTTCGTATTGGGGGATGAGGAGTTTCCAATTAAATGCAGTTATAGGGAATGAAAGTAAATGACATCGTCGTGTAAATATGGCACAATGCAATGACATTCACGCATATTCATGCAATGAATCGAAGTCGAGTCGGCCGTATTTATTGAGAAATTGCACGATATTTTTTGGTAACGGTAAAAATTGGATATTGGTCATTTTGCCGACCACAATATGCTGTGGCGGATGGAGGTGAGATTGCACAACATGATGACACGAAACTAAGCTCGCCTAAATTGTCAATTGCGCGTTTGACTCTCCTGAAAGCCTAGAAAATACCCTTGCACTCTCGCTTTGAGGGAATGCTGGGGTGATGGGCGTGCTATCTTCGAAGAGCTGCGACGAACACGTCGAGCAGGATCCGTCGCGATCCTCCGAAGCCTTCATCAGATATTGGAGCGACAAGGGCGGGTCGGAGCGCGCCAACTACCAGAAATTCATCAACCAGCTCTGCGCCCTGATTGGAACGGCGGAGCCGGAGGCCTCGTCGGAACAGGACGCGCTTAACAACTACGTCTATGAAAAGAGGGTTCGCGCGCTCGATCTGGAGGGTGACGACGGGCGGAATAACTATCTTGACTGCTACAAGCGGGATTGCTTCGTTCTGGAGGCCAAGCAGTCGCGCAAGCGCCAGCGCGGCGAGCAGGAGGGGAGGGACCTGTTCGGCGGGCTGCCCCACAGCTCTCCGCCGGCCGGGACACGCCCGTCATGGGACCGGCTGATGCGGCAGGCGCGCGCCCAGGCCGAACGCTATGCCAAGGCGCTGCCGACCGACCATGGCTGGCCGCCCTTCCTGATCGTCGTCGATGTCGGGCATGTGATCGAGACCTATGCCGACTTCACCGGGCTGGGCAAGGCCTACATGCCCTTTCCCGACAGCCGGTCGCGCCGGATCAGGCTGGCGGATCTCGCCGATCCGGAAATCCGGGCGCGGCTGAAGGCGATCTGGGAAACGCCGAAAAGCCTCGACCCCAGCGCCCGGCGGGCCGAGGTGACGCGGGACATCGCGCAACGCCTCGCCCGGCTGGCGCAGAGCCTGGAAAAGCGCTACGAACCGAAAGCGGTTGCGCTGTTCCTGATGCGCTGCCTGTTCACCGCCTTCGCGCAGAATGTCGGGCTGCTGCCGGACGGCGCCTTCACCGGCGTGCTGAACGACGCCCGGCCGAACCCGCAATTCCTGCCGCGCTATCTGGAGCCCTTCTGGCGCAGCATGGACAGGGGCAGCGACCACGACACCACCATCCGCGCCCGCGTCCGGCACTTCAACGGCGGCCTGTTCCGCGAAGCCGAGGCGCTGGCGCTCGACGAACAGGAGATCGGCGAACTGATCGCCGCCTGTTCACGCGACTGGAAGAATGTGGAGCCGGCGATCTTCGGCACCCTGCTGGAAAACGCACTGAGCAAGCGCGAGCGCAGCCAGTACGGCGCGTTCTTCACGCCGCGCGCCTATGTGGAAAGGCTGGTGGTGCCGGCCGTCATCGAACCGCTGATGGCGAAATGGCGCAACGCGCAGGTGATCGCCGAGAACGCGCGGCAAAAGAACGATCAGGCGCAGGCGATCAGGCAGATCAAGGAATTCCACCAGGATCTCTGTTCGGTGAAAATATTGGATCCCGCCTGCGGAAGCGGAAATTTTCTTTATGTCGCCCTGGAGAAGATGAAGGCCCTGGAAGGGGAGGTCATCGCGACGCTGGAAGAAATCGGCGGCGGGACGCAGGCCAATCTCGACCTCGCCGGTCATACCGTCGGCCCGCACCAGCTTCTTGGGCTGGAAAAGAATCCCCGCGCCGTGCCGATTGCCGAACTGGTGATCTGGATCGGTCATCTGCAATGCCACCTGCGCCAGCGCGGGCCGGAAAGCCTGAGCGAGCCGATCCTCCACTCCTATGACAACATCCGGCAGTGCGACGCGGTGCTGAGTTGGGAGCGGGTGGAGCCGATGCTGGACGAGGCCGGGCAGCCGCGGGTGAAGTGGGACGGCGTCAGTTGGAAGACCGACCCCTTCACCGGCCAGGAGGTGCCGGACGAAAGCCGGACGGTTCCGCTGCAACGCCATGTCGGCGCCAGGCCGGCGGACTGGCCGCAGGCAGACTACATCGTCGGCAACCCGCCCTTCATCGCCGGCAAGGATCTGCGCGCCGAACTGGGCGACGGCTATGCCGAAGCGCTGTGGAAGGCCTATCCGCACATGCCCGGTGGCGCCGATTTCGTCACCTACTGGTGGGACAAGGCGGCCGATCTGGTGCGCAAGGGAGAGGCCCGGCGCTTCGGCTTCATCACCACCAACAGCATCACCCAGACCTTCAGCCGCCGGGTCATCCAACGCCATCTGGACGCGAAGACGCCCCTGAATCTGACCTTCGCCATCCCGGACCACCCCTGGGCGGACGGGCAGGGGGCGGCGGCGGTGCGGGTGGCGATGACGGTGGGTGCGCCCGTCGAACATGACGAACGGTCCGGTTTGTTGAAGACGGTGGTGCACGAGGGACAGGCGCCGGACCGGGATGGGGCGGTGCCGGTGGTGCTTGCCGTGCGGCACGGGCGCATACACGCGAACCTGACCACCGGAGCGGACGTGGCGGCAGCGAAAGCGCTCAAGGCAAATGACGGGCTGTCTTCTCCTGGCGTGAAGCTGCATGGGTCGGGCTTTCTCGTCACCCCGGCGCAGGCGCGTGCCCTCGGTCTGGGGCGGATTGCCGGACTGGAAGAGAGGATACGCGAATACCGGAACGGCCGTGATCTGACCGGCCGCTCCCGCGGGCTGATGGTGATCGACCTGTTCGGCATGACGGAAACCGAGGTCAGGCAGAAGTATCCTGATGTTTACCAGTGGCTGTTGGATCGCGTGAAGCCGGAGCGTAATTCCAATAGCAGGCAGTCATATCGTGAGAACTGGTGGGTGTTTGGTGAGCCGAGAAAGGAGATGAGGTATGCTCTCCAAAATATAACTAGATATATAGCAACTGTTGAAACTTCAAAGCATAGATCGTTTCAATTCTTTGAGATAAATGTTACTCCAGACAATAGGCTTGTTTGCATTGCCTCAAATGATGCATATGTTTTGGGGGTTCTTGGTAGCGCGGCTCATGTAACTTGGGCGCTTTCCGCTGGGGGAACGCTTGAAGATAGGCCGGTTTACAACAAAACCCGCTGCTTCGACACCTTCCCCTTCCCCAACGCCACGCCGCATCAGAAGCGCGTGATCGGTCAGCTTGCCGAGGAACTCGACGCCCATCGCAAGCGGGTGCTGGCCGAGCATCCCGACCGGCTGACGCTGACCGAGCTTTACAATGTCCTGGAAAAGGGGCGGAGCCGGGAGGAGCTGACCGCGCGTGAGATGGAGATCTACCAGATGGGGCAGGTCGGCGTGATGCTGGACCTCCACGGCCGGATCGACCATGCGGTGGCCGACGCCTATGGCTGGCCCGCCGATCTGGAGGAAGCGCGGATTCTGGAAAACCTCGTGGCGCTGAATGCCGAGCGCCACCGCGAGGAACGCGACGGCCTCGTCCGCTGGCTGCGGCCGGACTACCAGAACCCGAAGGGGCAGGGTGCCGCCGTCCAGATCGCGGCGACACTCGACATTGCGGCGGACACGGCGAAGCGGATCGTCTGGCCGAAGGCGCCGACCGAACAGGTCCACAGCCTCATGGCGGCGCTGAGCCGTTGTGGCCGCGCCGTCGAAGCCGAAAGCCTCGCCCGCCAGTTCAAGGGCGCCAAGTCGCCGAGGGTCAGGGAACTGCTCGACATCCTGGTGTCGGTCGGCCATGCCCGGCAGATCAACAACCTCTATGCGCCTTGACCGGAACCGTCCCGGCCGGTCGCCTCTCTCCATCGTCCAGATATGCGGCATCCTAAATTGTACGTACTACAAACTTGACGCTGCCGCCCGCCCGGCGCATCATCGTCGTCGTGAAGGATGGTGCCGAAAACGCAGCGTTCCCACGACGCCGACCGGCCTGACGGCCGGCCGGAACCACGGCTGGAGTTCTAGTGGCAACGACCCACGGCCGCTTCACGCGCGCCGCTCCATGACCTGTTGCCCGTCCGGCTGAACGGCGGCGGAGCCATACCCGGGTGGCTCCGCCGCCGATTGTTTTTGTGCCGATTGATTTTTGGGCAATCGCCACGATCCCGACCCGTCTCGGCCATCCTCCCGCCTCATTTCTGTCACGTCCTGTCGCTCCGCAAATCTTCAACGAAGCGGCTGGCGAGCAATGGATTTGACCGGTTTTCATACCACTTTTGAGCAAAGAGCCGTGAGATCCCCCGTGGATTCGCTCGAAAATCAAACGAAACTTCAAAAAATATTGATGCGCTTTCGCAAAATGGGGGTAAGGGCTGTGGCTTTAACGCGCCATTAACCAGACTGGATTGAGTTTAGGGACATCGGACGCAGCCAACTCCAACCAGCACGCGAAGTTGACTTCCAGGCTAGATGGAAATGGTTCGTCCCGTGTTAATGCCGTTATGTCCGTTCCTCTTGGATTTGAAAGGCCCGCCCCCATGACCGTGCCGGCAGTCCTCCGCGATGTGGCGCAGTACGGCGCCTACGCCGCCGGCCGGGGCCGACATGCGGGCCTGCTGGTCGCGGTCCTGCTGCTGGCCGGCTGCCCGGCCAACACGGCGGGACCGTGGGGGAGCGCTGACATGACGGCGGCCAACCCGAATGCCCGCACGGCGACCCCGCCGGTGCCCAGGCAGAAGCCGATCCGCAAGATTGCCGACGCCGCCGCTCTGGCGCCGACCCTGCCGATGCCGCAGCCCGGCCCGCCGGTGACCACCGGCGACGTGGCGACAGCCGCGGCATCCGCCCAGACATCCGCAGAGGCCTCCACCCAGCTGGCGGCCATTGCACCCGATACCGCTCCCCAAGCGGCGGCCGCCACGGCGAATGCCGTTGCGGTGCCGACGATGGCGCCGGCCATGGGGGGCATGTCCACCCCACCCGCAACCCCCAACGCCGACCCCGACACCCTTGTCGGGCTGGACGAAGTCCAGACTCTCAAACTCCTGGGGTCCCCCGTTGCACGGGAAGAGGCGCCTCCCGCCAAGATCTGGCGGTATGCCAAGGGCGATTGTACCCTCAAGGTCTTCTTCTTCATGGATATGACCTCGTCCCAGGACTTCCGCGCCCTCTCCTACGACATGAAGAGCAGCCAAAATGTCCCTGACGCCGACCACCGATGCTTCGCCCAACTCCTCGCTCAAGCTGACGCAGGGCGCCCTGTCCGCCCCGGGTTTCAGTAAGCCGGAGTCGAACAAGGGAATGTCCGCGATGACCGATCCGACCATTGCCCGCATCGCTCTGGTGGACGACGACGATCTGTTCCGTGAGTCGCTCAGCCTCAACCTCGGCGACGAGGGCTACGAGGTCATCACTTTCGACCGCGGCGAACCGGCGCTCGATTTCTTCGCCGAGGGCGGGTCGGTCGACATCGTCCTGCTGGACTGGCGCATGCCCAAGCTGGACGGCATCGACGTGCTGCGCCAGATGCGCGCCCGCGGCATCGCCACCCCGGTCATCTTCCTGACCGTGCTGTCCGACCAGATTTATGAAGAGGCGGCGCTGGCCGGCGGTGCGCTGGACTTCGTCGAGAAGTCGCGCAGCCTGTCGATCCTGCTGAAGCGCATGCGCCTGATCCTGGACGGCATCAAGGGCGACGGCGCCAAGGGCTCGGAGGACGGGGAGGCCGGCGGCAACGCCACCAGCCACCGCCTGGGCGAGCTGGAACTGCGCCTGGACAACAGCCGCGCCCTCTGGAAGGGCAAGCGCATCGACCTGACGCTGACCGAGTTCAACATCGTCAAGCTGATGTCGACCCGCCCGGAAGAGGACGTCTCCTACCGCGAGATCTACGACCTCGTCCATGGCAAGGGCTTCGTCGCCGGCTACGGCCCGTCGGGCTACCGCGCCAACGTCCGTGCCTTCATCAAGCGCATCCGTCAGAAGTTCCGCTCGGTCGACGCCAGCTTCGCCTGCATCGAGAACTATCCGGGCTTCGGCTACCGCTGGGGCAAGGGTGAGAACGCGGCCAACCAGGGCCGTGACGAGGATGGTATGGGCGAGGATATGCTGATCGATGGCGCTGCTGCCGATTGACCTTGCGATGCGGGCGCCCCGACGGGCGTCCGCCCGCCTGCTCTGGCTCTGGCGCTCGATGGCGAGCCGCCTGGTGCTGCTCACCCTCGTCTTCGTCGCGGTGCCGGTCCTGCTCTACGACCAGTTCCAGCGGGCCGACGAGGCGTCGCAGCAGCTTCTGCTGAAAAGCGCCCAGCGCCAGGGCGAGCTGATCGCCCGCGCGCTGGAGCCCGAACTGCTGGGCGTCGACCGCACGGCCCTTCCCAGCCTGAGCATCGCCCTTGCCCGCTACGGCGACGACCGCACGCGGCTGAAGCTGCTGGTGCGCCCGCGGGTAGCGGCATCCGGCAACGCCACCACCGCGTCCGGCGCCAAGGCCGGGCCGGAGCCCTTCTTCTATGTCGCCGCGGCGCCCAGCCTGTCGACCGCCGACATCGACGCCGAACGGCGCCTGCTGCTCGAACAGGGTGTGCTGGACCGGCTGGGATCGAGCTGCGCCGGCAACGCGACGCTGGCGATGCGCGTCCCCCATGCCGAAGGCGGGGAGGAGGTGCTGTCCTCCATCACCCCGATCAAGACCAGCTTCGGCTGCTGGGCGCTGGTGACCAGCCACGCGACCGAAGCCTATATCTCCTCCTCCATCGGCCGCCCCTATTGGAGCACGCCGGCGGTGCAGGCCGCCGCCGCGATCTATCTGGCGATGGCCGCCCTGGTGCTGGCCGTGCTGGCCGGCATCTGGCGCAACCTGAACCGCTTCGGCGATCTGGCCCGCCGCATCGTCGGCGGCGAGGACGTGCCCGACCAGGACAGCGGCAACGCCTCCTTCGCCGCCCGCAACACCGTGCCGGAACTGGCCGGCGTGGCCGAGGATTTCGACCGGCTGGTCGCCACCCTGCGCGACAGCGCCCAGTCGCTGCGCCGCGCGGCGGAGGACAACGCCCACGCTTTCAAGACGCCCATCGCGGTGATCCGCCAGTCGGTGGAACCGCTGCGCCGCGCCCTGCCGGCGGAGAACGCCCGCAGCCAGCGCGCCCTGACGATGATCGAGAAGTCGTTGGACAAGCTCGACGGCCTCGTCTCCTTCGCCCGCCGGATGGACGAGGCGGCCGCCGACCTGCTGGCCCCGGCCCGGCGCCGCGTCGACCTGTCGTCGCTGGTGGAACGGATGGCCGGCGGCTACACCGGGTTGCTGGCCGAACGCCGCCTGCACATGCGCTCGCGCATCGATGCCGGGCTGGTGGTTCGGGCCAGCGAGGAGACGCTGGAGACCATCGTCGAGAATCTGGTGGAGAACGCCGTCAGCTTCTCGCCCGCCGACGGGACGGTCAGCGTCCGCCTGACCCGCGTCGGATCCTGCACCGAGCTTGTGGTGGACGACGAGGGGCCGGGGGTCGATCCCGCCAACCTGGAGCGCATCTTCGAGCGCTACTTCTCCCACCGCGAGCCCGGCCGCGGCATGCCGGAGGACGAGGCGGCGGCGCATCAGGCCGGGGCAGCGCATTTCGGCATCGGGCTGTGGATCGTCCGGCGCAACATCGAAGCCTTCGGCGGCCGGGTGCGCGCCGAAAACCGTCCGACCGGCGGCCTGCGCATGACGGTGACCCTGCCGCTGGCGGCCTGAAAGGGCGGCCTGAAAGAATCCGCCGGCGGCCTGAACCGCCAGGCTGCCGGCAAACAGGCTTCGGAGCCGCATCGCTCCCACCGCTGCGGCTACGGTCCGCCATGGCTTGGCGCCAATTTTTCCGCTAGGATCGGGGCCGCCAGCCGAACAGCATTCCGAGCCGCCGATGGACCGC
Organism: Azospirillum palustre; assembly: GCF_002573965.1. Classification (NCBI taxonomy): domain Bacteria; kingdom Pseudomonadati; phylum Pseudomonadota; class Alphaproteobacteria; order Rhodospirillales; family Azospirillaceae; genus Azospirillum; species Azospirillum palustre. The sequence continues at coordinate 31,167 of NZ_PDKW01000041.1, read as the reverse complement.
AGCCTCGATTCCACCGACATCAAGATCCTGCGCGAGTTGCAGGATGACGGACGCCTCAGCAATGTGGAACTGGCCCGCCGCATCAACCTCAGCCCGGCCGCCTGCCTGGAGCGGGTGAAGCGCCTGCAATCCGAGGGCATCATCCAGCGCTATGTCGCGCTGCTCGACCCGCATCGGCTGGAGGCGGGGATGCTGGTCTTCGTCGAGGTGGTGCTGGACCGCACCACGCCGGACAATTTCGACGACTTCAAGGCCACCGTCCTGCGCATGCCGCAGATCATGGAATGCCACATGGTGGCGGGCGGCTTCGATTATCTGGTCAAGGCGCGCGTGCGCGACATGAACGAATACCGTCTGTTCCTGGGCGAGCTGCTGTCCACCGCCCGCGGCGTGCGGGAAACCCACACCTACGCCGTGATGGAAGAGGTGAAGAGCGTCACCGCCATCCCGCTGGACGGGCTGTCCAACGGGCCGTTGCGCGGCTGAACGGTCAGACAATATAGCAATTTCCAAATTGCATAATACTTTGGGGCCGGTCCGCTTTTCCGGAGGCATTTTGCAACGAGCGATGCCCGCCGACTTCGCGTCGCCGTTGCACCCGAATGCCGCGTTTGTTCGTTTACCGACAAAATGATGCGGCATGCCGCTTGCAGCGCAAGCTCCGGTCCTGGAGGCCGACCGATGCTTTCATGCTGCTGCTATCGGTTCGCCACCATGCCCGACCGACTTGTTCGAGGCTATGGCTGGAGCGGAACCGCGATATGCGCGTCAACACACCGATCACCGACCGAGAAGTTCATCTGACCGACGGGGTTCCTCTGGTGTCGCGCACCGACACCGGCGGGCGCATCACCTTTGTGAACCAGGCTTTCGTCGAGATCAGCGGCTTTGACGAGCATGAGCTGATCGGCGCTCCGCACAACATCGTCCGCCATCCCCACATGCCGAAGGAGGCCTTCGCCGATCTGTGGGCGACGGCGAAGGCGGGGCGGCCCTGGGAAGGACTGGTGAAGAACCGCACCAAGAGCGGCGATTTCTATTGGGTGCGCGCCAACGTCACGCCGGTGATGGAGGATGGCGCCATCACCGGCTTCATCTCCATCCGCTCCAAGCCGTCGCGGGACGAGATCGCGGCGGCCGACAGGCTGTATGCCGAGATGCGCGACAACCGGGCGGCCGTGGCGCTGTCGGAGGGCATGCTGGTGCGCCGCAGCCGCGCCGGACGGGCCGCCGCCTTCGCCTGGGCGAGCCTGTCCGGGCGCATGGCCGCGGTGTTTGCGCTGCTGGCTTTCGCCATTCTGCTGGCGGGCTGGCTGGGCCTGGACGGCATGGCGGACTCCAACCAGTCGCTGCGCACGGTGTATGAGGACCGCACCGTTCCCGCCTATCAGATCGGCGAGATCCAGAACCTCGCCCGCGACAGCCGGCAGCGCCTGACCGACCTCGCCGCCGATCTGCGGGCCGGCGGCGGCGGCGACGATCCGGCTGCGGTCGAGAAGGAGGTGTCGGACAATGCCGCGGCGATGCAGCGGCTGCTGGCCGACTATCTGGCGACCTACCTGACGCCGGAGGAGGAACTTCTCGCCGCGAAGTTCAAGCCGCTGGTCGGCTCCTACCTCCAGGGTGGGATCGGCCCGGCACTGGCTATGGCGCAGCAGAAGAACTCGGCCGGGCTGGACGCCCACCTGCGCAGCGCCCTCCGTCCCACCTTCGCCGAATTGCACCGCGTGGCCGACGCCCTGCTGGAGCTTCAGATCCGGGTGGCGCGCGAAGAGTTCGAGAAAGCCGAAAAGGACTATAAGAGTCGTTTCTTCGAAGTGGTGGCGGCAATGCTGCTGAGCGGCCTGCTCGCCCTCCTGTTCGGCTGGGCGATCCTGCGCAACCTGCGCCGGCCGCTGGCGGTCCTGGAGCGCACCTTCGAGCGCATCTCGAGCGGTGCCCTGACCGAGCCGATGCCCGCCATCGGCGTGCCGGAATTCCGGCGCGTGGCGTCGGAGCTGAACGCGATGAAGGCGAAGCTGGCCTATGGCATCCACGAGAAGCACGAGACGGAACTGCGCCAGAAGGCACTGACCCGCCAGGCCCTGCTCGAAACCTGCAAATCCATCGAAAGCGACCTGGATTCCACCTGGATGGGCGTGGAGCTGGCGAGCCGGCGGGCCGGCGACGGCATCGAGCATCTGATGGAGGCGCTCGGCGTCGTGCGCGAGAACACCGTGGTGGTGTCGGCCGCGTCGGAGCAGGCCAGTTCCAACGCCCAGTCGGTCGCCGCCGCGACGGAGGAGCTGAATTCCTCCGGGCAGGAAATCGCCCGGCAGGCGGCGCGCTCCAGCGAGGTGGCGCGGCGTGCGGTGGACAGCGCCCGCGGCTCCGCCTCCGCCATCGGCCGGATGGAGATCGCGACGGAGGAGATCGCCAAGGTCGCTACCCTCATCAACGAGATCGCCGGCCAGACCAACCTGCTGGCGCTCAACGCCACCATCGAGGCCGCCAGGGCGGGGGAAGCCGGCAAGGGCTTCGCCGTCGTCGCCAGCGAGGTCAAGACGCTGGCCAACCAGACCGCCAGGGCGACCGAGGACATCGCCCGCCAGATCGAGCAGCTGAAGCATGCGGTCGGCGGCAGCGTCCAGGCCATCCAGACCGTCATCTCGGTGATCGAGGAGATCGACGAGGCGGCCACCGCCACCGCCGCCGCGGTGGAGGAGCAGTCCGCCGCCAATGCGGAGATCGGGCGCAGCGCCACCAACTCCGCCGGCGGCGCCTCCCAGGTTTCGGGCAGCGTGCTGCGGATCCGCGACCAGACCGACGAGATCACCGGCATCGCCACCGACGTCAACCGCCGTATGACCGACACCCAGGGCGCGGTGGCCGACCTCAAGCGCCGGCTGGTCATCGCGCTGCGCCAGTCGGTGGCGGGCGACCGCCGCGTCTCCAACCGCATCCCCTGCGAGGAGCCGATCGTCATGACCGTGGCGGGCGACCGCCGCACCGTCACCATGCTCGACCTGTCGCTGGACGGGCTGCTGATCGACAGCAAGGGGTTGTCGGACCTGCCGGAGCAGACGAAACTGACGGTGACCCTGCGCGAGGTCGGCGATCTGCCGGCCATCGTCGCTGGAACCAGCGATCTCGGCCTGCATCTGGCCTTGGACGACCTGTCGGACGCTCAGGCCAATCGTCTGGAAAGCGCCTACAACGCGATGGTCGAGGCCGATTCCGCCATCATCGCCACCGCGCAGGACGCCGCGGCGGCCCTGGGCAAGGCATTGGAGGGGGCGCTCGCCAGCGGCGGCATCGGCGAGGAGGCCCTGTTCTCGACCGAGCTGTCCACCATTCCCGGCACGGAGCCGGAACAGTGCCTCGCCCCCTTCACCGACCTGACCGACCGCCTGTTCCCGGCGATCCAGGAGCCGATCCTGGCCTCCAACCCGCGCATCCAGTTCTGTGCCGCGGTCAACGCCGTCGGCTACCTGCCGACCCACAACAGCCGCTATTCCGACCCGCAGCGGCCGGGCGACGCGGTCTGGAACGCCGCCCACTGCCGCAACCGCCGTGTCTTCGCCGACCGCTCCGGGCTCGCCGCGGCGCGCAACACCCGGTCGTTCCTGTTGCAGGCCTACCGCCGCGACATGGGCGGCGGCCAGATGGTCCGCCTGAAGGAGGTCGATGCGCCGATCATGGTGCGCGGCCGCCACTGGGGCAATCTGCGGCTGGCCTACATGCCCTGACGGCTTATGGCTGCGGCTGCGCCGCCGGCACCAGCACGTCGGCGCAGATCGCCCGCACCACCTCGGCCCGGTCGGCGGCGGCGCCGGGGGCGAGCAGGCCCTGGCCGAAGGCGAAGGCGTAGAACAGGTAGGCGCGGGCGAAGGCCTGGTCGGCGGGCAGCCCGAGCGCCACGAACAGGCCGGCGACGCTGTGCAGGCGTTCGCGGTCGACCTCGGCGATGACGCTTTCCGCCTCCGGCGCGCGGCGGGCCCAGTCGCGCACCGCCAGCTCGATGGCCATGCCGCGCGGCTTGCTGCCGCCATAGAGCGCCAGCAGGTCACGCAACTGCTGCGCCGGTTCGCGCCCGTCCAGCCGGGTCTGTTCCTTGATCGCGGCGATGCGGCCCAGCTTCCAGCTGTCCAGCAGGGCGCTCATCAGTTCGGTGCGGTCGCGGAAATGCCAATAGAAGCTGCCCTTGGTGACCTTCAGGGCCTTCGCCAGCACCTCCACCCGCACCTTGTCGACGCCGCCTTCGGCCAGCGCCGCGAAGGCGGCGGCCAGCCAGGATTCGCGGTTCTTCGTCTTGGATTCCATACCCGTCCTTCGCGCTCTTCCCATTGCCGCAGCCGCAGGCCCGAACGCGTTCTATACCCGAAAAGGGGGGGGCGTGACTATTCGCCCTGCTGCATCTGGATCGCGTCGGACGCCCGGCCGCGGTAATGGATGTTGCCGTCGCCGTCCAGGAAGGCCCGGTCGCCGGTCAGGTAATAGCGCCGGCCGTGGCGGAAGCGCTGGGCGGTGCGGTCCGGGTTGTTGGCGTAGGATTCGAACCAGAACAGCGGCGAGTGGTCGACGTCGATGGCGATCTCGCCGGCGCCGCCCACCGGCGCCTCCCGCCCGTCGGGGTCGAGGATGACGACGCGGAAGCCCGGCATCGGCCGGCCGAGCGAGCCGCTTGCCGGCTGGACAGCATCCCCTCCGTCCAACCCTTCGGACTCGTGGCGGCCGATGCCGTCCGGATCGTACCGGTTCACGATGAAGATGCCGGTTTCGCGCTGACCATACTGGTCGAGCAGGGGAACCTTTACCGTGCGGTTGGCCCAGGCGATCAGGTCGGGCGGCAGCGGTTCGCCCACCACCGACAGGATGCGGAGCGCGAACTGGTGCGACACGCCGGGATCGGCACCGTGCCAGGCACGGATCTGCGACGGGGCTGCGGTCAGGTTGGTGACGCCGAACTTGGTCAGCATGCGGTAGCCCTGCCGCACGTCGTAGGGCCCGTCGCAGAAGATCGTCGTCCGTCCCAGCAGCAGCGGCCCGACCAGACCGTAATAGGCGCCGTAGGCCCAGCCGGGATCGGCCATGTTCCAGTAGATGTCGTCGTCGCGCAGGTCGAGACCGATGCGCATGTACTGCTCGATTCCCGACAGCGCCTTGACCGGCAGCGAGACGCCGAGCGGCGTCGGCTCCGACTCAGAGGTGTAGATCAGGGCGAAGGCGTCGCCCTCGCGGTAGCGCGCCACCTCGGCCAGCGGGGCGGCCTCGTGCAGCGACGACCAGAAGGGCACGGCGTCGGGACCGAAGGCCTCGTCGCCCTCCACCGTCACCACCGGGCGGGTGTTGTCGCGCGGCACCTTGCGGCGCAGGAAGCCGTTGGTGACGATGGCCCGCGCGTCGCTGTCGGCCAGCCGGTAGGCGACGGCCGAGGCGGTGTAGGTGGTGAACAGCGGCATGTAGACGCCGCCCAGCCGCCAGATCGCCAGCGCGGTGATCAGCAACTCCGGCCCCTTCGGCAGCAGCACCGCCACCCGGTCGCCCGGCCCCACCCCCATGCCGGCCAGCACGGCGGCGAAGCGCGCCGAATCGCGCGCCAGCCGGGCGAAGCTCAGCTCCGTCGTCTGTCCGGCGACGCTTTCATGCAGCAGCGCCGCCCGTGCGCCGTCGGCGGCGCGGACATGGCGGTCGCACAGCAACGCCGCCAGCGCGATGGAGTCGCCGCGGTATTCCGGCCGCAGGAAGGCCGACGGCCTCACCATCAGGACGGGCGGCGAGGGCTGCACGGCCACCGGTGCCGCGGCCTCCGGCGGCTGGAGCGGGGCAGCAGGGGGGGGAGGCGGTGCCGGCGGGCGGTGCCGCAGGGCCGCCAGATCGCCCAGCGCCACCAGATCGGGACCCAGGTGATAGCGCTTGCTGCGGCTGTCCTGCTCCACCAGCCCGTCGCGCGCCAGCGCCATCAGCAGCCGGTGCGCGGTGGCCTTCGACAACCCGACCCCGGTCATCAGATCGGCCAGCCGCGCGCCGTCGGTTTCGGCGTCGGCGACCGCGCGCAGCAGCGCGATGGCGCGTTCCAGGCTTTGCGTGCCACCCGCCGCGCCCGGAGTGGCGGGGGAAGCGGCCGGGGTGGGGACGATGTCTGCATGACTGCTCATGAGGTCCATCATATGGAACGTGCGTCGCCTTATCGCAACAAAAAACATGCACTGGCGGAATGTCAGTGTTGAAAACAGACCGCAGCCCGGTATATAGTGCGGAAGTTGCTCATGAAACGGTCCACAATATGGACCCAGCCGGCCGCCAAAGAGCCGGATCGTGACCCCGAGAAGCGGTACCAACAGCAACGGAGGAGGAAATGTCAGGCGCGCCCGTCGCACCACACCCCGGCCCTGGCCAAAATTCCCTTGGCCAAAAGTCGCCCACCACCCAGGCGGAGACCATCTTCGAGGCTCGGGGCGTCAATCTGCGCTTCGGGGGCGTCCATGCGCTGACCGACGTCAGTTTCGGCATCCGTAAGGGCGAGTTGTTCTCGATCATCGGTCCCAACGGGGCCGGCAAGACCTCGATGGTCAACTGCATCTCCGGCCGCTACCGTCCGACCGACGGCAAGGTCTATTTCAAGGGCCGCGACGTGACGGGGATGACCCCGAACCACCGCGCCGCGCTCGGCATCGGCCGCACCTTCCAGAATCTGGCGCTGTTCGGGCACATGACCGTGCTCGACAACATCATGGTCGGCCGCCATCACCTGCTGAAGAACAACTTCCTGACCGGGTCGCTCTACTGGCTGACCGGCGCCAGGAAGGAGGAGCTGTCCCACCGCCGCGAGGTGGAGGAGATCATCGATTTCCTCGAAATCCAGCATGTGCGCAAGGCGACCGCCGGCACCCTGTCCTACGGCCTGCGCAAGCGGGTGGAGCTGGCCCGCGCCATCGCGCTGAAGCCGGACCTGATCCTGCTGGACGAGCCGATGGCCGGCATGAACCTGGAAGAGAAGGAGGACATGGCCCGCTACATCGTCGACCTCAACGAGGAGTTCGGCATGACCGTGGTCATGATCGAGCACGACATGGGCGTTGTCATGGACATCTCGCACCGGGTGATGGTGCTGGAATTCGGCAAGAAGATCGCCGAAGGCAAGCCGGAGGAGGTCCTGGCCGATCCCCGCGTCCGCCGCGCCTATCTGGGCGAGGACGACGAGGAAGAGGCGCCGGCGACGGCGGTCCAGCCGCGCAAGGAGGTCGCGTGATGTCCAGTACCGCTCTTCCCGATCTGGCCGCCAACGACACCCTGCCGAAGCTGCTGGCCTTGCACGCCCGCGACCATGGCAACGACATCGCCATGCGCGAGAAGGATTTCGGCATCTGGCGCACCTTCACCTGGAGCCAGGTCCATGCCCGTGTCCGCGCCTTCGCGCTGGGCATGACCAAGCTCGGCGTCGTGCCGGGCGAGGTCGTCGGTCTTCTCGGCGACAACCGCCCCGACTGGGTGATGGGCGAGATCGCCACCCATGCGGTGCGCGGCTACAGCCTGGGCATCTACCGCGACGCGCTGGACGAGGAGGTCGCCTACCTCATCACCTATGCCGACGTGAAAGTGGTGTTCGCCGAGGACGAGGAGCAGGTCGACAAGCTGCTGAACCTCGCCGAGCGGCTGCCGACGCTGCAGCACATCATCTATTCCGACCCGCGCGGCATGCGCAAATACCACGACCCCCGCCTGATGCCGGTCACCGATCTGGTGGCGATGGGCGAGGAGATGCATGCGCAGCAGCCGGATCTCTACGACCGCATGGTCGCGGCGACGAAGGGTGAGGAGGTCGCCATCCTCTGCACCACCTCGGGCACCACGTCGAACCCGAAGATGGCGATGCTGCCGGCCGGCCGGCTGATCCGCCATGTCGCCAGCTACCTGTCCGCCGATCCCAAGGGGCCGGAGGACGATTACGTCTCCGTCCTGCCGCTGTCCTGGATCATGGAACAGGTCTATGCGGTCGGCATGGGCATGGTGTCGCGGATGCGCGTGAACTTCGTCGAGGAAGCCGAGACGATGATGCACGACTTCCGGGAGATCGGGCCGAGCTTCGTTCTGTTCGCCCCGCGCCTGTGGGAGCAGATCGCCGCCGACGTGCGCGCCCGCATGATGGACGCCTCGCCCTTCAAGCAAAAGATGTACGATCTCGGCATGAAGCTGGGTCTGGAGGCTCTGGCGAAGGGGCAGCGCTCGGCGATGGCCGACGCCATCCTGTTCAAGGCGCTGCGCGACCGGCTGGGCTTCACCAACCTGAAATCGGCGGCGACCGGCGGCGCGGCGCTCGGCCCCGACACCTTCAAGTTCTTCCAGGCGCTGGGCGTGCCGCTGCGCCAGATTTACGGCCAGACCGAGACGATGGGCGCCTACACCGTCCATCGCGGCACCGACGTGGATTTCGACACGGTCGGCGTGCCGTTCGACGGCGGCATCGAGGTCAAGGTGATCGAGCCCGACCACAACGGCGTCGGCGAGATCGTCACCCGCCACCCCAACATGTTCGCCGGCTATTACCGGAACGAGAAGGCGACCGTCGCCGACATGCGCGACGGCTGGATGCATACGGGTGACGCCGGTTTCTTCGACAAGAAGGGCCATCTGGTCATTATCGACCGCATCAAGGACATCGCCACCACCGCCCAGGGCGACCGCTTCAGCCCGCAATACATCGAGAACAAGCTGAAGTTCTCGCCGTATGTGGCCGAGGCGGTGATCCTGGGCGACAAGCGCGACTATCTGTCGGCGATCATCTGCATACGCTTCCCCATCGTGTCGAAGTGGGCGGAGAAGAACCGCATCGCCTTCACCACATATTCCGACCTGTCGTCGAAGCAGGAGGTCTACGACCTGCTGCGGGCGGAGGTGGAGCGGGTGAACCAGACGCTGCCCGAGTATCAGCGCATCTCCAAGTTCCTGCTGCTCTACAAGGAGCTGGATGCCGACGACGGCGAACTGACCCGCACCCGCAAGGTGCGCCGCGGCGTCATCGCCGAGAAGTACGGCACCATCATCGACAGCATCTATACCGGCCAGCCGAAGATCGACGTGGACACCACGATTGCCTTCCAGGACGGCACCAAGCAGCGCATCCGCACCACCCTGACCGTCATCGACCTGCTGCCGCCGAAGGGCGCGCAGCGGCAGGCCGCCTGAGGGGAAACGCCATGACCCTTCTGTTTCAGCTTCTCGTCAACGGCCTGATCGTCGGCGCGCTGTATGGCGTGGTCGCCATGTCCTTCGTGCTGATCTACAAGGCCAGCCGCATCGTCAACTTCGCGCAGGGCGAATTCCTGCTGATCGGCGCCTGGACCTGCTGGTGGCTGCTGACCCACTGGCAGCTGCCCTTCTGGATCGGCTTCCCGATCACGCTGGCCTTCATGCTGGCCTTCGGCGTCATCCTGCAGATCGTCGTGCTGCGGCCGATGATCGGCGAGCCGATCATCTCCGTCATCATGGTGACCATCGGCCTGTCCATCGTCTTCCAGGCGGCGATGAAATGGATGTTCGGCGTCTTCGCCAAGCCTTTCCCGCCGATCTTCGCCAGCCCCACCATGAACCTGTTCGGGCTGGAGGTGCAGACCGTCTACGTCATGTCGCTGCTCATCTCGATCCTGATCATGGCGGGCTTCGGCTGGTTCTTCAAATACTCGCGGACCGGTCTCGCCATGCGGGCCACCGCCTTCGACCAGCAGGTGGCGCAGTCGCTGGGCATCTCGGTCCGCCACATGTTCGCGATGAGCTGGGCGATCTCCGCCATGGTGTCGGCGGTGGCCGGCGTCACGGTGGGCGTGGTCAACGGCGTGTCGTCGGCGCTGTCCTTCTTCGGCATCAAGGTGTTCCCGGCGGTGATCCTCGGCGGGCTGGACAGCGTCATCGGCGCCGTGGTCGGCGGGCTGATCGTCGGCGTGCTGGAGAACATGGCCCACTACCTGGACAGCCAGTGGCTGAACTGGGGCAACATGTACGAGATCGCACCCTTCTACGTTCTGATCGCCATCCTGATGATCAAGCCCTACGGCCTGTTCGGCACCAAAGACATCGAGCGCGTGTGAGGCCCCCATGGCATCCGTCAGCATCATCCCGAGCGGCGATTACAAGACGTCCTACGGGTCCGACACCACCATTTTCCCGACCAGAACCAGCCGCAACTTCGCGATCCTGGGCGTGGTCCTGCTGCTGGCCTGCCCGGCCTTCATGGACCGCTACTGGCTCAGCCTGCTGATCCAGATCAGCTATCTCGGCATCGCGGCGCTCGGCCTGAACATCCTGGTCGGCTTCACCGGCCAGATCTCCATCGGCCATTCCGCCTTCTTCGGCTTCGGCGCCTTCGCCTCGGCCTGGCTCAGCAACAGTGTCGGCGTCCCGGTGGCGCTGGCCATTCCGCTGGCGGGCGTGATCACCACGCTGGTCGGCCTCTTGTTCGGCATGCCGGCGGCGCGGCTGAAGGGCCTGTATCTCGCCATCGCCACGCTGGCGGCGCAGTACATCCTGCAGGACTTCTTCGCCCGTGCCGACTGGTTCACCGGCGGCACCGCCGGCACCATCGCCGAGCCGCTGACCATCTTCGGCTTCGCCTTCGACACCGACGAGCGCTTCTTCTACGTGGCGCTGGTGGCCCTGGTGGTGATGTACATCCTCGCCACCAACCTGATGCGGACCCGCGACGGCCGCGCCCTGGTGGCGGTGCGCGACCATTATCTCTCCGCCGAGATCATGGGCATCAACCTGACGAAGTACCGGACGATGTCCTTCGGCATCTCCGCCTTCTACGCCGGCATCGGCGGCGCGCTGTACGCCCACTACCTCCAGTTCGTGTCGGTCGAGGGCTTCACCATCCTCTTCTCGATCCAGTTCCTGGGCATGATCATCATCGGCGGGCTGGGCTCGATCATGGGCACGCTGATGGGCACCGCCTTCATGGTCTTCCTGCCGGAAGCGATGCAGGCGCTGACCAAGATGGTGAGCGGCACCGCGCTCGATACCGCGCTGAACCTGAAGGACAACATCGCCTTCCTGCGCGAGATGTCGATCGGCCTCGTCATCATCCTGTTCCTCGTGTTCGAGCCCGATGGGCTGGCCCACCGCTGGAAGCAGATCAAGGCCTACTGGAAGCTCTATCCCTTCTCGCACTGATGCGTACGCTTTTGCTGATCAACAAACAGAACAGACTGGGGAGTCAACGCACCATGTCGATCAAGACCGCGCTCTTCGCGACCTCTGCCCTCCTGCTGGCGACCTCCGCCACTGGCGTCACCTCCGCTTGGGCCGACATCCCGGTCGGCCATCTGGCGGACCAGTCCGGCGCCACCTCCGACGTCGGCGTGCCCTATGCGCAGGGCGTCGCGGACGCGCTGGCCTACATCAACGCCAAGGGCGGCATCAACGGCACCAAGCTGGCGGTCGACAGTGTCGATTACGGCTATCAGGCGCCGCGCGCCATCAGCCAGTACAAGAAGTGGTCGTCGGGCAGCGACAAGATCGCGGCACTCCAGGGCTGGGGCACCGCCGACACCGAGGCGCTGACCGGCTTCGTCGGCAAGGACGAGATCCCGGCCTATTCCGGTTCCTATTCCGGTCACCTGACCGACCCGACCGGCAAGGGTCCGCACGGCTCCAAGCCGGCGCCCTACAACTTCTTCTACGGTCCCTCCTATTCCGACGCGCTGCGCGGCATGCTGACCTGGGCGGCGGAGGACTGGAAGAAGCAGGGCGGCCAGGGCAAGCCGAAATACGTCCACATGGGCGCCAACCATCCCTATCCCAACGCGCCCAAGGATGCCGGCGAGCAGCTGGCCAAGGAGCTGGGCTTCGACGTGCTGCCGGCCGTGCAGTTCGCGCTCACCCCCGGCGACTACACCGCCCAGTGCCTGACGCTGAAGCAGTCCGGCGTCAACTACGCCTATCTCGGCAACACCGCCGGCTCCAACATCTCGGTGCTGAAGGCCTGCCAGACGGTCGGCGCCAAGGTGCAGTTCATGGGCAACGTCTGGGGCATGGACGAGAATGCCGCCAAGGCCGCCGGCTCGGCCGCCGACGGCGTGGTGTTCCCGATGCGCACCGCCGTCACCTGGAACGGCGACGCGCCGGGCATGAAGACGCTGAAGGACATCTCCAGGATCTCCGACGCGTCGGGCAACGCCTATCGTCCGGTGCATTACATGGCCGGCGTCTGCACCGCCTTCTACATGAAGGAGGCGATGGACTGGGCCTCGGCCAACGGCGGCGTCACCGGTCCGAACATCCGCAAGGCGATGTACCAGAAGAAGGACTGGGTGCCGGCCGGTCTGGAGGGCGTCTGTGTTCCCTCCACCTGGACCGATACCGATCACCGCGGCATGACGGCGGTCAACATCTACCGCGCCAAGGTGTCGGGCGAAACCGGTGCCGGGGTGGACGAGCTGGTCAAGGCCGGCACCATCAAGCTGGAGAAGCTGACCACCGTCGACGTTCCGCGCAAGCCGGAATGGCTGGGCTGGTAAGCCGATAAGCACGCGGCGCCTCCGCCTTCTTTCCGGCGGGGGCGCCCCCGATCTTTACGAACAGTTCAGGTGCCGCATGCTGAACACCGCCACGGCCGCTTCGACCAACGCTCCAGTCGCACCGCCGGTCACGGCCGCGAAGAAGCTGATGCTGTCCGTCAACAACATCGAGGTCGTCTACAACGACGTTATCCTCGTGCTCCGCGGCCTCAGCCTGGAGGTGCCGGAGGGCGAGATCGTGGCCCTGCTCGGCGCCAACGGCGCCGGCAAATCGACGACGCTGAAGGCGATCTCCGGCCTGTTGAAGACCGAGGACGGCGAGGTCACCCGCGGCGACATCACCTTCAACGGCGAGCGCATCAACGGCATCGATCCCGACCAGATCGTCCGCAAGGGCATCTTCCAGGTGATGGAGGGCCGGCGCATCATCGCCGACATGACCTGCCTGGAAAACCTGCGCCTGGGCGCCTACACCCGCCGCGACAATGGGGTGAAGGACGACCTGGACATGGTGTTCCAGTATTTCCCCCGGTTGAAGGAGCGCACCGGCCTTGCCGGCTACCTGTCCGGCGGTGAGCAGCAGATGCTGGCCATCGGCCGCGCGATGATGGCCCGGCCGAAGCTGATCCTGATGGACGAGCCGAGCATGGGCCTGTCGCCGCTGATGGTGAAGGAGGTGTTCAGCATAGTCCAGCAGATCAACAAGGACCTTGGCGTCACCATCCTGCTGGTGGAGCAGAACGCCCGCATGGCCCTCCAGGCTGCGACCCGCGGCTACATCATGGAGAACGGCAAGGTCGTGCTGGACGGCACCGCCGAAGAGCTGCGCAACAACGAGGACGTGAAAGAATTCTACCTCGGCGGCGGCAATGAAGAGCGCAAGAGCTTCAAGAACCTGAAGAGCTTCAAGCGCCGCAAGCGCTGGATTTGAGGGGAGTGGCGGGGCGTCGCATCGCCGACGGTCCCGCCGCCGATGCCAAAACCTGATCGGCCGACCCCTGAACGGACGAACGACCATGACCGATTTCTACGACGACCTCGAAACCCGTTCCTCCGACCGGCGCGAGGCCGAGCAGTTCGCGGCATTGCCTGCCCATCTGCACCACGCCAAGGACGCGGCCCCCTATTTCCGCCAGTTGCTGGCCGGGATCGACCCGGCGTCGATTCATGATCGCAACGCGCTGGCCACCCTGCCGGTGACGCGGAAATCCGATATGATCGCGTTGCAGCAGGCCCACCCGCCCTTCGGCGGTCTGGCGGCGGTGGAGATCGGCCGGCTGGCCCGCGTCTTCGCCTCTCCCGGCCCGATCCACGATCCGGAGCCGCATGGCGTCGATCCCTGGCGCAGCGCCCGCGCGCTGTTCGCCGCCGGCTTTCGCGGCGGCGACCTCGCCCACAACTGCTTCGCCTATCACCTGACCCCCGCCGGCTCGATGTTCGAGACAGGCGCGCACGCCCTCGGCTGCACCGTCATCCCCGCCGGCACCGGCAACACCGAGATGCAGGCCCAGGTGGTCGCCAGCCTGAAGCCGCGCGGCTACATCGGCACGCCCGACTTCCTGAAGATCATCCTGGAGAAGGGCGACGCGCTGGGGCTGGACGTCTCCTCCATCCGCATCGCCGCCGTGTCGGGCGGCCCCTATCTGCCCGACGCCCGCGCCTTCTACGAGGCGCGCGGGCTGGACGTCTACCAGAGCTATGGCACCGCCGATCTCGGCATCGTCGCCTACGAGACCCGGGCGCGCTCCGGTCTGGTGGTGAACGAGGGCTGCATCGTCGAGATCGTCCGTCCCGGCACCGGCGACCCGGTTCCCGACGGCGAGGTCGGCGAGGTGGTGGTGACCATCTTCAACCCGGCCTATCCGCTGATCCGCTTCGCCACCGGCGACCTGTCGGCGGTGCTGCCGGGCACCAGCCCCTGCGGCCGGACCAACATGCGGCTGAAGGGCTGGATGGGCCGCGCCGACCAGACCACCAAGGTCAAGGGCATGTTCGTCCACCCGAGCCAGGTCGCCGAGGTGCTGCGCCGCCATCCCCAGCTCGGCCGCGCCCGCTTGGTCGTCGGCCGCCAGGACGCCAGCGACACCATGACGCTCCGCTGCGAAGCGGAGGAGAGCGGCGAGGGTCTCGCCGCCGCCGTCCGCGAGACCCTGGCGTCGGTGACGAAGCTGAAGGGAACGGTGGAGTTCGTGGCGCCGGCAAGCCTGCCCAACGACGGCAAGGTGATCGACGACACGCGGGGGTGAATGTGCGGGTGTGACTGTGCGGGGCTGAACGGTCGCGGCGGGGGACCGCCGCAACCGTCCGTCTTCCTACCTCAGCACTCCGCGTCGGCCTGCGGCACCAGCTCATACTGCGGCTTGTAGCCCGGCTGTGCGCGGATGCGGTCGGCCCAGGCCTTGACGTTCGGATAGTCCTTCTCCTCGATCCCCGATTCGCTCAGCAGGTCGATCCAGGGGAAGGCGAAGATGTCGGCGATGGTCAGGCGTTCGCTCTGGATATAGCTGTGGCCGGCGAGATGCTGGTCGAACAGCTTCAACCCGCTGGCCGCCGCGCCGTCGAGCCAGGGCAGGGCGTTGGCATCGCCGTTGAACTTGCGCACGGCGCGGGCGCGCTGGACCGGCAGCAGCACGTCGGCCAGCCAGCTCAGCCATTCGGCGAGGCGCAGTGTCTCGGCCTCGTCGCGGCCGCCGAACTGGCCGGTCTGTTCCGCCAGATAGGTCAGGATCACGCTGGATTCGGAGATCGAATGGTCGCCGTGGACCAGCGTCGGCACCCGGCCGAAGCGGTTGATCGCCTGATACTCCGGCGACTTCTGCTGACCGGCGCGCAGATCGAGGTGACGGTACTGGAAGGGGATTCCAGCCAGCCGGAAGAACAGCGCGATGCGGGTCGCGGGCTGGGAATTCACGTTGCCGTAGAGGATGAAGGGCGCGGTCACGATCTCTGTCTCCCTGATTTAGCAGTCCCGAACGGGTCGGGGCCGGTGTTGCCGGGAGGATGGCCTCAACCGCCCCGGCCACGCCAGCGGAAAGCGCGGGCGGACTCACCCAAGGGTGCACTCAAGCTGTCCGCCGGATCGCCAGCCCCGATGCGGCGATGCGGAAGCCGCCGTCCGCCGTCTGCTCCACCGCGTCGCCGCCGTCCAGGCGATAGCTCTTGCCCTCCGGCACCCAGCCGGCGGGTCCGCGGAAGGTCACCATCTGGATGTAGCTGGTCGTCTCGACCACCGCATGGACGCTGCCATCCTCGGCCGTCGCCTCGAAACGGTCCGTTTCCATCTCCTGACGCAAAGGCATCGGCCTGTTCCCTTCCTGATCCGCGGCGCCCATAGCCTGCCATGGCGATGCCCCGGCAAGGCATAAGTTTAATTTGGGTCTTCCGCGAGGAAAGCTCGTTTGCCGGCCCCCGCCGGGATTTCTATCGTCCGGCCATCGCAACGATGCAGAGGGAGGTTGGAATGATCGGAAGGCGGGGGTTCCTGGCGGCGACAGGCGGGGTTCTGCTGCTGTCGGCGGCCGGGGCGCAGGCTGCGGAAGCCGGCAGGAACAAAGGCGGGAAAGCCACGGGAAGCGATGCGTTCGCAGCGCGCATGACCGAGCTGGAGGGGCGCACCGGCGGCCGTCTGGGCGTCGCGGTGCTCGACAGCGCAAACGGCCGGCTGCAGGACTGGCGCGGGGACGAGCGGTTCCCGATGTGCAGCACCTTCAAATTTCTTTTGGCCGCCGCCGTCCTGAAGACGGTGGACCAGGGCAAGGAGCGGCTGGACCGGCGGATTCCGGTGACCAAGGCCGATCTGGTCCCCTACGCGCCCTTCTCTGAGACCCGGCTGAACGGCACGCCGCCGACAGTGTCCGAACTGTGCGAGGCGGCGATGACGCTCAGCGACAATGTCGCGGCGAACCTGCTGCTGCCCGGCGTCGGCAACCCGGCCGGCCTCACCGCCTTCCTGCGCGGCATCGGCGACAAGGTCACGCGGCTGGACCGCAATGAGCCGAGCCTGAACACAGCCATCCCCGGCGATCCGCGCGACACCACCACGCCGGCCGCCATGGTGCGCAGCATGGAGCGGCTGCTGGTCGGCGACGTGCTGCGGCCGGAGTCCCGCAAGCAGCTGACCGACTGGATGGTCGCCAACAAGACAGGCGACAAGCGTCTGCGCGCCGGGCTGCCGGCTGGCTGGCGGGTCGGCGACAAGACGGGGACCGGCACCAACGGCACCGCCAACGACATCGCCATCCTGTGGCCGGAGGGCCGCGCGCCGCTGCTGGTCGCCAGCTACCTGACCCACACCGCGAAGGACTTCAAGCAGCAGGACGCCATCCATGCCGATGTGGCGCGGGCAGTGGCCGGGATGATCGGCTGAGGCAGAGAGAGGGCAGGCTCAGAGGGGGGATGTGGGCTGCGGATGCGGCGGCACCGCCCCCGCCCATCTGACGATGGAACGGACGGCGTTCAGGGCGTTCACATTGTCCTGAATGTGGAAGTGCCGCCGCAACTCGACGACGGCCGCCCATTCGCCGCTTTCGTGAAACGCCCTCTGGATCGCGGCGGCTTCAGTCTCGCTGACGCTGAACATTCCAACCTCATGGCCGACCCGGCGGCCCTCTGCATGGATCATGCCCTGACGGTGAGTCCGGTTGCAAGTCCGGCGGTGGGGCCGTCGCCCGATCAGGCGTTCGCCATCTCGGCATCCGGTTCCATGCCGCCGGACTCGTCGAAGTAATCGCCGGCCACGTCCGGTCCCCATTCCTGGACCAGAGCCACCTTCTTCTGCTTCAGCACCTCGACCCGCTTTTCGGCGCGGGTGACTTCCATGCCGGCGACCATCGGCGGGATGCCGTAATAGATGCCCCAGCCGACGGCGGCGGCGCTGTACATCACCAGCCAGGCCAGCGGGTCGGCGAAGATCTTCGCGGCGGCGCCGATGGTGTGCTGGTGCTTCCACAAATCGATGGCGAAGGGCATGCAGCCGCAGAAATTCAGCCCGCCGACGGTGATCGGCGCCGATTTGTCGGGATCGCGGTCGACGACATAGGCGACGATGGTCGGGATCATGCCGATGCCGAACAGGATGGTGGTCGGCAGCACGATCAGCGCCGCCGGCACGATCAGCAGGATCAGCGTGAGGGCGCCGCCCTTTTTCTTCTTCTTGCGCGCCATGGCGATCCCCCCTCGATTCAGACTTTATGAGTTCCGGTCAGAAGGCGAAGAACAGGATGATGCCGGCGACCAGCAGGGTCGACAGCAGGCTGGACACGATGGCGGCGACCTGCCGGCCCGACGTCTCGATGATGGAATTGCGGTCGGCGATGGTGTGGCGGATCTTGTCCATCTCCGCGTCGGCCTCGCGGTAGGCGATCTGTGCCGCTTCGAATTCCAGCCGGTCGCGGCGCAGCGCGTCGGGATCGTCCACCACCTTCAGCAGTTCGGTCAGCCGGCCGTTGTGCGCGGCGGCGTCCGCCATCTTGCGCACCTCCTGCTGCTGCGGCCGGTTGTGGAAGCGGCGGAAGGCGGGGTCAAGCATCGCCACCACCCAGCTGGCCAGATGGGTCAGCCCATCGACGCCGGTGCGGGCCTGGATGTCCGACAGGATGGTCAGCATGGCGATGATGCGCCGCATCGGCTCCACGCCGCTGCCGAGCTGGGTGAACAGCAACTCGTCCCCCCGCTTGTGACGGGCGCCGAGGAAGGCGGCGATATGCCGGTCGATGGGGTCCTTGTGCCGCTCGCCCCCGGCGGCGATCCAGTCGAGCGCCCTGAGCAGTTCGGCCGGCGAGGTCGGCAACTGCTTGACCACCAACCCGCTCATGCAGGGCATCGTTGGGTTCATCTCGTACAGCATGCGTTCCACCCCCAGCCCGTGGCTGGAGCGGTCGAGGAAGCCGCGCAGCTGGTCGAAGGTCTGGACCAGCGGCACGAATTCCGGCTTGAAGTCGGATTGGACGTTGACCCAGAACATCGGCAGCTGGTTGGCGATCACCTCCGCCACCGCCTGGGGGGATTCGCCGCGCAGGAAGGCGTCGGCCAGCATGGTGGCGATACCGTCCGGCATCATCGCCCGGCCGCGGTAACGGATGGGGGCGGTGGGGTCGAGCGCGATGCAGACGCGGGCCACCAGCCGGTCGCCCTGGGTGCCGCCCTTGCCGCTGGAAGCGGTCTGGATGGCGTGGCTCACCGCCTCCGCCCGCACATCGTCGCCCATCGACCGGCGCAGCCACTTGTCCAGCTCCCCGCTTTCGATGACGGAGGCGGCGGCGGGGGCATGGCGGGCGAAGGCGCGGGCCAGCGTGCGGCAGTGCCAGTATTCCGACCCCTGGAATTCCAGCGGACGGGCGGCGCGGCGGGAAATCTGCGGCTGCTTCGGGCTGAGCCGGCGGCCGGCCACCCACAGATCGAGGTCGTTCAGGGTCCAGCGCTGCTTGGGATCGTCGACCAGCAGGCCGCGCACCACCTCGTTGATCGCCAGCGGCAGCCGGTGCTGCTGGACCAGCGCCGGATAGGACCCGCGCTCCATCTTCGCCTGCAGAACCGCCTCGTCGTCCAGCCCGGCCAGCGGGTTGCGGCCGAGCGCCAGGATCAGCAGGGTGACGCCCAGCGAATAGAGGTCGTCGGCCATGGTGCCGGTGCCGCGACCGGCCGGGCTGGCCATGCCGCGCTCGATGGTTTCCAGCAGGACCGGCTGACCGTAGCCGGGCTGGGCCGACACGCAGTCGCCCAGCATCAGCGTGCCGGACGCGAGATCGCGGTAGAACAGGTTGGTCGGGCGGATCGCGCCATGGACGACGCCGCGGCTCGACAGTTCCTTCAATGCCGAGACCAGCGGGTGGACGATCTGCCGGGTCAGCTGGTCTTCCGGCATCGGATCCAGCGTGTCCGTCAGCGACCCCATCAGCCGCTTGCCGCCCGGCCGTTCGAACACCAGACAGAAGCGCCGCCCGCGGTCCTGCGGCCAGTCCACCAGCCCCCAGTCGAGCAGCCGCATGTTGGTGGCGTTGTCGAGGCTGCCGACGGTGGAGCAGATGTCCATCCGCGGCAGCACCGACGCATGGCAGATGATGGCGAAGGGCTCGATCCGCTTTTCGCGCAGCGCCTTGGCGGTGAAGGCATTGCCGCCGACGGCGTTCAGCAGGGGTATCGGCGCGCCCGGCTGGATCTCGTAGCGTTCGGCGAGCTTGACCGGTTCGGCGTTCGCCATCGCTGCCGTGGCGGCTCCCATCGTACCTGTCTGGGCGTCGGATGGCATGAACGGCGGATCCCCGGGGCGTGCGAATGTGCGCAGGCCTTAGGTGGCGTTAAAAGGGCAAACAAACCCTTAACGTGCGCGTGCGTAACACTATCGGATTGGACGGAAAAGGAAAACCCCCGCCGGGACGGGCGCTGAAGCTTTGCGAGGGGGCAGGGACGGGTGGCAAGATTTACACGGATTTCACGGATTGAAGCACGGATTTCACGGATGTGGAGTCGCGAGGTGGTGGCTATCGGGAAAAGCGGCGTGCCGCCAAGGCTAAAAAATCCGTGAAATCCGTGTCTAAATCCGTGAAATCCGTGTAAATCTTGCCAGCGCGGCCGGAAGATCCAAAAGAGAAAGGGCCGCCTTTCAGCGACCCTTTCCACAATACTGCTCATCCACCAGGGAAGAGGGGGCTCGGCGACGAACCGGTTACCCGTTCTTGACCGCGACGTAGGACCCCGGCGCGTCTTCCAGGGCGGGCAGGGCGCCGTCGCCGGGCTGGCGGGCGGGAACCTTGCCGTTGGCATACTGGCCGACCCACTTGTTCCATTCCGGCCACCAGGAGCCGGGGGTCTGGGTCGCCTTCTCCAGCCACTCGTCGGAGGTCTTGGCCAGCTTGTCGCTGGTCCAGTAGCAGTACTTGTTGGCCGCCGGCGGGTTGACGACGCCGGCGATGTGGCCGGACGCCCCCAGCACGAACTTGACCGGACCGCTGAACAGCTTGGCGCCGCTGTAGGTGCTCTTCCACGGCGCGATGTGGTCTTCGCGGGCCGACAGGAACAGCGCCGGCACCTTGACCTTGCCGAGGTCGACCGGAACACCCTTCAGCGTCACGGCGCCCGGCTGCGCCAGCATGTTCTTCTGGTACATGTTGCGCAGATAGAAGCTGTGCATCGCCGCCGGCATGCGGGTGCTGTCGCTGTTCCAGTACAGCAGGTCGAAGGGGAAGGGATCCTTGCCAAGCAGGTAGTTGTTGACGACGAACGACCAGATCAGGTCGTTGGCGCGCAGCATGTTGAAGGTGGTCGCCATCTTGGCGCCGTCGAGATAGCCCTGCTCGGCCATCTGCCCTTCGATGAAGGTCAGCTGCTCCTCGTCGATGAAGATCGACAGCTCGCCGGCTTCGGCGAAGTCCAGCATCGTGGTGAAGAAGGTCGCCGACTTGATGCGGTCGTCCTTCTTGACCGCCATGTAGGCGAGCGTGGAGGCCAGCAGCGTGCCGCCCAGGCAATAGCCGATGGCATTCACGTCCTTTTCGCCGGTCGCCTTCTCGATGGCGTCCAGCGCCGCCAGCGGGCCTTCGACCATGTAGTCCTCGAAGCCCTTGGCCGCCAGCGTCTCGTCCGGGTTGACCCAGGACAGGACGAAGACGGTGTGGCCCTGGTCGACCGCCCACTTGATGAAGCTGTTCTTCTCACGCAGGTCGAGGATGTAGAACTTGTTGATCCAGGGCGGCACGATCATCAGCGGACGCTTGTTCACGTCCGGCGTGGTCGGCGTGTACTGGATCAGCTGCATCAGGCTGGTCTGGAAGACGACCTTGCCCGGCGTGACCGCGATGTTCTTGCCCAGCTGGAAGGCATCGTAGTCGGTCATCGAGATGCGCAGCTCGCCCTTGCCGCGCTCCAGATCCGTCAGCAGATGCTCCAGCCCCTTGACCAGATTCTCGCCGCCGCTCTCGATGGTCGCGCGCAGCACCTCCGGGTTCGTCATGACGAAGTTGGAGGGCGCCATCGCGTCGACGAACTGGCGGGTGTAGAAATCGACCTTCTTGGCGGTGTGGTCGTCCAGCCCCTCGACCTGATTGACGGTCGACTGCATCCACCGGGCGCTCAGCAGGTAGGACTGCTTGATGAAGTCGAACAGCGTGTTCTCGTCCCAGGCGGCGTCCTTGAAGCGGCGGTCGTCCTTGGCCGGCGCGATGACCGGCTGGGTCTCCTGCCCGAAGAAGCGCTGGGTGGTGCGCTGCCACAGGGTCAGGTAATCCTGCCACAGCGACATCTGCGCCTGCATCAGCTTGGCCGGGTCGGCCATCATGCGGGTGGTCATCTCAAGGAAGGCATGGCCGACGCCCATCGGGTCCGGGCTCTTCGGGCCGGCGCCGTCGGCGGCCTGACGGGCGAGGAACTCGGAGACCAGCCGTTGGCTCTGTTCGGCGATGCGGGTCATCGCCCGCGACATCTCGACCGGATCGGGCAGCTTGACGTCGGGCACCTGGGGGGAAGCCGGGTTGGAAGCCTGGGAGGGGGCCTTGGTCTCGGCCATGAGCACGGTCCTTCTTCTTTGGGCGGGTGTCGCGTCGTCTCGGTCATGTCGCCTGTGTCGCCTTGGGTCCGCGGGATCGGGCTTGCGCCAGATTGGGCTTTGGGCCTTGCGGACGGACGGCTATACAGGCTTGCAGGCGATGGTCTTCGGGAGCGGTCTTCGGGAGGCGGTTTGCACCATGTCGCTGTGGGTTGCGTGCGGCGGTCCGGCTTTATGGTGCGGTGCAGGAGAAATCCGAAACCTCTCATACACCGCAGTTGTGAACATTTCATTTCAAGGATCGTCGCACAAGTGTGGCGTATCGGCCAGACACGGGGAAGGATGATGGTGACGGGCAGTCAGGGTAACGGTCGGGGTATCGCGGCGTGCGGGCGGGCGTTCAGCCTGTTAATCGTAGCGATACCAATGGTTTTCGGGCTGTCGGCCTGCAGCGACCGCATGCTCGACACCGGCCCGCTGGGGGCCATCACCGGCGAGCCGTCGCCGGTCAGCGACAATTCGTCGCCCATCCGCAGCATGAGCGGGGAGCGGAGCGGGTACCCCAACCTGGGCACCGTCCCGCCGCGACCGACCGACCTGACCACCGAGGCGCAGCGCCAGCAGGCGATGGACCGTCTGGCCCAGGACCGTGCGGCCTCCCGCCGCACCCGCGAGCAGACGGAGGCGATCCAGGTGCCGGAGCCGCTGCCCACCCCGATGGCGGTTCCGCCGAAGCCGGACCTGCGGCCCGGCAAGAGCTGAGGCCGGCGAGATCTGAGGATTGCGGGCAAGCAAAAAGCCCCCGGCCGGACGGTCGGGGGCTTTTTCCTGCATACGGGCTGCCGGGGGTGAGGGGCTGCCTCACTCCCCTGCTCGTCACTCCTGCCCGCTTATCACTCCTGCCCGCTTATTACTCCTGGATGAACGCCTTCACGTAGGACTGGCGCAGCGGCTGGATCAGATAGTCCAGCGGGGTGCGGGCGGACAGCACGATGCGGGCCTCCACCGGCATGCCGGCCTTGATCTTCATGTGGCGGACCTCGTGGCTGTCGGCGTCCTTCAGGCGGATGCGGGCCAGATAGTATTCCTGGCGGGTCGCATTGTCGGTCAGGCGGTCGGCCGACACGTAGGACACGGTGCCGTCGATGGTGCCGACGACGCGGCTGTCATAGGCGGTCAGCTGCACCTTCACCGGCAGGTCGACGGCCATCGACTTGATGTCCTTCGGCTGGATGCGGACCTCGGCCAGCAGGGCCTTGTCGTCGGGAACGATGTCCAGCACCGGCTCGTTGGCGGTGATGCTGCCGCCGACGGCCGGATGGCCGTACATCACGACGTTGCCGGCGTCCGGCGCCTTGACGGTGCGGTTGTCCAGGCGGTTCCTGGCGTCGCGGATCTGCTCGGCCAGCTTCTGGGCGTCGCCACGGGCCTTGTCCAGCTCGACCAGCACCTTCTCGCGGAAGTCGCTGCGGCGGCGGACCAGATCGCCCTGGGCATCGACCGCCTGCTGGCGCGACTGCGACATGCGGGCTTCCAGCTCATGGTCCTGGGCGTGGAGCTGCGCGTTCTCCTTCTGCGCCGCCACCAGCTTGGTGCGGGTGGAGTTGCCGCGGTCCAGCAGGCCCTGGGTGATCTGGATGTCCTCGTCCGACAGCTTGATCTCGCGGGCCAGGAAGGCGCGCTGCTTCTCCAGGCTCTGCACCTCGTCGCCCAGCGTGGCGATGCGGTCCTTGGTCAGCTTGGCTTCGGTGTCGAGCTGGGTGCGGCGGACCTGGAACAGCTTTTCCTGGTTCGCCATGGCGTTCTCGACCGCCGGTTCCTTGGCACGGCGGGCGGCGAGAGCGTCGGGCCATTCGATGGCCGGCTTCTCGAACAGCTCGGCCGACAGGCGCGCTTCGGAGGCCAGCGTGTCGAACAGGGCGGCGTTCAGCATCTCGAGCCGGGTCTGCGCCTCGGTGCTGTCCAGCCGCATCAGGACCTGCCCGGCCTCGACCCGGTCGCCCTCATTGACCATGATGGCGCTGATCACGCCGCCTTCGGTGTTCTTCACCACCTTGCGGCCGGTCTCCGGCGCCAGCGAACCCGTGGCGCTGATCGCGCTGTGCAGGGGGGCCACCGCCGCCCAGCCGGCCATGCCGCCGAAGCCGACCGCCAGGACCAGGAAGCCGCCCAGCAGCAGGCCGCGGGCATTGGTTTCCGGCATCGCCGCCCGCAGCGCATGGATCGAGGTGATGGTCGCCGTCTTGCGCGACGGCTTGCCGGCGGGGGTCTCGGGGCCGTTGTCGCTGGAGAGCGGGGCGGGGAAGGTCGTGGTCATCGTGGTCATGGGACTTCCTTGGCTCTGTCGGGTCTGGCGTCAGCCGGATGGTCGGTCTCGGGGGCGGTGCCGGCGGTCAGCCGGCGGCCCCTGCCGTGGCGGCGGCCGGACCCTGAGGGCCGAGATTGCCTGGTCCGAGATTACGGAGGCGGGCGAGGTTGACGGCGCCGGGCTGGGCCTGCTGCTGCTCCGGACGCGGCAGCTCCATCGCCATGCCGTTCTTCAGAACGTAAGTGTGGTCGGACATATCGACGAAGATCGGGGCGTGGGTCATGACGATGGTGGTCGCCCCGCGCTCCTTGCTGGCCGCGACGAAGGCGCGGACCGCCTTGATGCCCAGCTCGTCCAGGCCGGCGGTCGGCTCGTCCAGCACCAGAAGCGGCGGCTGGCCGAAGGCGGCGCGGGCAAGGCCGATCAGGCGGGCGCTGGCGCCGGTGATCGGGGACAGCGGGTCGTTGACCTCGGTCTCGTAGCCCATGGGCAGGCTTTCGACCCATTCATGGATGCCGACGGCCTTGGCAGCCTCTTCAACCTGTTCGCGGGTGGCGCTGGTGAAGCGGGCGATGTTGTCGGCGATGCTGCCGGGCAGGAGATCGACCTGCTGCGGCAGGTAGCCGATGCCCTGGTCGGGGCTGTCGGGGGTCAGGGTGGCGACGGACAGGCCGCCCAGCCGCACCGTGCCGGCCGACGGCAGGGCGACACCGGCCAGCAGGCGGGCCAGCACCGACTTGCCCGACCGGTTGGGGCCGGCGATGCAGACGGTCTCGCCGGGTTCGACCGACAGGGTGACGCTGCGCAGGATCGGCTTCTGGTCGCGGGGGGAGACGAACAGCAGGTTCTCGACGGTCAGGCGCTCGCTCTCGACGGGCACGGAGGGACGCTCCGGCTCACGCGACAGGCGCTTCAGCAGCGGCAGCAGGCGGCGGACGGCCTGGGCGGAGCGGACCAGCCCGCCCCAGGCGCCGGCGGTCTGTTCGATCGGGGCGAGGCCGCGGCCGACCAGCATCGAGGTGGCGATCATGCCGCCGAAGGACAGATGCTGCTCGATCACCAGCCAGGCGCCGATGCCCGTCACGGCGATCTGCAGGACCATGCGGACCCACTTGGTGGCGGCGCCGATGGCGGCGCTGCGCTCATAGCCCTGGCCCTGCATGGCGCTGGCGGTCAGGAAGTCGCGGTTGACGGCGTCCAGCGAGGCGTTGCCCATGCGCAGGCCGCGCACGGTGTCGGAACGCGACGCCAGCGCTTCGAACAGCTTCTGGGCGCGGCCGGCCGGCAGCTTGCTCTCGTCGTTGATGTCCTTGACGGCCACATAGCCGATCCAGCCCATCACCGCCATGATCAGCATCGACACGACCAGCACCAGCGCCAGCATCGGGTGGATGACGTAGATGCCGATGACGTAGAGCGGGGCCCAGGGCAGGTCCATCAGCGCCGGCAGCGACGGGCGCGAGAAGGCGCCCTTCAGCTCGATCAGGTCGGCGAGCGGGCCGTTGTCCGGGCGGCCGCGGCCGGCGGCGTCCAGCGCGTCGGCGGTCAGCCGGCGGCGCCACCGCACCTCCAGCGCGTTGCCGGCACGGGCGAGCAGGCGCGAGCGCACCATCTCCAGAAGACCGCTCAGCGTCAGCGCCATCACGACGATGACGGTCAGCATGGCCAGGGTATCGTAATTGCCGGACGGGATGGCGCGGCTGAACACCTGAAGCGAATAAAGCGGCATGGCGAGCATCAGCGCGTTGATGGTGGCGCTGAAGATAAATGTACTAACAAGTATCCTGGTGAAATAACCGCGATTGAATGAGGCTTCCGGCTTATCATTGCCGGGCTGTCGCATAGAGTTGGACTTGGTCGAAACAGGCATAAAACAGCCCTCCAATTGTCACCGGTCGGCGCAGTGCCCACTGGATGCAGGCGAGCTCAGAGAACGCGATCTTGGTAAATGGGACCTTAACATTCGGGGACGTCACAGGATTGCCACCGGATGCCACCACTTTTGCGCAGAATTACCTCGGTATTGTTTGTTCCTTCGGGGGTGACTTGGTGCCGGTGCCCGGCGGAGGGGGCATGACCTATGGCCGGTTGGAGGG
Source organism: Azospirillum palustre (assembly GCF_002573965.1). NCBI lineage: Bacteria > Pseudomonadati > Pseudomonadota > Alphaproteobacteria > Rhodospirillales > Azospirillaceae > Azospirillum > Azospirillum palustre. The sequence continues at coordinate 4,794 of NZ_PDKW01000041.1, read as the reverse complement.
GGCAGGCATTACCGCTATCGTTCCCCCGCGGCGATTCCGCCGGTCCATTCCCAACGAAAGCCGGAGATGACGATGGAAGGGCGCAAGGTCCCCTCGGTGGTTTTCAAGACCCGCGTGCGCGATGAGAGCGTCGGCGGACCCAACCCGTTCCGCTGGCAGGACGTGCAAAGCGACGAGTTGTTCAAGGGCAAGCGGGTGGTGGTGTTCTCGCTGCCCGGCGCCTTCACGCCGACCTGCTCCAACGAGCAGTGCCCGGCCTTCGAGCGTCTCCATGACGACTTCAAGGCTCTGGGCATCGACGAGGTCTATTGCATCAGCGTCAACGACGCCTTCGTCATGTACCAGTGGGGCAAGAGCCTGAACCTCAAGAAGGTGAAGCTGATCCCCGACGGGTCGGGCCATTTCACCCGTCGCATGGGCATGCTGATCGACAAGGACAGTCTGGGCTTTGGCTTCCGCTCCTGGCGCTATGCCATGGTCGTGAAGGACGGTGTCGTCGAGAAGTGGTTCGAGGAGCCGGGCATCAACGACGAAGGCGAGAACGGCGATCCCTACGGCGAATCCTCGCCGGAGACTGTGCTCGCTTTCCTGCGGAACTGAGCGGGCCGATTCGGCGCCCGCCCGGCCGGCCCGGCCGCCGGGATGATTTCGGACTGACGGCGCAAGGCCGGCGGGGCGGCGGCTCCGTCGGCCTTTTCCATGGCTGCCCGAAGCCCCGCCGGCATCCGCCGCCGGGGTTGGGTTGCGCATGATCGTGCATGTGCGTGTATCAGAAATCCCTTAAGGCTTTTTGTTAGACATTCCCTGTTCTATTGCTACCTTCCGCAGAGGTTCTGGCGGATGGGGTGCAGCAGGTGGCAGAAAATCGGCCGCTCCGGTGTTTTCTGGTTGCATGGTTCGTGGCGGCGCTGGCGCTGGTGTCGCCCTTCGGCGCCGCTCCGGCCAGTGCCGATGCCACAGCACCTCCGCTCGCTCCGCACAACGTGGTGCTTGCCAAGAGTTCGGTATCGGGGTTGGCGGCCGGCGCCTTCATGGCGCTCCAGTTCCACGTCGCCCATTCGGGGGAGATGGCCGGCGTCGGTCTGGTGGCCGGCGGTCCCTATCTCTGCGCGGCCGAGAATCCGCTTCTGGCGGCGGCCTGCATGCAGGGCAATCCGCTCTGGCCGCGCGGCCAGCCGCTGTACGAAGCGGCCCAGCCGCTGGCGGCGGCCGGGGCTATCGACCCGCTCGACCGGCTGGCTCAGGCTCAGGTCTACCTGTTCAGCGGCCGCGCCGACATGGTGGTGAACCGCAAGACGGTGGAGGAGGCGGAGGCATTCTATCGTGCCGCCCATGTGCCGGCGAACCAGATCCGGTTGGAAACCGGGCTGGATGCCGGCAACGGCTTCATTGCGCCGGGCGGGGGCAACGACTGCAACGCCAACCGCAGCCCTTATGTCAATGCCTGCGGCGACTATGACCAGGCCGGCCGAATCCTGTCGCACATCTATGGCGGGTTGAACCCGCCGGCTCCCGACATGCCGGCGGCCGTTCCTTTCGACCAGACGCCCTTCGGCGATCCGGACCGCACGGGGCTGGCCCCCGCCGGCTATGTCTATGTGCCGCCCGCCTGCGGGCGCGGAGCGGCCTGTGCCGTGCACATCGTCTTTCACGGATGCCGCCAGTCCGCGGCCGAGGTCGGCGATGCCGTGACCACCGGCGCCGGCTTCAACCGCTGGGCGGCCAACAACAATCTGATCGTGCTCTACCCGCAGCTGTCGGCGCGCAATTCCGCGGATCCGATTGCCTGCTGGGACTGGGTCGGCAGGACCGGGACGGAATACGCGACGAAGGGCGGGGCGCAGATCGCCGCTGTCCACGCAATGTTGACAACACTTTCAGGGCAAAGGTGACCCTTTTCATGACCATTTCGAACAAAGCGATTCTCAAGACTGCGTTTGCGGCTCTCCTCGTCCTGGCGCCGCTTCCCGTGGCCGCGCAAAGCGCTGCCCAGATCAGGCTGTCGGACCTGAAGCTGAAGATCGACCCGGCCCAGACCACGGTGTCGGGCATTTCGTCGGGCGCCTACATGGCCGGGCAGTTCCAGGTCGCCTATTCGGGGCTGGTCAAGGCGGCCGGGCTCGTCGCCGGCGGTCCTTACGACTGCGCCGAGGTGTCGACGGGCGGCGTCGCCACGGCAATCGTGGCGCTGAAACGCTGCATGGACGTGGCGATGGGCGCGTCCGATGTCGATGCCCTGGTCGCCAACGCCAAGGCGCGCGAGAAGGCGAAGGAGATCGACCCGCTGTCCAACATGGCGCAGGCGAAGATCTACCTGTTCAACGGCGATGGCGACGTGACGGTGAAGCGGCCGGTCGCCGACGCCACCGACCGCTTCTACCGGGCGCTGGGGGTGGCGGAGGCCAACCTCTCCTACGTGAAGCTGCCGAAGGCGGCCCATGCCTACATCACCGACGGCTATGGCGCGGCCTGCGACTTCATCCCGAAGGAGGGGGAGAAGAGCGAATACATCAACAACTGCCAGTACGATCAGGCCGGCGCCATCGTCCGCTTCTTCTATGCCGACGCCAAGACCCCGAACGCCTCCGCCGCGGCCCGCCAGCCGCAGCTGTTCAACCAGGCGCCCTTCGTCGGCGACACCAGCCGCAGCGGCATGGCCAAGACCGGCTACATCTATGTTCCGGAAGCCTGCGAGGGCGGTGCGCAGACCTGCCGCATCCATGTCGCCTTCCACGGCTGCCAGATGGCGTCGAACCTGATCGGCGATCATTTCGCCGTGAATGCCGGCTACAATCGCTGGGCCGACGTCAACAACATCGTCGTGCTGTATCCGCAGATCGACGGTGCCGCCAAGCCGACCTCCAACCCGAAAGCCTGCTGGGACTGGTTCGGCTACACCGGCTACGATTTCGCCCGCAAGAGCGGCTTCCAGATGACCGCGGTGCGCAAGATGATCGGCGCGCTCGCCGGGGAGTGACCGTCCGCTCCCCATAAAAAAGCCCCTCTCCGGCGGACCGGAGAGGGGCTTTTCTTTGCCTTGGGTCGATCAGGCCTTGAGGATGCCGCGGCCGGCGAAGCGGGCGGCGACGCCGAGCTGCTCTTCGATGCGGATCAGCTGGTTGT
>NZ_PDKW01000041.1:0-1571 GCF_002573965.1 Azospirillum palustre | reverse complement strand
GCCACCTCGGGCGCCTCGTACATCACCCAGATGATCTTGGCCGCGTCCATCGGCGAGCCGCCGCCCAGCGCCAGGATCACGTCGGGCTGGAAGGCATTCGCCAGCGCCACCCCCTTGCGCACCACCGCCAGCGTCGGGTCGGCCGAAACCTCGAAGAAGGTCTCGACCTCCAGCCCCAGCGACTTCAGCACGCGGACGCTGTCGTTGACATGGCCGTTCTCGAACAGGAAGCGGTCGGTGACGATCAGGCAGCGCTTCTTGCCGCGCAGTTCCTCCAGCGCGAAGGGCAGGCAGCCGCGGCGGAAATAGATCGACTTGGGCAGCTTGTGCCACAGCATGTTCTCGGCTCGCTTGGCAACCGTCTTCTTGTTGATCAGGTGCTGCGGCCCGACATTCTCCGAGATCGAGTTGCCGCCCCACGAGCCGCAGCCCAGCGTCAGGGAGGGTGCGAGGCGGAAGTTGTAGAGGTCGCCGATGCCGCCATGCGACGATGGCGTGTTGATCAGGATGCGGGCGGTCTTCATCTTGTCGCCGAAATGGCGGATGCGGTCGGCCTGCCGGTCCTGGTCGGTGTAGAGCGCCGAGGTGTGGCCGATGCCGCCGAGCGCCACCAGGGCGGCGGCCTTGTCGCAGGCCTCGGCGAAGTCCTTGGCGCGGTAGAGCGCCAGGGTGGGCGACAGCTTCTCGTGGGCGAAGGGTTCGCTGTCGTCCACGTCCGAAACCTCGGCGATCAGCACCTTGGTGGCGAGCGGCACGTTCAGGCCGGCCATGGCGGCGATGGCGTGGGCGGGCTGGCCGACGATGTCGGCGTTGAGATGGCCGTCGGTCAGCAGGATTTTGCGCACGGCGTCGGCCTCGCGGGGCGACAGGATGTAGCCGCCATGGTGGGCGAAACGGTCGCGCACGGCGTCATAGACGGCCTCGACCACCACCGCCGACTGTTCGGACGCGCAGACCACGCCGTTGTCGAAGGTCTTGGACATCAGGATGGAGGCCACCGCGCGCTTGATGTCGGCGAACTCGTCGATGACGGCGGGGGTGTTGCCGGCGCCGACGCCGATGGCGGGCTTGCCCGAGGAATAGGCGGCCTTGACCATGCCCGGCCCGCCGGTGGCGAGGATCAGGGAGATGGCGGGATGGTGCATGACGGCGTTGGAGAGTTCCAGCGAGGGCTCGTCGATCCAGCCGATGATGTCGTCGGGCGCCCCGGCCTCGACCGCGGCGGCGAGCACGAGGCGGGCGGCCTCGCAGGTCGATTTGCGGGCGCGGGGATGGGGGGAGAGCACCAGCCCGTTGCGGGTCTTCAGCGCGATCAGCGCCTTGAAGATGGCGGTCGAGGTCGGGTTGGTGGTGGGGACGATGCCGCAGATCAGGCCGACCGGCTCGGCGATGGTGAGGATGCCGGCGTCGTTGTCTTCCGACAGGACGCCGCAGGTCTTCTCGTCCTTGTACTTGTTGTAGATGTATTCGGCGGCGAAGTGGTTCTTGATGACCTTGTCTTCCATGACGCCCATGCCGGTCTCCGCCACCGCCATCTTGGCGAGCGGGATGCGGGCGTTGGCGGCGGCCAG
>NZ_PDKW01000039.1:592581-838583 GCF_002573965.1 Azospirillum palustre | reverse complement strand
AGGTTCGGGCAGGCTCGTCACCAGCCTCGATACGCCGCCCTCTTCAGACCGTCATCACCCAGTTTCCCGCATAGCTCGTCAGGGGCAGCAGTACGGCCGGAACGACATCAACGCCTTGCTCGGCATCGGCGGCACGCAGCAGGCATACAACCAGAGCAACCTTGATCTGGCCTATAACGACTTCCTCTCTCAGCGGGACTACCTGTCGAAGCAGCTTGCGGCGCGGAACGCCTACCTCAACCCCGGCATGTCGATGGGCGGCACGTCCACAACGACCCTGCCGGGCGCATCGTGGTTGCAGACCGGGCTCGGCACCGCGGCGGGCCTTGGCGGCGCCTATTCGATGCTGACCGGAAACCCGATCTTCGGTGCGAACGGCTTGCTCGGCAACCTGGGCAGCAGCAGCGCGGGCACGATCACGCGCCCCATCCTCGACTCGACCGCTTCCGGTCTCAGCGGCGTGATCGGGTGAAGCCATGGCGGCCCCGTCCTTCAGCCAATACGACCCCTACATTGATGCGGCGGCTAAGCGGTTCGGTGTCGACCCGAACTTGATCCGCGGCGTGATGGCCCTGGAGAACTACGGCGGGGATGCCGGCTTGCGCGGCGGCTCTGGCGAGTATGGGCTTATGCAAGTTATGCCCGGCACCTACGCTGACCTTGCGCGTCGGCACGGGCTGGGCTCCGACGCTTCGGACCCCTCCAACAACATCATGGCAGGGACCGCATACATCGCGGAGAACCTCCAGGCAAACCACGGCGACGTTGCAAAGACCCTTGCGGCCTACAACGCCGGCCCCGGCGGTTCCGCCAAATTCCGGCAGACGGGGGATGCCTCGACGTTGCCGGGCGTGACGCAGGGATACCTACAGCGCGCCGCTCGGTTCGGACTGATCGACCCCACACAGGCCCCGCCGGTCAACGTCGCATCTCGCACCCCGGTGCAGACGATGACCAGCTCCGCCGGACAAAGCGTCAACACAGCGAATGGAGTAGCGGCGATGCCAGAGACAGCGACGCCCGCCGGCCTTCTGTCGACCGGTGACGCCGCGTCGGCCAACAGCAGCCCATGGACTGGCCTACTCGGAAACGGGATGGCGCAGGGTCAGGCGCTGATGGCATTGGCCGCAGGGCTCATGTCCGGCCGGGACATGGGCGAGGGCCTCACCAAGGGTATGCAGGGGTTCGGCGCGGCGCTTCAGAACGCCAAGGCGATGCAGCTTGCGCAACTCGAATTCGCCAAGAAGGCGCAGCAGCAGGGGCAGATTGAAGCCCTGGCGAAGCAGTACGACGGCAGCAACCCGCGACTGGCCGCGCTGATCCGGAGCGGCAACGAAGCTGCGCTTAACTCCATCGCTTCCAACCTCGTCCCCAAGCGAGGCGAGACGCCTTGGTATGTCTCGACGGACGACAACGGCAAGCCGCAGGTGAACCCGCAGGCACTGAACACCTACGCCGCGACGAAGCAGGCGGAGAACGGCTTGATGATGGGGCCGAACGGCTTCCAGCTTCCGCCGGGCGTGTCCGATGCCACGCGCGAAAAGTCGATGTCCGAAAGCGTCGGGCAGCAGGCGGGACGCGCGGCCTATGCCGGCCAGATCGCAGGGGCGGAAGAAGCGGCTCGGGCTCCGTATCGCGTGGAACAGGTCGGACCGGGCGGAACGCTGGTTACGCCCTTCCCCGGCGGTCAGCCCGCACAGGGGCAGCCGGCCGGCGGAGTGGTCTACCAGAGCCCCAACCCGGCCCCCGGCACGCAGCAGGGCAGGTTTGAGGGCGATCTAGGCACCAAGCGTGCGGCCATCGTGGACGAAGCCCACAAGGACGCCATGGCGGCGCGGCAGGGCCTGGACGTGATCCAACAGCAGAGCGATGCCTTGGCCGCCGGTTTCCAGCCGGGCGCCACGGCTGAAGTGCGGGGCAACGCGGCGGCCTTGTTGCAGGGGTTCGGCGTGCCGGAGAATGCGGCAAAGCGGATCACGGGCGGAGACCCGGCCGGACTGCGCATTTTCCAGAGCGCCAACAGCCAGATTACGCAGTCCATCGCGAAGACGCTTGGCGCGAACCCAACCGACAACGACGCCAAGCTCCTTCAGCAGTCGCTGGCGCAGGCGACCGACCCTCTGTCCGTGGTCAACGCCATCAAGTCGTATGCCGAGCGGAAATTCCAAGGGAAGATCGACCGATACGCCGGCATCTACCAGCACTCCATCGTGAACGGTCGCGATCCTCTGGAATATGACCTGCAATGGGCCAACCGTCCGCGGCCTGCCGCTCCATCTGCCGCCCCGCAAAGCACCACCACGCAGCCGGTCAGCCCGAGCGGCGGGGGTCGGACGCTGCGGTTTGACGCACAGGGGAACATGATCCCATGACCGTACGCGCTCAGCTTCACGACGGCACCGTGTTGGAATTCCCCGATGGCACCCCCGACGCCGTGGTGTCCGCGACCGTCAAGAACGTGCTCTCGGGCTCGATTGGTGCGCAGCCGGCGCAGCCCAAAGCCACAGGCGACACCCTGTCTTCCGGTCTCCGCGGCCAGATCATGCAGGGTCTTACCCTTGGCATGGGTGATGAGTTCAACGCGGCCAGCCGGGCATTTCCGGGGTGGGTGGCAAACCTCGTCATGGGCAATACGCCGCTCTCCGACGTGAGCAAGGCATTCGGCTTCGAGGACGGCCAGAGCGAGTTGAACAAGACCTACACGGACCGTCTCGCGGCGGAGCGTGCCGACCTTGCCGCCTACAAGGACGCCCATCCCGTTGCCGCTCTCGGGGGCGAAGCGCTGGGCAGCATGGTTGCCGCTCCGGCCGGTGCCCTGAACGCCATTCGCAGCGGAACCGAAGTCGCGTTGCCGATGGCGAAGTCAGGCGTGCGGATGGTGGGCGATCTGCTGAAGAACGGCGCGACCATGGGGGCCATTAGCGGCGCGGGCAATGCGGAAGGCGGCGCGTCCGACCGGATGGCCGGCGCGCTGACCGGTGCTGCGGTGGGTGGCACGCTGGGCGTTGCCGTCCCGGCGGCCATCTCCGGCGGCGGGCGCGTGCTGGGTTGGGCGGGCTCCGCTCTCGGGCTGCGCAACGCGGACAAGGCCGCCGAAAACAAGGTGCTCCAGGCTCTGGCGCGCGATGGGGTGACGCCTGACCAGCTCCCCGGCAGGTTCACGGCGACGGACAAGCCGCTTGGACTTCTGGACGTTGGCGGAGAGAACACGCTTGGTCTCGCTCGGGCGGCAGCCGGCACCCCCGGCACGGCCCGGCAGGTTGCGGCAGACATGCTTGAGGGGCGGCAGGCTGGGCAGGTTGCGCGGCTCGGGCAGGACATCCGCACGAACGTAGCGCCGCAGAGCTACCACGATGAAGCGGCGGCTCTGATGGCTCAGCGCGAAGCCGATGCAGCGCGGCTTTATCCGGAGGCGATGAGCACGAAGCCGGTATGGTCGGAGCGGTTGCAGCAGTTCCTAGACGATCCGATCACCAAGAGCGGGCTTAAGGACGGCGTGGCAATCCAGCGGATGGAAGCGCTTGCCCGCGGGGAGCAGTTCAACCCGCTCGATTACGCCATCACCGGCTTCAATGAAGCTGGCGACCCGATCCTTTCGAACGTGCCGAACATGCGCACGCTGAATACCGTCAAGAAGGGCCTGGACAACATCCTTGAGGGATACCGGGACAGCACGACCGGGCGCCTTGCCCTGGACGAGCGCGGCCGGGCAATTGATCAGGTGCGCCGCGCCTTCTTGGGCGAAGTGGACAGTCTGAACCCCGACTATGCCGCCGCTCGTCAGGCGTGGGCAGGGCCGACGCAGGCACGCGACATGATGCAGCGCGGCCGGGACTTCGCGAACATGGACGCTCCCGACATTGCCCGCGAAGTGGCCCGCATGTCGGATGCCGACAAGGAGTTCTTCCGCATCGGCGTGGCTCAATCGTTGCGTGACCGGCTCTTCCGAGACACCGCTCAGCCGGGGCAGAACGCGGCTCTTCGCGTCTCCGGTGAGGGGCTGAATGAGAAGTTGACCGCGGCGCTCGGCAAGGACGCGGCAGATGCCCTCTTGGGCAGGGTGAAGACGGAAGCCGACATGACCGGCCGGCGCAACTTCATTCGTGGCGGCTCTCAGACGGCCAACAAGCAGGCCGACGCTGCCGACATGGAGATTGACAACAGCGTCCTTGCGAACCTTCTCCGCGGCGACCTGAAGGGCGCAGCGATCAACGCCGCAGGGTCTGCCGTCCGTCGCGCGTCTGGCCTCACCCCGTCGACAGCCAACAGCCTTGCCGGGCTGCTGTATGAGACCGATCCGACGATGAACGCCTTCATCCTGTCGCGCCTTCAGCACCGGCTGAATTCCAACATGGCAGCCGAACGCCCCGTTGCCGCTGGCGCCAATGCCTTTGCCCGCGCCGCTGGCGTGTCTCTCCCCGGCCTACTGAATTAGGAGCCCCGCCTTGGATCAAGAAACCATCCTCAAGACAATCGGGGCAGTCGCCATCCCGGCGGCCGGCTTCCTGTGGTTCGCTATCCGCATGTCGTGGTCTGCCGCCAAGCGTGACGCGGTGATCGACGGCTTAGGGAAGTCATTGGACTCCCTCAAGGAGCGCGTGGACGACCACGACGACTTAGGGGAGCGTTTAGCGCGCGTGGAACAGGGTTTTCACGACGTGAAGAACTACCTCCATCAGATTTTGACTGCCGTCAACAAGCGCCCCGCCGAGTGAGGATCGCATCATGACCGCCATCACCCTGGAAAAGCTCCCCCGCGGCATCCGGAACAACAACCCCGGCAACCTGCGGCACGGCAACGATTGGCAGGGGCTGTCCGAACAGCAGCCCGACACCGCGTTCTGCACCTTCGATGACCCGGTGTATGGGCTCCGTGCCCTGATGCGGACCCTCCTGGCCTATCGGAACAAGCACGGGCTCCGCACGATCCGGCAGGCCATCGGACGATGGGCGCCGCCGAACGAGAACGATACCGACGCCTATGTTCAGACGGTCGCGCGGCGGTGTGGCGTCGACGCGGACGCCGCGGTGAACTGGTCTGAGCCAGTGATGATGGTCAGCATCACGCGCGCCATCGTGTCGCACGAAAACGGCAGGGCTCCGACAGGCCGCCCGGCAGACTGGTATGAGCCCGGCATCTACAGCAAGGCCGCACGCCTCGCTCTCGGGGGAGCCTGATCATGGCAGTAGCAATCCCGCTCATCACCGCCTTAGCGCCGCTTCTCTCCGACCTGATCGACCGCATTCCCGATCCGGACGCCAAGGCAAAGGCTGCGGCTGAAGCCAACGCGAAGTTGGTGGGCATGCTCCAAGCCGGCGACGCGGCACAGCTTCAGGTCAACGCCGCAGAGGCCGCCAACCCGTCTGTGTTTGTCTCGGGCTGGCGGCCGGCGGCCGGCTGGGTCTGCGTTGGTGGCTTGCTGGTCCAGACCATCGGCTATCCGCTGATGGGGTGGGCGCTGTCGATCTGGTCACCCGGTACGCCCATGCCGCAGATCGACACGGATACGCTGATGAGCTTACTCGTTCCGCTGTTGGGGTTGGGCGCCTACCGGAGTTATGAGAAAGCGAAGGGCGTAGCGCGTTAATAGAAAAAGCGCCTCAGCAAGCAGGGAAAAAGCTTGTTTGCTGAGGCGTCGCAGGCATCCCCCTGTAAGTGGATGCTTATATTTTTTCAGGATCAGATAGAGTGGCTTCTGCGTAGGATTTAGTTTGATCGGCGAGTTCGGTGAATACATTGTGCAGACGAGCCTTGGCTTCTGCCAAAACAACATCTTCATTTCCAATGTTTCCAGCATGACCGGATATCATGATTTCTACAGAGCCAGAAACAGAGTATCCACTGACGATTTCAAAGTTGACTGCCCATCCTGGCTGTTTCTTATCGATGCGGGCGAGACGTACATGAGGTGTTCTATCAACGGCCATTTATGGGGCTCTCCACTTGGCAGCTTGTTCGCTAAGATCGGTTAGAAGCGCAGAAAGCGTCCTTCTGGCTACTGTAATTATTTGTTCGTCAGTGACCGGGGCTTCTAGTTCTCGCAACGAAACGGTGATTGGTATTTCAAAAGTTTCCTCACCGCGCTCGATTTCGAACGCGACCGTCGGATGAGGGCTCAGTGTATTGGTTCGTGTATATCGACCGTAGTCGATACGGGCGAGGCGGATGGAAGGCATCCAGTCTACTCCGATTTGGCTAACGGACCCATTCTATCACACGCGCTAGAAGTCGTCTTGATGACTAAGGCAACTTGAAGCGCATTGATCCAGAGGCGCATTAGCTTCCACTCTCCGCTGATAAAGGAGGGGCTTATGCCCCGCGGCGATGGCGTCCAGGGCTTGCTGTCGCGTCATGCTGCGACCCCCCGCATGTAGGCGTCCAGTTTCGGGAACGGCGGTATCAGCGCCGCTGCGTCCCGAAGAAGGCTGCGCTCCAGTTCGTAGACCATCCTAATGATGAACTGATCGTCTGAGTCCAGATCATCCATCAATCGGCTGAATTGCTCCGTCTTCTGGTAAACAAAAACCCTGAGCCTGATAAGCATTCCAACAGAAGAAGCATGCGGAGCGTCAATTATACTCCATTTCAGATCGCAGGCGATATCTACAATCTTGTCTTGCTCTTTCCGAATGGCCTTAAGTCCGGTCCTCTTTTCCCAACGATGCTGATTACAGTATTGCCTTGCGTGTTCCAGAAGGCGCTGTTCTCCCAACAGCCGCTCCGCGATGACGCTAGGGGCCGACTGCGCCGCAACGCGGGCCTTCAGCAGTTCTTCGCTCAGCCCGGCACCCACCCATCCGTGGACCACGTTGGCGGGGTAATTCTCATCAATCCAACGCCCCACAGCTTCATAGACAAGCTTTTTGTTCAGCGCCTTGATGTCCTCTTCAAGCGGACGGAGGGGGAAGTCGTCGGGGACCGAATTGCGTTTCCGGATAGCCGGCCTCCACTCCGGGGCAAGCCGGCGCAAGCCCGTAAGGCTGTCGTCCCACCGCGCCCACGTGGGCATCTTGGCGATGGCTTCTGCTGCCTGTTGGTCTAGGGCATCGAGCCGAGCGTCTGTATCGAGGAAGTCCCTCCAGAGGGAAAGAAGGTGGTCATCCTCCATGGCATGGACCGGGGCGCCAGCGATGGGGGCGGAGAGAATGGCGGCAGCGCCGCCCTTGAGAAGAGAACGCCTGTCCATTTTCAACCCTCCACCTTCAAGATCGCATGAAACTTCGGCAGGTGCTCTTCTTTGTTGAGCGCGACTAGGGATCGCTCAACCAAAGGCCAATCGTCATCCGTCAGGCCACGGATAAGGTTGAGGAAATGTGGTTGCTGCTCTGCCGTCATCCGGCCGTACACGTCCAGAATTTTCGTGGTGTCGGCATCGAGCGCGGTCTTCTGCTGTGGCTCACGCATGGGCCACCTCCGCATCAGGCAGATGGTCCAGTTCGCCGCGGTCTTCTTCCGGCTCCATGTCCGGATCGGCATCCATGCAGTCCAGCACGGTCAACAGCGCGTTGACGGTGCGTTCAATCAGGCTGCGGCAGTGGGCCGGGGCATTGCCGAACGTCTCCGCAGCGTCCAGGGCTTGGCGGAGCGCTTCCGGCAGGGCGGGGGCGCGTTCCACGACGCGCAAGACGGGAGAATTTTTGCGTCCCACACGTTGAACAGCTATTGCGTTCTTCGATTGCGGGGCTATAGTGAGGACATGTTTAGGCATTGCCGTCACCTCTCCTAAGGCGGGCGGGATGTCAGGGCCGATTGAGTGGTTCCAGCACTCAATCGGCCCGCTTCATTTGCGGGCACGAGTCGTTGCGGGGCTACATAGCTCCCCTCCGGGTGTATGTTTTCGTGAGCGCAAACGCTAACCCGATTAGCGTATCGGTGTCCAGAGATATCACTTATGAGTATCGTCTTTCAGGGTATGGCCTGAAGATGTTACGGTCACGTCCATGGTATGGGATGGGGCCGAATGATCACTCGGGAACAGGTCCGCGCCGCACGGGCGGTGCGCGGATGGGGCGTAAAAGACCTTGCGGAAGCCGTGGCCCGCGACAGCGGAGAGCCAATTTCCCACGTCACCATCAGCCGGTTTGAGAACGGTGCCGACAGCCGCGGGGAGACCCTGCGGAAGCTTCAACTCACCCTGGAGCGAGAGGGATTTGAGTTCCTAAACAGCGGAAGGCCCGGCATCCGATGGGACGCTGAAGCCCCTAGCCGGTGGTCTGCCGCTCCTGTGGCAAGCTGAGTCTCGACAGCCGACGATTACCGTTTCATGCTGCCCCGGTTGCGCTGAGCGATGGACGCTCGCGCGCTTCTGGGGGCTGAACGATGAAGCTGCGACTTCCCTTCCTGATCGGGGCTGCTGCCCTCTCTCTGGTCGGCTGCCAGACCACGACGGCAGCGCGCCCTACGACGTGGGAACAGGTTCAGGCCAACTGCACTCAGCAGCACGGCACCCCGGCCGCGTGCAAGTGCATGACGGACAACCTGTCGAAGTCGACCACGGTGGAACGGTATCAGGCCCTTGCTCTGGCGGCAGTCCAGCGCGCCAAGCCGGGCGCCAACGACTGGCAGACGCTGGACCAAGCCACGAAGAGCGAGGACGAGTTCACCCGCATATCGTCGGCGTCCATGAAGCCCTGTTCTGATCTGGTGATGAAGCGGCTCTGAGGGCGACTGCCCCTCTTACAGAGGGCCAGTCCGATGCGCCGCCGCACTTCGCTTCTGGTGAAGTGATGATCAACTGACCCGATTTTATCGGGTCAGTCTGCGTACATCAAACCGCACCAACCTGCCAAATGTTCTGAGAAAATAATATCCTATATCTACAAAATAATAGTGAGGAAAGAAATGTTTTGGTACGCTCTAGCCGGAAAGGTAATGTCTAATGTCGCTGAGAGTTTCGTGGATAATGTGTTTAGAAAGACTGTTTACCCGAAAATTGGGAGTATTGTCTATTGTGATTTGGCGTTAGGGTTTTGCGAGCATAGTGGTGTTTACGTTGGTAACAATGAAATTGTCCATTTGGATGGATCCGGTTATGTGGAAATAGTTTCTCCAGAAAAATTCCTAAATCGCCTTGGTGGCCTGAACACCGCTATAAGCATATATGTTTCGTGTACAGAGACTGTTTCGGTAGGTGATGTACAAACTGCCACGCGAGCAAGAGCAATGATTGGAAAGAAAAGAGCATATAACGTTCTTCTGGATAATTGCCATCAATTTTCGTCTGGTTGTTTGACTGGAAACTTTAATAACACTGACAATTTTCTTTGGATGCTGAAAGATAGAACTCGGAATACACTCGGCGCTAACTCGTGGAGAGTATGGAACCGCCCACAGATATTTTAGCCAACTATGGAGTGCTGGCAGATGGTTAGACCTTTGCACTCTCTGTCGGCCGGTCTCTGTCATCTTTTTAGCGCTTTTGACTTTCTTCCCGTTCTGCCTTTTCCAGTTCAGCCCGACGATCCCTGACTATCCCTTGGAACATGCGAGCTTCGTACTTGATCTGAGCCAGCCTAGAGCGAAGTGTTCCCTCTTGGGACTCTAAAGCTCTGTCGATGGTATCGGCAAGCTCCCTAAACAGGTCAGCTATTTCAGGAAGAAGGCTGACATAAATGATCGGAAATTCCAGCCGAATAGCCCGCCCCAACAGTTCCTTTTCTACCTCAGTGAGTTTGTTCCCGCCGTTTGCATTGAGCTTCCTAGCCTTATCCCATTCAGCTTCATTGACCTTGACCATCGCCTTGTCCAGCTTCAGTGAATACGGAACAGCTATCGTGCGCTGATCGCGATCTTGCTGCATCTGCGCATGCGAACATGTGCAATGATCCGGTGAGCAAGTCTGCGGAGGGTGCCGTGTCGAAACCGATCAGAGCAATCGATGAGTTGCCGGACCTCGCAACGCCTGCGGAAGTTGCGGAGGTGCTGCGGTGCTCCTCCCGTTTTGTATCGGACGAGTGCAAGAAAGGTAGGATGGGTGCGACATACGTTGCAGGGCGGTACCTGATCGCCCCTGCCGACGTTCGCACTTACCTTGCAGAGCGTGCTGTCACTCGCAGTGTGCCCACGGTTTCCTCAGCACGACCTATCAGACGCCCGCCTCTTCTTGCCGAACAGCAGGCGCACATGGACAACGAGCGTAATGAACGAGCGCTTAGAACGGTAGAAAAGCTGAAGGCCATAGCAAAGCGATGAGGCAAAGCTTCCTCATGCTGATCGGAGACGACTCGCCCCTCCATGAAGGATCAGACCGCAGCCGGGTCAGCATGAAGGGGCGCCACGTTAACTGATCCATCCAAAGACTTATCCGCATCAATCTGTGGACGATGGAAGACGCTTGCCGCCCGTCTTGTAGCGTTTCATTTCCGAGCTTTCGGCCAACGCACGACAATCAGGGCAGTCCTCTGCGTGTTCAACGGCTCTCAACCAGCGAACGTGGTACTCATCCACTTCGTACAAGAGAACATTGCTGTTTAGCAAGTCTTCGGCATCAGTCCAAGACAATCCAGAAGCCTGAGACAATTCATTAGGATTTGGCATATCGCCAGACGAAGCCAAACGGTCGCGGCAGAAGGCTACTGCGCGTTCAATCTTTCTCATATAGGAAATTTGTCTATTAGCATCCGCATAAGTCAGCAATTCCCATGCAAGGCGTTTTGCTACAATTACGGTGATGGGGGCTTCATGTGCGAAAATTGGGCGCTTGTTTTCTTGTAACGCCTCAAGGAAGCGCGCGGCCTTCGCGCCCTTTGCTCCCGAGTTGGGAACCGTCGAGGCGTAAGAAGCCAATGCAACGATAGCCGGCGTGAGTTCTATGACTTTTATCTGGCAGAGATGAAGAAGAAATACAGTAAGCTGGTGGAACCAAGCGGGGCCAACCCGTTCTATGTCGCTGGCGCGCTGACCTTTCTCATCCCCGTCTTGCTCTTTACGAGTTTTCTTCTGTGTGCCTTTGACAATGCTGCGCTGCTCGCTTTCTTTCAGGTATCGTAGGGCTCCTTCTACGAATATCGCAGTTGATTGTTCATGGCCTTTTGCAACATCGATAAGAAGCGGCGCGAGCCGCTGGAACGAACGATAACGGTCAGGGAGTAGCGAAGCGCTAGCGACACATGCAACACGTACAGCTTCAGCAAAGCTGTTATAAATGGCTGCGCGATGTTCCCCACAGTAACTTGCGCTGTATTTCCACAATACCTCTTGAAATCTATATCTAATTTCGCTCCAAACTTCATCTTCAGCGTCGTAAAAATTTGCATCAGTTACTTTGGATAGAGTATGGCAAACATCTGGCGTAAAATACTGGTATCCCGCGCGGAAGACAGCTCGCGCGGCCAAGATCGAAGCTTCTGCGACATGCCAGCTAGCCTTTGCCGCATCGCGGAGGCTTTCCGGGATATCATCAATCGATGGCGGCTCATCAACATCTTGATATTTAAAGTAGTGAACAAGTACATTTACATAATTCTGCATCATGCTTGTTGGATTTTGGAAAATAAATACGCCGGCATCGAAGTGAAAACATTCGGTGTTTTCATTATCAATAGGGGGGCCTTCCGCTTCGAAAACCATGTGTAGCAAGTCGGCTTCTTTTGAAGTTGTAGCTTTCCTAGTCATTTTGCACCCAATGAAGAAATGATGCTCGGATTAAAGTTCACGCCGAAACGCGGCGCATTGGCGCGGATCGCATCCGCCTTGTAGCTTTGCGCAAGGTGCCCATAGTGCCTTTCCACCATGCGTGTGTCGGCGTGCCCGAGGTTGGCTGATACCACCATGAGGGGGACGCCGTTCATGACGGCCAGTGACGCCCATGTGTGCCGCAGGATATGGAACGAAACATCGGAGCCGAAGCCGGCCCGTTCCGCCGCTTCCCGCATGGGCCTTAGATGATATCCTTTCTGCCACCGCGATCCATCGTCCCGAGCAAGGATGTAGGCTGTAGGTGCCTTTCCTTCACACAGACGTCGGAATAGGTTCTGCCCCTCGTCGGTCAGGACGATATGCCGGGATCTCCCGCCCTTGCTGGCTCGGACGTGAACAGTTCCCGCGTCCTGATTGAATTCGGATACCCGAAAGTTCGCCAGTTCGGAATAACGTGCGCCGGTCTGGAGTGCAGCTTCCATCAGCGCGCTGAACCCGCCCTCTGCGGCCTCGATAAGGCGCCGCGCTTCCTCCACAGAAAGATACCGTAGGCGCGCGGCATTGGCCTCCCTGAAGGGCTGGACCTTGCGCCATGCTTCGTCAGAGGGAACCCGCCCCTCCCTCCAGGCGTGATTGAGTCCTGCCTTAAGAATGCCGAGCATCCGGTTTGCGGTTGCTCTGCGCTTCCTGGCTATCTCAGGGCTGCTGAGATCAACGTCCATGTATCGGACAGGGGCGGGGCCTTTCCCATCCTTGGGCGCCTTGGTGCGGAGCCGTGGCGGCGTCGTCACGATCTTGCTCATCCAATCACGGATGTGCTTAGGGGTGAGCTTGGCGGCCTCAATGCCGCCGATCTGGGGGACGATCAGCGCGTTAGATCGGATGCGGGCATCAGCGACCGACTTCCCGCCCTCCGCCTCTTTGTGGGACAGGTAATCAGCCATGGCGTGCGCTACCGTATAGGGGCCGGATGAGTCTGGTAGGCCTCGTTCCTGCCGGGTAAGCGCCTCATGCCGGCTGCGGGCCAGAGCCTGCGCCTGACGGTAGCTAAGGACGTTCACACCGTCCGCATCTGCCCGATCATCTGCAAGGGCCAGAGTTTCGACAGCGTATTTCTTCGCGCCCACGTACCTACGGAGCAGCCACTTCCCGCCGGTCTTCCCCCGCCGATACCCCAGGTCAGCCCCATCGACGCCAAGGTCTGCATAGATGATTGCCGCACCGATAGGGATGGCGTCGCGGGCGTTCCGCGTGTCAATCTTCGTGTTCCTGATTTGTCTCGCCAACAGCAAGCCCCCTAAGCGCAAGGGTTAGCGCGGTCCAGCCGGTTGACATCGGGCATCGCTACCCCCTGTCAAACTTCTGTCGAACTGTCCGGCTAATCGCCAGCAGCAGCCCATTAGCGCTAGTGTTGCTCAAGGCGGCAAGGAAATCAACGCTTGCAATGTCCGCGTTAGCGCTGGTTCGACAAACCTAGGGCCGCAGTCAAACCACTTTCCGCTTCTGCACAGCGGCATCCTGCTCGGCACCCTGACGGCGGTGGCGCTGAACTGGTACTTCAACGGGCTGGCAAGCGCCGACCGCGCCCGCCACGACGTCGCGGCCGCTGCGCAGGGGGCGGAGGCTTGAGGCCGGGATGGGGCCGGGAAATGGAATGAGCAATGAGAATTGAGCAATGACAAGGGCCTCACTGTTTCCAGTGAGGCCCGATTCTTGAGGTCCCGGCCAGCTTGTCATCGCCATCCGCCGAAACCTGCCACGGTCGCCCATGGTCTTCCAAGCCCGTTGCCGGCGAATGCCGACAGTGCGGGAACATCACTATATGGTGATTTTTCTCGCGGCCAGTCAAGGCTTTGCGGCGAGAGAAAACGCCCGTCAGCCAAGCCTTCACAGGCCAAGCGCAATCCGCAGGCAGCTGTCGATTGCAGTCATGTCGTCGACAGGCATGGTGTAGACCAGATATTGCCGCTGACCGTTCGGTAGCTTCACTTTGATTCGGTCAAGACGAGCGAAGGAAACCGTTGCCGCCATATCGCATTTTGCCCATATCGGTCCCCGGGCAGGTGGGTAAGCGACTGGAGATAGACGGTGATGATAAAGCTCAATCGGATCCGGTTCGACACTGCTCAAGGGCACCACGGTACACAGGCCTGGCCCGCTGCGCCGACGCGGAGAAACCACCACAACCGGCCGGACCTTGATCATCTCCGGTGGTTGGAAACCGGTATCGAAGTCGCAGATGAGGATCGAGCCACGACGGGGATGGAAGGTGATCGGCATATGCTCTGGGTAGCATTGGCGACCATTTCATTCAAGTGCATGTATATCTTTCTGTTGCCCTTACTTCCTCCGCAGCAGGTCCTTGCTAGCGAGCAGCGACCCGCCGGCGATCAGGGCGCAGGACACCCAGATGATGCCTGAATTGGCGGCGAGGCCGAACAGGACCAGCAGCAGGGTGGACAGCAGGGGCGCCAGATAGGACAGCGCCCCCAGCGCCCGGATGTCGCCGTGGCGCACGCCGTAATCCCAGACGAAGAAGGCAGCGCCCACCGGGCCCAGCCCGAGCAGAAGCATCGCTCCCCAGCCGGCGGCGCTGTCCGGCCACACCGTCCGTTCCAGCGCCAGATGGCAGAGCAGCGACAGCAGCGCCGTGACGAGGCAGAAGGCGCTGACGGCGTCGGTCGGCGCCTCGCCGATCTGGCCCAGCCGGCGGCGCAGCACCGAATAGCCGGCCCAGGTGACGGCGCTGCCGAGCGCCGCGGCATAGCCCGGCAGATGAGCCGGATCGATGGAAAATCCACCACCGCCGCCGCGGGCGATCAGCAGCGCGGTGCCCGCCAGCCCGGCGACGGCGCCGCCGACATGCCACGCCCGCAGCCGCTCTCCCGGCAGCAGGGCGGAGAACAGCACGATCAGCAGCGGCCACAGATAGTTGATCAGGTTGGCCTCCACCGGCGGGGCCGCCTGCAACGCCATGAAATAGAGGAAGTGGAAGCCGAACAGCCCGCCGACGCCCAGCGCCCAGGCCGCGACCGGCTGGCGGAAATAGCGCAGCGGGTTGTCGCCGCGGGATGCGGTCCAGCAGCTGCCGACCAGGAAGGCCAGCAGGAAGGAGGTCGCCACCAGCTGGAACGGCGGCACCATGGCGGCCAGCGTCGCCAGCGGGGCCAGCGTCGCCCACAGCAGGATGGCGATGAAGCCGACCAAAGTGGCGCGGTTGGATGAGCGGCGGTCGGGCAGGGTGGCGGTGGTGGTGGAGGCGGTCATGATGCCTGTCGGTCGGTTGGCCCCGGGGAGGCGACCATAGCCGGCATGCCGAGGGCTGTCTTGACCGGACCTCCGCCGCGCATTGACCGGAACTCCGGCCTCAAGCCGTCATCGGCAGCGGCTCGGTCCGGGCGAAGGCGGTCATCACCATCGCCTCTGCCGCCTCGGCCGCCAGCGGGCGCGAGATCAGATAGCCTTGCAGGCAGTCGCAGCCGGCCTCCGCCAGCCAATGGCGCTGCTCGGCGGTCTCCACCCCCTCCGCCACGGTGGACAGCAGAAGCCGCTGGGCGAGCGCGATGACGGTGGAGGCGATGTCGGGGGCATGCGGCAGGTCGTTGACGAAGCTGCGGTCGATCTTCAGCACATCGACCGGCAGCTGGCGCAGATAGGCCAGCGAGGAATAGCCGGTGCCGAAATCGTCGATGGCGATGCGCACCCCGAGATCCCGCAGCCGGTTCAGCGTCGGCAGATGGTGGCGCACGTCCTTCATGATGACGGTCTCGGTGATCTCCAGCTCCAGCAGGTTGGGCGGCGTGCCGTGGCGCTGCAACACCTGTTCGACCAGCCGGGCGAAGCCGGGATCGGCGAGCTGGCGGGCGGAGACGTTGACCGCCACCGGCACCGGGCCATGGTCGAGCGCCCAGCGGGTCGCGGTGCGGCAGGCCTCCTCCAGCACCCAGCGGCCGATCTCGATGATCAGGCCGGTGTCCTCGGCAACCGGGATGAAATCGGCGGGCGAGACCGCCGTCCCCTCGTGCCGCCAGCGGATCAGGGCCTCGAAGCCGGTCAGCCGGCCGCCCGCCGCCTCGATCTTCGGCTGATAGACCAGTTCGAAGGCGCGTGACGCCACCGCCTCGCGCAGGCCGGACTCCAGACGCAGGCGGGTCTCCGCCCGGTCGGTCATCTCGCGGGTGTAGAAGACGAAGCGGTCGCCGCCCGCCGCCTTGGCCGCCTGCATCGCCGAATCGGCCATCCGCATCAGGCCGGTGGCGTCCGGCGCGTCTCCATTCCCCGCTTCCGGATGGACGGCGATGCCGATGCTGGCGGTGAGATGGACGCGGTGCTCCCCCACCTCGCGCAGGGAGGACAGGCCGTCGAGCAGCCGTTGCGCAACCATCGCCGCCTCGTCCCGGTCGGCGACGCGCTCCAGCACCACCAGGAACTCGTCGCCGCCCAGCCGGCCGACGGTGTCGCAGCGGCGCACGCTGGCGCCCAGCCGCTCCGCCACCCGGCAGAGCAGCAGGTCGCCGATGCCATGCCCCAGGCTGTCGTTCACCCGCTTGAAGCGGTCGAGGTCGACATAGAGCACCGCCAGCCGGCCGGCATCCGGTTCGCGCGCGCGGTTCGCCAGCTCGATGGCGTGGTCCAGCCGGTCGAGCAGCAGAGCCCGGTTCGCCAGCCCGGTCAGCGGACAGCGCGTCGCCAGCCGCCGCAGCTCGTCATGTTCGTGCTCCAGCAGGGTGAGGGTCTGGTTGAAGCGGGCGATGACGAAGCCGAGCTCGTCGTCGGCATGGCCGCGCGGCACGGCCAGCGGCTGGCCATAGGGCTTTTCCGGGTCGATCCGCGCCACTGCGCGGCCGATCTGCAACAGAGGGCGGGTCAACAGCCGATGGAACACCGCCGCCATCGCCAGCCCGATCAGCAGGTTGCGCAGGGTTCCCGCCAGTAGTGCGGCCGAAACATAGGCGAGGAAGCCGGAGGCCGCCCGTCCGGTGTCGATGCCGACGACCAGCTGTCCAACCCGCGCGCCATCGCCCGCCCGTAGCCCGCCCGCCAATCCGGTCGCCGGGGTCATCAGATCGTGCGTCACCACCGGCCGGTCGACGAACAGCAGGGCGGTCGCCCCGCGTTCCAGCAGGCTGGCCGGCTTGGGCGGGCGTTCGCGGCGGGCCAGCAGGGTGCCGTCGCCGAGACGGATCTCCGCCCAGGCGGCGTTGGCGCGGACCATGCCCTGCAACACCTGTCCGGCCAGCTCCGCGTCGATCAGCCAGGCGGCACTGGCGGCCGGCCCGTCGACCAGCGCGACCACGTCCCTGACCTGTGCCAGTGCCGTCGCCCGCTCGCGCGTGGCGGTCCAGGCGAATTCGGCTGCGGTGATGGTCAGGCCGATGACGAAGGCGGCGAGGACCGCGTGAATCGCCTGCTTCAGCGTCAGGCTGCGCAGGACTGGGATCGCCATCGCACCGTTCCTAAGGCCGGGTGTTTCGCACCGCCGTCCCTGCCGGGGGTAAACCTTTCGGCGGGAACGGCGAACCGCAGCATTAGTGGTGCGGGCGATGACCGGGGCGCGGCGGATCTGTGAAATTTTTGTAACCGGGGCCGTGCTCTATTGCTGACAATGCATATTGCTGCATAGGGCTATTCCCGTGACGCATGGCTACCATTCAGCATTGGTAATACCAGTTCGTGTGCGCCGCAGCATATTCTGCCCTTGCCCATTCTCGGGGCGTTTCCTCCCTAAACTATAGGGCCGCGCGATTGCGCGGCCCTTTTCTTTTTCGGGGTCTTTTCCGGGAAAAGCCGGGCGGGTCAGACCCGGCGGGCGAGCGCCAGCAGGCCGCCGGCGCCGATCATCAGCCCGCCGGTCAGGCGGTTCAGCGACTTGGCCGCCGACACCGTGGTCAGCTTCGCCGCCAGACGGTCGCCGCCGGTGGCATAGGCCATGATCCAGCCGAACTCGATCACCACCATGGTGGCGACCAGCGCCACCAGCTGCGGCGCCAGCGGGGCGGCGGCGTCGATGAATTGCGGGAACAGCGCGCCCATGAAGACCAGCGCCTTCGGGTTGCTGAAGGCGACCAGCGCACCGCGCAGGAACAGGCGGACGGGGGTGCCCTCCCCCGAAGCGGCGGCGGCGGCATCGCGCTCGCCCGGCTGTTCGACCGGCGCCCGCCATGCGGCGATCCCGAGCCAGGTCAGATAGGCGACGCCGGCCCAGCGCACGATCTCAAAGGCGAGGACGGAGGTGGAGAGCAGGGCGCCCAGCCCGAAGGCCGACAGCGCCGCCATCACCGCCAGCGCCGCGCACATGCCGGCTCCGCCCCAGGCGGCGCGGCGTGCGCCGAACCGCAGGCCGAGGCTCATCGCCAGCAGCATGTTCGGGCCCGGCGTCATGGAGATCACGAAGGCGGTGGCGAAGAAAAAGGCGAGCGTCTGCCACGTCATGGCTGGGAACCTCGATACCAGGGGGTATGCCGGGGGAGCGACAATCGGCCACATCACAGCAGCATGCGCCCGGTTCCGCCGCAAGCGGCGGCGGCGAAACACAGCCATGCTTGCGCAACCGACTTTGCGGATCAGTGCGACGCCGTCCGGACCTGCCAGGCACGGAAGGCGAGGTTGGCCGAATCCTGGTCGGGCCGCTTGTAGGAGGCGAAGCGGCGGTCGCGGATGCGGCCGCGTGCCTCCTTCCACACGGCGTTCCAGTCGATGGCGCCGTCGGCCAGCAGCCGCTCCTCCATGATGCCCAGCAGGGCCTCGTTGACCGTCGAAACGCCGATGTTCTGGGTCGCCAGAACCAGCGCGTCGGGTGCGCGTTCCAAGGTCGAGCGCAGGCGCGTGTGTCCGCCGCAGGACCCCCAGAAGACCAGCGCCGTGCCCGGCGCGATCTCCGTCATGGTGGCGTCCTCGTGATAGCTGTGGCCGCGATGGATGACGATGGACGGGGCCAGCCCCTCGCGCGCCATCCAGTCCCAGGCGGCGGCGCGGCCGGCATCTCCGGCACCGGGGATGTCGGCGACGATGATGATCCGGCGCCCGTGGCGTTCCGGGCTGATGGCGACGGCGAAGCCGGACTGGGCGTGCAGCGCCCAACCCTGCGCGCGGTGCTGGCGCAGAAAGCCGCGGAAGGACGCCCGGCCGTCGGGATCGTCGTAGAAGGTCATCCGCTGCACGTTGATGCCGTTG
This sequence comes from Azospirillum palustre, assembly GCF_002573965.1. Taxonomy (NCBI): domain Bacteria; kingdom Pseudomonadati; phylum Pseudomonadota; class Alphaproteobacteria; order Rhodospirillales; family Azospirillaceae; genus Azospirillum; species Azospirillum palustre. The sequence goes on along the minus strand of NZ_PDKW01000039.1, from coordinate 819,772 downwards.
CGGAACAGGCGCTCTCCGCTCAGCACCGGCAGGGCGGCCAGCGGATGGTTCTGGGGGAAGCGTTCCGCCTCGAAGGCGGGGGTGGCCGCGCGGCCGGACAGCCGTGCCGCGTGCAGGCTGCCCGCCAACCCGATCATGCCCCGGGCCGGCGTATCGCCGGTCCCGCTACTCCGGGCCGGCGTATCGCCGGTCCCGTTCCGGATGGAAACGTCCTGAAGGCCGGCCTTTGCCGGCGGCTCCCCGGCGGCGCGGTAGCGGGCGGCCAGCTCGTCTTCGAGTGCGGCGCGGATAGGAGGGCTGTCGAGATCCATCGCGTCGGCCAGGGCGCCGATCACGACCGCGGTGTCGATCGCCGGCGGCTTGCCGTCGGCCGGCAGCAGGGCCCGCAGGCTCTCGCGCATCAGCTCGCGTGCGATGGCCGGGTTGGTGCCGAACAGGCTTGCCGCCCGTCCGCCGCCGACCGTGGCGACGAAGAACTCCGCCCACAATGGCCGCGTCCGCTCCTCGCGCGCGAGGGTGAGGAAGCTGCGCTTCTCCAGCTTCACCTGGATCCGCAGGATGTTGACCAGCCCGTCCAGCGAGGAGGTGTAGAGCTGCGGCCCGATCCGTGCGATCAGCCCGAGCAGATCCTCCGACGACATCGCCATCGTGATGCGGAAGCGGTCGGCCGGAGGATCGTCGACCATGTCGTCGAGCAGCGCGCCGATCTTCGGCGCCATCCCCGCCGGATCGCGCGCCAGCGAGGCCGCCAATGCCTTGGCCGCATGGATTTCCAGCGCCCGGAGATCCGTCTTCGGCAGGCGTTTGCGCAGTTCGTGCCGCGTCTCGTAGAAGGGCATGCCCCCCTCCAGCGAGCGGGTCAGCAGCCCGAGGTCGAGCGCGCGGGCGATGATATCCTCCCCGCCGGGACGGGTGCCCAGCTGGTCGGCGGCTCCGACCGCATCGAACGGCGCCAGCGGAACGGCGTCGCGCAGGGCGGCCAGCGCCCCGTCGCCGGGGAACAGGCTGGAGCAGCGGAACGCCTCGGCCGGCGAGCGGCGGGCCAGCTCTGCGAAGGCCGCATCCCCGCCGAACAGGGCGTCGAGCACCTGCTGGCTCGCCGGCTCATGGTCGGCGCAGGCGGTCTGCCCGTCCGCCGGCCGGCTGTCGGCGGCCCGGCTGCTCATGATCCGCTCGTCGGCGGCCCTGGCTTCAGCCGCCTTGGCGGCCTTGGCCGCCTTTGCGGCGGCGGTTCTCGCCTCCACGGTCTGCGGATCGGCGTTCAGCGCATTGGACGGCCTGGCAGGCGGCCTGGCGGTGACGGGCTGGGTCCGGCCCTGCGGCTTTGGCCGCTCTGGCGCCATCAGTTCCGCCGCATGGATGGGGGTGGGCGGCAACTCCGCCAGCGTGATCAGGGCGGTCGCCGTCACCGGCTGCGCCATGCCCAAAGCCGGAAACCCGGTGGCGAGGACGGTGCAGACGGACAGCAGCAGCCGGCTGGTCCATCGCGACGGTGAAGCCGCAGCGGGAGCGGGGAGCGAACGACCAGGGAGCACGTCGATGGCTGCTTCGGAGATTGGACGGGGCGGGCGGCAAAGCGGGATAGCGCCGGCCTGACGGCGTACCCCGTTAGGACTAGCGTATGCAGGCAATATCGGATTTGTCACCCGTTACCCGCACTCCGCCTGCATATTCTTTCCGCTTCGGCGCTGGAGTACCCCGCACTGGCCGTCCGGCGGGATCGGAATAGACCAGTGAAGCATGGACAGGGACCGTTCGCACACCAATCCTCAATCCTTCGTCCGGCGCCCAGGCCGGACCGGTGGCTGGATGGAGGGTGCGTATGCGTGCATACCGTCTCTTGGCCCACTCCCTGACCCGCGCCTTCGCGCCTGCGGTCGCCCGTCTTCCGATCCTCGCTCTTTTATGCCTGTCCGCATTCGTGGGTCCGGCCGCGGCGCAGACGCCGGTGGACGTGGAACTGGTCTTTGCGGTCGACGTGTCCGGCAGCGTCGATCCGGATGAGGCGAAGCTTCAGCGCAACGGCTATGTCCAGGCCCTGCTGAACCCGAAGGTGCAGGCGGCGATCCGCGGCGGGCCCTTCGGCCGGATCAGCGCCACCTATGTGGAATGGGCGGGGGAAAGCCACCAGCACACCGTCGTCGGCTGGACCGAACTGAGCGATCCGGCCAGCATCGAACGCTTCGCCGCCAGCGTGGCGGAGGCGCCGATGATGACGGAGCAGTGGACCTCGATCAGCGCGGTCATCGACTATGCCGTCCCGCTGTTCGGCAACAACGGGTTCGAGGGGACGCGGCGGGTCATCGACATTTCGGGCGACGGCGAGAACAACCGCGGCCGTCCGGTGGAGGAGGCACGCGACGCCGCGGTCGCCCGCGGCATCACCATCAACGGGCTGCCGATCCTGAACGACCGCCCCAACCCCTGGGGCGGGGCGGCGCCGAACGATCTGGAAGCCTATTACCGCGAGCATGTCATCGGCGGCCCCGGCGCCTTCCTGGTGCCCGCCCGCGACTTCGACGCCTTCGCCGACGCCATCCTCAGCAAGCTGCTGCTGGAGGTGTCGGGCATTCCGCCGACCGGGCGGGGGCAAGGGAGAGGGCGGGACTTCGCCGCCCGCTGAGCGGGCGGTGACTCACTTCGCCGTCCGGCCGTCAGTTGACCGTCCGGTCGATGGCGCGGCCGGCCTTTTCCGCCGGACCCGGCGGATCGATGGCGTCCTTGACGCTCTGGCCGGCATTGTCGAGGGACTTGCCGGCCCGCTCGGCCGGGCCTTCCTGGTGGCAGGCGGCCACGGCGACCAGCGGCAGGACCAGGGCGGCGGCGCGCAAAAGCCTCAGCATCGGATTCTCCTTCACATATGGCGCGCGGCGTCCGGTGACGGGCGGCGCGCTGCAGTGCGGAAGGAACGCCATGGCCGGGCTTCGGGTTCGCCGGCCTAGCCGATTTCTCCGCCGACGGCCACGCCTGGGCCGGAACGCCACCGTTCAAGCTACTCCCCCTGATCGCGCCTTTCTCTCTCCGGCCGGCATTTTGTGTTCTACGGTCAACTGCCCGCCGCCGCACCCGTGCCACTCTTGCGTCCGTGACGAGACAGGCGGGAGGCCGGCATGGCTGGTTACCAGTGCGACCTGGGGCGGCAGCGCCACCGGTTCGACGATCTGAAGGCGGTGATGGCCTGCGCCTCGCCGCGGCGGTCGGGCGACGAGCTGGCGGGCATCGCCGCCGACAGCGACGAACGGCGGGTGGCGGCGCGCATGGTGCTGGCCGACCTGCCGCTGAAGATCTTCCTGAACGAGGTGCTGGTCCCGTACGAGACCGACGAGGTGACGCGCCTGATCATCGACCGCCACGATGCGGACGCCTTCCGTCCGGTGGCGCACATGACGGTCGGGCAGTTCCGCGACTGGCTGCTGTCCTATCAGGCCGATACCGCCGCCCTGGCCGCGCTGGCCCCCGGCCTGACGCCGGAGATGGTCGCCGCGGTGTCGAAGCTGATGCGCAACCACGATCTGGTCTGCGTCGCCGCCAAATGCTCGGTCGTCACCCGCTTCCGCACCACGGTCGGGCTGCCGGGCCGGCTGTCGAGCCGCCTGCAGCCCAACCACCCGACCGACGATCCGACCGGCATCGCCGCCTCGACGCTCGACGGGCTGCTCTACGGCATCGGCGACGCGGTGATCGGCATCAACCCGGCCACCGACAATGTCCCGGCCTGCATCGCTCTCCTGGAGATGCTGGACGCCGTGCGCACCCGTTTCGACATCCCGGTGCAGTCCTGCGTGCTCGCCCACGTCACCACGACGATGCAGGCGATGGAGCGCGGGGCGCCGGTCGATCTGGTGTTCCAGTCCATCGCCGGCACCGAGAAGGCCAATCGCGGCTTCGGCGTCACCCTGTCCTTGCTGGCCGAGGCGCAGGAGGCGGCGAAATCGCTGAAACGCGGCACCATCGGCGACAATGTCATGTATTTCGAGACGGGGCAGGGATCGGCCCTGTCGGCCGACGCCCATTTCGGGGTCGACCAGCAGACGGTGGAGACCCGCGCCTATGCCGTCGCCCGCGCCTTCGACCCGCTGCTGGTCAACACGGTCGTCGGCTTCATCGGTCCCGAATATCTCTATGACGCCAAGCAGATCACGCGGGCCGGGCTGGAAGACCATTTCTGCGCCAAGCTGCTGGGCGTGCCGATGGGCTGCGACGTCTGCTACACCAACCATGCCGAGGCCGACCAGGACGACATGGACGTCCTGATGACGATGCTGGCGACCGCGGGCGTCAATTTCGTCATCGCGGTGCCCGGCGCCGACGACGTGATGCTGAATTACCAGAGCCTGTCCTACCACGACGTGCTCGGCCTGCGGCACCTGCTGAAACGTCCGCCGGCCCCGGAGTTCGAGGCGTGGCTGGAGAAGGCCGGCTGGCTCGACGAGCAGCGCCGCCTGCCGCCCTGGCCCGACCAGAGCCTCGTCGTCTCCGCCCTGCTGGGGAGTGCGGCCTGATGAGCGACACTCCCAAGGATCCCTGGGCGCGCTTCCGCAGCGCCACCCGCGCCCGCATCGCGCTCGGCCGCAGCGGCGACGCCCTGCCGACCAAGGCGTTGCTGGAGTTCCAGCTGGCCCATGCCCGTGCCCGCGACGCCGTCCACAGTGCCGTCGATTTCGACCGGCTGGCCGCCAACCTGTCGCCGCTGGAGGCGATCCGCGTCCACAGCGCCGCACCCGACCGCCCGACCTATCTGCGCCGTCCGGATCTCGGCCGCCGGCTCGATCCCGCCAGCGCCGCCGGGCTGATGGCGGGGGAGTGGGACTTGGTCTTCGTGATCGCCGACGGGCTGTCGGCCGCCGCGGTGCAGGTCAACGCCGCCCCGCTGGTCCAGGCTTGCACGGCGCGGCTGGGGCATCTGCGGATCGGGCCGGTGGTGCTGGCGGAACAGGCTCGCGTGGCGCTGGGCGATGAGGTGGCGTCCGCCATGGGAGCCCGGCTGGTGGCACTGCTGGTGGGCGAGCGGCCCGGCCTGTCGGCCGCGGAATCGCTGGGGGTCTATCTGACCTGGGAGCCCAGGCCCGGCCGCGCCGATTCCGAACGGAACTGCATTTCCAACATCCATTCCGACGGCCTGTCGATCCAGACGGCCGCCGACAAGCTGTGCTGGCTCGCCACCGAGGCGGCGCGGCTGAAACTGACGGGGGTCGCCCTGAAGGAGGACGCCCCGTCGCTCGCCGGTCCGGACAACGAGAAAAACCAACTGACCGACCGGTCGTGAGAGAGCGCCGCCAACGGCATCAACGCCACTGAATCCAAAGCCTTGAACAGGGGCAGGAGGCAACATGTCTGGGAACACGAAAGCTGAATTGAGCAAAAGCCTGAGCGGGCTCCATCTTTGGGGCATCGCCGTCGGGCTGGTGATCTCCGGCGAATATTTCGGCTGGAGCTACGGCTGGGCGGCGGCGGGGACGCTGGGCTTCCTCGTCACCACGATCCTGATCGCGGCGATGTACACCACCTTCATCTTCAGCTTTACCGAGCTGACCACCGCCATCCCCCATGCCGGCGGTCCCTTCGCCTACAGCTACCGCGCCTTCGGGCCCAAGGGCGGCTTCGTCGCCGGCTTCGCCACGCTGATCGAGTTCGTCTTCGCCCCGCCGGCCATCGCGCTGGCCATCGGCGCCTATCTGAACGTGCAGTTTCCCGGGCTCGACCCCAAGACCGCGGCGGTCGGCGCCTATATCCTGTTCATGGGGCTGAACATCGCCGGCGTGTCCATCGCCGCCACCTTCGAGCTGTTCGTCACCATCCTGGCGATCATCGAACTGGTGGTGTTCATGGGCGTCGTCTATCCCGGCTTCTCCTGGGCCAACTTCACCGCCAACGGCTGGGCGGGGCAGGCCAGCTTCAGCAAGGACGCTCTCGGCGGCATCTTCGCCGCAATCCCCTTCGCCATCTGGTTCTTCCTGGCCATCGAGGGGGCAGCCATGGCGGCGGAGGAGACCAAGGACCCCAAGCGCACCGTGCCGCGCGCCTATATCGGCGGCATCCTGACGCTGGTGGTGCTGGCCTTCGGCACGATGATCTTCGCCGGCGGCGTCGGCGACTGGAACGCGCTGTCCAACATCAACGACCCGCTGCCGCAGGCGATGAAGGCGGTGGTCGGTGAGTCGAGCGGCTGGCTGCACATGCTGGTGTGGATCGGCCTGTTCGGCCTGATCGCGTCGTTCCACGGCATCATCATGGGCTATTCGCGCCAGATCTTCGCGCTGTCCCGCGCCGGCTTCCTGCCGCCGGTGCTGGCCCGCCTGCACCCGACGCGCAAGACCCCGCACTGGGCGATCCTGGCCGGCGGCGTGATCGGTATCGCGGCCATCTATTCCGACTCCTTCATCGAGATCGGCGGCCAGCCGCTGACCGCCAACATCGTCACCATGTCGGTCTTCGGCGCCATCGTCATGTACATCATGAGCATGGCGGCGCTGTTCCGGCTGCGCGCCACCGAACCGGCGCTGGAGCGTCCGTTCCGCGCGCCCTTCTATCCGGTGTTCCCGGCGATCTCGCTGGTGCTGGCGGTGCTGGCCCTGGTGACGATGGTCTACTACAACACCCTGGTCTTCGGGCTGTTCGTGGCGCTGTTCGCTCTCGGCTACCTGTTCCACCTCGCCACCGCCGGCATGCGGGTGAAGGCCGGGGGTGCCGCCGGGCTGACCCACATGGATGCCTTCACCGAGGCGCGGACCATGGTGGACTGAGTGCTTTTGGCTGGTTGACGTCAGAAAAGGGGCGCCGGTGTTCGGCGCCCCTTTTCTGTTTTCACTGCCCGTCGTGGCTTTGGATGAAGCTGCGGATTTCCGGCAGGATGCTCTCGCGCCAGCGGCGGCCGTTGAAGATGCCGTAATGGCCGACGCCCTTCTGGAAATGCGTCTTGCGCATGTCGTCCGGCAGCGACGAGCACAGGCGCTGCGCCGCGATGGTCTGGCCGGGGGCGGAGATGTCGTCCAGCTCGCCTTCCACCGTCATCACGGCGGTCTTGCGGATCGCCGACGGCTCCACCTTGCGGCCGCGCGACACCATGGTGCCTTCGGGCAGGGCGTGCTTCTGGAACACCGTCTCGATGGTCTGCAGGTAGAAGTCCGCCGACAGGTCCATCACCGACAGATATTCGTCGTAGAAGCGGCGATGCTGTTCGGCCGAATCGCCGTCGCCGCGGACGAGGTGGCGGAACAGCCCGACATGCTCGTTGATGTGGCGGTCGAGATTCATCGACATGAAGCCCGACAGCTGGATGAAGCCCGGATAGACGCGGCGGAAGGCGCCCGGATAATAGACCGGGACCGTGGTGATCACGCTGCGCTCGAACCACTTCAGCGGGCGTTCCATCGCCAGCTTGACCGGCACCGTCGGGTTGGCCATCGGGTCGATGGGGCCGCCCATCAGGGTCATGCTGCGCGCCTGCACCGGCTCGTCCGCCGCCGCCATCAGCGACACCGCCGCCATCACCGGAACCGCCGGCTGGCACACCGCGATGACGTGGGTGTTGGGGCCCAGGAAGCGGATCAGCTCCGCCACCGTGTCGATGTAGTCGTCTAGGTCGAAGCGCCCGGCCGACATCGGCACCAGCCGCGCGTCGATCCAGTCGGTGACGTAGACGTCATGGTCGCGCATCAGCGCTTCCACCGTGCCGCGCAGCAGCGTGGCGTGATGGCCCGACATCGGGGCGACCAGCAGCACCTTCGGCTGGTGCGGCGTGCCGGCCGGCTTGGCGAAGTTCAGCAGCTTGCAGAAGGGCGACTGCCAGACGAACCGCTCGGTGACCGGAACGGTCTGCCCGTCGACCACCGTTTCCGGCAGCCCGAAAGCGGGCTTGTCGAAGCGGCGGGTCGTCCGCTCCACCAGTTCGGCCCCGGCGGCGACCGCCCGGCCCAGCTTGGTGTAGGACAGGGGCATCAGCGGGTTCTGGAAAGTCTGCTGGGCGGCTTCGGCCCAGAAACGCATCGGCCGCATGGCAGCGTGTTGCATGTCGTACAGGTGATACAGCAAGTCAGATCCTCACGTCACGGCTGTCCCCCGGTCGGCCAGGGTCGGTTATCTCTTCGATCGCTTATTGATCGTATGACCAACCATATCCTTCGTCGGGGGTCGCGTATAGGTCAAGAGCCTTTTCGCATTTGCAAAGCTCTGTTGTTAAAAGAACATTGCGGTGCACAAAAAATTATCAACCGCAACAATCCCGCTATGACCTCAGTGCGTGACTCCGTTGGTCATACTGACGTTCTGGAACGGCCCTCGACGATCAGGGAACGGCCAGCACCGCGCGGACCGGCAGATGGTCCGATGCCCGACGGGTGAGGATGGTGCGGATCACCTCGAAAGCGGGGATTTGCAAGCCGCCGGTCACATAGATGCGGTCGAGCCGCAGGGTCGGCATGCGGGCGTGGAAGCTGCGTGGGTTGGCGACGTCGGCGAAGGAGGACTCCAGCTGGCGCAGCCGGGGGGAACTGGGCGTCCATTCGTTGAGGTCGCCCATGAACAGGGTCGGCAGCCCAGGCTGGCTCTCCACCCGCGACACTATGTCGCCGACCTGCTTGGCCCGTTCCCAGGGGTCGAGGCCGAGATGGGCGACGATAACCCGCACGGGACGGCCCTGCACCTCCACCACCGCGTCGATGCCGCCGCGCGGCTCGCGCTTGCCGACCGACAGGTCCATCGTCTCCATCGACCGCACCGGCAGGCGGGTCAGCAGGCAGTTGCCGTAATGGGCGCGCTCGCTGTGCTTGGTCGGGCCGGCATAGGCTTTCAGCCCGGTGTTGCGCTCCAGGAAGGCGAACTGGTCCATCCCCGATTCGCCGCGGTGGTGCCAGCCGACCTCCTGCAGCCCGATCAGGTCGACGTCGAGGTCGCGGATCACCTGGGCGATGCGGTCGGGGGCGAAGCGGGCGTCCAGCCCGACGCAGCTGTGGATGTTCCAGGTGGCGACGCTGAGCGCCGCCATGCCGTCGGGAACGGGGAGGCTGCGGCGGTCGGCACGGCGGGGGCGGCGGGAGCGGGCTGCGCGCAACGCGGCGGCGATGCGCTGGACACGGTCGCGGCTGAAACGGATCACGGTTCCAAATTCCTTTCCTTCGGCCTTTCGGCTGCCCTGTCGTCTTGCCGGCCCGGCGTGTCGCCAGCCCGATCCCGGCCGGAGCGGCCGAGAAGCCGGCTGGTCAGCCAGCCGAGCCCGATGGCCACCGCCGCCATTCCCGCCAGCAGCGCGAAGTCGGCGCCGCCGGGATTCGTCATGGTGCGCTCAAGCTGGTGTCCGAGCAGATTGAAGGCAAGGATGCCGGGGGCAAGACCGACCATGGTGCCGATCACAAAATCGCCGAAGCTGAGCTTCGACGCACCGGCGGCGAGATTGACCACGGTGTAAGGCGCAATCGGCACGGCGCGCACGCCGGCCACCGCGGCGATGCCGCTGTCGGCCAGTTTCCCGTTGATGCGGGCGATCAGCGGGCCGCCATGGCGGTCCAGCAGGTCGCGCCCGGCGATCCGCCCGGTCCAGAACATCGCCGCCGCCGAGGCGACCGCCCCGGCCATGGCGGTGGGGAAGCCCCACCACGGCCCCATGACGATGGCGGTGGCGGCGATCATCACCGTCAGCGGGAACATGACGTAACCGCCGGCGACATAGGCCAGCATCAGCCACAGCGGTGCCAGCGGGCTGTCGCCCAGGCTGTGGAAGGCCGACATCACGGCATCCAGCGTCGCCCATTCCCGGAGCGCCGTGTAGCGCCACATGCCCCACAGCCCCAGCAGCGCCAGCATGCCGGCCAGCGTCAGCCAGTGGCGGGTGCGCGGGATGCGCGACGGCAGCACGCGGCGGACGATCTCCACCGCGCCGACCGGATGTTCGGGATCGAAGACGCGGGCATCGGCCACCGCGGCGGCCAGCCCGTCCGGTTCGGGGTCGTGCAGCGGCTCCAGCGTGCGGCCGACCGGCTTGCGCAGCCGGTCGATGGCTGCGGCGAGCGAGCCCAGCCGCCGGTGCGCCTCCGCCACCTCGGCCGCGGTGGAGCCCAGATGCTCGGCGATCAGGTCGTCGCGGGTGTGCAGGATGGCGCGGCGGGTGTCGGCATGCTCCGGCCCCGGCCCGGCCTCCAGCGCCAGGTCGCACTCGGTGTCGAGCCCCATGGAGCGGTTGTTCAGGTTGGCCGAGCCGATGCGCAGCAGCCGGTCGTCGACCACCATCACCTTGGCATGGACGGTGATGCAGGCGCCACCGTCGGTCAGTGCGGCGAACAGGCGGAAGCGGCCATGACGGTCGGCCTCGCGCAGCTCGCGGGTCAGCCGGGCGCGGGCGCCGAGCATGACGGTGTTCTCCAGCCAGCTGGTGGTGCGCACCGGGTTGACGACGATCACCTCCGGGCCGTCGGGCTCCGCCAGCCGGGCCTTCAGCGCCTCGGCCACCGCTGACGAGGCGAAATACTGGCTTTCCAGATAGATGACGTCGCGCGCCGCGGCGATGGCCGCCAGATAGAGCGCCTCGACCTCGCGGATCTCCTCGCGTCCGTTGCAGGCGGGATCGGTGCGGGCGATGCCGACACGGACGCCGCGCAGCATCGGCTCGAAGCCCGGCGGCCAGGGGTCGGCGGCCAGCGGATGGCGGCGGGCCGGCCGGCCGGGGGCAGGGGCGGGGGGCTTCAGCGTCTCGCCGGTGGCGCGGGCCCAGCGGTCGCGGAACATCTCGCCCAGCGCGCGGGCGGCGTCGCCGTCCACCGCCATCATCACGTCGTGGAACGGCTCGTAGGGCTTGCCGTCGGGCTGGCGCCGCCGCGGGTCATGGGCATGGTGGGCGCGGGTGTCCCAGCGGTTGGCGGTGATGTCCAGCCCGCCGCAGAAGGCGACCCGGTCGTCGATCACCAGCATCTTCTGGTGATGGCAGGCGCCGGTCGGGTGGTCGCCGTCCAGCCGGTATTGCAGGCGCCGGTGGGTCAGCCAGTTGCGCAGCATGAAGGGGTGCGACCAGCGGGCGAGGTCGAACAGCTCGGCATAGTCCCACTTCAGCACATGGATGTGCAGGTCGGGCCGGGTGGTCGCCAGCCAGTTCAGCAGCGTGCCGAGCCGGTCGGGGCGGCGCGGCCGGCGGGTCTGCGGCATCAGGCGGATGCGGGCGTCGAAATCCCAGGCGGTCATGTAGATGCTGCGCCGGGCGCGCCGCATGGCGGCCTTGGCCAGCGCGAAGTAATCCTCCGCATCGACGATCACGCCGAGCCTTGCGGTGTCCTCCACCCGCCAGCAGGTCTGCCCCGGTTGCAGGATTGGCCGCAGCACACCGGCGGAACCGGCGATGTCGGGCGTCGATCCGGCTGACGGAAGCTGCTGGGGCGAGTGGGCGTACATGGCGTCCGGTCTGGTGGATGTCCTGGGTCATAACATGTGGGAAGGCCGATCCTTCCCCACCCTTCGCCATTTGGTGAAAGCCGATGGGAATTGCAGCCATCCAGGCCACGCCCACGGTCGAAAAATCACGATGGCCGGAGCTGTCCAGGGCGCCGGGGCCGCTCGATTGACCTCGCTCAGTGCGGGCGGGCGCCGGGCGTGGCAGGACTGCGCCGTCGTCGGGCACCGCCTTCGAGGGGACCGCAGAGCATGAAGATCGCCATCGGCACCAAGGATTTCGCCACCATCGCCACCCATGGCGGCCGTACCCGCCGCTTCCTGGTCTATGAGGCCGATGCCGGCACCGCCCCGGTGGAGACCGGTCGGATCGAGTTGGGGGAGGAGGAGGTGCTGCACCTCTGCGACGACGGCCGGCCCCACCCGATCGATGCGGTGCGGGTGGTGATCGCCGGATCGTCGGGCGCCGGCTTCGTCGCCCACATGAAGCGCCGCGGCATCGAACCGGTGACGACGGCGGAGACCGACCCGCTGCGGGCGATCCAGGGCTGGTTCGCCGGCACGCTGGAGCCGGCGGCGGAACCGGCGCATCCCCATGAGCACCATGACGGGCATGACGATGGGCACGGGCACGTAATCCCCAGAGGGGGAGCCACTGGCCTCCTTAAACCGGGAAGCTGACGCTGGCCGTGGTGCCGGCGGCGTCGCTGTCGGTGGACAGCGTGTCGCCGAGCTGGCCGGCCAGCGCCTCGGCCAGCATCAGCCCGTCCTCGGCGGTGGTGTCGAAACCGGCGGGCAGGGCGCGGCCGTTGTCCTCCACCGTCAGGCGGGCGCGGCCGCTGTCGCCCTGCTGGCGCACGGTGATGCGGATCCAGCCGTCGTCGGGGAAGGCATGGTGCAGGCAGCTCGTCACCAGCTCTGCGATGATCAGGCCGAGCGGCATCGCCTCGTACAGGCCGATCTGGATCGGGTCGGAATTGACGGTCACCGGCACGCGCGACAGGGCGCCCGGCGTGCCTTCCCGCACCGCTTCGCAGAGTGCCGTGACATAGCGGCCGAGATCGACATGGGTGCCGGCGCCGCTCTCGTGCAGCTGGCGGTAGAGGATCGCCAGCGCCTCGATGCGGACCATGGTCTGCTCGTAGGCGGCGCGGGCGTCGGGATCGCGGATGCGGCCGGCCTGCAGCTTCAGCAGGCTGATGACCAGTTGCAGGCTGTTCTTGGCCCGATGCTGCAACTCCCGCAGCTCGGCTTCCAACTCCTGGATGCGCGCCGTCAGCCGGTCGGCCGGAGACAGGCCGGACACGCCTGACGCGATGCCGTCGCCGGTCTGGTCCGGAGGAGAATAGGCGGTCTGCGACCGCGGAAGCATCGGCATGGGGACGGACTCGGCTCGATCGTCACGGATAAGGATCGTCGAAAACATTCGTCAATCTAAGCGCTTGTCCGGCAGGCCCCACCGGTTCTGAGGGAGTAACCCGCCGCGCCTAGCCGATATGACCGGCCCGTTATGAGAGAGGTGGCGCAACGCTCGCCCTGCATCCTGCCGTATGTCTGACGCCGCGACCAGAAGAAAGCCAAAAGAAATATTGTATCCCTCGGTTGCACTGGCAAGAGTGGCCCGATGACGATACGCAAACGCCTGGCCTGGAGCCTGTTGCTGGTCGCCCTGTCCGGCGGTTGCGCCGCCGTGGTCGGTGCCGGCGGCGACTCCGACCCCACCTCCGGCCCCCTCTCCGTCACCGCCTCCGCGGTGCCGCTCGACCGCGGACGGCCGGACAAGGTCGCGGTCGGGCCGCTGCGCTTTCTGGGCGGTCTGGACATCGCCGGGGGCGAGCGGGTCGGCGGCCTGTCCGGACTTTGGGTCGATCCGGCCGGCGACCGCTTCGTCGCCATCGGCGACACCGGGCTGGTGGTGGACGGCCGGCTGCAAACCGATGCCGAGGGCCGGCTTGCCGGCCTGTCGGAGGTCCATGCCCGTCCCTTGGCGGTCGAGGAGGGGATCTCCCATCGCAAGCGCCGCACCGATGCCGAGGATTTGACGCGGTTGCCCGACGGCGGCTGGCTGGTGTCGCTGGAGCGCGATCACCGCATCCTGCGCTACAAGGGCGGCGATGGCACCGATCAGGGACCGGCGGGCACGCCATCGCCGATCCCGATGCCGCCGGGCATGGACGGCACGCCGGAGAATGGCGGGCTGGAGTCGCTGACCCTGCTTCCCGACGGCCGGCTGCTGACCATCGAGGAGGGCAAGGACGACGGCCATCAGGACCGCCGCGCCTGGATAACCCGCAGGGGCTCGTCCAGGGACGGCGTGCCGGCGAGCGCCGACGACTGGCAGCCCTTCACCTACCGGACGGCCCCGCGCTACCGCCCGACCTCCGTCGCCCCGCTGCCGGACGGCGGCGCGCTGGTGCTGGAACGAAGGGTGTCGCTGCTGGGCGGCTGGTCGTCGCGGCTGGTGCGGGTGGCGGCGCGCCAGTTGACCGCCGGTGCGGTGGTGGACGGCGAGGAACTCGGGCGTCTGGAGGCGCCGCTGGTGAACGACAATTTCGAAGGCATCGCCACCCGGCCTGGGCCGGTGGGGGAAACGCTGGTCTATCTGATCTCGGACAACAATTTCAGCGCGCTCCAGCGCACCTACCTGCTGATGTTCGCCCTGCACGGTCCCTCCTCGTGACCTTCACGGCCCAACCGAAGTAGGACCGACCAAAGTCGGACGTGGCCGGCAACGCTGGGCATTTGACAGGGCTGCCGCCCTGCGGCTAGCTGGGCGGGTCTGGTTGCAAGGGAAACAATCGTGGTGGCGAGCGATAAGACGGGTGCCGTTCCGGTGCCGGCGGCGCCCACTGCCGGGCGGGCGGCGCTGCTGACCCTGCTGGCGATGCTGGCCTTCGCCGCCAACTCCATCCTGTGCCGGCTGGCGCTGACCCAGACCGCCATCGACCCGGCCGGTTTCACCCTGGTGCGCATCGCCTCCGGTGCGGCCAGCCTGTGGCTGATCGCCCGGGCGACCGGACACGCGAAGGCGGGCGCCGGCAGCTGGCGCGGGGCGGCGGCGCTGCTGGCCTATGCCGCCGCCTTCTCCTTCGCCTATCTGACCATGACCGCGGGGACCGGGGCGCTGCTGCTGTTCGGGGCGGTGCAGGCCACCATGATCCTGGTCGGGCTGTATCGCGGCGAACGGCTGGTGCCGCTGCAATGGGGCGGGCTGGCGCTGGCGCTCGGCGGGCTGGCCCTGCTGCTGGCGCCCGGCCTGTCGGCGCCGGACCCGCTGGGGGCGCTGCTGATGGTGGGGGCCGGGGCGGCCTGGGGCGTCTATTCCCTGCTGGGACGGGCCAGCCGCTACCCCATCGCCACCACCGCCGGCAATTTCCTGCGCGCCGCACCGATGGCGGCGGTTCTGGCGCTGCCGGCGGCGCTGGCCGGACCGCTGTCCGGAGGCGGCCTGCGCTGGGACCAGGGCGGGCTGGTCTATGCGGTGCTGTCGGGGGCGCTGGCGTCGGGTGTCGGCTATTCCATCTGGTATGCCGCGCTGCCGGCCCTGACCGCCGCCCGCGCGGCCTCCGTCCAGCTGAGCGTTCCGGTCATCACCGCGCTTGTTGCGGTGCTGGCGCTGGGCGAACGGATCACGCCGGTCCTGGCGGTGTCGTCGGTCGCCGTGCTGGGCGGCATCGCCCTGGTCATCCTGGCCAAGTCGCGGCGGGGATGAGACCGCCCCGCCTCACACCGGAGCGGGCTGTGTCCGCTTCAACGCCCGCAGGGGCTCAGACAGGTTGCGCAGCCGGGAGGGCGGGAACAGCACGGTGGCGGTGGTGCCCCGGCCCAGCACGCTCGACAGCACGAAGCGGCCGTCCTGCAACTCGACCAGCGACTTGACCAGCGGCAGCCCCAACCCGGTCCCGGCATAACGGCGGGTGTGGGAGTTGTCGACCTGATGGAAGGGTTCCATCACCTGGTCCAGTTCGATGCCGGGGATGCCGATGCCGGTGTCGCTGACCCGCAGGCGCAGGCTGCGCGCCACCCGGTCGGCCTCGACGACGATCCGTCCGCCGGGCGGGGTGAACTTCACCGCGTTGGACAGCAGGTTCAGCAGGATCTGGCGCACGGCACGGGCATCGGCATAGAGGATGGGCAGGGAGGCGGGCAGCGCCGCCGTGAGGGTCACGCCCTTTTCCACCGCCAGCGGTCCCATCTGGCGCAGGCATTCGCCGATCAGGTCGTCGACCGGCAAATCCTCCTGATGCAGCACATATTTGCCCGACTCGATCTTGGTGGTGTCGAGGATGTCGTTGATCAGGCTCAGCAGATGCTGGCCGGACTTGCGGATGTCGCCGACATATTCGGTCTGCTTGGCCGACATCTGGCCGAAGATGCCGCTTTCCAGCGCCTCGGAGAAGCCGATGACGGCGTTCAGCGGGGTGCGCAGCTCGTGGCTCATGTTGGCCAGGAACTGGGTCTTGGCCCGGTTGGCGGCGTCGGAGACCTGCTTGGCGGCGATCAGCTCCGCCTCGATCCGGTGGCGGGCGGCGATGTCCTGGATCAGCCGCTGCTGGCTGTCGCGCAGCGCCCGTTCGCTGTCCTGGAGGTCCGCCATCGCCCGTTCCCGCCGCCCCGCCTCGCTCAGCAGGGCGAGCGTCATCGCCGCCAGCACCAGCGTCCCGGCAAGATCGGCGACCGCCAGCGTCATCGCCTTCGACCACCAGGGCGCCAGCACCGCGTCGCGCGACGACGAGACGGTCACCGCCACCGGCATCTCGGCCGATGCGCGATGGCTGAGGATCCGGCGCGGCCCGTCGCTGGCGCTGTCCAGCAGTTCGGTGCCCGCCCGCGTCTGCTTCAGCAGCGTGGTGAACAGCGGCAGATGGTGGGCGGAAAGGCCGATGTAGCTGTCATGGTCGGGGAAGCGGGCGATCACAGGCCCGTCGGCGTGATAGAGCGTGACCACCGCGTCGCCGGAGAGCGGAAGCGTCTGGTAGAAGCTGCGGAAGGCCATCGGTTCCATTACCGCGACCACCACGCCGGCGAAGCGGCCGTCCGGCCTCTCCAGCCGCCGGCTCATGCTGATGAACCAGGTGTTGGAGGTGCGGCCGCGCACCGGGTTGCCGACGAAGACCGCATCGGCACCGCCGGGCACCAGCCTGTCGCGGTGCGCCATCAGGTAATCGCGGTCCGACAGGTCGATGCCGGCCGGCTCAAGGGTCTGGGTGTCGTGGATCAGCTGGCCGCCGGCCGACACCACCAGGATTGCGCGGATCAGCGGCGACAGGGACGCTTGGCGGCGCAGCAGGGCGAAGACGTCGGCGTCGCCGCGTTCCCAGGCGTCGGCGCGCACGGCCAGGACCTCGACCGCCCCGGCAAGGATTTTCGCCACGCCGGACAGGCTGTCGGTGGCATGGTGCTCCAGAACCAGCGCCATCGCCGCGCTGTCCTCCCGCGCCCGGGCCAGCGTCTCGTCGCGCTGGTGCAGCAGGTCGTAACCGACCAGGGCGTTGAGGCCCAGGATCAGCGCCACACCGAATGCGCCCATTCCCCCTTTGAGACGCGAGATCAAGCGACGGCCCGCCATGTCCGGTCAAGGATCGTGCAATCCTACACCGTGCAGGGACCGGCCGGAAGTCGCCTTTTCGTGGAACAAAGAGGTCGTTTGTTCCCTTAAAGGCGGACGGACGTGCTGGAATAGCGCTCCGCGGTCGAGTGGTCCATCGTGTTCAGCACCGCAGCCGTGCCCAGCGCGATCACCGCCGCGGCGGCGAAGCCGAGGATCATTGCCTTCATTCCATCACTCCCTGACATGTGCGCGACTCCGGTCGCATAAAAGCAAAGCGGCCGCGGCGGCGCAATCCGCGCTTTCCCGGACGCCGGAGACCCGGCCGAAGCCGCTCAGATCCCGGCGGGATCTACCAGCGTCAGCGAGATGACGTCGCTGTCGATCAGCACCTTGCCGGCATGCTCGAAATTGACGGTGATGCGGTTGCGGATGGCCGACTGCACCTGTCCCAGCCCCCAGTCGGGCTGGTCCGGGTGGCGCACCCAGGCGCCGGGCACCAGCGAATCGTCCATGTCGGGTTCCATCCATCGAACTATTGTACATAGGAAATGCGACCGCCTGTGCGGCGGCGCCGGGAAAGTATAGAATCTCCAGCACCGTGCCGTCGCCGTTCCTTTTTTCCGGAGTCTGCCTCGTGACCGAATCGTCCTCCCTCCCCGTCAGCGTCGACATCCGCGTTCTGGAACTGCTGGCGTCGAAGCTCTGCCACGATCTGGTCAGCCCGGTCGGCGCCATCCGCAACGGGCTGGAACTGATCGAGGAGATGCAGGAGGACGAGGATGGCGGGACTGCCGTCGGCGGATTCCTGGGCGAGGCGGTGAAGCTGATCGACCATTCCTCCGGCCAGGCCGACCGCCGGCTGCGGGTGTTCCGGCTGGCCTATGGGGTGGCGGGGCGCGACCAGAAGGGCTTCGGCGACGCCCGCGCCGCCGCCGCCGGCTATGTCGAGGGCGGACGCACCCGGCTGGACTGGCCGGACCGGGTGCCGCACGACATGACCGCCCAGCGCCGCGGCGTGGTCAAGCTGGTGCTGAATCTGGTGATGCTGGCGGACGAGGCGCTGACCCATGGCGGGCTTGTCTCCGTCGCCGCCGACGGCGACGAGACGGCGGGCCGCATCACCGTGACCGCCGCCGGCCGTCCGGGCACCCTGAAACCGGAGGCCGCGGCGGCGCTGGCCGGAACGGCGACGGCCGAGGCGCTGAGCCCCCGCACCATCCACGCCTATCTGGCGGGCCGGCTGGCCGAGAGCGACGGATTCCGCATCGCCGTCGCCACCGAAAGCAGTGAGCGGCTGGTCTTCACCGCGGAGTGGTGAGGCGTCCGGCCGCTCTGCCGGGCGCTTCTACAGCAGTTTGAAAATCCGCGGCTCCAACACCACCTGCTCCACCCCGCCGGTGGTCTGGTGGGCCGTGGTGCGTAGCGTGACCGCCAGATTGTGGCGCGCGGCCTCCGCCAGCGCGGCGTTGAGGCGTTCCACGGCTTCGCGCACGGTTTGGGCGATTTCGGCGTCGCTCATCGATCCTCCCTGTGACAAAGGAACCCCGATCCTACCGGTAGCAGCCCCCGGAAGACTCCCTATCGGAAGAGGTAAGGTTCTCTTAATCAGTGTTTGACAGGCTCCCACCCTACCTGGACTGGAGCGCAACCGGCAGCCTTTCGATGCTGCCCGTTCGAGCCGCAGGCCGGCGCGGACCATAAACATTGGGCCTGGGGAATGCGACATGGATGATCTGCTGTCCGAATTTCTGACGGAGACCAACGAAAACCTCTCGGTGCTCGACGTCGAGCTGGTCAGGTTGGAGCAGAATCCCAACAATCCGGAACTGCTGTCGAATATCTTCCGGCTCGTCCACACCATCAAGGGAACCTGCGGCTTCCTCGGCCTGCCCCGCCTGGAAAAGGTGGCGCACGCGTCTGAGAACGTGCTGGGCAAGTTCCGTGACGGCGAACTGACGATCAACCCGGAAGCCGTTTCGCTGATCCTGCAGGCTCTGGACACCATCAAGAGCCTGCTGGCGGTGCTGGAAGCGACCGAGGCGGAACCGCCCGGCGACGACCTGCCGCTGATCGAGCGGCTGAACCTGTGCGCCGAAGGCAAGCTGGGCGGTCCCGCCCCGGCCGCCGCTGCCGCCCCGCCGCCCCCGCCGCCGACCGCCCCTGCGGTTGCCGCGTCGGAATCCCGGCCGGTGACGATGGACGAGCTGGAGGCGCTGTGGAACTCCACGCCCGGCCCGAACGACATTCCCGCTCCGGCGGCCGGCACCGCGGTCGCCACCCGCGCGCCCGAGCCGGCCGAGGAGCCCGTCCAGTCGCACGACCTCGTCGTGCCCGATGCCGAGCCGGCCGCCGCCAAGGTGCCGGCGCCGGTCGCCCCGATGGCCGGTGCCTCGGGCGGTGGCAACGCCGGTGCCGCCGATGCCGGCGCCGAGGCCGCGACCAAGGAATCGGCGGTCGCCGCCCAGACCATCCGCGTCAACGTCGACCTGCTCGAAAACCTGATGACCATGGTGTCGGAGCTGGTGCTGACCCGCAACCAGCTGCTGCAGATCCTGCGGTCGCAGAAGGAGAGCGAGTTCGCGGCACCGCTGCAGCGCCTGAACCATGTGACGTCGGAGCTGCAGGAAGGCGTCATGAAGACGCGCATGCAGCCCATCGGCAACGCCTGGGCCAAGCTGCCGCGTCTGGTGCGCGATCTGGCGCACGAACTGAACAAGAAGATCGACCTCCAGATGCTCGGCGCCGACACCGAGCTGGACCGCCAGGTCCTGGAGCTGATCAAGGATCCGCTGACCCACATGGTGCGCAACAGCGCCGACCATGGGCTGGAGATCCCGGCGGAGCGCGTGAAGTCCGGCAAGACGGAGACCGGCCGCATCACCCTGAACGCCTATCACGAGGGCGGCCACATCATCATCGAGATCCAGGACGACGGTAAGGGCCTTGCCATCGACCGGATCAAGCAGAAGGCGATCCAGAACGGGATGGCGTCGGAAGGCGAGCTGGCCTCGATGACCGACCAGCAGATCATCCAGTTCATCATGAAGCCGGGCTTCTCCACCGCCGCCAAGGTCACCAACGTTTCGGGCCGCGGCGTCGGCATGGACGTGGTGAAGACCAACATCGAGAAGATCGGCGGCACGATCGAGATCAAGTCGGCCCAGGGCAAGGGGTCGACCTTCGTCATCAAGATCCCGCTGACGCTGGCCATCGTCTCCGCCCTGATCGTGGAATGCGCCGGCGAGCGCTTCGCCATCCCGCAGATCAGCGTGGTCGAGCTGGTGCGTGCCGCCGCCGACAGCGAGCACACCATCGAGCGGCTGAAGGGTACCCCGGTCCTGCGCCTGCGCAACCGCCTGCTGCCGCTGGTCTCGCTCCAGCAGCTGCTGCGGCTGGACGACAGCGAGGGCGCCAAGAAGACCGAGGAAGAGACCTTCATCGTCGTCACCCAGGTCGGCACCTACACCTTCGGCATCATGGTCGACCGCGTGTTCGACACCGAGGAAATCGTGGTGAAGCCGGTGGCGCCGATCCTGCGCCACATCGAGATGTTCTCGGGCAACACGATCCTGGGCGACGGCTCGGTCATCATGATCCTGGACCCCAACGGCATCGCGTCGGCCACCGGCGAGATGGCGATGGGCGAGGCCGCGGGCAAGGAGACCACCGCGGTCCAGACCCAGCGCCAGGAGGACAAGATGGCGCTTCTGCTGTTCCGCGCCGGCGAGGGTGCGCCCAAGGCGGTGCCGCTGTCGCTGGTCGCCCGCCTGGAGGACGTCGATCTCGCCACGGTCGAGCTGTCGAACGGCCTGCCGGTGGTCCAGTACCGCGGCAAGCTGATGCCGCTGGTCCCGATCGACCCGAACTTCGTCGTCGCCAACGAAGGCCGCCAGCCGGTGCTGGTCTTCGCCGACGGCGACCGTTCGATGGGCCTGATCGTCGACGAGATCGTCGACATCGTGGAGGAGAAGCTGAACGTCCAGCTGGCCGCGGAGCGTCCCGGCCTGATGGGCTCGGCCATCATCGCCGGCAAGGCGACCGAGGTGATCGACGCCGGCTTCTTCCTGACCCAGGCCTACAAGGACTGGTTCGGCTCCTCCACCCAGGAGGGGTTCGAGGAGGAGAAGCTCCAGCGCGTGCTGCTGGTGGACGACAGCCCCTTCTTCCGCAACCTGCTGACGCCGCTGCTGTCGGTCGCCGGCTACGACGTGACGGCGGTGGAGAATGCCGGCGACGCGCTGGCGCTCTGCGAGGCGGGCGAGGACTTCGACGTCATCGTCTCCGACATCGAGATGCCGGGCATGAGCGGCTTCGACTTCGCCGAGGCGGTGCGCCACGGCAGCCGTTGGCAGCGCGTTCCGATGGTGGCGCTGTCCAGCCACGCCAGCGCCCGCGATCTCGACCGCGGCCGGATCGCCGGTTTCAACGACTATGTCGCCAAGTTCGACCGTGATGCGCTGCTCTTCGCGCTCCAGCAGACGCTGACCGACCAGAAAGGTGCCGCATGAGCAACGCCAAGCTGCCGTCCACCGTCCGCAAGTCGCGGGGCGACGACATCGTCGTCTCCGGCAACCAGGACTTCGTGACCATGACGATCGCCGACCAGATGTTCGGCATCCCGGTCCTTCAGGTGCAGGACGTGCTGGGCCATCAGCGGATCACCCGCATCCCGCTGGCTCCGCCGGAGGTCGCCGGATCGCTGAACCTGCGCGGCCGCATCGTCACCGCCATCGACGTCCGCCTGCGGCTCGGCCTGACCGGCCGTCCGAAGGACAAGCCCGGCATGTCGATCGTCGTCGACCTGCGCGGCGAGCTGTACAGCCTGATGGTCGATTCGGTCGGCGAGGTGCTCAGCCTGACCAAGGAGGACTTCGAACGCAACCCGGCGACCCTGGATCCGCGCTGGCGCGAGGTATCGACCGGAATTTATAGGCTGAACGGCCAGTTGATGGTTGTGCTGGACGTGCCCCGTCTGCTCAACTTCACAACCATCGAGACGGCCTGACGGTTTGCCGCGCCCTGCCCCCTGGGGAAGGGCGCCGCGCCGGCCGGCCGGCTTTCGCCGACGAACAGATGACCTGAGGCCCTGCCGCAATGAAATCCTGCCTGGTGGTCGATGACAGCCGCGTTGTCCGCAAGGTCGCGCGCAAGATCCTGGAAGAGCTGAATTTCGCCTGCTCGGAGGCGGAGGACGGCAAGCAGGCGATGGAAGCCTGCGCGGCGCAGATGCCGGACGCCATCCTGCTGGACTGGAACATGCCGGTGATGACCGGGATCGAGTTCCTGCGCCGGCTGCGCAAGATGAGCGGGGGCGAGCAGCCCAAGGTGGTGTTCTGCACAACCGAGAACGACCTTGCCCACATCCAGGAGGCGCTGTCCGCCGGGGCCAACGAGTACATCATGAAGCCCTTCGACAGCGACATCATCCAGACCAAGTTCGCGCAGGTCGGCCTTCTGTGATCCCGGCCGGGATTTCGGAAGAGTCCGCGTTGAACCAGTCGAGTTGAAAGGCGAATCGCCGTTATGTCGGACAGTTTTGGCAGAGGCCCCCTCACCACCGCGCGACCGGCCAACCCGGATCCCGTCCGGGTCATGGTGGTGGACGACTCCGCCGTCATCCGCGGCCTGCTGACCCGCGCGCTGGAAGGGGACCCGGACATCCGCGTCGTCACCTCCGTCGGCGATGGCCAGATGGCGGTCAATTCGCTGCAGCGCAATTCCATCGATGTCATCGTGCTGGACATCGAGATGCCGGTGATGGACGGGCTGACCGCCATCCCGAAGCTGCTGGCGGTGGCGCCGCAGGTGAAGATCATCATGGCCTCCACGCTGACGCTGCGCGGGGCCGACGTGTCGATCCGCTGCCTGTCCGCCGGTGCGGCCGATTACATCCCGAAGCCGACCTCCACCCGCGAGATCGGCGGGGCGGAGGACTTCAAGCGCGAGCTGGTCGCCAAGGTCAAGGCGCTGGGCGCCGCCGCCCGGCGTGCCGGATCGCGCTCGCGCGGCGAGATCCGCCCGCTGACCCCGGCGGCTCCGCTGGGGCTGCTGAAGCGCGAGGTCGGGCCGATCGTCACCCGGCCGACTCCGGCCGGCACCATCGCCACCAAGCCGGACGTGATCGCCATCGGCAGCTCCACCGGCGGTCCGCAGGCGCTGTTCGAGGTGCTGTCGCACCTCAAGGCCGGCGTCAGCCAGCCGATCCTGATCACCCAGCACATGCCGGCCACCTTCACCACCATCCTGGCCGAGCACATCACCCGCCAATGCGGGATCGATGCGCGCGAGGCCAAGGACGGCGAGCCGATCGTGCAGAACCGCTGCTACATCGCGCCCGGCGACTTCCACATGCTGGTGACCCAGCGCGGCGGCGCCAACGTGATCGCGCTGAGCAAGGATCCGCCCGAGAATTTCTGCCGCCCGGCGGTCGACCCGATGATGCGGTCGATCCTGAAGGGCTTCGGCGGCCGCAAGATCCTGGCCTGCATCCTGACCGGCATGGGGCAGGACGGGTTGAAGGGCTGCACCGACGTGGTCAATGGCGGCGGCACCCTGATCGCCCAGGACGAGGCGTCGAGCGTGGTCTGGGGCATGCCCGGTGCCGTGGCGCAAGCCGGCATCTGCAACGTCATCCTGCCGCTCAAGGAAATCGGTCCCCACATCCGCAAGCTCGCTTCGAGGGCAGCATGAGAGTCGAAGATTTCGACATGTTCTCCACGCTGCTCAAGCAGCGTTCCGGCCTGGTCCTCACCCGCGACAAGGCGTATCTGCTCGAATCCCGGCTGATGCCGGTGGCGCGCAAATGGAACATGAAGGGGCTTGAGGAGCTGGCGACCACCGTCCGCACCCGCAAGGACGAGGCGCTGCTGCGCGACATCACGGAGGCGATGACGACCAACGAGTCGTCCTTCTTCCGCGACCAGAAGCCTTTCGACCAGTTCCGCCAGCTGGTGCTGCCGAAGCTGATGGAGGCGCGGGCGGCCAAGCGGTCCTTGCGCATCTGGTCGGCCGCCTGTTCGTCGGGCCAGGAAGCCTATTCGCTGTCGATGATCCTGAACGACGAGGCGGCGAAGCTGGCCGGCTGGCGCATCGAGATCGTCGGCACCGACATCTCGGCGGAAATGGTGGAGCGGGCGAAGGCCGGCGTCTACACCCAGTTCGAGGTGCAGCGCGGCCTGCCGATCACCATGCTGGTGAAGCATTTCAAGCAGAATGGCGACAAGTGGCAGATCAGCCAGCAGCTGCGCCAGATGGCGTCGTTCCGCGAATGGAACCTGTTGGGCGATCTGTCGGCGCTGGGACAGTTCGACATCGTCTTCTGCCGCAACGTGCTGATCTATTTCGACCAGCCGACCAAGGCTAAGGTTCTGGAGTCCATTTCCCGCCAGATGCCGCAGGACGGCGTTCTGTATCTGGGCGGTGCTGAAACGGTGCTGGGCATCACCGACAAGTTCAAGCCGGTGGAGGGCCAGCGCGGTCTCTACAGCCTGGGCGGCTTCTCGGCCACCGGCGCCAAGGTGGCGTAAATCCTGGAATCCTTGTCCTGACGGACATCATCCCCGCGAAAGCGGGGATCCAGGCTTCCAATTCAATCGTTCGAACGGCTGGATCCCCGCCTTCGCGGGGATGGCAGCCAGAAAATGCACCAACTCTCAGGCCGACGGCGTGATCGACTTGATCGGGCCGCGCGGATTGCCGGACATTTCGGCGATCTTGCGGTCCTGCGCTTCGATGTAGGTGCGGATGGAATTCTCGCGGTCGAACTGATCGATGTCGGTGGTCGGCACCTTGCGGTTCGAGGTGCGCGCACCGTCCTGGTAAATCACGTCGAAAAGCGCGAAGGCGTTGTCGACGGGCTGTTTCTTCTGACGGGCCATGGCCTGTCCTCCGTATGGTCGCGGTCGGCCGCGCCTGCGGCCGTCCGTTCAGGCATTGTTGGTGTCGGTTTTGGTCTCGGCATCGGCGTCGGTGTCGGTCGCCAGGGTCTCGTCCTGCGTCTCCGTTTCGTCCGGATCGCCGGCGCGGCGGGCGGCGACGCCTTCCTCGCGACGCTGAAGCTTTTCCTGCTTCCTCTGTTCCTTGGCCCGGTTGCGCTCGGCCCGCTGCTGGTTGTAATTCGGTTTGAAAGCCATCGCGGATCTCCTCTGGGCAGAGCCCTGCATCTGGGCGACAGGGACTTGTGCAACACGGAAAAAGGGCACCGGTTTCCCGATGCCCCTTTTTCCGCAGGTCGGCGGTCAGGCGGTCAGACCGCCTTCAGATTTTCCGCCGAGGTCTTGCCACGCTTCGGATCGCGCTGTTCCTCGTAGGAAATCTTCTGGCCATCGACCAGGCTGCGCAGCCCGGCGCGTTCGACAGCGGAGATGTGCACGAACACATCCGGGCCGCCGCTTTCCGGCTGAATGAAACCGAAGCCCTTGGTGCTGTTGAACCATTTGACGGTGCCGACGGGCATGTCTGTCTCCCATAACGCAAAGGGCGCCACACCACCGGTGCGGCGCATCAGACTGGGTGTGGGATTGGCGGCCCCCAGGTGCTCGCGATCGAATTTTTGCGATGGCGAAAAAAGAGGGGCTGAGCGTGGAGGCTTTTGAAAGCCCCGCAGTCCGAAGCAGAATGACCCACCAGATATGGCGACGCCCGGTCCGACTTTCAAGGTGAAAGACGGCCGGGCGTGGAGAAGCAGCAAAAGAAAAGCGGAAGCGGTGAGGAGTCAGCCGGCGGCCTGCTGTTGCGGCACGCGCGGCGGGGGCGGGGGATTGCCTTCGACGATTTCCTCGTGCGGGTCGCGCAGCACGTAACCGCGGCCCCACACCGTTTCGATGTAGTTGTCGCCCTGGGTGGCGGCGGCGAGCTTCTTGCGCAGCTTGCAGACGAAGACGTCGATGATCTTCAGTTCCGGCTCGTCCATCCCGCCATAGAGATGGTTCAGGAACATCTCCTTGGTCAGCGTCGTGCCCTTGCGCAGGCTCAACAGCTCCAGGATGCCGTATTCCTTCCCGGTCAGGTGCAGCGGCGACTGGTCGACCTCCACCGTGCGGGTGTCGAGGTTGACGGTCAGGCGGCCGGTGCGGATGATGCTGTCGGAATGGCCCTTCGACCGGCGGACGATGGCCTGGATGCGGGCGATCAGCTCGCGCTTGTCGAACGGCTTGGTCAGGTAATCGTCGGCGCCGAACCCCAGCCCCTTGATCTTGTTGTCCATTTCGGTCAGGCCGGACAGGATCAGGATCGGGGTGGTCACGCGCGCGGCGCGCAGGCGGCGAAGAACCTCGTAACCGTCGATGTCCGGCAGCATCAGGTCGAGAATGATGATGTCGTAATCGTAGAGCTTGCCGATCTCGAGTCCGTCCTCACCCAGGTCGGTAGAATCGACGATGAAACCTTCCGTGTTCAGCATCAGCTCGATGCTTTTGGCGACGGAGGAATCGTCTTCAACCAGCAGAACCCTCATGGCGATATCCCGACGTTTGATGGCGCGCTTTCGCTACCCGACCCCGGACATGGTCCCCGATCCTTGATGACCGATTTCAACCATCCCGTTTACACAAGTTAACAGACGATTCAGCTTAACGCCAGTGCCAAGCGCTTACACAACGTTAATCCTTCCATCGCAAGATGCGATCATGGTGGTTAACGTCGCCTCCGTCCACAGAGCTACCACTTAATAGGAGCGCGTCCCGTCTTGGGACCGCCTTCCCAGGAAACGCCGGTATCCGATCCATGACGTTCGATATCGATCAGTTGATCCGCGACATCGACCTGATCCCGGACAGCAGCCGGTACGGCCGCGTCACCGCCGTGTCCGGCCTGATGGTCGAGGTCGGCGGGATCGAGAAGGAACTGTCGGTCGGCGGCCGCTGCATCGTCGAGACGCGCGACCGCCGCCAGGTCCCGTGCGAGGTGGTGGGCTTCCGTCAGGGCCGGGCGCTCGCCATGCCCTTCGGTGCGCTGGACGGGGTGGGGCTGGGCTGCCGCGCGCTGGTGGCGGGCGATCAGGCGCGGATCTATCCGACCGATGCCTGGCTCGGCCGCGTCGTCAACGCGCTGGGCGAACCGGTGGACGGCAAGGGGCCGCTGCCCAAGGGGCCGGAGGGCACGCCGATCCGCAACACGCCGCCCAACGCCCATTCGCGGGCCCGCGTGGGACAGAAGCTGGATCTGGGCATCCGCGCCATCAACGCCTTCCTCACCTGCTGCCGCGGCCAGCGCATGGGCATCTTCGCCGGATCGGGCGTCGGCAAATCGTCGGTCATGTCGATGCTGGCGCGCTTCTCCGCCGCCGAAGTCGCGGTGATCGGCCTGATCGGCGAACGCGGCCGCGAGTTGCAGGAATTCATCACCGAGGATCTGGGCGAGGAGGGTCTGGCCCGCAGCGTCGTCGTCTGCGCCACCTCGGACGAGGCGCCGCTGATGCGCAAGCAGGCCGCCTACATGACGCTGGCGGTCGCCGAGCATTTCCGCGACCAGGGCCGCGACGTGCTGTGCATGATGGACAGCGTCACCCGCTTCGCCATGGCCCAGCGCGAGATCGGCCTGTCGGCCGGCGAGCCGCCGACGACCAAGGGCTATCCGCCGACCGTCTTCGCCGAACTGCCGCGCCTGCTGGAGCGCGCCGGTCCGGGCGTGGTCGGGTCGGGCACCATCACCGGCCTGTTCACCGTGCTGGTGGACGGCGACGACCACAACGAGCCGATCGCCGACGCCGTGCGCGGCATCCTGGACGGCCACATCGTGATGGAGCGCCAGATCGGCGAGCGCGGGCGCTACCCCGCCATCAACATCCTGCGCAGCGTGTCGCGCACCATGCCCGGCTGCAACACGGCGAACGAGAACGAGCTGGTCGGCCATGCCCGGCGCCTGCTGTCGTCCTACGACAACATGGCGGAGATGATCCGGCTGGGCGCCTACCGCCGCGGCACCGACCCGCAGGTCGACGAGGCGATCCACTTCCAGCCGGCGCTGGAAGCCTTTTTGAAGCAGAGCAAGCGCGAGGCCACCGATCTGGAGACCAGCTATGCCATGCTCGCTGAAATCTTTGGGGTGCAGTGGCCGCAATGAGCCTGAAGACGATCATCCGCCTGCAAAAGCTGCAACTGGACGAGAAGCGTCGCGTCCTGGCGGACCTCCACACGCTGGCCGACCGGCTGCGCAACGAGATCGAGAAGGTGAAGCAGGAGATCGTGCACGAGCAGGAAACGGTGCGCGACGACTTTTCGGTTTCCTTCACCTATTCCAACTTCGCCCAGGCGGCGATGGAGCGTGGCCGCAAGCTGGGCGAATCGCTGGGGCAGGTGGAGATGCAGATCAACATCGCCACCGACGAGATGGCCGAAGCCTTCCAGGAGTTGAAGCGCTACGAGCTGGCCGAGGAAGAGCGGCTGAAGCGCGAGCGCGACAAGCAGAAGCGGAAGGAGGCCGCCATGCTGGACGAAACCGCGCTGGTGGGGTTCAGGCGCCGACAGGCGGAGGAGGAGGCGACCGGAGGGTGAGGATTACGGGCGGGGCAATCGGACGCCCTACCCGGTTCGAAGCTGCCCGGTTCGAAGCCGCCCGGTCAAACCCTTCAGACGGTCACCGAAACCAGTCCGCCCGGCGACCCGCCGCTGTATCCGCCTGTCGCGGCCGGTGTTAGCCCGCTTGTCGCCGGTGCCGCGGCGGTGGACCCTGCCGCCGTCCCGCTGCTGCCGGGAGCGCTGGCGAAGGACACGCCAATCGCCGTACTGGCTGACGTGGCCGCCGCCTTTCCGGTCGTCGTGCCGCCTGACCCGGACCCGCCCGCCGCTGCGCCATAGCCGCTGCCGGACGAACTCCCCGTGTTGCCGGCGGATCCGCCCGAGCCGTTCTTCGCCGCGGCCGCTTTCCGCTCGTCCTCCTGGGACAGGCGGTTGGCGGTGCGGCGGTATTCCTCCACCACGCGCTGGGACGGGATCTGGTCCTGGGTTTCGCCGGTGTCGAAGTCGCGGAAATACAGCACGGCCACCCGCGCGCCCTGGTCGTAGCGCATGAACGGGCTGATGAAGCCGGCGCCGGAGGCTTTTTCCGTTTCGCCGGAGGTGGCGTTGCCGGTGCTCTGGACTGCAGTCGATGGGGAGGCGGTGCCGGCTTCCGTCGGCTGGAAAGCCGTCGGGCGGAGTGCCGTCGTGCTGGAAACGCCACGGATCTCCATCGCTGCCTCCTGCGTTTCTTGCCCGCTTTCCAGGCGTTGCCCCTGGGACAGCCCCTTGGCTGGCGCCCTCCCTCGATGATCTCCTTGACCGACCCTGCCGCACCGGCCTGCCGCGCGATCCGCTACGGATCAGACCGTGATGTTCAGATTCTGGCCGCGGGTGGCGGTGGTGTTGCCGCCGCTCGATCCGCTCTGGGCCGTCTGCGCGTCCTGCTGGCGGCGGGTGCGCTCGGTCTGGTCTTCCTGTGCGGATTCGACGGGCGAGGTCGACCGCTGCGCCGCGGCCGGGCCGCTGCTGAGCGGGGTGACGTATGGCTGCTGCTGATAGCCGCCGATGCCGCCAATGCTGCTGACGCCCATGATCGTTCCTCCGCTCGCTGACGCGACGCTTCTCAACCCAACTAGGCAAATTTTGCCCGATCGAACGGGTTAGCGCCAGCGAAATCGCTTCGGTGGAGAAGCTTTATCGGGAATGTCAACGATCAAAGTGACTTGCGGGCAAAGGGTCACAACTCTTTTTCAGCGGTTGCGTCCGCTCCGGCAACCTGCGCTGCGGGTTCCGGCGGCGACTCGGCGTTCCGCCACAGCGCCGCTTCGACGGCCAGCGTCCAGAAGCTTTCGGCCGCCTTGCTCTGGCGCGCGCGCGGGCGGACCAGCCGGATCTGCACCGGCACGGTCCAGCGTTCGTCGCCGGCCGGCACGCCGGCGCGCACCAGCGAGCCGCGCGCCAGATCCTCGGCGATCAGGCTTTCCGGCAGCCAGGCCACGCCGCGCCCGTCGCGCGCCAGCGTGCGCAGGACCGCGGCAAGGTGGGACGTGAAGACGGTGTCGAGGGCGGCGGGGAGCGGATGCGCTGCCCGCACCGCCTCCAGGATGCGGCCCATGCCGGATTCGCGGCTGTAGGACAAATGCGGCAGCGCTGTGTCCTGACCGTCCGCCAGCAGATGGCGCGGCCGGCCGCCGGCATCGGGGGCGGTCACCGCCAGCAGCCGGTCGCCGCCGACGACGACGGAGCGGAAGGACTCCGCATCCAGCCGGCCGGCCGCCGCCGGATGGGCGTGGCAGAGCAGGAACTGCGCCTGGCCCGCCAGCATCAGCCGCTCGCAGGCCTCCAGGCTGTCCGACGACAGGGTGATGGCGCCCAGCCTTGCGCGGGCTTCCAGCGCCCGCAGCCAGGACGGGAAGAAGGTCAGCGACAGCGCATGGGTGGCGGCGAAGCGCAGGGTCGCCGCTTCCGACTGGGCGGCGAGGCGGGCCTCTTCCCGGCCTTGCAGCAGGCGGCGCACCGTCTCGTCGGCGAAGGGGCGGAAGCGCCGCCCGGCTTCCGTCAGGGTCACCGGCTGTCCGCTGCGGTCGAACAGCGGGGTGCCGGCCCAATCCTCCAGCGCGCGGATGCGGCGGCTGAAGGCCGGCTGGGTCAGGTGGCGCATGTCGGCGGCGCGGGAGAAGTTGCCGCAATCCACCAGCGCCAGGAAATCGTCGAGCCAGGAGAGTTCCATCGCCCAATCTTCGTCACGTCTGCCGGCCCGGCCCGGTGCCTGTGGGCGCACACCCTCCGGCAACCCTATGCCGAACCCGCATGACGCGTTCCGACCTTGGCATTGGCCCGGCGGCCCGCAACATCCCTACAGTGCCGGCACGAAACGCGCCACCACGCTGCAAGGGGAACCGCCATGCGCATCGTCGAAATCCGCGAGCAGACCGCCGGCATCAAGTCCGACATCGCCAACGCCTTCATCGATTTCAGCCAGATGACGTGCAGCGTCGTCGCGGTGGTCACCGACGTGGTGCGCGACGGCAAGCCGGTGATCGGCTACGGCTTCAATTCGAACGGCCGTTATGCCGCGGGCGGGCTGCTGCGCGAGCGCTTCATCCCCCGGCTGATGTCGGCGGCACCCGACAGCCTGCTCGACGACACGGGTGAGAACCTCGATCCGTTCCGCATCTGGGCGCGGCTGATGACCAACGAGAAGCCGGGCGGCCATGGCGAGCGCTCCGTCGCCGTCGGCACCATCGACATGGCGGTGTGGGATGCCGTGGCCAAGATCGCCGGCGTGCCGCTCTACCGCCTGCTGGCCGACCGTTTCCGCGGCGGGGTGGCCGACGACAGCGTCTGGGTCTATGCCGCCGGCGGCTATTACTATCCCGGCAAGGATGTGACGGCGCTTCAGGACGAAATGCGCAGCTACCGCGACCGCGGCTACAAGGTCGTGAAGATGAAGATCGGCGGCGCCCCGCTGGACGAGGATCTCCGCCGGATCGACGCGGTGCTGGAGGTGGTCGGGTCGGGCGAGAACCTGTGCGTCGATGCCAACGGCCGCTTCGACCTCGCCACCGCGATCAAATATGCCGAGGCGCTGAAGCCCTATGGCCTGTTCTGGTACGAGGAGGCCGGCGATCCGCTGGATTATGCGTTGCAGGCCGAACTCGCCAAGCACTACGACCGGCCGATGGCGACGGGCGAGAACCTGTTCTCCCACCAGGACGCCCGCAACCTGATCCGCCATGGCGGCATGCGGCCCGACCGTGACTGGCTGCAATTCGACTGCGCGCTGAGCTACGGTCTGGTGGAGTATCTGCGCACGCTGGACATGCTGAAAGACAATGGCTGGTCCAGCCGGCGGGTGGTGCCGCATGGCGGGCACCAGATGTCGCTGAACATCGCAGCCGGCCTGCATCTGGGCGGCAACGAATCCTACCCGGACGTCTTCAAGCCCTTCTGCGGTTTCGCCGACGGTATCGCAGTCGAGGACGGCCGCGTGCGGCTGCCCGATCTGCCCGGCGTCGGGTTCGAAGCGAAGTCGGAACTGTTCGCGACGATGAGCGGGCTGCTGGAAACCAGATAATCGCACTCAGGTTCAGGATCCGGACCTGTTCCATTGGGAGACGGCATCGCCAATCTTCGATTCGGCCATTGACCGAGTGCCTTACTGTGTCAATCTGTTGGAGGTCGCAACGTTTCAGAAAGGAGGTGATCCAATGTCTCATGGAGCCAGTCCGGTCGTCGCCGCTTTGTTCGGTCTCGCCACTCTCCTGACGGCGGGGATCGCCAACGCGGACTGTTCGCCCAACCACAGTGCGAGCGCGTCGCCGCCGCCGGCCTCCAGCACCGTCGGGTCGGCCGGAACACCGGCGCCCAGCAGCACGCGCGGCGGGTGATGGCCGAACGCTGACGACCAGGAAATTCCATGCACAGGAACGGGCTGCCCCTAACCGGGCGGCCCGTTTTCTTTGCGGGGTCCGACGAAACGAAACCCGGTTGTAGACAATTAAGCCCGAAAAATGCCACAGACGTAAATTTTAGTACTTTTCCGCATGGTAGAAGGCGCTGTATTGAAATTTTTAACAAAGCGATGCCACCATTGCGCGTGAACCCCCCCCGGCATGGGGTCGGGGCGTGTTGGGAGGGCGCAATGGAACATTCGACCGGTCATCATCATGGCTGCTGCCAGGGCGAGCACAGCTCTCGCCGCGGTTTTCTGAAGCTGGCGACGCTGGGCGCCGGCGTGACGCTGATGGCGCCGATGATGGTGAGCCGTCCGGCGCAGGCCGGGGGTGTCGACACGCTGCTGCTGACCTGCATGGACTACCGGCTGATGGCACGGGTGGCCGAGTACATGGAGGGGCGCAGTCTCAAGGAGAAATACGATCATATCGTTCTGGCCGGCGCCAGCCTGGGCGCGCTGAACGACAAGAAGCCGGCCTGGGGCGAGGCATTCTGGGACGAGGTGGAGATCGCCCGCGACCTGCATCACGTGAAGCGGCTGATCGTCATGGATCACCGCGACTGCGGTGCGTACAAGGCGTTCCTCAATCTGGATCTGGCCGCGGATCCGCGGCGGGAAAGCGACGTTCATGGCCAGTATCTGACGAAGCTCAGGACGATTGCCAAGCAACGCCATCCCGATCTGGAGGTCGAGCTGCTGATCATGGATCTCGACGGCAAGGTCGAGACGCTGGCGGTCTGATCGCATCGCGACGGCATGGCCGGCACTCCCGCCCCCGGTTCGGAGCGGGGAGTGCCGGCGGCCAGCCGTCACATATCCAGGCCGAGATCCAGATTCGGGGCGCTGTGGGTCAGCCAGCCGCAGCTGATCATGTCGACGCCGGTCTCGGCGATGGCGCGGACGGTGGCGAGCGTGACGTTGCCCGATGCCTCGGTCAGCAGGCGGCGATCCACCATCCGCACCGCGCGGCGCAGCGTGTCCGGGTCCATGTTGTCGAGCAGCACGACATCGACCGGCAGGCCCAGCAGCTCGTCCAGCTGGTCGAGCGTGTCGACCTCGACCTCCACCTTCACCATGTGGCCGATGGCGGCGCGGACGCGCTCCACCGCCGGGCGCACCCCGCCGGCGACGGCGATGTGGTTGTCCTTGATCAGCACCGCGTCATCCAGCCCGAAGCGGTGGTTGAAGCCGCCGCCCAGCTTGACCGCATGCTTTTCCAGAACGCGCAGGCCGGGGGTGGTCTTGCGGGTGCAGACGATGCGCGCAGTCGTGCCCTCCACCTCGCGCACCAGGGCGCGGGTGGCGGTGGCGATGCCGGACAGCCGGCCCATCAGGTTCAGCGCCGTGCGCTCCGCCGTCAGCAGGGCGCGGGCCCTGCCGGTCAGGGTGGCGATGGTGCCGCCGGGGGGCACGTCGTCGCCGTCGGCGCGCTCCACCGTCACCGAAATGCCGGGGTCGAGCAGGCGGAAGGCGATCAGCGCCGCCTCCAGCCCGGCGACGCGGCCATCCTTGCGGGCGGCGATGCGGGCGGTCGCCACCGCGTCGGCCGGGATGATGCTGTCGGTGGTGATGTCGCCGGCCCGGCCCAGATCCTCCGCCAGGGCGGCACGGACGATGGGCTCGACGGTCAGAGGATGCAGCATGCGGCGTCTCCGGGCAGGGGGCCGGCGGTGCCGGCCAGGTCGCTGAGGGTCAGGGTGCGGGAGAGGGAGGCGGGATTGGGCAGGGGATGGTCGCTGCGGCAATGGGCGCCGCGGCTTTCCTCCCGCGCCAGCGCGGCATGGACGACCAGACGGCCGACCAGCAGCCGGTTGCGTGCCTCGCCCCAGTGGCGGACGATGTCCGGCGGAGCCTGGACAGTGCCGTGGGCGTCGCCGTCCTCGCAGCGGAGCATGTCCAGCGCCGCCGCCAGCCGGTCGAGCTTGCGCCGGGCGGCCAGCAGCCCCAGACCGCTGCGGACCAGACCGGCCCCGTCATAGAGCGCCGTCCGCGCCTCCGCCCCGATGGCGTCGAGCAGGGCATGGCCGACATCGGCGGCGACCGCGGGCGGCCGGGGCAGGGCGAAGGGCGGCAGCGGCGCAAGGGTACGGTCCGCCACGTCGCGGGCGACGCGGGCACCGAACACCAGCGCCTCCAGCAGGGAATTGCTCGCCAGCCGGTTGGCGCCGTGGACGCCGGTGCAGGCGACCTCGCCGCAGGCCCACAGCCCCTCCAGGCTGGTCCGCCCGTCGGCGTCGGTGACCACGCCGCCCATATGGTAGTGGGCGGCCGGCGCCACCGGCATGGGCTCGGCGAAGGGGTCGAGCCCATGCTCGGCGCAAAGCGCCAGGACGGTGGGAAAGCCGCCGGGCTTGGCGGCCAGCGCCGGGCGCAGGTCGAGGAACACAGGCTCGCCCGCCGCGACGCGCCGGCCGATGGCGCGTGCCACCACGTCGCGCGGCGCCAGCTCGGCCAGCGGATGCTCGCCCGGCATGAAACGGTGGCCCTCGCTGTCGAGCAGCAGGGCCCCGGCTCCGCGCAAGGCCTCGGTCAGCAACGGCACCGGGTCGGCATCGACGGCCAGCGCCGTCGGGTGGAACTGCACGAATTCCAGGTCGGCCAGCTGGGCGCCGGCCCTTGCGGCGATGGCGAGCCCGTCGCCGGTGGCCTCCGCCGGGTTGGTGGTGCGGGCGAAGGCGGCGCCGATGCCGCCGGTCGCCAGGATCACGCGCGGCGCCCGGTGCAGCACCCAGCCTTGCCCATGGCAGGCCAGCAGGCCGCAGACCCGGCCGTTGCGCAGCACGAGATCGACGGCGAAGGCGTCGGTCTCCACCCGCACCGAGGGGGTGGCGCACAGGCGGTCCGCCAGTGCGGTGACCAGGGTGCGGCCGGTGGCGTCGCCGCCGGCATGGACGATGCGCGCCGCGCCATGGGCGGCTTCCCTGCCCAGCAGCGGCGAGCCGTCGGGCGCGCGGTCGAAGGGCAGGCCGCCCTCCAGCAGCCGGCGGACCTGGGCGGCGCCGTCGCGGGTCAGCAGGGCGGCCATCGCCGCATCGACCAGACCGGCCCCGGCGGCAACGGTGTCGGCGGCATGGTCCTCCGGCCGGTCGCCGGGACCGACGGCGGCGGCGATGCCGCCCTGGGCGTAGAGGCTGGAGCCGCCGGGCAGGCCGGCGGTCTTGGTGATCAGCGTGACCGCACGCGGCGCCAGTTGCAGCGCCGCGGTCATCCCGGCAAGGCCGGAGCCGACGACGATCACCTCGGCATCGCGGACATCGTAAGGCGTGCTGGAGGTCATGGGGGACTCCTGACTCTCCCTCTCCCGCCCCGGGAGAGGGAAGGGGCCCATGCGGGGCATGGGAAGGGTGAGGGGTGAGGCAAGGATCAGAAATCCATGTCCGGATAGCCCCTCACCCTCCCCGCGCCATTGGCGCGGGTCCCCTCCCTCTCCCGGGGCGGGAGAGGGCTTTCCACAAACTCACTTCGGCTTCACCGCCAGCATCCGCTCAACCGAGCGGCGGGCGCGGGCGGCCAGCGCGTCCGGGATCTCGACGCGCGGTTCCAGGGTCCGCAACGAGTCCAGGATGCTCGACAGCGTCACCGTCTTCATGTGCGGGCACAGGTTGCAGGGCCGCACGAACTCCGTCTCGGGCGAGGCGGCGGCGACGTTGTCGCTCATCGAGCATTCGGTGACCATCAGCACCCGCGGCGGCTTCTCGGTGCCGACGAAGTCGATCATGCGGGCGGTGGAGCCGACGAAATCGGCCGCCTCCAGCACGTCGGGCGGACATTCGGGGTGGGCGATCACGGTCAGCCGGTCGAAGCGGCGGCGGAACTCCTCGATCTCGGCGCCGGTGAAGCGCTCATGCACCTCGCAATGGCCCTTCCAGGCGATGATCTCGACCTTGGTCTGGGTGGCGACGTATTTCGCCAGATACTCGTCGGGCAGGAAAATCACCCGGTCGACGCCGAGCGATTCCACCACCTCCACCGCGTTGCCCGAGGTGCAGCAGATGTCGACCTCCGCCTTCACCTCGGCGGACGTGTTCACGTAGGCTACCACCGGAACGCCGGGATGCGCCTCGCGCAGCAGGCGAACGTCGGCGGCGGTGATGCTGTCGGCCAGCGAGCAGCCGGCGTTGCGGCTGGGGATCAGCACCGTCTTGGCCGGATTGAGCAGCTTCGCCGTCTCCGCCATGAAATGCACGCCGGCCAGCACGATCACGTCGGCGTCGGTTTCGGTCGCCTTGGCCGCCAGCGCCAGGCTGTCGCCGACGATGTCGGCCACGCCGTGGAAGATCTCCGGCGTCTGGTAGTTGTGCGCCAGGATGACGGCGTTGCGCTCGCGCTTCAGCTCGTTGATGGCGTGGACCAGCGGCGCGTGGAAGGGCCATTCGATGGCCGGCACGACGCGTTTCATGCGCTCAAAGATCGGCGCGG
Source organism: Azospirillum palustre (assembly GCF_002573965.1). Lineage (NCBI taxonomy): Bacteria > Pseudomonadati > Pseudomonadota > Alphaproteobacteria > Rhodospirillales > Azospirillaceae > Azospirillum > Azospirillum palustre. The sequence goes on along the minus strand of NZ_PDKW01000039.1, from coordinate 783,036 downwards.
TCGCCGCGGCGACAGCAGGGGTGTAGGCGAGTTCGGCGACCTCGGGCATCGGATGCTCCGCTCTATGCTCGTTCTGAGCAAAACCATATGTGCTCGACTAGAGCATATCAAGCGGAAAAGCGAGGATGGAAACAATCGGCTTCGGGCGGCGTTGTGCGATGGCGGGAAAGGCCGGCAGTGCGGCCTCTCCCCCGGTAAGCGCTGTCTGGAGAATCGCCGATGAAAGTCTTCCTCGCCGCGCTCTGCGCCATCGTCGTCCTGGCGGGCGGCGCCTGGGCGGTGCTGCCGACCCTGTTCGCCCGCAGCGCCGACGAGACCTTCGCGTCGGTCGGTGCGCGGGTGGGGGAGGAATCGTCTGTCGCACACCGCAACTTCTCCGGCCGTCCGCAGCCCGACACCCAGCAGGGCGGCAATCCCCAGAAGTGAGTTCCGCTGCCGGAGAAAACGGATGACCCCGGCAGGGTAGCCCCGACCGGGTAAGGCAACCTTTGCCCGCGCCTGCCGTTGTTACGGTTCGGGCCTGCCATGGCCTTGAACAGGGCTTGCGGGAGTGCGATGACGGTTCACGATCCGGAAAGCGGCGCGGAGGACTTGCGCGCTGACGTCTACCGGCTGCTGGCGCTGACGCTGGCCGCCCCGCCGGGCGCCGACCTGCTGTCTCTGCTGGGCGGTCTGACCGGCGACGCGACGCCGCTCGGCCGGGCCTTCGACGATCTGGCGACCCGCGCCCGCACCACCGATCCACGGGCGGCGGAGCGCGAGTTCAACGCGCTGTTCATCGGCGTCGTCCAGGGCGAACTGGTCCCCTATGCCTCCTATTACCGCACCGGCTTCCTGACCGACCGGCCGCTGTCGGCCCTGCGCGCCGACCTCCAGGCTTTGGGGCTGGAGCGCGCGCCTGACGTGTCGGAGCCGGAGGACCACATCGCCGCGCTCTGCGACGTGATGGCGGTGCTGATCCGCGAGGGGGCCGACCCGACGGTGCAGCGCCACATGCTGGACAGCCACCTGACGCCCTGGGCCGGGCGCTTCTTCCAGGATTTGGAAAAGGCGGAGATGGCTGGCCTCTACCGCCCGGTCGGCACCATCGGCCGCCTGTTCCTGGAGATCGAACAGGAGGCCCTGAACAGACAGATCGACGACAGACAGATCGACCAGTTGGAGGGAGCCGACGCATGAAGACGCCGCCAGAATCCCCGCGCAATCCCCCCAAACGCAACCCGCTGCAACGCCGCGACATCCTGAAGACGCTGGGCCTGGGCGCGGCCGGTGCCGCTGCGGCTGCCGTGCTTCCGGCGGGCGACGAGGCGCAGGCGATGGAATCGCCGCAGGAGCAGGTGAAGGCCCGCTACCGCGAAACCGAACACGTCAAGCGCTTCTACGCGCTGAACCGCCTCTAAGGGCGATCCGGAGGGTGTCAATGCTGGTCAAACGCAGCTCGGCGAAAGCGGCAGGCGCAAAGCGGTCGGGTCTGGTCGCCGCCCTGGCGGACAGTCTGGAGTCGGGCGTCAGCCGCCGCGGCTTCCTGCGCCGGTCCGGCCTTGCCGCGGGCGGCATCGCCGCCGTCGGCGCGCTGCCGGGTGCCATGATCCGCAAGGCGGAGGCCGGTCCCATCCTGCCGAATGTCGAGGTGGTGACGCGCAAGAACGTCTGCACCCACTGCTCGGTCGGCTGCACGGTGATCGCCGAGGTGCAGAACGGCGTCTGGGTCGGGCAGGAGCCGGGCTGGGAAAGCCCGATCAACCAGGGCACCCACTGCGCCAAGGGCGCCTCGGTGCGCGAACTGACCAAGGGCACGCGCCGCGTCAAATACCCGCTCAAGCTGGTGGATGGAGTCTGGCAGCGGATCGGCTGGGACCAGGCGATCGAGGAGATCGGCAACCAGTTGATGGACATCCGCAAGGCGTCGGGGCCGGACGCGGTGTTCTGGCTCGGCTCGGCCAAATTCTCCAACGAGGGCGCCTATCTCTACCGCAAGCTGGCGGCCTTCTGGGGAACCAACAACGTCGATCATCAGGCGCGCATCTGCCACTCCACCACGGTCGCCGGCGTGGCGAACACGTGGGGCTACGGCGCCATGACCAACAGCTACAACGACATCCAGAATTCCAAGGCGCTGCTGATCGTCGGCGGCAACCCGGCCGAGGCGCACCCGGTGTCGATGCAGCACATGCTGCGCGGCAAGGAGCACAACCGCGCGCCCTTCATCGTCATCGACCCGCGCTTCACCCGCACCGCCGCCCATGCCACGGAGTATGTCCGCATCCGTCCCGGCACCGACATCCCGGTCGCCTGGGGCCTGCTGTGGCACATCTTCGAAAACGGCTGGGAGGACAAGGAGTATATCCGCCAGCGCGTCTACGGCATGGACGAGATCCGCGCCGAGGTGAAGAAATGGACTCCGGAAGAGGTGGAGCGGGTGACCGGCGCCCCCGGATCGCAGCTTCGCCGCGTGGCGGAGGCGCTGGCGAAGAACAAGCCCAGCACGGTGATCTGGTGCATGGGCGTCACCCAGCACACGGTCGGCACCGCCAACGTCCGCGCCCTGTCGATTTTGCAGCTGGCGCTGGGCAACATCGGCGTGGCCGGCGGCGGCGCCAACATCTACCGCGGCCACTGCAACGTGCAGGGCGCTACCGACTTCGGCCTCGATGTCAGCACGCTGCCCGCCTATTACGGGCTGGCGGAAGGGGCGTGGAAGCATTTCGCCCGCGTCTGGGACGTCGAATACGACTATCTGAAGGGCCGCTTCGCCACCAAGGATCTGATGGAGGCCAAGGGCATCCCGACCACGCGCTGGTTCGATGCCGTGCTGGCGAAGCCCGGCGAGATCGACCAGCCGAGCCCGTTGCGCGCCATGATGTGCTTCGGCCATGGCGGCAACACCGTCACCCGCATGCCGGAGATGGTGAAGGGGCTGGAGAAGCTCAGCCTGCTGGTCATCGCCGACCCGCACCCGACCACCTTCGCCGCGATCAAGGAACGGCGCAACGGCACCTACATCCTGCCGGCCTGCACCCAGTTCGAGACCGACGGGTCGCGCACCTGTTCCAACCGCTCGATGCAGTGGGGGGAGAAGGTGGTGGAGCCGATCTTCGAATCGAAGGACGACTACGCCATCATCTATCTGCTGGCGCGCAAGCTGGGCTTCGCCGACGAGATGTTCAAGCACATCACGGTGGAGAAGGACCGGCCGGTGCCGGAGGACATCCTGCGCGAGATGAACCGCGGCTGCCTGTCCATCGGCGCCACCGGCCAGTCGCCGGAACGGCTGAAGATGCACATGAAGCATCAAGCCGATTTCGACAAGATCACCATGCGGGCCGCCTCCGGCCCCTGCGCCGGCGATTATTACGGCCTGCCCTGGCCCAGTTGGGGCCATCCGGAGATCCGGCATCCGGGATCGGCCGTGCTCTACGACACCTCCAAGCATGTCATGGACGGCGGCGGCGTCTTCCGCGCCCGTTTCGGGGTGGAGCGCAACGGCGTCTCGCTGCTGGCCGACGGCTCCTATTCGAAGGGGTCGGAGATCGAGGACGGCTATCCCGAATTCACCATGGCCGTGCTGAAGAAGCTGGGCTGGGACAAGGATCTGACGGCGGAGGAAATGCGCGTCATCCAGGCCATCGGTGGCGGCGGGGCCGAGGTGGACAATGTCAGCTGGCAGACCGACCTGTCGATGGGCATCATCCGCGTCGCGCTGAAGCATGGCTGCGTGCCGCACGGCAACGCCAAGGCGCGCGCCGTCGCCTGGAACCTGCCCGACCCGGTGCCGGTCCACCGCGAGCCGATCTATTCCCCGCGCCCCGATCTGGTGAAGGCCTTCCCGGCCATCGAGGACCGGCGCGACTTCCGTCTGGTCCAGCTTGCCCGCTCGCTCCAGTTCAAGGTGGCGGACAGCGACCTGCGCCAGCGCTTCCCGATGGTGCTGACCTCCGGCCGGCTGGTCGAGTATGAGGGCGGCGGCGAGGAGACCCGGTCCAACCCGTGGCTGGCCGAGTTGCAGCAGTCGATGTTCGCGGAGATCAACACCAGGGACGCCGAGCGGCTGAACATCAAGGACGGCGCCTGGGTCTGGGTCTATGGGCCGGAGGACGGCAGCAAGGCCAAAGTCAAGGCGCTGGTGACCGACCGCGTCGGCGGCGGCACGGTGTTCATGCCCTTCCACTTCTCCGGCTTCTGGCAGGGCGACAGCTTGCGCGGCAACTACCCGCCCAACACCGACCCCATCGTGCTGGGCGAGCCGGTGAACGGGGTGACGACCTACGGCTACGACCCCGTCACCTTCATGCAGGAAACCAAGGTCACCCTCTGCCGGGTCGAGCCGGCGTGACGCACAGGAGCTGAACAGAACAATGGCCCGGATGAAGTTCCTGTGCGACGCCGAGCGCTGCATCGAATGCAACGCTTGCGTCACCGCCTGCAAGAACGAGCATGAGGTGCCGTGGGGCATCAACCGCCGCCGGCTGGTCACGCTGAACGACGGCAAGCCGGGCGAGCGGTCGATCTCCATGGCCTGCATGCATTGCAACGACCCGCCCTGCGCCGCGGTCTGCCCGGTCGACTGCTTCCTGCAAACGGCGGATGGGGTGGTTCTGCACAGCAAGGATTTGTGCATCGGCTGCGGCTACTGCTTCTACGCCTGCCCGTTCGGCGCGCCGCAATACCCGCGCACCACCGACTTCGGCAGCCGCGGCAAGATGGACAAATGCACCTTCTGCGCCGGCGGTCCCGAACCGGATGGCAGCGTCGAGGAATACCAGAAATACGGCGCCAACCGGCTGGCCGAGGGCAAGCTGCCGCTCTGCGCCGAGATGTGCTCCACCCGCGCGCTGATGGGCGGCGACGGGGCGGTGCTGGCCGACATCTATCAGGAACGCTCGCTGCGCCGCGGCTACGGCTCGGGCGCGCCGGGCTGGTCGACCGCCTACGGGCGCAACGACCGCGGCTCCCCCTTCGCCCCCGGCGGGCCGGGCACGGGAGGGGCGTGAGCGCCCCCGCAAGAAAGATCATACCGGGAGACCACCATGCGCCCCACCAGACTCCCCCTGCACGCCCTGCTGCTGATCGCCCTGCTGGCTGTCCAGAGTCTGGCCGCTCCGACTTTCGCACAAGCGCAGCTCACCCAGGTGCCCGGCCAGAACTCGCCGACCAGCAAGGAGCAGGTGCCGCTCTACGTCCCGCAGGACGACAAGCTGATCGGCCGCGTCAGCATCCCGGACGAAAAACTGGCGGTGCTGGTCCAGCCGGAAGGGCGGGAATGGCGGGAGTGGCGCACCAACACGCTGCGGCTGGCGATCGGCGGGCTCGCCATCGGCATGACGGCGGTGCTGGCGGTCTTCTTCCTCTATCGCGGCACCATCCGCATCCATGGTGGCAAATCGGGGCGGCTGGTTCTGCGCTTCAACGGACTGGACCGCTTCGCCCACTGGACGACGGCGGTCAGTTTCCTGCTGATGGCGCTGACCGGGATGATCCTGACCTTCGGCCGGCCGCTGCTGATCCCGCTGATCGGCCATCAGGCCTTCACGCCGCTGGCGGAATACGCCAAGTCGATCCACAACTTCGTCAGCGTGCCCTTCGTCGTCGGGTTGCTGATGATCATGGCCTTGTGGCTGCGCGACAACATCCCGGAAAAGGCCGACTGGCTGTGGGTCAAAACGGCGGGCGGGCTCTTCTCCAAGGCCGGCGGACAGCATCCGGAAGCCGGGCGCTTCAACGCCGGGCAGAAGCTGGTGTTCTGGAGCATCGTGCTGGGCGGCATCGGCATGGCGGCCACCGGCTATCTGCTGATGGTGCCCTTCGCCTTTACCGGGATCGGCGGCATGCAGATCATGCACGTCATCCACGGGCTGCTGGCGGCCGGCCTGATCGCCGCGGTGATCGGCCACATCTACATCGGCACCATCGGCATGGAGGGCGCCTTCGACGCCATGGGCTGCGGCGAGGTCGATGAGAACTGGGCAATGGAGCACCATCGCCGCTGGTACGAGGAGCAGCTGCGCAAGGGCTATGTCGAGGGGCGCCAGCCGGCGGAGTGAAGCGCCGCAAGGGGAACGCCCATAGGGTGGGATACGAACAATCCCACCCGCCGACCGTCTCCTTCCATAGTACAATTTACCCCCTGCCTCTCAGAATGGCTGAATGGCCCTCGACAAACGCGCTGGACCGGAGACCTGACCGGTTCACCACACTGAGAGGAACGGCCCAAATGCTCCACCAGGCTCTCGACACGCTCCAGAAGCAGATCGCGCTCCGCCCCCGCTACGACAACTATATCGGTGGCCAGTGGGTAGCGCCGGTGGACGGCCAATACTTCACCAACCTCACCCCGATCACCGGCAAGCCGCTGTGCGAGATCGCCCGTTCCCAGGCCGCCGACGTGGAGCTGGCGCTCGACGCCGCCCACGCCGCCAAGGACGCCTGGGGCCGCACCTCGCCGACCGAGCGCTCGAACATCCTGCTGAAGATCGCCGACCGCATGGAAGAGCGGCTGGAGGTCATCGCGCTGGCCGAGACGCTGGACAACGGCAAGCCGATCCGCGAGACCCGCGCCGCCGACGTGCCCCTCGCCATCGACCATTTCCGCTACTATGCCGGCTGCATCCGCGCCCAGGAAGGCTCGATCGCCGAGATCGACCACACCACCTACGCCTACCATTTCCATGAGCCGCTGGGCGTCGTCGGCCAGATCATCCCCTGGAACTTCCCGCTGCTGATGGCCGCCTGGAAGCTGGCCCCGGCGCTGGCCGCCGGCAACTGCATCGTGCTGAAGCCGGCCGAGCAGACCCCGATGGCGATCATGGTGCTGGCCGACATCATCGGCGACCTGCTGCCGCCCGGCGTGCTGAACATCGTCAACGGCTTCGGCATCGAGGCCGGCAAGCCGCTCGCCACCAACAAGCGCATCTCGAAGATCGCCTTCACCGGCGAGACCTCGACCGGCCGCCTGATCCTGCAATACGCGTCGGAGAACATCATCCCGTCGACCGTCGAGCTGGGCGGCAAGTCGCCGAACATCTTCTTCGAAGACGTGATGGCCGAGGACGACGAGTTCCTCGACAAGGCGCTGGAAGGCTTCGCGATGTTCGCGCTGAACCAGGGCGAGGTCTGCACCTGCCCGAGCCGCGTCCTCATCCAGAAGTCGATCTACGACCGCTTCATCAAGCTGGCGGTCGAGCGCGTCGCCAAGATCGCCCAGGGCCACCCGCTGGACGGCGGCACCATGATCGGCGCCCAGGCCTCGCAGGAGCAGCTGGAGAAGATCCTCTCCTACATCGAGATCGGCAAGGCCGAGGGCGCCAAGGTCCTGATCGGCGGCGAGCGCGCCCATCTGGGCGGCGAGCTGGAAGGCGGCTACTACGTGCAGCCGACCATCCTGGAAGGCCACAACAAGATGCGCATCTTCCAGGAGGAGATCTTCGGCCCGGTCGTCGCCGTGACGACCTTCGAGACCGAGGAAGAGGCGCTGGCCATCGCCAACGACAGCGAGTTCGGCCTGGGCGCCGGCGTGTGGAGCCGTGACGGCAACCGCGCCTTCCGCATGGGCCGCGGCATCCAGGCCGGCCGTGTGTGGACCAACTGCTACCACCTGTACCCGGCGCATGCCGCCTTCGGTGGGTACAAGAAGTCCGGCATCGGCCGCGAGACGCACAAGATGATGCTCGACCACTACCAGCAGACCAAGAACCTGCTGGTCAGCTACAGCCCGAAAGCGCTCGGCTTCTTCTGAGCCCTGCTCCTCCCTATCGGGCAAACCTGGGCCGGGGGCGTGTCCCCCGGCCTTTTTTCTTTCTCCGCGTGGTTTCGTGATAAAGGACCACCATGACCGCCACAACGCCGACTGACCGCGTCATCGCCACGCCTGAGGCCATCGCCCTGCTGGACCGGCTTGCCGCGAAGCACGGGCCGCTGATGCTGCACCTGTCGGGCGGCTGCTGCGACGGCTCGGCGCCGCTCTGCCTGCCGAAGGGGGAGTTCAGGATGGGCGGTCGCGACCTGTGCCTGGGGACAGTCGCCGGTGCGCCCTTCTGCATGTCCGACGACACCTTCCAATGGTGGCGCAACACCCAGGTCATCCTGGACGTTATCCAGGCGCGCGGCGGCGGCTTCTCGATCGAGGCGCCGGACGGCGTCCGCTTCACCGCCAGGGCCCGCCTGTTCACCGACGAGGAGCTGGCCGGGCTGCCGGATCCGCAACCGGCCGAGACTGTTTAGGCAAAGACTCTCTGGGAGCCGCCCCGCATCATGTCCTCCTTCACCGGTCCGCGGATTGGTCTTGCCCGCCGCCATCCCTGGAGTACCCTTGCCGGATCGCAACCGCAGACCGGGAGGGAGGCGGCAGGGCCAGCGATGTCCGCACAGGAGATCTCCGCAGACGGTCCCACCGTAAATGGCCCGGTGAGACCGGCCTCCGGCGACGGCATGCCGCGCGCCGTCACCCATGCCGAACGCGCCGACGAGGCGGCGCGGGAGCTGCGCGCCGGGCTGGGCGAGGTGGCGCTGGAGCTGGTGATCGTCTTCTGCGCGCCCAGCTACGACCGGGACGCGCTGGCCGACGCGCTGGCGCGGGAGTTCGGCATGGTGCCGGTGATCGGCTGCACCACGGCGGGGGAGATCGGCCCCGGCGGCTACACCACCAACGCCCTGGTGGCGGTTGGCTTCCCGACCGAGGATTTCTGCATCGTCACCGCGCTCGTGGACCATGTCGACCGCTTCGAGATCGCCGACAGCACCGCCATCGCGCGCTCCCTGCTGTCGCGCCGCGACCGCGCGATGGGGACCCGCCCGGTGCCGCTGGGCGAGGAGGCCCGCAGCTTCGCCATGCTGCTGATCGACGGGCTGTCGATGAGCGAGGAGACGGTGGTCAGCGCGCTGCACAACGCGCTGATCGACATCCCGCTGTTCGGCGCCTCGGCCGGCGACGACCTGCATTTCGAGCGCACCTTCGTCCTGCATGAGGGCGCCTTCCACCCCAATGGCGCGGTGGTGGCGCTGTTCACCACGACGCGGCCCTTCACCGTCTTCCGCACCCAGCATTTCGTCAGCTCCGACCGCAAGATGGTTGTCACCGGCGCCGATCCGCAGCACCGCATCGTCCATGAGATCAATGCCGAGCCGGCGGGCCGCGAATATGCCCGGCTGGTCGGGCTGGAGGGCGAGCCGCTGACCCCGATGATCTTCGCCTCCCACCCGGTCGTGGTGCGGGTCGGCGGCCAGTACCATGTCCGCTCGATCCAGAAGGTGAACGACGACGAGAGCCTGACCTTCTTCTGCGCCATCGACGAGGGCATCGTGCTGACGGTGGCGGAGGGGGTCGATCCGGTTGCCAACTTCGACGGGCTGATCGAGGGCATCGAGGCGGAGGTCGGCGCCCCCGACCTGATCCTCGGCTGCGACTGCATCCTGCGCCGGCTGGAGATGGAGCAGCGGCAGCTGAACGCCGTGATGTCCGACCGGCTGGCCCGTCACCGCGTCGTCGGCTTCTGTGCCTATGGCGAGCAGGTGAACGGCATGCACGTCAACCAGACCTTCACGGGCGTCGCCATCGGAGGGCGTTAAGCCATGGCCGGCATGCAGACCCGCAACTGGACACTCGACCCCGCCGACCGCATCGCCGAGCTGGAGCGGGAGAACGCCAAGCTCCAGCGCATCAACAAGGTGCTGATGGACCGTGTCGAGCGGTCGATGGATTTCCAGGGCGGCGCCTTCTCGCTGTTCCAGACCGCCATCGTGCTGGAGCAGAAGATCCGCGAGCGCACGCTGGAGCTGGAACGCGCCCTGCACAAGCTGGAGGACAGCAACCGCGACCTCGCCCGCGCCAAGGAGCTGGCGGACACCATGCGCACCCGCCTGTTCGAGGCGATCGAGTCGGTGAACGAGGGGTTCGCCCTGTTCGACTCCGCCGACCGGCTGGTGCTGTGCAATCGCAAATACCTGTCCTACTGGCCGTCGGTGGCGGGCCGCATCCAGGCCGGCATCCGCTTCAACGATCTGGTGGCGATGGTCGCCGCCGCCGGTGCCGTTGCCGAGCCGCCGCCCGACGTCTGGCTGCGCGAGCGGATGGAGCACCGTCACGATTTGAAGGGCGTCTTCCTCAACCGGCTGTCCGACGGACGCTGGATCCAGGTGAACGAGCGGCGCACCCGCGACGGCGGCATCGTCGGCGTCTACACCGACATCACCGTCATCAAGCGCGAGGAGGAGCGGCGTCGCGCATCCGAACAGGCGGAGAAGTCCGCGCTGATGATGCTGAACGACCAGTTGCAGCAGGCGAAATCCCAGGCCGATCAGGCCAACCTGTCCAAGACCCGCTTCATCGCCGCCGCCAGCCACGACCTGTTGCAGCCGCTGAACGCCGCCCGGCTGTTCGTCTCGGCGCTGGCCGATCTGGAGCAGCCGGCCGCCAATGCGGAACTGGTGGACAACATCGACCTCGCGCTGGCGTCGGTGGAGGATCTGCTGTCGGCGCTGCTCGACATCTCCAAGCTCGACGCCGGGGCGGTGACGCCGGACGTCACCGACTTCCCGCTGCGCGGCATCCTGGCGCCGCTCGCCACCGAATATGCCGCGGTGGCGGCCGAGCGCGGCATCGACCTGAAGGTGGTGGGGTCGGGAGCCGTAGTGCGCAGCGACATGCGGCTGCTGCGCCGGATCGTGCAGAATTTTCTGTCCAACGCGCTGCGCTACGTCCAGGGCGGCCGGGTGGTGGTCGGCTGCCGCCGGACCGGCGACGGAAGTATCCGCATCGAGGTGTGGGACAACGGTCCCGGCATCCCGCGCGACAAGATCGGCGAGATCTTCCAGGAATTCCGCCGCCTCGACACCCCCGTCACCAAGGGGCGCGACCGCGGCATGGGGCTGGGGCTCGCCATCGTCGACCGCGTCGCCCGCATGCTGGACCACCCCATCACCGTGCGGTCGGAGCCGGGCAGGGGCTCCGTCTTCGCCGTCACCGTGCCGCGCGGGACCGAGCGCCGCGCCGTCCGTCCGGCCAGCATCGCCGCCCGGCCGATGACCAACCGGCTGGCCGGCACCTCGGTGCTGGTGCTCGACAACGAGCCGGCGGTGGTGGCGGGGATGGAGGCGCTGCTGCGCGGCTGGGCCTGCGACGTGGTGTCGGCCACCAACGGCGACGAGGCGCTGGCGCTGCTGTCCGGCATGCCGCAGCCGCCGGATCTGCTGATCGCCGACTATCACCTCGACGACGGGGCGCTGGGCGTCAACGAGGTGGCGCGGCTGCGCGCCGCCTGCGGCCGCATCCTGCCCGCCGTGATCGTCACCGCCAACCGCACCCCGGAACTGGCGGACGAAGCCAAGGCGGCCGGCTGTCTGGTCCTGAACAAGCCGGTGAAACCGGCGCAGCTGCGCGCGGTGATGTCGGGGCTGGTGGGGTAGGGCAGGGTGGAAAAGAGAACCCGATGATTTACCGGTAACGCCTTACCGGTTCGGCTGTTGTCGATTTTTATGACCGACCCCGCTGCGTTGCGCGACAAGGCGCTCGAAATCCACCGGCTGCTGTGCACCGTCTATGGCTGCCCGGTCGCCTATTTCCACAGCCTGGACCCGCTGAGCGAGCTGGTGTCGTCGCTGCTGTCGCACCGCACCCGGAATGCGGCCTCCGGCGCTGCCTTCAAGGCGCTGCGGCGACGCTGGCCGGATTGGCAGTCGGTGCGCGACGCCCCGGTCGCGGAGGTGGAGGCGACCATTGCCGGCGTCACCTGGCCGGAGCAGAAGGCGCCGCGCCTCCAGGCCATCCTGCGCCGCATCACCGAGCGGGTCGGCAGCCTGTCGCTCGACCTGCTGTCCGGCATGACGGTGCCCGACGCCCGCGCTTGGCTGGAGGAATTGCCGGGAGTGGGGCCGAAGACCAGCGCGGCGGTACTCAGCTTCTCCACCCTGCGGCAGGCGGCGCTGCCGGTGGACAGCCATCACCACCGCGTCGCGGTGCGCACCGGCCTGATCCCCGCCACTCTCGCCGTCGGCCCGTCCCATGCCGTGCTGTCGGCACAGTTGCCGGCGGAGTGGGACGCCCAGCAGGTCTATGACAACCACGAGGTCATGATGCTGCATGGCCAGCGCTGCTGCTACCATCAGGCGCCGGCCTGCGACCGCTGTGTGCTGCTGCGGCTCTGCCCGACCGGACAGGCTCTGCGGCCATCGGAGGATGAGCGGGAAAGGGCGTGAAGCCATTCGTTTTGTGCATTGCAACATGCAGCCATTCCCAGAATGCAGGGCCGCTCACCGTCAGGGGAGCGCATATAGGATTGTGAGGGCGACGAAGACGCCGCTCCAATCTTCATAAGACGAGGCCTGAGGTGATTCACAAGATTTTGGACGCGATCGATGCCATCGTCGCGGAAAAACGGCAGAATGGCCAACTTGAGGACTGGCTCAAGAGCGGATCTGCCCGCCGTTTCTGTGAGAAGATTTCGTCCGGACGCAAGCACTATTACCCCGCTCTGCTCCTCTACTTGGAGCGCAATGGCGGGCAGCACGTCTGACGGCATATGAATAACGGGAACGGGCCGCGGCATTCCGCGGCCCGCCCGTTTTTGGAGGGGCCTATTCGGCCGCCAGCGCCGCAGGCATCATGCTGCCGGTCTGCTGGAAGCGGCTGTGCCAGGCGAAGGCTTCCTCCAGCAGATGCGGGGTGTGGCCGCCGCGCTGAAGCGCCCGCCGGTGATAGTCGGCCGCCAGTTCGCGGTAGCTGGGATGGACGCAGTTGCGGATGATGGTCTCCGCCCGCTCGCGTGGGGCCAGCCCGCGCAGGTCGGCCAGCCCGATCTCCGTCACCAGCACATCGACGTCATGCTCGTTGTGGTCGACATGGGTGACCATCGGCACGACGCTGGAGATGGCGCCGCCCTTGGCCAGCGACTTGGTGACGAAGATGGCGAGGTGGCTGTTGCGGGCGAAGTCGCCGGAGCCGCCGATGCCGTTCATCATCTGCGTGCCGTTGACATGGGTGGAGTTGACGTTGCCGTAGATGTCGCACTCCAGCGCCGTGTTGATGCCGATGACGCCCAGGCGTCGGATCACCTCGGGATGGTTGGAGATCTCCTGCGGCCGCAGCAGCAGCCGGCCCTTATAGGAGCCGATCTTCGGCAGCACCTCGGCGTACTTCCCGGCGCTGAGCGTGATCGAGGAACCCGAGGCGAAAGTCAGCTTGCCGGCGTCGAACAGCTCGAAGGTGCTGTCCTGCAGCACTTCGCTGTACATGGTCAGATCATGGAACGGCCCGTCGATCAGCCCGTGCAGCACCGCGTTGGCGATGGTGCCGATGCCGGCCTGGAGCGGCGCCAGCGACCGGCCGAGCCGGCCCTGTTTCACCTCGCGGCCGAAGAATTCGATCAGGTGGCCGGCGATGGCGTTGGTCTCGTCATCGGGTGGCAGGATGCTGGCGGAACTGTCCTGCTTGCGCGTCACCACGATGGCGGCGATCTTCGACGGATCGATGGGGATGTAGGGCAGGCCGGCCCGGCTCTCCACCGTCACCACCGGGATCGGTTCGCGGAAGGGGCGGCGGGTCGGGATATAGACGTCGTGCATCCCCTCCAGATCCAGGGGCTGGGTCAGGTTCAGCTCGATGATGATCTTCTCGGCCAGGATGGCGAAGGTCGCCGAATTGCCGATGGAGGTGGTCGGCACGATCCCGCCGGTGTCGGTGATGGCGCAGGCCTCGATCACCGCGACATCGACCGGCCCCATCTGGCGCGAGCGCAGCAGTTCCACCGTTTCCGACAGATGCTGGTCGACGAACATCACCTCGCCGCGGTTGATCGCCTTGCGCAGCACCGGATCGGCCTGGAAGGGCAGGCGGCGCGACAGCACCCCGGCCTCCGTCAGGATCCTGTCCACGTCGTTGCCCAGCGAGGCGCCGGTCATCAGCGTGATCTTCAGCTTCTCCGATGCGGCGCGCTCGGCCAGCGCCAGCGGCACCGCCTTGGCGTCGCCGGCACGGGTGAAGCCGCTCATGCCCACGGTCATGCCGTCCTTGATGAGAAAGGCGGCCTCTTCCGCCGGCACCACCTTGCCCCACAAGGATTTCAGGCGGATGCGATCTCGGTACATCGGGCGTTCCTTTTATGAGTGTTTTTTGTCGGATGACGAACGATCCGTGCCTTGGCGATCGTTTTTCTTATTTGAAAATACTCATAAGGACGGGCTGTCCGATGCCGCAACCGTTCGTCCGGAATATCAGGTCACGGGGAAGTGAATGGGTGGGCGAATATCGCCATGTCCGTTCGAAATGCGTCCGGAGACTTCATTCGATTGTCATCGTCATTTACCGGAACTCAGTTTCGCAAATCGGTATTTGCCGAGCAGCGCCCGGCAACAGGGTGGTTGCCGGCGGAACGGTCGAGGGCGTACCATCGGTCCCTCGAACCGATTTCAGGAGTCCGTCGGCGTGGCGTCCCCGCATCGGCCGACCGTCAGCACCCGCAGTTACGACGGGCATGAACGGCGGCACGCGCATGACCATCACCAGATCGTGCTGCCCATCGCCGGCACCCTCGACATGGAGGTCGGCGGCGCCTGCGGCCGGGTGGGAGACGGGCGCGGCGTTCTGGTGGCCGACGGCGTGCCGCACAGCTTCCGCAGCGGCGGCGCCAACCGCTTCGTCGTGCTGGATGTGCCGGCCGCCGGGCTGGTGCCGGAGGCCGCGGTGCGCGCCTGCGATGCCTTCTTCGCCATCGACGGGGCGCTGGATGGGCTGGTGCGCTATCTGGTGGCGGAGGCGGCCGACCGGCCGCTCGACCCGGTGCTGGCCCATCACTCGGCAGGGCTGCTGCTGCGCGCCCTGGAGACGCGCCAGCCGCCGCCGCCCGCATCGCCCGTATCAAGGGATCCCATCGACCGCGCCCTGGCGCTGATGGCGGAGCGCTGCGGCGAAGCGTTGACGGTGGCGGAACTGGCCGAGGCGGCCGGTCTGGCGCCCAGCCGGTTCCATGAGCGCTTCCGCGCCCGCACCGGCAGCACTCCGGCCCGCCTGCTGGCCGAGCTGCGGCTGGATCGGGCGGAGGCGCTGCTGCGGGACGGCCGCCTGCCGCTGGCGGAGGTGGCGTTGGCGGTGGGATTCTCCGATCAGAGTGCCCTGACCCGCAGCCTGCGGCGGCGGCGGGGCACCACGCCGGGGGCGGTGCGACGGTCTAGATAGCGCGGGCAGCCTCGACGATCACCGCCGCCACCGCATCGGGGCGCGACAGGTGGGGGGCGTGGCCGCTTTCGACCTCGACCGTCCGGGCGCCGATGCGGGACGCGGTGGCGCGCAGGAAATCCGGCGGCAGCATGCGGTCCTGGCTGGCGACGACATACCAGGCGGGTTTGGTCTTCCAGGCGGCGGCGCCGACCTTGCTGGCGAAGCAGGCCGCCGCGACCGGCCCCTGGGTGGCGGCCAGCAGGGCGGCCTCCTCCGCCGGCAGATCCTGGGCGAAGTTGCGGGCCATGCCCTCCGGTGTCAGGGTCAGGAAACGGCCCTTGTCCACCGACACGCCCGACAGGCCGGCCGACGGCGGGAAGGGCTTCAGCGTGTCGTTCGGCGACTGCCCGACGTCGGGAGCGAAGGCGGCGATATAGACCAGCGACTTCACCCGCTCCTGCCCGCCGATCTGGGTGATGACCGCCCCGCCCCAGGAGTGGCCGACCAGCACCACCGGCCCCTTGGTCCGGTCGATGGCGCGCTGGACATGGGCGGCATCGTCGTCGAGCGAGACCAGCGGGTTCTGCACCGCGACCGCCGCGAACCCTTCCGCCTGCAAGCGGGAAATCACCCGGCCCCAGGAGGACCCGTCGGCGAAGGCGCCATGGACGAGGATGATGGTCGGATTGGAACTCATGGAAACGGCTCCCGCTGACGGTCGGACCCGCCAGTCAGAGCATGGCGGCAGCCGGACCGTCCAGCCGGGGAGGTTCAGTTTTCCTCTGTGCGGAAAAGGGCTTGGCCGTTATTCCGCCGGCTGGCGGGCCGACCGCCGGCCGAAGGTGGCGACGCGGTAGACGTACCAGAGGGCGATTCCGGCGGCGACGATATTGGACACCGGGTTCAGCCAGCCGGAGACCTGCTGGTAGCGGTCCTCCAGCAGATAGCCGGCGCTTGCCAGGAAGGTGGTCCAGATCGCGGTGCCAAGGGTGGTGTAGAGCAGGAAGGGGACCAGCGCCATGGTCGACACCCCGGCGGGAATAGAGATCAGCGTACGCACCGCCGGGATCATCCGGCCGATCAGCACCGCCCGGCCGCCATGCTCGCGGAAATGGGCGGCGGCCTCGTCCACCTCCTCCGGTGCGATGGTCAGCCAGCGGCCATGGCGCGCGGCCCACTGCTTCAGCCGGCGGCTGCCGACCCAGCGGCCGATTCCGTACCAGAACAGCGCCCCCAGCACCGCGCCCACAGTGCCCGAGACGATGATCATCGGCAGGCCGAGGTCGCCCCGCGCGGCGGTGAAGCCGGCCAGCGGCAGGATCAGCTCCGACGGAATGGGGGGAAACAGGTTCTCCGCGAACATCAGCAGAGCGACGCCGAGATAGCCCGTCTGCTCCACCATACCGACAATCCAATCGAACACGGTCTTCTCCTCGCGCCTGCCGACCCGCCACCCACCGCCGGAGCAACACCGGGACGGGGGGATTGGTTGCATGGAAGGGCTCGCACGCGATGCCGGCTCTGCTTATGTTTGCAGATGCAACGATTGGATGGACGGAGAGGGTGCCAATGGCGGCGATCAAGCTCGACCGGCATGAGAAGGGGATCCTGGCGGCCCTGCAGGAGAATGCCCGCCTGACCATGCAGGAGCTGGGCGACACGGTCGGCCTGTCGGCCTCCCCCTGCTGGCGCCGGGTGCGGTCGATGGAGGAGATCGGCGTCATCCGCCGCTACACGGTGCAGCTCGACCCGCGCAAGCTGGGGCTCGGCGAGTGCGTCTTCGCCCATGTCACGCTGGAGCGCCACAAGGAGAATGCGGTCGACCAGTTCGAAACCGCCATCGCCGCCATGCCGGAGGTGCTGGAATGCTTCGCGGTCACCGGCGACGCCGACTATCTGCTGCGCATCGTCGTGCCGACCACCGAGGACTATGGCCGCTTCCTCAGCGAACGCATCTTCTCCATTCCCGCAGTGTCGCACGTGAAATCGAGCGTCACCCTGAAAGAGGTGAAGTTCGAGACCCGGCTGCCGCTGGACCATCTGGAGTGAGCAAGGAGCTTTCCCGAACAGCACCAATGAAAAAGCCCCCGCTCCGGTGGAGCGGGGGCTTTTTCACATCACAACGACCGATGAGAGATCAGGCCATCTCGACGCGCTGGGCCTCGGGGCCCTTGGCGCCCTGGCGGATCGTGACGCGGACCTGCGCACCGTCGTCCAGACCGTTGATGCCCGACCGCTCCAGCGCACGGATGTGCACGAAGATGTCCTTGCCGCCGGTCGACGGGGCGATGAAGCCGAAGCCCTTCGACACGTTGAACCACTTCACCGTGCCGTCGACGACTTCGCCGCCGTCCGAATCGCCGTAGCTGTCGGCGCCGTAGCCGCCGCGGCTGCCGCCGCCGTAGCTGTTGCCGCCGCCGTAGCCGCCGTCGTTGCCCCAGCTGTCACGCTCGCGCGGGGCGCGCGACGGACGGCTCGGAGCGGCGGTCGAGGTGTCGACCGCGTGGATGGTGGCGACCTGCGGGCCCTTCGGGCCGCGCGACAGATCGCAGGTGATGGTGGCGCCTTCGGGCAGGCTGTCGTGTCCGCAGAACTGCAGAACCGTGGAGTGCAGGAAAGCGTCGGGCGACCCATCGTCGGGGGTGACGAAGCCGAAGCCCTTGGTGGCGTTGAACCACTTGACGGTGGCGCGGATGTCGCGCTGGGTGATTTCAGGAGCGCGGAAGGAAGAGCGCTGCGGACGGTCGAACATCAGTTATCGTCTCATCTGTCGTGTTAAACCCCATCCCGGCAAAAACCAAAGAAGGGACACCCGGAACAGGGCAGGCGAAGGATGATCCGTTCCGACCCATAATTCAATCGGGATTGCGAATTTTCACCATCCGCGCACAACAAAAACTCCGCCGCCGCCTGACGGGCAGGCGGGGCGGGGCGATTCGGCCGTTTTTGTGCAGATGCAGCGTGACGATTCAGCCGCGACTCAAGACCGGAGCCGGTCAGGCGCCGTGGCACTTCTTGTATTTCTTGCCGCTGCCGCAGGGGCAGGGGTCGTTGCGGCCGACCTTGGGGCCGCTGCGCGGACGGGCGCCCAACTGGCCGTCCACATAGTACCAGCGGCCGTCCTGGTGGGTGAAACGGCTGGTCTCGTGGTGGGTCATCGGCTTGCCGTTCATGCTGAAGCGGGCAACGAACTCGACGATCCCCTCGCTGTCGCCCGGCTGGCCGTCCTCGGTCGAGCGGATCTCCACGCCGGTCCACACGCTGTTCCTGGCCCAGGTCTCGATCTCTTCGCGGTTGAAGTCGTCGCGGGTGCTGGGCAGCAGCGTGTCGTGCAGATAGTCGATGTTGCCGGTGGCGAAGGCGGAATAGCGCGAGCGCATCAGCGCCTCGGCCGTCGGGGCGGGCATGCCGGCCAGATAGGGTCCGCAGCAGGCGTCCAGCGGCTTGCCGGAACGGCAGGGGCATTCGGCGGCGGTCTGGGTCGTGTCGGTCATGGCCTGCTCTCGGGTGATGGCGGGGCGGGTTGCGGCAGAATCGCTGATGGTGGGGTCCGGCTTCGCGGGGCGCATCCATAGCGCAGCCGTGCGCCGCTTCTCAAGAGGCTGGTTGGCGCACATGGCTGCAATCTGCGGCGGCCTTGCGCGCGGACTCCGCCGCCGCTATCAAGCGGCCCCATCCCGATCCAGGTTCCACCGCCGCCCGGAAGGCTGTCCGCTCCCATGCCTGCCAAAGCACCCCGCAAAGCCGCCATCCCCCGGCAACGCCCCGACCTGTCGCTGGAGGCCGGCTTCGGCCCCGGCCGCCGCGTCTGCGGCATCGACGAGGTCGGGCGCGGCCCGCTCTGCGGCCCGGTGGTCACCGCCGCCGTGGTGCTGCCGCCCGAAGGGCTGCCGCCGGAGATCGCCGCCCTGATCGACGACAGCAAGGCGGTCAACCGGCGCCTGCGCGAGGAGATCGAACCGGCGATCCGGGCGCATGCGCTCGCCTTCGCCATCGCCGAGGCGTCGGCCGCCGAGATCGACGAGCTGAACATCCACAAGGCGACGCTGCTGGCGATGAAGCGGGCCTATCTGGCGCTGCCCGGTCCCGCCCCCGACGCGGCGCTGATCGACGGAAAATTCACCCCCGACATCGCGTGCGAGAGGGTGGCGGTCGTCAAGGGCGACAGCCGCAGCCAGTCCATCGCCGCTGCCTCTATTCTCGCCAAAGTGGCGCGCGACAGCGAGATGTTGCGGTTGTCGGTCCAGTATCCACACTATGGATGGGACCGAAACGCCGGCTATCCGACACCGGAGCATCTGGACGCGCTGACCCGCCACGGTGTCACGCCGCATCACCGAGTCAGTTTTGCACCAGTGAAACGCCAAAGGGCACTAAGCGGCTGAGCCGTCGTCACTTGGCAAAGAAAGCTGTTGACGGCGACTCGGCCGCGACTCATTGTCCGGCCGAGTCCCAGTTCTTTGCCGGTCGTGAAATGCTCCCTGAAAACCGTATCCTGGTCGGCGATTGCATCGCTCTCATGAACGATCTGCCGCCCGCTTCGGTCGATCTCATCTTCGCCGATCCGCCCTACAACTTGCAGTTGGGGGGTGAGTTGCTGCGGCCGAACCACACCCGCGTCGCCGGGGTGGATGACGAATGGGACAAGTTCGACGATTTCGAAGCCTATGACCGCTTCACCCAGGACTGGATGGCGGCCGCCCGCCGCATCCTGAAGCCGGAAGGCTCGCTGTGGGTGATCGGCAGCTATCACAACATCTTCCGCGTCGGCGCCACCTTGCAGAATCTGGGCTTCTGGATTCTGAACGACATCGTCTGGCGCAAGACCAACCCGATGCCGAACTTCCGCGGCACCCGCTTCGCCAACGCCCACGAGACGATGATCTGGGCGGCCCGCGACAAGGACGCGCGCTACCGCTTCAATTACGACGCGATGAAGAGCCTCAACGAGGATCTTCAGATGCGCAGCGACTGGCTGCTGCCGATCTGCAACGGCGGCGAACGGCTGCGCGACGAGGACGGCAAGAAGACCCACCCGACGCAGAAGCCGGAATCGCTGCTGTACCGGGTGATCCTGTCCTCCTCGCGTCCCGGCGACGTCGTGCTGGATCCCTTCTTCGGCACCGGCACCACCGGGGCTGTCGCCAAGCGGCTGGGCCGCAAGTGGATCGGGCTGGAGCGCGACGACACCTATGTCAAGGCGGCCCAGGCCCGCATCGACGCGGTGGAGGAGGCGCCGGAGGCGGCGATCCTCGACACCCCGCCGAAGCGCGCCGCACCGCGCATCCCCTTCGGCTGGGTGGTGGAGCGCGGGCTGCTGCGCCCCGGCTCGACCCTGTTCGATCACCGCCGCCGCGTCGCCGCCCGCGTGCGCGCCGACGGCACGCTGATCGGCTCCGGCCCGCGCGGCGACCATCGCGGCTCGATCCATCAGGTGGGGGCGGCGATGGCCGGCCTGCCGGCCTGCAACGGCTGGACCTTCTGGCACTATGAGGAGGGCGAGGATCTGCGCCCGATCGACGTGCTGCGCGAGCGCATCCGCTCGGAAATGCACTGACTCCACCCCAGACCTGTCCGTCTGGCATAGGCGCCAGCGGGGACGGTTGCTTGGCAGCGGTGGCGTTGCCGTGTTAGGGCTGTCGGCCATGAACAAGCTCTTCGCCACCGTCACCGCCCCGGTGCCGCGTTCGGCCCCGGCGACGCTGTCCACCCGTTGTTTCGTGCGCGATCTGGTGATGGACGCGCTGATCGGCGTCTATGCCCATGAACGGGCGAAGCCCCAGCGCATCCGCCTGAACCTGGATCTCGACGTGATCGCCCCCGGCGTCACCGGCGAGGACATGGCGACCATCGTCAAGGGCGTGGTCACCCAGGGCCACGTCACGCTCGTGGAAACGCTGGCCGAACGCATCGCCGAGCGCTGCCTTGCCGACGCGCGTGTGACGATGGCCAAGGTCCGGGTGGAAAAGCTGGATGTCTTCCCCGACGCCGCCAGTGTCGGCGTCGAGATCGAGCGCGCCCGCGGATAAGGGCGCGCAAGCGTGAGGGCTGGCTCGGCCCTCACCGAACTCTGTCTTACCGCAAAATTTTCCTATCGCCGCAACGGCACCGCCCGCTTGACCAGCCGGCGGTCCATGTCGGCTGCCGCCACCGTCGGCTCGCCCAGGCTGCGCATGACGAAGGCGAAGGTGTCCATCACCCGGTCCAGCACGATCTCGTTGTCGTCCGGGCGGCGGCTGACCGACACCACGGCATAGCCGGCGGCCCGCGCCACCGCCGGTTCGCCGCGCAGGCCGCGCACGCCCCATCCGGCGAGCGCATCCTTGCAGCGGAACAGTTCCGCGGCGAAACCGCCGGCAGACTGGGTGCGGCCGACCACATAGGCGGCGGCGACCGCCAGCGGCGCCAGCAGCCCGTCCCAGTCCAGGCAATCCTCCCGCCCGACCCACACCCCGCCGACCGAGCAGGCGGCGGCGCCGACCGCCTCGCCCAGCCCGGCGCGGAAGGCGCGCAGCGACTCCACGGCGTCGGCCGCCGGCATCGGCTCCACCCGCCGCCCCTCGGGCATCAGCATCAGCCGGCCCGCCCATTCCGACGAGGGCGGCAACTGTTCGGTCAGGCGCGCGAGCAGCGCCTCGCGGGCGGCGGCGAAGGGGACGACCTCGGACATCGGGGCCTGCGGCAATGGTGGGGAGAGGAGGCGAGAAAAAGCCTGAGATGCCCTGAACTGTCAAGAGCGAGCCTGTGGGCCGGCAACCCATGGCTGCGGCTTGGCTGTATTGTCACAGGCGGAGGGCGCGAAAACCGCCTTTTTCCGGAAAAATGCAGAGCTTTGCATTTTTCCGCTTGCCAGCTTTCGCCAGCAGCCATATAAGGCGGTCCTCCGTTCCCGGTTAGCTCAGTTGGTAGAGCAGCGGACTGTTAATCCGCTTGTCGCTGGTTCGAGTCCAGCACCGGGAGCCATAGCGCGGGTGTAGCTCAGTTGGTTAGAGCGCCGGCCTGTCACGCCGGAGGCCGCGGGTTCAAGTCCCGTCACTCGCGCCATTCTCTCCTCTATCTCTCCAAAACGATGTAGCGGATGATGGCGACTGCCCCACAGGGCAGCTTCGCGCTATCATGCATTCTTCGCCGTGTTCACGATCTTCGTCGTGTTCACGATGCGGCCGAAGGCGCCGGTTCCCTGTTGATACGGAGTCCGCGCGCCGCAACGGCCGTGCGCATCTCGGATCGAGAATTGCCGGGGAGGAACCGCTCATGCGTTTGTCTGACAAGGTCGCCGTCGTCACCGGTGGGGGATCGGGCTTCGGCGAGGGCATCGCCCGACGCTTCGCCGCCGAAGGGGCTCGCGTCATCGTCGCCGACCTGGACGAGGCCGCCGCCGGCCGCGTCGCCGACAGCCTGGGAGAGACCGCACTCGCCGTCCGCGCCGATGTCGCGGTTGGGGAGGATTACGAGGCCATCGTCTCGGCGGCGCTGGGCGAGTTCGGGCGGCTCGACATCCTGGTCAACAATGCCGGCTACACCCACCGCTACGGCTCGATGCTGGACGTGGACGAGGCCACCTTCGACCGCATCTATGCCGTCAACGTGAAGTCGATCTATCACAGCGCCATCCACGCCGTGCCGGTGCTCCGCGCCCATGGCGGCGGCGTGATCCTGAACATCGCCTCGACCGCCGGTCTGCGGCCACGACCGAACCTGACCTGGTACAACGGCTCCAAGGGGGCGGTCATCACGCTCACCAAGTCGATGGCGGCGGAACTTGCGGCCGACAACGTCCGTGTCTGCGCCATCGCACCCGTGGCCGGCGAAACCGGCATGCTCCACCGCTTCATGGGCCAGGACACGCCGGAACGCCGCGAGCAGTTCCGCAGCAGCATCCCGCTGGGACGCCTGTCCACCCCGGCCGACATCGCGAACGCGGCTCTCTATCTCTGCTCCGACGAGGGGAGTTTCCTGACCGGCGTGTGCCTGGAGGTCGATGGCGGGCGGTGTATCTGAGGAGGGTCGTCGGGCCGTTTTGTATCCCCCTCTCCCCCCTGGGGAGAGGGAGTTGGTTCCCGGTCCGATGCGTCGACAGGAGACTCTTCCAATCCATCTGCGGTCGGAAGCTGCGGAGACCGAGCCAAGATTTCGGCATTGGCCACCTCAACCACCTCTTCCTCCTCCCGCTTCTCGTCGGGCAGCACGGCGTCCAGCAGGCGGGCGATGTCGTCGGTGGGGCGCAGGGCGCCATAGCCCGGTGCGTTGTAGTCCCAGTCATATTCAGCGAAGCCGCGGAAGCCGGCGATGACCGGGTCGCTCGCCCAGGCCCGGCGCAGCGCTTCACGCCGCAGATCCGCCGGAACCTCGCTGCGCAGAAAACCGGTGTAGTCGCTGTCGGAGCCCAGGCTGTCCAGCGAGGGCAAATCCGCCACCTCCTCGCCGGTCTCTCCAGGCGATGGTTCAGGCGGCACCGTCCCGGGCAGCAGGGCGTCCGGCGGCGGTGTCGCCGGCTCCATCACCGGTTCCTCCACCCGAGCCTCGCGCTTCAGCCGCGACCAGCGGCCGAGGAAACCTTCCTCCTCGTCCTCAGCCATGCTGCGGCAGACCGGGCTTGCGGTGCCGCGCCAGGGCTTCCGGGTCGGCGCGGTCGCGCTTGCGCTTGTGGAAGGGGCGCTCGACGAAATGACGGGCGACGAAGCCGTCCATCCACAGCACCAGCGGGATCGGCAGCGGCAGCGCCTCGATCACGTCGTCGCCGGCTTCGGCATGGGCGTCGATCTCGCCGGGGTCGGCGGTGACCGCCAGCAGCTGCATCCCCGGCGCCTGCCCGCCCGGCCGCAGGATGACGTAGGCGCTGGGCGTGCCGCCGTCGAGGTTGTGCTTGTAGTTCTCCGCCTCGGTCGGGAACAGCGCGATCTCGGCGGTGCCGGCGTAATGGCGCGTCCAGTCCGGCCCTTCGGCCAGCACGCTCCAGTCGGGCAGGGTGGGGTCGGCCGGGACCAGCATCACCGGCTGCCAGCGCGCCTCGATCCACGGATTGTCGACGCGCCGCCGCTCCACCACCACGCCGACGCTGCGCCGTTCGGCGCGGTCCTGGGGCGAGGCGGGAGCGGTGGCCGGGGCAGGGGAGGCGGCGGAGGACGGGAACTCGCTGGGCATTGTCGGTGTTCCTGATGGGCTGGGACCGGACGGCCTGAAAGCCGGACTCTGTCCCCGGTACAACGCGCCGCCGGCCATTTGGTGCCGTTGCGCATTGGACTCCGACGGCTTTCCCCAAAAGCCCAAAGGCCACACGCCCCAAAGGAAGGATGCGCCATGCGCAAGTTCGCCGCCGCCCTGCTGCTGTCGGGGCTCCTGTCCGGCCTGCCGCTGGTCGGGGCCGCCGCACAGCAGGCGGATCAACAGAGCCGGCAGCCGGCCGCCGCTCCCGTCGACTCCGGATCGAAGGAGTCCACCGGCGACGCGCTCGCCCGCGACGGCAAGGTACAGCAGAGCCAGGATCCGCAACCCAGCGCCCAGGGCACCAAGCCGCCGAACCCGTCCAGCTCCGCCGCCACCGGAAGCCAGGAGTTGCAGCAGGCGCTCGCCGACGTGCGCCGGGCGCCGCCCGACCTCAACGGCAACCCGGTGCCGCGCCCGAACCAGTGGGCGAGCGAGCCGGATCAGCCGAACGAGCCGACCCGGTCGCAGAACCCCTCGGACCTGACCAGCCAGGAAGTGAAGTAAAAGGCGCTCAGCCGGAAACCCGGCGGCTGCGGACGCGGATCAGTCCGCTGCCCTCGGGGTCGGCGCGGTCGGGCTTCAGCATCGCCTCCAGCAGCCGGGCGTCGCTGGTCCAGTAGGGGACGTACCAGGCGCGGTCCGGGTCCATCACCAGCGCGCGCTTGCCCACCGGGTCATAGGCGCCGAGCGGTGCTATGTGGCCGAGGCCGATGTCGCCGGTCAGGGTGCCCTGGTCGAAGGCCAGCAGGATGATGTCGTCGGCGCTGCGCTCATTGTCCGACAGGATGCGGCGCAGCTCCGCCAGCGTGGCGGGAGAGGTGTCGCGCGGGCGCCAGACCTCCACCTCGGCGTCGATGCCGTAGGCGCTCAGGCTGCGGCGTACATAGGTGATCAGCTCGCCGAAGGAGATGCCCTCGCCATCGTCGGCGGTGGCGTCGCGCCAATGATCGTCGTCCAGCCGGTCGAGCAGCTGCTTGGCGGTGACCAGCCGTTCCGACGCCAGCCCGGGCAGCCCGCGCAGCGCGTTCAGCATCATGGCCACGCTGGCCACCGAGCAGGAAGCGCCGGTCGTCTGCGGCACGTAATAGGGGCTGAGCGCCCAGTAATCCGGTGCGGGCGTGGTGCGGACGAAATCGATCGAGCGGGTGATCGGCACGGCGTCAGGGCCGAATTTGGGTTTCTTGTCGTCCTGTTGGGCCGAGGCCGGCCCCGCCGCACAGGCGGCCCACAGCAGCAGGCCGGCCCCCAGGGTCTTCGCCACCGCTCCTGCGGTCCATCCTGCGGTCCACGTCGCTTGCATCATCGGAAACTGTCTCGGTCCGTCCGGTCTGGAATGGGAGTGCGCTCCGATCCGTGCAGCTTGGGCCTGTCCGCAGCGGAGCGCGGCCTGGATATGGTGCGCTGCGGCGCGGACGCCAAGCCGGGGGCACGGCTGCGCCGATTGCGCTTGTGCCGGGCGCCGGGGGTGTCTTCTGAAGGGGTTTGCGAAACGCATGTGGGCGGAGCCTCCGTCGCTCGACCTCGAGCAAAACAGGCTCCGCCCACCGCTGGGGCCGGCACGTCGAGGGCGTACCCCCGATGCGCCGGCCCCTATATGCCGGCTTCAGGATCGGGCGATCAGACGCCGTCCCAGAAATGCTCCAGCCCGACCGCCGCGACGCCGTCGGCACCCATCTTGGCCCAGGCAAGGTCGTGGATGCCCATCGCGAAGGCGGGCGAGGTCGGCAGCAGCGAGTAGTCGCCCCAATAGGCGTTGGCGAACATCGGCTTGCCGATCACGTCGTGATCGCCGTATTTCGGCACGTTGAAGACAAGGTTGTTGTCGATGACGAAGTCGTTGGCGCTCAACAGTTCGATGTAGTCGTCCAGCGGCAGGGTCCCCATCACCACGTTCTTGGTGATCGTGTTGTTGTGCGGGTCGCCGGCGGTGCCGTGCACCGGCTGCCATTCGATGCGGATGAAGTCTTCCTTGTTGCTGGCGATGACCGAGAAGTTGTTGGTCACCACGTTGTTGTCGCCGCCATGGATCTGCACCGAGGCCCAGTCGGCATCCTTGATGAAGTTGTCCTTGACGGTGATGCCGCCGGCCATGTCGTCCAGATAGATGCCGAAGCCCTTCTGGCCGAACATCCAGGTGTCCTGGTTGCTGGTGGCGAGGCCGTTGGCATGCTCGATCCAGTTGCCCTGGATCACCATGCCGGTGTCGACGCTGGACCGCCCGAGGATCTCGATGGCGCCGCCGTCGGCGGTCTCCAGCCCGGTGTGGGAGATGTGGTTGAACTGGATGACGTTGTTGTGGTTCACCGTGTTGGTGGTGCCGCCGTAATCCTTGAACGAGATGCCGTAGCGGGCGCTGTGGTCGATGTCGTTGTTGGAGATCAGGTTGTTGTCCACGCCGGTGCCGATGATGCCGGACACCGCCTTGCGCACTTCGCCGATGTTGCTGATGCTGTTGCCGTAGATGCTGTTGCCGTTGCTGCGGCCGTCCATCTCGATGCCGCTTTCCGCCAGATGGTTCAGCGTGTTGTGGGCGATGTCGTTGTTGGACGAGGCGGCGGTCAGCTTGATCGCGGTGCCGACATTCAGGAAGCTGTTGTCGCTGATGTGGTTGCCGCTCGACTTCGTCAGCAGCAGGGCGTCGCCGCCGGTGGTGGTGTTCTTGAAGGTCAGCCCGTCGATGGTGACGTTGCTGGTGCCGTTCAGCTTGATCAGCGTGTCCAGCCGCGGCACCTCGACGCCGCTGGAGACGAAGCCGGAGCTGGCGGCCTTGTAGAGCAGCTTGCCGTCCGACGTGCGCCAGGCGAACTCGCCGGCCTGATCGACATAGGAAGCGTTGTTCAGCAGCTTGTAGGTGGTGCCTTCCGCGAACGGCAGGGAGGCGCCGTTCTTCAGCATGATGGTGCGGGTGGAGGCGTTGAAGCTGGCGATGGTGCCCAGCGTGTCGCCCAGCCGCTCGGCATCCATGATCTGGATGAGCGTGCCCGGCTGGATGTCGGCGGCGGTCACGTCGGTGCCGTGCGAGCGGATCGACCAGCCACTCGGCCCGCCCGAGGCGGCGTCGGCGAAGTGCCAGCCGCTGGTGACGTCGGAAGCGTCGTAGGCGAACTTCTCGGCCAGATGCTGGCGGACGTCGCCGACGATCAGGTCGAGGTTGCTGGCGGTGCCGAGCTTGGCCGAATAGAGGCCGTTGCCCTCGCTGGTGAAGCTTTTCACCACCTCGCCGCCGCTCAGCACCGGCTTCTCGCCGGGATAGTTCTGGAAGCTGTGGCCGTTGTCGAGCGAGGTCAGCTCCAGCGTCTTGGTCAGGTGATAGGTGCCCTCGCGGACATAGGTGGTGTCGATGGCCGGGTTGGCCCGCATGGCGGCCTGCGCCTTCTCCAGGCTGGCGAAGGGGCCGTCGGTGCCGTCGGCGTTGGGGGCGGACAGCTTGCCCGACCACGTGTCCTTGCCGTTGGCGGCGACGTAGAAGGCGGGCTTGGTCGGGGCGGTCGGCTCCGGCGTCTGGGTGGCGGGGGTGTTGCCGAACAGGTCGGCCCCGGCCTTGACGTTCAGGGCGCCGCCCCAGTAGAGGCCTTCCTGGCCCTTGACCACGTCCTTGCCGTCGACCGCACCCTTGTCATAGGTGACGATGCTGTCGGTGGCGGCGACGGTGTTGCCGTTGATGACCACTGACTTGACGAACAGGTTGCGGTCGACGCTGTTCACGGTGGCGTCGTTGTCGTACCAGACCTGGACCGTGTGGGCCTTGGTCGGGTCGACGTTGGCGGTGAACTTGTAGCCGGTGGTGGTCGCCGCCGCCTTGGCGTCGCCGATCACCTGCCCGTCGACCAGCAGCTTGAAATGCGCGGCCTGACCGCCGGCCGAGGTGCCGTAGGCGTTGACGACGATGTCCACCGCCTTGCTCGGCGGCGGCGGGGGCGGCGGGACATAGGCGCCGCCGAAATACTCCTCCGGCACGCCGAAGGTAAGGGCGCCGCCCCAATAGAGGCCTTCCTGGCCGGCGACGACGAACTTGCCGTCAACCGCCCCCTTGTCGTAGGAGGCCATGTCGGAGGTGGAGGCGATGGTCTTGCCGTCGATGTTGATCGACTTGACGAACAGGTTGCGGTCGACGCCGTTCACGGTGGCGTCGTTGTCGTACCAGATCTGGATCTTGTGGGCCTCGTTCGGGTCCACCTTGGCGGTGAAGGTGTAGTCGGTGGCCGAGGTGGCGCTGACCCAGGCATCGCCGACCACCTGATCGTCGACCAGCAGCTTGAAGTGCGGGGCCTGTCCGGCGGCGCTGACGCCATAGGCGCTGACCTTGATCGTCGTGGTCATGGTGGCGGCCGTCTCGGCGTCCGGCACGGTGGCGGCGGACGGGAACAGGGTGGCGGGCAGCGGCACGTTCAGCGCGCCCGGCCAATACATCTCGGTCTGGCCGGAAATGACGTTCAGCCCGTCGATCTTGCCGGTGTCGTACTTGACCGAGGGGTCGATCGACAGGATGGTCTTGCCATTCACCTCGAACGACTTGACGAACAGGTTGCGGTCCTCGCCGTTAACCGTATCGTCGTTGTCGTAGACCAGCTGCAGCGCATGCGCTCTATCGGCCGGCACGTTCGCGGTGAAGACGTAGCGGGACTGGGTGGCGGAGGAAACGGTGGCCTCGCCGATGCTGGCACCGTCCAGAAGCAGTTGAAAATGCGGCCATTTTCCGCCGGCTGCCGCGCCCCAGGCATTGACCGCAAAGGTGACCTGGATCGTGCCGTCGGTGTTGGTGGTAGCCATTTTGGAACTCCGCTTTATGGGTATCGCCTCGTTCCGCAGGCTCGTCTGTTAGCCTTAATCGGGTACTAACACTTATGGTTAGGAAATTATGAAGGAGGGTGTTTCCCGTGGCATGAATGAGACAAAAAACGGACGATTGTTTTTTAGGCGAATCAGAGGAAAATGAAACTCCGGCGTCATTGGCAGTCTGGCAGAAACAGATCGGCAAATTTTTCCCAGTTACCTCTGGCCTGACCGTTTCCATTTGATGGAAACCTTGTCAGTGAAGAGTGAGCCTCCTATTTTTGGGTGGTCCGACTTGCGAATGCCGGTTGCATGCGTCGTCCGGATATCGCGTTGAAAGAATGGAACCGGAGGCCTTGTTTGCGCGTCAGCTTGGGCCCCCCAGCGCGTAGGGGCAACCAAGAACACATAAGTAGAATTATGGAAATATTTGGCGCAGATCCGCGGTTCCAAACGCGGAAACGCCGCCCGGCTTTGCGACCGGACGGCGTTCGGAACCCTGTCTGGAGAATTGGCTGAGGGTCAGGCCGCGTTCTCGCTCAGCACGCCGCGGCGGATCTGGTCGAGTTCGATGGATTCGAACAGCGCCTTGAAGTTGCCCTCGCCGAAGCCCTCGTTGCCGATGCGCTGGATGATCTCGAAGAAGATCGGACCGATGACGGTCTGGGTGAAGATCTGCAACAGCAGGCCCTGGCCCTCGGTCGGGGCGCCGTCCACCAGGATTCGGTTGCCTTGGAGGCGCTTCAGATCCTGGTTGTGGCCCGGAACACGGGTATCGACGCGCTCATAATAAGTGTCGGGCGTGTCCTGGAACGGGGTGCCCATGCCGCGCATCGTCTCCACGGTGCGGACGATGTCGTTGGTGCCGAGCGCCACATGCTGGATGCCTTCGCCCCTGTAGTCGCGCAGATATTCGACGATCTGCGACTTGTTGTCGGCGGATTCGTTGATCGGGATGCGGATCTTGCCGCAGGGGCTGGTCATCGCCTTCGACCGCAGGCCGGTCAGCTTGCCCTCGATGTCGAAGTAGCGGACTTCGCGGAAGCCGAACAGGCGGGTGTAGAACTCGGCCCACTCCTCCATCCGTCCGGTGTGGACGTTGTGGGTCAGGTGGTCGATGTAGGTCAGGCCGGCACCCTGCGGATGCTGGTCCACTCCCGGCAGCGGCACGAAATCGACCTCATAGATGCTGCCGCGGTCGGCATAGCGGTCGACGAGGTAGATCAGCGAATCGCCGATGCCCTTGATGGCGGGGATGTTCAGTTCCATCGCACCGACGCGGGTCTCGACTCCCCAGGCGCCAAGCTCCAGCGCCCGGCGATAGGCGAAGGCGGCGTCGCTGACACGGAAGGCGATGGCGCAGATCGACGGGCCGTGCTGGGCGGCGAAGTTGCGCGGGAAGCCCGACGGCTCGGCATTGACGATGAAGTTCACGTCGCCCTGGCGGTAGAGCGTGACGTCCTTCGACCGGTGGCGGGCGATCGCCGTAAAGCCCAACTGCTCGAACAGGCAGCCCAGCGCCACGGTGTCCGGCGCGGTGAATTCGATGAACTCGAATCCGTCGGTCTTCATCGGGTTGTCCCACATGTCGGCCATGATCGCCTCTCCCTTGGATTGTCCTGCGATCAGTATGCCGGACTGTCCGTGGAAAGAGCTTTCAAAGTGAGGCGGGCACACCTATGATTTTGGCAGGATTTTCCGGCGTTTCGCCTGTGACCGGAGATTTTTGCCGTTGCCTGCCGCACTATCGGAAATCGACATCAGACTCCTCGTCGCCTTGCAGGAGGATTCGCGCCTGACCGTGCAGGAGCTGGCCGACCGGGTCGGCACGTCGCCTTCGTCCTGCTGGCGCCGCCTGAAGTCGCTGGAGGAAACCGGGGTGATCCGCCGCTACACGGCGCTGGTCGATCCCAAGGCGGCGTCGGTCGGCGAGTGCGTCTTCGCCCATGTCACTCTGGACCGTCACTCCGCCGAGACCGCCGCCATCTTCATCGACGCGGTGCGCAAGCGGCCGGAGGTTCTGGAGTGCTACGCGGTGTCGGGCGATGCCGACTATCTGCTGCGGGTCGCGGTGCGGGCCATCGCCGACTACAACCGCTTTCTGGAGGAGTTCGTCTTCCAGCTGCCCTTCCAGGTCCGCATCCGCTCCAACTTCGCCCTGAAGGAAATCAAGTTCGAGACGGCGCTGCCGTTGGGGAGCGGGGCGTAAAGCCGCCCCTGGCTTCTCCCCCTACCCTGCCACGCGGCGCTTGGCCGGCACTGCGGCGGCGGCGGCGGCCGGGTGCGGGCCGGCGATACGGTCGAGCAGCAGGTCCAGGCCGCTGCGGCTGGTCTCGAAGGCCACGCGCGCACGGGTCAGCGTCTGCGCCGAGGCGGCGGCGAGCGCCTCGCGGTCGTCGGCCCAGGCCGACAGGATCGGGACGGCCGCCTTCACGAAGTCGGCATTCTGCGGCACCAGCCCGTCGGCCGGAATGTCGGAGCCGATGCAGCCGCGCTCATAGGCCAGCACCGGCACGCCGGCGGCCATCGCCTCGAACAGCACCAGCGGCTGCGCCTCGTTGCGGTAACGGGTCGGGAAGACGAAGACGTCGATGTCGCGGTAGAAGGCCTCCTTGGCCTCGCCATGGACCGGGCCATGATACTCCACCGCCCCGTCGAAGGCCATCAGCCCGGCGGCGATCATCGCGTTGTCCTTCGGCTTCAGCCCCGGACCGGCCAGCACCAGCCTGGCGTCCACCCCTTCGAGTTGCAGGGCGCGCAGCAGGGCGAACAGCGTGTCCAGCCCCTTCTCGCTGCACAGGTTCGACAGATGGCCGATGCGCAGGGGACCGTCGCGCCGCGGACGCGGGAGGGCGCCGGGGGCGGAGAAGATGGCGTTCGACATGGTCATGCAGCTGCGCGCCGCCGGATAGATCGACTGGAAGCGCATCTGCATCGCCGGGCACAGCAGGACATGGGTGCAGTCGTTGCCGGCGACGCGGGTCAGCAGCCGCATCCGCCAGGTCGGCTTGGAGATGGTGGCGAAGGAATGATGGTGCAGCACCCGCTCATAGCCGAACAGCCGCGCGGTCCCGGCGAGGGCCGCGGTGTAGAGCGCCCCCCAGCCGGAATCCACCGGCATGTAGAAGCGGCGGTCGGGCTTGCGCAGCCCGGCGGCGAGCCGGCCCATGGTGCCGAAGACCCGTGTCATCTTGCGCAGATGGTAGACGGCGCCGCCGCCGTTCCAACCGGGCGACAGGTCGGCGACCTCCACGCGGCCGCGCCCCCGCATGCGGTCCTGCAAGCGCTCCAGCACCAGGGCCGTCACCCGGCTCATCCCATCCACCGGCGGCGGCAGGCGCCCGGAGACGACCACATGGGTGCGCGCGTTCCGTTCCATCGTCAACTCCCGGTCAGTGCCGCTCCGGTCGACCGGCCATGCTGGCCACCCTCCGGGTCGGCGGAATAGTCGGACACATAGTCCGTGTCCGCGCTGCGCTCCGCCTTCGGGCCGCCCAGCGCCACCACGGCCTTCTCCACCGACAGGGCGAAGAAGCTGGCGTCGGCCAACGCCTGGAAGGGCCGCCCGTTCAGGCTCAGGCGGCGCCACTCGTCCTCGTCGCCCGCGACCGACAGCATGTAGCGCGCCAGCCCCTCGGGGTTGTCCGGCTCCACGATGTGGCCGTTCAACCCGCTGCGGATCAGCACGTCGCGCGCCCCGCACTGGTCGGACAGGATGGTCGGAACGCCCATGGCGAGGGCCTCGTTCACCACCAGTCCGAACTGCTCCTCCAGCGACGGCAGAAGCAGGCAGAGCGTGGACCCCAGCGTCTCGGCGATCCCCTTTTCCTGCAGGAAGCCGCGGAAGACGATCGACCCGTCCAGCCCGCGCCGCGTCACCTCGGCCCGCAGCTCCGCCTCCAGCGGACCGGATCCGCAGAGGTGGAGCGGTCGGGCGGCGGGACCGGCTAGCCGCCGGTAAATGTCATAGGCTTCGACCGCCCGGAACAAGTTCTTCTTCGGGACGAAGCGCGCGATGATGGTGAAGTGGCGGTCGGCGAAGGGTACTCCCCCAGGGGCCGGTTCCATCCCGGACAGTCGGCGGATGCGGTCCAACGACAGCGTGTCGTACCCGATGTAGAGCCGGTCCTTCGGAAGTCCCAGCAGACGGAAGTAATCCACCGTGCGGTGACTGCCGCCGATCCCCGCCTGATAGGGGGAGTAGAAGACGCTCTTGACCATTTCGCGCCACAGGATGCGCGGCTTGTCGTCGTATTTGGAGGCGTTCATGTTGATGACCTTGCGGCCCATCAGCCGCATGGTCAGGGCGAGCGCGAAGACGTCCGGGTCCTCGTAATGGCAGAGGAAGACGTAGCGCGCGTCGGCGTTGCGGCATTCGCGCAGCAGGGCGCGGTAGACCGCGGCCTTCGACAGGTCGGCCTTCGACTGTCCGGGGAACAGGGTGATCTTGCGGAAATTCTGCCCCGTCCCGGTCGAATCCCAGTCGTAGGTGTGCGACTTCGACCCGACCTCCAGCCCGATCACGTCGTAGACATGGCCCAGCCGGCGGCCGACCGCCTCCAGCCGGTCCATGTGGTAGGGGCCGAACATCTCCCAACTGAAGACCAGCGCGGGCTTCTTCATGCTGCCTCTCCCAACAGAAGGCGGGCGTAGCGGTCGAGCGCCACGGCACGGGTGGCGTTCGCCTCCACCCAGGCGCGGCCCCGGCGGCCCATGGCGGTGGCGCGGGCGGGGTCCGACAGCAGGGCGGCCACCGCCTCGGCCATCGCGCGCGGCTCCTCCGGCGGGGTGCAGAGGAAGGCGCCGACCTGCGCCTCCAGCGTGGCGAGCGCCGATCCCGGCAGGCAGGTGCTGACGAAGGGCCGGCCGGCGGCGAGGATGGTCACCGCCTTGCCCGGCATGGCGAAGGCCGCCCCCTCGGGCCGCTGGGGCACGAGATGGACGTCGCCCTCCGCCATCGCCTCGTTCAGCTGGTCCTTGGGTGCCAGCGGCTGGAAGATCACGTTGCCGAGCCCCATGGCGCGGGCACGGCCCTTCAGCTCCTCCTCCAGCCCGCCCTGCCCGCGCATCTTGATGCGCGCCTGCGGCATCAGTTCCGCCAAGTGCCCGGCCATGTCCAGCACCTGCTCCAGCCCCTGCTTGCGGGCGAAGGCGCCGCTGTAGAGTGCCGTCGGCGGCTGGTCGGGGCGCGGCAGCGGGTGGACCGCGTCGGCATCGACATGGGGCGGGATCACATGAATCGGCCGGGTGACGCCCAGCTCCTCCAGCACGCCGCGCATCGGCTCCGACAGGACGACGATGGCGTCGGCACGGTTCAGCGCCGCGCGCTCCATGGCGCGGATCGCCTTGACCGCCGCCTTGCCGCCCATGCCCAGCGCCCCGGCGAGACCGGACTGGATGTCGTGGACGATGGCGACGTGGCGGCCGCCCGGCGCCTTGAAGCGGTTGGCGATGGCCACCGACAGGATCGACGGGCAGAGCGACAGCACGGCGGCATGCCGTCCGACCCGGCCGCGGGCACGGGCGGCGGCGAAGCCGGCATGCAGCACGCCCTCGTGGATCAGCCGGGCCTTCATGCCGCCGCCGGCCGGCGGGATGGTGTGCAGGCGCTCGATCAGCACGCCCTCCACCGTCTTGCGGTCCTGCGCCCCGTCGGCGTAGCCGTCATAGACTTTGTTGCCGGGATAGTTGGGACGCGCGGTCAGCACCGTGGTCTCGGCCCCGGCCGCCGCGAAGGCGGTGGCGAGGTCGGTCATCATCGGCGCGCTGCCGGCCGGTTCCGGCCAATAGCTCTGCGCCACCAGCAGCAGTTCTTCCGGCACGGGCACCTCCGCCAGGGAAAGCGCGCCCGCTGAAGCCTTGGAAGCCGGCCGGTCGAAAGCCGGCGGCCGCAGATGGATGGAATCGTCCGGCATCGGGCGTTACTCCGCTGCCTGCTTGGGGACTTGGCGACGCTCCGGAGCGGCATTCTCCAGGAACCAGTCGTAGGTGCGGCGCAGCCCCTCCTCCAGCGACACCTTCGGGCGCCAGCCGGTGGCGAACAGGCGCGACACGTCCATCAGCTTGCGCGGGTGGCCGTCGGGCTTGCTCAGATCGTGGGTCAGCGTGCCGGTGTAGCCGACGGTGTCGCGGATCGAGGCGGCGAGGGAGGATATGGCGATGTCCTCGCCGGGGCCGACATTGATGATCTCGCCGCTGTCGTAATGGTCCATCAGATGCAGGCAGGCATCCGCCATGTCGTCGACATAGAGGAATTCGCGCCGCGGCGTGCCGGTGCCCCACAGGGTGACCGTCGGGTCGCCCGCCACCTTGGCGTCGTGGAAGCGCCGGATCATGCCCGGCAGGGCATGCGAGGTCTCGGGCTCGAAATGGTCGCCGGGGCCGTACAGGTTCGACGGCATGGCGCAGATGGCGTTGAAGCCGTACTGGCGCCGGTAGGCCTGGCACATGGTGATGCCGGCGATCTTGGCGACGGCGTAGGGCTTGTTGCTCGGCTCCATCTCGCCGGTCAGCAGCGCCTCTTCCTTGATCGGCTGCTCGGCATGCTTGGGATAGAGGCAGGAGGATCCCAGGAACAGCAACTTCTTCACGCCGGCGCGCCAGGCGGCGTCGATGACGTTGTTCTGGATCAGCAAATTGTCGCGGATGAAGTCGCCGCCGAAGCGGTCGTTGGCGAGGATGCCGCCCACCTTCGCCGCGGCCAGGATCACCTGTTCGATGCCCTCGCGGTCGAAGAAGGCGCGCACCGCCGCCTGATCGGTCAGGTCGAGCTGCGAGCGGTCGCGGATCACGAGGTCGGTGTGCCCGGCCTCGGTCAGCCGCCGCAGAATGGCGGATCCGACGAGTCCCCGGTGCCCGGCGACGAAGATGCGGCTGTTGCGGTCCATGCGGGCCGTCTCCTTAAGATCTTGTGCGAACGAATGCCTCATCGGCCGTCCTCCCCGCGAAGGTGGAACTCCGCCTTCACAGGGGTGACGGATGGGAGCGCGACCGCCGGTCACGCTCCCCGATGACGCCCTACTCCGCCGCTTGCCCCATGCGCCCCAGGTCCGCACGCGCCCGCTCGGCATACCACTCGACCACGCCGGGCAGGCCGGCGGAGAGCGGGATGCGCGGGGTGAAGCCCAGCGCGGTCAGCTTGGCGATGTCGGGGCTGCGGCGGTCGGTGCCGCCGGGAGCCGCCGGGCCGGGCATCACCTGGGCCTCGCGGCCAAGGCAGGCGACCGTCTGGCGGGCGAGGTCGGCGATGGTGACCTCCTCCGGGTTGCCGACATGGTAGATGCCGAGATGCTCGCCCTTGTCGACCACCGTCACGATGCCGTCGATGGCGTCGTCGATGTGGACGAAGGCGCGGGTCTGGCGGCCGTCGCCCTGGATCTTGAAGGGCACCGTGCCGTTCGGATGGCCGGCGATGGCCTCGACCGCGCGGCGGGAGAATTCCGGCACCACATGTTCCCAGCCCATGTCGGGGCCGTAGACGTTGTGCGGACGGAAGATCGCCACGCGGTCGAAGCCGCTGCGGCCCCAGTTGACGGCCAGCAGCTCCGAGATCAGCTTGGAGCCGCCGTAGCTGTAGCGGGCGTTCAGCACGTCCGGCACCACCAGCGGCACATCCTCCGGCGTCGGCACCATCGGCGGGGTCTGGTAGGCCTCCGAGGAGGAGGCGACGACCAGATCGCCCACGCCGTCGGCGCGGCAGGCGTCCAGGACGTTCAGCATGCCGCGCACGCCGACGTCCAGCACCACTTCCGGCTTCTCATAGAAATGCTTGGTTCCGTTGACGGCGGCCAGATGAAGCACGCCGTCGACGCCGCGCACCGACCCGCGCACGGCGTCAGCGTCGCGGATGTCGCCCTGGACGAACTCCACGTCGTCGAGCACGCCGGCCAGCCGCCCGGTATGCCCGCGCGAATTGTCGTCCAGAACGCGGACGCGGTGGCCGTCACGGACCAGACGGTGGACCAGGGCGGCGCCGATGAAGCCGCTGCCGCCGGTGACGAGATAGTGTTTCATGTCGGTCAAATTCCTCTTCCCAAACCGCTTGGCCAAAGCCCTTTGCGGGCCCGGCTTTCGTCAGGCCACATGCGCGTAGCGGGCGGCGCCATGGCTGCCGAGCGCCACGTAGGCGGTGCCGTCCGGCAGGTCGACGTCACGGCTGTTGAAGTTGTTCCAGAAGTCGTAGATCACGCCCGGACGGTCCATCCGCTGGGCCAGATCCGGCAGCGGCATGGAGGTGAAGACCGGGTGGTTGTTGAGGATCACCGCCAGATTGGCGCCCGACACCGCCTCGGCCATGTTGGCCGCCGGGTCCAGCCCGAAGGAGCGGATGTCGTCGGGGCGGACCACGGCGTCGAAGCCGCGCAGGCGGGCGGTGGGGAAGCGCTGGCGCAGCTCCTCCAGCACCGGCTTGGCCATCGTGCCGCGCAGATCGTCGGTCGCCGGACGGCCCTTGAAGGCGAGGCCCATCAGGCTGATGGTCGGCACCTCCGGGAAGCCCTGCATCGAGTTGGCGAGCTTGCCGAGGAAGTCGGCGACCTCGACCGGCTGGCTTTCGTTGACCAGACGGCCGGCGGCGGTGATCGCCATCTCGACGCCGACTTCGCGCGCCGCCTCGATCAGGATATGGGGGTCCTTCTCCAGGCAGGGGCCGCCGACCGGACCGGGCAGCGGCAGGTTGGTGCGCGGATAGCCCAGCTTGCCGGCGCGCGCCACCTCGACCGCCGAGATCTCCATGGCGTTGCACAGCTTGGCGATCTCGTTGGAGAAGGCGAAGGTGACGTCGCGGTAGGTGTTGTCGACCAGCTTGATCAGCTCCGCCGTCTCCAGCGTGGAGACCTTGACGGTGGTCGGCGTCAGGAAGCCGAAGATCTGCGCCGCACGGGTGGCGACGTCCAGGCTTTCGGCGCCGATGATCTGCGGCAGCTGGTTCAGCTCCAGCAGCGCCTGCCCTTCCAGGGTGCGCTCCGGGCAGAAGGCGATGTCGAACTTCTTGCCGGTGGCGCGCAGGATCGGCGCCACGACGTTGCGGGTGGTGCCCAGCTTCACGGTGGAGCGCAGGATGACCAGATCGCCGTCATGCAGGCTGCCGGCGACCTGACGGGTCGCCGCCTCGATCATGTCGGTGCGGACCCGGCCGTCCTTGCTGAGCGGCGTGCCGACCGTGATGATGAAGACGCTGGCCTTGCTGCAATCGGCCTGGTTGCGGCTGAAGGTCAGCCGGCCGCGTGCGATGACGTGGCGCAGCTTCTCCGTCAGGCCCGGCTCGTGGAAGTGCGGGTTGCCCTCGCCGAGCTTGTCGAGCACGTCCTGCCGCACCTCGACCCCGTGCACCTGGAAGCCGGCGTCCGCCATCGCGACCGCCAGCGTCAGGCCGACATAGCCGAGCCCGAGGACGCAGACGTTACGATCGGAAAAAGTCTTGGGAAGCATCGTCGCTCCTGCCGTTTGCTGAGGCCCCGCCACCGGCGGCGGGTTGCCGAAAGTTTGGAGACGCCCCGCGTGCCATGTCCTGTTGCCAAGCAGGCAGACGGAGAAACCTCGAAATTCGAAATTGTTTTCTTGTTGTGACTTCGCCGTGACGATGAAGTACCTCGTTACCGGCGTTGTGCAACGCGAAGTGTTTCAGAAATCACCGTCCGATGAAAAGACCATGATTGCAGATCTCCGCCGTATTAATGGTACTAACCCTCGCCGGGGCCAAATGAATGCTTGGAGGCACCAACAGAGACGTTCGAAAGTGGTGCAATAGGCGCATTCCGTTCCTGCTGCCGGTATCCCTTGACCCGGCCTTGCAGAATTGAGGGTTGAACCATCCATCCAGCCACGGCCCGCCCCTCTCAGGCCGTGGCGCTGGTCAGCCGCCGCAACCGTTTCAGGTGGACCAGTCCGGTCAGCACGGCCATCGCCGCATAGACCGCGACCATCGCGACGCTGCCGGCGACGAAATGCACCAGCGCAGGCACCCGGTCGAACAGCGGGGCGGCGAAGCTGTCGAGCGCCAGAGCCGCGGCTATGGCCGCACCGGCGCACAGCAGAGCCCGCGCGGCGATCCCGCCATACAGCTCCCCGACCGTCTGCCGGTGGATCCAGGCGATGGCGACGGTGGCGGCCAGTTCCGCGGTGAAGGTCGCCATCGCGGCGCCCTCGATGCCGTAACGGGGGATCCACCAGATGTTCAGCAGGGCGTTCAGCGCGCCGCCCGACAGCATGGCCACCATGTAGCCGGTCTGCCGGTGCCAGACGAGCAGCGGATTGCCCAGGATCATATTGGCGTAGACCACCGCCGAGGCCAGCATCAGCAGGCGCAGAGCCAGCGTCGCCGGGGCGTAGGCATCGCCGAACAGCGTGCCGAGGATGGACGGCGCCAGGGCGAAGCCGCCGGCGATGACCAGCCCGCCGACCGCCAGCATGACGCCGGCATAGGCCCGCATCCGGTCGCGCATCGGCCCGAGTTCGCCATAGGCGGCGGCCAGCTGCGGCAGGAAGGCGTTCATCACGATGTTGCCGACCAGATTGGCCAAGGTCTGGATCTTCACCGCCGCGCTGTACCAGCCGACCTCGGTGTGC
Organism: Azospirillum palustre; assembly: GCF_002573965.1. Lineage (NCBI taxonomy): Bacteria > Pseudomonadati > Pseudomonadota > Alphaproteobacteria > Rhodospirillales > Azospirillaceae > Azospirillum > Azospirillum palustre. The sequence goes on along the minus strand of NZ_PDKW01000039.1, from coordinate 743,348 downwards.
GGCGCCAGGAAGCCCAGCATCACCACGTCGAGATGGGTGAAGATCGCCCAGGCGAAGACGCCGACCGCCATCGGCGTCGCCGCCGTCAGGATTTCGCGCCACACCTTCAGGTCGACCCTGGGGCGCAGATGGCCGAAGTCGCGGCGGAAGCGGCCGATCATCACCAGCGCGTTGACGGTGATGGAACCGCCGGTGATGGCGGCTGCGGTGATGGCGTCCTCAGGCCCACGCACCAGCAGGAAGACGAGAAGCATCGAGCCGATGGAGGTGCCGATCTCGCGCGTGGCGATCACCCCCATCTTCTCGGTCGCCTGGTAAACAAAGTCGAGGACCAAGGCGTTCCCGAGCAGCTGGACCGCCTGCACCAGAAGAACCGCCTTCACCTCCATCGGTTTGTCCAGCGAGAGGACGAAGGCCGCATAGAGGACGCCGACCACCAGGGCCAGCACGGTGCGCAGGGTCAGCACATGTTCCGACAGCTCGGCCGCCCGCTCGCGGTGGTCGTCCTGCTCGCGGTTTCTCGCGATTTCACGGATGGCGTAGGTGGAGAGGCCCATGTTCACGAACAGCGCCGCATAGGCCATCAGCGAAGTGCCGAAGCCCAGCACGCCGAAACTGTCCGGTCCCAGAACCCGCGCGGTCCAGGCCGCGGTGACCAGCCCGCTCGCCATCGTCGCCGTTTTCGCGGCGGCAAGGGCGCGGATGTTCCGGAAGATGCGGTGTCCAGCGGACATTCATGGGCTCTTCGGTGGTTGATGGAATCGTGACGCACTGCGCAAAAGATCCTCGGCCGGCTTTCGGCCGGCCGAGGGGCCTTGTCCTCAGTTCGCGTAGTAGCGGCGGTAGCCGTGGTAACGCCCGCTGTCCGGGAACTCGTACTGGGCATGGCGCCGGGTATCGACCTGGCTGAACAGGACGCCGACCACCTCGCCGCCGGCCTCGATCACCTCCTTCAACCCGGCCATCGCGGTGCCGCGCTTGGTCATGCCCCAGCGGACGATGAAGACGGTCTGGTCGGCCAGGGCCGCCAGCAGCTTGCCTTCCGACACCGCCAGCACCGGCGGCGAATCCAGCACGATGCGGTCGTAATTGACCGACAGGCGCGACAGCAGCTGGTGCATGCCCGACGAGCCCAGCGTGTCCTGCGGCAGCGTGCGGCCATGGCCGGCGGGGATGACGTGCAGGCCGGTGCGCGGATCGACCTGGATCACCTCCTCCAGCGTCGCGGTGCCGGCCAGCACTTCCGCCAGACCGCGGTTGTTGGACATGCCCAGCATCTCGTGCAGGCACTTCCGCCGCAGGTCGCAATCGACCAGGATCGTCCGCTGGCCGGCGTTGGCGCAGGTGCGGGCGAAGGCGGCGGCGACGGAGCTCTTGCCCTCGCCGGGGACGGACGAGCTGAACAGGATCACCCGGTGCCGTCCGTCCGGATTGGCGAGCAGCAGCGAGGTGCGCAGGTTCTGCATCGATTCCGCGAAGGCGGAGATCGGCTTGTCCACCACATAGGCGGCCGGCGACCCGCCGAAGCGCGGGATGCGCGGCACGATGCCGAGGCTGCGGACGCCGGTCGCCGTCTCGAACTGGTGCGGGCTGCGGAATCCGCTCTCGGCCCGTTCGCGCAGCATGGCCAGCAGTACGCCCAGCGTGCCCGACGCCACCAGCGCCAGCAGCAGGATCAGCTTGCGGTTCGGCTGCGACGGGTCGAGCGGGATCGAGGCCTCCGACACGATGCGGGCATCGGGCTGGCGCATGTCGTTCTGCGTCGCGATCTGCTGCGAGCGGGTCAGCAGCGCCTCGTACATCGACTGGGCGGTGGTGGCGTCGCGCTCCAGCGTGCGCAGGCCGACGGTCGCCTGCTGCTGCTCGTTCTGCTTGGCCTCGACCTGATCCAGGCTGGCCTTCAGCCCCTGCTCGCGGCCCTTCGCCAGCTCCACCTCGTTGCTGAGGTTGGAGACGATCTTGCCGACGTCGGCCTTGATCTGGCCTTGCAGGTCGCGCAGCTGGCTCTGCAGCGCCTGCAGCATCGGGTGCTTGGCACCGTAGCGGTTGGTGGCCTCGGCGATCTGGCGCTGGAGATCGACCTCGCGCTCGCGGAGCGCCTGGATCAGCGGCGAGCCCAGCACGTCGCCGACCGCCGAGGCGCCGCGCGGCGAATTCGCCATGGCGGTGACGTCGCGCAGCTTGGTCTCCGCCTCCTGCCGCTTGGTGCGGGCCAGGATATAGTCGGCGTTCAGCTGGCTCAGCTGCTGGCCGACCACCGTGCTCTCGTTGTTGGACGAGGTGGTCAGGCCATGCTGGGTCCGGTACTTCTCCACCGCGTCGCCGCTGGTCTGCGCTTCTTTGCGCAGGTCGGTCAGCCGCTCCTCCAGCCACTGGGTGGCGCGCTTGGATGCCTTGAACTTCTCGTCGAGCTGATCGACCAGATAGAGGTCGGCCATGGTGTTGGCGATCAGGGACGACTTGCGCGGATCCTCGCTGTCGAAGCTGACGGCGATGACGTAGGAGCGGCCCTGCGGACGCACCGACGTGTTGTCGAGCACGGCGTTGACCACGGAGGTCAGGTGGTTGCGCTCGATCTCCTCCGGCGACAGCGGCACGCCGCTGGACGCTTTCCAGCTGTCCGGGATCCAGTTGCGCGGGTTCAGCGCCGACACCCATCCGGGGGGCGGCGGACGCAGCGAGGCATTGAACTCCGGATCGTTCATCAGCTTGAGTTTCGCCACCACCTTTTCGGCGAAGGCCGGCGACTTCAGGATCGCGACCTCGCTCTGCAGCGCGCTGATGTCGGGGGTCATGTCGGACACCACCCCCTCGAAATTGAGGACGGTGTTCTTGCGGTGCTCGACCATGATGAGCGTTTCGGCGGTGTAGAGCGGCGTCATCCGGAAGGCGACCAGGGCCGCCAACCCGGTGCCGACCACGATCACCGTCCCGATCAGCAGCTTGTGCCGGCGCAACAACCCCGTGGTCCGGCGCACCGCGCTGGCGGCGCTGGCCGACAGATCGTACGAAATGCCGGGCGACATGGACCCGGGGCCCCGCCGAGACTCAGGGTTGTTGCGTCGGGGTTGTTCCTGAAGTTCCTGGGTGGCCAAAGGGTCCTCCTCGCGTAACGACCAGAAAGCGCGGCCATAGGACCATCCGTTTGCCCGATCCTCCATTCCGGGCAGCGGATGCTGTCCGGTGGGCAGGCTCGGCGGTTCGTCCGATTGGCTGAAACGCAGTGTTAGTCCAGCCGTTGCATCGGCCATCCAGTGCATGCGGCGAGCAATGGGCGCGCAGTGGGTAGCCTTCCTGACCCTGTTGCAGTGCAGTATGAACCGTCGATGCAGGACCGGGCATAATGGGGGTTACCCGGAAGGACAGGTTGCAAGACGTTCGATCGCACCGGCCGGGCCGCGGGTATTCCAGCGATTTTCCCGGCGCGGACAAGCCCGGGGCCGGATGCGAAGACCCATCCCGCCAACGCCGGGCGGCACGCGACGTTCCGCGCCGGAACGGTTTCTCAGCCGTGCCGGCTGCCGTTGTCACACTTTCCCAACGATTTTAGAGGGTGCGGCCCAAAGGCAAATGATGCCGGGAACCGGGCGCCGGATCGTGATGCACCGCATCGGACCGCGGGCGCCGGACAGACCGAATTCCCAATCCCGACTTGCGGCAAATTGTTCTGTACACGAATTTTTATGCTATAACGGATACTGTAAAAGGTATAGAGTTCCTATGTCTTTTGGACGGAGATTGCGTCATGCCATACCGTCAGGAATCCGCCACCGTCAGCGCGATCAGGTTGATCCGCGACCATAGCCGTGCATGCCATAACCTGTCCGCCCGTGAGGTGCTGCTGCGGGTCGAACGGCGCATGATCGAATTTCTTGAAGATTGCCCTGCCCTGCCGACGCGCAATTGACGCCCGGCTCAGCGACAGGACGGCCCATCGCGTCCCGATGACCGACAGGGGGCGAGCCGGATGCTATGCACGGCGGGAGTTGGTATGAACCAGTGGGAACTGAAACGGGCTCTCCCCGATCCGCAGCACTGTGCCGTCGACCGCAGCAAAGAAGCGGTCGCCCAGACCGAAGGAGCGGCTGTCGTACCAAGCCTGGGCCTCACGCAGATCCGTCTCCGCTTCGGGCAGAAAGAAAACCGGGAGGCTCACGCGTCGCGCTGCCTCAATCTGGCGCGCACCGTCTCCCATGGAACCGCGTGTGCGCTGGTTTCGGAGAATCCGGAGTTGCGCCGGTCGAGTTCGGCCCTCATGCCCACCGTCAGCGGAATGTCGGCGTCTTTGAGGCTATCCAGCAGATCCTCCGCCAGTTCCAGGCGCTCCTGCGGCGAAAGATGACTGAAGTCGATCCTGGGCATGGCCTCGTCTCTCCTGTGCAATTTGAAGATGGCACTGCCGAACGAGCCTGTCGAGAATTGCCAAAGCGATCTTTTGCGGTGGCTCCATCACAAACGGCAAGCCCGATACCCGACATGCGAACGGCCCGCCCCCGATCCGGGGCGGGCCGTTCGCATGTCGGGCCTGAACCGCTCCGGCTCAGGCGCGCGGGGCGTGCTTGTTCAGGATGCGCTGGAGCGTGCGGCGGTGCATCTTCAGGCGGCGCGCGGTTTCCGATACGTTGCGGTCGCACTGTTCGAAGACGCGCTGGATGTGCTCCCAGCGGACGCGGTCGGCCGACATCGGGTTTTCCGGCGGTTGGGGCAGCGGGCGGCCGTCGGCCAGCAGCGCGGATTCCACCGCGTCGGCATCGGCCGGCTTCGGCAGGTAATCGACGGCGCCGGCCTTCACCGCGGCGACGGCGGTGGCGATGTTGCCGTAGCCGGTCAGCATGACGATCCGGGCGTCGGGACGGGCGTCGCGCAGGGCCGACACCACGTCCAGCCCGTTGCCGTCGCCCAGACGCAGATCGACCACCGCGAAGGCGGGCGCCGATTCCTGCGCCACCTCGATGCCGAGCTGGATGCTGTCGACCGCGACGACGTTGAAACCGCGCTTTTCCATGGCGCGGGCCAGCCGCGTGCGGAAGGGGGCGTCGTCGTCGACGATCAGGAGGCTGCGGGTGACGTCGCCAGTGAAGGTCAGTTTGACGGCATCGCCCGACAGCATGTCATCGGTTGTTTTGAGGGTGTCCACCGTAAAACCTCATTTCTTGGCGTTGATGGTCTTCCAGCGCACGGAAATCCGCGCACCGGTTCCGCCCTGATTGGAGTGCCCGCCGGCGGCCTGATCAGCGGGCGGCGTGCCGTCCGGCGGATTGTTGGTGTAGCGCACGGTTGCGCCGGTCTTTTCCAGCAGCGTCTGCGCGATGAAAATGCCGAGGCCCATATGCCCGCCGCCCGTCTGCCCCTTGGGCCCGGAGCGCTCGCCGCGCACCGACAGGTACGGCTCGCCGATGCGGCCCAGCAGATGGGGCGGGAAGCCCGGTCCGTCGTCCATCACCGTGATGGTGACGCCACGCCCGTCCCAGGCGGCGGCGACCGTCACCTTGTGGCGGGCGAACTGGTGGGCGTTCTGGATGAAGTTGCCGATGCCGTGGATGATCTCAGGGCTGCGGCGCAGGAAAGGCTCCTCCGCCTCGCCGACCGGGTGCGGTTCCACGGCGAAGTCGATGTGGCCGAGACGGTGCGGGGCGGCGGCGGCCTCGATCAGCGTGGTCAGCGGCAGCCGTTCGAACGGGTCGCCGCCGTCGGCCTCCGGCTTGCGCGCCAGATCGGCCAGGATCTCGCGGCAGCGCATCACCTGGCTTTGCAGAAGCTCGACATCCTCGCCATAGGGACTGTCCGGCGGCAGGTCGCGCGCCAGTTCCTTCGCCACCACGGCGATGGTGCCGAGCGGCGAGCCCAGCTCGTGCGCAGCCGCCGCGGCGAGCGCGCCCAGCGCACCCAGCCGCTGTTCGCGGGCAAGCGCCACCTGCGAGGCGGCGAGCGCATCGGCGAAGCGCCGCGCCTCCGCGGCGACGCGGAAGACGTAGCCGGCGATGAAGACCGACGACACCGTCAGCGACAGCCAGACGCCGAAGGCATAGAGCGGCGCCATCGAGCGCACCGGCTCCTCCCACGGCAGCGGGAAGTGCCAGAGGGCGAGTGCCGTCAGGCAGATCAGGTTCAGCCCGGTCAGCAGCACCGTGCTGTAGCGCGACAGGATGGCCGCACCCACGGTCATCGGCGCCAGCAGCAGGATGGCGAAGGGGTTGCTCAACCCGCCGGTGAGATAGAGCAGCAGCGTCAGCTGCAGCATGTCGTAGCTGAGATACAGCGCCGCGTCGCGGTCGGCCAGCCGCAGCCGGCCGCCGCGCTGGGTCATCGCCACCACGTTCAGCAGGGCCGACGCGCTGATGGCGGCCAGCACCGGCCCCAGCGGCAGCGGGAAGCCCAGCCCGAGATTGACGAAGGTCACCGCGGCCAGCTGACCCAGCACCGCGACCCAGCGGATCAGGATCAGCGTGCGCAGCGTGATGCGGCCGTCGGGCTGCGCCCAATGCGCCGGCACCGGGGAGGCCGGGACCGGTCCGGTCAGCGCGCTGGCGAACGTCACCATGATCGTTGTCCCGATCCTTGTCCCGATCCTCGCCGCTGGGCCGCATGCCCCTGGCGGTTGCGGCGCTTGCCGCCATATTCTGTGCCCATGACCGAACGAACCATCCCACAGCAGCCGGGCACACCTGCCATTGCCCCCGCCATCCGGGCGGAGGGGCTGACCAAGCGCTTCCCCACCCCGGACGGGCGGGACGTCACGGCGGTCGACGCCATCGGCTTCACCGTGCCGCGCGGCAGCGTCACCGGCCTTCTCGGCGGCAACGGCGCGGGCAAGACGACGACCATCTCGATGCTGCTGGGGCTGTTGCTGCCGACGGCCGGGACAGTGGAGATCCTGGGCGTCGACATGGCGCGCCATCGGCATGCCGTGCTTCCGCGCATGAACTTCTCCTCCCCCTACGTCGAACTGCCCCATCGGCTGACGGTGCGGGAGAACCTTACCGTCTATGCCCACCTCTACGGTTTGACATGCGTCAAAAAGCGCGTCCAAGAATTGGCCGAGCATCTTGACCTGTCGCGTTTTCTGGATCGGCCGTCGGGCGGACTGTCGGCGGGACAGAAAACCCGCGTGGCGCTGGCCAAGGCTTTGCTGAACGACCCGGAGCTTCTGCTGCTGGACGAGCCGACGGCGTCGCTCGATCCCGACACCGCCGACTGGATACGGACATATCTCGAACGCTACCGGCTGCGCACCGGCGCCACCATCCTGCTGGCCTCCCACAACATGCTGGAGGTGGAACGGCTGTGCGACAGCGTGCTGATGATGCGGCAGGGGCGGATCGTCGACCGCGGCGCGCCGTCGGCCCTGCTCGCCCGCTACGGCCGCCAGACGCTGGAGGAGGTCTTCCTCGACATCGCCCGCGCCTCCGACGACCGCATCCTGACCGGGGAGACTGCCGATGCCGCCGAATGAACTGGCGATCCCGCGCGCGGATTTCTCGCTGCGCCGGGTCGGCGCCATGGTGCTGCGCTACTGGTACCTGCTGCGCGGCTCCTGGCCGCGTATCCTGGAGCTGGCCTATTGGCCGACCATGCAGATGATCCTGTGGGGCTACATCAACCAGTTCATGGCCTCATCCAGCGGCGGCGGCAGCGGCTGGGTGGCGCAGGGCGCCGGCGTGCTGGTCAGCGCGGTCCTGCTGTGGGACGTGCTGTTCCGCGGCCAGCTCGGCGTCTCCATCTCCTTCCTGGAAGAGATGTGGTCGCGCAATCTGGGTCATCTGTTCGTCAGCCCGCTCCGCCCCGGCGAATGGGTGACGGCGCTGATGACCATGAGCCTGCTGCGCACCCTGATCGGCGTGCTGCCGGCGGCGGGGCTGGCGATTCCCTTCTTCGGCTATTCGGTCTTCACGCTCGGCCTGCCGCTCGCCGCCTTCTTCGCCAATCTGATCGTGCTGGGCTGGTCGCTGGGGTTGCTGATCGTGGCGCTGATCCTGCGCTACGGCATGGGGGCGGAGGGGCTGGCCTGGATCGTCGTCTTCATGCTGGCCCCGGTCAGCGCGGTCTATTACCCGGTGTCGGTCCTGCCGGCCTGGCTCCAGCCGGTGGCGCTCGCCCTGCCGTCCGCCCATGTGTTCGAGGGCATGCGGGCGCTGGTGTTCGACGGCACGCTGCGCTGGGACCATCTGGCCTGGGCGGTCGGGCTGAACATCGTCTACATGGCGGGCGGCATCGCCGTGTTCCTCTATGCCTTCCACCAAGCGCGGGTGCGCGGTGCCTTGCTGCAAACCGGCGAATAGCGGGTAGAGTGCCGGCCCCACTACGTCAGCGACACCGGAGACAGCCGCCATGACCCCGCCCACCGCCGCCGACCCTGCCACACCCGACCTGTTCGACCGGCTCGTCGCCGGGGCGCGGCCGGACTGGTCGGCCTATGTCGACCATGCCTTCGTGCGCGGGATGGGCGACGGCACGCTGCCGCAGGAGTGCTTCCGCCATTATCTGGTGCAGGACTACCTGTTCCTGATCCATTTCGCCCGCGCCTATGCGCTCGCCATCTACAAGGGCCGCGACCTGCGCGAGATGCGGGCCTCGCTGAACGGGCTGAAGGCGATCCTCGACATGGAGATGGACCTGCATGTCGGCCTGTGCGCCGGCTGGGGCCTGCCGGCCGCCGAACTGGAGCAGGCGGCGGAGTCAAAGGCGACGATGGCCTACACCCGCTATGTGCTGGAAACCGGCTTGCGCGGCGACCTGCTGGACCTGCATGTCGCGCTCAGCCCCTGCATCATCGGCTATGCCGAGATCGGCCGCCGGCTGGCGGCGCTGCCGGGTGCGCTCGACGATGCCAACCCCTACCGTGTCTGGATCGCCGAATATGCCGGCGATGCCTATCAGGAGGTGGCGCGGGCGGCGCGGGAGAATTTGGACCGGCTGGCGGCCGACGGCATGACCGAGGCGCGCTTTCCCCGGTTGCTGACCATCTTCCGGCAGGCGTCCCGGCTGGAAGCGGACTTCTGGGAAATGGGGATGACGCTGGCGGAGTAAGAGCTACGGGAAGGAGGAGGCGTCTGCCTCCTCACCCCGCCAAGGTCACCCCGCCAGGTCACCCCATCGTGTGCTCCAGCAGGATCTTCGCGCCCAGCCCGATCAGCACGACGCCGCCGGCCATCTCGGCCCAGCGGCCCAGATGGTTGCCCGCGGCCTTGCCGATCAGCACGCCGCCGAAGGCGACCGCGAAGGTCACCACGCCGATCAGCGCCGAGGTCGTCACCATGTCGACATCGACCAGCGCCAGCCCCGCCCCCACGGCGGCGGCGTCGATGCTGGTGGCGACGGCGGTGGTCAGCAGGGCCAGCCATTCGGCGCGCACGCTGCGCACCGGGCCGCAATCCTCCTCGCCCTCATCCTCGCCGTCCATAATGGCGTTGCGCAGCATCGCACCGCCGACCGCCAGCAGCAGGCCGAAGGCGATCCAGTGATCGACCGACTCCACCAGACTGGCGAAGGCGATGCCGATGCCCCAGCCGACCAGCGGCATGGCGAACTGGCAGACGCCGAAGGCGGCCCCCACCCGCACCGCTTCCGGCAAACCGGCACGGCGCGAACAGGCACCGCGGCCGAGAGCGGCGGCGAAGCTATCCATCGAAAGGCTGAAAGCGAGCGCGAGGGACGTGGCGATCATGGCTATTCCCGGGCCAGACAACACAGTGGAATCGGGCGGACTCCGGCTGGCCGCGGAGATGTCCGATCCACTGGTCTCGCCGGGTCGACCCTTTGGTCGCCGTGCGCGCCATGGCGGTAACGGCCGAAGGCCGGAACCATCCAAGTCTGTTGACGCGAACCCCACCGGATCGCTGCCGGCGGGTGGCTACTCCCCAATGACGGCGGAAGTCCTACAGGGACTAGGGGCTTGGGTCAAGCGCCGGTTTGCCGCAGGTGCGAATTGCGGCCGCGCAGATAGGTGGCAGCCACCGAGCGGTCGTCGCCCAGCGTCACCTGGATGAACAGCTCCTCCTCCAGATCGCCGTCCACCGCCTTCATGCGATGTCGCATAGCCGGCGTCGCGGCGGGATCGAGCACGACGAGGTCGGCCCAGCGGCCGGGCTCCAGGCTGCCGATCTCGCCGGCCATGCCCAGCGCCTCGGCATTGCCGCGAGTCATCCAGTGCAAGGCGGCGAGCGCCGGCAGGTTCTGCCGCCGCAGTTGCAGCACCTTGTAGGCCTCCGCCGCCGTGCGCAGCATGGAATAGCTGGTGCCGCCGCCGACATCGGTGGCGATGGCGGTGCGCACCGGCCGCTCCGGCTTCGACAGGGCGTCGAGGTCGAACAGGCCGCTGCCGATGAACAGGTTGCTGGTCGGGCAGAAGACGGCGACCGAGCTGCTCTCCGACAGCCGGGCCATCTCCGCGTCCGACAGATGGATGCAGTGGCCGAACAGCGAGGTCGGTCCCAGCAGCCCGAAACGGTCGTAGACGTCGGTGTAGTCGCGCGCACCGGGAAACAGCCGGCCCACCTCGGCGATCTCGTCGGTGTTCTCCGACAGATGGGTCTGCATGTGGACGCCGGGATGCTCGCGCAGCAGCGCACCGGCGGCCTCCAGCTGCGCCTCGGTCGAGGTGATGGCGAAGCGCGGCGTCACGGCATAGCGCTGCCGCCCGGTCCCATGCCAGCGGCCGATCAGATCCTTGCCGTCGCGGTAGCTGCTGTCGGCTGTATCGGTCAGGGCGGCGGGGGCATGGCGGTCCATCATCACCTTGCCGGCGATCAGCCCGGCGCCGCGCGCCTCGGCCTCGGCGAACAGGGCATCGACCGACTGCGGGTGGACGGAGCCATAGACCACCGCCGTGGTCGTGCCGTTGCGCAGCAGCTCGTCCATGAAGAAGGATGCGTTGGCGGCGGCATGGGCCGGATCGGCGAAGCGCTGCTCCTCGATGAAGGTGTATTTCTCCAGCCAGTCGAGCAGCTGGGCGCCGTAGGAGGCGATGACCTGGGTCTGCGGGAAATGGATGTGGGTGTCGATGAAGCCCGGCAGCACCAGCTTGCCGCTGTGGTCGTCGACCGCCACCCCGTCCGGAACCCGGCCGCGCAGATCGTCCCAGTCGCCGACCTCCAGAATCCGCCCGTCAGCCCCGACCAGTAGCAGCCCGTCCTCACAATAGGTCAGGCAATCGAGATCGCCCGGCCCGGCGGGCGCGCGATGGAAGCTGAGCAGGCGTCCGCGGATGGCGGCGGAAACGGGGACGGCGATAGACTGGTCGGGCATGGGGGTCCGGTTCGATGGAGTGCTGTGAGGGAGGGTTACTTAATGTTCCCGGACCACGCCGCCAACACCGCCCGCTCCTGCGGGGTGATTCCGGTGATGTTGGCGGGGGGCATGGCGCTGCTGTAGCCGGCTTGCAGGCGGATCTGCTCGGCATGGCGGCGGATGCCGTCGCCTTCCAGCACGACGCCGCGCGGCGGGGTGGCGATGCCCTCCCACACCGGCTGGGCGGCATGGCACATGCTGCATCGGGTGGCGACGATCTCCTCCACCTGGGCGTAGCCGACCTTGACCGGCGCCGCAGCGGCGGTGTCGGCCGTCGCCGGCCCCATGGTGCTGAGCCAGATGCAGCCCAGCATGCCGGCGGCGGCCACACCCCAGGTCCACCAGGGCGTCGGCTTGCCGGCATGGCGGCTGTTGAAGAAATGGCGGATCGCCGTGCCGACCACCAGGACCAGCGCCACCATCGCCCAGTTGTAGCGGGTGGAGCTGACCAGCGGGTAATGGTTGGACAGCATCAGGAAGACGACCGGCAGGGTCAGGTAGTTGTTGTGCAGCGAGCGCTGCTTGGCCTTTTTGCCCAGCGACGGGTCCGGCGTCTCGCCGCGCAGCATGGCGGCCACCGTCTTGCGCTGGTTCGGGATGATCAGCATGAAGACGTTGCAGGCCATCATCGTCGCCATCAGGGCGCCGACCTGCAACATGGCGCCGCGCCCGCTGAAGATCTTCGTCATGCCCCAGGCCGTCGCCACCAGCATGACGAAGCCGGCGACAGCCAACGCCCCGTCGTTGCGGCCGAGCGGCGACTTGCACATCAGGTCATAGGCGACCCAGCCCGCCACCAGCGCCCCGACGCTGATCGCCACCGCCTGCCAATGGCTGAGCGCCAGCACGTCCTGGTCGATCAGGAACAGGTCGGCGCCGCGGTAATAGAGCACGCACATCAGGAAGAAGCCGCTGAGCCACGTCGCGTAGGATTCCCACTTGAACCAGGTCAGATCCTCCGGCAACTGCGGCGGGGCGACCATGTATTTGGTCATGTGGTAGAAGCCGCCGCCGTGAATCTGCCAGGCGTCGCCCGCCGTCCCGGACGGCGCCCCTGTCCGCTTGCGCAGCGAGGCGTCGAGATGGATGAAGTAGAAGGACGATCCGATCCAGGCGATGGCGGTGATGACGTGCAGCCACCGCGCCAGGGCGTTGATCCATTCCCACAGGATGGGCTCCATCGCGCGCACGCTCCTTCCGGTCAGGTCGATGGCATGACTGTAAGGCCAGTGTGCAGCTGCGGAAAACCATTCGTCCGTCCCAACAGCTTCAAAAAATGACGAAAGATGGAAGGGTGCCGACCGTGCCGCCGGTTGCCAACCCTCCTGCGAATTGGTAGAGGGGCTTACCCTTCCTCGCACCGCACGGCTCTCCGCGATGCCCACGTCCGGCAGCACAGTCACCCGCCGTGCCCTTCTGATGCTGCTCGCCGCCGCCTTCGCGCTGCTGGCGATCATCATGATGTCGGGATGGCTGGCGGACAGCACCCAGCAATATTCCCGCTCCGTCAGCCGGATAACGGCCCTGCGGGTCGCCGCCGGGACACTGCTCAGCCAGTTGCAGGATGCCGAGATCGGACAGCGCGGCTACCTGCTGACCGAGGACCGCCAATATCTCAAGCCCTACGAGGCGGCGGTCGCGGCGGTGGACGCCACCATCGCCCGGCTGCGCGAACTGGTCGACGGCGATGCCGGCGAGCTGCACATCGTCGACCGTCTCGTCGGTCTGGCCGCCGCAAAGCGGGAGGAACTGGCGGAGACCATCGCCCTGATGGGGGCCGGACGCCGGGAAGACTCCCTGGCCATCGTGCGCACCGGCCGCGGCATGCGGCTGATGGACGATGCCCGGCGCTCGCTCGACGAGCTGATCACCCCCGCCGATGCCCAGCTCGACACCCAGCTCCGCGCCCTGACCGGGCAGGCCAGGACGTCGGGATGGGTGGCGATCCTGGGCGGCCTGTTCATCCTGCTGGTCGTCGGCGGCGCCGTGTGGATCGCGGTCGGCTACACGCGCGCCCTCATGCAGGCGCAGCGCGCGATCCAGGCCCTCAACGATTCCCTGGAACAGCGCGTGTCGGAGCGCACCATGGAGTTGCAGCGGGCCAACGACGAGATCCAGCGCTTCGCCTACATCGTCAGCCACGATCTGCGCGCACCGCTGGTCAACGTGATGGGCTTCACCAGCGAGTTCGAGGCCGGACTGGCCAGCGTAGCCGCCGACCTCGACCGCCGGCCTGCGGATGGCGACGACGCCACGGCGGCGGAGGCGCGGCGGGCCGTCGCCGAGGACATGCCGGAGGCCATCGGCTTCATCCGCACGTCGACGACGAAGATGGACCGCCTGATCAACGCCATCCTCGCCCTGTCGCGCCAGGGCAGCCGGACGCTGAACCCGGAGCCCATCTCCATGCAGGCCTTCCTGGAAAACGCGGTCGCCAGCTACCGCCACCGGGCCGGCGAACTGCGCTGCGCCATCGACATCGCCGGCCCGCTGCCGTCGCTCGTCTCCGACCGGCTCGCCCTGGAGCAGGTGTTCGGGAACCTGCTGGACAACGCGATCAAATATCTCGACCCGGCCCGGCCCGGCCGGATCGCCATCCGCGGACGCGCCGAGGCGGGGCTGCTGATCTTCGAGGTCGCGGACAACGGCCGCGGCATCGCAGCCCAGGATCACGAGCGCATCTTCGAGCTGTTCCGCCGCTCCGGCGTGCAGGACCGTCCGGGAGAGGGAATCGGCCTCGCCTATGTCCGCACGCTCGTCCGGCGCCTGCAAGGCGACGTCACCGTCGATTCGGTTCCTGGACAGGGAAGTATCTTTCGCATAAGCCTTCCGAAAGTTCTTGCCCTGTCCCCGGAGAAGTCCGCTCATGAATCGTGACCCCCAAACGGTCTGCATCGTCATGATCGAGGACGACGAGGGACACGCCCGCCTGATCGAGAAGAACATCCGGCGGGCCGGCGTCACCAACGAGATCGTGCCCTTCACCGACGGCACCAGCGCGCTGGACTATCTGTTCGGTCCGGACGGAAGCGGACAGGCCAGCTCAGGCCGGGCGCTTCTCATCCTGCTGGATTTGAACCTGCCGGACATGACCGGGGTCGATATCCTGTCCAGGCTGAAGGCCAACCCCCACACCAAGCGCTTCCCCGTCGTGGTGCTGACCACCACCGACGACCGGCAGGAAATCCAGCGCTGCTACGACATCGGCGCCAACGTCTACATCACCAAGCCGGTGAACTACGAAAGCTTCGCCACCGCGATCCGGCAGCTCGGGCTGTTCTTCTCGGTCATCCAGATCCCCGAGGCGGAGGCATGACCGACCCGGCCATACGCATCCTCTACATCGACGACGACGCTGCCATGGCCCGGCTGGTGCAGCGGAAACTCGAACGGCGCGGCTATGCGGTGGAGTGGGCGAAGGATGGCCGGGTCGGGTTGGAACGGCTGGAACGGGGCGGCATCGCGGTGGTCGGTCTGGACCACGAGATGCCGGGGGAAACCGGGCTGGACATACTGCCGGCCCTGCTGGCGCGCGAGAACGCCCCGCCGGTCATCTACGTCACCGGTGCCGGCGACACGCGGGTGGCCGTCGCGGCGCTGAAGGCCGGTGCTGACGATTACGTTCCCAAGGAGGCCGGCGAGGGATTCTTCGATCTGCTGGCGGCGGCCATCGAGCAGGCGCTCGAAAAGGCCCATCTGCGCCGGGAACGGGAACAGGCGGAGCGGGAGGTGCGCGCCGCCCGCGACCGGGCGGAGCTGCTGCTGCGGGAGGTCAACCACCGGGTCGCCAACAGTCTGGCCCTGGTGGCGGCCTTCGTGCGGATGCAGCGGTCGGGCCTGTCCGATTCCATGGCCCGCACCGCCCTGGACGAGACCCAGGTGCGCATCACCGCGATCGCCGGCATCCACCGGAGCCTCTACACCTCCGACGACGTGCGCTCCGTCCGGTTCGACTCCTATCTGGAAACGCTGCTGGCCGAAATGCACACCGCCATGGCGTCCCGGCGCCCGGACAGCTTCGTCGTCGTCGCCGACGAGGTTTCGGTGCCGACCGACAAGGCGGTGTCCCTGGCGGTCATCGTGACCGAGCTGGTCACGAACGCCTGCAAATACGCCTATCCCGATGGCCAGGCCGGCAGCATCCGCGTGCGGGCGATGGCCGCCGAGGGGCAGCTGTCGGTGAGCGTCGAGGATGACGGGGTCGGCTTCTCCGGCGACGACGCCCCCAAGGGAACCGGCCTCGGCACCCGCATCGTCCAGGCGATGGCGGCCAGCCTGGGGGCGCTGCTGCATCACGACCGGCAGCATGCCGGCACCCGGGTGACGCTGACGATGCCGTTGCAGCCTCTGTAACCGCGCGTTCGGGCACCCCGCCCCGCCGGCCCCCTGTCAGGGGCCGGGCAGGAGACTGCCGGCCATCCTGCCGAACCCCATGGACAGGATGCCGCACCCAAGCTATATCTCCGCCATCAAGGTGAGTAAGCACTCACTTATCACAAGCGACCGACCCGGCCCCCACCGATGGCCCCCTTCTGATGGCCCCGCGCCTCGACAGCCACGCCCGCAAGCGGGCGATCCTCGACGCCGCCTTGCCGCTGTTCGCGCGCAAGGGCTTCGCCGCGACCACCACCAAGGAGATCGCGCAGGCCGCCGGCGTGTCGGAGGCGCTGATCTTCAAGCATTTCCCGTCCAAGGCCTTGCTCTACCAATCGATCTTCCTCTGCTGCATCGACGGCGATCCGGAATATGAGCGGCTGGTGTCGCTGCCGCCCAGCACCGGCACGCTGGTGCAGATGATCCAGGGCATGGTGAACTACTTCGTGATCGAGCTGCCGGTCGATCCGAACGAGCGCGCCCGCCACCGCCTGTCGATCATCAGCCTGCTGGAGGACGGCGAGTTCATGCGGCAGGTCTTCGAAGGCATCCGCAGCCGCTTCCTGCCCTGCTTCGCCGCCTCCATCGAGGCCGCGACCGCTGCCGGCGACCGGCTGCCGGGTCCGGTCGATGCGGAGAACGGCTTCTGGCTTGCCGAGCATCTGTGCGAGATGATGGCGACCGTCTGCCTGTCGGGCGGGGCCATCGTTCCCTATCCTTGCGGCCGTCCCGACCTTGCGCGCCAGACCATCTGGTTCATCCTGCGCGGGCTCGGCCTGCGTGACACCGCCATCGCCGCGCATGAAAGCGGCGGGCGCTTCCCCTTCGTGCCTTCCCAGCCACCGCCGGCAAACGATGCGGCCAAGCCCGCACATGGCGCAGCCAAGAATGACGACCCCACACCCGAGAGACCGGAGTAGCCGAACGTGACCCTGGACCATTCGCCAAAGACCGAGACGTCATTCGGCCACCCGGCGTCCGAGCCGGGTCGCGGGGCGCCTCCCCCCACCTCGCCGCCGCGCAAGCCGGTGACGCGCGGGCGGTTGACCGTGCGCATCGTCATCACGCTGATCGTGCTGGGGCTGCTGGGTGCGGGGCTGTACGGCTTCAACACCTTCCGCGCCAAGGCCATCGCCGATTTCTTCGCCAACAACAAGCCGCCGCCCACCCCGGTGGCGCTGGCGGAGGCGACGGTGCAGACCATCCCGAAATACCTGTCGGCCATCGGCACGCTCCAGGCGGCGCGACAGGTGACGGTGGCCCCCGAGGTCGCCGGCCGCGTCGACCGCATCCCCTTCGAATCGGGCGCCCGCGTCAAGGCCGGCGACCCGCTGGTGCAGTTGAACGACGCCACCGAGCAGGCCGACCTGCTGGCCCAGCGCGCCCAGGCGCGTCTGGCCGAGCTGAACCTTGAACGCTACCGCGACCTGCGCCGCAGCCAGGCGACGCCGCAGAGCAACGTCGACCAGTATCAGGCGCAGCTCGACGAGATCAACGCGAACATGAAGCGGACCAGCGCCCTGATCGGCCAGAAGCTGATCAAGGCGCCGTTCGACGGCGAGCTCGGCATCCGTCAGGTCAATGTCGGCGACTACGTCAATCCCGGCGCCACCATCGTGACGCTGACCGACCTGTCGCAGCTCTACATCAACTTCACCCTGCCGGAGCAGAGCTTCACCAAGCTGTCGGTCGGCCAGAGCGTGCTGATCAATGTCGATGCCCTGCCCGGCCGCGATTTCGAGGCGAAGATCACCACCATCGAGCCGCAGGTCAGCGCCGACACCCGGGCCGTCAAGGTGCAGGCGACCATGGACAACCGCGAACGCCAGCTGCGGCCGGGCATGTTCGCCAATGTCCGCGTCGTCCTGCCGCCGCAGCCCAACACGCTGACCGTTCCGGAAACCGCGGTCGACTACACGGTCTACGGCGATTCCGTCTTCGTCGCCACCCAGCAGAAGACCCAGGACGGCAAGGAGCAGCTGGTGGTGGAGCGCAAGCCGGTCAAGGTCGGCGACCGCCTCGCCAACCGCGTGGAGATCCGCAGCGGCATCAACCCCGGCGACCGCGTCGTGGTGTCGGGCCAGCTGAAGCTCGCCAACGGTGCGGCCGTGGTCCCGGCGGAGAAGAATCCGCTGACCCCGCCGCAGACCCTGCCGCAGAACTGAGGCCGACGCCATGGGCAGTTTCACCGACATCTTCATCCGCCGGCCCGTCCTGTCGCTCGTGGTCAGCCTGCTGATCCTGCTGGTCGGGGCCCGCGCGCTGCTGGAGCTGCCGATCCGGCAGTATCCCCAGCTGCAGAACACCGTCATCACCGTGACCACCAGCTATCCCGGCGCCTCGCCGGAGCTGATGCAGGGCTTTATCGCCACGCCGATCGAACAGGCGGTTTCCTCGGCCGAGGGGCTGGACTATCTGACCTCCTCCTCGACCCAGGGGCAGAGCGTCGTCACCGCCTATGTCCGGCTGAACTTCGATCCCAACGTCGCGATGACCGATGTGATGGCGAAGGTGCAGCAGGTCAAATACCAGCTGCCGCGCGAGGCCAACGACCCGGTCATCCTGAAATCGACCGGCGAGACGACCTCGATCCTCTATATGGGCTTCTCCAGCCCCGACCTGTCGGGAGCCGCGATCTCCGACTACCTGACGCGCGTGGTGCAGCCGGTGCTGTCCACGGTGGAGGGCGTCGCCCGCGCCCAGATCCTCGGCGGGCAGACCTTCGCCATGCGGCTGTGGCTGGATCCGGTCAAGATGGCGGCGCGCAACATCTCGCCGGCCGACGTCTCGGCGGCGATCACCGCCAACAACTACCAGTCGGCGCCCGGCCAGACCAAGGGCGTCTTCGTCATCTCCAACGTCACCGCCAACACCGGCCTGACCGACGTCGAGCAGTTCCGCGAGATGGTGGTGAAGGCCAAGGACGGGGCGCTGGTGCGCATGCGCGACATCGCCACCGTCGAACTCAGCTCCAAGAGCTTCGACGCCAGCGTGGCGATGAATGGGCAGCAGGCGATCTTCATCGGCGTCGACAGCACCCCGACCGGCAACCCGCTGAACATCGTCGCCGACATCCGCAAGATGGAGCCGGAGCTGCGGCGCAACCTGCCGCCCGACATGAAGATGGAGATCGTCTACGACAGCACCCGCTTCATCCAGGCCTCCATCGACGAGGTGGTGAAGACGCTGCTGGAGGCGGTCGCCATCGTCATCGTCGTCATCTTCCTGTTCCTCGGCAGCCTGCGGTCGGTGCTGATCCCGGTGGTGACCATCCCGCTGTCCATCGTCGGCGCGGCCACCTTCATGCTGGCGCTGGGGTTCTCGCTGAACCTGCTGACGCTGCTGGCGATGGTGCTCGCCATCGGCCTCGTGGTCGACGACGCCATCGTGGTGGTGGAGAACATCCACCGGCATATCGAGCACGGCAAGTCGAAGGTCGCCGCGTCGCTGATCGGTGCCCGCGAGATCATCGGGCCGGTCATCTCCATGACCATCACGCTGGCCGCGGTCTATGCCCCCATCGGCCTGCTGGGCGGCCTGACCGGCGCGCTGTTCCGCGAATTCGCCTTCACGCTGGCCGCATCGGTGATCGTGTCGGGCGTGGTGGCGCTGACGCTGTCGCCGATGATGTGCTCCGTCATCCTGAAGGAGGGCGAGCCGGGCCGCTTCGCCGCCTTCCTCGACCGTCAGTTCGAACGGCTGGCGGGCTGGTACGAGCGGCGGCTGCACGGCATGCTCGACTACCGCGCCGCGACCCTGCTGTTCGCGGTCGGCATCCTGCTGTCGGTCGGCTACCTGTTCGCCAACACCATGTCGGAACTGGCGCCGGAAGAGGACCAGGGCATCCTGTTCGGCATCTCCAAGGGGCCGCAATACGCCAACCTCGACTACATCGACAGCTTCGGCAAGCAGATCGACGAGACCTTCGCCGCCTTCCCGGAGACCGACACCCGCTTCATCCTGACCGGCCTGCCCACCCTGAACCAGGGCTTCGCCGGCATGATCCTGAAGCCGTGGGACGAGCGCAAGCGGTCGGCCAAGGAGCTGCAGCCGCTGGCCCAGGCCGAGCTGGGCAAGGTGACGGGCATCAACGTGTTCCTGGTGTCGCCGCCGGCCCTGCCCGGCTCCACCGGCGGCCTGCCGGTGCAGATGGTGATCTCCAGCCCCGGCGACTACCGCACCATCTTCGACGCCATCGAGCGGATCAAGGACGCCGCCACCAAGAGCGGCATGTTCATCGTCACCGACAGCGACCTGCAATATGACAGCCCGGTCGTCCGGCTGAAGATCGACCGCGCCAAGGCGGCCGATCTGGGACTGACCATGCAGTCGGTGTCGAGCACGCTGTCGGTGCTGGTCGGCGGCAACTACGTCAACCGCTTCAACCTGAACGGCCGCTCCTACGAGGTCATTCCCCAGGTGCCGCGGGTGGACCGCCTGACGCCGGACTCGCTGACCAACTACTACGTCACCTCCGGATCGGGCGCCCAGATCCCGCTGTCCACCGTGGTGTCGGTGGAGACGGCGGTGGAGCCCAACGCGCTGAACAAGTACAACCAGCTGCCGTCGGCCACCTTCTCCGCCGTGCCGATGCCGGGCGTCTCCATGGGTCAGGTCGTCGATTTCCTGGAGGAGCAGGCGCGTACCCAGCTGCCGGCCGGCTTCAACCACGCCTACCTGTCGGAATCGCGCCAGTTCGTGACGGAGGGCAGCCAGTTGATGGTCACCTTCGCCTTCGCGCTGATCGTGATCTATCTGGTGCTGGCCGCGCAGTTCGAATCGCTGCGCGACCCGCTGGTGATCCTGGTGTCGGTGCCGATGTCGATCTGCGGCGCGCTGCTGCCGCTGTTCTTCGGCGTCGCCACCATGAACATCTACACCCAGGTCGGTCTGGTGACCTTGATCGGCCTGATCTCCAAGCACGGCATCCTGCTGGTGGAGTTTGCCCGCGAGATGCAGCTCAACGAGGGCGTCGACCGCCGCACCGCCATCGAGCATGCCGCCCGCGTCCGCCTGCGCCCGATCCTGATGACCACCGCGGCGATGGTGGTCGGCCTGCTGCCGCTGCTGACCGCGGCGGGCGCCGGTGCGGCCAGCCGCTTCTCCATCGGTCTGGTCATCGTGTCCGGCATGCTGATCGGCACGCTGTTCACCCTGTTCGTCCTGCCGGCGGTCTACACCCTGCTGGCCAAGGACCACTACGCCGCCTCCCGCTCCAGCCGGGCGGAGCAGCTGCGCAGCACGACCTGACGCGCCGTCGGGCACCCGTGCGACGAAACAGGCCCCTCCCGACCGGGAGGGGCCTGTTTTCGTTCGGGGTTTTCTTGCGAGGCCTCTCACCCCGCCAGTTCAGCCGGCACCGGCAGGTCCTCGCCCTCCTCGCGGCGGAGCATCCAGATCATCCAGCGTTCCGTGTGGATCAGCAGGCGCCGGGTCTCGACGCTGTCGCAGCCGCGGCTGTGGCTGCGCAGGAGGCGGATGGCGCGGCAGATGGCGGACTGCGGGTCCTGGGCTCGATCCGGCACGGGCTGGGGTCCTCGGTGGCTATGCGGAGGGTAATGCGGGCTCTCCGACACATAGCGGACCGATCCGCAACCAAAGCGTGATCTTTCTTGGCTCCGCGCAGAATCCTGTCCGTCTGCCGTTCCAAAGTTGCGCCCGGCCGCCGCAATGATGCGGACGGTGACGATCGAAGTTTCAAGGGGCGCCACCAGTCACGGGTATCCGGCCGGCTCATGCCCGGCAAAGGCCACCCTGTGCGCTCTTGTCCCTACCTGCGGCATTTATCGAATGTTATATCTTTCGTCCTAGACCATCGCTCGGGCCGTCGCCGTCACGAATGCTGTCCGTCCAAGCGCCGGCATTTCACAACCGCAGTCCGTGGGGATCCAAACGCCATGACCAAGCGACTGTTCGCCCGCCTCGCCGCGCTCTGTTCCGCCGTGTTGTGCGGCCTGGCGGCCACCGCGCCGTCTCCGGCGCAGGCGGAGGAGCAGGCGTTCCGCATCGGCATCGCCCCGCACACCAGCGCCCGCGTCATCATCGAACAGTACCAGCCGGTCCGCCGCGCGGTGGAGGCGGCGCTGGGCCGGCCGGTGGAGATCGTGACGGCGCCCGACTTCACCGCCTTCGCCCGCCGGGCGGTCGAGCAGGACTACGACATCGCCGTGACCACCGGCCATCAGGCGGAGATGCTGCGCAAGGATGCCGGCTACCTGCCGGTGCTGACCTACAAATCGGACTTCCGCGCCGTGCTGGTGACGGCGGCCAAGGGGCCCTACCGGACGGTCCAGTCGCTGGCCGGCACCACGGTGCTGGGGCTCAGCCCGTCGTCGCTGGTGACCCTGTGGGGCCAGCACTGGCTGGCCGAGCAGAAGCTGCCGAACATCCAGCTGCGCTATGTCAGCGCCGCCGACAGCGTCGCCCAACTGATCCTGGCCGGCGACGCGTCGGCCGGCTTCATGTCGCTGGCCAACCGCGCCAAGCTGGCGCCGGAGGTGCAGGCCCAGCTGTCCACCATCGCCGAAAGCCCGCCGATGGCCGGCCGCGTCTACATGCTGAACGGCAAGCAGGCCACCCTGCTGGAGCCGTTGCGCAAGGCCCTGTTCGCTTTCGGCGAAACCGCGGAGGGTCGGACCTATTTCGACGCCAACCAACTGGGCGGCTACCGCCCGGTCACCGACGCGGAGCTGGAGGCGATGGAGCCGCTGGCCGACGAGGTCCGGAGCGTCCTGAAGGCCGGGAAATGATCCTGTCCCGTCTGGCGCCCTGGAAGACGCTGCGCGGGCGCATGCTGGCCGCCGCCATGGCGGTCGAGGCGATCATGCTGACCCTGCTGGTCGCCAACAGCGTGCGCCTGCTCTACGGCAGCCTCGCCGAACAGGCCAGGCTGCATGCGGAACAGGTGGCGCCGGTGCTGAACGCCGCCCTGGTGGCGCCGCTGGCCCAGCGCGACTATGCGACCCTGCAGGCGGTGCTGGACGAAAGCCGCTCCACCGGCGGCGTGCTCTATCTCGCCGTCGCCGACAGCAAGGGCAAGCTGGTGGCGACCAGCGGCTGGCGGCAGGACCGCGGCCTGCCCGCCCCCGACCCGGCGCTGACGCTGGACGCCAAGGACGGCGTCGCCCGCTATGACGTGACGGTCCCGGTGGCGCTGGCCGGGCAGAAGCTGGGCACGGTGCAGTTCGGCCTGGATCTGGCCCACATCGTCCAGGCCCGGCGCGACCTGCTGACCCAGGGCATCGCCATCGCCATGTCGGAGATCCTGCTGTCGGCCGGGCTGCTGACCCTGCTCGGCCTGTGGCTGACCCGCCATCTGGCGGCGCTGGCGCGGGCCAGCGAACGGGTGGCGGCCGGCGATTACAGCCCGCCGGCGCTGGCGGAGGGCGACGACGACATCGGCCGGCTGGGGGCCGCCTTCAACACCATGTCCCACGCCATCAAGGAGCGCGTCGACCAGCTGACCGTGGCGCTGGACGAGCAGGAGGCGCTGGCCCGCGACGTGGAGCACGAGCGCGCCCGCCTGTCGGCCCTGCTGTCGGCGATGGATTTCGGCGTGCTGTTCGTCGGCGGCGACGGCTGCATCGCTTATGCCAACCCTGCCTTCTCCGCCCTGTTCGCCATTGCCGGGGCGCCGGTCGGCCACCGGCTGGACGAGACGCTGGCCAATGCCGGCAACGCCCCCAGCGACACCGACCACACGCTGCTGTCGGCGGTGGACGGCGACGAGCGGCGCGAGATGACGCTGACCGACGGGCGCATCGTCAGCTGGCACAATGTGCCGGTGCGCAACGCCGCCGGGACCGCCATCGGCAAGCTGTGGCTGTGCATCGACGTGACCGAGCCCCGGCGCGCCGCCGAACAGCTGCTCCAGGCCAAGGAGACGGCGGAAGCCGCCAGCCGGTCGAAGACCGAATTCCTGGCGACCGTCAGCCACGAGCTGCGCACCCCGATGAACGGCGTGCTGGGCAACCTGACCCTGTTGTCCGACGCCTCCCTGCCGGCCGGGGAGAAGCGGCTGGCCGACGTCGCCCGCCGGTCGGCCGAAACGCTGCTGCGGCTGCTGGACGACATTCTGGACCTGTCGAAGCTGGAGGCCCGCCGCATCGACCTGGAGGAGGCCGACTGCGCCCTGCCCCAGCTGATCGACGGCGTGCTGGAGGTGCTGCGCCCCAACGCCACCGACAAGGGTCTGGAGCTGTCGGCCCGGCTGATGCCGTCGGTGCCGGAGGTGATCGTCACCGACCCCGCCCGGCTGCGCCAGATCCTGTTCAATCTGGTCGGAAACGCGGTGAAATTCACCGAGGAGGGCCACATCGCCGTGCGGGTGCGCCGGCTGGACCGCGACCTTGCCGAATTCGCCCCCTACGGCCGTCCGAATTCCTTCCTGCTGGAGTTCGAGGTGGAGGACACCGGCATCGGCATCGCGCCCGACTCGGTGCCGACCCTGTTCGACCGCTTCACCCAGGCCGACAGCTCGATCACCCGGCGCTATGGCGGCACCGGGCTGGGGCTGGCGATCTGCCGCGACCTCTGCCTGCTGATGGGCGGCAGCATCGCCGTCGACACCGCTCCCGGCCGCGGCAGCGTCTTCCGCTTCACCATCGTCGCCGGTCCCGGCGATCCGTCGGCTCTGCGCCGCATCGACGCCGGCCACGGCACCAGCCTGGGCGAGGCCGCGCGCGTCGCCGCATTGCCGCCACTGCGCGTGCTGGCGGTCGACGACATCGAGGTGAACCGCGACATCGTCCGCGGCATCCTGGAACGCGCCGGCCACAGCGTGGCGCTGGCCGCCAGCGGCGGCGAGGCGGTGCGCATGGTGCGCGACCAGCCCTTCGACCTCGTGCTGATGGACATCCAGATGCCGGGCATGGACGGGCTGACCGCTACCCGCCGCGTGCGCGAACTTCCCGGAGACAAGGGCAACGTGCCGATCCTGGCGCTGACCGCCCATGCGTCGGGCAGCTCGCGGCCGGAATGCCTGTCGGCGGGGATGAACGGCTTCGTCACCAAACCCTTGCGTCCCGCCCTGCTCTTCGCCGAAATGGCTTCGGTGCTGGGCAAGGGCCTGTCCCCCGCTCCCGAACAGGCGAATCCAAAGCCGGCCGCTCCCGAACCCCAGTCCCCGGAGGCTGACATGACCGATATGCCGGACACCGACCTCCTGGACGAAGAGCAGGTTTCGCTGCTGCTGGAGGTGCTGACGGCCGACGACTGGACCGCCTCCATCGCCGGCTTCACCGAGAATGGCCGCAAGACCATCGACGGCCTGATCGCCCAGGCCCGCGCCGGGGAGCCGCACAACCGCACCGCCCACACACTGAAGGGCACCTCGCTCAATCTCGGCGCCGCCGCCCTCGGCCGGCTGGCGAAGGAGTTGGAACACGCCCCCGCCGCCGCGGTTCTGGAACAGGAAGGGCGGCTCTACGACCTGCTCGACCGCTCGCTCGCAGTATTGGCCGCACGAACGCCAATCGCCATCTGAACGGATAAGCCGACGGTTGGGCAGCACCCATCGGGCAGTGGCGGCTTCCACATTCGGACAGGTGGGCATGGCACAAAAGCTTCCCTGACGCGTTGATCCATCAGGACAACGACCAGAGAGGCATCATGAGCGAGCTTGCGGACGATCTCGACCAATGGACCGGCACGCGGCCCGGGGTGAGGGCCGACCGGGTTCGGCCGGCGGTTCGCCAGGCGATGACCGCGGCCGGCTTCGCGCCGATGGATTTGGGCGACGGCAGCCATGCCTGGTATCGCCGGTCCGATGACGGCACCCATGCGATGATTTCGCACAACAACGCGCTGGACGGCGACCCGGCGGTCAAGGACTGGATCGTCGGCCAGTATGGCGAGCGCGGCGGCTTCGTCGAGGTCGGCGGCCTGCCCCTGGCCCGCGCGCTGCAAGGAGCCGACGTCCTGCCGTCGCCGGTTCGGCCGGACGGGTCGCTGGTGGAGGCGCTCTACCCCTCCCTCCAACAGGCACTTGATGATCTGGGGTGATAGTCCAGCCCGAGCTTGCCAATGGCCCAATGGGCGATGACCAAAGGTCTGGGGGCGATGACCAAGGTCGGGGTGGACAAGCGGACGGCTGAACGGAAAAGCTCACGCCGGTTGCCGGAGGGGATTGCGACCCCCATCTGTCCGCCGACCACCGCTTTGACCAGCAGCGAGCCGCCTGTCCATGGAAGCCGACCGATCCAAGCCCCTGCGCATTCTGCTCGTCGAAGACGAACCGCTGGTGGCCATGGCCATAGAGGATTCGCTGGAAGTCCAGAATGTCGTCGTCGTCGGCCCCGCCGGCACGGTGGCCGAGGCGCTGGACCTGATCGCCAAGGGCGGCATCGACGCCGCCCTGCTCGACGTCACCCTGCGCGGTGAGCGCGTCGACAGCGTCGCCGATGCTCTGGGCGCCGAGGGCATCCCCTTCGTCTTCACCACCGGTCATGGCGCCGCCGGCCTGCCGCGGACCCATCAGAACCGGCCGGTCCTGACCAAGCCCTTCCGCGAGGTCGAGATGACCGACGCCATCGACCGCTATTTCCGCGGCGGGGCATAACGCCCCGCCCAACTGCATTCCAGTCACTCTGCCCCAGTCACTTTCCCTCTGCCCTGCTCAGCCCGGCCGCCCATCGGCCCGAGGCGACAGCAGGACCGGGGCGTAGGCGACGAGGTACAGGGCGAAGGCGGTGACCCAGGCATAGCCCGACCATTGCAGCGCCGCCCACACCCAGTCCACCGGCAGCACAGGCGAGGCGGTGCGGCCGACCGCGGCGACCGTCAGCAGCACATAGGCGGCGACCGTCGCCCGCGACACCGTCAGCGGCCGCCCGGTGTGGCCGAGCGAGGCGCGGCTCATCACCGCCAGGATCAGCGTGGCGAAGGCGCCGACCGTCATCGCATGGGTTCCCGAAGCAGCGGGCAGCCCGGCCAGGGCATGCAGCCCGCGCAAGGTCAGCGCCACCGGCACCCACAGATAGCCGACATGCAGGATCCACAGGATCGGCGAGCGCCAGGCTTTCCAGCCCTGCCAGCCGGCCAGCCGCACGGCATGGGCCACCGCGGCGGCGAGTGCGATCAGTCCGGTGATAGCCGACTCCGGCGCCACCATCGTCGCCGGGATCAGCGCCAGCGTCAGGACCAGCGTCGGCCGCTCCACCATCGGCCAGGACCGCACGCCCAGGCCTGCCTTGCCGAGCCCGTTGCGGGTGAAGGCCGGCAGGATGCGCCCGCCGATCACCGTCACCATCATCAGGATGATGCCGAGCCCCAGCGCGAAGCCGGCATCCGCCCCGCCGTCCAGCATCTCCAGCCAGTCCAGATGGATCAGCAGATTGGCGGCGGTCAGCAGCCCGATCAGGATCAGGAAGGCGCTGTTGCGCCACTTGCCCGCCTTCACCAGCGGCCGGGCGAGCGCGATGCCGAGCCCCGGCAGGAAGGCGATGTCGATCACCGCCGCCACCGCTTCCGGCATGCCGGTCCAGGGAAAGACGGCGACGCGACCGGCCATCCACAGCGCCGCGAGCGCCATCAGCGGTGCGCCGGACACCGCCTTGGTCCCCGTCCAGCTCGGCACCGCGGTCAGCAGGAAGCCGGCGACGGCGGCCACCACCATGCCGAACAGCATCTCATGGGCATGCCAGGCGCTGGCGCCCGCCGCATGCTCCGGCCATTCCCCGGTCACCAGCACGCCCAGCCAGGCGGCCAGCAGCCCGACGGCGGCCACGCCGCTGAACAGGAAGAAGAAGCGGAAGCCATACTGGAACAGGATCGGGATGGCGGGGCCGTCGTCACGGCCGGCAAGACTGGGGGAGGACATGGACAGGAACTCCGCAGGACGGGTGCTGCAATGCAGGATGACCGTCAGCCTGCGCGCAGCACCTCCACGCCGCCTTGACGAAAATCAAACGCATTCTCAAGCTGGCGTCCCATCCAACCTCCCTCCGAACCCATGCCCCGTCCCGACAGCCTGTCCCTGCGCGAGGCGCGCCGCGTCGCCATCGCCGCCCAGGGTTTCGCCAGCAGTGCCGCCACCACTGATGCCGATACCACCGCCGACACGGTCGAAGCCCGCCATGCCCGGCGCCTGATCGGGCGGCTGGGGCTGGTGCAGATCGATTCGGTCAATGTGCTGGTGCGCTCCCATTACCTGCCGCTCTTCTCGCGGCTCGGACCGTACGAGGCGGCCCTGCTCGACCGGCTGGCCTATGGCGGCAAGCGGCGGGCGCTGTTCGAATATTGGGGTCACGAGGCCTCCCTGATCCCGGTGGAGCAGCAACCGCTGTTCCGCTGGCGCATGGCGCGGGCCGAACGCGGCGAAGGCACCTATGGCGAACTGGCGCGCTTCGCCGTCGAACGCCGTCCCTACATCGAGTCGGTTCTGGCGGAGGTGGCGTCACGCGGGCCGATGGGAGCGTCCGAACTCAGCGAGGCCGGGCGCGGCGCCGGCGGCTGGTGGGGATGGAGCGACGGCAAGCGGGCGCTGGAGTTCCTGTTCTGGGCCGGCCTCGTCACCACCGCCGGCCGGCGCGGGTTCGAACGGCTCTACGACCTGCCGGAGCGGGTGCTGCCCGCCGCCGTGCTCGACACCCCCACCCCGGAGGAGGCGGAGGCCCAGCGCGCCCTGCTCCGCATCGCCGCCCACGCCCATGGCGTGGCGACCGAGCGCGACCTGCGCGACTATCACCGGCTGGACGTGACAGACGCCCGCCTGCGCATCGCCGAGCTGGTGGAAGCCGGCGACCTGCTGCCGGTGACGGTGGAGGGCTGGGACCGCATCGCCTACGTCACCCCCGACCTGCGCATCCCGCGCAAGGCCGCGTCCCGCGCCCTGCTCTCCCCCTTCGATTCGCTGATCTGGGAGCGGCAACGCACCGAGCGGCTGTTCGGCGCCCGCATCCGGCTGGAGATCTACACCCCCGCCCACAAGCGCGAGCATGGCTATTACGTCCTGCCCTTCCTGATGGACGAGCGCATCGCCGCCCGCGTCGATCTGAAGTCCGACCGCAAGGCCGCCACCCTGCTGGTCCAGGCCGCCCATAGCGAGCCGCATGCCCAGGCCGCTGCCGTCGCCCCGGCCCTGGCGGCGGAGCTGCGCCGGCTGGCCGGCTGGCTCGGTCTGGAGCGGGTGACGGTGGTCGGTGCCGGCGATCTGGCGCCGGCCTTGGCGGGGATGCTGGGCGACGCTCAGGGATACTGAAGCCGGCTCCGCCTACCCCACCACCCGCTGCGGCGGGAAGCGCAGCCGCACCGTCGTCCCGCGCCCCAGTGCGCTGTCGACGGCGAGGCTGCCGCCATGCAGCTCCACCAGCGCGGCGGTCAGCGGCAGGCCGAGGCCGGACCCATGCTGGGCCACCGTCATCGGATCATAAGCGGGGTCGTGCAGCTGCGCGAAGGCGGTCAGCGCCTGCGGAATGCGGTCGGGCGGCATGCCGCGGCCGTCGTCGGCGACCGCCAGCACCAGACCGCCGTCCGCCTCACGCTCCGCCGACACCGTCACATGGCCGCCGGCTGCTGTGAATTTCAGCGCGTTGCCGACGAGGTTGGTCAGCATCTGCCGGACCAGCGACGGGTCGGCCCACAAAACCGGCAGATCGGGCGGCAGGTCCGCGGACAGGGTCACGCCCGACCGCTCCGCCCGGCACGCCATCATCGACAGGGTGGCATCGACGATCAGGGCCGGCGGGCACTCCTCCTCATGCAGGTCCGGCCGCCCGGCCTCGATGCGGGCAAGGTCGAGCAGGTTGTTGATCAGCTCCAGCATATAGTCGCCCGCGGCGACGATCTGGGCCGCCGCCTCGCCATAGCGCGGGCTGTCGGGCGGCCCCAGCAGCCGGTCGCGCAGGATCTCGGCGAAGCCGATGACGGCGGTCAGCGGCGTGCGCAGCTCGTGGCTCAGATGGTGGACATACTCGGACTTGCGGCGGTTGGCCGCGGCCAGTTCCAGCGCCTGGGCCTTCAGGTCCGCACTCTCGGCCGCCCCCTCCACCAGGATCAAATCCCAGTCCGGCACAGGTCCGATGCGGGCGGTCAGCGCGAGCGGCGGGCCGTCGGCTCCCCGGACGATCACGGCGCGCCCGGTCTTCGTCCCGCCGGTGGCCGCCACCGGTTCCGCCGGCTCGATCCGCAGGCCGCCACCCGCCGCATCCGGGTCGAGCAGCGCGCGGGCCGTCCCGTTCAGCCAGACCACGCCGCCATCCTCCGGCCGCGCCAACCACAGCGGCGTGGCGAGCCCGGCCAGCAGCTCCAGTGCCGGCAGACGGTTCAGATCGGGCATGGTGACGGACAGGGACGGCATCGGCTCCCCGGCGGCAGGCGTTCACGATGTGGAAACCAACGTCCTGAAAGGATAACACGATGGCATGAAAACAGCCAGCCGTTGAGTCGATCCAGCTCACCCGTCCGCCGGCGTGTCCCAGTAATGGCAGGCCACATGATGGCCGGGCGCCACCTCCTCCAGCGTGGGAATGGCCTGGGCGCAGAACTCGCGCGCCAGCGGGCATCGGCGGCGCAGCGGACAGCCGGCCGGCTGGGCGAAGGCCGACGGCGCGTCGCCCTCCAGCGCCGGGCGTTCGCCCTGCGCCGCCGCCAGCATCGCCCGGCTGTAGGGGTGCAGCGGCGCCGTGCGCAGCGTTCCGGCGTCAGCGCTCTCCACCACCCGGCCGGCCAGCATGACGACGCCGCGATGGGCATCGCGCAGCCCCTCGTCATACCGCTCGGTCGCCAGGACCAGCGACAGCCGGCGGCGGTCGCGCACCGCCATCAGCGTGTCGAGGAAGGTTTCGCGCTCCTCCGCCGACAGGCGGGATGCCGGCTCGTCGGCGACCAGCACGCGCGGCTCCGACAGGATGGCGCGGGCAAGGCCGGCATGGGCGGCCTCCGCAACGCTCAGCGCCGACGGCCAGCGGAGCGCCGCCTCCGGACGCAGGCCGGCTTCCTCCAGCGCCTCGTCGATGCGGTGGTCGCGGCGGTCGGCGGCGATGTCCGGACGCAGGCTCTCCAGCACAAGGCCGAACTGGGCGCCGAGCGTCATCGCCGGGTCGAAGGAGGCGGCCGGGTCGGGGAACAGCGGTTGCAGGTCGCGCCGGGCGCGGCGCAATCCACCGCGGTCGGGGTCGTCGCCCCGGGCGTCCCCCGCAGCGGACGGCGCGGCGGTCGCCATCAGGTCGCGGCCCATCCAGACCACCGCCCCCGCCGTCGGCGGCGGCAGGCACAGCAGCGAGCGGGCGAGCGTCGCCTTGGCGCTGCCGGTCTCGCCCAGCAGGACCAGCGTCTCACCCGTGCGCAAATCCAGGTCGATGCCATGCAGCACCGCCAGCGACCGCGCCTCCCCCCGCGGGCCGGGGGCGAGCGGATAGGACATGCCGACGCCGCGCGCGTGCAGGCGGGCGGTGCCGGGCGGCTCCAGCGGCGTCAGCGGTTCGGTCCTTGCCGGGTTGGCCGGCAGCAGACGGGCGCGGCGCAGCGCCAGCACCCGGTCGGCCGGGCCGGCCAGCCCATCCTCCGGCCGTCCGGCCAGGATCAGCGCCACCCCGTCAGCCCGCGCCCAGTCGGCCAGCCGGTGAAGAAGCCGCAACCGCACCGTCGGATCCAGCCCGGCGGCCGGCGCGTCGGCCAGCAGCACCGCCGGCCCCACCGCCACCGCCATGGCGAACAGGCAGGCCCAGCGCAGCTGCTCCGGCAGTTGCTCCGGCGGCAAATCGAAGCGCCGGGCGGCGGCGGGAACGCCCATGCGGTCCAGCCCGTCGGCCATGCGGCGCAGCGACGACCGCAGATCGAGCCCCAGATGGTGGCCGACCACCTCCGCCACCTGCAGGGCCAGCGGCCGGCGTGGCGCCAGCCGGCCGCCCTGGGCGATCAGCAGATGCCCGTCGATGCGGGCGCTCCCCGCCATGTCGACGCCGGCCGGCAATTGGCCGGCGAGCGCCCCCAGCAGGGCGGTCTTGCCGCTGCCGGCCCCGCCGGTGATGGCCAGAACCTGCCCGCGCTCCACCAGCAGAGTGGCGCGGTCGAGCAGGACGCGGTCGCCCAGCATGAGGGTCAGCGCCTCGGTCTCGACCGGCGCGGGCTTCGCGGCCCCGAGGACGGATGCATTCTTCATGGTTTGCGGTGTCCGGTCGCCATGCCGTCGGCGATGGCGCAGGCGGCCCACAGGGCGAGCGCCAGCAGCAGGGCCCGCGGGACGAAGGCCACCGGGTCGCCCAGCCGCGCCGCCAGCCCGACCGAGGCGCCCCAGCTGCCCAGGGCCGGCGGCAGGCCGAGTCCGAGCAGGCTGGCGAAACTCTCCGCCGCCAGGACCCGCGGCAGGGCCAGAACCCCGGCGGCCAGCAGCGGGCGCGTCAGGTTGGGGATCAGGTGCCGGCGCACCACCTCGCTTTCCGGCAGGCCGGCAGCGCGGGCGGCGGTCAGGAACTCCGCCCGCATCAGGCTCGACAGCTCGGCATGGGCGAGCGCCGCGACCGCCGGTGCCGCGGTCAGCGCCGTGACCAGCGCCAGCAGCCAGACCGGCCCCATCAGCCCGCCGGCGAGCGGAACCAGCAGGGCGAGCGGCCAGCCGGCCATCCGCTGGGCGGCGGCGATGGTACGCCGCTCCGCCCGGTTGCCGGCCAGCGTGCCGAGCATCCCGGCCAGCAGCGCCCAGCCGATGCCCAGCAGCCCGCCCAGCACCGCGGCCAGCAGCGCGAAGGACAGGCTGCCCCGCCCGTCGAGCAGCGCCGCGGCCACCGGGTCGGCGTCCAGCCGGTGCACCGCGCTTCCGTCGGCCATCAGCGGCGCCGCGGCACAGGCAAGCACCAGGGCGGCGAGGATGGCGGCACCCGACAGCCCGCGGGCGAAGCCGGCACGCGGGGTCTCCGGCGGAACCGGATGGGAAAGCGGCGGTTGGTCGTACTCGGCCATCGGGGTCCTTCTTCGGTCACGCCCCTTCGTAGGGCGTGGAACTGTGGTTGGCCGGGTCGATCCAGTCGCGCACCCCGAGGCCCAGCGCGTTCAGCAAAGCGGTCAGCCCGCCCAGCGCCACCAGGACCGGCACCGCCCCGGCGGCCGATCCGGCGCGGGCGGCATCGACCATCAGCGCCCCCGCTCCCGGCAGGTCCAGCAAGCTTTCCAGCGCCACCGCGCCGACCATCGCCGCCAGCACCGCGGCACGCAAGCCGCCCATCACCGGGGCGACCGCCTGCGGCAGGGCGTGGTGGCGCAGCACGGTGCGCTCGTCCAGCCCCAGCCCGCGGGCCATCCGCACCGCCCCACCCTCCGGCCCCGGACCCAGGGCGCGGCCCATCGCCGGGCGGGCCAGCCGGGCGGCCTGGCAGGCGGCGGGAATCGACAGGGCGGTCCAGCCCAGCGGCGCCGCCGACGCCCCGGCCCGAACCGCCAGCGCGGCGACCGCGGCCAGCAGGAAGCCCGGCAGCAGCGGCCCGGCTCCGGCCAGAAGCCGCCCGACCAGCCCGCCGGCCGACCGCGGCGCGAGCGCGGCCCAGGATCCGGCCAGCGTGCCAAGCGCGGTTCCGACCGCCAGCGACGGCAGCGTCAGCAGAAGCGTCACCACCAGCCCGCGCAGCAACGCCATGGCGGCATCCGGCTGCGGCGCCACCAGTGCCGACAGCCCCACCCCCGCCACCATCGGCAGGACGGCGGTCGGCACGGCATCGATCAGGCGGCGGATCACGGGACGCGGCATCTGGGCAGGGGGACCGGTGGGGAAAGGACCATGACTGGAGAGACATGCGACCGTAAGCGCCCCTCCCCCGCCGGGCAACAGAATTAGCGTCGGGCGGTGACTCAGCCCGATCGGACCGAACCGGTTTCGAGGATGGCGACCAGTTCGGTTTCGACCGGGTGCGGCAAGCCCAGGCTCTTGAGCTTCGCAATCGTCGCCCCGACCGGATAGCGAAAGGATTTGAGTTCGAAACGACCGTCCTGGCAGACGGCGTAGCTTGCCAGCGTCGTGCCGTCGCGGGGTTGGCCGAGGCTTCCCGGATTGAGCACCACCCTGTCGCCGATCCTGCGCAGCATCGGCACATGGGTATGCCCGACGAGGAGGACATCGGCCCGCAATCCGTCGAGTTCCCTCTCCCACCCGGCGGCGTCCTCGGGATGCCGGCCATAGAGCGGATCCGACGGCATCGCGTGCGTCAGGTGAAACCGGAGACCGTCGCGTTCGGCCTGCGCCTGCTGCGGCAGCCCGCGCAGATAGGCCTTCTGCGCGTCGCCGAGAGCGGACGACGTGTAACGCCGGGTCGCTTCGGCCATCGGACGATAGCGCGCGCTCCAGCGTCGGTCGTCGTCGTGCGCCACCGCATGGTCGTGGTTTCCCTGGATCGCCAGGGACGCCTTTTCCATGATGTCGGTGACGACTTCGTTCGGCTGCGGCCCGTAATTCACGAGATCGCCCAGCACCCAGAGTTCGTCATACGCCTCGGGCAGGGCGCGCAAGGCGTCATGGTTGCCGTGGATGTCGGATATGATGACCAGCTTCACCATGGTCTCCCGGTGTCAGATGCGGATCAGGACGACGCCCAGCAGCAGGGACGCCGCGCCGGCCAGCCGGGCGGGGCTCACCGGGTGGTGGGGAAGCCCGAACAGGCCGAAATGATCGAAGGCAAGCGAGCCGAGCATCTGCCCGACGACGATCAGGGCGAGCACGGTCGCGGCGCCGAGGCGGGGAACCATCAAAATGGCGGTCCCGATGAACAGCGCGCCGAAAAGGCCCCCCGTCCAGGACAGCCACGAGGTCGGTCCGGCCAGCGTGTCGGTGAGCCGGGGAACGGAGGAGGTCAGCGCCACCGCCAGCATCGCCAGCATGCCGACGAGGTAGCTGACGAAGCCCGCCCACCAGGGCGACCCGAGCTCGGCCCGCAGGTTCGCGTTCAGCACCTGCTGCAAAGCGACGCTCACGCCGGCGCCGACCACGAGAAGATAGGAAAAGGCGGCGGTCATGCCGTACTCCCCGAATATATGCCGGCCGGCATGGATGGCTTTCCAGGCGGCGCGTCCCGAAAGATGGATAGCAGCGCCGTGCCTTCGCCGTCTGGAACGCATGTGACCGGACCGCGGCTTTGCCCATGCAACCGGGACTTGATTACGGTTGCGCGAACGTCGATTTTCCGAAAGGGCTGAGCCCGAAAGCGGGGTGGTTCGTCATGGCGGTGTCATTTCAGTTTCCCAACGACATGTGCAGCGGCGGCATGGGCAGCGGCGGCCGCTGGGACTATTGGCGGCCGTTCAGCCGCGACATCGTCGAACTCGGCGTCGTGTGCGGGCAGGACGTCTCGCTGCCGGTGCATTTCCATGAAGAGGACCAGCTGACATTCGTCCTGTCGGGCCGCCGGCGCTTCCTGATCAAGGACAGGCTGTTCGATGCCGCACCGGGCGAGGGGGTGAGAATTCCGGCCGGAACGCCGCACAGCTCCCTTTCCGAACCGGCCGATGTCTTCTGCATCAACATCTACACCTCGCCCGGGGCCTGCAACGCCGCGGCCCTGTTTGCCGGGATGGCACTGCTGTGGCGGCGGCAGGGGAGCATCGGCTGGCCCGATCTGGCGGCGATGATCGAGAACCACCGGCAAAATCACCGGTGCGGGGACGGCATGCCGCCGCAACGGGTGGAGACGATGCCCCCTTCCTGGGAAACGGTCGGCGAGGGTGCCCGCCTTGCCGGGATGAGCCGCGAAGGCTTCTCGCGCAGCTTCCGCAAGCAGCACGGTGTCCCGCCGCAGCTCTTCCGGCTGTCCGAACGGTTGAACGAGGCGCGGCGCCTGCTGCGTGCCGGAGAACCGGTCGCCGCCGTCGCGGCCGAAGCCGGCTTTTCCGATCAAAGCCATCTCGGCCGCTGTTTCCGGCGCGCCTTCGGCGTCACGCCGGGCCGGTACCGCCGGAACCTGCCGCCCGCCCCCTGAGACTCCCATACCCGACCGCCGCGCTTGACTTACAGCACCAGTTTTGTACTATATGCCTGCCTGCTCCGCCGGAGAGGCCTGGGCCCGCCAATTGGGGGTCCTGAACCCGTCATATCGCTTTGCACGAGGATGTGACATGAGCACCGCCATTGCCCTCCGTTCGCCCGATTCCGGCGAATCCCTGTCCCGCTACATCAACGACACGCACCGTTACCCGGTCCTGACGGCCGAGGACGAATACATGCTGGCCAAGGCCTGGACCGAGCATGGCGATGTCGATGCGGCGCACAGGCTGGTCACCAGCCACCTCCGTCTCGTCGTCAAGATCGCCGGCGGTTACCGCGGCTACGGCCTGCCGCTGTCCGACCTGATCGCCGAGGGCAATCTCGGCCTGATGACCGCCGTCAAGAAATTCGAACCCGAACGCGGCTTCCGCCTGTCCACCTACGCGATGTGGTGGATCAAGGCCTCGATCCAGGATTACATCCTGCGGTCCTGGAGCCTCGTGAAGATCGGCACCACCGCCGCGCAGAAGAAGCTGTTCTTCAGCCTGGGCCGCCTGAAGCGGAAGCTGGGCGAATATGGCAGCGGCGACCTGCACCCCGACAGCGTCACCAGCATCGCCACCGACCTGTCGGTGCCGGAGGATGACGTGGTCGCCATGAACCGCCGGATGTCGGGGCCGGTGGCCTCGCTGAACGCGCCGATGAGCGCCGATGGCGATTCGGGCGAGTGGCAGGATCTGCTGGCCGACGAGCGTCCGTCGGTGGAGGAGTCGCTGGTCGAACGCGGCGAAGCCCGTCAGCGCAGCGCCCTGCTGCACGAGGCGATGGCCGTGCTGAACGACCGCGAGCGCGACATCCTGACCAGCCGCCGCCTGTCCGACAGCCCGCTGACCCTGGAGGATCTGTCGGTCCGCTACGGCGTCAGCCGTGAGCGCATCCGCCAGATCGAGGAAAAGGCCTTCGAAAAGGTCGCCCGCCAGACCCGCGTCCTGGCGGCGGCCGTCGCGGCCTGACCCGAAGACAGCTGCGTCCGGAATCCGCGCCAGCTTCGGCGGACGGCACCGTGTAACCCCTCCATCAGCGCCGGCGGTTTCCGCCGGCCTCGTGGAGGCGGCCCATGTCGAAACCCATCCCCCGCGCCCATCCCGAAGTCTCCCGGCCGTCCGCGCGGATGAGTGCCGACGATACCGGCTTCGAAACCGGTTTCTGCACGGCGCTGCGCCTGCATCGGGCCGGATGCTGGGCTCAGGCGCTGGCAATCTACGACCAGCTGCTGGGCAACCCGCTTCTGCCTCCCGCACAGGCGGCGCTCGCCTATGCCAACCGCGGCGCGGCACTGCGCCGGCTCGGCCGGGCGGACGAGGCGGTGTCCTCCTGCATCGAGGCGCTGGTCCGCTGTCCCGACATGGCCGAGGCCTTCGCCAACCTCGGCGCGATTTTGCAGGAGGCCGACCATCCTCTGGCCGCCCTCGACGCCTGCCGCCGGGCCATCGCGCTGGCCCCCGGCCTCCATGCCCCCTATCTGGCGATGGCCCATGCCGGGCAGGATTGCGGCGACCATTCCGGCGCGCTGGCCCTGCTGCACCGCGCAGCAGCTCTCGCCCCGGCAATGCCCAGCGTGCGCTACAATCTGGCCGAGGCGCTGCTCCAGCACGGGCTGTTCGAAGAGGGCTGGCAGGCGTACGAGGCGCGCTGGCAGGCACCGGAACTGGCGCTGACAAAGCCCGCCTGCACCAAACCCGAATGGACCGGCCCCGAATGGACAGGACAGGACATCGCCGGCAAGACCCTGCTGGTGGTGGAGGAACAGGGATTCGGCGACACCCTGCACTTCATCCGCCTGATCCCGCTGGTGAAGGCGCGCGGCGCGCGGCGGATCGTCCTGCACTGCCGGGCTCCGCTGGTCCGGCTGCTCGCCGGCATGGCGGGCGTCGATGCGGTGACCGCCGCCCTGCCCGATCCCGACGCCTACGATCTCTGGGTGCCGCTGCTGTCGCTGATGCAGCGGCTGGCGGTGACGCCCGACCGCATTCCGGCGGCGGTGCCCTATCTCACGCCTCCGCCGGCTGCCGTCCGGCATTGGACCGGTGCCTTGCCGGAGACGGAGGATTTGCGGGTCGGGCTGGTCTGGGCCGGCGACCCGCGGCTGGGCCATGCCGCCGCCAGCCGGACCGACGCCCGCCGCAGCCTCGCCCTTGCCCAGCTCGCGCCGCTGCTGACGGTGCCGGGCGTGTCCTGGGTCAGCCTGCAAAAGGGACCGGCGGCGGCTCAACTGGACAGGCCCGCGGTCTTCGACCCGATGTTTGGCGTCACTGACTTCGCCGACACCGCGGCCATCGTCCGGCAACTCGACCTCGTGATCGGGGTGGACACCGCCGTCGTCCATCTCGCCGGAGCGCTGGGCGTGCCGGTGTGGGTGCTGTCGCGCTTCAGCGGCTGCTGGCGCTGGCTGCTCGACCGCGACGACAGCCCCTGGTACCCGACGCTCCGCCTGTTCCGCCAGCAGCGCCCCGGCGATTGGGCGCCGGTGGTGGCGCGGGTGCGCGAAGAGCTGTTGCGCGCGGCGCGGCTCCCCCGCCATGATCGCGGTCCGGCTCGAACACGATGAAATTCCTCACGGAGTCCGCGATGCCCACCGTCCTTCTGACCGGCTTCGAGCCGTTCGGCGGCGAGCCCGTCAACCCGTCCTGGGAAGCGGTACGGCAGTTGGACGGCTGGGAGTGCCGCGGCCACCGTGTCGCCGCCCGGCTGATGCCCTGCGTGTTCGGCACGGCGCTCGACGCGCTGGAACGCGCGGTGGCGGAAACCGATCCGGTGGCGCTGCTCGCCGTCGGGCAGGCGCAGAGCCGGGCGGAGCTGTCGCTGGAGCGGGTGGCCGTCAACCTCGACGACGCCCGCATCCCCGACAATGCCGGCAACCGGCCGGTCGATGCGCCGGTGGTGGCGGACGGCCCCGCCGCCTATTTCACCAGCCTGCCGGTGAAGGCGATGGCAGCCGCTCTGCGCGACGCCGGCATCCCCGCCGGCCTGTCGCACAGCGCCGGCAGCTTCGTCTGCAACCACCTGTTCTACGGCGCCTGCCATCTGCGGGCGGTGCGGCGGCCGACCTTGCGCGTCGGCTTCCTGCACATCCCGCTCGCGCCGGAGCAGGCGGTGCGCCACCCCGGCATGCCGTCGATGGCAATCGACCGGGTGGTCGCCGGACTGCGCATCGCCGTCGACACCCTGCTGGCGACCGGCGAGGACCGGCATGAGGCGGCCGGCACGCTGGAGTAGCCGGGCTCTGGTTTTTTGATTTTCCGTGCGATTCACGCTCCAGACGATTCCGTCCGGAGCGATCGCACTCTATGCCACCTCGGTCAGCAGCCAGTCCTTGAAACGGCGCACCCGGCGTGCCCGCTCGGCGCCCGGCGCGTGGGCGATCAAATAGCGGCCACGCGGCCGCAGCGTCTCGGTGAAGGGCTGGACCAGCCGACCCGACGCCACATCGTCCCCGGCCAGGAAAACCGGCAGCAGGGCCACCCCCATGCCCGCCGACGCCGCTTCGATGATCATGAAGAAATGCTCGAAAGCCAGCGACAGCGCCGCCTCCGGCAGCGGCAGGCCGAAGGCGGCAAGGTAGACGCGCCAGGAATCGGGCCGGGTGGTGTGCTGCAACAGCCGGTGCTGCGCCAGATCGGCGGGATGGAGCAGCGGCGGCCCCTGCTCCAGCAGCGAGGGCGCGCAGAAGACGCCCATCGTCTCCGGCATCAGGGTCGCGATCTCCGCGCCCGGCCAGTCCTCCACGCCGTAGCGGATGGCGACGTCGATGCGCTCCTTGGCGAAATCGACGCGGTGCTCGCCGATGCTGACCTCGACCTGGATGTCGGGGTTCTCTGCCTGGAAGCCCTTCAGCCGCGGGATCAGCCAGCGCTGCGTCAGGGTCGGCAGCGCGCTGACCCGCAGCACCCCGCCCTCCTGCGCGCGGGCCGCCCGCGCCGCCGCTGCAATGCGGTCGAGCGCCGCCGACGCCTCGCCATAGAAGGCCGCCCCGGTCGGCGTCAGCTCGATCCCGCGGCCGACGCGGCGGATCAGCTCGACCCCCAGATCGGCCTGGAGGGTCTGCATCATGCGGCTGACCGCCCCCTGGGTCACCGCCAGCTCGTCGGCCGCCCTGGTGAAGCTGAGATGGCGGGCCACCGCGACGAAGCTGCGGACGGCGTTGAGCGACGGCAGGACGCGGTCGGGCATGGACAATCCGAATCATGAGTTGAACTCATAAATCTCTGCCCGAGAACTCGTTTGTCAAGTGTGCCGGGATACGCTCTGCTTGGGGCACAAACAGCTCCCTGGCAGCCCCCCGGCAGCCACCTGCCACCCGGTCGCGAAAGGCCAACCCTCCGATGACGACGCTGACGCCCTTCCACATCGCCTTCCCGGTCGACGATCTGGCCGCCGCCCGCCATTTCTACGGCACCGTCCTGGGCTGCCCGGAAGGACGCAGCAGCGACGAGTGGATCGACTTCGACCTGTTCGGCCACCAGATCGTCGCCCACCTGAAGCCGCGCGACCCCGCCGCCGCCCCGGCCCACCACAACGCGGTGGACGGCCATGACGTGCCGGTCCCGCATTTCGGCGTCGTGCTGCAACCCGCCGACTGGGACGTCTTCGCCGAGAAGCTGAAGGCCGCCGGCATCAAGTTCGTGATCGAGCCCTACACCCGCTTCAAGGGTCAGGTCGGCGAGCAGTCCACCATGTTCTTCCTCGACCCCGCCGGCAACGCGCTGGAGTTCAAGGCGTTCGCCGACATGTCGAAGCTGTTCGCGAAGTAACCTGTCAGAAAGCCCGGGCCGCGGGCCGTCCTCACGGATAGGCCCGCCGGCACACCGCCGCGATGGTCTCGCGAAGCCAGCGGTGGGCAGGGCCCGCCTGCAGGCGCGGATGCCAGATGGCGGAGATGGCGAACTCCGCCGTCCGCACCGGCAGCTCGAAGCTGTCAAACCCCTGCCCGCCGGGATAACCGGCCGTCAGCCCGTTGCCCAGGCAGGAACGCGGGACCGCCGCGATCAGGTCCGACCCGGCGGCGACCCGCATCGCGTCGGGGTAGCGCGGAACGACCAGCGCGTCGTCGACTGGCCCGTGAAACTCGCCACGGCGCGACGCGGCGACATGGCCGCAGGCGGCATAGCGCTCCGGTGTCACCGCGCCGTCCGCCAGCAGCGGATGCCCGCTGCGGGCGACGCCGACCAGCCTGTCGCGGAACAGCAGCTGCGTCAGCAACTCCGGCGCCGAGGTGCCGAGCACGCCGATCTCCAGGTCGATCCGCCCGTCCCGCAGCGGCTCCGCCTCCTTGTCGGGCTTCGGCACGAACCGCAGGCGCACATGCGGTGCCGTGTCCGCCACCGCGGCCATCACCGGCGCCGCCATCAGTTCCACGAACCCCTCGCCGGCCCGGATGGTGAAGGTCCGATGGAGCGACGCAAGCTCCAGCCGTCCGGCGGCGGGCCGAAGCACCGCCTGCACATCGCGGCAGAGCGCATGGACGTGGCTGGAAATCTCCTCGGCATAGGGCGTCGGGACAAGGCTGCGGCCGGCCTGGACCAGCAGCGGGTCGCCTGTCACCCGGCGCAGCCGCGCGAGCGCCCGGCTCATGGCGGACGGGCTCAGGCCCAGGCGGCGGGCGGCCCCCGTCACGCTGCGTTCGGTGAGCAGCGCGTCCAGCGGCAGGAGAAGGTTCAAGTCGATGGCCTGCATCGGCGCAGGTTAACCAGACAGACCTCCGACGCATAGCGCCAGGCGCAATCGATCTTTGCATCCTGTGCGTCTGGTGCAAGGCTGGAGCTCCGGACATATGGAGCATGGACATCGACAGCAGGAGCCACGATCCCATGCAGCATCTCCCCAATGACACCCGCCGCAGCATCCTGCTGGTCGGCGCGTCGCGCGGCCTCGGCCATGCCATGGCGGCGGAATTCCTGAAGAAGGGCTGGAGCGTCCTCGGCACGGTGCGCGGTCCCAATCGCACCGAACTCCACGATCTGGCCGACGCCCATCCCGTCCGGGTCGAAATCGAAAGCCTGGACATCTGCGCGCCCGACCAGTTGGCCGCGCTGCGCGACAGGCTGTCGGGCAGAACGTTCGACATGCTGTTCGTCAATGCCGGAACCACCAACCGCGACCCGACCCAGACCATCGGCGAGGTTTCGACCGACGAGTTCATCCACGTCATGACCACCAACGCCCTCGGCCCGATGCGCGTCATTGAAAGCCTGGAGCGCAACGTCTCCGCCACCGGGCTGATCGGCGCGATGTCCTCCGGACAGGGAAGCATCGCCAACAACCTGTCCGGCCAGCGCGAACTCTATCGCGGCAGCAAGGCGGCGCTGAACATGTTCATGCGCAGCTTCGCGGCGCGCCAGGCCGGCACCGCCCGCCCGCTGGCGGTGATGGCGCCGGGCTGGATCCGGACGGCGCTCGGCGGCGCCGATGCGCCGCTGTCCATCGAGGACAGCATTCCGAAGCTGGTCGATGTCCTTCTCGCCAAGCAGGACAGGCCGGGTCTGGAGTATCTCGACTATCGGGGCCAAACCGTTCCCTGGTGAGGAGCGACGGCCCTCACCCGCACCCCGCCATCATCAGCCCCAACGTCTTCTCGTCCGCCCGGTCCGGCATCACCTCGCCGACGATGTGGCCGTCGAACATCACGACGATGCGGTCGGACAAGGCGCGGATCTCGTCCAGCTCGACCGAGACCAGCAGGATCGCCTTGCCCTGGTCGCGCAGGGCCACCAGCCGGCGGTGGATGAACTCGATGGCGCCGATGTCGACGCCACGGGTGGGCTGGCCGACCAGCAGCAGGTCGGGGTTCCGCTCGATCTCGCGGGCCAGCACGATCTTCTGCTGGTTGCCGCCGGAGAAGTTGGCCGCCGCCAGCGAGCCGTCGCGCGGGCGGGTGTCGTATTCCTCCATCCGGCGGGCACAGCTCTCCGCCACCGCGTCGCGGTCCAGCAGAACCCGGCCGTTCCAGGCCGGATCGTCCTGGAAGCCCAGGATCGAGCATTCCTCCGCCGAGAAGCTGGTGACGAGCCCGACCTTCTGGCGGTCCTCCGGCACATGCCCGACGCCCAGGCCGCGCAGCGCGCGGGCGTTGAAGCGGTCGGGCCGGCCGGCCAGTTCCTCCCCGCGCAGGCGGACGGATCCGCCGGCGATGGGCCTCATGCCGGCCAGCGCCTCCAAGAGTTCGGACTGGCCGTTGCCGGACACGCCGGCGATGCCGACGATCTCGCCGGCCCGCACCGACAGGCCGACCCCCTTCACCCGCTCCACACCGGAGGGATCGCGCACCCGCAAGCCCTCGACCCGCAGCACCTCCGCCCCCGGATTGGCTGGCGTCTTGTCGACCCGCAGCAGAACCTTGCGGCCGACCATCAGCTCGGCCAGCTGCTCCCGGCTGGTGTCTCGGGTGGCGACGTTGGCGACCACCTGCCCGCGCCGCATCACCGTGACGTTGTCGGTCAGCTCCATGATCTCGCGGAGCTTGTGGGTGATGATGACGACCGTCTTGCCCTGCTGGCGCAGCGCCCGCAGGATGCGGAACAGATGGTCGGCCTCCTGCGGGGTCAGGACGCCGGTGGGCTCGTCCAAAATCAGGATGTCGGCGCCGCGGTAGAGCGCCTTCAGGATCTCGACCCGCTGCTGGGCGCCGACCGGCAGGTCGCCGACCGGGCTGTCGAGATCGACCTCCAGACCGTAGTCGCGGGCCAGCCGGGTCAGTTCGGTCCGGGCCCGGGCGAGGCCGCCCGCCAGGGTGACGCCGCCTTCCGCCCCCAGCAGCACATTCTCCAGCACGCTGAAGGGGTCCACCAGCATGAAGTGCTGATGGACCATGCCGATGCCGGCGGCCAGCGCGTCACGCGGGGTGCGGATGGCAGCAGGATTGCCGTTCACCCGGATTTCCCCACTGTCGGCGCGCAGATAGCCGTAGACGATGCTCATGATCGTCGACTTGCCGGCGCCGTTCTCGCCGATCACCCCATGGATGGTGCCGGCCGGGACCGACAGCGACACGTCGCGGTTGGCATGGTTGGTGCCGAACCACTTGTTGATCGCCACCGTCTCCAGGGCGACTTCCGACCGGATGGCCGGCGAGTTTTGCTGCGTCATGAAGGGTCCGCTTACGGCTGGTACGGCTTGACCGCCAGCGAGCCCGCGATGATCTGCTTCTTCGCCTCTTCCAGCTTCGCTTCCATCTCCGGCGCGATCAGCTTGCGGTTGTTATCATCAAGCGCATAGCCGACGCCGTCCTCCTTCAGCCCGACGACGCGATGGCCGGCCTTCCAGCTGCCGTCCTTCGCCGACTTCATGCAGTCGTAGACGACGACGTCCACCCGCTTGACCATCGAGGTCAGCACCTTGCCGGGATGGACATGGTTCTGGTTGCTGTCGACGCCGATGGACAGCTTGCCGGCATCGGCCGCCGCCTGCAGCACGCCGAGACCGGTGGCGCCCGCCGCGGCGAAGACCACGTCGGCGCCGCGGCCGAACTGGCTCTTGGCCAGCTCGGCGCCGCGGCCGGGATCGTTCCAGGCGGCCGGCGTGGTGCCGGTCATGTTGACGAACACCTCGTCGGCGGCGGCGACATGCTTAACGCCCTGCTCGTAGCCGGTCAGGAAGTTGCGGATCAGCGGGATGTCCATGCCGCCGATGAAGCCGACCTTGCCGGTCTTCGACGCCAGCGCCGCCGCCATGCCGACCAGGAAGGATCCCTCCTCTTCCTTGAAGGTCACGGACTGGACGTTGGGGGCGTCCAGCTTGTCGTCGATCAGGCAGAACTTGGTCTTGGGCGATTCCTTCGCCACCTTGTCGACCGCCGCGGTCTGCGAGAAGCCGACGGCGACGATGACGGAGGCGCCGCGGCGGACCAGCGTGCGCATCGCCTGCTCGCGCTGGCCCTCGTTGGTGATCTCGAACTCGCGGTAGGCGGTGCCGGTTTCCTTCTTGAACCGCTCGGCGCCGTTATAGGCGGCCTCGTTGAAGGACTTGTCGAACTTGCCGCCCTGGTCGAACACCACGGCCGGCGAGAACTCGTCGGCCAGCGCCGGAGCGCCGCCGCCGACTCCAGCTCCGGCCGCGGTCACCGCCAGCATGGCTGCAAGAATACGCGTCTTCATGTCCCACCCACTCCCGACTGCGGAAACTTGACCCAAAGGATAACCGCGCCATGATTTCACACAACAGGGAAAGCGGACGAAACAACGGAGCGAATCGGGTTGCCCCCGGTTGACGACTGGGACGGGGGCGTTTATCACCCCCGCCGACAGTCATTGCGACGGACTGGCGATTGGCACGGCCATCTGAAGGCACGGCCACCTGAACCTGGCCATAAAAAATTGGGGGCAACGCTCGGTGAACGAAGTCTGGGTGCTCTTGCAGGGAATCGCTCTCGGATTCGCCATCGCC
Source organism: Azospirillum palustre (assembly GCF_002573965.1). Classification (NCBI taxonomy): domain Bacteria; kingdom Pseudomonadati; phylum Pseudomonadota; class Alphaproteobacteria; order Rhodospirillales; family Azospirillaceae; genus Azospirillum; species Azospirillum palustre. Next base: position 698,350 of record NZ_PDKW01000039.1, on the reverse strand, counting down.
GCACCCGTCGGGCCGATCGGTCTGCTGTGCATCCGCCGCACCCTTCAGCATGGCCCCCTGATGGGCTTCTTCACCGGATTCGGCGCCGCGGTGGCCGACACCTTCTATGGCGCCATCGCCGCCTTCGGTGTGTCGGCGGCGCTCAGCTTCCTGCGCGGGCACGAGATCGCCTTCCAGCTGATCGGCGGCATCTTCCTGCTGGTGGTGGCGGTCCGCACCTTCCGCCAGCATCCCGACGCCGACGAGCGCGAGGCGGCTTCCGCCCCCGACACCAAATCCTGGCTGGCCGGCTTCATGACCGGCCTGTCGCTGACCTTGACCAATCCGGCGACCATCATGGCCTTCATTGCCATCTTCGCCGGCTTCGGACTGGGCGGCACGCTGGACCGGCTGGAAGCCTCCACCCTGGTGCTGGGCGTCTTCATCGGGTCGTCGCTGTGGTGGATAACGCTGTCGATGGGGGTGGCCGCCGTCCGCCACCGCATCTCCGACCGCGGGCTGACCATGCTGAACCACTGCACCGGCGTGGCGCTGGGCCTGTTCGGCCTGTGGGCGCTGGGCATGGCCGCCACCGGCATCGTCGGGATGGCGACGGCCTGATCCCCGGTCGGCAACCGCCTCTCAGCAGCCGGCCGACGGCGTGACACTCGGCGCCTCCGCGGCCGTGCCGCCCTTGCGCAGCAGATGCAGGTGCCGGGACAGCCGCCACAGATAAAGGCCCACCAGCACCACCAGCAGCCCGACGGTGAAATAGCCGACCAGCCGGTGGGCGAAGGGCCAAGTGGACAGCATGTAGCCGGTCCAGGCCAGCAGCAGCGTCCACAGCACCGACCCGATGCCGGACGCCAGCGAATAGTTCAGGATCGACATCTTGCAGGCGCCGGCCGGGATCGAGATCAGCGTCCGCACCCCCGGCACCGGCTGCGAGAACAGCACGGCCAGCCCGCCGCGCTTGGCGAACCAGTCGGTGCTCTGCCGCACCTTCTTCGGGTTGATGGTCAGCCAGGGACCATATTTCTTCAAGAACGCCTCCAGCCGGTCGCGGCCCATCAGCCGGCTCGGCAGGAACCACACCAGCTGTCCGGCCAGCGAGCCGAGCCCGCCGGCGATGGCGACCCCAGCCAGCGTGAACTCGCCGGTTGCCGCCCCGATCCCCGCCAGCGGAATCACCGATTCGGCAGGGATCGGCGGGAAGACCCGCGCCAACGCCACCAGAAAGAAAATCCCGACATAGTGGAGGTTGTGCATCACCTGCACCAGCCAGTCCGTCAAGCCGCCTGCCAAGCCACATCTCCCCTGCCGGACTCCAGCCGCATCCTGAAAACGGCCCGCCGTCATGAAGAGTTCCCGACCGCGAAAAGCGCAAACGGCGGAGGCTCGGGCTCGCCTAATAGCAGAACATTGCCCCGGCCGCAGATACTTTAAAATCGTTCCAAGAATACGACTTTCTTCATAGGTTGTATTTTGTGACATCGGGTAAAGCAATTTTAAGATTATGCAATGTACATAATGAGTTTCTAATAAAAAATAACTTGTAAACTTGTAAATAGAACTCGCAACTTGAGGGGGCGCTAAGAGATGTCTTTGGGAAATCTTAAGATCTCGATGAAGATCATGCTGATCGTCGGCATGCTTTCCGCAATGAGTATGGTTATTGCCGGCTTCGGTGCAATTGGATTGCAATCCCTTGGGTCTGCGATCACGGACCTTGACGAAGCGACGACCGAGGTGCGTCTCAGTTCCCGCCTCAATCGTCTGCTTGCCGAAATCAACCGCGACGAATACAGCCTCGCAGTCGATCCGGGCGAGGTCGGCACCGTATCCGCCGGCATCGAGGAGCGCCGCAAGGCGATTGCCGACGCCATAGCGCGGCTCAAGGGCACGGTCGAGGGAGAGCAGGTGGTCATCCTGCAGAAGATCGAACGGCAGCTTCCCGGCTATTACGAGAAGCTGGCGGCGTCCCTCGATGCGGCGCGCAAGGTCCAGGGCTCGTCCACGCTGAACGACGGACAGCGGACGATCAAGGTCGCCGTGGAGGCGAGCCGCGCCGATGTCAGGACCCTGCGCGGCGACATCACGGCCTTCCTCGATTTCACCGAGAAGGACTCGACCGAACTGGCGCGGACGGCCGAGAAGATGGCGGCCCTGAAGCTGACCTGGATGTTCGTCCTCGCCGGTGTCGGAACCCTGGCGGGGTTGCTGCTCGGCCTGCTGGTTTCGCAGAAGGGCATCGTCGGGCCGATCAAATCCATCGTCTCGTCACTGCGCGGGCTGGCCGATGGAAACCTGACGGTCGAGATCGCCGGAACCGGCCGCCGCGACGAGGTGGGGGCAATCGCCGAAACCGCCAGCGTCTTCAAAGCCAACCTGATCCGCAGCCGCGAGCTGGAAGAGGAGGCGAAGCAGACCGAGGCCAGGGCGGCGGCGGAGCGCAGGCAGACCATGCTCGGCCTGGCGGACGAGTTCGAGACGAGCATCGGCACCGTCGTCGAGGCGGTCTCCAGCGCCGCGGCGCAGCTCCAGTCCACCGCACGGACCATGTCGGCGGTCGCCGAGGAGACGGCCCGCCAGTCGACCGCGGTCGCCGCCGCGACCGAGCAGGCCTCGGCCAACGTGCAGACGGTGGCGGCGGCCTCGGAAGAGCTCAGCAGCTCCATCGGCGAGATCAGCCGGCAGGTGGCCGAGTCCGCCACCATCTCCGGTCAGGCGGTGAGCGAGGCCGAGCGCACCAACGGCACGGTCGAAGGGCTGGCCGTGGCGGCGCAGCGGATCGGCGACGTGGTCAGCCTGATCCAGAACATCGCCAGCCAGACCAACCTGCTGGCGCTGAACGCCACCATCGAGGCGGCGCGTGCCGGCGAGGCGGGAAAAGGCTTCGCCGTGGTGGCGAGCGAGGTGAAGCAGCTCGCCAACCAGACCGCCAAGGCGACCGAGGACATCTCCACCCAGATCGCGGAAATCCAGACCCGGACCGGTGGCGCCGTCAGCGCCATCCGCAACATCGGCCGGACCATCACCCAGGTGAACGAGATCTCCAACAGCATCGCGGCGGCGGTCGAGGAGCAGACCGCTGCCACCGGCGAAATCGGCCGCAACGTCCAGCAGGCGGCCCAGGGAACGCAGGAGGTCTCTTCCAGCATCGCAGGCGTCAGCAAGGCCGCCGAAGAGGCCGGAACCTCGTCGAACGAGGTGCTGTCCGCCGCCTCGCTGCTTTCTCAGGAGGCTGGGCGCCTGCGCAGCGAGGTCAACGGCTTCCTGTCACGGGTCAGGGCTGCCTGACGGGCCGACAGGACGCTTGAACAGAGGACCAGACCCCGGAAGGGCGGAGACGGCGGGGCGTTGGATTGAACGTGCCCGCACATCCCCGACATCCCCGCCCTTCCGGGTGGCCGGCCCCCTGGCACCGAATGGGGCACCGAATGGAGGACCGGCCGGAACAGGACAAACCGGATCGGGAAGCCTGTCTGGAACGATTCAAAGAATGGCTATAAATACCTGATCCGTCCAATCGATTTTTCCGGATACCCCGATAGGGAAAACCGATTGGCGCGGGACGGGGCGGCGGTTTCCCGCTCGCCCCCCTGGCCCCTCACCCCTGGCCTCTTACCCGTTGAACAGGGTCGCGTCGATCCGCCGGACCATCGCCACCAGCCGCGGTGCGAACTCCTCCTCCAGCCTCTTCAGATCGACCATGAAGGCCGGTCCGCCGCAGTTGAAGGCCAGCACCTGAGAGCCGTCGCGCGGCACGAAGGGAACGCCGACGGCATGGACCTCCGACTTCCAGGCGCCGATGGAGCGGCAATAGCCGCGCGTTCGGTAATCCTCGATGGCCTGGAGGATGCCGTCGCGGATCTCCGGCCAGCGTTCCCCCTCATGCTCCTCCAGCTTCGCCATCAGCGGCGCGCGTTCCGCCTCCGGCAAGGCGGCCAGATAGGCGCGGCCCATGCCGGTGGTCGACAGCTTGATGTGGGAGCCGACATCCAGCGACAGGGTGATCGGGCCGGTGGCCTTGCAGCATTCCAGATAGATCATGCTCAGCCGGTCGCGCCCGCCCAGCGCCACCGCCAGCCCGGTCTGGTCGGCCAGTTCCTGCATCAGCGGGCGGGCGACCTGCCGGATGCCCATGCCCGACAGGCTGGCATAGCCGAGCGCCAGCACCGAGGTGCCGAGCCGGTACTTGCCGGTGTTCTGGTCGTAAGCGAGGTATCCCAGCTTGGCCAGCGTGTAGGTCAGCCGCGACACCGTCGGCTTGGGCAGGCCGGTGCGCTGCGCCAGTTCCAGATTGCCCAGCATCGATTCGTTGCGGCGGAAGGCGCGCAGCAGTTCCAGCCCGCGGGCCAGTGCGGTGACGAAGCGCGGATCCTTCTCGTCCTCCGCCAGATCGTCGGCGACCAGAGCCTCTTCCCGCCTGCGCATGCCCGAACCCTCCCGCAAACCAATACGGGACGATCCTGACAGTGGGGGGCCGGCACGTCAATGAAACAGCGTTCCGCAGTACGAAATTTACCGTGCGAAATTTGCTATGGCCAGCCTGTGCCGGGGCTACTGGGTCGCTCCCAGCCCCAGTGTCATCATGCGTTCGTACAGCGACGCGCGCGAAATGCCCAGCAGCTTCGCCGCCCGCGCCTTGACGCCGTTCGCCTCCTCCAGCGCCGCGGCGATGGCATGGCGCTCGGCGGCGTGCAGCACCTCCTGCAACGGCCGCGCACCGGCCGCCAGCGGCAGGGCCGACGCGCCGGCCGGATGCTGGCCGGGCAGAACGCTGCGGATGTGCGGTGCGGTCAGGATCGGCGCGTCGGTCAGCGCCACCACCCGTTCCAGCATGTTGTAAAGCTCGCGCACATTGCCGGGCCAGTCATAGTCGCGCAGCACCTGCACCGCCGATTCCAGCAGTTCCCGCGGCGGCGTGCCCTGCTGGATCGCCAGCTGTTCCAGGATGCGGTCGGCGATGCTCTCGATGTCCTCCGGCCGGTCGCGCAGCGGCGGCAGGGTGATCGGCACCACGTTCAGCCGGTAATAGAGGTCGGCGCGGAACTGCTTCTCGCGCACCAGGGCGTGCAGGTCGCGGCTGGTGGCGGCGATGATGCGGACATCGACCCGCACCACCTTGTTGGAGCCGAGCGGCTCGATCTCCCGCTCCTGCAACACGCGCAGAAGCTTGGCCTGCACCGGCAGCGGCATGTCGCCGATCTCGTCCAGGAACAGGGTGCCGCCGTTGGCGAGTTGGAACTTGCCGTCGCGGTGGCGGCGGTCGGCGCCGGTATAGGCGCCGGGGGCGACGCCGAAGAACTCCGCCTCCAGCAGGGTTTCCGGAATGGCGGCGACGTTGACGCCGACGAAGGGCTTGGACGCCCGCGGGCTGGCGGAATGGATGGCCTGGGCCAGCAGCTCCTTGCCGGTCCCGGTTTCGCCCAGCAGCAGGACGGTCGAATCCATCTGGGCGGCGCGCCGGCCCAGCCGCTTGATCTCGCGGATCGATTCGCTGGCGCCCAGGAACTGCGAGAAGGAGTATTTGGCCCGGCGCTCATGCGCCAGCTCCTGCTGGGTGCGGGCCAGCTCCTCCTGCATCTTCTCGTATTTGCGGACCAGCGGGCGGAGATATTCGGCGCGGTCGAACAGCACGAAGCCGATGGCGCCGATGATCGATCCGTCGGTGCCGAACAGCGGCATCCGCGTCACCACGAAGGACCGGTCGTCGAACTCCATGATGTCCAGCGGCTGCGGCTGGCCGCTGTCGATCACCCGGCGCAGCTGGCTGTTGGGGATGACGTCCTCCACCTGCCGGCCGCGCGGATCGCCGGGAACGCCCAGCAGAGCCTTGTATTTCTCGTCCATCCAGGCGATGCGGCCGGTGTGGTCGACGGCGACGGCGCCGACGCACATGGATTCCAGATGTTCGAACAGGGAGTGGACCGCCCGCTGGCGCAGCGCTTCGAAATCCACGGTGTCGCCCACGTCACCCTCCCAAACGGGACCGATCTTCGTCGTCCCGGTGTCGAGGCCCCTTGCGATGCCCGCTTTGGGGTCTGCTGCGATGCAGCGCAATTTGCCAACAATATCAGAGGTCAACATAGTAGCCCATCCGTCGGATTAAAGGGAAGGCGCACAGGATCGGGCGGGTATGCGCGGTCATGCGCACCCGTTCATCAGACCAGACCTTTATGGAACGGCTCGCAGGCGCACTTTTTAAAAAGGCAACCCGGACCTGTTCTCTACATCCTCCGCCATACCCCTTCGCAATTTCCGGATTTTCAATCAAAGCGGGCGATTGGCGGGTGAGGGGATGAGGAAAAAGAGGGGGACCTCTCGGTCCCCCCTGGGGGAGTTCTGTCGGGAGTTCTGCTGAAACGGCCGGCGGGGTCAGTGCCCCCGCTTCGGCAGGCGGGCCAGCAGTTCGCCGACGATGCCGCGGCGGAAGACCAGCACGCAGACGACGAAGATGCAGCCGATCACCACCGGCACCGGCAGGCTGGTGGAGGCGAGATAGCTTTCCAGCGTCACCACCAGCCCGGCACCGACCACCGGCCCGAACAAAGTGCCCATGCCGCCCAGGAGCGTCATCAGCACCACCTCGCCCGACATCTGCCACGTCACAGCGCCACGAAGGAGCCGATCATGTAAATCTCGCCATGGGCGAAGTTGATCATCCCGATGATGCCGTACACCATCGTATAGCCGATCGCGATCAGGCCGTAGATCGCACCGAGCGACAAGCCGTTGATCAATTGCTGAAGAAAATATTCCATCAGGCAGGCTTCTCCCACTCTCCCAGATCAACGAATAGGCAGGCACGCGAAAACTGGATTTAAGCCGTGTGCGGCAGCGGAGTTCCGATCCGGATGAACGGGGGAGAACATCCAGGACCGAGGCAGGGGACGCTTGGAATCCCGCCGCCGCACCCGGTTCTTGCCGAAGCCCCGCCGGATGCGGGATCCGGCGGGGCTTCGGGCGAATTCGTTACAGGGGACCGCTGCGGGCCGGCATGCAGGGAGCCGGGATCGGGTCAGCCTTCATCGAGGCAGACGCCATCCGGATACGCGACGAGGTCGCGGGGGTGCGGTCATGCACCCGAGCGGCATTCCGTCGTTCGACCATGGTCAACAGCTCCCACTTGCGCGGCACGGGCTTGCAGCCGTGGCGTCCCCACCGGCATCGCTGCCGGACATCCTGCTTGTGAATCGCGGGCCAGTTCGGGCGGAGTGACCGTCCGGACAGCACCAGTCGGCGAAAGGCGCCGCGCCTTACCCTGTTCAAAACTGTTCTTGGTCTTTGGCCCCGGCACTTAAGCGCCGGTTGCATATGTTACCCTTTTTCTTGTGACAGACAGGTAATGCAACTTGATCCGTAGGCGCAACACTCTCTTTCCAAGGGTTGAAAAAAACAACAATCGTTCCGAAGTGTCGCGCCTTTTCCGTTCAAAATTTCTGTCCTTGGCGTTTCCGAGAAATATCGTTCAGTTTATTGTCAACAGCTGTTCACATCATCCGCCGACCAGTTCGCGCGGGTCGGTGAAGGGCTGTGCAAGCGCCTCCGCCACTGCCGGATAGGTCAGCCGGCCGGCCTGGACGTTCAGCCCGGCCAGCAGGTGCGGATCCTCGGCCAGCGCCCGTTTCCAGCCCTTGCCGGCCAGCGCCTGGACGAAGGGCAGGGTGGCGTGGTTCAGCGCCTCGGTGCTGGTGCGGGCGACCGCGCCCGGCATGTTGGCGACGCAGTAATGCACGACGCCGTCCACCACATAGGTCGGGTCGGAGTGGGTGGTGGCATGGCTGGTCTCGAAGCAGCCGCCCTGGTCGATGGCGACATCCACCAGGACCGAGCCGCGGCGCATGCCGGCCAGCTGGTCGCGGCGCACCAGTTTCGGCGCCGCGGCCCCCGGCACCAGCACGGCGCCGATCACCAGATCGGCATCGGCGACCAGCCGGTCGAGCGTGTCGGCGGAGGCATAGACGGTCTTCAGCCGCGGTCCGAACAGGTCGTCGAGCTGAGCCAGCCGCGGCATGGAGCGGTCGGCGATGGTCACGTCGGCACCCAGCCCCATCGCCATGCGGGCGGCGTTGGCGCCGACCACGCCGCCGCCGATGACCAGAACCTTGCCGGGCAGCACACCGGGCACGCCGCCCAGCAGGATGCCGGAGCCGCCGTTGCTCTTCTGCAAGGCGACGGCGCCGACCTGGATCGCCATGCGCCCGGCGATCTCCGACATCGGCGCCAGCAGCGGCAGGCGGCCGGCGCGGTCGGTGACGGTTTCATAGGCGATGGCGGTGCAGCCGCTCTCCATCAGCAGCCGGGCCTGTTCGGGATCGGGGGCGAGGTGCAGATAGGTGAACAGCACCTGATCCGGGCGCAGCCTGCGACATTCCGCCGGCTGCGGCTCCTTGACCTTCACGATAAGCTCGGCCTTCGCAAAGACCTCCTCGGCGGTGCCGGCGATCTCGGCGCCCGCCGCGCGGTAGGCCTCGTCGGAAAAGCCGATCTCGGCGCCGGCGCCGCTCTGCACCAGCAGGGAATGGCCGTCCGCCGCCAGTTCGCGGACCGATGCCGGCGTCAGCCCGACGCGGTACTCGTGGTTCTTGATTTCCTTGGGAACGCCGATGCGCGTGACCATGCGAGAAGTGACCATGAGAGATCTCCCCGATGCGAACCCCCGTCGACGCCTGGTATCCCTGGAAACCATCGGTCAGGCGGATTGTCTCGGTAATGTCACTATACGTCTGGCGGAGCGGGTGAATCTCTGCAAAGCCTTGCATGATTCCCCCATAGTGTGGTGGAGCTTTCGCACGATCCGCCACGTCTTCGAATAAAGTTGCATGCACGCCCTGGATGCCCTGGACCACAAGATCCTTCGCCTGCTCCGCAAGGACGGCCGGATGAGCAACGCCAAGCTGGCGGCGGAGGTCGGGCTGTCACCCTCGGCCTGCCTGCGCCGCCTGCACATGCTGGAGCATTCCGGCATCATCCGCGGCTATACCGCCATCATCGAGACGGGGGAGGAGGAAAAGTCCGTCACCGTCATCGTCCAGATCACGCTGGAACGGCAGACCGACGAGTATCTGCGCCGCTTCGACGCCGCCGTCCGCCGCTGTCCGGAGGTGCGGGAATGCTATCTGCTGTCCGGCAGTTCCGACTATCTGCTGCGGGTGGTGGCGCAGAACCCCAGCGACTACGACCGCATCTACAAGGACTCGCTGTCGCGCCTGCCCGGCGTGGTGCGCATCCAGTCGAGCTTCGCCATCCGCAGCATCGTGCGCCCCGGCAGCCTGCCGGCGCTGGAGGACCGGGCGGACTGACCGGTAAGGGAACGTCCTCCTCCTGCCCAAGGGAGCGCGTTCGCTCAGGACGGGCCTGCTTCAGGGAGTGGACGGGCCGCGTGCCACCGCCCGTGCCACCGCAGTGATCGCGTAATCCTTGAATTCCGGAGCGAACCTGTCCAAGTTCGGGGAACCATGACACTGCCGCCCCGCCATATCCGTAACCTCCTGCGTGCAGGCCGCGTTCACGCAGGCTCGCCCGCCCCGGATCTGGTCGCCTGAGGCAAGGCTCCCGGACCGTCCGGGGCCGACATCGTCTCCAAATCCAAGAGAGCCGCTCGAACCGCATCCATGCGGTCACGGGTTTATCGCGTGCAACCGCTGCATGACCGATGAGGCGCCCACCGGGGGGCGTCGCCTGGCGGTCGGTTGTGCGCATGCCGAGAAAAGCGAAGGAAGACCTCGATGCGTCCCGCAGACCAGTTTCCGCCCATCGTGCTGACCGCCACCGACCATGACCGCCTCTCGGCTCTGGTCGAGGCCGTTTCCGAGAGGTTGCCCGATGTATACGCGTACCTCACGGTCGAACTGGAGCGCGCCGCGGTGATCGATGCCGGCGAACTCGTGACGACGGTGGTCACGATGGGCGCGCGCGTGGCGTTCCGGGATGAGGTGACCGGACAGGAGCGGACCGTCACCCTGGTTTATCCGGGTGATGCCGACCTCGCGGCCGGTCGGGTGTCGGTGCTGACCCCCATTGGCGCCGCCCTCATTGGCGTCGCGGAAGGGCAGTCGATCACATGGTACACGCGCGAGGGCGAGGCGAAGACCCTCACCGTTCTGGCCGTCGAGCCTCCCAGTGCGGACGGGGGTGCCGTCGCCGCATGATCCGCGGTCGGAAGAGCGACTGTATGCAAGACGCTTCACAACCGCTTCGTCGGCTGGGCGGCTATGGGAAATGCAGCCCTGTGCCAAGGCCGCCGGTCGTTCATGTTCCCTCTCACCCGAACAGGTCGAGTTCCGGGTCGGGGGCGGTTTCCGGGTGGGTCAGGTCGGTGCAGCCGATGCCGATCAGACGGAAGGCGCGGCCGTCGACCTCGCGTTCCAGGAGCGCGATGCCGGCCGCCAGGATCGCCTCGGCCGAGCGGGTCGGCTCCACCCGGCGGGAGCGGGTCAACTGCTGGAAATCCTTGGTCTTCAGCTTCAGCACCACGCTGCGGCCCAGCAGCCCCTCGCGCTCCAGCCGGCGGGCGACCTTGTCGGCCAGCGGGCGCAGCTCCTGCGCCAGGGCGGGCAGGGTGGTCACGTCCCAGTCGAAGGTTTCCTCCGACGAGATGCTCTTGCTCGGCGACTCGGGATGGACCCGGCGGGAATCCTCGCCGCGGGCGTAGCTGTAGAGCACCCGGCCCATGGCGCCGTAGCGCTTGACCAGCCAATGCTCGTCCCTGTCCTGAAGGTCGCCGACGCGGGTGATGCCGTCGGCGAACAGCTTGCGCTCCAGCGCCGGGCCGACGCCCCACAGGATGGTGACCCGCTTGGGCGCCAGGAAGGCCGCCGCCTCCGCCCGGCCCAGCGCCGAGAAGCCGCGCGGCTTGTCGAGGTCGGACGCGATCTTCGCCAGCAGCTTGTTGTAGCTGAGCCCGATGGAGGCAGTGATGCGCAGTTCGCGCTCGAAGCGGCGGACGATCTCCACCAGCGCCTGGGCCGGGCTGATGCTGAGGCGGTCTTCCACGCCGGTCAGGTCGAGATAGGCCTCGTCGATGCTGATCGGCTCGACCAGCGGGGTGAAGGCCTCCATGATCTCGCGGGCGCGATGGCCGACCTCTTTGTATTTGGCGATGTTGGGGCGGATGATGGTGGCGTCGGGGCAGCGGTCCAGCGCCTCGCGGATCGTCATGGCCGAGCGCACGCCCGATATCCGCGCAATATAGCAGCAGGCGGCGACCACCCCGCGATGGTCGTCGCCGCCGACGATCACCGGGCGGCTGGCCAGCTCCGGCCGGTCGCGCTTCTCCACCGTGGCATAGAAGCTGTCGCAGTCGATGTGGCCGATGTGCAGGCTGTGCAGCTCGGCATGGCGGAACAGCCGCCGGCTGCCGCATTTCGGGCAGCGCGTGACCTCACCCGATCCTGCGCCGGGGAGGGCGGCGGCGCAGTCGCGGCAGACGCTGTGCAGGGCGGTGGTCATGATGGCTGACCCGTGGCCTTCTCGGTCCGGCGGTGGGGAAGACCGAGAGTAGCAAGACGTGGCGGTGGGGGCCAGTCTTTGGGTACGTATAGTGAACGGAACTGACAATCGGTGTCAGGTCAGGTCAGGTCAGGTCTTGCCGTCGGCCGGCGGATGGGGTGCCGGCAGATGGTCGAGCGGCAAGACGCCGCCGGCCTTGACCGTCTGGATCGCGAAGTTGCTGCGGATGTCGGCAACGCCCGGCAGCTTCAGCAGCGTTCCCAGCAGGAATTTTTCGTAGCCGGCCAGTTCGGGAACGACGACCTGAAGCAGAAAATCGGACTCTCCCGAGACCAGATGGCAGGACACGACCTCCGGCAGCGCCTTCACCGCTTCGCGGAAGGCGGTCGCCTCGCGGTCGTGGTGGCGCTCCACCTTGATGCCGACGAACACCGTCAGGCCAAGGCCGACGGCCTTCCGGTCGAGCGAGGCGTGGTAACCGGCGATGACGCCGGCCTCCTCCAGCAGGCGGACCCGGCGCAGGCAGGGGGACGGCGACAACCCGACCTCCTCGGCCAGTTCGACATTGGTCAGCCGGGCGTCGCGCTGCAAGGCCGCCAGGATGCGGCGGTCGATGGCGTCGAATTTCATACTTAGCATGACCTTTATGCCGAGTGCTGTCTTTTTGGCACGATCCACCAGGATACTGCGCTTCGGCAGCGCAACTCGCAAGGACCTGCCAGCGCTCCCGGAGCTAAATTCGGTCATCGATTTTGGACGAGGGAGGTGGATATGCCGGGGCTTTCGATCTTCATCGGTGCGCTGGCGGTGGTCTATCTGGTGCCGGGAGCCGACATGCTCTTGCTGTTGCAGACAGGGGCACGGCAGGGGCGGCGGCATGCGCTGGCGACGGCGCTGGGGTTGGCAATGGCGCGGGCCACCCATGTGGCGCTGGCCGCCTTGGGGCTGGCGGCGCTGCTGCGCACCGCGCCTGCGGTCTTCGACCTCGTCCGCATTGCCGGAGCCGCCTATCTGGTATGGCTGGGCATCGGCGTCCTGCGCATGCCGCCACTCGGCCCCGCTGTCGCGGGCGGTGCGGCGGGACAGCAAGGGGAGAGTGGCGCTGTGTCATACCTTGCGGACATGCTGCGCGGCTTGCTGACCAACCTGTTGAACCCCAAGGCCTTGCTGTTCTGCTCGGTCCTGCTGCCGCAGTTCATCCAGACCGACGCCGGCGGCGTGTCCGGGCAATTCGCCATGCTGGGTGCGATCCTCGTCGGCGTCGGGATGGCCTTCGACAGCCTCTATGCCCTGGTCGGAGCGGCTCTTGCCGGACTGGTCGCGCGCCACCGGATCGTGGAGGTGGTTCAGCGCTGGAGCTTCGCCGCCCTGCTGATCGGCTTCGGCCTGCGGCTCGCCGCCGTTCAGCGGCTGTAGGGCCTATCTCAGAACGTCGCCACCCACCGCCAGACGGCCGGCGACGACGGCGGCCTGGGTGCGGCTGACCACGTTCAGTTTGCGCAGGATGCTGGAGACGTGGACCTTCACCGTCTGCTCCGACACGTTGAGATCTCCGGCGATCTGCTTGTTCAGCTTGCCGTCGACGATCATCGTCAGGATGCGCAGCTGCTGCGGCGACAGCGAGGCGAAGCGGCGGGCAGCGTCGGCCTCGTCGGCTTCCGATGACACCGCCGACAGCGGCGGCGCCCAGGTCTCGCCGGACAGGATGGCGCGGATGGCGTCGGCCATCGCCGGCATCGACAGCGATTTCGGGATGTAGCCCGAGGCGCCATAGGCCAGCGCCCGGCGGATGGTGTCGGGATCCTGCAAGGCCGACAGGATGGCGACCGGTACGGTCGGATGGTGGGCCAGCATCAGGAACAGGCCGGCGAAGCCGTGGGTGCCGGGCATGTTCAGGTCGAGCAGCACGAGGTCGATCCCGTCCGGCCGCTGCCCCACCGCGGTCATCACCGAATCGAGATCCGGGCATTCGATCACCCGCACCTCCGGCATCGCCCGGCCCAGCGCGTCGCGCAGCGCCGCCTGCACCAGCGGATGGTCGTCGCCGATGACGATTGTCGTCTGTCCGGCCGCCGTTTGCCCGGCGGCCGTTTGGTCGGCTGCCGTCTGTCCAGCCGTTTTCGCTGCGCCTGCTGCGCTGTCCTCGCCCATGGCTTCCGCACTCCCCCCATTTGCGGCCGCCCGGCTTTTGTCCGGTTCCAGCCTTAACGCTCGGCAACGGCCGCCGTCTGCAAGGCCGCCCCGTTCAGGAAGCGGCGCAGCGACGCCGGCTTCACCGGTTTGTAGAGCACCCCGCAGCCGCAACGCTCCGCCTCCGCCCGCACCGCTTCGGAGCGGTCGGCGGTCAGCAGCAGCCCCTTGACCGGGCGGTCCCACAATTCCCGCAACCGCTCCAGAACCGCAAGCCCCGTCTGGCCGTCGCCTACGTGATAATCGACACAGACCACATCGGGAAGCGCCCCGTCGAAGGGGGCGAGCGCCGCCAGGGCGCCTTCGACGTCCGACGCGGTCGCCACCCGGCAGCCCCATTGGCCAAGCAGCGCGCGCAGGCCGGCCAGGATCGGCTCCTCATTGTCGATGCACAGGACCAGAAGCCCGGCCGACAGGGCAGCGGGGGTGGAGACCGGCCGGGTGACCGGGGTGGCGCGCGACTGCTCCATCGGCACCTCCACCGCGAAGCCGGTGCCGCGCCCGACGGTGGAGCGCAGGGTGACGGGGTGGTCGAGCAGCCGGGCGATGCGGTCGACGATGGCGAGGCCGAGGCCGAGACCCTTGTCGGCGGGGTTGCCGCCGCCGTTTTCGCCGCCCAGCCGGCGGAACTCCTCGAACACCTCGTGGCGCTTGGCTTCGGGGATGCCGGGGCCGGTGTCCCACACCTCGATGCGCAGGCGGTCGCCGTGGATGGGGTCGCGGCGGCGCCGGCAGCCGAGCAGGACGCGGCCCTTCGGCGTGTAGCGGATGGCGTTGGACAGGAAGTTCTGCAACACCCGGCGCAGAAGCTGCGGGTCGGAGCGCACCACCGCGCTGCAGCCCACCACCTTCAAGGTCAGCCCGCGCTCCTGCGCCAGGGCGGAGAACTCCACCCCCAGCCCGCCCAGCAGCTCGTCGATGGCGAAGCTGCGCATCTTCACCCGGACATTGCCGGCGTCCAGCGAGGAGATGTCGAGCAGCCCGCCCAGCAGCATCTCGGTCGAACGCAGGGAGGCGGCGGCGTTGTCGATCATGCCGCATTCCGACTCCCGCTGGTCGGGCGTCGGCAGCGGTCCCCGCATGCTCTCCTCCAGCGCCGAGACGAACAGGCGGGCGGCGTTCAGGGGTTGCAGCAGATCGTGGCTGGCGGCGGCGAGGAAGCGGGTCTTGCTGGCATTGGCCGCCTCGGCCTCCGCCTTCGCCTGTTGCAGGGCGTCGGTGCGCTCCTGCACGCGGTGCTCCAGGCTTTCGTTGGCCTCGCGCAGCGCCTCGGCGGCGCGGTAGCGCTCGGTCACATCGGTGTAGGTCGAGACATAGCCGCCTTCCGGCAGCGGGTTGGCGACGATCTCCAGCACCGTGCCGTCGGGGCGGCGCCGCTCGTACCGGTAGGGCCACTGCTGGTTGGCGGTGTCGCGGTTGGTCAGCAGCGCCGTCATGTCGTGGGCGCTGTATTCGCCGCGCCGCTCGTTGAAGCGGATCAAATCGGCGAAGGGCACGCCCACCCTCACCATGTCGGCCGGCAGGTCGAGCAGTTCCAGATAGCGGTGGTTCCAGGCGGCGATGCGGTGGTCGGCGTCGATCACGCAGATGCCCTGGCCGATGTTCTCCAGCGTCGCCTGCAGAAGCTTGCGGTTGAAGCGCAGCGCCTCCGACGCCTCGTCCAGCATCGCCATGGCGTCGCCGCGCGACAGCGTGCGGCCCTGGAGCGAGGCGGCCATCACCACCCGCGCCGACGCCGCCCCGATGGCACCGGCGATCAGCGTCTCGGTGAAGCGGACGGCGTCGAGGTCGGCCGGGCCGGTCTCGCCCTTGCGGCCGGC
Source organism: Azospirillum palustre (assembly GCF_002573965.1). Taxonomy (NCBI): domain Bacteria; kingdom Pseudomonadati; phylum Pseudomonadota; class Alphaproteobacteria; order Rhodospirillales; family Azospirillaceae; genus Azospirillum; species Azospirillum palustre. The sequence continues at coordinate 682,904 of NZ_PDKW01000039.1, read as the reverse complement.
GGCATGGAGCAGGCCGCCTCTGGCGGGATAGGCGAGAAAGCCGCCTCTGGCGGCGTACGCATCGAAGGCGGCGTTGCCGCGCTCCGCCCCGACGAAGCGGATGGCGAGCGCCCGCAGGTCGGCCAGCCTGGCCAGCGCCTGGGGGGTGTCGTCCTCGTCGCGGTCGGCGCTGGCGCTGGTGTAGAAGACGGCCTGGGTGCGCTCCACAGCACTTGGGCGGGCCAGCAGCGAGCCGGCGACGAAGGCGGTCAGGTTGGCGAGCAGGCTCCAAAGGCTGGCGTGCGAGATGGGGTCCAGCCCCTCGATCCCGAACAGGGCCTGCGGGCGCAGCCAGCCGATGCCCCAGGGGCCGAAATCGAGGAAGGCGTCGGGCACCGGCACGATGCGCGCCATCGACGGCACCAGCAGCGTGTAGACCCACAGCAGGAAGCCGGCGCCCAGCCCGGCCAGCGCCCCCACCCGGTTGGCGCGCCGCCAGTAGAGCCCGCCGAAGAAGGCCGGCCCGAACTGCGCCACCGCGACGAAGGACAGGAGGCCGATGACGGTCAGCGGGTAGTCGCGGTCGACCAGCCGGTGCATGGCATAGGCCAGCAGCAGGATGCCCACCACCGACAGCCGCCGCACCAGCAGCAGCGTGCCGACCATGTCGCGCCGGCCGACGCGGGCGGCGAAGTGCCTGCGCCTCAGCAGCAGCGGCATCACCACGTCGTTGCACAGCATGGTGCTGAGCGACACCGCGGCGACGATGACCATGCCGGTCGCCGCCGACAGGCCGCCGATGAAGGACAGCAGGCTGAAACCGCTCGCCCCCGCCGCGATGGGCAGGGTGATCATGAAGGTGTCGGGGTTGATGCCGTCTTCGAACGTGATGAGGCCGGCGACCGCGATGGGGATCATCAGGGCGCTGAGCGCCACCAGATAGGAGGGGTACATCCAGGCGGCGGCGCGCAGATGGCGGGGATTGTCGTTCTCCACCGTCATCACATGGTACATCTGCGGCAGGCAGAGGAAGGCGATGATCGAGATCGCCGTGTTCGACCACCAGGTCGGGTCGGTGAAGTCGGGCGACAGCAGCGGCTCCGCCTGCGGCCGGGCGATCAGGTCGGTATAGCCGTCGAACATGCCCCAGACGATGAAGGCCGCCACCGCCAGGAAGACGGTCAGCTTCACCAGGCTCTCGAACGCAATGGCCAGCATCAGGCCGCGGTGATGCTCGCTGGCGTTGATGTGGCGGACGCCGAACAGGATGGTGAAGACTGCCATCGACAGCGCCACGGCGAAGGCGGTGTCGCCCCAGACCGGCGGCGGCAGCGCCGCCGGGGCGGCCAGCGACGGGGCCGTCAGCACGTCGAAGCTGGCGGCGACCGCCTTCAGCTGCAAGGCGATGTAGGGCAGCACGCCGACCAGCGCCGTCAGCGTCACCAGCGCCGCCACCGCCTGGCTCTTGCCGTAGCGGGCGCCGATGAAGTCGGCGATGGAGGTGACGTTCTGCGCCTTGGTGATGGCGATGGTCTTGGTCAGTACCGGGCGGGCCGCCAGCAGCAGGATCATCGGCGCCAGATAGATCGGCAGGAAATCGAAGCCGCTGGCCGAGGCCCGGCCCACCGAGCCGTAGAAGCTCCAGCTGGTGTTGTAGATGCACAGCGTCAGCGCAAAGAGGATGCCGGTCGCCCGCGGCGAGGCCGACAGCAGCGCGCCCCCGGCGGTGCGCCGGTCGCCCCACCAGGCGATGGCGAACAGAACCCCCAGATAGGCCGCCGAAACGGCCAGCACCAGCCAACTCTGCACGACCGACGGACCTCTTTGGGGTGGGAAGGGGGAACTGTGCGACGACCCTATCGCAATGCTCCCGCCGCCGCCAACGGGCGGGCTCGGATTTGCTCAAGAACTGTGCAGGGCTGAACGAAGGTAGGGGGCGCAAATGGTTTGCCGACAGAACTATTCTGCGCCTGCCGGACGCCGCCGTCCCGGTCGCCGCTGGTGCGACGGCCGGCGTTCCCGCCCCGGTCCCGGGCATCCGCCCAAGGGTCCGGGGACCGCCGAAGCGGCCATTTCCGTCTCCTCCCTCGGACGGGGACGGCCGCTTCCGCGCCTGCCGTCCGGCCCCGCCGGCAGTGGGACAAACGGGGGTCCCTGTCGGTTTACTGCGTCGTCATCGCTGGGAAAGCGTCGCGGACGGCCCAATCTATGGCAAGATGGTCCATCGTGAGGGAGCCCGGCCGTCGGTGCCGGCCCCGGTGCGTGGCCTGAAACGGAAGACGGACGCCCAAGAGAATGCTGATCGACGCCTATTTGGGGTTCCAGGTCGGGGACGTGGTCCTGGACCGTGCGGAGCTTGCGGCCGGCACCGCCACCATCAAGGAAATCCACGTCGTTCCCTGTGATTGGGCGCATGGCCTCACCGGCATCGCCGTGATGGAGAACGGCGCCGAGCGTTTCATCGTCCAGCTGAAGAAGGTGCGCCCCACCGAGGAAGAGGTCGAGACCGAAAGCAACGTCCGGCCGCTGCGCCACCGCGCGCGCTGAACCCTGTGTCTGACGCTGAACCCTGTGTCTGACAGGGCAAGGCCCGCCGCTCCGGATCGGGGCGGCGGGCCTTTGCTTTTTCGGCGGGGCTTTTTCGGCCGCGGCCTAGAGTCTGTCTGATGCTTATTGAAGCATCAGACAGACTCTAACCTTTTGGTTTTCCGTGTGATTCACGCTTCAAGCGGTTCCGCTTGAACCGATCACACTCTATGCCCGCCGGACCGTCAGTGACGAAGCTGGACGCGCCCGCCGTTTCTGCGCGCGTCATCGACGCTGGCGATGGCGGGCAGGCCGCGCAGGAAGGCGGCGCCGGTGTCGGTCGCCTCGAACAGGACATGGCCCTGGCGGTCCTGGCCGCGGAAACGGGCCTCGGTCGCCATGCCGGCATTGCGGACGGCGGCCGACAGGTCGGACACGGCCTTCCAGATGCGGGCACGGTGTTCGGCGGCGCTGGAGCAGCCGGTCGCATCCGCGACGGCCAGCGTTACGGTAAAGGAATGAAGCTCGATCGCCATGGTGGCACCACGGAACTTGGAGTGCGGGGTTTGGAAAACCCGGAACGTTCCGGCCATCGGCCGGATACGGCGCCGGCCCTTGGGATCGAAAAACTCAGTCGTAACGGGGAAGCTTCGACAGGACGATGTCGCTGATGAGGCCGCGGAGCTGGCTGACCGGGAGCTGTTCGACCGGAATGCTGACAGCGCGGGCATAGGTCTCGCAAACGTGCCAGGCGTGGTCGGGTTCGACCAGGATGTGCCGGGCGAGATCGTGTTCGTCGGCGTTCGCCCGTCCAGGGAGCGCCTTTTCACAGGCCAGAGCGGTTTGCACCATATCGCTGGCCAGATTGTGCAGGTTCATGGATGGCACCTTCCCATGTTCGGGAAATCGTTGGGGACACAAGCAAACTAGACCTTCGTTCCGGATTCCACAATGGTGCCTATGACGTTCGGCTGTGACAATTCGACGATGGAGTCACAACCGGCGCCTGGGCGATGCCACCGCGGGCCGGCCGATACCGGGACCAACATAGGTCGCTGCGAATTATTCCGCCTGTGACCGTTTCGCGGGTCTGACGCGGCAAATTTCGGCCGGCTCGTCCGCCACTGCGCTCTTGCGTCGGGATGGCTTTTGCCTATGGGCGCCACGGTCCGTCCCGCCTCCAACACCATTGCGCAAGCCTGCCGGCTGTGGATTGATGAGTGGGTCGCCATCCATACCGGAGACTGCACCATGTCCCTCGACCTGTGGCTCGCCTTCGCCGCCGCCTCCGCCATCATGCTGATGATTCCGGGGCCGACGGTGCTGATCGTCGTCTCCTATGCCTTGGGCCATGGGCGGAAATCGGCGATGGCGACGGTGGCCGGGGTGGCGCTGGGCGACTTCACGGCGATGACCGCCTCCATGCTGGGGCTGGGGGTGCTGCTGTCGACCTCGGCGGCGCTGTTCACCCTGCTGAAATGGGCGGGCGCCGCCTATCTCCTCTATCTCGGCATCAAGCTGTGGCGGGCGCCGGTCCGGGACGCGGAGGCGGTGGCCGACGACTCGGACGTCAAGCCCTGGCGCATGATGCTGCACACCTATGCCGTCACCGCGCTGAACCCCAAGAGCATCGTCTTCTTCGTCGCCTTCCTGCCGCAGTTCCTCGACACCGCCCGCCCGCTGGCCGGGCAGATGGTGGTGATGGAGGCGACCTTCCTGGTGCTGGCGACGCTGAACGCCGCCGGCTATGCCCTGCTGGCCTCGGCGGCGCGGCGCGCGGTCAGGACCCCGTCGGTGCAGCGGACGGTCAACCGGGTCGGCGGCTCGCTGCTGATGGGGGCCGGGCTGCTGACCGTGGCCTGGAAGCGGACGGCCTGAGCCGGTTCATTGACAAATCATTATAACTTCACCGAAAATTGTCAGCGAATGGGGTGATGCACGCGCCGGTAACGTTCTTGGGGCCGGCGACAGCGAATCGATCCGCGGGGGCGGTGATGGTCGACGGGGGCAAGAGGGCCGACATTGCGGACACTCTCCGGCGGGACTCCGCCGGGGATGTCCTGGAGTTCGCTGCCGAAGCGGAGGAGTCCGCCGACGGCGGGCGGCGCAATCCGCCCTGGCTGCTCCTGATCGTCGACGACGACCACGAGGTCCACGCCATCACCCGCGTCGTGCTGGGCGAGATGATGTTCGAGGAGCGGCCGGTCCGCTTCCTGTCCGCCTACACCGCAAGGCAGGCGCGGTCGCTGCTGGCCGAGCATCCGGGCATCGCCGCCATCCTGCTGGACGTGGTGATGGAGACCGACGATGCCGGGCTGAAGCTGGTCCGCCACATCCGCGAGGAGATGGGCAACCGGCAGATCCGCATCATCCTGCGCACCGGCCAGCCGGGGCAGGCGCCCGAACGGCAGGTGATCGCCGCCTACGACATCAACGATTACAAGGCGAAGAGCGAACTGACGGCGCAGAAGCTCTACACCGCCGCCGTCGCAGCACTGCGCTCCTACCAGCACATCGCCACCATCGAGCATGGCCGCCAGGGGCTGGAGCGGGTGATGGAGGCGGCCGACCATCTGGCCGGGCTGCGCTCGCGCCCGCAATTCCTGGCCGGGCTGGTCGGGCGGGCGGCGGCGCTGGCGACCGGCGCCCACTCCGCGCTGCTGTGCGCCGCCGGGGAGGACGGGCAGCCGTCCATCGTGGCGGAGGCCGGCTTGCCGGCCGAGCTGCCGGCGGAGGCAGCGGCCACGATCATGGCGGCGCTGGCCGACGGGCAGGCGCGCTGGAGCGGCCGCTGCGGAGTCGCCGTGCTGCGCGGCCGCGATGCGCCGCCGCTGGCGCTCTGCCTGCTGGGCGGCCCCTTCGCCGCGGGCGACCGCCCGCTGGTGGAACTGCTCTGCACCAAGGCGGCGGTCGGGCTGGACAATCTGCGGCTTTACGAGCGGCTGAACCAGGCGCAGATCGCCACCGTCCATGCGCTGGGCAAGCTGGCCGAATACAAGGACGAGGTCACCGGCGACCATGTGAAGCGGCTGGGCCGCTGGGCCACCGCCATCGCCCGCGAACTCCAGGCCCGCAACATTTTCGCGCATGAGCTGGACGACTGGTTCTGCGACACCATCGGGCTGGCCAGCGTGCTGCACGATGTCGGCAAGGTCGGCATCCCCGACGCCATCCTGCGCAAGCCGGGCCGGCTGGACGAGGCGGAGATGGCGGTGATGCGCGACCATGCCGCCATCGGCGGCAGCATCCTGCGCGACGCCTGTGGCGGCGACCGCCACGGCTACCTGTCGATGGGCGCGGAGATCGCCGAGAGCCATCACGAGAAGTTCGACGGCAGCGGCTATCCGAAGGGGCTGGCCGGCGACGCCATCCCGCTGGCCGGCCGCATCGTCGCCGTCGCCGACGTGTTCGACGCCCTGCTGCACCGACGCCCCTACAAGAAGGCGTGGGACATCGCCGAGGTGCTGGACCTGCTGCGGGCGGAGGCCGGCAGCCATTTCGACCCGCGGGTGGTCGACGCTTTCCTGGCGGTGCTGAACCGCGACGGGGCAGGGGCGTAACGCCCGCCGCCCCGCCTGCTTTTCAGGGGCCGGTTTTCAGACGCCCAGCACGTCGCGCATGCTGTAGAGGCCCGGCGTCTTGTCCTGCGCCCACAGCGCGGCGCGGACGGCGCCCCTGGCGTAGATGCCGCGGCCCGACGCCTTGTGGGTCAGCTCGACCCGCTCGCCCTCGCTGGCGAAGATCACGGTGTGGTCGCCGATCACGTCGCCGCCGCGCAGGGTGGCGAAGCCGATCTCGCCGCGCGGGCGGGCGCCGGTGTGGCCGTCGCGCACCTTCTGCCAGACGTCCTCCAGCGCCACCCTGCGGCCGGCCGCCGCGGCGCGGCCGAGGCCGAGTGCCGTGCCCGACGGCGCATCGACCTTGCGGCGGTGGTGCATCTCCAGGATGTCGATGTCGTAGTCGTCGTCCAGCGCGTGGGCGACCTGCTCCACCAGAGCCAGCAGCAGATTGACGCCCAGCGACATGTTGGGCGACTGGATGATGGCGGTGTGGGTGGCCGCGGTGGTGATGGCCGCCTGCTGCGACGGGTTGAGGCCGGTGGTGCCGACGACCAGCACGGTTTCCGACTGGGCGGCGAGTGCGGCGTGCCGCTCTGTCGAGTCCGGGCTGGTGAAGTCGATCACCGCGTCCGACTGGGCGAACAGCGCTGCCGGATCGTCGATGGCGGTCACGCCCAGCGGGTCGATCCCGGCCAGGATGCCCAGATCCTTGCCCAGCGCCGGACCGCCCAGCCGCTCGGTCCCGCCGGCCAGCGTGCAGCCCGCGGTCGCCGCGATCTCGCGCACCAGCATCTGGCCCATGCGCCCCGCGCACCCGACGACACCGATCTTCATGACGCCCATCCTCTGTTCAGATCTTCCAGCCGGACTTTCCCGCCCTCCCAGCGGTTTAGCACAGGCCCGGCCGTGGCTTAAGCGCCAAGGCAGCCGCGCAGCGATGCGGCGAGGTTGCGCATCAGGGTGGGGTAGAGCGCCTCGCCCTCCGGCAGGTCGGCGCCTTCGGGGTCGAGCACGCCGGTCCTGGCCTTGGTGCCTTCCACCACCGTGCGGACCAGCGTCGGTTCGAACTGCGGTTCGGCGAAGACGCAGGCGGCGTTCAGCCCGGCGATCTTGGCGCGGATCGCCGACAGCCGCTTGGCCGACGGGCGGCGGTCGGGGCTGACGGTGATGGAGCCGACCGCCGACAGGTCGTAGCGCGCCTCGAAATACTGGTAGGCGTCGTGGAAGACGACGAAGGGCTTGTCCTTCAGCGGCGCCAGCGTGGCCTTCAGTTCCGCATCCAGCGCGTCGATGGCCTGGAGCGTGCGGTCGGCGTTGGTGCGGTAGGCCTCCGCATCGGCCGGATCCCTGGCGGCCAGCGCATCCGCCGTCGCGGTGACGATGGCGCGGGCGTTGGCGGGATCGAGCCAGATGTGGCTGTTCAGCTCGTCATGGTCGTCGTCATGGTCCTTATGATCGTGGTCCTTGTGGCCGTGCCCGTCATGGCCGCCCTCATGCCCATGGTCATGCGGCTCCCAGGCGCCGCCCTCGCGGGTCTGCAGCAGGGTCAGGCCCTTCTGCTCCATCAGGGTCAGCCGCGTCGCCTTCGGCGCGTTGGCCTTCAGCGGCTTTTCCAGGAACCCTTCCAGCTCGGGACCGACCCAGACCACCAGATCGGCGCTCGACAGCGCCTTCGCGTCCGACGGCTTCATCGTGTAGCTGTGCGGCGAGGCGCCGCCGCGGACCAGCAGGACCGGCTCGCCCACCCCATGCATGACCGCGGCGACCAGGGAATGGATCGGCTTGATCGACACCACGACCTTCGGTGCCTCGGCCCAGGCCGGCAGGGCGGCAGTGGCGCTGGCGGTGACGGCAAGAGCGCCCAAGGTGCCGGTCAGAAGGCTGGACAGGGCAAATCGACGCATGGGAGGGATCCTCTAGACTTGCTGGACAGGCTTCCGGTTTCAGCGCATAGGGAAACCGGTTTCACTTTGGTGTCACGTTATAACGTAACATGTCAACACCCCACCAAAACCGGGATAGCTCCGCCCTCTTCGCCGGCCCGCTCGCCTGGACCGAGGATCTGACCGTCCGTTTCGGCAGCCGCACCGTGCTGGACCGCGTCAACATCGCCGTCCAGCCGGGCGAAGTGGTGACGCTGATCGGCCCGAACGGTGCCGGCAAGACGACGCTGGTGCGCGCCGTGCTGGGGCTGACGGCCCCCGATGGCGGACGGGTGCTGCGGCGCCCGAACCTGCGCATCGGCTACATGCCGCAACGGCTGTCGGTGGACCAGACGCTGCCGCTGACGGTGCGCCGGTTCCTGGCGCTGTGGCGGCCGGTGACCGCCGATCAGGTGGCGGCGGCGCTGGAGGAGGCCGGCGTGACGCGGCTTGCCGACGCGGCGGTGCAGACGATTTCCGGCGGCGAGATGCAGCGGGTGCTGTTGGCCCGCGCCCTGCTGGGCGAGCCGGACCTGCTGGTGCTCGACGAGCCCGACCAGGCGGTGGACGTGCACGGGCAGGCGGAGCTGTTCAACCGCATCGCCCAGGTGCGGCAGCGGCGCGGCTGCGGCGTGCTTCTGGTCAGCCACGACCTGCACACGGTGATGGCACGCACCGACCGGGTGATCTGCCTGAACGCCCATGTCTGCTGTTCCGGCCGGCCGGAGGATGTCAGCCGGCACCCGGAATACCATGCCCTGTTCGGCGGCCATGCCCGCGACCTTGCCGTCTATGTCCACCACCATGACCATGCCCATGCCGAGGACGGCAAGGTCGTGCACGACCATGATGGGGACTGCTGCCATGGATGAGTTCGTGATCCGCGCCCTGCTGGCCGGCGGCGGCATCGCCCTGCTGGCCGGGCCGCTGGGCTCCTTCGTGGTGTGGCGGCGCATGGCCTATTTCGGCGACACGCTGTCCCATTCCGCCCTGCTGGGGGTGACGCTGGGCTTCCTGCTGGGCGTCAACCCGATGATCGGCGTGATGGTGGTCTGCGTGTCGCTGGCGCTGGCGCTGGTGGCGTTGCAGCGCCGCCGCCACCTCGCGGCCGACACGCTGCTCGGCATCCTGTCGCACGGCTCGCTGTCGCTGGGGCTGGTGGCGCTGGCCTTTCTGGAGACGCTGCGCGTCGACCTGATGGCGTACCTGTTCGGCGACATCCTGTCGGTGACCGATGGCGATTTGATGGCGATCTATGGCGGCGGCGCGGTGGCGCTGACCGGTCTGGCGCTGCTGTGGCGCCGGCTGCTGGCGGTGACGGTGGACGAGGATCTGGCGCGGGTGGAGGGCATGCCGGTCGACGCCCTGCGGCTGGCCTTCATGCTGCTGATCGCGCTGGTGATTGCCATCGCCATGAAGATCGTCGGCATCCTGCTGATCACGTCGCTGCTGATCATCCCGGCGGCAGCCGCCCGCCGCTTCGCCCGCACGCCGGAAGGCATGGCGGCGCTGGCCTCGGTCCTGGGCATCCTGGCAGTGATCGCCGGGATCCTGGCCTCGCTGAACTGGGATCTGCCAGGGGGCCCGAGCGTGGTGGTGGCTGCCGCCGCCTTGTTCCTGCTGGGATCGCTGGTGCCGTTGCGGCGCTGAGCGCAATCAGGAAAAGATTACGCTCGCATGTAATTCCCGTTTTCCGACGTGCTCGCCTGCGCCATAGTCCCCCGGCGGACGCAGTGGCGGACCGGCCGCCACTGCCGCCGTACCAAGGGAGGGCTGGAGGATGGAGAAGATCCTCGCTCTCCTGATCCTGGTGCTGGAGATCGTCAAGCGGCTGCTTGACCTTCTGACGCACTAAGATCGGGCGGGCGGGCCGGGGAATTGCCGTCCTCGGCCCGCCTACCCCCGATATTGGTGCGGCACCCGCCCGCTGTCAACGGGGTGCCCCAGAACACTCAGTCGTCGATGCTGCGGGCCAGGACTTCGCGTTTGCCGGAGTGGTTGGGCTTGCTGACCACCCCTTCGGTCTCCATCCGCTCGATCAGGCGTGCGGCGGAGTTGTAGCCGATGCGCAGCTGGCGCTGGATGAAGCTGGTCGAGGCCTTGCGCTCGCGGCAGACCACCGCCACCGCCTTGTCGTAGAGGTCGTCGCCCGACCCGCCGCCGGTGCCGGGCAGGGCGCCGTCGTCGAAGGACTCCTCGCCCTCCTCGTCCTCCAGGATGGCGTCGACATAGTTCGGCTCGCCCTGGGCCTTGAGGAACCGGACGATCTGCTCGACCTCGTGGTCGGAGACGAAGGGGCCGTGGACGCGGGTGATGCGGCCGCCGCCGGCCATGTAGAGCATGTCGCCCTGGCCCAGCAGCTGCTCGGCGCCCTGCTCGCCCAGGATGGTGCGGCTGTCGATCTTGCTGGTGACCTGGAAGCTGATGCGGGTCGGGAAGTTGGCCTTGATGGTGCCGGTGATGACGTCGACCGACGGACGCTGCGTCGCCATGATCAGGTGGATGCCGGCGGCGCGCGCCATCTGGGCGAGGCGCTGGATCGCCGCCTCGATGTCCTTGCCGGCGACCAGCATCAGGTCGGCCATCTCGTCGACGATGACCACGATGTAGGGCAGCTCGGTCAGGTCGAGCGGCTGCTCCTCGAACAGCGGCTTGCCGGTGTCGGGGTCGAAGCCGGTCTGGACGCGGCGGGTCAGCGACTCGCCGCCCTCGCGCGCCTCGCGCAGGCGGGCGTTGTAGCCCTCGATGTTGCGCACGCCCAGCTTGGACATGTTGCGGTAACGGTCCTCCATCTCCCGTACCGTCCATTTCAGCGCGACCACCGCCTTCTTGGGGTCGGTGACGACGGGCGTCAGCAGATGGGGGATGCCTTCATAGACCGACAGCTCCAGCATCTTGGGGTCGATCATGATGAAGCGGCAGCGCTCCGGCGGCAGGCGGTAGAGCAGCGACAGGATCATGGTGTTGATCGCCACCGACTTGCCCGAGCCGGTGGTGCCGGCGACCAGCAGGTGGGGGAAGCGGGCGAGATCGGCGACCACCGGCTGGCCGCCGATGTCCTTGCCGAGCGCCAGCGCCAGCTTGCCGCCATGCTTGTCGAAGCCTTCCGCCGCCATCAGCTCGCGCAGCAGCACGGTCTCGCGTTTCGCGTTGGGCAGCTCGACGCCGATGACGTTGCGGCCGGGGACCACGGCGACACGCACCGACACCGCGCTCATCGAGCGGGCGATGTCGTCGGCAAGGCCGATGACGCGGGAGGATTTGGTGCCGGGGGCCGGTTCCAGCTCGTACAGGGTGACGACCGGGCCGGGATGGACCTTCTGGATCTCGCCGCGCACGCCGAAATCGCCCAGCACGCCTTCCAGCTGGCCGGCATTGCGCTGAAGCGCCGCCTCGTCCAACTGCTCGCCGCGGATGCCGGTGGGCGGCACCTGCAGCAGGTCGAGCGGCGGCAGCTCGTAGCCCTGCGGCCCCTCCTCCTCGCCCAGCGGCAGGCGGCTCTGGCGCGGGTCCGATCTGTCGCCTTTGGTCTCCGGCGCGGCGGATTTGGGCGGGGTGACGATGGGAACGGTGCGGACCGGCTTGTCGGTTCCGCCCAGGGCGGTTGTGTTGGGGGCGGTTGTGCCGGGGGCGGCGGCCCGGCTTGCCGCCGGTCCGGCCGTCAGTGGAACCCGGCTGGCATCGAGGCCGGCTGGGGGAGCCTGGGGCACCTGAACGGCTTCGTCGAAACGCGGGATGTCGTGTTTGCCGCCGCGCAGCGAGGCGTCCACCGCGACCGAGGCGGCCTGCGCGGCCGTGCGGCCGTGGCGGCGCAGGGAGTCCACGCCGTTGCGGGCGCCCTGGCGGATCAGGCGGACGCCGTTGACCATGCCGCGGCCGAGCGCGCGGAAGCTGGCGATCCATTCGCCGATCGACAGGCCGGCCGCCAGGAACAGCACCAGCCCGCCGCCCACCGCGGCGACGGTCGCCACCATCGGCTCGGCCCCGAACAGGTTGCCGACCCCGCGCAGCAGCACCTGGCCGATGCTGCCGCCCGGAAGCGGGGCCAGCGGATCGGTGGAGGCGTCGGTCAGGCCGGCCAGCGCCATCGCCACCAGGAACACGCCCCACAGCGCCAGGACGGTGCGGAACAGCGGGTTGCCGAGCTTGCGCTGGGCGCCGAGGCGCCAGCCCCAGAACATCGGCACCAGCGCGATGACGAAGGCGGCCCAGCCCAGCGACTGGATCAGCAGGTCGGCGGCATAGGCGCCGGGGATGCCGAACAGGTTGTGCGTACCGCCCGCGGTGGCGGGGACCGAGTTCAGCGAGGCGTCATGCGGGTCGTAGCTGCCCAGCAGCACCATCAGCAGCAGGCCGAACAGCCCCAGCACGAAGCCCATCGCCTCGCGCGCGCGGGCGACGACGAAGGCGCGCATGGCCGGCGAGAAGAAGGGCGGCTTTTCCTGCCGGTTGCGGCCGGAGCGGATGCGGTCCTTCCCCGGCTCCTTCGCGGCCTCGCGGGGCGCTCCCTTGCGCGGGCTGGGGGCGGGCCGTCCCAGGCTGGGCCGGGGGCGCGCGGAGGAGGGGCCGGCGGGTCGGGCCATGGGACGGAAACCTCGTGCTGTAGAAACCGAAAAAGGGGCTGGTCGGAACCGGGAGCCGGAACCGCTCAGCCGAGAATGCGGACGACGGACGCGCAGGCCTGGGCGACGGCGTCGGTGTCCTGCACCAGGGCGATGCGGATGAAGGACTCGCCGGGGTTGGGCTCGCCGGGGTTGCTGCGCGACAGATAGGCGCCGGGCAGGACGCGGATCGCGCCCTCCGCCCACAGCCGCTTGGCGGCCTCCTCGCCGTTGCCGACCTCCAGCCAGAGGAAGAAGCCGCCGGCCGGGCGGTAATAGCCGTAGCGGCCGGCCAACTCCGCCTCCGCCGCCGCGAACTTGGCGCGGTAGGCGGCGCGGTTCTCCTCCACATGAGCCTCGTCGCGCCACAGCGCGGTGCTGGCGGCCAGGATCGGCAGCGGCATGCCGGCGCAGCCGTAGCTGCGCAGGCGGGAGAAGCGGCCGATCAGCGCCGGGTCGCCGGCGACGAAGCCGGAGCGCAGGCCGGCAGCACTCGACCGCTTGGACAGGGAATGGAAGACCAGAAGGTTGGACCAGGGCTTGCCGTCCGCGTAGGGCCCATTGGTTTCGTAAAGGCCGGCTGCGACCTGGAGCGCGCCGACCGGCGGGGCGTCCAGCCAGATCTCGGCATAGCATTCGTCGACCGCCAGCACGAAGCCGTACTGCCGCGCCAGACCGATGGCCTTGGCGAGATAGGCCGGAGTCGCCGCCGCCCCCTGCGGGTTGGCGGGGGTGCAGAGGTAGAAGAGCGCCGTGCGCTCCAGCAGCTCCGGCGTCAGGGCGTCGAGGTCGGGCAGGAAGCCGGTCTCGCGCGTCGCCGACAGGAACACCGGCTCCGCCCCCGCCATCACGGCGGCCCCCTCATAGGGTGCGTAGAAGGGGTTGGGCATCAGCACCGCCGGCTGCCGCCCGGCTTTCTGCGTCGGCACCGCCAGCAATGCCAGCATGAACAGCGCCTCGCGCGTGCCGGACAGCGGCAGGATGGAGCTGTCGGCCTGCAGCAGCCCGGCCGGCAGATCGTAGCGGCGGTTCAGCCAGTCGCCGGTCGCGGCGCGGAACTCCGGCGTGCCGCCGACCGGGGGATACTTGTTCCAGCCGGATGCGCTGGCGCGCAGAGTCTCCTCGATGATGGCGGGCGGGGTGTGCTGGGGCTCGCCCACCGTCAGCACGACGGGAGCGACGTTGGCGCGCGGGGTGATCGGCGCCAGCAGATTGGCCAGCCGGGTGAAGGGATAATCGGTCAGCAGGTCGAGCCGGTCGTTGCCGATCGCCTCGGTGAAGACGGCACCGCTGTTGACGCTGAAATCCGCAGAAACCATGGCGACCGCAACCCTCTTCGCAACCCCGGATGCCGCACCCCGGCCCGGGGAGGCGGCCATGTCTTCGATTGAGCGACCGATCCTATCGGCGGGGCACGGGGGGCACAAGCGCCCAGAACCTTTGGGCGCGGCGGGTGGCCGAACGGTCACAGCGGACGGAAGACAGTGTCCTTGCGGGTCGCTCCCCTATTTCATCCGGGCGATATTGACGTCCGATTTTCGTCCGGGTAAAATGGGCGCCTCACAACCGGAGTTCCGATCATGTCCGTCACCGTCGAAACCCTCTGCACCGCCTTTCGCGGCGAGCGCCGCCTTGCCGCCGGGGATGCGCTGGGCGTCGCGCGGGCGTTGCGGACGGCACTGGAGGCGGAGCCGGACGGGCCGCCGGTGCTGGTGTTCGACGATGCCACCGGCAAGGTGGTCGACCTCGACCTGCGGGGAAGCGATGAGGAGCTTGCGTGGCGTCTCTCGCCGCCGCCGCGGGGGCCGGGGCGGCCGAAGCTGGGGGTGGTCGCGCGGGAGGTGACGCTGCTGCCACGCCATTGGGAATGGCTGAACGCCCAGCCCGGCGGCGCGTCGGTGGCGTTGCGCAAGCTGGTGGACGAGGCGCGCAAGGGCGGCGAGGCGAAGGACAGGGTGCGCCGGGCGCAGGAGACCGCCTACCGCGTCATGCTGGAGCTGGCCGGCGACCGGCCGGGCTATGAGGAGGCGGTGCGGGCGCTCTATGCCGCGGATCGTGCGCGGTTCGAGGCGCTGACGGCGGACTGGCCGGCCGACGTGCGCGATTACGCCGGTGCGATGGCGGCGGACGTCTTCGGCGACTGAGGATGGCGGCGACTGAGGATGACGACTGAGGGAAAAGAAGCCGGCTGAGGATTAGGACAGGCGCGCGGGACGCGCGCCCGCCGGGTCCGTTCCCTATGGCAAGGAGCGGACCCCGAGCTTCGGCGGCCTTACAGCGCCTCGGCGTTGGTCTCGCCGGTGCGGATGCGCACGGCCTGGGCGATCTCCAGCACGAAGATCTTGCCGTCGCCGATGCGGCCGGTGTTGGCGGCCTTCTGGATCGCCTCGACAACCTGCTCGTACTGGTCGTCGGACACGGCGACCTCGACCTTCACCTTGGGCAGGAAGCTCACGGAATATTCGGCGCCGCGGTAGATTTCCGTCTGGCCCTTCTGGCGGCCGAAGCCCTTGACCTCGCTGACGGTCAGGCCCTGGATCCCGAGCGACGTCAGCGCCTCGCGCACTTCGTCGAGCTTGAACGGCTTGATGATGGCCATAACCAGTTTCATGTGGCTTCCCCTTAAAGCGTTGTTCCGGCCGCGTGCAAGGCTGTGGCAGCCCCGTTGCGGTTCCGGTCCGGCCCGACACCGTACCGTTCCCCCACCGTTGGCCCAAGCCTGTTCGCGTCGACCGCAAAAATCAACGATTACAAGAATCGTGCCGGTTGAAATGCGCTGCAACGATGGGAATATGCCTGTTGATTGGGCGCTTAAAAAGGCGGCATTTGCCCAGAATACGTTCAGCGACAATCTGTCCGGCGGTCTGCCTGCGCCGGCCGGGGACTGGACACTGGACAGGACGCCGCAGTGCGACAATTGTCTGATCGCGGCGTTGCCGGCAAGGCTCAGGCCCGGCCGGCGACCCAGCACAGGCATCGTAAGGCGAGAAGGCAGCGAGCATCATGGCCGTACCGGGCACCGAATCGGGCAACGCGACCGTCCCCCCGCAGGGCGGGGACATCACCACGGAGGTCGTGGTGCTGGGCGGCGGCCTGGCCGGACTGACCATGGCGGCGGCGCTGGCCGGTGCCGGCGTGCCGGTGGTCTGCATCGACCAGGACAGCCCCGAGCGCATGGGCGAACGGGATTTCGACATCCGCACCACGGCGATCTCCTACGCCTCCAAGATGGTGCTGGATGCGGCGGGCGTCTGGCACCACATGGCCGACAAGGCCGGCCCGATGCTGGACATCCGCATCGCCGACCAGTTCTCGCCGCTGTTCATCCATTACGACCACACCGAACTGGCGATGGAGGGCAAGCACCAGCCCTTCGGCTGGATCCTGGACAACAAGGACATCCGCCACGCCCTGTTCACCCGCGCGGCCGAGCTGCCGGGGCTGGTCCATCTGGCGCCGGCCAAGGCGGTGACGGTGGAGCGGACGCGGTCCGGCGTCTCGGTCCGGCTGGCCGACGGGCGGACCGTGCGCGGCCGGCTGCTGGTCGGCGCCGACGGGCGGCGGTCGATGGCGCGCGACAGCGCCGGGATCAGGGTGCGGCGCTGGTCCTACGACCAGAGCGCCATCATCTGCACCATCCGCCACACCGAGCCGAACAAGGGCGTCGCGGTCGAGCATTTCCTGCCCAACGGCCCCTTCGCCGTCCTGCCGATGACGGACAACCGCTGCTCCATCGTGTGGAGCGAGAAGACCTCGCTGGTCGACACCTATCTGAAGCTGCCCGACGACCAGTTCGTCGACGAACTGCAACGGCGCTCCGGCGGCTATCTCGGCGAGATCACGCTGCTGACCAAGCGCGAGGCCTGGCCGCTGTCGGTCCTGCTGGCCGACCGCTTCATCGCCGACCGGCTGGCCCTGGTAGGGGAGGCGGCGCACGCCATCCACCCGATCGCCGGCCAGGGGCTCAATCTCGGCATGCGCGACGTCGCGGCACTGGCCGAGGTGGTGGTCGATGCCTATCGCCTGGGGCTGGACGTCGGCGGGCCGGAGGTGCTGGCCCGCTTCCAGCGCTGGCGCCGGTTCGACACCGTGCTGCTGGCGGCGGTGTGCGACGGGCTGGTCCATCTGTTCTCCAACAGCATCCCGCCGGTGAAGCTGGCGCGCGACCTGGGCATGGCGGTGATCAACCGGCTGCCGCCGGTCAAGCGCTTCTTCATGAAGCATGCCATGGGCGTGGTCGGCGACCTGCCGCGGATGATCAAGGGCCAGCCATTGTAAGCAGTCACTTAGAGCCGGCACCGGTAATCCTTGGCAGCGGGGGGCGGACGCCTTATGTCCGCCATACCGGCCGATTAGGGAGCCGGGCTCCGAACGACCGAGGATGAAGACCGTGCTTCGCCGCCTTTCCGCCGCCCTGCTGTCCGCCGCCCTGCTGGCCCCGCTGCCGGCCGCCTTCGCCCCGCCCGTCCTCGCCGCGCCGGCCACGCCCGTCTCGCTGACGGCGCAGGACCAGGCGGTCGTCGCCAAGGTGGAGGAGTATCTGAACGGCATCACCACCCTGCAATCGAAGTTCCTGCAGGTGGCGCCGAACGGACGGCAGGCGACCGGCACCTTCTCCCTGTGGCGGCCCGGCAAGATGCGGCTGGAATATGACCGGCCGCTGAAGGACTTCATCGTCGCCGACGGAACCTTCGTCTTCTATTGGGACGGCGAGATGCGCCAGCAGTCGAGCGCCCCCATCGGCTCGACGCTGGCCGACTTCATCCTGCGCAAGAACATCCGCCTGTCGGGCGACGTCACCGTCACCGACGTGTTCCAGGCCCCCGGCGTGATCGAGGTCAGCCTGCTGGAGACCAAGGATGCCGGCAAGGGCACCCTGACCCTGGTGTTCGAGGACCGGCCGTTCCAGCTGCGCAAGTGGCGGGTGCTGGACGCCCAGGGCCTGACCACCGAGGTGGCCCTGCTGAACCCGCGGACCGACGTCACCTTCGACCGCGAGATGTTCTATTTCAAGGAGCCGGCGCGCGGGTCGGACTTCGGCCGCAACAACTGAGCGGCGCGCCGCGGGCGGGCAACGAAACCCTTCGCCTTCTGTTGTCATTGCACGGGGTGACAGCGGGAGGCTTTTCATGGCTTACGATCAGGTCGGCCGGCCCGGACCGGCGGGCCGTCTGCACGGCATGAACAGGGTGCTGGCGCGCAACTGGTGGGCGCTGGCCCTGCGCGGGGCGGCGGCGATCCTGCTGGGGGTGCTGGCCCTGCTGATGCCGGGGGTGACGGTGGCGACGCTGGCGCTGACCTTCGCCGCTTACCTGCTGCTCGACGGCGTCTTCGCCATCCTGGCCGGCCTCCGCGCCTCCCGCCACCACGAACGCTCGCTGCCCTTCATCCTGGAGGGGGTGGTCAGCCTGGTCGCCGGCATCGTCGCCGCGCTGTGGCCGGCCGCCAGCCTGTTTGCGCTGGTGTTCCTGATCGCCGCCTGGTCGGTCATCACCGGCTTCGCCGAGGTGATGGGGGCGTGGCGGATGGAGCGTACCCACGGCAAATGGGCCTGGGGCGTGGCCGGGGCGCTGTCGATCCTGTTCGGGCTCAGCATGTGGATCCTGCCGGCGCTGGGCCTGCTGGCGCTCGCCTGGGGTGTCGCAGCCTACCTGATCGCCTTCGGCGTGCTGGCGCTGGTGACCGCCTTCCGGCTGCGGCACTGCCACCGCGGGAACGGCGCCCCACATGGAGGTTCCGGCGGCGGGATGGCGGCGGCGCGTTGAGCGCGCCCGCCAATCCATAGCTCCATCGTACAATTTCCTATACGAACAGTCTCTGGCAGCCTGAAGTCCGGCACAATGTTTGCTGCGTTGCGGCAAAACGGCTGCGAGGGGCTGTGTCATGACGCCGCACCGACCGACTCTTGGGCAAACTGCCGGCCAGCCCGGCGGGAGCCGCACAGGAACTGTGCAACACAACATCCTGGCCGCCGCGGCATCCGGGGTGTCGGACTTCATCGCCGCCCAGGGCGGCTGCCCCGATCAGGTGTTCCACCGCGCGGGCGTGGAGGAGCGTTCGCTCGGCCAGCCGACGCTGGCGCTCGACCTCCGCGCCTATGTGGCGATGATGGAGGTGGCGGCGGCGGAGACCGGCAACGACAATTTCGGCCTGATGTTCGGCCGCCAGTTCCAGCCGGAAATGCTGGGGCTGATCGGCTCCATCGCGCTGGCCGCCCCGACCTTGGGGGCGGCGCTCGACCATCTGGCCCGGCTGTTCCCCTTCCACCAGCAGGCGACCGAGACGCGTTTCGTCCGCGAGGGCGATCTGCTGCGGCTGGAATACCGCATCCTCGACGGCTGCATCGTCGAGCGGCGGCAGGATGCCGAGCTGACCATGGGCATGTTCGCCAATGTGGTGCGCGCCTGTCTCGGCCCGGCCTGGATGCCGGAGGAGGTGCATTTCGAGCATCCCAAGCCGGAAGGCTGGCGCCAGCATGAATCGCTGTTCGACGCGCCCGCCCATTTCGGCCAGCACACCAACGCCATCCTGCTGCGCGACCGCCAGCTCGACCGCCGCATGCCCGGCGGCGACATGGCGCGGCTGACCGGGCTGTGCGGCACGCTGATCGACATCGCCCGCGGCACCGGCACGCCGCCGCTGCTCGACCGGGTGAAGGCCGAGGTGCGGGCGCGGCTGCCGGAAGGCCCGACTTACGTCGAGGACATCGCCGACCGGCTGGGCATCGCCCGCTGGACCCTGCAACGCCGGCTGGCCGACGAGGGGTTGAGCTTCTCCGATCTGGTCGAGGGGGTTCGGCGCGACCTGGCGGCGGTCTATATCCGCCAGCGCCATGTTCCCGTCGCCGACATCGGCGCGCTGCTGGGCTATTCCGAGGTCAGCGCCTTCAGCCGTGCCTTCCGCCGCTGGTTCGGCATGTCGCCGGCGAAGATGCGCGACGGCAAGGGCTGACACCGCCACACTGCGGGCGCAGGTCGATGCCGGCGATCCTATGGCAGCCGGTCGCCTCCTGCCGTAGGATCGCCGCCGGGATATCTCCGGGGCAGGGCCGGCATGACGCGCGCATCAGGGAATGCATCGAGAAATCGTCACCGCTTCTGGCGGGACCCCGCACTTCCGCATCTTGAGGCGCGCAGCATCGAGGACGGGCGGGAGGTCTGCTATGGCTGGCACAGCCATCCGACCTTCTCCATCGGGCTGGTCACCGGCGGCGTCAGCGATTTCCGCATCGGCGCCGAGTGCCACCGGATCGCTGCGGGCACCGTCGTGCTGATGAACCCGGACGAGGCCCATGCCTGCAATCCGCTGGACAGCCGGCCCTGGTCCTATCGGATGCTGTATGCCGACGCCGCTTGGCTGGCGGCGGTCGAGGGGGAGGCGGCGTTCCGGCCCTTCGCCCCGTCTCTGAGCCGCGATGCGGAGCTGGCCGGCCGGCTGGAGCGGCTGTTCGGTGTGCTGTTCGATCCGGCTCCTGATAGTGCCCTTGGCAGCGCCGGCAAGGCGGATGCGGCCCGGTCCTTCTTCGCCGGGCTGCGGCCGGCGCTGGGCGGGGTGCCGTCCACCGTCGATGAGAACGGCGGGCATGCGGCGCTGGACCGGGCCGCCGACTTCATCTCCGCCCACTGCACGCAACCGCTGCGGCTGGCCGACATCGCCGAGGTGTCGGGATTGTCGCCCTCCTATCTGGTGCGGTCCTTCAAGGCGCGCTACGGGCTGACCCCGCATGCCTACCAGATCAACCGCCGCATCCAGTACGGCCGGCGGGAGCTGCAACGCGGCCGGCCGATCGTGGAGGTGGCGCTCGATGCCGGCTTCGCCGATCAGGCCCATTTCCAGCGGGCCTTCAAGCGCCATGTCGCCGCCACGCCCGGCCAATACATGCGCCCGGAGTGACGGCCCAGCATTTCGATCGGGCGTTTCGATCAGGCGGCGATGCCGATGTGGACGGCGCTGGCCGCGAGCAGGGCGGCCATGGCGCGGTTGAACAGGCGCATCCGCCGTCCATCCGCCAGCAGATGGCGCAGCCGGGCGCCGGCATAGGCCCAGCAGGCGACGGACAGGTAGCAGATGACGAAATAGAGCCCAGCGAAGATCCAGAGCCGGGCCGGATCGTCCCCGGCATAGGCGCCGACCCCGGCCAGCGCTGCGACCCAGGCCTTGGGGTTCAGCCACTGCATGGCGGCGCCCCGAAGGACCGACGGGGCCGGGGGCGGCTCGTCGTCGGCGATTCCGCCGCGGCCTCCGCCGTCGCTTCTCCACAGCGTCCAGCCCATCCACAGCAGGAAGGCGACGCCCGCCCAGCGGATGAGCGCGGCAGCGGCGGGCCAGCCGCGCAGAAGCTCCGCCAGCCCGAGCCCGGCCAGCACCAGCAGCAGGACGAACCCCAGCGTGGCGCCGGCGACATGGCGCAGAGTGGCGCGCAGGCCGTGGGAGACACCGCTGGACAGCGCCACCACATTGACCGGGCCGGGAGAGATCGAGGCGGCCAGCGCGAAGCCGGCCATCGACAGGTAGAGGGTCATCATCGCCGCAATCCTATTTCAGCAGCGGCAGCGAGCCGGTCAGCGAGCGCACCAGCGCCGCCGGGCCGTGCAGGCAGAGGCCGAGGTAGCGCAGCTCCTCCTGCCGGGTAACGGCGAGGCGCCGGCTGTAGTCGTCGTAGCTCTTGGCGCGCTGGGCGATGTCGGTCATGCCGACCACAGCCAGCCCCTCGGCCTCCCGCTCCGCCGCCTGCCGGCGCAGCGCGCGCAGGCCCTCGGCATCGGACACCAGGATCGGCATCACGATGGTGGTGATGCCGGGATGGCCGATACCGTCGGCATCCCGAAGGTCGCAGCCCACCAGATCGGGCCGCAGTTTCCCCAGCGTCATCGACAGGGCGGCGGTGGTGTTGGCGATCAGCCCCGGCGGCAGGGCATGGTCGATGATGAAGGCGCAGCGTGTCACGTCGGCTTTCCCCGTGTTGGATCAAGGTCGGGCCGGCGGACTGTCGCGGTTCGGGCGGGGCGGGTATTGAAGGAAATTACCCACCGCCCGGCGGCATCGCTGTCGTTCAGATCCCGACCTCCACCGCCGCGTTGACGACGTAGATCTGCTCGTTGCGGTCGTTCTTGTCGGCCAGGAAGATGCCGCTCGGCGCCAGCATCCCGCCGCCGGTGACGTGGATGCTGACCGCGCCATAGGGGAAGACGGCCTTCACCGCCTCGTGGTCCAGCCGGTCCGCATCGGCCGGCACGGCGAGGTGGACGCGCACCTGCATTTTGCTGGTGTCGCCGTCCACCAGCGCCCGCATGCCCGGCATCGAGTTGCGCTCTATGGCGTTGCGCACGGCGCGGACGGCGGCCTTGGTCACGTCCTGGCCGTGCAGATCCACCCCCATGCCGAGTTCCACGAACATCACCTGTTTCATCGCGCCGGGCTTTCCTGTCGGTGTCGGATGACGGGGATGATGGCGCGGACCCGCGGCAAGGGCCAGGGGGCGGCGGCGGATTTTCGGGGGGTGGAAGGCAATAGCGCCCGGCTCACTCCATCGGCAGCCCCACGTAATTCTCCGCCAGCGCCGTCATGGCGGCGCGGGAGTGCACCAGATAGTCCAGTTCCGCCAGATGGACGCGCTGCTCGAAGGGCGATTCCCGCTCGTTCCGGTGCAGCATGGTGGTCATCGACCAGGAGAAGCGCTCCGCCTTCCAGATGCGGCGCAGGCAGGTGGCGCTGTAGCCATCCAGCCCGTCGGTGCTGCCGGATTTGTAATAGGCGGTCAGGGCGCGCGACAGCACCAACACATCGGCGACCGCGAGGTTCAGCCCCTTGGCGCCGGTCGGCGGCACGATGTGGGCGGCATCGCCGGCGATGAACAGGCGGCCATGCTGCATCGGGTCGCAGACGAAGCTGCGCATGGCGATGATGCCCTTCTGGAAGATCGGCCCTTCGGTCAGGGTCCAGCCGCTGTCGTCCTCCAGCCGGCGGTGCAGTTCGGACCAGATGCGGTCATCGGACCAGTTGGCGATGTCGTCCTTGGGATCGACCTGGATGTAGAGCCGCTGCACCTCGGGCGAACGGGTGCTGAGCAGGGCGAAGCCGCGCTCGTGGTTGGCGTAGATCAGTTCGGGGTGCGACGGCGGCGCCTCGGTCAGGATGCCGAGCCAGCCGAAGGGATAGACCATCTGGTATTCGCTGCGCGTGGCGGCGGGGATCGCCTGCCGGCTCGGCCCGTGGAAACCGTCGCAGCCGGCGACGAAGTCGCAGCGCAGCTCCTCCACCGGCCCGTCCGGGCCGCGGCGGTACTGCACGCGCGGCGCCTTGCCGTCGAGGTCGAGGAACTGAACGTCGGACACGCCGAACAGGATGGTGCCGCCATCCTCCAGGCGGGCTGAGACGAGGTCGCGGATCACCTCGTGCTGGGCATAGACGGTGACGCGCTTGCCGCCGGTCAGTTCCGCCATGTCGATGTGGTGGCTGCGGCGGTCGAAGCGCAGCGTGATGCCGGAATGGAAATGGGCCTCCCGCATCATGCGGTCGCCCAGCCCCATCCCGTTCATCAGATCGACCACCCACTGCTCCAGCACGCCGGCGCGGATGGTGCCCTCGATCTCCTCGCGGCTGCGGTGTTCGAGGATGATCGATTCGATGCCCTGGCGGTGAAGCAGATGGGACAGGAACAGGCCGGCCGGGCCGGCGCCGACGATGGCGACCTGGGTGCGGGCGATTGGGGTGCGGGTTGGCTTGGTGGGGTGCATGTCTCTCGCCCTCCTTGGGGACCAGGGGCAGGTGTGTTTTCGCAAATTGTTGCTCACACCAATCATTGGTGTTCATGCTATTCCCGGTCGGGAGGGCCGGACATAGACGAACCGGCGAAAGGCTTGTACTTTTCAACGCCTGCCCGACGGAGCCCCGTGCGATGTCCGCCCACCTCGCCCCCAGCGCCGAACCCATTCCCCGCTATTGGCTGTACGGCGAACCGCCGGCGGTGCCGGAGCTGCGCTTCGTCCATATCGAGACGATTCCGGAACGGATGCGCTTGTACAATTGGGAGGTCCGCCCGCACCGCCATGACGGGCTGAGCCATGCCCTGCTGGTCGGGGAGGGCGGCGGGCGGCTGACCGCCGACGGGGTGGAGGTGGCGTTCCGCGCCCCGGCGCTGATCGTCGTGCCGGCGCAGGTGGTGCATGGCTTCCGCTTCGATCCCGGCACGGACGGACATGTGCTGACCATGTCGGAAGGGTTCCTGGCCGGCGTGCTGGCCGCGGCGCCGGAGGCGGAGCTGCGCGACGCCGTGGCTCTGCCGCAGGCCTGGACCCTCGATGCCGGGTCGGACGGGGCGGCGGCGCTGGACCGTTGCTTCGCCGAGATCAGGCGGGAGTTCCGCGCCCACCACATCGGCCGGGCCAGCGCCATCGCGGCGCAGGTGATGCTGCTGCTGGTCGCCGCCGCGCGGCTGGCGGCCGACCGGCGGCGGGACAGCGCCGACCGCGACGGGCAGGGGGCGTCGCCCGACCTCAGGCTGCTCGCCCGGCTGCGTCCGATGGTCGACGAGCGGTTCAGCCAGCATTGGCCGGTGGAGCGCTATGCCGCGGCGCTGGGCGTCACGCCGGGCCGGCTGAACGCCGCCTGCCGCCGCGTCACCGGCCTGTCGACCCTGCAGCTGGTGCATGCCCGGCTGATGCTGGAGGCGCGCCGTTCGCTGATCTACACCGGCCATGGCATGGCGGAGATCGGCTATGCCCTGGGCTTCGAGGATCCGGCCTATTTCTCCCGCTTCTTCACCAAGCGCGAGGGGCGGTCGCCGCAGGCCTTCCGCCGGGCGCATGCGGAGGGCGGAACGGGAGGCAGCGTTGACGGGAACGGCCTTGACCGGACCGGGGGCGTCTCACCACAGTAACAGCCTTGCGTCCCATGGCGGCGATGCGGACCGATTCAATGCTTGGGCCCGGTGTGCGGGAAAGGGTGGTGGCGATGGACAGCCTGGACGTCACGATGCGCGAGCCGGCCGAGACGGTCGAACAGTCGCTGTGGCGCCGCCTGCGCGCCGACGCCGTCCGGGTGGCGGAGGAGGAGAGCGGCCTGGCTCCCTTCCTCTATGACGCGGTGCTGGCGCGCGACGGCTTCGGCCCGGCGCTGGCCGCCCTGCTGGTGCGCAAGCTGGCCGACCGCGCCATGCCGGAGGACCGGCTGGCCGCCGTGGTGCGCGACGCGATGGAGGCCGACCCGGCCATCGTCGAGGCCGCCGCCGCCGACCTTGCCGCCATCCTGGCGCGCGACCCCGCCGCCGACGGCTGCCTGACGCCCTTCCTTTATTTCAAGGGCTACCACGCCCTGCAATGGCACCGCGTCGCCCACTGGCTGTGGCGGGGCGGCCGGCACGACCTTGCCCATTTCCTGCAAAGCCGGGTGTCGGAGGCCTTCGCCGTCGACATCCACCCGGCGGTGCCGGTCGGCCGCGGCGTGTTCATCGATCACGGCACCGGCGTGGTGATCGGCGAGACGGCGGTGATCGGCAACGACGTGTCGATCCTGCAGAACGTCACGCTGGGCGGCACCGGCAAGGAGCATGGCGACCGCCACCCGAAGGTGCGCGACGGCGTGCTGCTGTCGGCCGGGGCCAAGGTTCTGGGCAACATCACCATCGGCGCCCATGCCAAGGTCGGCGCCGGCAGCGTCGTGCTGAAGGACGTTCCCGGCTGCGCCACCGTCGCCGGCGTGCCGGCCAAGGTGGTCGGCTGGTGCCGCGACGAGCCGGCCCCGGCGCTCACCATGGACCAGAGCCTGCAGCAGGGCGATTACAGCATCTGAGCGGCCTGTTCCGCGCGCTGTCCCTTCGCTGTCACCGGAAATCCGCGGTCATTGTGCCTATATGCAGCAAGGCGGGTGGGAAGCCCGGAGCTGAGGGCAGGGCGCGAGGGCCGTGAGGGTGTTGCTGGCATTTCTGTTGACGCTGGTCCTGCTGCTGGCCGGGCCGGTGTTCCTGCTCGCCTCCGGTGCGGTGCCGACCGCCGTGGACTGGAGCCGCATCGACCGCAGCCCGGTCGGCCTCGCCCCCGATGCGGCGACGACGCCGGAGGCGGTGGTTCAGGTCTATGCCGCCCGCGTGCTGTCCTGGCGCGGCGCCTTCGGCGTGCATCCCTGGTTCGCCGTGAAGCCGGCCGGCGCCCGCGGCTACACGGTCTACGAGGTGATCGGCTGGCGCGCCTATCGCGGCCTGTCGGTGGTGTCCGTCAGCAACCGCGACCCCGACGGCCGCTGGTTCGGCGCCCAGCCCGCCCTGCTGGCGGAACTGCGCGGCCCTGCCGCCGAAGCCGCCATTCCCAAGATCGCCAAGGCCGCCGCCGGCTATCCCTATGCCGGCGAATACCGCGTCTGGCCCGGCCCCAACAGCAACACCTTCGCCGCCTGGGTCGCCCGCGCCGTGCCGGACCTGCGGCTCGACCTGCCATCGACGGCGCTGGGCAAGGATTACCTGGGCCGGGCCATGTTCGCACGGGCACCGAGCGGCACCGGCTGGCAGATCAGCCTGTTCGGCGTCGCCGGCCTGCTGCTGGCTCTGGAGGAGGGGGTGGAGGTCAATGTGCTGGGACTGACCATCGGCATCGACCCGCTGGACCTTGCGGTGAAACTGCCGGGAATCGGACGGGTGGGATGGTTCGATAGGGAGCCGCTTTGAGAAGAGCGGAAGAACTCGTTGGGAAGGCAGAAGAGAACGGTCAGTTGTCGTGACCGAAGAACACCATCCATGCCTTGAACTGCTAAGGGAGGATGGTGCCCAGGGACGGAGTCGAACCGCCGACACGGGGATTTTCAGTCCCCTGCTCTACCAACTGAGCTACCTGGGCATCTCGGCGCCGCTTGGTGGGTGACCGTTTCGGTCGGTGCGGCGCGTCGTGTGGGGCGCTTTTTAGAGAGGTTCGGACGGGCTGTCCAGAGGAAAATTCAAAAAATTTTCGACCCCTCTCACAGCCCCTCGTCAGGGTCGGATCCGCCCGGCACATCGCCGGTTTCCGGGCCTTCGATGCGGTAGACTCCGCCCAGCCAGCGCGACAGGTCGATGTCGGCGCAGCGCTTGGAACAGAAGGGGCGGGTGGCCGGCTCGGTCGGGCGGCCGCAGATCGGGCAGTTGCTGCCCGCCTTGGTGCCGGCCTGGGCCTGGGTCTGGGGCCGGGCATGGGGCTGGGAGCGCTGCGGTGCGCCGGGGGAGCGGGAGTCGGTCAAAGGAAGGCCTCCGTAACGAACTGTAAGCAGTCAGGGCCGCAGCAGGGCCGCCAGCGGCGTGCCGCGGCGGGCCCGGGTCAGTTCGACCAGGCCCAGTTTGGACATGCCATACACTTGGGTCTGCACCGGGTCGCTTTCCACCGCCTGCGACAAGGCGGCCAGCACACGCTCGGCATCGCCGCGGCTGCGCATGTTGACGAAATCCACCACCACGATGCCGCCGACATTGCGCAGGCGAAGCTGGCGGGCGATCTCCGCCGCGGCGTCGAGGTTGACGTCCAAGGGGTTGCCGCGCTCCCCGGCATTCACGTCGACCACCGTCAGCGCCTCCGTCCGCTCGATCACCAGCGAACCGCCGAGCGGCAGCGGCACCCGGACGTCGAGAAGCTCGGCAATCGCGGAGTCGAGGTCGCGCAGGTCGAACAGGCGCTGGGCGTCCGTATGGCCGCCGAGGCGCGGCAGCAGGTCGGGGGCGTTGTGGCCGCACCAGTCGCGCAAGGTCGACAGCAGCGGCCCGTCGCCGATCCTGATCCCGTCGGCGGGGGGCGGGTCGTCGACCAGGATGGCGGCCGGGGCGGCGGCTCCCTGTTCGATCAGGGCGCGGGTGGGGGCGTCGGGGCCGGAATGCAGCAGGCGCGGGGCGGAGCCGGCGCGGGCGTCGTCGCGGATGGCGCGCCATTGCAGGTGCAGCGCTTCCGATTCGGCGGCCAGCAGTTCGTCGGACACCAGGGCGGCGCCGGCGCGCACGATCCAGCCGGCGCCGGTGGCGAGCTGTTCGATGCGGCGGGCCAGTGCCGTACGCTCCGGCCCGGAGCCGAGGCGCTTCGACACCGCGATGTCGCGGCCGAGCGGAGCATGCACCAGGAACCGGCCGGGCAGGGTGATGTCCATCGTCAGCGACGGACCCTTGGCCCCGGCGGCGTCGGCCTTCACCTGCACCAGCACCGGCTGGCCGGTGCGCAGCAGCGCGCCGATGGGCGCCTGCTTGGCGCCCGGCCGATGGGGACGCGATTGAGGGGAGTCGTCGTCGAGGATGGGACGGCGCACGTCGGCGGCCGGCAGCAGGCCGGAGATGCCATGTCCCGGGCCGTTCCCGAGGTCGACGAAGGCGCCGTTCAGGCCGGTGGCGATGCGCTCCACCCGGCCGAGGATGATGGCGCCGAGCAGCGACGGGCGGCCGGAATGGTCGATGTGCAGATCGGTCAGGCGGCCATCGGTCAGCACCGCAGCCCGCGTCAGCGGGCCGTCGCGGTCGACCAGCAGCTCAAGCCTGCTCATCGTTCGGATGGGGGATCGGAGGGTGCGGGAAGCCGGCGCCATGCAGCATGCCGGCGACCTCGTGCAGCGACAGCCCGACGACATTGCTGTAGGAGCCGCCGATCCAGCGCACCAGCGCCCCCGCCCGGCCCTGGATGGCATAGCCGCCGGCCTTGCCCTTCCATTCGCCGGACGCGATGTAGGCGTCGGTCTCCGACCGGTCGAGCACCTTGAAGGTGACGTCGGTGCGGACCAGCCGGTCGATCCGGAGGTGACCATCCCCGTCGGGCACCAGCAGCACGATGCCGCCGATCACCCGGTGCCGCCGGCCGGACAGCAGGGACAGGCAGCGTCGCGCCTCCTCCTCCCGCTCGGCCTTGGGCAGGATGCGGCGGCCGCAGGCGACCACGGTGTCGGCGGCGAGAATCCACGACTCGGGATGGCGCGCGGCGACGCACGACGCCTTCTCCGCCGCCAGACGCAGGGCGTGCTGGGGCGGGAGTTCGTCGCGCAGCGGCGTTTCATCGAGATCGGCGGGATCGACCGCGTCGGGCACGATGCCGATCTGGCGCAGCAGGTCGAGCCGGCGGGGCGAGGCCGAAGCCAGCACCAGCCGGGGCGCCTTGGACGGGATCGTCACGGGGAACCGCGATGCAGCAAGGATGCTACTTGAACCGGAAGGTGATGCGGCCCTTGGTCAGGTCGTACGGCGTCATTTCCACATTGACGCGGTCGCCCGCCAGGACGCGAATCCGGTTCTTACGCATCTTGCCGGAGGTGTGCGCCAGAACCTCGTGATCGTTGTCGAGCTTCACCCGGAACATCGCGTTCGGAAGCAATTCGACGACGGTCCCGGAAAACTCGATCAGATCTTCCTTTGCCATAGGCCCTTATGTCCGTCCTAATAGTTTCGCGGCAATAACTGACCTTCCAAGGCCGCCGGGTCAAGGGGGATTCCCACCGCCGATGCGTTCGGCCGCAGCCATTCGCGCGGGGCAGCCCCGCGTTGCGTGCCGGAGATGCCCCCTGAGCCGCGTCCCGTCAGACCGACTGGTAGGGGTTGAGTGGCGATGCACCGCCTTCTTCCAGGCGGCGCGGCTGGTCCATCGCCTTGCCGATCGCCGCGAACATCTCGCGCTGGTCGATCTCCATGCGGCGCGTCAGGCGGCCGACGGTTTCCGCCGCACTGAGCGCGCGGCCGCTGGATCTGTCGTGGAACAGGTTGTGATTGGCCTTGGCGGCGCTGGGCAACAGGTCGGCGGCGACCGCCCCCGGCGTCGATTCGGCGGCCCGGATCAGCTTCGCCGCCCCGCCGGAGCCCAGAACATAGGCCATGCGGCTTTCCGATTCGCTGGCTGGGCGGCCCAGCCGCTTCTCCAGCGCCTCGCGTCCTTCGGCCAGATAGCGGGCGGCCATGCCGGCCGACAGGTCGACGTCGTGGCGCAGCTCCAGGATCTGGCGGCGGATCGCCGGGTCCTTGACGCTGGATACCCCGTTGCGGACCTGGATGTGCGAGGCCAGCTCGCCCTGGCCATAGGCGGCGCCGTGGCGGCGGAACAGGTCGAGCCAGGTCGATTCGAGGAACTGGAACGGGCCGGCGGCGGAGCTGCGGCTGTTCTTCGCCGCGCTGTCCAGCCCGCTTTCCTGGGTCGCCTGGGCGAGGATGGCGGTGAAGCTGTGGCCCGACAGGCCGGCGACCTGCTGCGAGGCGACCAGCACCCGCGTGGCGGTCGGCTCCTCGGCCGCAACGGCCTTCACCGCCTCCGCCACCTTGGCGGAGCTTGGGGGCGGTGTCGGTACCGCCGGCTTCAGTCCCGGCAGGGGTGCGCGCGGCACTGCGGTCTCCGCGGACGCGGAGTCGGAAGCCAGCAGGACCGGCGCTTCGGGCTTGGCGGCGGGAACCGGCACAATGCTGCCGTCGGCGAGGCGGATGGGGGTGACCGGCTTGGCCGCGGGCAGCGGAACCTGGGTTCCGTCGCCCAGCAGGATCGGGGCCGGCGGTTTGGCGGCCGGTAAGGGCGGGGCCTTCTGGCCGTTCGCCGGCCGGCCGACCGGCACGGTTCCGGCGCCGGTCCGGGTGGTCTGGACCAGCGTGTCGCGGAAGGACGCCTCGCCGACACTGCCGTCGGAAAGCGCGGGGGAGGCGTCGGGCTTGCGCTCCGGAACGGGGGCGAGAGGGGGCTGCGCAACCTTCATGGCACACACTTCGCTACGGACCGGCCGAGCCTGCCGGGAGAAAGCCCCGTCTTTCCATGCCCCACGAGCGTGGGCATGGCCGGACGGATGCAGGCACTATAGCACCGACTCGTCAGCGATGTGCGATCAACTGTGGGCGCGGGGCGTCGTCCCCGGCCTCATCCTCGCCCTCGCCGGGGAGCGGATCGTCGGGCAGCGGATCGTCAAGATGCGCGACGCGGGCCCAACGGCCGATGGCGGCCAGCAGCTTGGATTTTTCCAGCGGCTTGGCCAGATGGGCGTTCATGCCGGCCTGCAGGCAGCGTTCGACCTCGATCTGCATCACGCCGGCGGTCAAAGCGAGGATCGGGATGCGGCTCTCCGGGCCGGGCAGGGCGCGGATGCGGCGGGTGGCCTCCAGCCCGTCCATCACCGGCATCTGCACATCCATCAGCACGAGGTCGTAGGGCTGTTCCTGCACCGCGGCCACCGCGGCGGCGCCGTCATCCACCGCATCGACCCGATGGCCGGCCCTGGTCAGCATGGTCACCGCCAGATCGCGGTTCATCGCCAGATCCTCCGCCAGCAGGATGCGGGCGCTGGCGGCTCCGGACTCCAGAGGGGACAGGATGGCGCTGTCGGGCTGGATCGCGGCGCTGCCGGCGGGCAGCAGAGGCAGCGAGAACCAGAAGGTGCTGCCGGCGCCGAGCTGGCTTTCCATGCCGATCTCGCCGCCCATCAGCTCCACCAGCCGGCGGCAGATGGCCAGCCCCAGCCCGGTGCCGCCGCGCCCGCGCTCCAGCTGGGTGAAGCGCTGGAACAGGTCGCGCTGCCGTTCGGGGGCGATGCCGATCCCGCTGTCGGTGACGGTGAAGGTGCAGATGCGGCCTCCGCTTTTTCCGCTGTCCTCGACCGCCTTCACCGTCAGGCGGACCGAACCGCGGTCGGTGAACTTCACCGCGTTGCTCAGCAGGTTCAGCAGGAGCTGGCGCAGCCGGTCGGGGTCGCCCATGACGAAGCCGCGGGCGGTGGCCGAGATGCTGGTCTGCAGTTCCAGCCCCTTCTGTTCGGCGGCCAGCCGGACGATGGCGACGCAGCGGTCGGCCAGATCGTCCAGCCGGAAGGGCACGCTGACCAGATCGAGCCGCCCCGCCTCCAGCTTCGACAGGTCGAGCACGTCGTTGATGACGGTCAGCAGCGACCGCCCGGCATCGCGCACCTGCGAGGCGTAGCGCCGCTGCTCCGCCGTCAGCGGGGTTTCCAGCAGCATTTCCGCGAACCCGATCACGCCGTTCATCGGCGTGCGGATCTCGTGGCTCATGGTGGCGAGGAATTCCTCCTTGGCGCGGCTGCCGGCCCGCGCCTCCTCCATGGCGGAGCGCAGCTCCTGCTCGCGCTGCTTCAGGCGGCGCGACATGTTGTTGAAGGCATGGGAGACGACGCGGAATTCGTGGGGGGCGCGGTCCGCCTCGATCACGGTGCCGCCGCCGCCGTCGCCGATGCGGGTGGCCGCGGTGCCGAGTTCCCACACCCAGCGCAGGACCGAGGCGCGCAGCAGCACCCACAGGGCGGTGACGCTGACCAGCGCCGCGATGGCGAGCAGGCCCAGGCTCTGCCACAGGTCGCGCCGTGCCTCCGCGAGGATCGGCCCGGTCGGC
This sequence comes from Azospirillum palustre, assembly GCF_002573965.1. Classification (NCBI taxonomy): domain Bacteria; kingdom Pseudomonadati; phylum Pseudomonadota; class Alphaproteobacteria; order Rhodospirillales; family Azospirillaceae; genus Azospirillum; species Azospirillum palustre. The sequence continues at coordinate 651,024 of NZ_PDKW01000039.1, read as the reverse complement.
ATGCCGACGGCGAAGACGGTGTCGGTCTCGTCCGAATGGCGGAAGGCCCACAGCCGGCCGCGGCCGTCGGCGCTTTCCGCATCCAGCGTGCCGTCCTTCTCCGTCAGCATCTGCCGGATATGCGGCATGTTGCCGATGTTGCGGTTCAGCCAGCCTTCCGGGTCGGGCTGGCGGGCCACGATCACCCCGTGGCGGTCCAGCACCATGACGCGGGCGTCGGGCTGCTTCAGCACCTTCACCAGGTCGGTCAGCCAGGTGAGGTCCACCGCCACGCCCATGACGCGGATGATCCGCCCATCCTCGATGATCGGGCTGGCGACGATGATCAGCGGCTTCAGCGAGCGCTTGCCGATGATGAAATCGCTGACCACCCAGTTTTTGGTGTCCAGCACGCGTTGGAAATACTCGCGTTCCCGCAGGGTGATGCCGGCACCGGGGCCGGTGGTGTCGCAGATGATGTTGCCGTCGGCGTCGGTCAGCCAGACGCCGGTGGTCCAGCGGTGCTGGCGCGGCATCGGCGCCAGGGTGGCGACGCAGGCGTCGGTGTGGTCCATCGTCGCGTTGCGGATGGCCGGCACCAGCGACAGCACGCCAAGCAGGTTGCGGGCCTCGCCGATCAGGTCATGCTGGCGCTCCACCCCGTCGTCGGCCAGATGCTGCGCCAGCTCGCGCGCCGCGTCGATGTGGTCGTCGAGCTGCTGGTCGGCAAGGTAGAGCGCCCCCACCAGCGGCAGCGCCAGCGAGGCCAGCACCACGCCCATCAGGCGGGCGCGCAGGCTGCGCGGGCTGAAGGCGCGGAGCAGGCGGTGCATCGGACCTGCGGGCATGGATGACGGCTCTCCGCGGGAATGTTCGTCTACGCCCCCGAGCCTAAGGCGTCGCGCGGCGCGTTGCGATGACACAGCTCAATAGCACTGGCGGGGATGCGAAGTGAACACGGAGCCGCGCAAAAAGTTGCAGAATACCAAATTTATTACCGACCAACCCGTGTGGTGGGCGGTTCGACAGGCAAGAGCCTGTGCGAGCATTTGACGGCCGTCAAGGCCGCCGGGGTGTGCTTCGGGGATGTTCGCGGCATTGCGCCGGCCTCGGGTCAGGAGAACGTCCGCCATGCACACGCAAAGCGAGCACAGGGTCATGCCGGCAAGGCCGGGGAACGGAGCACGGCCGGACCGGGGGGCCGCGGCCGGCTGGGGGACCGGCGTCTTTCCCGGCGTTTCGCGGCAGCGGGTGCGCCGCTTTCTGCTGATGCTGCACCTGACGCTGGGGCTGGCGGTGGGGGCGCTGCTGGCGTTGACCGCGCTGACCGGCGGCCTGCTGGTCTTCTATGTCGACATCGACCGCATGCTGACGCCGGAACTGGTGCTGCCGGCCGGGCAGGAGGCCGGGCAGAACGCTCCGGTCCCGCTCGACCGGGTGGTGCAGGCCCTGCGCGAGGCCCATCCGGCCCGTGGCGGCGGCTGGCGGCTGGAGCTTCCCGACGGGCCGGACCATCCGATCATGGCCCGCTACATGAAGCCGGAGGAGACCGCGGGCAAGTCCTTCGCCCCGCTGATGGTGGCGGTGAACCCCCACAGCGGCGAAGTGCTGTCCTCCCGCTTCTGGGGCCGGACGGCGATGACCTGGGTCTACGACCTGCATTACCTGCTGCTGGCCGGCGAGAGCGGGCAGCTGGTGCTGGCGCTGGGCGGGATCGGCAGCCTGCTGATCCTTGCCAGCGGGGTCTATCTGTGGTGGCCGGCGGCGGGAAAATGGGGGCGGGCCCTGCAGCCGCGCCTGCGCTCCGGCTCCGTCCGGCAGGTGTTCGACATCCATGTGCTGGCGGGCGTCTATGGCCTCGTCGTCCTGCTGCCGCTGATCGTGACGGGGATCGTCATGGAACGGCCGGACTGGGTGAAACCGGCGGTGGAACGGCTGTCGCCGATGACCGCACCGCCCGTCCTCCCTTCCGTCGCGGGCGGGACGGTGGTCGGGGCGGATGCCGCGCTCGCCGCGGCCCTCGCCCGTTTCCCGCAGGCCGAACCGCGCTGGGTCGAGGTGCCGGGGCAGGGCGGCGGCGCCTACCACATCCGCCTGTTCCAGGCCGGCGAGCCCGGCTGGCGCTTTCCCAAGACCAGCGTGTGGGTGAATGGCGGCGACGGCACGGTCATGGATGTCCGCGACCCCACCCGCTGGACCTTCGGCGACGCCTTTTTCGGCTGGCAGCATCCGCTGCACAACGGCGAGTGCTTCGGCCTGTGCTGCCGCATCCTGGTGGCGGTGGCCGGCCTGCTGCCGGCAGTGCTGCTGGCGACCGGGACGGTGCGCTGGCGGCAGAAGAAGCGGACGCGGCCGGCGCGGGCCGTCTAGAGTGTGATCGGTTCAAGCGGAATCGCTTGAAGCGTGAATCACACGGAAAATCAAAAGTTTAGAGTCTGTCTGTTGCTTCAATAAGCATCAGACAGACTCTAACCGCCGGCAAACCGCCGGACGGTCAGACGGTCGGCCCGCGGGAAAGCGGGAAGCGCTGCTTCATCTTGGCCATCAGGCCGTCGCGGACCTGACGGTAGGCTTCCAGCATGGCGTCGCGGGTGCCGTCGACCAGGGTGGGGTCGAAGGTGTTCCAGAACTCCACGTCGCAGGCCATGGTGCGCGTCATCTCGATGGCGCGGTGCTGCGCCTCCGGTGACAGCGAGACGATCAGGTCGAAGTTGGTGTCTTCCAGATCCTCGAAGGTGCGGCAGCGGTGCTTGGACAGGTCGATGCCGATCTCCTCCATCACCGCGACGGCGAAGGGGTCGACCTCGTCGCCCTCGCGGACGCCGACGGAATCCACATAGACGCGGGTGCCGTGGTAATGGCGCATCATCGCCGCCGCCATCGGCGAACGGATCATGTTGTAGGTACAGGCGAACAATACGCTCGTGACCGGCAGAGGGGTGAGGACCGAGGTCGCCGCCATGGCCTTGCCCGGTCCGTCAGCCGCGAATGTGCAGGACGCAGATCAGCGTGAACAGCCGGCGCGCGGTCTGCAGGTCCATCTCCACCTTGCCGGCCAGCCGTTCGCGCAGCATCTCGGACCCCTCGTTGTGCAGGCCGCGGCGGCCCATGTCGATGGCTTCGATCTGCGACGGCGTCGACCGCTTGATGGCGGCGTAATAGCTCTCGCAGATCAGGAAATAGTCGCGGACGATCGACCGGAAGCCGGTGATCGGCAGCATCAGCCGGTCGAGTTCGCTGTTGTCCTCGCGCCGGATGTCGAAGACCAGCCGGTTGTCCTCGATCGACAGATGCAGGTGGTACGGCCCGTCCTCTGTGAAGTCGCAGGGGCAGAACTCGTTGTCCTCCAGCAGGTCGAAGATGGCGACGGCGCGCTCATGCTCGACCTCCGGCTTGTGGCGGACGACACTCCGCTCGTCGAGCGTCACATGGGTGATGCGCCGCTTGCCCTTTGCCGTCGTCACGCCCCGCCTCCCCGTTTGCCCGTGGCCGTTTGCCCGTGGCCGCTTCTTAGTCTTTGTAACCCGGCAGCCGCTGGGCGACGGAGCGCGCATGCGCCTCCAGCCCCTCGGCCATCGCCAGCGTCACCGCCGCCGGGCCGATGGCCCGCAGGCTGTCGGCGTCGCAGGCGACGAAGGTCGTCCGCTTCATGAAGTCCAGCACGTTGAGGCCGGAGGAGAAGCGGGCGCTGCGCGCCGTCGGCAGCACATGGTTGGGACCTGCGACGTAATCGCCGATGGCCTCCGGCGTGTAGCGGCCGAGGAAGATGGCACCGGCATTGCGGATCTTCGCCGCCAGCGCGTCGGGATCCTCCACCGCAAGCTCCAGATGCTCCGGCGCCAGCCGGTCGACCAGGGCGGGGGCGTCGGCCATCAGGTCGCCGACCAGCAGGATGGCGCCATGCTCCCGCCAGCTTTCGCCGGCGATTGCCGTGCGCGGCAGCGTCTCCAGATGCCTGTCCACCGCTGCGGCGACCGCATCGGCGAAGGCGGCATCGTCGGTGATCAGGATCGACTGGGCCGAGGTATCGTGCTCGGCCTGCGACAGCAGATCCATGGCGATCCAGGCCGGATCGTTGTGGCCGTCGGCGACCACCAGGATCTCCGACGGACCGGCGATGCTGTCGATGCCGACGAGGCCGTAGACCTGCCGCTTGGCGGCGGCGACGAAGGCGTTGCCCGGGCCGACGATCTTGTCGACCGGCCGGATCGTCGCCGTGCCGTGGGCCAGCGCCGCGACGGCCTGGGCGCCGCCGATGCGGTAGATCTCGTCGATGCCGCAACGCTTGGCGGCGGCCAGCACCAGCGGGTTGATCGCCCCGTCCGGCGTCGGCACCACCATGACGACACGCTCGACGCCCGCCACCTTGGCCGGCAGGGCGTTCATCAGCACCGAGGACGGGTAGGAGGCGGTGCCGCCCGGCACATAGAGGCCGACGGCGCCGACCGCCGTCCAGCGCGCACCCAGCCGCACGCCGGCGGGGTCGCGGTAGTCGGTGACCTCCGGGATCTGGCGGCGGTGGAACTCCTCGATCCGCGCCGCGGCGAGGTCGAGCGCCTCCAGCGTTTCCGCCGAGCATTTCGCCGTCGCCGCGTCGATCTCGTCCCGGCCGATGCGCAGGGTGTCGGCGGTCAGGGTCTGGCGGTCCCAGCGGGCGGTGTAGTCGATCAGCGCGGCGTCGCCGCGGGCGCGGACCTGATCGATGACGCCGGCGACCAGCGTCTGGACATCCTCGCTGGCCTCGCGCTTGGCGTGCAGCAGCGCCTCGAACCCGGCGGCGAAGTCCGCGTCGCGAATATCAAGCCTGACGGGCATTCACCGCCTCCCGGAACTTGTCGATCCACTGAGAAATCTCGGCCGTCCGCGTCTTGAAGGCGGCGCGGTTGACGATCAGGCGCGAGGTGACGTCGGCGATATGCTCCACCTCCACCAGCCCGTTGGCCTGCAGCGTCGAGCCGGTGGAGACCAGATCGACGATGCGGCGGCACAGGCCCAGCGTCGGCGCCAGCTCCATGGCACCGTTCAGCTTGACGCATTCGGCCTGGACGCCGCGCGCGGCGAAGTGACGCTTGGTCACCTCCGGATATTTGGTGGCGACGCGCACATGGCTCCAGCGCGACGGATCGTCGCTCTCCAGCATCTCCGCCGGTTCGGCGACCGACAGCCGGCAGGCGCCGATGCCGAGGTCGAGCGGGGCGTAGATCTCCGGATAGTCGAACTCCATCAGCACGTCGTTGCCCGCCACGCCGAGATGGGCGGCGCCGAAGGCGACGAAGGTCGCCACGTCGAAGGAGCGCACGCGGATGATGCTGAGGTTCGGCACGTTGGTGGCGAAGCGCAGAAGCCGGCTCTTGTCGTCGTCGAAGGCCGGCTCCGGATGGATGCCGGCATGGCTCAGCAACGGGCGCAGCTCTTTCAGGATGCGGCCCTTGGGCAGGGCCAGCACGAGCTGATCGTCGACAGGAACCTCGGCGGCCGGCAGGCCCAGGGCGCTGGTATCGGCGGACAAAACACTCTCCTCGCATCGCTCGCCGGGGCGGTGTGGGGGCCCCGGATGAACCATCGCCGCGATAGATAGCACATTCCAGGCGCCCGTCACCTGTCACTGTCGCGTCTGCGAGATTTAACGATAAAAATATGCTCAATCGAGAATTTCACACAAAACGCAAAAATAGGTTTGACCAAACTCCATCGAAAGGGTAGATAAAAATCCATGGACGCCCCGCCGGGTATCCCGCGGCAATTTGACTTCTGCAGCTTGCGCCGCGTCACCAAACGCTAAAGCGCCACGATACCGGTCGTGGACCTCTTCAAGAAGGAGAGACCGGAATGACATCGCGAGTTTCCGTTCCCCGATCCGCGCTTCGGACCGCCTTCCCGGCCTGCATGATGCGTTCGGGCCTGTGTTGCCGCTGACCTCGCGGCCCCAAGACACAGAGCCCATCCCGCACATCCGCCGATCCTGAGATCAGGTCCTGAACGCATTTGCGCCGCTGCCCCGCCATGACGAGGGCCGGCCGCGCCGAGGGGAGCAGTCCGCCATGTCCCACGCCAACGCCTACGCCATCGAAGTCCAGGGCCGCTCCGCCGGCATCGTCGTCGCCGAACGCGGCGGCTTCACCTTCTTCGTGTCCGATTGGGCTTTCCGCGATCTCGATCGCCGCGTCTTCCGCAATGTCGGACAGGCCCAGCGCGCCGCCCACCAGCATTACAGCCGGCTGCCCGACACCCGCCGCCGCTGATCCCCGATCAAAGCCCGCCGCCAAGAAACCCACCGCCAAGAAACCCGCTGCTGAAAATCCTGAGGAAAGTCCCGATGAAGCGTATCCTGATGTCGGTGGCCGTCGCCGCCGGGCTGCTGACCGCCGCCACCTCCGCCTTCGCCGCTCCGCTGAAGCTGGGCGTGTCGGCCGGCCCCTATGGCGAGATCCTGGAATTCACCGCCAAGCTGGCCGCCAAGGAGGGCATCGAGGCGCAGGTGATCGAGTTCACCGACTGGAACATGCCCAACGCGGCGCTCCAGGCCGGCGACATCGACGCCAACAACTTCCAGCACCAGCCCTTCCTCGACAATCAGGTCAAGCAGCGCGGCTACGACATCGTCTCCGTCGCCAAGAGCGTCGTGGTGCCGATGGGCGTCTACAGCAGCAAGGTGAAGGCGCTGGCCGACCTGAAGCCGGGCGCTTCGGTGTCGATCCCCAACGATCCCACCAACGGCGCCCGCGCCCTGTTCCTGCTGGCCAAGGCCGGCGTGATCGGGCTGAAGGAGGGGGCCGGCCTCAACACCACCATCGCCGACGTGGTGAACCCGAAGGGCATCAAGCTGGTGGAACTGGACGCCGCCCAGCTGCCGCGCTCGCTCGACGACGTGGATGCGTCGGTCATCACCCTCAACTATGCCGTGCTGGCCGGGCTGGAGCCGAAGAAGGCCCTGGTGCTGGAGGATGACCAGTCCAAGTGGAACCTGGTGTGGGCGGTCCGCAAGGATCGCATGGAAGACCCGACGATCAAGCGCTTCATTGCGCTGTATCGTTCGCCCGAAGTGCGGCAGTTTATCGAAACGCGCTTCAACGGTTCCATCATTCCGACGTGGTGAGGGAGGCTGGGGGACGCTGGACGTCCCCTTTTGCCGATTAAAAGATGATAACGCTAACAAACATTCACAAGACTTACGCGGCGCGCGGCGGCGGGGCTCCGGTCCATGCGCTGGCCGACATCGACCTGTCCATCGCACGCGGCGAGGTCTTCGGGATCATCGGCCGGTCCGGTGCCGGCAAATCCACGCTGCTGCGCACGGTCAATCTGCTGGAAAGCCCGAGCTCGGGCAGCGTCACGGTCGACGGGGTGGAGATGACCGCCCTGTCGGCGGCGGAGCTGCGCAAGGCCCGCCATTCCATCGGCATGATCTTCCAGCACTTCAACCTGCTGTCCTCGCGCACCGTCTTCGACAATGTGGCGCTGCCGCTGGAACTGGCCGGCATGGCCAGGGCGGAGATCCGCCGGACGGTGGAGCCGCTGCTCGACCTCGTCGGGCTGGCCGACAAGCGCGACCGCTATCCGGCGGAGCTGTCGGGCGGGCAGAAGCAGCGCGTCGGCATCGCCCGAGCGCTCGCCAGCAAGCCGAAGGTGCTGCTGTCGGACGAGGCGACCTCGGCGCTCGATCCGGAGACGACGACGCAGATCCTGCATCTGCTGGCCGACATCAACCGGCGGCTCGGCCTGACCATCGTGCTGATCACCCACGAGATCGCCGTCATCAAGGAGATCTGCCACAAGGTGGCGGTGATGGAGAATGGACGGGTGATCGAGCAGGGGCCGGTCTTCGACATCTTCGCCCACCCGAACCACCCGACCACCCGCAGCTTCGTCGATCCCGTCATCAACCGCGGCATCCCCGACAGCCTGCGCGACCGTCTGTCGCCCCAGCCGGGGCCGGGCAGCAACCCGGTGCTGCGCATCACCTTCACCGGCGAGAAGGCGACCACCCCGGTCATCAGCGCCATCAGCCGCCAGCTGAACCTGGACCTGAACATCTGGCACGGCCAGATCGACGAGATCCAGGGCGCGCCGTTCGGCACGCTGGTGGTGGAGGCGCTGGGCGAGCAGGCCAAGGTCGATGCCGCCGTCGCGCTGGTGAAAGAGAACAATCTGGGTGTCGAGGTGTTGGGCCATGCTCTCCCCGCAAATCATTGACCTGCTGATCAAGGGGCTGATCGACACGCTGCAGATGGTGGCGGTGTCGGGTGCCATCGGGACGCTGATCGGCCTGCCCATCGGCGTGATGCTGGCCGTCACCGGCCGGGGCGAGCTGTTGCAGAATTTCGCCTTCAACAAGGTGATGGGGGCGGTGGTCAACATGACCCGCTCCACCCCCTTCATCATCCTGGTGGTGGCGATCATCCCCTTCACCCGGCTGATCGCCGGCACCTCCATCGGCACCAACGCCGCCATCGTGCCGCTGACCGTCGCCGCCGCCCCCTTCATCGCCCGCGTGGTCGAGAATGCGGTGCGCGAGGTGGATCGTGGCTTGGTCGAGGCGGCGCAGGCGATGGGCGCCACGCCGTTCCAGATCATCCGCAAGGTCCTGCTGCCGGAAGCGCTGCCGGGCATCGTCGCCGGCCTGACCCTGTCGGCGGTCAGCCTCGTCGGCTATTCCGCCATGGTCGGTGCGGTCGGCGGCGGCGGCCTGGGCGACCTCGGCATCCGCTACGGCTATCAGCGCTTCCTGCCGGAGGTGATGCTGGCGGTGGTGATCGTGCTGATCGTGCTGGTGCAGATCGTCCAGTCGACGGGCGACCTGATCGCCCGCCGCGTCAACAAACGCAATCTGAAGTCCTGACCCCCCAAAAGACCTGACTCAAGAAACCGAGGAGTGTTCGAGATGCTGCGCTTCCGTTCGCTGGCTTCGCTGCTGGCCGGTGCCGCCACCATGGCCGTTGCTTTCGGCGTGTCGGCCGAAACGATCAAGGTCGGCGTCACCGCCGGTCCGCATGCCCAGATCCTGGAAGCGGTGAAGCCCATCGCCGCCAAGGACGGGCTGGACATCCAGATCCTGGAATTCACCGACTACGTCATCCCGAACCAGGCGCTGGCCGGCGGCGATCTCGACGCCAACAGCTTCCAGCACCAGCCTTATCTGGACAACCAGGTGAAGGACCGCGGCTTCGATCTGGTCAGCGTCGGCAAGACGGTGGTCTATCCCATCGGCATCTATTCCAAGAAGGTGAAGAGCCTGGAAGAGCTGCCGGTCGGTGCCAAGTTCGCCATTCCGAACGACCCGACCAACGGCGGCCGCGTCCTGCTGCTGCTCCAGGCCAAGGGCCTGATCAAGCTGAAGGACGGCGGCACCCTGAAGGCCTCGCCCATCGACATCGTCGAGAACCCGAAGAAGCTGGAGATCGTCGAGCTGGACGCCGCCCAGCTGCCGCGCTCGCTGGACGACGTGACCGCCGCCGCCATCAACACCAACTTCGCGCTGGAAGCCGGCATCGACCCGGTCAAGGACGCCATCGCCCGCGAGGCGGCCGACAGCCCCTATGCCAACGTCATCGCCGTCCGCAAGGCCGACAAGGACAAGCCCTGGGTCGCCAAGCTGGTGAAGGCCTACAACAGCCCCGAGGCCAAGGAGTTCATCCTCACCAAGTTCAAGAACGCCGTGGTTCCTGCGTTCTGAGACCGATGAGGGCACGCCCGGCGGCGCTGAGCGCGTCGCCGAGCGACCCGCCCGCTTTCGGGCAGACCAGCCGCATCGACGGATACCAGGGCCGGCAGCCGGTGCCGAGCGCCGTCCAGTCGCCCGCCGGCCCGATCCGCCAGACCGGTACGCCCAGCGCGCCGGCCATCTCCGCCACCGAGGTTCCGGCGGAGATCACCAGATCCAGCGCCGAGGTCAGGGCAGCGGCGCCGTCGAGGTCGTTCCTCAGGTCGAGCGGCGGGCGGTGGATCGCGATGCCGAACCGCCGCTCGGCGTCGGCCAGTTCGGCCTCGCACTCGTCATATTGAAGGTTGACGATCCGCAGGCCGGGCAGGGTCAGGATCGGCGCCCAGTCGGTCAGCGGGGCGTAATTGGCGTCGCGCAACGCGCCGCGCAGGCCGCTGCGCCAGCACAGGCCGACGGTCAGGGCGGAGCCGGTGCCGCCCAACCAGCCCAGCCACCGCTCCACCGCCGCCTCGTCGGCGCGTAGCCATCCGCCCTGCCTCGCAAAGCTCTCCAGCCCCCAGCCCAGCCGCAATGGCAGCGACCCCGCCGGGACGTGACAGTCGGCATCCGCCGGGTCCTCCGTCGCGGCGCGCACCGTCGCCTGCGGGAAGGAGCGCGCGAACAGCGCCACCAGCCGCGGCTCGCATTCCACGATGACCCGGCCTGCGCCTGAGAGTGCGCGCGCGATCAGTGCGGGGTAGCAGGCGCTGTGCATCAGCTCGTCACCCACCCCCTGTTCGCGCCAGACCAGCAGCGTCTTTCCCGTCAGGTCGCCGCCGTCCCAGGCGGGCAGGCGGAAGCGGCGGTCGGGCAGTGCCTGACCGGCGGCGAAACGGGCTTCCAGGCCGGTCCAGCCGGTGACGAGGTCGCCCCGCGCCAGCGCCGCGTAGCCGCGGTTGAAGGCGGCGAGCGTCAGGGCCGGGTCGTCCTCCACCGCCTGCCGGTAGGCCGCATCGGCCTCGACCGGGCGGCCGGCGGCATGCAGGGCGTTGCCCTGGTTGTAGCGCCACTCCGCCCGCTTGGGCTCCAGCGCCAGGGCGCGGTCCCAGCCCCTCAGCGCGGCGTCGAGCCGGCCCTGCCGCTGCCGCAGATCGGCCAGCCCGGCCCAGCCGGCGCCGGTTCCGGGTGCGAACAGGATCACCCGCCACCAGGCCAGCCCGGCAGCGGTGCTTTCGCCCGCCCGCTCCAGCGCCAGGGCGAGGTTGCCCAGCGTGGCGAGATCGCCGGGGCGGCCCTGGAGCGCCAGACGCAGATGCGCCACCGCCTCCGCCGGCCGGTCGAGCGCCAGGGCGGCCAGCCCCAGATTGCTGACCGCCGCCGGGTCGCCGGGCCGCAGGCGCAGGGCCCTGCCGGCGGTGCGCTCCGCCTTGGCGGCATGGTCGGGATTGCGCAGGGCCTCGGCCGACAGGGCGGTCCAGGCCTCCGCGACCGCGGGATCGAGGGCGAGCGCACGCATGAGGAAGGGGTGCCCCGCTTCGCCCATCGCCTGCCGCGCCAGCCCGGCATTGATCCACAGCCCGGCATGGAAGGGGGCGAGGCGCCGCGCCGCGTCGGTCGCCTCCATCGCTTCGGCAGCCGCCCCGCGGGACAGCCGCAGGGCGCCGAGATTGCCGAGCGCCTCGACATCCTCGGGTGCCAGCGTGGCGGCGGCCTGCCAGTCGGCCTCGGCGTCGGCGAGCGCGCCCATCTCCTGCCGGGCCAGGGCGCGGCGCTTGTGGCGGTCGGCGCTCGGCTCCGCCGCGATGGCGCGGGTCAGCAGGGTGTCGGCGATGTCGGGGCGGCCGGCCTGCTGGCCGAGCAGGGCGTAGCCCTCCAGCGCCGCCGGCACCTCGCCGCCCTGGTCGAGGATGCGCTGATAGGTTTTCTCCGCCTCCGGCCAGCGGCCGGACCCATGCAGGTCGCGCGCTTCGGCCAGCCATTCCTCTATAGGCGGAGCGGGCGGCAGGGCAGGGGGCGGAGCAGGAACCAGACGGCGCAGGTCCGCCGCCATGCGCGCCAGCACGTCCGCCAGCCCCTCGCCGGGGCGGGCGCTCCACAGCCGCATCGACGGGAACCAGGGGCGCACCCCGGTGCCCAGCGCCGTCCAGTCGCCGGCCGGGCCGAAGCGCCAGACCGGCACGCCAAGCGCGCCCGCCATCTCACCGACCGAACTCGCCACCGTCACCACGAGGTCGAGTCCGGCGATCAGCGCCGCCACGCTCTCCAGATCGTTCTTCAGGTCGGTGCCGGGCCAGCGGTGGATCATCAGGCCCAGCTGCGCCTCGACGGCGGCGATCTCCGCCTCGCGCCCGTCATATTGCAGGGTGACCGGGATCAGGCCGGGCAGGGTCAGCAGCGGCGCCCAGTCGGCGAGCGTGGTGTAGGACGCCTTGCGCTCCCCCAGCATGTTCTGGCTGCCCCAGCAGAGGCCGACGCGCAGGCCCGGCCCCAGCGCCGCCAGCCGGTCGCGCCACTCCGCCAGCCGCAGCGGATCTGGTGCCAGCCAGGAGGGCCGGGCGGGAAAGTCGGCGAGGCCGGGGCGCAGCAGCCGCGGCAGCGATCCCAGCGGCAGATGGGCTTCCGCATCGGCAGGATCCGCCGTCTGCGCCCGCACGGTGACGCCGGGCAGGGAGCGGCCGACCAGCCCGGTCAGGCGGGCGTCGACTTCGACGACCAGCGTTTCCGGCCCGAACCGCTCCGCAAGGTCGGGCAGGGCGGTGCCGAACATCAGCTCGTCGCCCAACCCCTGTTCGCGCCAGACCAGCAGGCGCTTCCCCGGAGTGCCGTCCCAGGCCGGCAGGGAAAAGCTGCGCCCGGCCGAGACGCGGCGGGAGGCGAAGCGCGCCTCGTACTCCTCCCAGCCTCCCGTCAGCCGGCCGCGGCCGAGCAGCCGCAGGGCGAGGTTCCAGCGGGCCAGGGCGAAGCCGGGGGCATGGATCAAAGCCTGGGCGTAGAGCGCCTCCGCCTCGTCGCCGCGGCCCTGGGCCTCGCGCAGCAGGGCGAGGTTCACCATGGTTTCGGCATCGCCGGGGGCCAGCCGCAGGGCGTCCAGATGCGCCGCCTCGGCCTCATCGGTGCGGCCGGTTTCCTTCAGCACGACGCCGAGGTTGGTCAGGGCGGCGGCATGGCCGGGGTCGAGCCGCAGGGCATGGCGCAGCGCCGTTTCGGCCTCGCCATAGTCGTCCTGCGCCCGCAGCAGCGTGCCGAGATTGGCCCAGGCCTCGGCATAGCCGGCATTCAGGTCGAGCGCGCGGCGGTAATGCACGCCGGCCTCCGCCAGCCGGTCCTGGTCCTGGAGCGCGCTGCCCAGGCTGTTGTGCGCCTCGGCATAGGCATCGCGGAGCGCGAGCGCCCGGCGGTATTCCGCCTCCGCCTCCGCCAGCCGGCCCAGCGCATGGAGGGCGAGGCCGAGGTTGGCGTGCTGTTCGGCGACGCCGGGGCGCCGCGCGACGGCCTGCCCGATCAGGCGGACGGCTTCGGCATCCTGGCCGCGCTGGTGATGCAGCACGCCGATCAGGTGCAGCGCATCGGCGTTCCGCCCGTCGGCAGCCAGCATGGCGCGATAGGTGCGCTCCGCCCCGTTCAGGTCGCCGGCGCGGTGGTGGGCCAGCGCCTCGCGCAGGAGGGCGGCCAGTCTGGCCGAGAGTCTGGAGGCGGCGGAGGGCGGCATGGGGCGGCGGCCGGATCGGAAAAGAGGTGTCGCTTCGATAGCATGAGTCGGTGGGATGGCGCGCAGGCAAAATCCCAAGAGCATTTAAGGGGACTGGCGCGGCACATTCCATTCTGTATACTTGCGCTCAATTCGGTCCAGGTCAGGCTTCCTCGATCGATCTCCATCCAAAAGGCGTATATCTTGAGTAAGACTGCAATCATTGTCGACGACAGCAAGCTTTCGCGCATGCATGTGCGGGCCATGGTCTTGCGCAACAAGCCGGACTGGACGGTGGTCGAGGCTGCGAACGGCGACGAACTCTTCAAGACGTTGCAGAACACGCCGGTCGATGTTGCGATCATCGATTACAATATGCCCGGCGACAACGGCGTGGAGACCGCGGCCAAGCTGCGCCAGAGCCATCCGGGCATCCACATCGCCATCATCACCGCCAATGCCCAGGACGCGGTGGTGTCCGGCATCCGCGGCGTCGGCGCCGCCTTCATGCCCAAGCCGCTGGAGGAGGAGCAGGTCGTCCGCTTCCTGAACTCCACCGCCCTGCCGCCGCGCCGCCCCACACAGCCGCAGCAGGAGTGACCGCATCGCCATGCTGAGCGATCTGGAGCGCGACGCGCTGGCCGAACTGGGCAACATCGGCATCGGCCGCGCATCGACGGCGCTCGGCCGCATGTTGGGCGGGCTGGTGACCCTGTCGGTCCCGACGGTGGACATGGTGCCGCCGGACACGGTGGCCGGGCTGCTGGACCGGGTGCTGACGCCGCCGCTGGTGGGCATTTCGGAAACGCTGGGCGGCCTGTTCGCGGGCTGCGCCCTGCTGGTCTTTCCCCAGGCCGGCAGCATGGCCCTGGTGCGCGCCGCCCTGCCGCCCGGCGTTCCTGCCGAGGACGTGCCGGAACTGGAGGACGAGGTGCTGGCGGAGCTCGGCAACGTCGTTCTGAACAGCGCGCTGGCCCTGGTCGCCAACCTGCTGGGCGAACCGGTGGAGACCGGCCTGCCGGCGGTGTTCCGCGGCGATGCGGCGGAGGTGCTGCGGGGCTGTTCGGGAACGGTTCCGACGGCGGAGGGGGCCGCGGTGCTGTTCCACATCGATCTGCGCACCAGCCTGCCGGGCGGCGAGGGCGTCGTGGTCGGCGGCCGGGTGGTCCTGCTGCTCGACGCCGGCTCGGCAGGCGCGCTCCAGGCGACGCTCGGCCGCTATATCGGGCGGCTCGTGGCGTGACGGAAACGAGAACAACCGGCCGGCCGGACAGGCGGGTTAAGGAAAGCGGGTAAGGACGATGGCACTCATCAAGAAGACCAAGATCGACACGGCGCGCACCGCCCGGACCAGGTCCGGCGCCGCCGACGAGGGTCCGGACCGGTCCGCTCCCGTCTCCGCTGCCCCCGTCTCCGCTTCCGAGTCTGCGCCGGCCGCCACCGCTGCGAGCGTGCCGCAGCGCCGCCGGGCGCGTGCCGATTCGCGCCGCCGGCAGGCCGCCACCGGCATCGCCGCCGCCTCGACCGAGTTGGCCAGCGGCATCACCCAGGCGGCGTCGGCGGCGGAGGAGCTGCGCCGGGCGATGGAGCAGATCGCCGCCGGAGCCGAGGAGTCGGCCGGCGCCACCCAGCAGTCGCAGCGCATGATCGGCCGCGCCTCGGAACTGCTGACCCGCTCGCGCAGCACGGCGGAACAGGCGGTGCTGCGGGTCGAGGCATTGCAGGCGACGCTGAAGGACGTCAGCGGCCAGATCCTGTCCTCCATCGACGGCATCGTCCGTGCCGCCGAGCGGCAGGAGTCCTCGGTGCGTCTGGTCCGCGACCTGGAAGCCCAGGCGCGTGAGATCGGCGCCATCGTGCAGAGCGTCGCCGCCATCGCCGACCAGACCAATCTGCTGGCGCTGAACGCCGCCATCGAGGCGGCCCGCGCCGGGGAGGCCGGCAAGGGCTTCGCCGTCGTCGCCGACGAGGTGCAGGCGCTGGCCGAACGGTCGGAGCGCAGCGCCAACGGCATCCAGGCGATGGTCGGGGAAATCCAGGATGCGGTAGCCGCCATCGCCGCCGGCATCGTCGCCTCGTCGGACGCGGCCAAGGCGGAAGTGGAGCGCGGCCGCAGGATCGTCGAGCAGCTGGAAGGTGTGCGGTCGGACATGTCGACCCTGGTCCAGGGCGCGCAGGAGACGATCCGCGCCGCGGTCGAAGCCGATCAGGCGGCGCGCGAGGCCCTGCGCGGGGCGGAGACCATCGCCGCCAGTGCTGAGGAACAGTCCGCAGCTGCCGAGGAGGCGTTGAGAACCGTGGGTGAGCAGGCGCTCGCCCTCAACCAGAGCCAGCGCGCCGCCGGCCAGCTGTCGGAAATTGCCGAGGATCTGGAGGGCACCGCCGACCTCGCCGCCACCGCCGACGAGCTGGCGTCTGCCGCCGAGGAGCTGTCGGCCGCCATCGAGGAGATCAACCGGGGGGCGGCGCAGATCATGACCGCCATCGGCCAGATCTCCGGCGGCGCGCGCTCCCAGAGCGCCGCCACCCACCAGCTGGCTTCGGCGATTTCGGAGATCGACGCCGCGGCGACCCTGGCCGCCGGGCGCGCGGGCGAGTCGGTGGAGCGCTGCGGTTCGATGGAAGCGCTGCTGGGCGAGACGCGGGACACCATCGGCCGGCTGGCCGACGGCATGCTGGAGGCGGTGGAGTCCTCCCGCCGGGCGGGGGACCGGCTGGACGCGCTGGACCGGATCGGCCGGCGCATCGACAAGGTGGTGGACGCCATCGCCACCGTCGCCATCCAGACCGGCATGCTGGCGGTCAGCGGCTCCATCGAGGCGGCGCGGGCGGGCGAGTTCGGCCGCGGCTTCACTGTTGTCAGCGGCGACATC
This sequence comes from Azospirillum palustre, assembly GCF_002573965.1. Classification (NCBI taxonomy): domain Bacteria; kingdom Pseudomonadati; phylum Pseudomonadota; class Alphaproteobacteria; order Rhodospirillales; family Azospirillaceae; genus Azospirillum; species Azospirillum palustre. The sequence goes on along the minus strand of NZ_PDKW01000039.1, from coordinate 634,844 downwards.
CGCAAGCTGGCCGGCGACAGCGCCGACAGTGCGGAGCGGGTGAAGGACATCGTCCGCGACATCCAGGACCAGATGCTGCGGGTTCGCCGCGACGTGGACGAGGTGTCGGCCACCGCGGTGACGGAGATCGCGCGCCACCGCGCCTTCGGCGTCACGCTGACCGCCAGCGCGCAGGAGCTGCGGGTGGTCACCGCCGGCAGCCGTGAAATCCTGGAGGCCGCCACCGAGACGACCGGCGCGCTCCGCGAGACCCGCGTCGGCGTGGAGCAGGTGGCCACCGCCGCCGCCGCCGCGAACCTCGCCGGCACCGAAGCGGCCAAGGCCGCGCGCGAGCAGGCGAAGGGGGCCGAGGAACTGGCGTCGGCGATCGAGGAGATCGCGGCGATGGCCGACAGCCTGCTGGGCGCGGCTTGACCGCCGTGGCCGGAGAGACGGGCGGAGAGACGGACGGCGTTCTCGACTTCGTCACGGTGACGGTCGCCGACCTGCGCCTCGCCCTGCCGCTGTCGGCGGTCCGCGCGGTGATCCGGCTGCCGGAGCTGGTGCGCATCCCGCTGGGGCCGCCCAGCCTGGACGGGCTGGCGCACTGGCATGGCGACGCGGTGCCGGTGCTGGACCTCGCCGGGGCGCTGGGCAGGCCGGGCAGTGCGGCGCCGACGCGGGAGACGCGGGTGGTGCTGGTCGGGCATCGCGGCCAAATGGGCGGCAAGACGGGCGGCCAGACGGTGGGTCTGCGGGTGGATGCGATGGCCGGCATCCTGCGCAGCAGCCCCGACCGCATCGATCCGGTGACGCAGGAGGAGGGCGGGCTCGACCCCGTCCTGCTGGACGGATTGCTGCGTGACGGCCCGGCCACCATCCTGAAGCTGGATGCGCTGATCGACCGCCAGTTCGGCGATCCGGCGGAGATGGAGCGGACGGACCGGGGCTCGGCCTCGGCAACTGCCGGCTTCGGTCCCGTGCCGGCCGGCGGGACCGGTGCCGCGGGTGGCGCCAAGGGCACTGTCGACCGGCAGGCCCTGCTGGTCTTCGAGGTCGCGGGACAGGAATTCGCCCTGCCGGTGGACCGGGTGCGCGAGGTTCTGCCCGCCCCGCGCGAGGTCACCCGCATGGCGCGGTCGAAGGCGCATCTGCTGGGCGTGATGGCGGTGCGCGACCGGCTGCTGCCGCTGGTGGGCTTGCGCGCCCTGTTCGGGCTGGAGGCTGGCGACGGGCATGAATCCAGCGGATTGGCGGCCGGGCGCCGCGTCGTCGTGGTGCGCTCCGGCGGTGGGCAGGCGCCGGTCGGCGTGCTGGTGGACGAGGTGCGCGAGATCCTGCGGCTCGACCCGGCGCTGATCGACCCGGTGCCGCCGTTGCTCGCCCGCGAGCCGGAATTCGAAGATTTGGACGGCATCGCCAGAGCCGATGGTGGCGCAGCGGGCGGCGGGCGGCGGCTGGTGTCGGTGCTGTCGGCGGAGCGGCTGTTCCGCCATGGCGCCGCAATCGGCGCGGAGGCCGGCGCAGAGGCCGGCGCTGCGGAGGCGGTTGGAGAAGGGGACGGGATGGAACCGGCGCAGCCTGCGGATGGCTCCAACGGGATCGGCGGGGCGGGGGAACGCTTCGTCGTCTTCCGCCTTGCCGGGGCGGAGTATGGCCTGCCGGTTTCCGCCGTGCGCGAGGTGCTGCGCCGGCCCGACAGCATCACGCCGCTGCCCAATGCGCCCGACTTCGTCGCCGGCGTGCTGACCCTGCGCGGCGAGGTGCTGCCGCTGATCGACCAGCGCCGGCTGCTGAACCTGCCGGCTGCCGACTCCAAAAGCGGGCTTTCGAAGAGCGGGCCTGCCGGGCTGGAGCGCGGGCGGGTGGTGGTGGTCGGGCGCGACGGGCTGCTGGTCGGGCTGCTGGTCGACGGGCTGTCCGGCCTGCTGACCGTGCAAGCGGAGCGGATCGGTCCGGCCCCGGCGGTGTCGGCGGCGCAGCGCCGGCTGATCCGCCGGGTGGCGACCCTGGATGTGGCCGGGGATGCGGCCGGCGCCGCCCGCCTGATCCTGCTGATGGATGCGGACAGCCTGCTCGACATGGACCGACTGGCGGAGCTGCCCGTTACCCCGCGGTGACGGACGGATGGGGGACGGCGTGCTGACGGTTCTGGTGGTGGACGATTCCGCGCTGATGCGCCGGCGCATCGCGGATCTGCTGGTCGAGGCCGGTTTCCGGGTGGAGACCGCGGCGACGGGGGAGGAGGCGCTGGCGCGCCTGCCGGAGGTCGATCCGGATGTGGTGACGCTGGACATCACCATGCCCGGCATGGACGGGCTGACCTGCCTTGCCCGCATCATGGTGGAGCATCCCAAGCCGGTCGTCATGGTCTCCGCCCTCACCGGGGCGGGGGCGGGGGAGACGCTGGAGGCGCTGCGGCTGGGAGCGGTGGAGGCGGTGCAGAAGCCGGCCGCCGGCTCCATCGGCCGCATCGGCGAGGAACTGGTGGAGACGGTGCGCGCCGCCGCATCCTCCCGCCCGCGCCGGGTGCGCGGCCTGCGGGAGCGGCTGCGCCTGGCCCGCGCCCGCATCGTGGGTGAGGATTTCGTGGCGCCCGCCCCGCCGCCGCCCTCCGTGGCGGCGGCGGGGGAGGTCGAGGGCGTGGTGCTGGTCGGCGTGTCCACCGGCGGGCCCAGCACGCTGGAGGACATCCTGCCGCTGCTGCCGGCCGGCTTCCCCTGGCCGGTGGTGGTGGCGCAGCATATGCCGGTCGCCTTCACCGCGACGCTGGCGCGGCGGCTGGACGAGATGTGCGCGCTGAGCGTGGTGGAGGTGGAGCGGGCGACGGTGCTGGAGCCGGGCAGGATCTGCATCGCCCGCGGCGGCGCCGACGTGGAGCTGGCGCGGCGCGGCGGGCGGTTGCAGGCGGTCTGCGTGCCGTCCTCGCCCGACCGGCCCTGGCACCCCAACGCCGACCGGCTGGTGACCAGCGCCATGCGGCTGCTGCCGCCGGACCGGCTGGTCGGGGTGCTGCTGACCGGCATGGGCAATGACGGGGCGGCGTCCATGGCCGAGCTGCACGCCCGCGGCGGCCGCACCATCGCAGAGTCGGAGGACAGCGCCGTGGTCTTCGGCATGCCGCAGGATCTGATCCGGCGCGGCGGTGCCGGCGTCGTCCTGCCGTCGGACCGGATCGCCGGCCAGCTGACCCGCTGGCTGCCGACCGCCGCGCGGCGGGCCGGACCCGCGTCGGGCAGGAAGGATTAGGGAGTGACGCCATGGGACTTGTGAAGAAAAAGGCCGCTCCGCCGGCTCCCCCGGCGGACTCCGGGGTTGCGCGCGATCCGCTGGCCGCGCTGGAGGATGCCGACGCCGCTGTCCGCCGCGATGCCGCCCACGGGCTGGGCCACAGCCCGCCGCCGGGTGCCGAAGCGGCGCTCGCCCAGCGGCTTCAGGCGGAGGGCGATGCCGGCGTGCGCGAGGCCATCCTGACGGCGCTCGCCCGCATCGCCACGCCTGCGGCAGCGGCGGTCCTCGTCCCCTTCCTCGACCGCGAGGATGCGGCCTTGCGCAACGCGGCGCTGGAAAGCCTGCAGCAGATGCCGGCGGAGATCGCCGCCCCGGCGCTGCTGCCGCTGCTCGACCATGGCGACGCCGACCTGCGCATCTTCGCCGTGCAGGGGCTGGGCATCCTCGCCCATCCGGACCGCGCCGACTGGCTGGCACGGGTCATGGAGCGCGATGGCGACGTGAATGTCGGCCTCGCCGCGGTGGAGGCGCTGGCCGAGGCCGGCAGCCCGGAGGCGCTGTCCAGCCTGGAGACGCTGGCCCGCCGCTTCCCCGACGACGCCTTCGTCGCCTTCGCCGTCGATGCCGCGCGTTCCAGCTTCCGCGGACGGTGAACGGAGTGAGCGACACCGACCCGCAAGGCCTGTCGCCGGAGGATTATGCGATCCTGTGCGGCTTCCTGCGGGAGCGCACCGGCCTGTCCTTCACCGAGGCCAAGCGCTATTTCGTCGACCGCCGCGTCGCCGCCCGCATGCAGGCGGTCGGGGCGACCGATCTGCGCGCCTACATGAACCTGCTGCGCTTCCAGGCGTCGGGGGAGGAGCTTCAGCGGCTCGTCAACCTGATGACGGTGAACGAGACCTATTTCTTCCGCGAGAAGTACCAGTTCGACTGCCTGGTGAATTCCGTCCTCGACGAGCTGGTGCGGGGGCGGCCGAAGGGTTCGCGGCTGCGCATCTGGTCGGCCGGCTGCGCCACCGGGGAGGAGCCCTATTCCATCGCCATCATGCTGCTGGAGAGCTGGAGCCGGGTGGACGATTACGAGATCGAGCTGCTGGCGTCGGACATCGACAGCGCGGTGCTGGAGCGCGCGCGCGAGGGCATCTATGACGAGCGCGCCCTGCAAGGGCTGCCGGCGCATCTGCGCGCCAAATATTTCCAGCCCCTGCGCGGTGCGGCCGCGGAGTGGGGGCCGCGCTGGCAGATCGTCGAGGATTTGCGGGACTCGGTCGATTTCTCGCTGGTCAACCTCGCCGACCCGCAGCAGGTGCGCGGTTTCCGCGGGATCGACGTGATCTTTTGCCGCAACCTGCTGATCTATTTCGACGATCTTGGACGACGGGAGACGGCGAGCATGTTCCACGATGCCCTGGCGCCGGGCGGCTTCGTCTGTCTCGGCCATTCGGAAAGCATGAGCCGCATGTCCTCGCTGTTCGTGCCGCGCCGCTTCCCCGACGCCATCCTCTACCAGAAGCCGGTCGACGGGGGTGCCGCATGAGCGCGAACGATACCGGTGGGCCGGGCGTCCCGGTGCCGCGTGTCCTTGTGGTGGACGACGCCGTGACCGTGCGCGCCTTCAGCCGCCGCGTGCTGGAGGGCGCCGGCTTCGCGGTGGACGAGGCGGTGAACGGCATCGAGGGGCTGGAGCGCGCCATGGCCGCCCCGCCCGATCTGGTGATCGTCGACGTCAACATGCGCAAGATGGACGGCTACACCATGCTGCGCGTCCTGCGCCGCGATCCGGCGCTGCGCGACGTGCCGGCCATCATGATTAGCACCGAATCGAAGGACAGCGACCGCGAGCAGGCCCTGCTGGCCGGCGCCAACTGGTACATCGTCAAGCCGCCGCGGCCGGAGGTGCTGGTGGAGGCGGCGCGGCTGCTGACCGGGCAACCTCTCACCGCGGGGGGCGCGCCATGAGCGAGCTGTTCGACCAGTTCGTCGTCGAGGCGCAGGAGCTGCTGGAGACGGCCGGCGGCGCGCTTCTGGCGCTGGAGCACGATCCCGCCGACCGCGCGTCGGTGGACGAGCTGTTCCGCGCCTTCCACACGCTGAAGGGGGCGAGCGGCCTGTTCGACATGGCGGCCTTCACCCGGCTGGTCCATGCCGGGGAGGACACGCTGTCGCTGCTGCGCGACGGCCGGCGCAGCATGACGCCGGAGCTGGCCGACCGGCTGTCCCGCGCGCTCGACCAGTGCGCCCGCTGGGTGGCGGCGCTGGAGGACAGCGGCGCCCTGCCCGCCGATGCGGCGCAGGCGGCGGAGACGCTGGTCCGCGGGCTGTCCGGGGTGTCTGCGGAGGGGGCGGCCGGTGGCGGAGAGGCCGCCGGGGAGGCGGACGCCTTCCCCTGGGCAGCGGCGCTGGCCGGCGAGGACCGGGAAGCCGCAGGGGTGGCTGCGGCCGGCGGCGTGCTGACCGCCATCGACTATGGGCCCGATCCGGACTGCTTCTTCACCGGAGACGATCCGCTGGCCCTGTTCCGGCGGGTCCCCGACCTGCGGTGGCTCCGGATCGAACCGGCGGAACCGCTGCCGCCGCTGGCGCAGATGGATCCCTACCGCTGCCTGCTGCGTTTCCGCGCGTTGAGCGGTGCGGCGGTGGAGGCAGTAACGCCGGCCTTCCGCAGCGTTCCCGATCAGGTGCGGATCGGCAGTGTCAAGCTGGCCCCTGTTGCGGTGCCGCCTCCCGCCAAGCCGATTGCCATGGCAGCGCCCGGCTCGCTGGCGGCGGCGATGCTGGAGGAGCAGGCGCGCATTCTCGACCTGCCCGGAAGCGCCGCCGAACGCGGGTCGCGCAGCGCCGCGGTGGCGCGTGCGGTCGCCGCGATCCTGACGGCGCTGGGCCGGCCGGCCGACCGGGCCGTGGTGACGGCGGCCTGCGGCGATGCCGGGACCTTGCGCCGCTTCCTGGCCGACGGCCCCCCGGAAAACAGTCCTCCGGAAATGCCCGTCGTGGCCGAGGCGCGGCCTGCCTCGCCGCGCCGCGCCCTGCGGGTGGAGCCGGAGCGGATGGACGCGCTGATGGCGCTGGTCGGCGAGCTGTCGGTGGTGAAGGGGCAGTTGGGACCGCTGGTCCGCCGCGTCGGGGACGGCGAGCTGACACGCGACATGAAGGCGTTCTCCGCCCGGCTGGACAGTCTGGTCGGCGACCTGCGCCATGCGGCGCTGCGCCTGCGGCTGCTGCCGCTCGCCCGTGTGTTCGATCCGCTGCCCCGGCTGGTGCGCGACACCGCCCGCCGGCTGGACAAGACGGTCGAGCTGGTGCTGGACGGGGCGGAGACGGAGGCCGACAAGGACATCCTCGACGTGCTGGGCGAACCGTTGCTGCATCTGGTGCGCAACGCAATCGACCACGGCATCGAGGCGCCGGAGCGCCGGGCTGCCTTGGGCAAGCCGCCGGGCGGCACCTTGCGGGTCCATGCTTTCCAGGACAAGGGCGGGGTGGTGGTGGAGGTGTCGGACGACGGCGCCGGCATCGACCCGGCGGCGATGCGCAAAGCCGCCGTCGCCAAGGGGCTGCTCGCCCCTGATGCCGCCGCGGCGCTCGGCGACGACGACGCCGTGCGGCTGGTCTTCGCCCCGGGCTTCAGCACCGCCGGCAGCGTGTCCGACCTGTCCGGCCGCGGCGTCGGCATGGATGCGGTGCGCGCGGCGGTGGAACGGGCCGGTGGCCGGGTGGAGATCGCCTCGACCCCCGGCAGCGGCACGCGGGTGCGGCTATCGCTGCCGCTGACGCTCAGCATCACCCGGGTCGTGGTGGTGGAGGCGGCGGGATCCGTCTACGGCATCCCGGTGGCGGTGGTCGGCGGCGTCCAGCGGGTGCCGCGGACCGAGATCCGCGGGGTGAAGCGGGCCGAAAGCGTCGTGCTGCGCGACCGGGTGGTGCCGCTGGTCCGGCTGCGCCGCCTGCTGGGCCAGCCCGCCGATGACGGGCATGGGCAAGGGGGCGGGCACGGGCGCGGAGCTGGGGGCGGGGCGGACTGCGTCGTGCTTGTCGAACTGAGCGACGGGCCGGTCGCCGTGGCGGTGGACGATGTCGGCGAGCGCGCCGACGTGGTGCTGCGTCCGATGACCGGGGTTCTGCGGGGCTTGCGCGGCTATGCCGGCACGGCGTTGCTGGGCGACGGCCGGCTGATCCTGGTGCTCGATTTGCGGGAGTTGTTGTGATGCCGATCCGCTATGACGCCGACCTCGCCCGCTTCGAGGCCGCCTGCACCGTCGAGGACGCCCTGCCGCTCGCCGAATGGCTGGAGGCGACGGCGGCGCCGCGCGTCGATCTGTCGGCCTGCATGGACCTGCACACCGCACTGCTGCAACTGCTGCTGGCGGCGCGGCCGACGATGACGGCGGGGCCGGAGGACGCGTTCCTGGCGCGCTGGGTGGGCCCCGCTCTGGGCGTTCCCCCCTCCCCAGGGGGAAAACCTGCTTAGAACTGGCCCTTGGGAATCCGGTAGATGTCCGGGTTTCCGGGGTTGGAGATGTAGGACAGCGACAGGGCCGCCGGGGTCAGCGTCTTTCTGTCGCCAGTCTGCTCGACCGGGCCGGACAGGGTCAGGATCGTTGCCGGACCCTGGGTGGTGATGCCCCGGAACAGCATCACCGATCCATCGGGAAGCACGGCGTCCACCGCCGATTTCTGCGGATCGTACCCCGCGCCGAGCAGGTAAGTCTTCAGCAGCTGCGCTGTTCCCAGGATCTGCTCCGCGGTGGCCGGCACCCCGGCGACCGCCCCCCAGCCGACATTGATCTGGATGAGCGTTTTGCTCTTGTGGCCGAGGATGTAGGCCAGCTTCGCCTTGCCGGTGTCCGGCAGAAGATCGGGCACGGTCACCGAGATGCTGGTGGTGCGCTCGATCTTGTTCTGCTCGACCGCGATATCGGGCCGATTGACCTTGAAGTCCTTCTGGATGGCCGCGATGACCTGCGCCTCGGTCATTCCGAAGGTGGCGCTGCGAAAGCCGGTGACGACCGCGGCGGCGGGCTGTTCCGCCGGTGTCGCTTCGGCAGCACCGGTGGCGGAGGCGGAAAGCCCCATGACACCGATCAGCATCGCCACGGATGCCAGACGCCGGCACCTCAATGAAGAAAAGAACGCCATGGACGACAACCTTCCGCGTGAAATGGCATCAGGCCAGCGACCGGGCGACCAGTTCCGGCCACCGGTGCAGCGAGAAAAGATGCCCATGAATCAAAGCGAGCCAGCCCTTGCGCTGCCAGTCGAGCAACTGGTCGTCGGGCAGCCGGCCCAGCTTTTCCTCGTCGACCACCTGGAACCCGTCGGCGCGGGCCTGGGCTCCGTTGCTCAGGCTGATCTGCGCGGCCTTTTCCGTCAGGACGCCGGCTTCGACGATGGCCTTCACGAAGGCGGCGCTCGTCCGCGCCTCGTTCCGGAAGGTGGCGCAGAAGCTCAAGGCCTGGCGCGTCGCATCCGTCGGCTGGTCGCCGTCGAACAGCGGCACATCCTGGTCCGGGCCGATCAGCGTGCTGTCCGGGTCATAGCCGAGGGCCGAGCTGTCGCCGTCGGGAAGATCGATGAAAATGAACGGGTAGCGGCGAACATAGGCCGGCACGTAGCAGCCCGCCTTCCACCGGCCGTCGGCATCGACGAACAGGTTCTCGTCGGTCTTGATGCCGACGACCGCCACGGCATCGACCGTGGCCCCGGAGGTGAAGACGATCGGATAGTCGGCGAGCGCCGCGCCGAACTCATTGGCAAGCAGTGGGATCAGGCTGGTTTGGCGCGCGAATGCAGCGTTCGGCGCCGACGCAAGGCGCAGACCCTGGTCACGGGCCGGGTCGAGGGAAAACACCCTGTTGTAGAACAAGGGCATCGCGGTGCGCTGCGGTTCCGAAGATGCGGACGGCTGCTCGGTCATTCATACCCTGATTGGTTGGGTGCGCCTCGGCCTGCCGGGATTCGCCGGACTCTGCCGGAGCCGCCAGGATTTGCCAGGACTGCACGCACCGAAGCCCGCCGAAGCGGAGCCCGGATGGTCGACAAAGCTCCAGGGTCCGTCCGGTGCCTAACCGATGCATCGGACCAACTCCGGGCTTTTGATTTTCCGTGTGGGTCACGCGTCGGGCGGGTCCGCTCGACGCGATCGCACTCTAACCTCCAACACCCGCCCTTCAATGGCCGAGGTTGGCGATTTCCACCCGACGGTTCTTGCCGTCCTTGGGATTGCGCGGATCGAGGGGCATCTCGGATCCGTAGCCCGCGGTTTCCAGACGGCCGGGCGAAATGCCGAAGCGGCTGCTGAGATACTCCTTGACCGCATTGGCGCGGCGGGCCGAGAGCTGCTTGTTGTAGGTGGGGCTGCCGACAGCGTCGGTGTGGCCGCCAATGCGGAAGCGATAGCCCTTCAGGTCGGATGTCGTCAGCGCCTGGCCCAGCAGATCGAGCACCTCCGTCGCGGAGGGGAGCAGGGTGGCCGAGTTGAATTCGAACTCGACCTTGAAGTCGAGCTTGCGCATTTGCGAGGACGGCCCGGCAGCCGCCGAATTGTTGGTGCCGTTCGCCAGGTTCAGGCCGCGCTCCACACCCGGCTTGGGGCGGGCGTTGCTGATTGTGGTCTGCTGGGCCGGCGTCAGCGCGTCCACGATGCCGTTGACGGACATTGGCGCTTCAGCGCCGGCGGCCAGTGCCGCACCGGACCAGGCAACCATGAGTGCGACAGCGACGGCCTTCATCTGCATCCCTTTCCGCTGGAACATGGCAGGGCCAATTCTCTCTGTGTGCGTATGAACAGAAGCTGAAAAAACTATAGCCTAATTTTGTACGAATTTCCACCCGGAAGGGTTGGTTCCGATAAGTTTACCGATGCTTTAAGGACGGACATGGAGAAGGTAAGGCAACCGATCAGGGAATCGTCGTCGTCGTCTGCCCCGGATTGACGATGGAGATCACTCCGGCCCAGGCGCACATGCATTTGGATGGAGTGTCGAGTGCCGGCGCCTTGTCCAGAATGACCGTCGGCGCACCGGGAGCCCAGGGGACCGGGGTGTTGGGAATGCAGGGCATGGGCGTCAGCACCCCCATGGCGGCGGCGGTGGCCGAGGCGACCGCCGGGTTGGCGAGGCTGCTGCACATCCCGAACGGCAGGATGTTGACCATGGGCTGATGGTCCATGATGTTGGCTGCAGGCTGGTGGCCGGCCATCGTCCGATGCACCGGCAGCACCACCAGCATCGACGGCGCCATGCCGAAACTGCACTGAAGCGTGGCTCCGTTCACGACCTGCATCGGCATGTCGGCTGCTTCCTCTTCGAAATGGGCATTCGCAAAAGACAGGTGTGGCGGACGCGTCGGACGAAGGCCGGCTCTCGGGCTTTGCCTGCGCTTCACGCTTCACGCGGCTCCGCTTCCACGCGGTCCGATCCGCGCGCCGGCCTTCAGCCACCGAGCGGCATGGGGGCCGCCAGCACGCCGTCCGGTCCCGGTTCCATGCGCAGCAGCGTGGCCGGCCGCTCGCCTTCCATGAAGATGGCGCTCGCCGGACCGAAGAAGTGGATGGCCTGCTCCGGTGTGCAGGTCGGAAGAAAGACGCGCGCCACGCGCGGATCGTAGAAGCGGAAATAGACCACCCGTCCGTCAGGCAGCCGCGCCATGGTCAGATGGCGCAGATGGCTCCGCACCTCGGTCAGCCCGGCATCCGTCTTCAACAGGATGCCCCAGTGCCGGTCCCAGCCTTCGCCGAGGAACCAGCGCGTGAAGGGGGACTCCGGAACGAGCTCCGCCAGATAGGGTGCGGCCTCGGCCAGCTCGGGCTCCAGCTCTCCCCGGTAGAGGCAGATGGACGGTACCCCGTGCCGGTCCAGCATGGGCAGCAGTGCCGGGCAGCCGGCGCCGTCGATCACGGCATAGACCGTCAATCGATCGGCGAACAGCGTGCCCGCCAAAGCCCGAAGCGCCTGTTCCGTGATCATCGCGAGCCTCCGCCGTCCATGGCCGCCGCTTTGCGGCCCGCCTCGCACTGTTCGCAGAAGGGGGTGCCGTTGTTGTAGGCGTCCGTCAGCTGCTTGGCGACCGGATGCGAGCTGAGCGCCAGCTTCGGCGGTGTGTATTTGGGCTTCGGCTCGACGGCCGTGGCGCTGCCGTGGCTGTCGGACGCCGCGGCTTTCGGCAGTTTCGGCATGTCCGGGTGGGCGCCGGCGCCGGACCCCGCCGACCCGCCGCTGTTGATCAGCACCATCGCGCCACTGATGGTGACCCCGGACGGGCCGATGGTGATGAAGCTGCCGGACGCCTTGATGGTGACGGATGCCCCGGCTTCCAGCACCAGATTCATGCCGGCCTTCAGGTGGATTTCCATGCCCGACTGCATGGCGGCGTTCTGCGCGACCTTCTGGTGCAGGTCGTGCTCGACGGTCAGCGACACGGTGCCGGTGACCTTCTCGTTCCGGTCGCCCTCGACCGTCAGGTGCTGGTCGGCATCGACCCGTTCGAGCTGGTTGCCGCCGACGATCAGGTGCCGGTCCCGGCCGATCCGTTCCAGCGTGTCGTTCCGGACATGGTTGTCCTGGTTGCGCTGGGCTTGGATCAGGATCTGCTCCTCGCCCGCCTTGTCCTCGAAGCGCAGCTCGTTGGCGCCCGATCCCTTCACCGTGTTGGTGCGCACGCCCGACTGCGTCGCCTTGGCGGGCAGTTCGTAGGGCGGCATGGCGTCGCCGTTGTAGAGGCTGCCGGTGACGACCGGGCGGTTGGGGTCGCCGTCCAGGAAATCGACGATCACCTCCTGGCCGATGCGCGGCAGGAACTGCGCGCCCCAGCGCTTGCCCGCCCAACTCTGCGCCACGCGGATCCAGCAGGAGCTGGTCTCGTCCGCCTTGCCGGTGCGGTCCCAATGGAAGCGCACCTTGATGCGGCCGTACTTGTCGGTCCAGATCTCCTCGCCGCTCTTGCCGCTGACGATGGCCGTCTGCGGCCCGCGCATCACCGGAAGGGGGGTTTCGCGCGGCGGCCGGAACTGCTCCTGGCTGTTCAGCACGGTGAAGCGGCAGCGGTAGGGCTCTTGCGCGGACGCGGAGTCGCTGCCGCCTTCGAACTCGTCGGACACGATCTCCGACACGGTGGACAGCACCAGATACTCGCGGTTCTGGTCGTCGATCGGGTGGTGCGTCAGCGAGAAGAGCTGGCCGCAGCGCAGGTCCCGGACCGTCGTCGCCGCATCCACCGTCTCATGGCGGCACTGGATCTCCTCCAGCCGCATGCGGGCATAGACCGGCCCCATGCCGCTGCGCTGGCCGGTCTTCATGTAGGCCATGTCGGCCGGATACTCGAACACCTCCATGCCCGACAGCGCGTGCGGGCGCGCCATGGACAGCCCGGTGCGCAGCACCGCCTTCGGCCGCTCGAAGTCGAAGTCGTCCACGGTGCAGGCCCCGCTCAGCACCTGCCGCCCGACGGTCCAGGCGTCGACGGACGGCACGCTTTCGCGGTGGCGCGCCTCGGGATTGTAGCGCAGCCGGTCGGTCGGGGTGAGGTGGTCGTGCGCCCCGACCCCGTCGCCGAGCACCAGCGTGTGGTTCCCGTTCTGGTGCGTGAAGTAATAATAGATGCCTTCATGCTCCAACAGCCGGCTGATGAAGGCGAAGTCGCTCTCCTGATACTGGACGCAATATTCCCAGGGCTGATAGCTGCCGGACAGGCGGTCCTTGATGTCGGTGAAGCCATGCTCGCGCAGCACCGCCTTCACGATGTCCGGAACCGTCTTGTCCTGGAAGATGCGGCAGTCGCGGTTGCGGGTGAGGAACCACAGCCACGGCCGCAGCACCGCCCGGTAAAGGCCGTGCCGCCCGGCCGATCCGACATGGGAGAAGGCCGTCACGAAGCCGTTGAAATGGCGCTCCCCGGTGTCGAGCCTGAGCCGCACCGTCATGTTCTGGCCGAGCATGCTGTCGAAGTCGATCTTCGGGCGTGCGGTCAGAAGATCGATGTCGAAGCGGAACGGCGTGCTGATCTCCTCGACCGCGGTCATGCGGCGGAAGACCAGCACGTCCTCTCCCAGATGCGAGGAGACGGCGATGTCGCGGTAGGCCTGCTTCAGCATTCCAGTTCACGCCTCCGATGCCGGGGTCCGGTGGCTCCCGGCTCAGCCGAAGTCATACGAGAAGTCCTGTTCCGTCACGCCGACATGGATGCGCGGCACGGTGCCGCCCCCCAGCATGCGTTCCAGCATGGCGTTGCTGACGGTCGGCAGCACCGTGTTGGTGAGGATCGCGTCGATCATGCGGCCGCCGCTCTCCAGTTCGCCGCACCGGCTGGCGATCAGCGTCACCACCGCGTCGTCGTAGGTGAAGGGGATGCGGTGCGTCGCCTGGATCCGCTTCTGGATGCGGCCCAGCTGCAGGCGGATGATGTTGCCGATCATCTCGTCGCTGAGCGGATAGTAGGGAATCGTGACGATGCGCCCGAGCAGGGCGGCCGGAAACACCTTCAGCAAGGGTTCGCGCAATGCCTTGGCGATCGCTTCCGGTTCCGGCAGCAGTTCCGGATCCCGGCACATGTTCATGATGAGGTCGCTGCCGACGTTGGACGTCAGCAGGATCAGCGTGTTCTTGAAGTCGATCAGCCGGCCCTCGCCATCCTCCATGATGCCCTTGTCGAACACCTGGAAGAAGATCTCGTGCACGTCGGGGTGGGCCTTTTCGACCTCGTCCAGCAGAACGACGCTGTAGGGCTTGCGCCGCACCGCCTCGGTCAGCACGCCGCCCTCGCCATAGCCGACATAGCCCGGAGGGGCGCCCTTCAGCGTCGAGACGGTGTGCGCCTCCTGGAACTCGCTCATGTTGATGGTGATGACGTTGTGCTCGCCGCCGTACAGCGTTTCGGCCAGCGCCAGCGCGGTCTCCGTCTTGCCGACGCCGCTGGGCCCGCACAGCATGAAGACGCCGACCGGCTTGTTCGGGTTGTCGAGCCTGGCGCGCGAGGTCTGGATGCGCTTGGCGACCATCGCCAGCCCGTGCGACTGGCCGATGACACGCTGGTTCAGCGTGTCGGCAAGCTTCAGGACCGTCTCGATCTCGTTCTTGACCATGCGGCCCACAGGGATGCCGGTCCAGTCGCCGACGACCGAGGCCACCGCCTGTTCGTCCACCGTCGGAAGGATCAGCGGCGCGTCGCCCTGCAACTCGTCCAGCTCGGCCTGCCGGGCCCGCAGGTCGGCCACGAGGCCGGCGCGCTCCGCCTCGGTCAGCGCCTGCTGCGCCGTGTCCGCCGCGGCGTCGGCGCGGGCCTCCAGGTCGGAGCCGGTGCCCTCGATGGCCGCGCCGCCGCTGCGCAGACGGCCACGCAGGGCCAGGATGCGGTCGACCAGCGCCTTCTCGCTCTGCCAGCGGGCCTCGAGCCCGGTCAGGCGGCCGGTCTCGGCGGCCAGCTTTTCCTCCGCCTCGGCGGCGCGGCGCGCCGTGTCGATGCCGACCGCAGCCTCCCTGGCGATGATCGCCAGTTCCGTGCGCAGCGCTTCGATGCGGCGGCGGCTGTCGTCCACCTCGGCCGGGACGGCATGCTGGCTGATGGCGACGCGGGCGGCGGCCGTGTCGATCAGGCTGACCGCCTTGTCCGGAAGCTGGCGCGCCGGGATGTAACGGTGCGACAGCCGGACCGCCGCCTCCAGCGCCTCGTCGAGGATCTGCACCTTGTGGTGCTTCTCCAGGGTGGAGGACAGGCCGCGCATCATCAGGATGGCCTTCTCCTCGCCCGGTTCGGCCACCTGCACGGTCTGGAAACGGCGGGTCAGCGCCGGATCCTTCTCGAAATACTTCTTGTATTCGGCCCAGGTGGTGGCGGCGACCGTGCGCAGGTTGCCGCGGGCCAGCGCCGGCTTCAGCAGGTTGGCGGCGTCGCCGGTCCCGGCGGCTCCGCCGGCACCGATCAGGGTGTGCGCCTCGTCGATGAAGAGGATGATCGGCTTGGGCGACGACTGCACCTCTTCGATCACCTGGCGCAGGCGGTTCTCGAACTCGCCCTTCATGCTGGCGCCGGCCTGGAGCAGGCCGACGTCGAGCGTGCGCAGCGTCACGTCGCGCAGCGGCGGCGGGACGTCGCCGGCCGCGATGCGGAGCGCGAAGCCCTCGACCACGGCGGTCTTGCCGACGCCGGCCTCGCCGGTGAGGATCGGGTTGTTCTGGCGGCGGCGCATCAGGATGTCGACGATCTGGCGGATTTCGTCGTCACGGCCGACGATGGGGTCGATCTCGCCCTTGCGCGCCTTTTCCGTGAGGTCGACGGAAAACCTGGCCAGCGCCTCCTGCTTGCCCATCGCCGCCGGGGGCATGGCCCCGCTCGCCTCGCCGGGCGCGGCCCCGCCGAAATCGGCGCCGTCCGCCTGGGCGTCCTCCGGCGAACCGGCCGTGAGGGCGGCGAACTCCTCCACCAGCGTGTCCAGCCTGACCTTGGCGAACTCGCGCGACAGCGAGGGCAGGGCGTTGCGCAGGCCGGGCGTCTGCAGCATGCCGATCACAAGGTGGCCGGTCGTGACGCGCGGCGCCTTGAACATCAGCGAGGCGGCGACCCAGCCGCGCTCGGTCGCCTCCTCGATCTGCGGGGACAGGTCGCTGATCGCCGTGGCGCCGCGCGGCAGGCGGTCCAGCGCCTCGATCACGTCCCGTGCCAGCCGCGACGGGTCCAGGTCGAACCGGCGGATCGCCCGGTGCAGGTCGCTGTCGGGAAGCTGGAGGATCTGGTGGATCCAGTGCGCCAACTCGACATAGGGGTTCCCGCGCATCTTGCAGAACACGGTCGCGCTTTCGATGGCGCGGTAGGCCACCGGGTTGAGCTTGCCGAACAGCGAAACGCGGCTAATCCCTGCCATTGTCAAACTCCTGGGAACGGTCGGGCGCACCAGTTGCGGTGCGCGCGGCGAAAGGGTCGAGAACGAGATCGTCGGCGTCGCGTGCGGCGCCTTGCGCATCGGCGGGGCGCGGCCCCAACCAGCAGGTCCAGCCCAGCCGGTTCGACCCGTCGAGCCGGAAGGGCGGCACCTCGGGCGCGCGCAGCACGAGCTGGACATCCCATGCGAATTCGTCGCCGGCATAGCCGCGCACGAGCGCGACCAGCCGATCCAGGCTCGGTCCGCCCGGCAGCATGCGGGCGTAGTCGTCCATGCCCATCGGGCCGAGCCGGATGCGGAAGCGGTGCTGCGCATCCACGACCCGCGCCCCCAGCGTCAGCCCCTCTCCCAGGGTCGGCCCGGCGCCGGCGGTCACGGACATGGGGTCGCCGCCCAGACGCCAGCGGCATTCCGGCGGCAGGTCCATCCAGGCCTGGACGAACTCCTGCACCGTCGCCCCGATGGCGAAGAAGCTGGCGATCATGGCGCACAGCCCTTCGGGGTTGCGGGCCTGCCCCACCAGCCGGCCGGCGAAATGGAGCCTCACGCCGTCGGGCAGCGCGTCCCGGTCGCGCAGCGACGGCAGTCCCAGCCCGATCAGGGAGGCCAGATAGGTTGCGAACGGATCGCTGTCGGGGCGATCGTGGCTGACGGTCGGCTCGGCATCCGCCCAGGCGCGGTAGAACAGCGACATCAGCCGGTGGTGGAAGAGGTCGGCGAACCGCGCCAGCGTGTCGTCGCCGTGATAGCGCCGCCGTTCCAGGAGCTGGTCGGTGATGTGAAGGGGCATCGGGCCGTTGGGCCCGAACATGCCGAAGCCATAGGCCAGCAGCCGGTTCGGTCGGCCGTCGCCGCCGGCGACGGCGGCCAGCGTGGCCGGCGCGAAGCCCATCGTCGGCTGCTGCCCCAGCCGCACCGGCTCCTCGGCCGCGCGGCTCCTGTGCCGGCCCAGCCGCGGGGCCTGGGGGTTGGAGCATTCGATCAGGCGCAAGGCGTGGAACAGGCCGAATGCGTGCGGCTCGGCCCGTATCGCCTCAAGCGGATCTACAGCAGCTCGCGGCGGCCGATCCGGGCTGGCCATCGCATCACCTCTCCGCGGTCAAGGCTGTGGATCACTGTTTCGGTGAAGCTGTTCAGCGACACGTATTTGGCGAAGAATTCCTCCAGAACGGCGCCCAGCAGAAAGATGCCGCTGCCGTCGAACGCATGCTCGTCGAAGGTGACGGACACCTCCAGGCCGCGCGCATGCACGATGTGGCCTCGCCCGGGGACACGCCGCACGATGGGCGCCGTCCGGACGTGCCGGATGCCGTCCACCTGCTTGGCGGCGGATGCCTCCTCCCGGTCGGTGTAGAGCTTCAGCAGGTCCCGGAGCGCCTGGGAGCCCCGTTCAGGGTCGCTGTCGGCCAGGGACAGGTAGTTCAGCGACAGGTGGCTGATCAGCCGCCAGGCGGTGGCCCCCTCGGCGTTGGAGGGGCGCGGCTTCGACGGGCCGGCGACGCAGCGGATGGACTCCACCGGGGCGCCCTGGTCCATCGTGAAGTCGGTGTTCAGCTGTCCGAACGACGCGTGCAGCGGCAGGTCGCGGTTGGTGCACAGGGCCATGATGCCGAGCTGGCGCAGGTCGTGGCCATAGGGGGCTTCCTCGCCGTCCACCAGCGAGACGAAGACCTCCGATCCGATGTAGCTCGACCGCGGCCCGACGCGCCTCTGCTTGGTCGACAGCACCCGCGGCTGCCGGGACAGCGCATAGAAGGCATGGTCCGACCCGACGGCATGCTGGTCGCGTGCGGCGTAGAAGGGCTTGAACTCCTGCGCCACTTCCGTCCCGGCGCCATAGCCGGCCACCGACAGCACCGAATGCACCTCGAAATCGAGCGGGCGGGTGCGGTCGGGAACGATGTGGTGCTCGGTGTCGCGGGTGTTCAGGTGGATGCGGTCGGCGCGCTTGGGGAACAGGTTGACGGCGGGCGCGCAGAAAAGCTGGATGTTCTGCTGGTCGATCACGCCGTCCAGCTGCGGGTTGGCGCGGCTGAACAGGATGACGATCTCCAGCTCATCGCCTGTGCAGCGGCGGACCGCGCCGGACAGATCGCGCAGCTCGACGAACTGGAAGCGCGCCGGGAAGCTGAAATACTCGTGCAGAAGCCGGTATCCGTCGAAGGAGCGCGGCGAGGCGGGCAGCAGGGCCTCCCGCTCCGAAAAGCCGCAGCGTGCCAGACTGGCGGCGGGGCGGATTTCCTGCCAGGACGCCGGGCGTTGCGCCGGGCGGATCGCCATGCCGAGGCCGGCGCCGAGGATCTGCTCGCACAGGGCGACCGGCAGGCCGCCGGCGCCCGACAGGAACAGCGGCAGCCGGTCGAGCGCCAGCTTGTCGAAGGTCAGGCCGGCCGTCGTCTTCAGGCGCAGGCGCAGGCCGGCGCGCACGCCGCGGACCTCCGGCACCTCGAGCGCCGCGACCGCACCGGGGGTCGGCAGATAATCGGCGCGGATCAGCTCGATCGGCCACAGCGTCACGTCGTGGCCGGTCCGGTATTCACAGGCGGTGTTCCGCCCCTTGCCGGCCACGCTGCGCAGCACGGTGTCGCCGCGCGGTATCAGAAAGCCTTCCGCAAGCCCGCCCTCGCTCAGGTCCGGCTGGAACCGCACCACCGCCATCGACGGCGTCGGCGCCAGATAATGCGGGTAGACCACCTCCAGCAGATGGTTGATGAAGCGCGGAAATTGCGCCTCCATCTTGATCTGCACGCGCGCGGTCAGGAAGGCGAAGGCTTCCAGCATGCGTTCGACATAGGGGTCGGCGCATTCGAACTTCTCCAGCGCCAGCCGCCCGGCGATCTTCGGGAATTCCTCGGCGAACTCCGCCCCCACTTCGCGCAGGTGGCGCAGCTCGTCGTCGTAATAGCGCAGCAGCTGCGGGTGCATCATCGGAAGCCCGCATTGTCGGAGACATTCACCACGCCCACCTCCAGATCGACCTCGGTGCGCAGGAAAATCCGGATCGGCACCGGCTGGGCCCACAGCTCGCCTTCGATGTCGAAGGTCAGGGCGCGGCTGTTGTGCTGCTCACCCTGCCGGATCAGCTTGACGTTCAGGGTGTTGGGCAGGATGCGCGGTTCGAAGCGACGGATGGCGTCGAACATCCGCCGTTCCAGGTCGGGGAGCTCCACGCCGATGCTGGACAGGCCGGCCAGCGGCGGCATGCCGTAATTCAGCACCGAGCGGGCGATCTCCGGATGACGCTCCTCGTCCAGTTCGGCGCCCAGATTGCTGGCGTTCAGAAGCCAGGCCAGGTCGCGCATCACGCTTTCGCGCAGCCGGCGCAGCGACAGAACCCGCCGTTCACGCGACTCCTGCCGCTGCGCCGGTTCATCGTCGAACAGGCGGTCGAGCAGCGATGGCTGAAGCTTTTCCTGGACCGTCAGTTCAGCCATGATGGTCTTCGGGCATGTCGGCCATCGCGTCTCCACCGTCCTCCGCGGCCATCGGCCCGGTCGCATCCGAGCCGATGGCCCGGTCGATGGGCAAATCAATGGCCAAATCAACGGCGAGGTCGATGCGGCGCACGTCCATCAGCGCGTGCTCCCCCGCTTCGGTCGCCAGCATGCGCTGGCCCAGCCCCGTGTAGAGGCCGCCGGGCGTCTCCACCCAATCCGTGCGCCGGGCAAGCCGCAGAAGGGGGTCGGCGCTCTCGGCGCTGCCGGGATAGCGCGTCGGAACAAGCGCCACGATCTCGCCGCCGTTGGCGAGGGTCAGCGTAACCGCCGTCCACACCAGATCGCGCAGATCCGTCGGGGGTTCGACGTCGATGCTGCGGATGCGGTGCAGGGGAATCCAGCAGTAGCGGTCTTTGACGACGGCCTCCAGAACCGGTCCCAGCCGCTGGTCGCCGTCGGCGATCCAGGAAAAGGGCGTGCCGTCGATGGTGCCGGCGGTGGCCGGGGCCTCGTCCAGCGCCTTCACCCGCAGCGCCGCGGCCTCTTCGGTCTTTCCCAGCCCGTCCAGACGCAGGGCTTCGATCAGCAGGGCGATCCAGTTCTCCGGCTTTCCCAGGACGATGGGGGTTTCCCGTCCGGCGAAGATGCGGGCGCGCAACGGCTCGCAGGGAAGCGCCTCCCGATAGGTGCCGACCATCAATGCGGTTTCGGCGGTCATGTCGCCCGCGACGGCGAGCTGGTTGAGCGAGCGGTCCCAGTCGCCGCAGATCGCGAACAGCTGGAACAGCAGGATGCGCGGCTTCGCGGACGCGGGGTCTTTGCGCACCAGGGTCTTGGCCTGCTCCAAGGCCTTGGCGAGGTCGCCGTCCTTCAGGCTCTGGCGGACATCCGCGCCAGGTTCCATACCGCCCATCGTCGCCACCCGATCCGTTTCGTCAGTCCCTCGCCGCCGGGAGAGGCGATGGGGCGCCCCTCCCGGCGAATGGGATCAGAGCTTCTTGTTTTCCTTGACGCTCCAGCCGGCGTCCTTGAACGCCTCCATGCTGCCGTCCTGCTTCTGCTTGGCGTAAGACACCTTGATGGTCGAGAAGCCGAGCGTGACCTCCTCCAGCGGCTGGTGTTCCGGGCCGTTCGGGTCGCCGACCGAGTTGAAGCTCTGGACGAGCACGTCGGTCAGCAGGATCTTCAGGAAATCGCGCTGTTCGCCGCCGGCCTTGCGGACGATCAGGGTCGCCTGCTTGATGTGCTGGCCGTTGGCGCAGTGCAGGAACAGCAGGTGGGTGGCGCTGTCGGTGTGCTTCAGGAACTTCAGCGCCGAGAAATCCGCCTTACCCGCACCGCCGCCGCTGTTGTGCGCGAAGGTGCCGGACTGGGCGACGCCGAAGGAGAAGCTGCGGACGGCGATCTTGTCCTTGTACTTGGCGTCCAGCGATTCGCCGGGAATGCCGTCGATATCAATGAAAACGTCGTAAGCCATGTTTCAAGCTCCAATGGGTTGGTTGTAACGCAACGACCAGGATTTGGTCGGGACCGGGTTGAGCCGGACGGCCGTGCGCCGACGGAACGGGGCGCACGGCCTTCGGCATCAGGCCCCCCGACCCGACGGCAGCTTCGACACCAGCCGCAGCGACACGGTCAGGCCTTCGAGCTGGTAATGCGGGCGCAGGAAGAATTTCGAGGTGTAGTAGCCGGGATTGCCGTCGACCTCCTCGACCACCACCTCGGCGGCGGCCAGCGGCTTTTCAGCCTTGGTGGTCTCGCTGGAGTTGGCCGGATCGCCATCCACGTACTGGATGATCCACTCGCTCAGCCACTGCTCCGTTTCTTTGCGGCTCTTGAAGGAGCCGACCTTGTCGCGGACGATGCACTTCAGGTAATGGGCGAAGCGGCAGGTCGCGAACAGGTAGGGCAGGCGGGCCGCCAGATTGGCATTGGCCGTGGCGTCGGGGTCGTCGTATTCGGCCGGCTTGTGCAGCGACTGCGCGCCGATGAAGGCGGCGAAGTCGGTGTTCTTCTTGTGCACCAGCGGCATGAAGCCGTTCTTGGCCAGTTCCGCCTCGCGGCGGTCGCTGATCGCGATTTCCGTGGGGCACTTCATGTCCACGCCGCCGTCGTCGGTCGGGAAGCTGTGGACCGGCAGGCCCTCGACCGCGCCGCCGGATTCGATGCCGCGGATGCGCGACACCCAGCCGTAGGTCTTGAAGGAGCGGTTGATGTTGGCCGCCATGGCGTAGGCGGAATTCGACCAGGTGTATTTCCCGTGATCGGCCCCCTCGGCGTCCTCCTCGAAGTTGAACTCCTCGACCGGGTTGGTCTTGGCGCCGTAGGGCAGGCGCGACAGGAAGCGCGGCATGGCGAGGCCGATGTAACGCGAATCCTCGCTCTCCCGCAGCGAACGCCAGCCGGCGTATTCGGGGGTCTGGAAGATCTTGGTCAGGTCGCGCGGGTTGCTCAGCTCCTGCCAGCTGTCCATCTGCAGGACGGCCGGGGACACGCCGGCGATGAAGGGCGCATGGGCGGCGGCGGCGACCTGCGCCATCTGCCCCAGCAGCTCGACGTCCGGCGGGCTTTGGTCGAAATGATAGTCGCCCACCAGGCAGCCGTAGGGCTGTCCGCCCAGCTGGCCGAACTCTTCCTCGTACAGCTTCTTGAAGATCGGGCTCTGGTCCCAGGACGTGCCCTTGAACCGCTTCAGGGTCTTGCCCACCTCCTTTTTGGAGATGCTCATGACCCGGATCTTCAGCATCTCGTCGGTTTCAGTGTTGTTGACGAGATAGTGGAGGCCGCGCCAGGAGCCTTCCAGGGACTGGAAATCCTTGTGGTGCAGGATATGGTTGACCTGCTCGGTCAGCTTCTTGTCGATCTCGGCGATGATCGCCTGGATCGTGCCCGCGGCATCGCCCGACAGGACTTTGGCCGAACGCAGGGCCTCCTCGGCGAGGGTGCGGACGGCGTTCTGGACCTCGCTCCGCGCATTGTCGGAGCGCGGCTTGAATTCCTTCTGGAGGAGGGAGGAGAACTCATCGAGTTCCGCAACGCCGATGGACGTCTGGCCCTGGTGCAGAATGCTGGACTCGGTCATGGGATCAGCCTTCCGACGAGGTTTCGGTGGTCGCGTCGACGGATTCGGGCGCGGGCTTGGGGGCGGACGCCAGGGACTTCAGCAGCGCAGGGTCGCTCAGCGTCTTTTGGATCAGTTCCTCGGCGCCGGCCTTGCCGTCCATGTAGGTCAGCAGGTTGGAGAGCTGCGTGCGCGCCTCCAGCAGCTTGCGCAGCGGCTCGACCTTGCGGGCGATCGCCGCCGGCGAGAAGTCGTCCATGCTTTCGAAGGTGATGTCGACGCTGAGGTTGCCCTCGCCGGTCAGCGAGTTCGGCACCTGCAGGGCGACCCGCGGCTTCATGGCCTTCAGGCGCTCGTTGAAATTGTCGACGTCGATTTCGAGGAACTTGCGTTCTGCGACATTTTGCAGCGGCTCGGCAGGGGTGCCGTTCAGATCGGCCATCACGCCCATGACGAACGGCAACTGCACCTTCTTCTGCGCGCCATACAGTTCGACGTCATATTCGATCTGGACGCGCGGAGCACGGTTGCGGGCAATGAATTTCTGACTGCTTTGTGTCGCCATACCTCGGTTCCTCTCCATGTCCTCTGCCGATCAGGCGCGAGACGGTCGCGGGGGGCGCGAAACGCTCCGCCGGACGGCCACGGTCAGTCGTCGCGGCGGATGCCGCTGATGGTTTCGAATTGGCCGACCCCGTCCGGAGTCAGGTCGCGGAGCAAATCCATGAAATTCAGACCGACCAGGCGGCGCGCCCGTTGCAGGATCTGCGGCACCGGGCTGGATGGCTCGTTCTTCGCGTAATAGTCGCAAATCCTGTCGAGCGTCTTCACCACGTCCTCGTTCGACGCGATGACGCCGGCGGACGCCGGCCGCACCGCGGCGACGGCCGCCGGCACGCCGGTGGACGCGTCCTCTGCGGCCGGCGAGCCCGCCGTCCCCTGGTCCGCCTGGGCTTCCCCGCCGCCGGCCGCCCGCGCCGTCAGGCGGGCGTTCAGCAGGGTCGACGCCTCGCGCAGCACGCCGGCGATGGCGGAGAGGTCCACGGCGTTGGACGCGCCGACCTGATCGGTGACGTACATCTCGATGCGGCGGATGCGGTCGTAGCTGCGCTTCGCCGCCTCCGCCGTCGCCCGCAGGTCGTCGATGGCGCATTCCTGAAAGGCCGCGTCGACCAGCGACGTGTCGGTGCCTTCCGGCGGGTTGGCGGCGCTTGCCGCGACCACCTGCCGCAAGGTGAACCGTCCGGCCGTCCTTGCGGAGACGACGATGCTTTCGCGCACGGCGCGCAGCATCGTCTCGTGGTGGGCAAGTCCGGCGACGATGTTGACCCGCATGGTCGGGTCGTCGTCGTCGTCCGGGTCCAGTTGGGGATGGAGCGTCGGCCAGTACCGTTCCAGCAGGCCGTGGAAGACGTCGAGTCCCTGCGCCAGTCCCGGCAGCCCGTGCAGGCCGAGCAGGGCGCGGCACAGATGCAGGGCGACGCGAATATCCTTGGTACGCCCGAACAGCTCGGCCGTCAGGGCAAGGACCTCCCGCCATTCCGGCGGAACCGCGGGCTGGACGACATCGCCGAGCTGCCGCTCCGGCTGTCCCTCGGCTTTCTTTTCAAGCTCGGTGAACGCCGGGTCGTATTCGCAGTTCTCGCCTTCGGGCTTCGCGGGGGCGATTTCCCGAAGCATCGCCTCGACGTCAACGAATGCGGTCTCCAAGACCTTCTCCATGCACTTGAGGGTGCAGCATCAGGAGTCACAGAACGCCTTTTGGGCATTCTCAGGACCGACCGTCCGCCGATAAACGTTCGTATGCTATGGTTTCTACCGACAAAACGGACTGAATTGTTATCTATATGGATTTTTCAGGACTCAATTGGCGACACAGGTTCCACATATGCGTTTAATTGGATAATACCACTGGCGTATAGGTGTCAACATCGCCTATAAATTCAATCTAATTTCGTATGACGCCGCACCGCCGGGGCGGCCGAAATCCGAATCCATGCAAGCACCAGGCGAGACCGGACCGCGCGCTCATGCTCACTCTGCGTATCACCAAGGGTCGGTTGTGCGGGGCCGTGCGCACTCTGACGCGCACGGGTCTGATCGTCGGCCGGGGCAGCGCCTGCGACTGGATCCTTCCGGACGTCGACTGCATTCTGTCCAACCAGCATTTCAGGATTTCCTGGGTCGACGGGCAGTATGTGCTCACCGACACCAGTTCGAACGGCGTCTACCACAATCGCGCCGAGCATCCGATCGGGCGGGGCGGCTCGGTCGCTCTGGCCGATGGCGATTCGCTGGTGCTGGGCGATTATGAAATGGCCGTGTCGGTCGGGCAGGCGGCGGACCCTGTCGCGCTTTCTCCCTGGGACGAGGCCGTGTTCCAGGATTCGCTCGAAAGTCCCTTCTATGCCGGCGGCGAGGCGGAGCCGTTCTCCGGCTTGCGGACGCCCGCAACTCCTCCCGCGGCGACCCATCCCGACCACGTCCCGTTGGATCGGTCGCACTTCCAGCCGCCGAACCCGATCGAGGCTTTGCCGGACGACTGGCTCGAAAGCCTGGGGATTCCGCAGCAGCCGTCTTCGGGCAAACCGGAGGCCGCGCCGCTTCCGTTCGAACTCGACGCGTTCGACCCCGAAGCCCTGCGGCGGGATGCCGCGGCGCAACCGGCCCCGACCGCCCCGGCCCCCATGGCCGATGCCGACCGCCCGGCCTTCCCCCCGCCGCCGTTGTCCTCCACGCCGTTGCCACCGCCGCCGGTGTCTCCGGTGTCACCGCCCCCGGTTGCGCCGCCGGCAGGATTGGAGCCGGACCCGCCCGCCGCCCGCCCGCCCGCCCCGCCTCCTGTTCACGCGGCGTCTCCCGCGGCGCCTCCTGCCGTGGCGGATGACGGGGCGCTTCTCGCCGCCTTCCTGGACGGAGCCGGGCTTCCGCCCGCGGCGTTGTCCGGGACCGACCCGGTCGCCGCCATGCGTCTGGCCGGCGGCATCTATCGGCAGATGGTCGAGGGGTTGGCCGGTCTGCTCGCCGTCCGCGCCAGCCTGAAGAACGAGTTCCGCATCGACCGCACCACCATCGGCGTGCGCAACAACAACCCGCTGAAATTCTCGCCGGATCCGGCATCGACCGCGCAGCAGCTTCTGGAGGCGCCGCGGCCGGGCTTCATGCCCGGCGACGCCGCCGTCCGCGAAGGGTTCCGCGACCTTCAGCAGCACGAGCTTGCGACCAGCGTGGGCATGCATTCGGCGCTTTCGGCGCTGCTGCGGCGCTTCGACCCGGCGACGCTGAAGGAGCGGCTCGACCGCCAGTCGCTGCTGGCCAGCATTCTTCCGGCCGCCCGCCGGGCGCGCTACTGGGAGCTTTACGAGGGACTCTACAAGCAGATCGTCGCCGAGGCGGAGGACGACTTCCAATCGCTGTTCGGACGGGAGTTCGCCCAGGCCTACGAGCGGCAGGTCCGGAGCCTGTCCACGCCGGAGGACCAGCCGCCCGGGACGGCGTGACCGTGCGCGCGCCGGCAAGGCGACCTCAACCAATGCACCCGTTCAGCGGAGTCGAAGCGTATGTCGTGGGATAACAGGGTCGTCTGGTCCGAGGGCATGTTCGTCCTGCCCCAGCATTTCCAGCAGGCCGACCGCTATGTCGAACGTCTGGTCCGCGCGCGGGTCGCGGCGTTGCGGAGCTTTCCGTGGGGGCTGACCGGGCTGGAGATCAACCGGAACCTGCTGGCGACCGGCCAGTTCGCGGTAACCCGGTGCAGCGGCGTGCTGGAGGATGGAACCCCCTTCTCCATTCCCGACGACGCATTCCCCCCGCCGGCTTTCGAGGTGCCGGAAAACACGCGGGACTGCATCGTCTACCTGACCCTGCCCATCGTTCATCCCGGCGGGGTCGAGGTGGAGATGGACGACGTCACCCAGACCGTCGCCCGCTACAGCGCCCTGGAGGTGGAGGTCGGCGACAGCGTCGGCAGCGCCGGCGGATCCAAGGCGCGGCTGCATCTCGGCCGCCTGCGTCTGCGTTACGCGCTGGAAACCGATCCGCGCGCCGACACCGTCAGCATCGGGCTGGCCCGCATCGTCGAGGTCCGCCCGGACCGCTCGGTCGTTCTCGACGACCGCTACATCCCGCCCAGCCTGACGGCCGCCGCCTCGCCGGTGCTGACCGGCTTTCTGACCGAACTCCATGGGCTGCTGCGCCAGCGTGCTGTGTCGCTGGCCGGACGCGTGTCGGAATCCGGCGTGAAGGGGGTGGCGGAATTCGCCGACTACCTGCTGCTGCTGGTGCTCAACCGCTACGAGCCGGTTCTCGCCCATCTGGCCCAGATCGGCGCCATCCATCCGGAGGACTTCTTCCGGACCTGCGTGCAGATCGCCGGGGAGCTGGCGAGCATCTTCGCGAAAAGCCGGCGTCCGCCGGAGTTTCCGGTCTACCGCCACGACGATCTGCAGAAGAGCTTCGCTCCGGTGATGAGCGAATTGCGTCACGCGCTGACCATGATGATCGATTCGGCGGCGACGCCGCTGATGCTCCAGCAAACGAAATTCGGCATCTGGTACGCGCCTTTGACCGACCGGACGATGCTGTCCAACACCAGCTTCGTGCTGGCGGTGAAGTCGGCCGCCGCGGTGGAGACGTTGCGGGCCACCTTTCCCGGACAGGTCAAGATCGGGCCGGGCGACCAGATCCGCGACCTCATCACGTCGGCCTCGCGCGGGATCCACATCCGCGCGCTTCCGGTGGCGCCGCGGCAAATCCCCTACCACGCCGGCAAGGTCTACTTCGAGTTCGAGCGGAACGGGCCGCAGTGGGATGCCATGCGCTCCTCCGGCGGATTCGCCATCCACATCGCCGGTGACTTTCCGAACATCGAAATGGATCTCTGGGCAATTCGCGAGGTGACGTCGTGAGCGGAGACGATCCTTTCAACCCGTCCGACCGGACCGTCATCCGACCGACTCCCGGCGGACGGCGCCCCGCTGCTCCGCAGGAGTCGCCGGCCTCCGGCTGGCCGCCGCAGCCCACCCCGCCGGGCTCCCCCCCTCCGGACGCGGCGGCGCCGGTCCAGGCCGGGCAGGTGCGTCCCGCGGAGGGGAATCGCGGAGCGGTCCCAGGGGTCGGCGGACCCGTCGTGGCGACGGCGACCGGCATCCTTCTGATGGTTTGCAAGGTGCGCACGATGGTCGCCGCGCCGGACGTCGAGCGGCTGCACGGCCTGATGATCGAGGAAATCCGGAAGTTCGAGCAGCGGCTGCGCGCGATCGGCCTGCCCGGCGATCTGGTGCGCCACGCCCATTACGTGGTTTGCGCCACGGTGGACGACCTCGTGCTGAACACGCCCTGGGGCGGCAGCAGCCTGTGGGCGCGCCAGGGCATGGTGGGCACCTTCCACCGCGAGACGCTGGGGGGCGAGCGGTTCTTCGACAACCTCGCCCAGCTGAAGGCCTCGCCCGGCCGCAATGCCGGCGTCCTGGAACTCATGTATCTGTGCCTCAGCCTCGGCTTCCAGGGGCACATGCGCATCACGCCGCGTGGCGGCGAGGAGATCGCCCGCCTGCGCGAGGACCTGTATCGCCTGCTGCGGCGCGAGGGAACGGAGGACGGGCTGTCCCCGCATTGGATGGGGGTGCGCGAGCCGGCGCGCCGACTGTCGACCATCATCCCCCTTTGGGTGATCGGTGCTGCGGCCGGCGCGCTGCTTCTGCTCGCCTATGTCGGCTTCAGCTTCGCGCTGAACGGCGCCTCGGACAGCCTGTTCGGCCGTCTGGCCGCGCTGCCGCAGCGCGGCATCGTTCTGGTCGCCCGGCCGCCCCTGCCGCCGCCGCCGGTTCCAGTGCAGCTCCAGCAGGCGCCGCGCATCAAGAAGTTCCTGGAGCGCGAGATCGCCGAAGGGCTGGTCACCGTGACGGAAACGATGGACAGCATCGTCGTCCGCATCCGCAACCGCGGCCTGTTCGCCTCCGCCAGCACCACGGTGGAGGCCCCCTTCCTGCCGACCATCGACCGGATCGCCCAGGCGCTGGAAGGCGAGAAGGGCAAGGTCACCATCATCGGACACACCGACAACCAGCCGATCCGTTCCGTCCGCTTCCCCTCGAACTGGAGCCTGTCGGTGGCCCGTGCGGATGCCGTCGCGGCGCTGATCGGCCGGACCCTGACCGACAAGACCCGGGTCAAGACCGTCGGCAAGGCGGATTCCGATCCGGTCGTCGGGAACGACACGCCGGAGGGCCGGGAGCAGAATCGCCGCATCGACGTGGTGCTCAGCAAGGGAGACGGACCATGACCGGCCTCCGTCGCCCGTCCGCTTTCCCTTCCCTTCCCCCTCGCCGGATCCCGCGGCCATGACGTCCATGATCAACATCCTGACCGCCCGCTGGTTCACGACCCTCGTCGGAGCCTTGGTGCTGTGTCTGCTCGTGTGGTTCGTCGGACCGCTGGTCGCCATCGGCGACGCCCGTCCGCTGGAGGCCGATCTCGTCCGGTTCGCCGTGGTGCTGGTCGTGCTCGTCGCCTGGGGCGTGGCGAACATGCTGGCGCTGTCCCGTGCGAGGAAAACCGAAGCGGAACTGGTGGAGGCGGTGACCGGCGGCGCCGACGCCGGTGGCGGGAGTGGCGGCGACGCGGCGGCGGCGGAGGTCGCCACCCTGAAGGCGCGGCTGGACGAGACCGTCGCGCTTCTGCGCAGGTCGAACGCCAAGGGCGCACGGGGCAGACGCTTCCTCTATGAAATGCCCTGGTACATGATGATCGGCCCGCCGGGATCGGGCAAAAGCACGGCGCTGGAGAATTGCGGGCTCGTAAAGCATGCCGCCGGCCGGTCCGGCCGCAGCGCGGTGCGCGGCGTCGGCGGCACCCGCAACTGCGAGTGGCTCTTCACGGAAGAGGCCGTGCTGATCGACACCGCCGGCCGCTACACCACGCAGGACAGCAACGAGTCGGTGGACGCGGCGGGCTGGCACGGCTTTCTCGACATGCTGAAGAAGACGCGGCCGCGCCAGCCGATCAGCGGCGCCATCGTCGCGATCAGCCTCGCCGATCTGGCCGGCGGCTCGGAGTCCGAGCGCGCGTCCCATGCCCAGGCCGTCCGTCAGCGGCTGAACGAGCTGTACGGCACCTTCGGCGTGCGCTTCCCGACCTATCTGCTGCTGACCAAGGCCGATCTGATCGCCGGCTTCACCGAATTTTTCGATGACCTCGACAAGGGGCAGCGCGAGCAGGTCTGGGGCGCCACTCTGCCCTATTCCCCGGACCCCGACGTGACGGCCGAGGGCGGCTTCGCGCAGGAGTTCGACCTGCTGCAGGAGCGGCTGAACACCCGCCTGCACGACCGCCTCCAGCAGGAGTCCGACCCCGCCCGGCGCAGCCTCATCTTCGGCTTCCCGGCGCAGGTGGCATCCCTGCGGGAGCCTGTCACGCAGTTCCTCGCCGACGTGTTCGAGGGCAGCCGCTACGAACACAAGCCGCTGCTCCGCGGCGTCTATTTCACCAGCGGAACGCAGGAGGGGACGCCGATCGACCGTCTGACCGCGAACATCGCGCGGATGGTCGGGGCCGGGCAGGCCGCCGTGTCGCCCTTCACCGGCGGCGGCCGCGCGTATTTCCTGACCAACCTGCTGCGGGGCGTCATCTTTCCCGAAGCCAATCTGGTCAGCACCAACCCGCAGCTCGAACGGCGGCTGCTGTGGATGCAGCGCGGCGTCCTGGCGGCGACCGCCGTGACCGTGCTTGCGGCGCTCGGCGCCTGGACCTGCAGCACCGTGGAAAACCGCTCCCTCATCGCCGAAGGGGAGGCCGCCACCGACCGCTTCGTCGAGCAGATCGAAAGCGTGCCGAAGAACGCCGGGCAGACCCTGCGCCTGGAGGCCGTCCTGCCGCCTCTGGACACGATGCGGGCGCTCGCCCTCAAGGATGGGCAGCCGATCCCGGTCGGGGCGACCTTCGGCCTCTACCAGGGCGACAAGATCTATGCCCAGGCGGCCGGAACCTACAGCCGCGCGCTGAACGCGCTGCTGCTGCCGCCTCTGGTCTACCGGCTGGAGGCGCAGATCCGCCAGAACCAGCAGAACACCGAATTCCTGTACGAGGCGCTGAAGGTCTACCTCATGCTCGGCGGCCAGGGTCCGCTGGACGCCGCCCTGGTCCGCCAGTGGATGGCGCTCGACTGGGGCGGGCTGTACCCGGATCCGGCCGGCGGACCGATGCGCGAGACGCTGCTGGGCCATCTCAACGCCCTGCTGTCGGCTCCGCTGACCCCGGTGCCACTCGACCAGCCGCTGGTCGAGCAGGCGCGCCGCCAGCTCGCGCGGTTCCCGCTGGCCGAACGCGCCTATGCCCAGCTCCGGCAGGTTCCCGCCGCCCGCAAACTGCCGGAATGGCGCGTCGTCGACATCGGCGGTCCGGCGGCTGGACGGGTGTTCGCCCGGCGATCCGGCAAGCTGCTTTCGGAGGGCATCCCCGGCCTCTACACGCGGGACGGCTTCTACACCGTCCTGCTTCCCAGCCTGACCACCATAGCCGAGGATGTCGCCCGCGAAAGCTGGGTTCTTGGCGATCCGGGCCGGGGAGATCAGAACCGCGGAGACCAGGGCCGGGGGGAACAGGGCCGCGAGGCCGACGCCGGGCAGGTCGGGCAGCTGTCCCGCGACGTCCTCCAGCTCTACCTCAACGACTACATCGCCCGCTGGGACGGCGTGCTCGCCGACCTGACCCTGGTTCCGATGCAAACGGCGTCCGTCGCCGCCCAGGTGGCGAGCGAGCTGTCCGGGCCGGCGTCGCCGCTGCGCAACGTCCTGCTTGCCGCCAATGCCCAGACCAAGCTGGCCGCCGGGAAGTCGGCGACGGCCGACGCGGCGGCGACCGTGACCAACGTGGCGACCGCGGCCAAGCTGCCGGGGGGCGACCGGCTCGCCTCGGTCATGGCCACGACCACCGCTGCCGCCAACGCGCTTCCGGAACCGGGAAAGGCCGTGGACGACCATTTCGCGCCGCTGCACAGCTTCGTCGAGGGCCGGACGGGCGTCGCGGGGGCATCGCTCGACGACCTGATGCGGCTGCTGAACGACCTTTACCTGCAATTGAACCGTGCCCAGGGAGGCGGGCCGACCGGCGTGCCCGGCGTGCCCGGTGCGGCGCTCGGCCCTTCGCCGGCCCAGCAGATCGCCGCCGTGGCATCGCGCATGCCGGGTCCCGTCGCGGCGCTGGCCCAGCAGATGGGCCGGGCCGGCTCCAGCGCCACGGTGGGCACCACCCGCACCGAGCTGAACGCCCAATGGACGGCACAGATCCTGCCCTTCTGCCGGCAGGCGACGGAAAACCGCTATCCGGTCTACCGTTCGGGCGCGGCGGACGTGATGCTGGCTGACTTCGCAAAGCTGTTCGGCCCGAACGGCCTGATCGACAGCTTCTTCAACCAGCAGCTCCGCCCCTATGTCGACATGACGCGCCAGCCCTGGCAGTGGCAGAAGGTGGACGGCGCCGATCTGGGCATCGCGTCCGGCGTCCTGGCGCAGTTCCAGCGCGCCATCGCCATCCGCGACACCTTCTTCTCCGGCGGCGCCGGGCCGATGGTCAGGTTCGACCTCGTGCCCACCATGTTCGACAGCGGCGTGACGCAGGCGGTCATCGAGGTGGACGGGCAGCCCGTGAAGCTGGTCGCCGGCCAGACGCGCCCCCTGCCGGTGCAGTGGCCGGGGCCGAGCCCGCAGACCCGCGTGACCGTGAACGACGGCCAGACGCCCGATATGACGGTGGATGGCCCCTGGTCGTGGTTCCGGCTGCTCGACCGTGCGAAGGTCGCCGGCAGCGGCATGCGCGACCGGATAACGGTGACGCTCGCCGCCGGTGGCGGCAACATCGGGTTCGAGCTGCGGGCCGGCAGCGTTCTCAATCCCTTCGCGATGAAGGAGTTGAGCGAGTTCCGCTGTCCGGGGGCCCTGTGATGGCGGCCGAGGCGGGCTGGGCCGGCGCCGGGTTCCACGGCAAGCTGCCTGTCCGGGGCGACTTCGTCACCCGGAACCTGCCGGCGCCGGTCGTGGAGGCTTTGGACGACTGGCTGCAGGACGGCATTGCGCACAGCCGCGACCGGCTCGGTGCCGATTGGCTGGACCTCTATCTGAGCAGCCCGATCTGGCATTTCGCGCTCGATGCCGCCATTGCCGGGCCCGCCGCCCTGACCGGCCTCATGATCCCCAGCGTCGATCGGGTCGGCCGCTATTTCCCGCTGATGGTGCTCGGCCCACTGGAGGCGACGGGAGGCCTGGTCGAACCCGCGCTCCGCCACCGGTCCTGGCGGGACCGCGCCGAGAAGGCCGCCCTGCTCGCGCTTGACGACGGGGTGGACCTGGAGCGGTTCGAGCGGGAGGTCGCGGCGCTCGGCGTTCCGGACGGGACGGCGGGCTTCGCCCCGCTGGACACCGCCGCCGCCGGCCTGGCGGAGGACGCGCTGCGGGCGCGGCACGGCGACCGGATCAGCCTGTGGTGGACCGCGGGGTCGGAGCGGGTGGCCCCGGTGCTGCTCGCCGCCGCCGGCCTTCTGCCGGCCGATCTCTTCACCAGCCTGCTCGACGGCGACTGGACACGGCTGAACGGGCTTGCAGCCTCGATGCGACCGCTGGGAGGCCGGATATGACCGCCTATGGCAGAACCACCCGTCTCGGTCCTCTGACCGTCCGCTCGGCGGCCGCCACCCATGTCGGGCGCGTGCGCAAGCTGAACGAGGACAGCCTGCTCGACCGGTCCGAGATCGGTCTGTGGGCGGTGGCGGACGGCATGGGCGGCCATCAGCGCGGCGAATACGCCAGCGCCGCCATCGTCCAGGCGCTGGAGGCGATTGCCGCCCCGGACGGTGCGCCGGCCCTGATGGCCGCCGTCAAGGGAGGGCTGGAGGCGGTCAACGGACAGCTCCGGCTCCAGGGCCAGCGGAGCGGGGGGCCGATCGCCAGCACGGTCGTCTGCCTGCTGCTGTCCGGCTGGAGCTTCGCCTGCGTCTGGGCCGGCGACAGCCGGCTCTACCTGTTGCGCGACGGCCGCATTTTCCGGGTCAGCCACGACCACAGCGTCGTGCAGGAACTGGTGGACGCCGGCGCCCTGCACCCGGACGAGACGGCCAGCCATCCGCGCGGCAACGAAGTGACCCGCGCCGTCGGCGCCTTCGACGAACTCGGGCTGGACATGCGGCAGGGCCGCGCGCAGCCGGGCGATCTGTTTTTGCTGTGCAGCGACGGCCTGACCAAACTCGTCGCCGACCAGGAGCTGGCCACCCTGCTGGCCGCGCCCGACCTTCCCGGCACCGACCTCGCCGCTGCCGTCGACAGGCTCATCGCCACCGCGCTGGAGCGCGGCGGGTCCGACAACGTGACGGTTGTGGCGGTTTCCTGCCAAGCCGCACCGGGCACGGACGATGTCGACACCCTCGTGCTGAAAAAGCGCCCCACCGCCATCGAGGGATCCCACGCCGCCGCCCCGATGGCGGCGTATCCGGGATCCGGTGGCAACGCCGATGAGTCCGTTCAATGACGCTGCCGCACGACGATCCTTCCGCATCGCAGACCGCTCCGGCCGATGGCACCGCCACGCCGGGTACGCTTCCGTCCGATGCGCTGCCGGTCAATGCGCCGACCGTGATCGCTCTCGGCAGCGGACGGGAAACCGCGGTGCCCGTTGCCACCGTCCCCCCTGTGGGGCAGGTCGCCACGCAGATCGTCGCGTCGGGGGCGTCGGGGGCGACGGCGGTGCCCGCGCCGGCGGTCACCGCCGGTCCAGCCACCGCCGGTCCATGGACGGGCTCCGGCGCGTCGATGGCCGTCCAGCCCGGCATGGTGCTCAGCCATACCTTCATCGTCGAGCAGGTGGTGGCGCGCGGCGGCATGGGCGAAGTGTACCGGGCGCGCCATGTCGAGTTGAACACGCTGCACGCCATCAAGGTCATCCTGCCCGAACTGGCCCAGGATCCCAAGCTGGTGGACCTGTTCCGGCGCGAGGCTTCGGTTCTGCGTCAGGTGCGGCACGACGCGGTCGTCGCCTATGACGGGATCAACCGGGACGAGTTCGGCCGCCTGTTCCTGGTCATGGAGTTCGTCGACGGTCCTTCGCTGACCGCGGTCATGCGCGACGGTCCGTTCAGCGCCTCGGATGCGACGGTGCTGCTGGACCGCATCGCCGCCGGTCTGGCCGCCGCGCATGAGAAGGGGGTCGTTCACCGCGACATCTCTCCCGACAACATCATCCTGCCCGGCCGCCGGATCGAACTGGCCAAGATCATCGACTTCGGCATCTCCAAACAGACGGCGCCGGACGCGGCAACCATCATCGGCGACGGGTTCGCCGGGAAATACTCCTACGCCTCGCCGGAGCAGATCGGGATGCATGGGGGCGTGGTCGACGCCCGGTCCGACATCTACAGTTTCGGACTCGTCCTCGCCGCGGTCCTGTTCGGCCGGCCGCTCGACATGGGCAACTCGCCGCAAAGCGTGATGGAGCGCCGGATGCGGGTGCCCGATCTCGGCACCGTTCCGTCGCCGTTGCGGGAGGTGCTGACCGAAATGCTGGCGCCGGACCCTGCCAGACGGACGCAATCGGCGGCCTCGCTGATCGGCATATGCAACGCTCGGTCCCGTGCCGCGTCCAAGGCGGGGAACGGTGCCGGCAAGGGCTCCCGCCCTGTCGCGCTGATCGTTGCCGCCGGTCTCGCCGCTGCGGCCCTGATCGGCGGGGTGGGGGGCTACCTGGCGCTTTCCGGCCCGGCATCCGACCGCCCGCCTCCGCCGATCGCCGACAAGCCAGTCGACAAGCCCGCTGAAAAAGTTGCTGAAAAAGCCGCTGAAAAAGTCATCGTGAAGTCCGCCGAGCTTGTCCCATCGCCGCCGGCCCTGGCGCCGACTGTGGCTCCGGCCGTGACGCCGATAGCGCCCTCTCCGGCAGCGCCTCAGGCATCCCCACCGGTCGCCCTTGCTTCGGCACAACCTGCGACCCTGCCGCCGGTCCCGCCGCCGGTCGCGCCCCCTGTTGCGGCGGGCGGGTCGCCCGCCGTGCTTCAACCGCCCGCCATCCAGGCGCCCCCTGCTCAGATCGCCGCCTTGCGGCCTGCGCCGACGCCGGACGATGTGCGGACGCGGCTGGAGCAGGCCCGCCGGAGCCTGTCCTGCGCGGGGCTGCACATCGACAGGTCCGGCGGCGGCCGTTTCGCGGTTTCGGGCTATGCGGGGTCGGACGCCGACCTCCGTCTTCTCAACGACCGGTTGAGCGAGCTGACCGTGGAGAGCAGGATCGACCTGTCGCTGTCGGTCCGTCCGTGGCCCTTCTGCGAGGCGTTGGCCATCGCCATTCCGCCCACCGAAGCCATGCGTGGCGAGCATGTGCAGATCGGCCTCAACAAGCCGTCCCTCGTCTACCGTGACGGGGAAACGCTGCTGGTGACGGTCAAGGCCGGCATGCTCAGCGGCCATCTCACCGTCGATTACCTGGATCTCGACGGCAACATCGTGCACATGGTGCCCATGCCTCTCCGCCGCGACGGCCGGATCAACGCGCGGCAGTCGATCACGCTGGGCGCCGAAGCGAACAAGGTCGACAAGAACACGCGGGTCTACGACATCTCCGCCCCCTTCGGGCCGGGCATGATCCTGGCGGTGCTGACGGCGAAACCGCTGTTCGCCGCGGACCGGCCGGAGGTCGAGCGCGCCTCCGACTATCTCCCGGCTCTGCGGGCCAAGCTGGCGAATCTTGGGGAAGGCAACCGCGAACTGGCCAGCGACGCGGTCTTCTTCACGACGGTCGCCCGCTGAGAATGGCTCCCATTCCATTGCGCCGGATCGGGTTTGCTGCCCTTCTGCTCGCCGTCCCGGCGGGTGCGGCAGCCCTATGGACGCTGGGCATCCGGCCACCGGCGGCACCTGAGCCGGCAGCTCCGCCGGTCGTCGCCGTCGCCGTGCCGCCGCCGGTGGCCGCAGCGCCGCCTGCACCGGTCTACGGCAGTTTGCGTCCGGCACCATGTCCGTCGCCCGACCCGGCCCCACCCTCCGCCCCCTCTCCGCGCTGTGCCGCCCTGACGGTGCCGCAGGATTGGGACCATGCCGCGGGTCCGGTGGTGGACGTGTTCGTGACGGTGTTGCCGGCCACCGGCCCGGCACCGCATGCGGAGCCCGTGCTGGTGTTGACGGGCGGCCCCGGACAGGCGGGCAGCGACGAGATCGGCTCCGCCGGAGCCATGCTGAAGGCGATGCGCGCCCGCCGCGACATCATTCTGCTCGACCAGCGGGGAACCGGCCGTTCCGTTCCATCGCTCCGCTGCCCGGCCATAGATCCCATGCGCTTCTGGTACGGCGGCCTGACGGCCGACGACGTGCTGGGATGCCTCGGCCCGGTGCAGGCGGCCGGCTATCGCCTGGAGCATTTCGACACGCGGCAGAGCGCGCTGGACGTTTCCGCCCTGCGGCATGCGCTCAACCTCCCGAACTGGAACGTCGTCGCGACCTCTTACGGCACCATCCTGGCGCAGGAGCTGGTGCGCGAGGACGGCGATGCGATCCGGACGCTGACCCTGAATTCCCCGACAACGGCCTCCGCGACCTGGCTGGACGATGACCGGCTGGCATCGGTGCAACGCGTATTCCGAACGTTGGCCGAAGATTGTGCGGCGATGACCGATTGCGCCCGGCATTTCCCCAGCCTGGCCGGCGCGGTTCCGCGGATTGCCAAGGCGCTGTCCGCGAAGCCGCTGACCTTGCGTGTGCGCGACCCGCGCAACGGCCGCGAGTCCGAACTCCGGCTGGGGTGGCCGGTCATTGCAGGAACCCTGGCCTTCCATCTCGGAACCGGCGCCGAAATGGTTCGGGTGCCCGCCATGCTGGACTATCTCGACAAGGTAAGCGCCGACCGCCAGGGAGCCGACATGCGGCGGCTGACGGACATCCTGGCGCCGGAGCCCTTCTGGCGGATATTCGACCACCTGGCCTACGGCCTCAATCTGGTCATCGGTTGCCGCGAGAACCGCCCGCGCATCGACGCCCGCGCCGCCCGTGCCGCCGGCGCGGCCTATTACCCGCAGGTGGTCGCCGAAGCCATCGAGACCGACTACGACATTGCCTGCCCGGCGCTGAAACTGCCGCCGGCGGACCCGGCCTTCTACCGCCCGGTGGCGGCGAACATTCCCGCCCTGATCCTGACGGGGGTCTACGACACGCTGTCGCCGACGGTGCAGGCGGAGGCGCTTGCGAAGGGGTTCGGCGGCGCGAAAATCGTCCGCTTCCGTGGATTGGGCCATGATGTGCTGGGCGCCAGCTCCTGCGCCGGGGCGATCGCGGCGCGCTTCGTCGAGACCGCCGGAACGGAAGCGCCGCAAGACTGCGCGGACCGGTTCCTGCCTCCATCCTTCGATACCACGCTGCTGGGGGGCGAGGAGGCGAGACGGTGACATCCATCCGAGATCAGGCCGGCGCCGGCCGGGGGGATCGCCGTCGGCCGTGGGACAGGCTGTCCGCCTTATGCTCCAGGGACTGCCTCTTTCGCGAGCATATGGAATCCACATGCACTTTGTTGCGAGTGATTTAAAAGCAACGCACCTATGGCAAGATGTATGATGTCGTCTTGCGACGACCAGAGCGCTTGACCGATGGCATATGCTCTTGTTAATCCACTCCTGGGCGGATTTCCATCTCACCGGTTGATGGTAAGTCAGTCCTGAATAGGAAGGGTTGTGGTCTCTTCGCGCAAAGCGCATCGAATTTGTCTCAACGGCCTTGTTCCTGTGTCCGGAACCGGCGCGAACTGTCGGAAGAAGAAATGCGAAAACTTCCCGGTTTCCTCCGCGTTGGCATGGTCGGCCTTGCTCTGGCGACCGTGGGGCAGACCGGTTTTGCACAGGGCCTGCCGTCGGACATCTCCAAGGCATTGCGCCTGCCGGGCGATGTGGAGCCCGGCCGCGGGACCGAGCGCGTCGCCCCTCCCCGCATGGATGACACGGAGCCGGGTGCCATCTCGGTTCCGCAGTCGGCCACCAGCAAGGCTCCGGCGGGAGCGCAGCGCACGACGCTTTTGCTGAAGAACATCGAGTTCGTCGGGATGGAGGCGTACACACAAGAGGAATTCGCGCCTCTCTTCGCCCCCCTGATCGGCACGACCGTCTCGCTGGAGTCGCTGTTCGAACTGGCCGACAAGATCGCGACGCGGTACCGCGAGGATGGTTATTTCCTGAGCCGGGCCCTGGTGCCGGCCCAGACCATCCGTGACGGCGTCTTCAAGATCCAGATCATCGAAGGCTATGTCAGCGACATCGTGATCGACGGCGACGCCGGTCCGGCCGAACCGCTGATTCGCGGCTTCGTCGAAAAAATCGTCGCGCACCGCCCGGTCAGCCTGTCCGACGTCGAACGCTATCTCCTTCTGGCCAACGACATCCCCGGCTATACGGTGCAGAGCAATTTCCGGCGCTCCAGCACGGCGGTCGGGGGTGCGCAGATGGTCGTCACCGCCCAGCGCAAACCGTTCGACGGCTATGTCTCCGTCGACAATTACGGCTCCCATTATCTGGGGCCGACCACCGTCGTCGGCGGCCTGTCGGCCAATTCCTTCACGCCCTTCGGCGAGCGGACCAGCCTCACGGCCCTGAGCACGAGCCAGTTCAGCGAACAGAAGATGGCGCAGCTGACCTACGAGCAGTATGTGGGCAGCGAAGGCCTGTCGGTGCAGGGTTTCGCCCTCTACGGAAAGGTCGCTCCCGGCTTTCTGCTGAAGCCGCTCGACGTCCGCGGCAAGACGATCAAGCTCGGAGCGAGCTTCCGCTACCCGCTGCTGCGCTCGCGCGACCTGTCGGTCTATGCGGGTGGCGCCTTCGACTATCTGAACGGCGACACCTACGTGTCCAAGGCCCAATACACCCAGGACCGGCTGCGGGTGGTGCAGGGCAGCCTGACGGCCAACATGCGCGACAGCCTGATGGGGGGCACGGCGCTGACGTTCAAGGTCCGTCAGGGCCTTCCCATCATGAACGCCAGCACCTCGTCCAGCCCGCTTCTGTCCCGCGTCGGCGGCAGCGGGGAGTTCACGAGCTACCGCATCGACGTTTCCCGCGTGCAGACGATCATCCCGCCGCTCGAACTCGTGCTCAGCGCCGCCGGCCAATACAGCCGGCGCCCCTTGCTGGCGAGCGAGCAGTTCGCGGTGGGCGGCACCGCCTTCGGGCGCGGCTACGACCCGGCGGCGCTGTCCGGCGACCGCGGTGTCGCGGCATCGGCCGAACTGCGTTACCCGCTCGCCCTCGGGCTCGACCTGCTCGACTCCGTCAC
This sequence comes from Azospirillum palustre, assembly GCF_002573965.1. Taxonomy (NCBI): domain Bacteria; kingdom Pseudomonadati; phylum Pseudomonadota; class Alphaproteobacteria; order Rhodospirillales; family Azospirillaceae; genus Azospirillum; species Azospirillum palustre. The sequence continues at coordinate 594,989 of NZ_PDKW01000039.1, read as the reverse complement.
ACCCTACTCGTTCGTCAACACCGGTCACGTGCGGAATTGGACGGGGACGCAGCTCCAGGGACATCTCTGGTCCGCCGGCGCCGGGTTGCGGATGAACTTCATCGAAGGACTTGCCGGTCATGTCGAGGTGAGCCGTCCGCTGACGGCCACGATCATCGACAACGACAGCTCTCATAACACGCGCTTCAACTTTTCACTGACCTACCAGTACTGACCCTGGCCCAGGGCCGGCGGTTCCGTGCCGGCCAGGCGACGACAGAGACAGCGCGCAGACAAGGGATGCGGATCATGCGGAAGCCCTCGGTATCGAAGAGCTTGAAGACGGCCTCCCGCCCGCGGAACCGCGGCCGTCATCCCGCAGCCACAGTCAATCCGGCGGGCGTCGCCGCAGGCCAGGACTTCCGGGTCAATGGTTTCCGGCTCCAGGGCCTCCGGGTCCCGCGCGGCCGTTTCCTGGAGACGTCGGCCCTCACCGGCGTTCTCGCGCTGGCGGGATGCCTGGCCGTCGGCGCCTTGGTCCTCGGCGGCGCCTCGGCCTTTGCCAACCCGGTGAACGGCACCGTCGTCGACGGTTCGATCTCCATCGGCGGGCAGCCGGGGGAGCTGGTCGTCCGGCAGTCCACCGACAAGGCGATCATCGACTGGCAGAGCTTCAACATCGGCGTGGGCGAACTTACCCGCTTCGTGCAGCCCAGCGCTAACTCCATCACGCTCAACCGCGTCACCGGCGGCATGCGGTCGGACATCGCCGGCTCGCTCCAGGCCAACGGCAACATCTGGCTGGTCAATCCCAACGGCGTTCTGATCAAGAGCGGCGCCCGCGTCGACGTGGGTGGCCTGCTCGCCACCACCGCCGACATCCGCAACCAGGACTTCATGGCGGGCGCCTACGGCTTCGATCGCGCCTCCGCCAATCCGAACGCCACTGTCGTCAACGAGGGGACCATCACCCTGGCCGACCGCGGCATCGCCGCCCTGGTTGCGCCGCATGTCCGCAATTCCGGCCTGATCGAGGGGCGCCTGTCGCAGGTTGTCCTGGCCGGCGCCCCGACCTTCCTGGTCGATTTCCAGGGCGACGGCCTGATGCGGTTCGAAGCCACCGGCGTGGTGGAGAAGGCGCCGGAGGGCGTGCAGGAACTCGTCCGCAACAACGGCGTCGTTCGCGCTCCCGGCGGGCGGGTCACCATGACCGCGCGCGCCGCGAGCGGTATCCTCGACAAGGTCATCAACATGGATGGCGTCGTCGAAGCCCAGAGCGTCCAGACCGTCAATGGCACCATTGTTCTGTCCGGCGAGGACAGCGGCACGGTGGCCGTATCCGGACGGCTCGACGTGCAGGGAACCGATCCGGGCACGGTCGGCGGCACCGTCCAGGTCAGCGGCCAGAAGGTGGCGGTCGAAAGCAGCGCCCGGATCAATGCCCAGGGCCGACGCGGCGGCGGCACCGTCCAGATCGGCGGCGGTGCCCAGGGCAAGGGGCTGCGTTTCACCGCGAAGCAGACCAAGGTTGCGGCCGGTGCCCGCATCGACGCGAGCGCCACCGAGCGCGGCGACGGCGGCCAGATCGTCGTGTGGTCGGATCATTCGACTGAGTTCAGCGGGTCGATCGTGGCACGCGGCGCCGGGACCGGCGGAAACGGCGGCTTTGCCGAAGTGTCCGGCAAGTCCGCTCTCAATTTCCGTGGGTCGGTCGACCTTGCCGCGGCCGGGCAAGGCCGGGGCGGCACGCTTCTGCTCGACCCGACCGACATCACCATCGGCAACGCCGATGCGAACGTCACCGGCGCGCCGAGCTATCAGCCCGACGGAACCAATCCGGCGGCGGCGACGATCGATGCCGCGACGCTCGGCGGTTTCCTCAACGCCGGAACGAACGTCACCGTCGTTACGACCAGCGCCGGCGGTGGTACCGGGAACATCCTGGTCGCCGCGCCGATCACCATGAACGGTGTCGGAAACACTGCCACCCTGTCCCTGCAGGCGGATGGCGGAATCACGGTTCAGAACACGGGTTCGATCGCCAGCACAGCCGGCACGCTGAACGTGACGATGAACGCCAACGGCGGCGGTGTCTCGATCGACGGCGCAATCTCCATCACCGGAAATCTGTCAATCACCGCCGCAGGCTCCATCCTGCAGTCGGCAGCTTTGACTGTGGGCGGAACCTCGTCCTTCACCGCGGGTGCCAACGCGATCACGCTAAGCAACGCCGGCAATGCGCTGACGGGGGCGGTGACGCTGAGCAACAGCGGCACCAACGACGCGTCGCTGACCAACACACTGGCGACCTCGCTGAGCGGCACGGTCGGGCAGGACCTGACGGTGATCAGCGGCGGGACGCTGGGCTTCGGCGCGACGACGGTGGGCCGCACCCTGACGGCCACGGCGAGCGATGCGGTGACGCAGAC
>NZ_PDKW01000039.1:565488-592481 GCF_002573965.1 Azospirillum palustre | reverse complement strand
CTGACGGTGAAGACGCTCAAGACCGGCGGGGCTGCGATCACGCTGGGCAATGCCGGCAACGACGTCACCACGCTGGATCTGCGCGCCCGCAACGCCGCCGATACCACCAATGCGGACGGAGCGATCAGCTACACCGACGCAACGGGCCTGGACTCGGCCACCCTGGCCACATCGGGAACGGCGACGCTCACCGTACACGGCAGCCTCGGCACGCTGTCGGGTACCCTGGGGACGCTGACCGCGACGGTGGACGGTGCTCTCGGCTTCGGCGCTATCGCCGTCGCCAGCACGCTGACCGCCACGGCCGGCGACGTCGTGACCCAGAGTGGCGCCATCAATGCCAACGCCCTCTCGGCGAAAACGCAAAAGTCCGGCGGTGCTGCGATCACGCTGACGAACTCCGGCAACGATGTCGTCAATCTGGATCTGCAGACGCTGGATACACAGGGCGGCCGGGCTGCGGGCGCCATCGCCTACACCGACGCCTCGGCAGTGAACATCGCCGCGCTGCAGACCGGCAGCAACGCGACGGTGGTGGCGGGCGGCGGCATCACGCAATCGGCGGCGCTGCAGGTGAGCGGCACCTCCTCCTTCACGTCGCAGGGTGGCGGGATCGTCCTGACCGACGGGGGCAACACGCTCGGCGGGCAAATCGCGCTGAACACGACCGGCGCCAACGACGCAACCCTGGCAAACGCGCTGGACACCAGTTTGACCGGCACAGTCGGGCGGGATCTCGCGGTGACGGCGGGGGGGCGCCTGACCTTCGCGACAGTGACGGCCGGCGGGACGCTGTCGGCCACCGCGTCGGATGCGGTGACGCAAAGCGGTGCAGTGACGGCAAACCGCCTGAACGTCACGACGCGCAACGACGGCGGAGCGGCGATCACCCTGACGGACGCCGGGAACAACGTTGCCGTTGCCCAGTTGACGTCCCGCAACTCGGGCGATACCGCGAACGCCAGCGCTGCGATTGCCTACACCGATGTGAACGGTGTGGAGATCGCCGGCGTGGGCACGACGGGAACCGCGACCATCGATGCTGGCGGGGCGATCAGCCAGAGCGGCGCCATTCTTGCCAACACGCTCGTGGCCCGGACGCGCGGCGGTTCGGAAGGGGGGATCCGGCTGACAAACGTCGGCAACGATGTGTCCTCGCTGGACCTGCGGTCGCTGGACGGCAACGGCAATATGGCGGCTGGAGACATCGCCTACACCGACGCGACCGCGATGGACATTGCCGGGCTGAGCACGGCGGGTTCGGTGGCGCTGGTCGCCGGCGGTCCGGTCACGCAAAGCGGAGCGTTGACCGCCGGCAGCCTTTCGGTGAGGACGCTGAAGGACGGCGGCGCCGCGATCACCCTGACCAACTCCGGCAACGACGCCGGCTCCATCGATCTGCGCACCCTCAACGCCGATGGAACCGCGAATGCCGCCGGAGCCATCACCTATAGCGACGTCAACGGTTTGACCACTGCGACGGTCGGCACGGCGAGTGCGGCCACGCTGGCGGCGCGCGGCAGCATCGGCACGCTTGCCGGCACCGCCGCTGCGCTGGGGGTCACCACGGACGGGGCGTTCAATATCGGGACCATCACTGTCGGCGGCACATTGACCGTGACGGCGGGAGGCGCCGTCACCCAGAGCGGCGCCATCACGGCCAACACCGTGGCCGTCACGACACGCAAGGACGGCGGCGCGGCGATCACCCTGGACAACAGCGCCAACAACGCTGCCGCCATCGACCTGCGGGCGCGCAACGCGGACGATACGGCCGATGCCGCCGGGGCAATCGTCTATACCGATACCGACGGCGTGACCATCCAGCGGCTGCGTACCGGCGGTTCGCTTGTGCTCAACGCTGGAAGCGTCGATCAGAGCGGTGCCATCGCGGTCGGCGGTCCCGCCCGGATCACCTCCAGAGATCTGCGCCTGACGAACGCAGACAACGGCTTTGCCGGGGATGTCGTGTTGACGACCGCCGGAGACGCGGTCCTGGTCAACGGCCGCGAGACCAATCTGACCGCTTCGGTGGCCGGCGATCTGACCGTACAGTCCAAAGGGGTGCTGACGGTTGCGCCGAGGGCGGTCGCCGGCGGCTCCGTCACCCTGACGGCGGCGTCCGGAACGGTGCTGACCGGCGACCTGACCGCCGGCAGCGGATCGGTGACGATCGCCACCCCGCTGCGGACCGCCTCGTCGCTCGGCATCACCGCCAAGGGGAACGTCTCGCTGGGAACGGTCACCCAGGGGGAGGGGTCGACGCTGACCATCAATGCCGGCGGCGCAATCGATGCCGCCGCCCTGTCGGCCGGAACGGGGACGTCGCTGGCGCTGCGGGCCGGCGGGACCGTCTCCTTCACCAATGCCGTCACCGGCCTGAGCACGCTGAACCTGCTCGACGCCCAGACCTTCACCTTCGGGGGAGCGGTCAACGCCGACACGCTGGTCACCTACGATCGCCCCTACACGATCAACCTGATGGGCGGCGGCACGATCGGTTCGGCAACACGCTTCGTGAACACTGGAACGTTGCGGCTGAACGGGACCTTGAACGACATGGTCTTCGCCGGCGGACTGGACACCGGGTCGGGATCGCCGTCGACCACCTATCTGTCCGGCACCATCTCGACCATGGGCGGCGCGATGAAGCTGGGCCGTGTCGGGACGAGCCTGTCCGACACGCGCTACACCGTCCTGGAAGGGGCGACCGTCCTGAAGAGCGGCGCGCTGAGCATCGGCCCGCTGAACGCCAGCCGGAAAGGCGTCGACCTCACCATCCAGGCCGGAGCCAGCGACATCGTGTTCAATGGGGAGGTCGGCCAGACCCAGCCGCTGAACAATGTCCGGATCAATGGTTCAAGCTCGGTTCTGGTCAGCCAGATGTTCACCACCACGGGCGTGCTGACGCTGTCGGTCGAGGGGACCTTCGCCAACACCAACCTGATGAACCTGCGCGACCAGGCCAGCGCCCCATACGAGGGGCTGGGGCTGGACGTCGGCGGCATCAACATCCTGAAAGCCACGAAGGTCACCGCCTACGGGAAGGTCGCCGGCTATGGCGGAAAACAGGCCAGCCTCCAGGCCCAGTCCAATACCCAGAGTGCGGACTATGTCTTCAACGGCTGCCCGATCAAACAGATCTCCGGCTGTACCCCGCTGTCCATCGGCCTGCCGGTCCAGGCGCTGCGCCTGACGCTGGACGATGCCCGTGTGGTCGTGCCGGTGCGTCCGCCGTCCCAGAGCGATGCGGACGCCATCTTCTCCAATTCCGGCAACGAAGAACTCTGGTAAGAGTGCGAGGATCATCCCCATGAAGCGGCCGAACATCCGGATTGTGGCTACGGCAGTGCTCTGCGCCGCGCTTGGCGGTTGCATGAACACCTCCTCCTCGCGATCGGGGGACACGTCCTTTCTCGTCGGCAAGAACGGCATCGGGGAGGCGTGCCGGGCCCAGCCCGGAGCGCGGCCGGAGGGCGGTACCGGCGTCCAGCGCACGCTGGAGGTCTATTGCGGCAACTGGCGGGAGCCCAGCGCGCGGGTGATCGAGCTGACCCCCGACATGTCGGCCAATGCCGTGATGGGGAACTACGCGTCGCAAAGCTGGTGGCGTGGCGATATCGACCAGAGATTGACCTGCCCGGCACCGGCGGCGGCCAAAGTGCTCGACCGCTACGACGCCCTGCTGATGGAATGCCGGCGCAAACAGGGCGGCTGGCCCGTGGTGGCGCTCGTCGCCTCGGTGAACGGCGCGGTGTTCCTGGCCGAGGGCATCCCGGTGGCGATGAGCCAGATCGAAAACACCATCGGCGGCCTTGCCGGAGCGATCGACCGCTCCAAGATCGAGGATGCCGGCGGCTCCCGCTCCTCGGTGGCCGAGCGGCTGGAAGCCCAGACCAAATTCAGCATCGGCGATCTGTCGGCGTTCGAGAACGCCATGCGACTCGGTCAGTACTACAACAGCATCCGCGAGTTCGCGAAGGCCGAGGATCAGTACCGCCAGGCTCTGGCAGTGCTGATGAAGTTCCAGCCGGACGACGAAGTCAACCAGGGGATCCTCTACGCCCATCTCGCCCTGCAGGCCAGCAACCAGCAGCGCTTCGCCATCGCCGACGGCCTGTTCGATCAGGCGGAGACCAAGCTGGGGGGCGCCGACGAGCTGGTCCGCCTGCGGTTGGGCAGCTATCGGGCGCTCCATCTCGCCAACCAGCGGCAGTATGACAATGCGCTGGAGCAGGCGAAGAAAGTCGCCGCGGAACGCCAGAGCGTGAGCGTGGCCAAGGGGGCCGGCCGCCGTGGCGGCGACGACAGCCAGGCGTTCGGCGTGTCCGACGTCGCCCGCAACACGGAAATCCTGTTCGCCGACATGGCGCTGGACACCTACACCCAGGCCCGCATGCAGGAGAAGACCGGGCGGCTGAGGGAGGCGTCGGCGGCTCTCGACCAGGCATTCGGCGTGCTGGGACAGGCCCGTATGGCGCCGTCCTGGTGGCGGCCGCAATTCCTGTTCCTGCAAGCCGAACTGGACGTCGACACCGGCAGCCCGGAGCGCGGGGTCGGCCGGCTGGAAACCGCCATCGCCGAGCAGCGCAAGCTGTTCAGCAACTCGCGGCTGGAGGTTCTGGCCCTGCTTGCGCTGGGCAAGGCGCATGCGGCGGCGGATCGCGCCGATGAGTCCCTGCGCGCCTTCCGCGCCGCCTTTGCCATCTCTGCGGAGCGCTCCACCGCGCTTCCCTACGAGGTGGTCTTCCCCTTCTTCGACCTGATGCTGACCCTGGCCGAGAAGAGCCCGGACAAGGCCGAAGCCTATTTCGCCGAGATGTTCGAGGCCGGGCAGCTGGTGCGCGGGACCATGACCAGCCAGGCCATCGCCCGGACGGCCGTGCGCATGTCCGCCGACCGGTCGGCCGGCGGCGTCATCCGGCGCCTTCAGGATGCCGAGCGCGACCATGACCGGGCCAAGAACGAACTGGCCTGGATGGAGGCCGATCCGCAGGCGCTGCCGAACGAACTCGACTTCCTGCGGACGGAGGTGGAGAACAAGAAGCGGGCCGTCAGCCAGTTGACCCAGGAGGTGCAGAGCGCCTTCCCACGGTACCAGAGCCTGCTCGACGCGCCGGTGAAGGTCGCCGACGTCCAGGCCCAGCTCGGCCAGCGGGACGCGCTCTATCAGGTGATCGTCGGCGAGCCGATGTCGGTCGCCTTCCTGGTCCGCAAGGACGGCGTGATGGCCTATCGGGTCGCCCTGACGACCGGGCAGGTTGCCCGCGAGACCAAGGCTCTGCGCTCCGCCATCGATGGCAGCCAGCTGCTGGAGTACGACGTCATCGGCGCCAACAAGCTGTTCGAGACGCTGATGGGGCCGGCGAAGCCCCGTCTGGCCGGCATCGAGCATCTGGTGACGGTCCCGTCCGGGCCGCTGCTCAGCCTGCCGCTAGGCCTTCTGGTGACCGAACCGCACCCGCGCATCGCCGACAACAGGGACTACCGGAACGTCCCCTGGCTCGCCCAGCGCTATGCGCTGACCCTGACGCCCTCGGTGCGGTCCTTCGTGGATCTGCGGCGCGTGGAGCCGTCGTCCGCGCCGCAGCCCTTCATCGGCTTCGGCGATCCGCTGCCGTTCACCAACGTCGACGCCGTGCTGCGCAACCGCAACCTGCCGGACAGCTGCCGGTCCGAAGTCGCCCGCCTGACCAAGCTTCCGCGACTGGAAGGGACGGACCGGGAGGTCCGGACGGTGGCCCAGAGCGTGCAGGCGTCCGCCGGGTCGGTTCTGATCCGCGACGGTTTCAACCACGAGAAGGTGCGGCAGCTCGGCCTGGCTCCCGAAAACGGCGCGGCACAGCTGGAGCAGTACCGGATCGTCTATTTCGCCACGCACGGCCTGCTGCCGAACGAGCTGAACTGCTGGTCGGAGCCGGCCCTGATGGTATCGCTGCCCGAGGGGGCGCCGCAGCAATATGACGGCCTGCTGACGGCGAGCGAGATCGAACAGCTGCGCCTCAACGCCGATCTGGTCGTGCTGTCCGCCTGCAACACCGGCGCCGAGGGCAGCGGCGGCGGCGAAAGCCTGACCGGCATCGCCCGGTCCTTCTTCGTCGGCGGCGCCCGCTCGCTGCTGGTGTCGCATTGGCAGGTGGACAACGAAGCGACGATCAAGCTGATGACGGAGCTGTTCCGAAAGATCAGCACGGACCGTTCCAAGGGCAGCGCCTATCATTTGCAGACCGCGCAGAAGGCGATCATCGCCGACCTGGATCAGAGCCATCCTTATTTCTGGGCGGCCTTCACGCTGGTCGGTGACGGTAGCCGGCCGATCACCCTCTCGGCCGGTCTGTAATCTTCAGGAGCCGTTTTTGAGTTTCGCGCAATCGAACCATTGCCGACTTGGTGTTTGATTTCAAATCAGCAAAGAGGGTCATCATGGACTGGGTGTTGATCACTAAGTTCGGCAACAACCCGATTGGAGCGATTGGCTTCGTCGGCGACGACGCGGTCGCCATCGCGGCTTTCTACGACGATCGCGACGGCAATCAGGATGGCAAGGTTTCGCTTCTGGAGCGCTTTGCCGCCAAAATCTCCATCGTCAGGCTGGACGGCCTCTCGGTGACGGAAGTCGCCATGCAGGCACGTGTCGATCCCGATGTGCTGGAGCGCGATCCGTCCTTTGCCCAGGTGGCGAGCCAAATCTATCTCAACTTCGCCAAGGGATTGATCCTGGACGGGATATATGCGGCCTATTTCGCGCGTGGCGTCTCCATGACCGGCAAGGGAATCGCACAGCTGGTGACGTCCAGCACCGTCAAGGGGTTCGTGGTTCGCAAAGGCTTCGAGGGCGTCGTCAAGGACGCATTCTACAATGTGACGGGTCGCTGATCGTGCAGGTGTCTCCTCCGTTCGCGGAAGAGACGCCGCATCAAGCCCCCTGCCAGCGGTCCCGGAACACCAGTTCCTCCAAGGGCAGGCGCTTGCGCCAGCCCTTGGTTTCCAACTCCGGCGTCGCTTCGAAATGGGTGACCTGGCCGAGGCAGAGATAGGCGATCGGCACGATCCGCTCCGGAATGCCGAGCGCTTCCCTCAGCGCCTCCTCGTGCAGGATGCTGACCCAGCCGACCCCGAGCCCCTCCGCCCTGGCGGCCAGCCACAGGTTCTGCACGGCGCAGACGCAGCTGTAGAGATCCATCGCCGGCATGTGGGTGCGGCCGAGCACCACCGGGCCGGAGCGGTCGCGGTCGCAGGTGATGCACAGGTTGACCGGCGCCTCGCGGATGCCTTCCAGCTTCAGGCGGCTGTAGAGGCTGCGCCGCTCGCCGTCGAACATCGCCTCCGCCTCCTCGTTGGCGCGGGCGAAGTCTGCGTGGATGCGGGACTTCACCTGCGGATCGGTGATGACGATGAAGTTCCAGGGCTGCATGAAGCCAACCGACGGCGCATGGTGGGCGGCCAGCAGGATGCGGGTCAGCACCTCGTCCGGAACCGGGTCGGGGCGGAACTGCCCGCGCACGTCGCGGCGGGAGAAGATCGCCTTGTAGAGCGCGTCGCGCTCCGCCGCGGTGAAATCCTCCTCCATGCTCACCCCCGTGCGATCAGATGGACGAAGGAACCGAGCGCCCGGCCGCGCCGGCTGCCGAGCGCGCCCAGGTCGCTGCCGTCCGCCGCGGTCGCTTGCAGCAGCGGCGCGTCGTCGCCGCGGGACAGGGTGGAGGCGTAATGGAACTCATGACCCATCAGCGGCGATCCTGCCGGTCCCAGCGGCCCATCGGCCAGCAGGGACGCCCGGCGATAGCCCAGATGCAGCCGCCGCTTGGCGAAGGAGGTGCGCACTCCCAGCAGCCCGGTCATCGGGTGGGTGACGCCGTCGGCATCCTCCAGCGTTTCGCCCATCACCATGTAGCCGCCGCACTCGCCATAGACCGGCACCCGCTCCGCCGCCGCGCGCAGGCCGTCGCGGAAAGTGGCGTTGGCGGCGAGGCGGCCGGCATGCAGCTCCGGATAGCCGCCGGGCAGATAGACGGCGTCAGAGCCCGGCGGCGGCGCCTCGTCGGCCAGGGGGGAGAAGACGCGCAGCTCCGCGCCTGCAGCCTGCCAGCCGGCGGTCAGGTGGGGATAGACGAAGGTGAAAGCGGCATCCCGCGCGATGGCGATGCGCTGGCCCGGCGGCGGCAGGGCGGGGGCATCGCTGCCGCGCCCGGCCTGCGACGGCTTGGCCAGGGCGACGACACGGTCGAGATCGACATGCTCGGCGATGAAGCGGCCAAGCGCGGCCAGCCGATCGGACAGCCCCTCCGTCTCGTCGGCCTGGACGAGGCCGAGATGACGTTCGGGCAGGCTGAGGTCCGGCGCGCGCGGCAGGGCACCCAGCAGGGGGATGCCCAGCGCCTCGATGGCGCTGCCGGCCAGCGCGGTGTGGCGCGGGCTGCCGACATTGTTCAGCACGACGCCGCCGATGGTCACGTCGTCGCGGTAGGTGGCGAAGCCCTTCACCAAGGCGGCGGCCGACTGCGACTGGCCCTTGGCATTCACCACCAGCACGACCGGCCAGCCGGTGCGCGCCGCGATCTCCGCCGTCGAGCCGGTGCCGGTGGCCCCGACGCCGGCAACGCCGTCGAACAGGCCCATCAGCGCTTCGCAGACCAGCAGATCGGCACCCTCGGCGGCACGGGCGGCCAGCCCGTCCAGCAAATCCGGCCCCATCGCCCAGGTGTCGAGATTGACGCTGGGCCGGCCGGTGGCGGCGCGGTGGAAGGCCGGGTCGATGTAGTCCGGTCCTGACTTTACCGCCCCCACCGCCACGCCGCGGGCGCGCAGCGCCGCCAGCAGGCCGAGCGTCAGCGTCGTCTTGCCGGTGCCCGACGCCGGCGCCGCGATGATGAGGCCATTAGCCATGGTGCAGCGCCGTCTGGGCCGGCAGCCACTCCAGCGCCGGGCGCAGCCGCACCACCTCGCCGATCACGATGATGGCCGGCGGCTCCAGCCCGCTCGCCGCCAGATCGGCGACGCAGGTGCCGAGGCTGGTGACGAGGCTCTTCTGGTTGGCGGTGGTCGCCTCCGTCACCACGCCGACGGGGGTGTCGGCGGACAGGCCGCCGGCCATCAGTTCCGCCGCGATGGTCGGCAGCGCCTTCCACCCCATATAGAGGATCAGCGGCGCCTTGGTGGCGGCCAGCGCCCGCCAGTCCGGCCCGCCGCCCAGCGAATGGCCGGTCGCCAGGATCACCGCCTGGTTGGTGTCGCGGTGGGTCGCCGGGATGCCGGCATAGGCCGGGCCGGCGATGCCGGACGTGATGCCGGGCACGATGCGGAAGGGGATGCCTTCCGCCGCCAGTGCCTGCGCCTCCTCGCCGCCGCGGCCGAAGACGAAGGGGTCGCCGCCCTTCAGGCGCAGGACGCGGTGCCCCTCCTTCGCCAGCTCGATCAGGCGGCTGGTGATGTCGTCCTGATGGGCGGAGGGCCGGCCGCCGCGCTTTCCGGCGAACTCCAGCCTTGCCGACGGGCTGGCGAGCGCCATGATCCGTTCGTTGACGAGCGCGTCATGGACGATGACGTCGGCTTGCCTTAGACCTTGCAGCGCCAGCAGGGTCAGCAGGCCGGGGTCGCCGGGGCCGGACCCGGCCAGCCAGACGCTGCCGGGGGCGAAGGGAACCAGGACGCTTTCGGGAATGGACGACTCAAACGACATGAACGCGGACTCGGGCTCGGAGAAGACGGAAGGCGGTGCGGAGGATGCTACACCCTTGCGCCGCGGCTGGACGACGGGAACCTGCGCCACCGCCGCGGCGCGGGCGGCGGCGGATGCCCTGTTCGGCGGGGAGTTCCCCGACCCGGTGACGGTGACCCTGCCCGGCGGCCAGACCCCGGCCTTCGCGCTCGCGGTGACCGAACGGGGCGAGGGGGCGGATGGACCCTGGGCCATGGCCGGCATAATCAAGGATGCCGGCGACGATCCCGACGTGACCCATGGCGCGCTGGTGCGGTCGCGGGTGTGGCGCGGTGCGCCCGGCAGCGGCGTCAGTTTCCGCGCCGGTCCCGGCGTCGGCACCGTGACCCTGCCCGGCCTGCCCTTGGCCGTCGGCGAGCCGGCGATCAACCCGGTGCCGCGCCGCATGATCGCGCAGGCGGTGGGAGAGGCGGCGGGCGCCGCCGGCCAGCCGGCCGATCTGGTGGTCGAGGTCGGGGTGGAGAATGGCGAACTGCTCGCCCGGCGCACGATGAACGGGCGGCTCGGCATCCTCGGCGGGCTGTCGATCCTGGGAACGACGGGGATCGTCGTGCCCTATTCCTGCGCGGCCTGGATCGCCTCGATCCAGCGCGGAGTCGATGTGGCGCGGGCGGCCGGGCTGCCCCATGTCGCCGCCTGCACCGGCGACCTGTCGGAAAAGGCGGTGGTGGCGCGCTATGGCCTGTCGGAGCAGGCTCTGCTCGACATGGGCGATTTCGTCGGCGGCACGCTGAAGTATCTGCGCCGGCACCCGGTGCCCCGCCTGACGCTGTGCGGCGGCTTCGCCAAGTTCGGCAAGCTCGCGCGCGGGCTGATGGACTTGCACAGCAAGCGCAACAGCGTGGACTTCGAGTGGCTCGCAGAGCGGCTGGCGGATCTCGGAGCCGGTCCCGAGCTGATCGCGCAGGCGCGCGGCGCCAACACCGCAGCACAGGTGCTGGGCATGGCGGACGCCGCCGGCTTGGCCCTGGCCGACCATGTGGCCGAGCTGGCGCGCTGCGCCGCGCAGGAGGTGCTGGAGGATGCGCCGGTCGAGGTCGAGGTGCTGGTCACCGACCGCCAGGGGCGCATCGTCGGAAGCGCTCACTCCGCCAACCCCCGATAGCGGCGCACATGGCTGCCGTCATAGAGCGCGCTGCACCGGAACTCCTCATGGCCCAGCGCCGGACCGACCAGGATCAGCGCGGTCCGTTCCATCGGTGAGGCCGCGACCTGCGCCGCGATGTCGGCCAGCGTGCCGCGCAGCACCCGCTCGTCCGGCCAGGTGGCGCGGTAGACCACCGCCGCCGGGCAGTCGGCGCCGTAGAGCGGGGTCAGCCGCTCCACCACCCGGTCGATGACGTGGATCGACAGGTGGACCGCCAGAGTCGCGCCCGAGGCGCCCAGCACCTCCAGCGTCTCGTTCGCCGGCATCGCCGAGGCGCGCCCCTCGGTCCGGGTCAGGATCAGCGTCTGGCTGACCTCCGGCAGGGTCAGCTCCCGCCCCAGTGCGGCCGACGCGGCGGCGAAGGCCGGCACGCCGGGGGTGATGGTGTAGGGGATGCCCAGCTCCCGCAGCGCGCGGGTCTGTTCGCCCAAGGCGCTGTAGACCGACAGGTCGCCGGAATGCAGCCGCGCCACATCCTGGCCGGCGGCATGGGCGGACTGGAACTCGGCGACGATCTCCTCCAGCGTCAGCGGCGCGGTGTCGACGATCCGCGCGCCGGCCGGCGCGTGGGCGATGATCTCCTTCGGCACCAGGGAGCCGGCATAGAGGCAGACCGGGCAGCGCGCGATCAGGTCGCGGCCGCGCAGGGTCAGCAGGTCGGGAGCGCCCGGTCCGGCACCGATGAAATGGACGGTCATGAACGGGTCTCCGACAGGACAATAGCAGGCAAGGCAAGTGCGACAGTGGCGCGGGGGGTGGAGCGGCGCGGCAGCAGCAGGCGCGATCCCGGCCCGGCGGCGGCCAGTGCGGCCGCTTCCGCGACCGACGCCAGTCCGACCGCGGCCAGCACGGTGGCGGAGCGGGTGTGGACGCGGTCCTGCGCCGCCAGCATCGCCTCCTCCTCGATGAAGCGCAGCGGCAGGCCGAGCGCGCGGGCGGCTTCCGCCAACCCCGCCTCGTCGGCCTTCATCGCCGGGGCGGCCAGAGCGGCCAGCTGGCGCGCGGCATCGGGCAGGGCCGCCTCGTCGAAAGCGGTGGCGACCAGGTTGGCGATCTCCTCCCAACCGCAGCCGCGGCGGCAGCCCAGACCGACAAAGACCGGACCGAACAGCAGGGCATCGGGGGTCAGGCGGTCCATGCGTCCTCCTGATACGGCTTCTCGGCCCGCCATAGCGTGACTGGCATCGACGCGCGCCAGCCGCGGAAGCCGCCGACCGCCGAGGCGCGGGCCACCGAAATCTGGGTCAGCTCGCCGCCCAGCCGCTTGTGCGCGTCGAACAGCACGGCCTCGCTTTCCAGCGTCACCGCGTTGGCGGCGATCCGGCCGCCGGGGGGCAGGGTGTCCCAGCAGGCGGCCAGCAGGCCATCCGCCGTCAGCCCGCCGCCGATGAAGATCGCGTCCGGCCGCTCCAGACCCTCCAGCGCCGCCGGAGCCTTGCCGCGCGCCAGCGTCAGGCCGGGCACGCCGAATGCGGTGGCGTTGGTCAGGATGCGGGCGATGCGCTCCGGGTGATGCTCTATGGCGATGGCGCGGTTGGCCGGATCGCGCAGCATCCATTCGATGCCGATGGAGCCCGACCCGGCGCCGACATCCCACAGCAGTTCCCCGCGGCGCGGCGCCAGGAAGGACAGGGTGACGGCGCGCACCTCGCGCTTGGTGATCTGGCCGTCATGCTCGAACCAGTCGTCGGGCAGGCCGGGTGCCAGCGGCAGGATGCGGGCGCCGGGCGCGGCAACGCACTCCAGCGCGATGGTGTTGAGGTTGGCTGTGCGCTCGGCCGTCCAGCCGTCGGCGGTTGCCTCCAGCCGGGCCTCGCGCGGGCCGCCCATCGCCTCCAGCACCGTCAGGCGCGACGCGCCGAAGCCGCGGGCGCGCAGCAGGGCGGCCAGCTTGGCCGGAGTCGTTCCGTCCCAGGAAAGAAGCAGCAATTTAGCGTTTGGTTGTAGATGCGGAACGACCTGCTCCAGCGGTCGGCCGTGAACGGTCAGGCAGCGGCAGTCCTGCAACGGCCAGCCCAGCCGGGATGCGGCGAGGCTGAAGGCGGAGGCCGCCGGGATCACCGTCATTTCCGCAGCCGGAACGAGTCGGGACAGGGTGGCGCCGACGCCGTACCAGGACGGATCGCCGCTCGCCAGCACGCAGACCCGCTGGCCGCGCATGCTGAGCAGGCCGGGGAAGGCGTCGGTCATCGGCGATGGCCAGGGTAGCCGTTCCTGCCCCGCAACGACCGGCACGAGATCGAGATGGCGGCTGCCGCCATGGAGGATCGAAGCGCTTTCGACCGCCGCGCGGGCGGCGGGCGACAAACCGTCCCAGCCATCCTCGCCGATGCCGACGATGCTGAGCCAGCGGGCCGTTCCCATGCTATCCATGGCGCCGATCCTGACGGGTGGGGAGGGAGAGTTGGTCAAGGCGCTGACGGTCAAAATACTGATCTTGGGCGGCACGACGGAGGCGACGGCGCTGGCCAGGCGGCTGGCCGGCCATCCGCGCATCGACGCCCGCGTCTCGCTGGCCGGCCGCACCAAGAACCCGGTGCTGCCGCCGCTGCCGACCCGCATCGGCGGCTTCGGCGGTGTGGCGGGGCTGGCCGAATACCTGTGCGCCGAGGGCATCGGGGCGGTGATCGACGCGACCCATCCCTTCGCGGCGCAGATCTCCGCCAATGCCGCTGCGGCCTGTGCGCTGGCCGGCGTGCCGCTGCGGCTGCTGACCCGGCCGGCCTGGGCGGCGGAGCCGGGCGACCGCTGGATCGGCGTGCCGGACATGACGGCTGCGGCGCTGGCCTTGTGGGGCCTGGGCGACACCGTGTTCCTGACCATCGGCCGGCAGGAGGTCGCGGCTTTCGAGGCGGTGCCGGACAAGCGCTACCTGATCCGTGCCGTCGATCCGCCGGAGCCGATGCCGGCCCTGCCGCGCATGGGCCTGATCCTCGACCGCGGGCCGTTCACCGTCGAGGGTGAACTGGCGCTGATGCGGGGGGAGGGCGTGGAGGCGGTCGTCAGCAAGAACAGCGGCGGACGTGCCACCGACGCGAAGCTGGAAGCTGCCCGCCGGCTGGGCCTGCCGGTGGTGATGGTCGAGCGGCCGGCCGGAAACGGCGTGGCGGAACTGCACGACGTGGAGGACGCGGTGGGGTGGCTGGAAGGCATGTAAGGCGTGACTTTCCGAGAATCCACGCCGCGCGTCCCCCTCACCCAGCCCTCTCCCCGGGGGGGAGAGGGTTGCTCGTGGTGGGTTGATCATTCGTTGCGGGTTGGTCGTCACACCCATTCTCACCCCCGGTAATGCCGGGGGGTGTAGACCCAGCGCCCGCCGTCCGCACGCGCCACCAAGCGCGTGTGCGAGGCGCCGATGATGACCAGCGTGCGCATGTCGGCCTGCTCCGCCCGCACCTCGCCCAGGGTCGTCACCGTCAGCTCCTCGTCGGGGCGGCCGATGGCACGGCCCAGCACGATTGGGGTCTCGGGCGCACGGATGTCGCGCAGGGCGTCGAAGGCGGCTCCCAACTGCCAGGGCCGGGCCTTGGAGATCGGGTTGTAGAGCGCGATGACGAAATCCGCCTCCGCCGCCAGACGCAGGCGCCGCAGCACCACCTCCCACGGCTTCAGATTGTCGGACAGCGAGATGGCGCAGAAATCATGGCCCAGCGGCGCCCCGGCCCGCGCGGCGGCGGCCTGCATGGCGGAAACGCCGGGATCGACCGAGAGATGCACCGCTCGCCACGCCTTGGGCGCGTCGGGATCGTCCAGCGCCTCGAAGATGGCGGCGGCCATGGCGAAGATGCCGGGATCGCCGCCCGACACCACCGCCACCCGCCGGCCCTGCGCAGCCAGATCGAGCGCGAAGCGGGCGCGGTCCAGCTCCACCCGGTTGTCGGAGGCGTGGCGCACCTGATCGCCCGGCGGCACGCGCTCGACATAGGGGAAATAGCCGACGAGGTCAGTCGCCTCGGCCAGATCGCGCCGGGCTTCCGGCGTCAGCCAGTCCTCGGGGCCCGGACCCAATCCCACCACTTTCAACCAGCCATTGCTCTTGGGGCCGCTCATCCGCGCTTGCCCTCGCCCGGAATGACGATCTGCGAGAAGTAGGGGGCGACGTCCGGCGCCTCCAGGAAGGGCATGAAGCGCTGCTCGTCCATGCTGGCGCGTTCGACATACCAGGCCCGCTCGGCCAATCCGGCGGCGGCGATGGCGCGGCGGACCTTCGGCAGGTTCTGGCCCAGCTTCATCACCACGCAGGCATCGGCGGCGGTCAGGGCGCGGACCAGCGCCGCCTCGTCCAGCGTGCCGGGGATCACCGACAGCACGTCGTCGCGCAGCATCAGCGGACGCGGCAGCAGCGAGGCGCTGCACACCATGCTGGTGACGCCGGGAACGACCTCCGCCTTGAAACGGCCGGACAGACGCAGGAACAGGTGCATGAAGGAGCCGTAGAAGAACGGATCCCCCTCGTTCAGCGCCGCGACCGAACGACCGGCGGCGAGATGCTCCGCGATGCGGTCTGCGGACTCGTCGAAGAAGGCTTCGATCTGGCGGCCATAGTCGGGGTGGGTCGGCGGCAGCTCCACCGTCACCGGATAAACCATCGGCAGCTCGGTCTGGTCGGGCCTGATCGCCTGATCGGCGATGCGGCGGGCCTGACCCCGCGTGCCACGCTTGCAGAAATAGGCGACGACCGGGCAGGCGCCGATGGTGCGCACCGCCTTCAACGTCATCAGCTCCGGATCGCCGGGGCCGACGCCGACACCGAACAGGGTGCCGGGGGAGAAAATGTCGCCGCTCATTCGACGTCGCTCGCCAGTGCGTTGACGGCGGCGGCGGCCATGGCGCTGCCGCCGCGCCGGCCGCGGATCGCCAGATAAGGCACGCCGAAGGGGTTTTCCGCCAGCGCCTCCTTGCTCTCCATCGCGCCGACGAAGCCGACGGGGAAGCCGAGGATCGCCGCCGGCTTCGGGGCACCGGCCGCCAGCATCTCCAGCAGGTAGAACAGGGCGGTCGGCGCGTTGCCGATGGCGACCACCGAGCCGCCAAGCCGGTCGCCCCACAGGTCGAGCGCCGCGGCGGAGCGGGTGTTGCCGATGGTCTTCGCCAGATCGGGCACGGCGGCGTCGCGGAGCGTGCACACCACGGCGTTGCCGGCCGGCAGGCGGGCGCGGGTCACGCCATGGGCGACCATTTCGCTGTCGCAAAGGATGGGCGCGCCTGCGCGCAGGGCTGTGCGGGCGGCGCTGCCGACATCGGTGGAGAACAGCAGATCCTGGGCCGCATCGACCATGCCGCAGGCGTGAATGACGCGCACCGCCACCGGCTTCAGGTCGTCGGGGATGGCGGACAGGTCGGCCTCCGCCCGGATGGTGGCGAAGGACTGGCGGTAGATGGCCGCTCCGTCGCGGATATAGTCGTAGAGCGGCTCAGGCACCGGTGGACTCCTCGGTCAACAGATCCGCGACGCGGGCCACGGCGTCGGCGGGGGACAGGCCGGTGTACGGGGAAGCGTCACCGGGTTTCGCGTTCAGGGCGACGTCATACACCCCGTCGCGGGCGGTCAGGGTGACATCGGCGATGGCGGGATGGGCGCAGCCCTTGGCGCAGCCCGACACATGCACCATTCGCACCGGGTCCAGCAAGGGGCCTGCGCGCTCGGCGATGGCGAGCGCCGTCGCATGGGTGTCGGTGGTGCCGACATCGCAGCCGCCGGCGCCGCTGCAGGCGGTCAGCTTCAGCCGGCGGTCGGTGTGCGACAGGATGGCGCCGCGCGCTTCGGCAATGCGTTCGGCGTCGGCGGAGGGGGCGACGAGGATGAGGGCGCGCCAGGGGGTGATGCGGATTTCGGTGCAGGTGGAGGCGAGGGCGGCGAGGGTGGCGGCGGTGAGGCGGCCGAAGGGGAAGGCCGTCACCATCACTGGGGCTTGCTCCTTCTCCCCCCCGGGGAGAAGGGTGGGATGAGGGGGTTCGGCATCGCCGAAGATATCCATGAGGTGCGTCCCCCTCACCTTGATCCTCTCCCCGCTTTCAGCGGACCGGAGGTCCGCCTGTCGCGTCAGCGCAAACGAAGTTTGCGCGTGAGCGGGGGGGAGAGGAGATGTGAAGGCGAAAAGGCGCATTAGAAACAGCTCAACACCGATTGCCGTGACCAGACCCGCCATGCGGCGCGGCGGCTCCGGCAGCGACGCGCGCAACTCCAGAAAGGCCCGCCCCAGCGCCGACGCCACATCCGCAACGTCCTCCACCCGGCAAAGCCCCAGCGGTGCCGCCGTCGCCAGCGTCCCGCCCAGCGACACCCGGAACCGTTCGCCATCCACCGCGTCGAAGCGTACGTCCGTGCTGCTGCCGGCCAGATGGCCGATGCCGCCGCCGCAGACCAGCCAGCCGAACTTCGGCGGCAGGCGGTGCAGAGCCGCATCGTCCGCCAGCCGCGCATCCAGCGTACGCGCCACCGCCCGTACGTCCATCGCCGCCGTGGGATCGAGCCCGGCGGTGGGGGAGCACAGGACATTGCGGACCGCTTCGCTCGCCGCATTGCCGGAGACGTAGCCCATGCCGCGCAGGGCTTCGGTCACCGGCTCCAGCCCATCGGCGGCGATGCCGCGCAGTTGCAGGGTGCCGCGCTGGCTGAGGTCGATCAGACCGTTGCCGTAACGATCACCCAGCTCCGCGATACGGCGCGCGTGGTCGGCGGGCAGCATGCCGGCCGGAACGCGGACGCGCAGCAGGAGGCCGTCGCCGACCTGCATCGGCGCCAGCACGCCGGGGCAGGCGCCACGGCGGCGCGGCTGGGTGGCGGCAGGGTTGGTCATGCGGCGCTCTCCCGGAGCTGGCGCAGATCCTCCGCGGTGGAGTTGCGGCGGGGATGCCACAGGCCGCGGTCGAGCGCCTCGCTCATGCGCGCCAGAATGTGCCGGGCAGCGGCAGGGTTGTCCTGCGACAGGAAGTCCCACACCTCCGCATCCTCGACGTACGCGTCGAACAGCTGGTCGAAATGGGCGGGACGGACTGCGTCGGTGGTGGCGGCGAAGGCGAACAGGGTGTCGACGCTTGCCGCCAGTTCCGCCGCCCCGCGATAGCCGTGGCGCATCATGCCCTGGATCCAGCGCGGGTTGGCCGCCCGGCCGCGCAGGGTGCGGGCGATCTCCTCCGCCAGGGTGCGGATGGCGAGCTTGTCGGGATCGGCGCTGTCGAGATGGTAAAGCGCCGGTTCGGAGTCCTCCAGCGCGGCAGCCGCGGCGAAGCCGCCCTCGAACTGCATGAAGCCGTCGGTGGACAGCACGTCGTGTTCGCGCTGGTCCTGATGGTGGACCAGCGCGTCGGCGCCTCCCACCCGGCGGCGGAACAGGGCCGGCAGCGGAACCCCCTCCAGCCCGGCGCCATAGGCGTGGCAGCCGCCCTCCAGATAGGCGGCGCCGAAATCGGCCCGCGCGGTCCAGTCGCCGCGCGCGATCATGCCGGACAGCGCCGTGCCGTAGATGCCGGGGGCGGCGCCGAAGATGCGGGCAGTGGCCCAGCGGCGGGCGTTCGCCGCCTCGGTGCCCGCAGCGGCGAGGCGCTGCTCCTCGGCCCTGGCGGTGGCGGCCAGCGGGTTGGTGTCGTCGGGCTCGTCCAGCCCGGCGACGGCGCGCACCGCCTGATCGAACAGGGCGATCTGCTGCGGAAAGACGTCGCGGAACAGGCCGGAAATGCGCAGAGTCACGTCGACCCGCGGACGGCCGAGCACGCCGGCCGGCATGATCTCGTAGCCGGTGACGCGGCCGGAGCCGTTCTCCCAGATCGGCCGCACGCCGAGCAGGGCAAGCGCCTGGGCCAGCTCGTCGCCGCCGGTGCGCATGGTCGGGGTGCCCCAGCAATCGACCACCAGCCAGCGCGGCCAGTCGCCATGATCCTGGAGATAGCGGGTGATCAGCGCGTCCGCCGCCTGCCAGCCGAGAGTCCAGGCGGTCGGCGTCGGCACCCCGCGTGGGTCGAGCGCATAGAGGTTGCGACCGGTCGGCAGCGTGTCGGCCCGGCCGCGCGCCGGCGACCCGCCGGGGCCGGGGCGGATGAAGCGCCCGTCCAGCCCGTCGAGCAGCGCCCGCATCTCCGCCTCGCCGCAGGCATCGATTGCCGTGGCGACCATGGCCGGATCGGCGGAGCGGGCAACGGCGGCGGTCAGCCGGTCGCGGCGCTCGCCGGCCGGGCTGTGGCCGAAGACATGCAGGCCGTCGCGGATCTGCATCTCCTTGATGTCGCAGAGATGGGCGTCCAGCCGCGACAGGATGGCGTCGGGGTCGTCGTCGGGCCGCAAATTGCAGTCGGCCGCGACTCCGGATTTCCAGGCGAGGTCGAGGATGGTCTCGCGCAGCATGCCCAGCCGCCGCGGGTCGAGCCCGGTCGCCTGCGAATATTCGTCGATGGCGGTTTCCAGCGAAGCGAGGTCGCCATGGAGACCGGCCTCCACCGGCGGCGGGGTCAGATGGCCGATCAGCACGGCGCCCAGCCGGCGGCGGGCCTGAACGCCCTCGCCGGGGTTGTTGACGATGAAGGGGTAAAGGGTGGGCAGGGCGCCGCCGACGATTTCCGGCCAGCATTCCGCCGACAACGCGACCGCCTTGCCGGGTAGCCATTCCAGCGTGCCGTGGGCGCCGATCTGCACCAGCGCATGGATGCCGACGGCATGGCGAAGCCACAGATGGAAGGCGAGATAGCCATGGCTGGGCGGGGTGTCGGGGTCATGGTGCTGGGCGGTGGTCAGGGGACCGTGGCCGCGGCTTGGCTGCACCGCCACAACGGCATTGCCGCAGGGCAGGGTGCGGAAGGCGAAGGCGCCGTCGCGGCAGGCCGGGTCGGCGGCGGGCTCGCCCCAGGTCTCGGCGATGCGGGCGCGCAAGCTCGGCGGGGCCAAGCGCAGATAGTCGGCGAGCGCCAGGGTCGGGGTGGGCGTGCCGGTGAGGGCCTCCATCAGTCCGGCGCCGCTGTCCGGAATGGCGGACAGGCTGTAGCCCTCGGCGGACAGGCGGTGGAGCATCGCCACGGTGCTGGTCGGGCTGTCGAGACCGACGGCATGGCCGATGCCGCCGCCGGGGCCGGGATAGTCGGACAGCACCAGCGCGACCCGCCGCTCCGCCCGCGGGGTATGGGACAGGCGGACCCAGCTCGCCGCGAGGTCTGCGGTGAAGGCGACGCGGTCGGGGATCGGGCGCAGGGCCGGGGCGGCGAATTGCAGGTCGGGGTCGGGCTCCCCCGCCGTCTTGAAGGCGATGGCGCGGGCGATGATGCGGCCGTCCATCTCCGGCAGCACGACGTTCATCGCGAGGTCGGACGGCGCCAGCCCGCGCGAGGACGCCTGCCAGCCGGCTTCCGGCGTGGTGGCGAGGATGGCTTGCAGAACCGGGCTGCCGTTGGCCTCCAGCGGCGAACCGTCCTCGCGCGCCGCCGAAAAGGCGGTGGTGTTGACGACGATGGCGGCGTTCTGCGCGGTCAGGCTGGCGCGCATCCAGGCGGCGCAGTCCGGCTCCTTCAGGCTGGCGACGAACAGCGGCCGGGGGGCGAGTCCGCGCGCGGCCAGCGCGTCGCACAGGGCATGGACCGGGGCGAGGTCGCCGGCCAGCAGGTGGGAGCGGTAGAACACAATGGCTGCGACCGGCGAGTCGGCAGCTATGGGGGCGGTTGCGGGGCCGGTCCAGCCGTCGTAAGCGCCGAAGCGTGGGACGGGAGCCGGGTCTTCATGGGGCAGCGGCGTTCCGGCCAGCGTCGCGGCGCAGGCCAGCAGATGGCCGATGTTGGCCGGGCCGCCCTCGGTGAAATAGCGCCACAGCCGGTCGGCGGCGTCCGGCGGAACGGTGCCGTAGGCGGTCAGGTTCGGGTCGGGCTGCGCCTCTCCGGACAGGACGGCGAGCGGGATGCCGCGGTCCCGGCAAAGGGCGGACAGCCGGTCGAGACCATAGCGCCAGTAACCGCTGCCGCCGAGCAGGCGCAGGACGACCAGCTTGGCCTTGGCGACGACGGTGTCGGCGTAGAGATCGACCGACAGCGGATGGCCGAGCCGGTTGAGGTTGGCGAGGCGCAGGCCGGGCAGCCGCTTGCGGCCCGCCCGCCATGCGGCGGCAAGCGCGGTCAGGTCGCTGTCGGAAAAGGACAGCATGACGAGGTCGGCCGGCGTCTGCCCCAGATCTTCCGCCTGGGGGCCGGCGTCCAGTTCGTCCTGGCGGGCGGCAAGCAGGTGCATGGTTCGATGTCCAGGAGCGTTCGCCCCCTCCCCCCTCGAAAACGGTGAAGGTCAAGGAGGGGGCGGACGCCGCAATACCCTAACTCTTACCCGAAACTCTTACCCGACGAGCGCCCGCGTCACCGCATCGCGGTCCAGCCCGGTCTCGCCGATCACCACCAGACGGCTGCGGCGCTCTTCGCCCGGCTTCCACAGCCGGTCGTAGTGGGTCTGGATGCGGGTTCCGACACCCTGGACCAGCAGGCGCATCGGCTTGCCGGGCACGTCGATGAAGCCCTTCAGGCGCAGAACGCCATGCAGGCCGGCGACCTTCTCCAGCGTCATCGCCAACGCGGCCGGGTCGGGCTGCACCGGCAGCTCCACCACGAAGCTGGTGAAGTCGTCGTGGTCGTGGCCGTCTTCGTCGTCATGGTGGCTGGGACGGTTGGCGAGATCGTCCTCCACCGCCGCACCGACACCGAGCAGGACCAGCGGATCGACCGCGCCCTGGGAGGCGCGGACCAGCTTGGCGTCACGGCCGACCGTATGGGCGAGGGCGCCGCGGATCAGCTTCTCGACACGGGCGAGGTCGCCGTCGGCCAGCAGATCGGTCTTGTTGACGACGATCAGGTCGGCGCAGAGCAGCTGGTCCTCGAACACTTCCTCGATGGGAGTTTCGTGATCGACGGTGCCGGCGGCGTCGCGCTGGGCCTCCAGCGCGGCGGGATCGGGGGCGAAGCGGCCCTCCGCGGCGGCCGAGGCGTCCACCACGGCGATCACGCCGTCGACGGTGACCCGCGTCTTGATCGCCGGCCAGTTGAAAGCCTGGACCAGCGGCTTGGGCAGGGCCAAGCCGCTGGTCTCGATCACGATGTGCTCGGGCGGCTCCGGCCGGGCCAGCAGCTTCTCGATGGCCGGGACGAAGTCGTCGGCGACGGTGCAGCACAGGCAGCCGTTCGCCAGCTCGATCACGTCGTCTTCGGTGCAGGTCGGGTTGCCGCAGGCGCGCAGGATGTCGCCGTCGATGCCGACGTCGCCGAACTCGTTGATGATCAGCGCCAGCCGGCGGCCGTCGGCCTTTTCCAGCAGGCCGCGGATCAGCGTGGTCTTGCCGGCGCCGAGGAAGCCGGTGATGACGGTCGCCGGAACCTTGCCGGCGGCCGTTTTCGCAAGAGCGGACATGGGATGGAGCCTCCTTAACGCGCGCCGGGCTGAACCCGCAGGGCCGGCTGCCGTTCGGCCGGTTGGACCACGCCGCTCATCAGCCAGCCGCAGACGGAGCCGAGGATCGCCCAGAACAGGGCGGCGGACCCGAGCGAGGCGGTGACGAAGCGGGCGGCCAGTTCCGGGGGAACGGCACCCTCGGCGCTTTCCGGATGCGGCGCGCCGATCAGATGGGGCAGCGCTGCGGCCAGAACAGCGACGGCGATGACCAGACGGTTGCGGGCGAAGGCGAGGGCGGCGATGCCGACGCCGGCACCGGCCGCGGCGGACAGCCACCAGAGCTGACGCAGCTCCAGCTCCGCCCCGGCCATGCCCGGCAGTTCCGGCGCCAGACCGAAGGACGGGGCCAGCGACACGGCGACGAAGCCGCCCATGCCCCAGACCAGCCCGCGCCGGGCATCGACCGGCCGGCCGGCCAGCAGGATCGCGGCCGCCAGCAGCAGCGCATAGGCGACGCCGGCGATCAGGTTGGCGGCAATGGTCAGGCCGATGCGCTGCATCGCCTCGTCCAGCGTGACCGGCACGCCTTCGCCGACCTCGCGCACGGGGCCATGCTGGTGGCCTTCGGCGTGGCTGGCGGCCGGAGCCCCAGCCGGAGCCGGAGCGGCGACGGTTGCGGGAGGCGGGGTCACCACCTCGTATTTCTCGGCTTCGAGGATCAGCGGGACGGTCGTCGCCTGCTGAACGACGGAAGCGGCCGTGCCGGAGAGCACGCCCGCGACCAAAGCGGCTGTGAACAGCCGCCGGATCAGATCCATGACCCGCTGCTTAGTGGCAGGGGAACGCGAAGGAGTGACGGGCGTCGTGCGCCGCATCGTGGATCTGCTGCGGCTGGGCGAAGCCGACGCCGTACAGCAGGAAGCTGCCCAGCAGGATCGCGGCAAAGGCGGCGACCGCGGTTTGGGCGGCGCTGCGGGCCGCGGAGCCGGCGGCAGCGGTGTTGATCGAACGGGCGGTCATCGAAGGCATCCTTGTTCTCCCGCCACACCCGGCGGGGTTGGGAAAGGTCGGTCAAGTCCGCCGGCAGGTTTCCTGGCTCGCGGGTCATCGCATGCCGTCCGCCTTCCCGGCCGCGGAGGGCCAGTGGCATGATGGACGGGACGCTCGCCGCTTACAGTTGCGGGGGCAGCCGCGGCATTGGCGCTTCCTGGGAACCCGGAAAGCTCCGCACCGCATTCCCTATTATCCCCGCCGTCCATCAGGACGGGCAGGGCACCGTCGGGCGGCCACCATCGCAGTGCCGCGCCTGTTTGGCAAGCCCGCAATAAGGCGTCTGCCACACAGACGATCTTGCATGCAGACACTTTGGATGCTGTCATGTTTTGCAGACAGAGTGTCCAGGGATCCGACACTTTTCGACGCTAAGGAGGGAGGGGCACGAGGGACGGGCAGCGAACCCTTAAGAGAAACCCGCGGAGAAACAATGGGGCCGGCGGCCCGGCCGAAGCGACCCTGCATGTGGCATGCTTCGTGCGTACAACAATCGGTGAAACGTCCCGCCGCACGGCGGCCGCCGGGCATATGCCCGGGACATAAGGACGAACGGGAGGAGAATTCGCGACCGATGAACGCCGCACCGAACGACGACATCATCCTGGAAGCGCGCAACCTGACGAAGGAGTTCAAGGGGTTCGTGGCGGTGAAGGAGGTGAACCTCCAGGTTCGCCGCGGCACCATCCACGCGCTGATACGCTGCCGCCGGTGGTGAAGGAGGGCGGGATGACCGTCCCGCAGATCCACGAGCTGTTCCCCAACCTGAAGGGCCGTGGCTCGACGCAAGGAACACGCCTGTCGGGCGGCGAGCAGCAGATGCTGGCCATCGCCCGCATCCTGCGCACCGGCGCCACCCTGATCCTGCTGGACGAGCCGACCGAGGGTCTGGCTCCCGTCATCATCGAGCAGATCGGCGTCGCGGTGCGGGCGCTCAAGGCACGCGGCTTCACCATCGTGCTGGTCGAGCAGAATTTCCGCTTCGCCGCCACCATCGCCGACCGCCATTACGTGATGGAGGAAGGCCATGTGGTCGACATGATCCCCAACGACCAGCTCCACGCCAACATGGACAAGCTGCACACCTATCTCGGCGTGTAGGCGCTCCAGCCCCCGACATCGCCGGCGCGAACGCCGTCCCGACCCCATCGAGGGGCAGGGCGGCGAACCGCCGGATCCGTGCCAGATTGCCTGCTCCAGGCACGGCATCGGTCCCCGCCATGGGGATCGGCCGACAACGAAGACCAAGAGGGAGAGACCTTCCGATGCGCACGCTTCTTCTCGCCGGCACCGCCATGCTGACGCTCGCCGGGACTGCGATCTCGATTGCGGCCCCGGCTTCCGCCCAGGTGTCGGACAACGTCATCCGCATCGGCGTGCTGAACGACCGCTCCGGCATCTACGCCGATCTCGCCGGCGAAGGCTCCGCCATCGCCGCGCGGATGGCGGCGGAGGAGTTCGGCAACAAGGTCGCCGGCGCGCCCGTCGAGATCGTCGTCGCCGACCACCAGAACAAGGCCGACATCGCCGCGTCGAAGGCGCGCGAGTGGGTCGACACCGGCGGCGTCGACGTCATCGCCGACGTGCCGAACTCCGCCGCCGCCCTGGCGGTGCAGGGCATCACCAAGGACAAGAAGCGCATCTTCCTGATGTCCGGTCCGGGCGCCACCGCGCTGAGCGGTGCGCAGTGCAGCCCCTACGGCTTCCAGTGGACCTACGACAACTACGCCATGGCTGCCGGCACCGGCCGTGCCCTGTATGAGCAGGGCAAGAAGAAGTGGTTCTTCGTGACCGCCGACTACGCCTTCGGCCAGTCGCTGGAGGAGGAGACCACCAAGATGGTGAAGTCGCTCGGCGGCACCATCTCCGGCTCGGTGCGCCATCCGCTCGGCACGTCGGACTTCTCCTCCTTCCTGTTGCAGGCGCAAGGCTCGGGCGCTGACGTCATCGGTCTGGCGAATGCCGGCGGCGACACCGTCAACGCGGTCAAGCAGGCCGCGGAGTTCGGCATCACCCAGTCGGGCCAGAGCCTGGCCGGCCTGCTGATGTTCATCTCCGACGTGAATGCGCTGGGCCTGCAATCGGCGCAGGGGCTGATGCTGACCACCGGCTTCTACTGGGATGCGGACGACCAGACCCGCGAGTGGTCGAAAAAGTTCGAAGCCAAGGCCGGCAAAAAGCCGACCATGGTGCAGGCCGGCGTCTATTCGGCGGTGAAGCACTATCTGAAGGCG
Organism: Azospirillum palustre; assembly: GCF_002573965.1. Lineage (NCBI taxonomy): Bacteria > Pseudomonadati > Pseudomonadota > Alphaproteobacteria > Rhodospirillales > Azospirillaceae > Azospirillum > Azospirillum palustre. Next base: position 566,988 of record NZ_PDKW01000039.1, on the reverse strand, counting down.
GTCGAGGCGGCGAAGACCGACGACGCCGACAAGGTCGCCGCCAAGATGCGCGAGCTGCCGGTCGAGGACATGTTCGCCAAAAAGGGCAAGATCGCCGCCAACGGCCGCATGTTCCACGACATGTATCTGGCCCAGGTCAAGACCCCGGCCGAGTCGAAGGGGGCCTGGGACTATTACAAGATCGTCAAGACCATCCCGGCCGACACCGCCTTCATGGATCCCAAGCAGAGCGGCTGCACTCTGGTAAAGTGAGGGGCGGTGAAGTGAGTGGCAGTTAAGTGATGCGTTAGGCCGTCCTCCGGTCCCGCCCGCCCATTGGGCGGGGCCGGAGGACGTCAATCGACTGCCACTCAATCCAAAACAAAAACAACACCCCAAAAAACAACAACCACGAGCCGGGAGAGACGCGGAGATGTTCAGCCTGCTGGGTGTTCCGCCCCAAGTGTTGTTCGGGCAGCTTCTGCTCGGACTGATCAACGGTTCCTTCTATGCGCTGCTCAGCCTGGGGCTGGCGGTGATCTTCGGCATGTTGAACGTCATCAACTTCGCCCATGGCGCGCTCTACATGGTCGGCGCCTTCGTCGCGTGGCTGCTGCTGACCTATGCCGGGATCGGCTATTGGGGCGCCCTGGTGGTTGCGCCGCTGGTGGTCGGGCTGCTTGGCATCGCGCTGGAAAAGTCGATGCTGTCGCGGCTCTACAAGCTCGACCACCTCTATGGCCTGCTGCTGACCTTCGGGCTGGCGCTGATCCTGGAGGGGGCTTTCCGCCACCAGTACGGCGTGTCGGGCCAGCCCTATCCGATTCCCGACGCGCTGAAGGGCGGTCAGAATCTGGGCTTCATGTTCCTGCCCAACTACCGCGCCTGGGTCGTCGTCGCCTCTCTCACCGTCTGCTTCGGCACCTGGTTCGCCATCGAGCGGACGAAGCTGGGCGCCTATCTGCGGGCGGCGACGGAGAACCCGACGCTGGTGCAGGCCTTCGGCATCAACGTGCCGGTGATGGTGTCGCTGACCTACGGCTTCGGCGTGGCGCTGGCCGGTCTGGCCGGCGTGCTGGCAGCCCCCATCTATCAGGTGTCACCGCTGATGGGGACCAACCTGATCATCATCGTCTTCGCCGTGGTGGTGATCGGCGGCATGGGGTCGATCCTCGGCGCCATCGTCACCGGGCTCGGGTTGGGCCTGCTGGAGGGGCTGACCAAGGTCTTCTACCCGGAGGCCTCCAACATCGTCGTGTTCGTCGTGATGGCGATCGTTCTTCTCATCAAGCCCGCGGGCCTCTTCGGACGGGAGCGCTGATCCATGAGCGTCGCCAGCAACTCCACCCCGGTCGCCCTGCGCGGCCCGTCCCACGGTGCCGGAACCGTGCTGATCGCCGCCGTTCTGCTGCTGCTCGCCGTCGCCGCACCCTTCGTGCTCTATCCCGTCTTCCTGATGAAGGTGCTGTGCTTCGCGCTGTTCGCCTGCGCCTTCAACCTGCTGATCGGCTTCGCCGGGCT
>NZ_PDKW01000039.1:327599-565388 GCF_002573965.1 Azospirillum palustre | reverse complement strand
AGGTTCGGGCAGGCTCGTCACCAGCCTCGATACGCCGCCCTCTTCAGACCGTCATCACCCAGTTTCCCGCATAGCTCCGATGCGCCTTTGCCGGGGTTCAGTGCCTCAGACAGCCACGACAGAGCGCGGGCACCGTTGAACGTCCCATCCGGGTTCATGGCGGCTTCCCCGAGTGTCTTGCCCCCTCTCGGATCGGACATCCCCTTGTCTCCCATCCCTGCGGTCAGACGGTCGATGGTCTGGCGTGTGGCGTCTATCCCCTCACTCAGAGACTTCATGGTCATTCCCTCACCCGAAGGACGGAACCGGGCTGGATGTCGGCCGGACCAGAGAGTGAGCCTTTGACGGTGAGAATGGTCGGTCCCGTCAGAGCCTCGCTGAGCCGGCCAAGAAGCCACGGGTTGTCCCGGTAGACCTGACACCAAGCGGCAGACGTGACGTTCACAATCCGCTCTTCCCTGTCGCCATCCTCGATGCCGTACGCCCAGAAGATCGCACGCCCGATTTCGTGAACGAGCGTGTCGGCCGCCTTCGTCGGATGGGCGAACTCCGCCTGGATAGCGATCTCCCCGCCGGTCGCGGAGAAAAACCCGAACTTGTGCTCTTCCTGCGTCCGGATGGCGTCCATGCGCAGAATGGCGAAGTCGAAGGGACCGACCCGGATGAAGTCCGGCAGGCGCTCCACCAACTCAGCAGCCCTTCGCTTCGCCTCTGTCCGGGCCGGGCTGTCGCCATTCGCCACGCGCATGCTCAATCCTCTTGTCTGAATGGCGGGGATGCGGTCATTGCCTGCATGAGACCCACACCTGCTTGCCCCTTGATGACCGCTTGGTATGCTCGGCTCCCCCGCCGGTAAGCCGCCGGAGAGCGGGCGGCAGGTAACCCTATTCCGTCAGCCGATCCTCTCGACGCGGTGCGCAGCTTCGTCCAGGCGGTTGGCAACCCGCTCGATGCCTTCAAGCACCATCACCAAGGACTCAACCGCACAGCACGAGCCGGCGCCGCCGCTGACGCCCTTCGGCTCCGCAGGCAGTGGCCCAAGCACTCGGTCGGCAAACCCTTCCACACGCGCCGCGACGCCCGACAGCCGATCAAGCGCGAGGGTCAGGCGGTCGTGAAGGTCGTTCAGGACGGGGCGCGCAACGTTGGCCTCCTTGACGCGAGGCGCTGAGAAGACGTTGTTGGCGGCATTGTATGCATGGACGAGCTGAGCATCGCTCATGCCGCGCATCGTCAGGCTGTGACCGGCGGCGGTGTCATGCTGCCCCTTGGGCGCCGAAAGGTCGCTGTAACCGAGCATCAAGCGTCACTCCCAAGACGTAAATTCCTGAGAGGTACATTACACGAACGTTCACGCAGAGACAAGACTACTTGCGTAAGCTGTACGGCTCTAGACAAGAAAAGAGCGTTGCAGGCTTATGTTTCCATTACCGGCAACGCTCACCAACATTACTAGCGCACATGGCGCAACTTCGCATCACATCTTGGCTAGGCTGCCCGGTCCTGTCTGGTCAGCTCATCATTCCAGTCGTCACCCTCGTTCGCTGGAATGCGGACCATGGCCGTCACGTCCTTTTTCCCGTGGACCATCTTGGCGAGGCGGTAGGCCGCAGCCATCCCTACGAAGTTCGGGTCATGGTCTCCGAACACCAACAGGCGCCGCACCCCCTCCGGCGGACGGAACGCCTCCAGGCTGTCGGCCGTGAGCGCAGCCCATACCGGCAGGCCGAACAGCAGATGAGCCGACAGCGCCGTCTCGATGCCTTCAGCGATGCCCAAGGTCTCACCGGCCGGGAACAGTCGCACAGTCGACCCGAGCGGGAACGGCCCCTTCATGAGCATGCGCGGCGTCTCCATGTCGGCCTTGCGCCCATCGTCGGTCAGGAAGGTACGATGGACGTTGACCGGCTTCCCATCGGGCGCCGTGACCTTGGCGACCATGCCCCGGCACGATCCGGCAAGGGAGGTGCGGAGGGCTGCCGGGAACGCATCCAGCGCGATCCTACGGCTCCGCAGATACCTATCGACCCTATCCCCGCGCTGTACCGGGCCGGCGTTGCGCCATAGGTCGTTCATGCGGGCGCGTTGGGCCTCGATGTCCGGTTCCTCCGGCGGCTGCACCGTCGCGGTTCCGATGACAGCCTCCACCCGGCAGGCGGCCTCATGGAAGTCTACCCCGAAAACTCGCATGATCAGGTCAGGCCCCTTGCCCTTGCCACACTGGTTGCAAATCCAAGCCCCTTCGCCCTGGTAGTCCGTGAAGCGGAAACGGTCCTTCCCGCCTTGGCAGATGGGGCAGGGACCATGCTTGCCGGTCAGTGCCGATGCCGGGATGCCAAGCTGAGCGAGGATGGAGCGCCAGCGGCCATGTGCCCGCTCACGCAGCGGCGGGACGTTCGCGAAGTTGCTCATGCTGCCCGCCTCCCTTCCTGCCAAACCGGCGGCTGCCCGATCCGGGGACGCATGAAGACCTTGACCTTGTTGCCGGCCGGCATCCGGAGGGTGATATCGCCCATGCCCACGGCGACGATGGCGCGACCGTCGATCAGCCGGATAAGCTCCCTGATGTCGGAAGGCCCGAGCCCCTGCGCCTCCAGGCGGCGCCAGTGCCCATCAACAAGCCGGTGAGCGTCGGACACGATGGTTTCCCATCGCTCCGGCAGGTATGCGCCCGGCCGCGGGGAGGTTGCGAGGCGGGCTAGGTTCTCCGCCCATTCCCGCGGCAACCCGCCATCAAACTCCAGAATGGCCGCACGTTCCTCAAAGTCATCGTCTTGCATTCCGGGCACCATCACCATGTTGATGACGACTTTTCGCAAACGACTTCGCACGCCTAATCTGGTCGGCCAGACACCAATTGTGCATTTCCCTCGTCAGTTCCTTTGGAGGAACGTTAACATACTGGTTCGGCCACTTCTTGTGGACGCTATAGTAGCAGTTATCCGCCCATTTTGGCTTGTATTTTCTTCGTGACGCCCATGTTTTCAGCATCGCATAGAATTCGGAGTTGTGTATCCAGCTACTTCCGATCCGCGTGTGATGGGCGGGGCCTTCCTTCTTCTTGCTGTTGCCGCGCGTCACCTCAAACAGGCTACCGTCTTCACTCTCAACGCCTGAATGGATACCCTCCGGGACATACCCGCACGCTGGGCATTCCTTGAGCTTAGCCGGGCGAATGTGAGAGCACTTCGGGCACTCCTTGGGCAGCGGCTTAGTGCGCTTGGGTGCCGCCTTCCGCACACCGTCATCAAGCCTGTCGTGATGAATGTCCGTGACAAACCCATGCCGCTTGTAATTATCGGCATGGTCAAGGATAAGGCAGTCTTCCTTTCCCTCTGCCGTCCGAAATCCGCGACCGTACATCTGCACAAGGAGCATTTCGCTTCTTGTCGGTCGCGCATCAATAATGCATCTGATGTCCCAATCAACGCCAGTCGTCAGGCAGCTTACATTTGCGACAACCTTGTATTCTCCGGAATGTACCTTGTCCCTGACGATCTTCCGCTCGTCCGCAGACGTGTAGGCGTCGACGTAGCCGCACGGGATTTGCGCCGCCTCAAACTGCGCCTGGACGTGCTTGGCGTGCGCCCGGTCGACGCAGAACGCCAGCGTCGGGCGGCCTTCTCCCATGCGGAGCCATGTCGTCACGATGTCCGCAACCAACTTCGGCTTGTCCATCGCCTTGGCTAGCTGCTTTTCGTTGTAATCCCCCTTCTGATCAGTTCCGACACCGGAAAGGTCGGGGTGATCCGGAGCAAACACACGGAACTTGCTGAGCCGGCCGGCTTCGATCATCTCCGCTGTCGTGGCGCAGATGATCAGGTCGTCATAGTGCCGAGCCATGCCGCGTGCCCACGGAGACGCAGACAGGCCAATCACCATCACGCCCTTGAGCTCGTCGCCGGCAATCCGCTTCAGGAAGGCGCGGAACATCTCATGGCACTCATCCACGATGATCAGATCAACCGGCGGCCAGTCCTTGCGACGGTCCAGGGTCTTCACGCTGGCGACCTGAACGGGCATGTCGGGGTTCGTGAGGGGGTGATCCGCCTGGATGACCCCCACGTCGTTGATGCCGTCAGTGGCGAAGCTCTCAACCGTTTGGTCGATCAGGGAGAGGCGAGGGACCACGAACATGACCCGTTTGCCCTTCGCCCTTGCCCTCTGGATAATTTCGGCCGCGAGGCGCGTCTTGCCTGCCCCTGTGGGTAGCTGCACCACCGGCCGTCTAGACCCCCGCCTTGCCCTTTCCAGAAGCAGGCGGAGGGCCTTTTCCTGATGGGGGAATAGGTGCCTCAATGCACGCCTCCCCCGGCAGCCCGGGCAGAGCCCTCCCCACTATCTCCCTGGTAAAGAACTGGCTCGGGTTGGTTCGGGGGTTCCTGACTTGGATTTCCATGTCGGGATACCGTATGCCGGGTTTGTAGTGATACGGTATCCGATACCCTGCCAGATACCGTATCCCGAGTTCTGAGAAGCCCTACCGTATACCCTGCCGGGAAGCGGATTTCGTGCTTGGATACCCCTTCCACCAATCCGGACCAGACCTCCGAGCCAACCGGCACGGCGGCGATAAGGTCCATCATGTTCTTCCCAACCCTGCTGTTTTCCGGGGCGTTATGGCGCAGGTAGTTGACAATCAGCGTCCAGCCGGAAGACGGGCACCGGACGATGAAGCCGATGTTCTCCAACGTAGCCAGTGCGGCCTTTGCCTCGTCCTCGGTAAGGCGTAGATCGCTGGTGATGTACGGCAGCGGCAGCCTGAAGCAGCCAATCGAATTCGAGTGCGGGCCGGTCAGCAGATAGAGCGCCACCCGCTGGGCATCGCCGGGGAGGCTGCCGGTCTTCTCATCGGTCCAGAACGCCATGTAGACCTTGCCGTATGTCCGCATCACGCCATCTCCCCGACAAGTTCCGCCTGCGCTTCCTTGGCCCGCATCGCCGCAAGCCTCTCCATGCCCCGCTGACGGGCCTTCAGCGTCCAGCACTCGACGTGCGGTGCGGACGCTCGCAGCGCCTCCAGGGCCAACGCTCCGCCCGTGATGGCGCCTTCCTCCAGCATTTCCAGTTCGCCGCATAGGACGGACCCGACGAACGTTCCCAGCGCCACGTCCATGCGGATCACCGCTGCGGCAAGGCTGCTGTCCGGGCGGTCCGCAATCTGGCTCTCAAGGTGCCATTGGTGGCTGACGATGTCGGGATAGCGGTATCGGTCGTCTCGCCTGCCGTAGTGATAGCCGTCCAGCCAATCGGCAATGTCCGACCACTCCCGATGAAGGGCGGCCAGATCGTCGGCAGGGCCTGCGCTCATGGCCTTGGCGTCGGACAGAGCGGATGCCAACAGCCCGCCGGCATAGCCCGACATGTCCCCTCCGTCTTGGACTTCGACCTTCAGAACCTCCAGCTTCGTGACGATGGCCGGCAGGGTGGCGGATCGGTCGTCAGCGATGGCATGACCAAGGCGTCCGACCTCGTTGCTTGCCTCGTTCAGGACAGTTTCCATGGCGGCCAGCCCGAGACGATGCCGGGCCTCATTGTGTGCCGCGACGGTGTGCTCCAGGCGGGCTTTGAGCCGGTCCTTGGTCTTCTGAGAGAGGCGATTATCCCGGTCGATCTCCGCCGGGGACATATAGACCGTGCCGCGCTTGCCATGCGAGACGAACGGCCAGGGGATTTGGGCTTCGACCGCGGCGCCGTGGTCGTCCAGAGCGCCGATGGCGATGTCAAAGGCAAGCCGGGCATCATTCCATTGCCTGCCCAATTCAACGATGTCAGGGGCGCTCATTTGGCCCCTCCGTTCTTGCGGATTTCCTCGCGAAGGGCCTTTACCTCGTCGGCAAGGTCATCCACCGCGTCGATCAGCTTCCATGCCGTCCGTTGATACTCAGCGGCGGTTCTGGACGGGGCCGTCATCGCGTTGGTGATTACCAAAACGATCAGGAAGCTGGCGCCGCCGGCAATCCAGGGCACGAATTCGGGGCTCATGCTTGCTCTCCCTGGTTAGTGCTGCCGGGGATGATTGCCAATACGTTGGGATCTGGCGCCCGGCCGGTCATGGCGCAGGCGACAAGGATTTCGTCAGCCATTGTTCGGGGCTCCGATGGATCAGGTGAACAGGTCGCGCTGCCGGGGATCGTTCGGCGCGGCGGCCTTGGGGTTGGCGCGGCGCTTCCGGCGGATTGGCGGAATGCCTTCGGTGGGGGCATTTGCCGCCGGCATCACAAGCCGCTCAAAAGCTTCGATGATCGACGGCACGGCCTCGCAGACATCGTGTGCGTCGTCGACATCTCGGGCGAACTGAAGGCGGATATGCAGATCGTCCATCGTGACGATGGGAAGCTCCGACTCGTAGAGCCGGCGCACCCGACGCCACCGATATTCGGCTGGCAGGTCCAACACCTCGTAAGCGCCGTAAGCCTCTTGGATCAGGTCCAGTTCGTGCCTGCGCCGCTCCCACGCCTGATGTTCGTCGCGCGCCTGTCGGATCGTGACGGGCATTGGATAGGCGTTCTCGATTGCCAGCCGGCAAGGGTCTACCGGATGCTGCCCAAAGCATCCGTAAGCCTCCCACCCGCCCATCCGCTTATGCCACCGGCCGCTTTGGTGGGCGAACTCCGGATCGGTGGAGACATTCGGCCCCTCCAGCCATGGCAGGGCAGCCTCATGAAGAAGTTGCTCCCGCTCATCCCGCGCCGTAGCAGCTTCGAAGCTGCCATATCGGGCGATGATGGCCGCTCGCTCTGCTGCGTGCTTCTTCCGATCCTGCTCAAACCGGGCGTCGTTGGATGCCTTCCAACTTTCGTACTCCGCCTTGCTCCCCCACTTGTTTCCGCATGGGTCGACATAGGGCGCAGGTTTCTTCTTCGCCTTCGGCTTGGCCCATTGCCGCATCAGGTCATCGAAATCAGCGGTGCTGTAGCTGGCCGAATAGTCGGGCGCGGCAGGCTGGCTCATCCGCTGGGAAACGTCGGTAAACGTCATCCCAGCGGCCTTGAGCATCCCCTGCGCCTTCCGCAATGCAGCCAGAGCTTCGCCATCCTGATCCGAGCCGGCTAGGGCTAGTACCTTGGCGAAACGGTCGGCATTGAAGGCGGACATGGGACGGCCTCCTTTAGCTGGCGTTCATCGCGGTCAGCAGTTCGCCGATGACCTCCCATTTCCACGTCAGGTGATTGGCCGTCCCGCCATGCTCTCCGCTTTTCTCAGCCTCAACGAACTTGGCGTAGGGCTTGCCCTTCTCCGTCGGCATCCACGGCGTTGCGGTCGTGCCGCCCTTGACCTGAAAACCGTGGTCCTTCAGCGCCTGATTGACAGCCCGAGCTTTCAGCGCCGTTCCGGTGCGGACGCCGATTTCGACGCCGATGTTGGTCACGGTCAGATACCGGGGATGGTCGGGCGCCGCCAGGGCGGGCACGTCGTGCGGCGGTGCGGGCGGAGCGCCGGACAGGACGATGCCGCCGGCCGCCAAGATGTCGATGCCGGTGAGCGACAGCACGGCGCGGTTCGCTGCGTTTGCCGCGTCGGTCAGCAGCAGGCCGGCATTCTGGTAGGTGCGCTGTAGGTCCCGGAACATTGAACTGTGGGACTGCGAGCGCAGGCGGGGCGCAGCGACGGGCGGCTGGATCGTCATACCGGAAGCGGCGACAAAGCCCTTGGTTCGGATGTCATGGATCCATTCCGTCACCTGGACGGCGAAGGCTGGACTGCACCACTGCGCGAAATGATAGCCGACTTGCGGATGCCCCCAGGTGCCGCCGCCACGGCCGGGGCGTCCCGGCTTGGAGATGATCAAGCTGTCCCTCGGAATTCCGAGAGATAGGGACAACTCATCAAGAAACGCAGCCGTGCCAGCATTTTCCAGATAATGGGAGGGCTGCTTGCCTGTAGCCTTCCCCATCGCGGTCAGGTTCAAGTAGCCATCAGCCAAGCGTTGTCCGATTACCTTTCCGTTGAACTGACGGTCGATAACGGTAGGAATGGTTCCAGATGAATTCTGGACGTGCGGGGGCTCTGCGCCCATAAATGAGTCGCTCACGTTTTCAGTCCTTGGTGGGGTTGGGAATGGGGCTACCGCGCCCGCCGCGTCAACGACGGGTGATGTGATCCGGTGGCGGTATCGCCCTTAGATGTGGAGATGCGCGCCACCGGGTGCATTCCAGTCTGGCGCATCGCTAAATCCGATCAGGCGGCCATGCCGGCAACTGCCGACGTCTCCGCCCGCCGCGCCCGCTCTGACCGGGTTGCCTCCAGCCGACGAGCCCTGAATTCAGTGTCAGCCTCTTCCGTGATGAAGTGCCGCCGGCCAACCATGATGGTTTCGGGCATCATCTCGGGCTTGTTTGCGAGATAGAACCGCGCCGTGGAATACGGGACGCTATTGGCGTCACACCAGTCCTTCAGCGGGGTCATGGTCTTGCGTGCCTTCATGGGAACATCCTCTGCTGTAAGGCGCCGCGCTACCAACCGAAGCGGGGTAGCCAGTTAGCGCTTGCTGAGGATGATTTAGACGCAAGAAAGAGGGATGAGAAGTCTGCAAGGTACTTGCTGCTGGAAGACTTCGAGGTGCAAGCACCTGCAAGAGCGACGCATTTACCAGAAGGATGGCGACATCTTCTAGGCGCTAGCACCTCGAAGACCCATAATTCACTCGGCGTATACCAAGATCATCTTCAAGGTTCCAGCACCTTGAAGGGTGTGACCTAGAAAACGCCTCGCAGCCAAGGCTTGAGCGCAGGCCACGTATGCGACCTACGCCGTTTAACAGTTCGACAGAAGTTTGACAGACGCTTCTACTCCGGCGACGCAACCAGCGTGGCGGCAGAAAATTCTTCAGAATTTTCAACGCCGTTGAAGTACCAGTTCAGCGCCACCGCCGTCAGGGTGCCGAGCAGGATGCCGCTGTGCAGAAGCGGCGACAGGAAAGCCGGCATCTGCGAAAAGAACTTGTCGGACACCAGCGGGATCAGCCCGACGCCGATGCTGACCGCCACGATGATCAGGTTCTCGCGCCGACCGGCGAAATCGACCTGGGCCAGGATCTTCACGCCGGTCGCCGCCACCATGCCGAACATCACCAGCCCGGCCCCGCCCAGCACGAAGGCAGGCACCGACGCCACCACATGGGCCAGCTTCGGCAGCAGCCCGAGCAACAGCAGGATCAGCCCGCCGGCCACACAGACCCAGCGGCTGCGCACCCCCGTCACCCCGACCAGCCCGACATTCTGCGAGAAGGAGGTGTAGGGGAAGGTGTTGAAGACGCCGCCGATCAGCGTGCCCAACCCGTCGGTGCGCAGGCCGCGGACCAGATCCTCGCGGCTCACCGGACGGCCGACCATGTCGCCGACGGCCAGGAACATGCCGGTCGACTCGATCATCACCACGATCATCACCAGCGACATGGTCAGGATGGCGACCGGATCGAACACCGGCATGCCGAACTGTAAGGGCTGGACCAGCGCGACCCACGGCGCCTCCCCCAGCCCTTTGAAATCGACCATGCCCAGCCCCATCGCCAGCACCATCCCGGCCACCAGCCCCAGCAGCACCGCGACGTTGCGGACGAAGCCGCGGCCATGCTTCATCAGCGCCAGGATCGTCATCAGCACGAAGGCGGCCACACCCAGGAAGGCCGGGTCGCCGAACCGCGGGTTGCCGACCCCGCCGCCGGCCCAGCCCACACCCACCCGCATCAGCGAGACGCCGATGATGGCGATGACGCTGCCGGTCACCACCGGCGGGAACAGCGGCAGCAGCCGGCCGACCAGCGGTGCGGCCAGCATGGCGAAGAGGCCCGACCCGATCACCGCGCCGTAGATCCCCAGCAGCCCCAGCGACGGGTTGGTCGCCATCGCCACCATCGGGCCGACGGCGGCGAAGGTGACGCCCATCATCACCGGCAGCCGGATGCCGAATCGCCAGACCCCCACCGCCTGGATCAGCGTGACCACGCCGCAGGCGAACAGGTCGGCGTTGATCAGCATGGCGATCTGGTCTTTCGGCAGCTTCAGGGCGCCGCCGACGATCAGCGGCACCGCGATGGCCCCGGCATACATCACCAGCACATGCTGCAACCCCAGCGCCAGCAGCCGCCAGGGCGCCAGAACCTCGTCGACGGGATGGACATCGGGGGTGGCGGCGCTTTTCATGGCGGAAGCCTCGCTCTGCAATCGGTCGGCTTCTTTCTGCATAGGGCGTGCCGCACCGGCGGATGGCGGCTTCCGGCCGCTTCCCCGCCCGCCGATGCACAGGGTTTGGGCAGATCCACGGCGTCGCTGCCCGTACAGGTGGCAAAAGCCGCGCGGTTTATTGCCGCGCCCGGCTGGAGACCCCGACGGGGGCTGCGTTATTCTTTAACGATCCGTGCGTACAGTCGCTGCCGCATACCCCTTTCGCGCAACCGAAGCCGAGCGTCGCGATGAGCAAGTCGATCGAGGGTGTATCCAATTGGATGCACATGTTCCGTTGGATCGTGAAGCTGATCCGCGACGAGTATGGGGTCGATGAGGCTCTGTTGACCCGCAATGCGACGCTGGAAACCGACATCCAGCTGTCCATCGACCAGGTCGAGCAGGTTCTGGAATACATCGCCGAAAGCTTCGCCATCCGCTTTCCCGACGGGACGCTGGACGAGCTGGTGAAGCTGGAGGAACTCTGCCTGCTGGCGAGCTGGATCAAGGGCTATTACAAGCGCCCCGAATTCATCTCCGACGCCTTCGAGGCCCGCTGCCGCAGCATCAACCAGATCGCAGCCTGACGATGACCGACCCGACCTCCGCAAATCCGTCCCCCCCGTACCTGCCGGGCTTCGTCTGGGGCGTTTCCACCTCCGCCTACCAGATCGAGGGGGCGGCTGCCGAGGACGGGCGCGGCGCCAGCATCTGGGACGTGCGCTGCCGCACCCAGGGCGGGGTGGTGAACGGCGACACCGGCGACGTCGCCTGCGACCACTACCACCGCATGCCGGAGGATGTGGCCCTGATGAAGGGACTGGGCGTCGACGCCTACCGCTTCTCCATCTCCTGGCCGCGGGTGATGCCGCGCGGCAAGGGGGCGGTGAACGGGGCGGGGCTGGACTTCTACGACCGGCTGATCGACCGGCTTCTGGAGTCGGGCATCGAGCCCTGGCTGTGCCTCTATCATTGGGATTTGCCGCAGGCCTTGCAGGATCTGGGCGGCTGGTCGTCGCGCGACTGCGCCGGCTGGTACGCCGATTATGCGGCACTCTGCGCCAAGCGCTACGGCGACCGGGTGAAGCGCTGGATCACCTTCAACGAATTCTCGGTCTTCACCCTGTTCGGCTATGCGATCCCCTGGGCCGCACCGGGAATCGTCGACCGGGCGCAGCATCTGCGCGCCATCCACCATGTCAACCTCGCCCATGGCGCCGGGGTGGACGTGCTGCGCGACATGGTGCCGGGCGCCTCCATCGGCGCCATCCACAACCGGCAGGTCGTGATCCCGGAAACCGACACGCCGGAGAACCGCGCCGCCGCCGCCCTGCTGGACGAGCATTGGAATCTGGTGTTCTGCGACCCGCAGATCCTGGGCCACTACCCGCCGCAGACCGCCGCCGCCATCGAACCCCATGTCCTGCCCGGCGACATGGCGCGCATCGCCCGGCCGGTGGACTGGTTCGGGCTGAACCATTACGGCCCGATCTTCGCCAAGGCCGATCCGGCCCGGACCTGGGGCTATGGCTGGGGCGACGCGCCGGCAGATTCGCCGACCCACGGTGTCGGCTGGGCGATCTTCCCCGATGCCTTCCGGGACGAGCTGCTGACCATCCAGCGCCGCTACCGCCTGCCCATCGTGGTGACGGAGAACGGTTGCGGCGGCAGCGACGCCGTCAGCGCGGAAGGCAGGGTCCACGACCCGCACCGCATCAACTACCTCACCATCTACAACGCCGCGATGCGCGACGCGATGGCCCAGGGTGCCGACGTGCGCGGCTATTTCGTCTGGTCGCTGCTGGACAATTTCGAATGGGGCAGCGGCTATGGACAACGCTTCGGCATCGTCCACGTCGATTTCCAGACCCTGGCCCGCACACGCAAGGACTCGGCGCACTGGTACGCCGAGCTGATCCGGACGGCTAAGTCCTAACGGCGCAGGATCTCGGCACAGACACCCTCGGCCCCGGCCGGCGCCTCCACCAGCGCCTCCGCGCCGTGCAAAAGCAGGCTGTGCCCGGCGGGAACCGTCAGCGCCTCGCCATCCTCGGGCGTCACCGTCAGCATGCCGGCGAGGGCGTGGACCAGCAGCACGTCGCCGGCGGCCCGGTGCACATTGGCCCGGTGCGCGGCGGACCCGGCCAGCAGGGTCAACATGCCGGCCGCCGAAGCGCGGTCGAGCATCAAATTGACGTCGCGGATCGGCCCGGCGGTCGGCTCGCACCAAACCGCGGCCTCGCCGGGAAAGGCGAAGGCGGGGTCCAGGCGGCGGCGCTCGACCGGCGGGGCGCCATCGACCGACAGGCGCATGCCCTCGCCCTCCACCACGGCGATCAGGCGGTCATAGCCGGGAAAGGCGGAAAAGGGACCGGGCTCCACCACATCGGCGATGCTGACACGCCAGACGAAGCAGCCGTCGGGGCGGCCGTCGGGACGGCCATCGCCGGACGGTTCCACCGCCAGCTCGGTGGTGACGCCGCCGCCGTTCTTCCAGGGAACGCGGCGATGGTCGGCGGGGCTCAGGCGCGTGATGGACGGCAAAATCTTGCTCCGGAACGGATCGGCTCCGTTCCGTCATAGCACAGCCGGCCCATAGCACAACCGGCGGCCCGCCTTCACACGAACAGGCTGAAGCTGCCCATCAGTTTCTGGGTGCCGGTCTGTCCGGTGGGGATGGAGTTCATGCTGCCGATGGCCTGGTTCAGGCCGTCGAGCGTCGCCTGCTGGCCGGTGGTGAGCGCCATGCCGGTGTCGCCTTTGGCCGGCTGCTTGGCGACCGTGTCGAAGTCCTGGCTGTAATTCCCCATGACCAGCTGCATGGCGTAATTCTTCGGATCCTTGTCCGACTGGCCCTTGTCGCGGCTCACGCGCACGGTGTAGTCGCCCTTGTCGACCGTCAGGTTGCCGGCCTGCAACTGCTTGAAGGCCTTGTAGTCGTCGCCGGCCTTCGGGTCGCTGTCGGCCACCACGCGGCCGAGCTTGTTCATCAGCTGGACGCGCAGGCCGTCGTCGCCGACCTGCCCCATGGTCATCTCGCCCTTCTGGGTGACCTTGAACTTGTAGAAATCGACCTTGTCGTTCGCCGCCAGGGTGCTGGCGACGTTCAGGCGGGTGGTGTTCTTCGCAAGCACGCCGATGTCGGTGGCGCCGCTTGTGGTGGTCAGCGCCGACTTCTTGACCGTCTTGGAATATTCCTTGACGTCGCCGACAGCCTGATTGCTCTGCGACTTCTTGATGGCCTCCACCGCGTTGTTGATCGACGCGTTGAGGCTGGAGACCATAGAGTTGACGCCTGAGAGAGCATCATCCGCCATGATTCGTCATCCTTCTTCCGATCCGACCATCGCGCCCGTCCCAACCCGGACGTCGGCGAGGAACTGCCAACAAGAGTGCGGCCGGCTGAGCCGCCACCCGGACACGTCTGCCCAAAGGGAGTATACGACAACAGCCGGCCGAACATAGGCAGGATTCGTGATTTTTTTGGTCGAAAGCTGGGATGCGGCCCCTGCACGCCACCGTTGGCGGCCCGATCCGCATCAGGATCGCGGCTTTTCTCCTTTTGCCGTATGCGGCTCGGCCAGGGCGGCGGCGGCAGTACCGATCAGCTTGGCCGGCGGCAGGGCCGACTCGGAGCCTGCCGGGACGGCGGCTTCGTCGGCGAGATGGCAGTGGGGCGGCTGGGTGGGACCGGTGACGACATCGAAATCGAACATGACAACCTCTCTCGGCTGGTGATGAAGCCGCCCGGGTCGCCCGTGTTCGGATTTTTCAGTATGTGCAGCCCATCGAGGGCCGGGGATCACAAACACGAAAGCCGCCGCGGATCGGTCCGGGCGGCTTCGGGAGTGAGCGACAGATGCGCGTTCCTAGGCCGCCGAACGAAACCAGCGGCCAAAATATCGGGAGCGTCCGCAGGACGCGATGGCGAGCATCTGTTGCATGACAGCGACCTTAGCGCGCGGCCGCCGGCTTGCCAAGAGTCATTTGGGCAGAAAACGCCTTCGCGGCTAGAGTGCGATCGGTTCAAGCGGAATCGCTTGAAGCGTGAATCGCACGGAAAATCAAAAGCTTAGAGTGTGTCCGGTGCTTCAATAAGCATCGGACACACTCTAGCTCGCCTTGCGCTCTCCCACCGTGTCGGCGACATAGGCGTCGCGCTGGCCCAGCGGCCGGGCCGGACGGCCGTCGCGGTCGGTGGTGTCGCGGGCGGTCTGGTGCTCGATCTCCGCGTTCAGTTCCGCCCCCAGCAGCACGACGTAGGAGGTCAGGTTGAACCACAGCAGCAGGACCACGACGGCGCCGACCGACCCGTAGGTCTCGTTGTAGCTGCCGAAATTCGACACATAGACGGAGAAGCCGAGCGAGCCCAGCAGCCAGACGACGGTCGCCATGCCTGAGCCCCAGGTGACCCAGCGCCATTGCGGCTCCCGCCGGTCGGGGGCGTAGCGATAGAAGACGGCCAGCGCCAGCATGATGGTCACCGCCAGGATCGGCCAGCGCGCAAGGCTGGCGATCCAGCCGATGGGCGTGTCCTGGAGCCCGATGATGGCGATGGCGGCCGGGACGGCGATGATCAGCGCCATGGCGAGGATGACGAACAGCAGCCCGGCCACCGTCAGCCCCATCGACAGCACCGCCAGCATGACGAAGCCGCGCGTCTCCTTCTCGCCATAGGCGATGTTCAGCGCGGACACCAGCGAATTGGTCCCGCGCGAGGCGCTCCACAGCGTCAGCAGCAGGCCGAAGATCAGGCCGAAGCCCAGCCCCTGCGACGGGGTGGTCGCCACCTTGCGCGCCTGGTCGCTGACGATGCTGAGGGCTTCCGGCGGCAGCAGGCTGCCCAGTTGGTTCAGCTGCCCCTCGATCGTCGACGGATCGGCGACGAGGCCATAGATCGACACCAGCGCCGCGATGGCCGGGAAGATGGCGAGCAGGGCGTAATAGGCGACGCCGGCGGCCAGCATCGACACATTGTCCTTGCTCTGCTCGTCCCACACCCGCAGCAGGATGTCCTTCCAGCCCTGCTTGGGGATCTCCGACGGGCTGTCCGCCGACCGGCCCCGGCTGTCGCCGCCTTTGACGGCGTGCCCGCCACCATGCTGCGCGCCGTGCTGCCGGTTCACGCGGTTGCGGTGCTCGTAATAGTGTCGGCGGCTCAGCCCCAGCATCCCCCGCCCTCCTCAGACCACGGCTTCGCGGAGCGCACCGACGCGGTGCCGTGCCGTTTCCAGCGCGTGGAACTGGGCGCCGATGGCGACCTGGAGATGGTCGTCCGGGGCATCGCGCAGGGCGTCGCGGAACAGCGCCAGCGTGCCGTCCAGCCCGCCTTCCAGCCGGGCCAGCAGGTCGCCGCGGGCAACCGGCCCGCCGGCCCCGGCCATCACGCTGCGGGCGCTGGCCTCAGCCAGCCCATGCATCGGCGACCAGACGCGCGCGCCGTCGCCGGCGGTCTCGATCCAGCCGCCGCCCTGGCGCAGTTCGGCGTCGAGCGCCACGGCGCTGCGGTCGAGCTGGTCGGCCAGCTCCTGCAGGCGGCCGGACAGCGACGGGTCGGCGATGGTCATGTCGGCGCGGCGGAAGGCCTCGGCCCCGTCGCGGCAGGCGCCGGTCAGGTCGGTCAGCAGATGCCGGCTGCGCGGGTCGAGCTGCCGGCCGTCGGGGGCGTAATCGTCGAACTCGGTGGTGGACTCCGGCGTGCGGGCGACCGCCACGGCGAGCCAGAGGGCGCCGACGCCCATCAGCGCCACCGGGATCGGGTTGGCGCGCACGGCGCGGGCGATGCGGCCGGACAGCCCGTCGCCGCCGCCCTGGATCACGTCGCGCACCACCTGCACCACGCCGCCGGACATCTGGCCGGGCGAGAGGCGGAACTCGATCTCGTCGATCACCGAATCCATGCGGGCGCGGATCGACTGGATCTCGTGCTCGATGTCTTCCGGCCGGCGGCCCTGGGCGGCTGTCGTGTCGGGAGGAGCGTCGGACGGAATGGCGTCGTTCTGATGGGTCATGCCGGGCGTCTCCTGTGGGGCTGCCGGCTTGCAACACCACCACAGGCCGATTGTTCCGGCCCCCGCCCCCATCGGCGCCCCCATCGACGCCACTGACGGCAGAAGCCCGATGGCCAGCACCCGAGCAACATCGCCACCCGGCCACGGTGGAAAATGTCGCGGAGCCCGGAACGCCGAAGGGCCGGACGGTTTCCCGCCCGGCCCCTCCTCAGTGGCAAGCCATCCGGGGCAAGCCACCCCGGGGCGAACCGATGGCGGCGCTCAGGCCAGGGCCACCAGGGCCACGCCGCTCAGGCCGATGGCCGCACCCAGCCCGCGCAGGGCCAGCGCGCCCGTGCCGCCGCGGACGACGCCGCGCAGCGACAGGGCAGCGCCGACGCCGGCGCCATGCAGGAGTGCCGTGGCGAGCGCGAAGCCCAGGCCATAGAGCAGCGGCTGTGCCGCCTCCGGCATCTCGGCGCCATGGGCATGGCCGTGGAACAGGGCGAAGGCGGAGACCACGACCAGCGAGACCGGCAGCGACAGGCGCGACTGCGCGGCGATCAGGGCGCCCAGCGCGATCACCGACCCGGCGATCCCCAGTTCCACCGCCGGCAGTTCGATGCCGGTCATGCCCAGCAGCCCGCCGCCGATCATGGCGGTGACGAAGGCCGCCGGCAGCGCCCACAGGGCGGCCCCGCCGCGCTGCGCCGCCCACAGCCCGACCGCCACCATCGCCAGCAGATGGTCCCAGCCGCCGATCGGATGCAGGAAGCCGTGGGCGAAACCGGCATCATGGGCGCCGAAGGTGTGGGCGTCGGCGACCGCGGGCAGCACCAGCCCGGCCAGCAGGACGGCCGAGGCGAGAGGGAAACGTTTCATGGACCAGCATCCTCTGATGTCGTGTCGCGCCCATCGGGTTGTGCCGTCCCGGCTTTCCCGCCCGACGCAGGGGAAACCGGACGGTGTGGCGCGGTTGGGGCGAAGTGTAGCAGAAAGCGCCAGCCCGGCCATGGCCGAGACAGCGTTCCCACCCCGCCGGATCTACGTATTTTGACGCAGGTCAATGAGTTGCACCCCCGATCCGTCAGGATGCAATCCGTTAACGTCCCCGGGAAACTCCACTCCAGGAAACCCTAATGTCCACCGCCACGCTTCCCGGAGAAGGTTCGGTGTCCGTCCGGCTGTGGCTGGACAACGGTCCGGATGGCATGGCCATCCGCCGGGCCGAGGTCGCCGCGCGCCGCCCGCGCGCCGTCGCCGCCCTGGTCGGCCGCAAGGCGGAGGAGGCGGCGCGGCTGGCGCCCCTGCTGTTCAGCCTGTGCGGCAGCGCCCAGGGGCTGGCCGTCTCCCGCGCCTGCGAGACGGCATTGGGACTCGACGCGGGCGCCCATGACGCGGCGCGCAGCCTGCTGACCGATGCGGAGGCGCTGGACAGCCATGGCTGGCAGGCGGTGGTCGAATGGCCGGCGCGCCTGGGGGCCCCGCCGCGGCCGGCGGCCCTGCGCGAGCTTCGGAGCGCGGTGTCCGCCATCCTGCCGTCGCTCTATCCGGCCAAGGACGGGATGCGCCCCGGCGGCGGCGTCCTGCGGCCGGACAGCGCGGCCCTGCGCAACGCGCTGGACCGGATGGCCGGCTGGCTGGAGGCGGCGGTCTTCGCCGGTCCGCCGCCGCGCGATGCCGATGAGCTGGCCGGCTGGGCTGCGCGCGGCGGCACGGACGCGGCGCTGCTGGCCGCCCGGCTGCTGTCGCCAACTCTGTCCGGATGGGGGGCCTGCGGAGCGCCGCTGCTCGGCGAGCGGTCGCCCGGCTGGTTCGCGGCGGCGCTGGCCGGCGATCCGGGTTTCGCCGCCGCCCCCCGCCGCAACGGTGCCCCGGCCCTGACCGGCCCGCTGGAGCGGCAGGCGGAGAACCCGCTGGTCGTCTCGGTGACGGAATGCTTCGGCGACGGGCTGGCCCGGCTGTTCGCGGCGCGGCTCGCCGATCTGGCAGAGTTGCCGCGCCGGATGGAGACGGCCATCGCCGCTCTTCGGCCGGCCGATCCGGTTGCCGCCGCTCCCGCGAACTCCGCTCCGGGCGAAGGCTGCGGCGTGGCGGAGACGGCGCGCGGGCGGTTGGCCCACTGGCTGCGGCTGGACGGGGACGGCCGGCTGGCCGATGCCCGGATGGTGGCGCCGACCGACTGGAACTTCGCCGCCGACGGCCCGCTGGCGCGCGGCCTCGCCGGTGCGGCGGTGCGCGACCGCGACGATGCGGAGGAGCGGGTGCGGCTGCTGGTCGCGATGCTGGATCCCTGCGTCGCCTGCGGCATAGACGTACACGAATGACGAGCGCTTGCCGAAGCCCGCGGGCAAGTCGATGATGGCGGGCGTCTTGCGGATGGAAGAGTGGGAGAGCGCGTAATGTGCACGGTTTGCGGATGCGGCGAAGGCGAGACCCGGATTGACGGCAAGGCCACCGATGCCGATCATGAGCACGTCGGCCCCGATGGCAAAATCTACCGCCACCGCCACGGCGAAGCGCATCCCCATGCCCACCATCGCCATGACGACACCCACGAGCATGTCGCACCCGACGGCACGGTGTTCCGCCACAGCCACAACGGCCATGATGCCCATGATCATGACCATCATGGTCACGGGCACGATCATGATCATGACCATGGCCACGATCACAGCCATGACCATGGCCACCATCATCAAGCCGCCCACGAACACGACCACCACCACCGCCCCGACCGGCCGGACGCCATCGACGGCGGCGCCGCGCTGAACCAGCCGCGGCTGATCACCATCGAGCGCGACATCCTGGCGAAGAACGACGGGCTGGCCGCCGTCAACCGCCGCCGCTTCGCCGACCGCGGCGTGTTCGTGCTGAACCTGATGTCCAGCCCCGGTTCGGGCAAGACGACCCTGCTGACCCGCAGCCTGACCGACCTGAAGGGCCGCTTCCCCGTCGCGGTGATCGAGGGCGACCAGCAGACCAGCTTCGACGCCGACCGCATCCGCGCCACCGGCACGCCTGCGGTGCAGGTCAACACCGGCAAGGGCTGCCATCTCGACGCCTCGATGGTGGCGCAGGCCGCCGACAAGCTGGCGGCCGACGGCCAGTTCGCCGGGGACGGCGTGCTGTTCGTCGAGAATGTCGGCAATCTGGTCTGCCCCGCCGGCTTCGACCTGGGCGAGACCCACCGCGTCGTCGTGCTGTCGGTGACGGAGGGCGAGGACAAGCCGCTGAAATACCCGGACATGTTCGTCCGCGCCGACCTGCTGGTCGTCAACAAGATCGACCTGCTGCCCCATCTGACCTTCGATGTGGAGCGGATGATCGGCTACGCCCAGCGCCTGAACCCGTCGCTGGCGGTGATCCAGTTGTCGGCCACCACCGGCCAGGGGCTGGAGGACTGGTACGACTGGATCGCCGACGGGCTGGCCGAGGCCCGCGCGTCCCACGCCGCCACCGCAGCAGTCTGACCGGAGGATCGCCGCCATGTGCCTTGCCGTCCCCGCCCTGGTCACCGCCCTGCTGCCCGACGACCGCGCCACCGTCAGCCTGGGCGGCGTCACCTCCACCTGCTCGCTGGAGCTGGTGGAGGACGTCGCCGTCGGCGATTACGTGATCGTCCATGTCGGCTACGCCCTGTCCCGCCTGGATGCGGAGGAAGCCGAGCGAACGCTCGCTCTCCTGGCCGAGGTCGCCCAGGTCGGAACTGAAGCCGCCGAAGCCGCGGCCTGACGCTCCCTCCCCTTCCACACGCCCGCCGACCATCCGGACCCCCGCCATGACCGACCGCCGCCTCTTCACCCGCAAGCTCGACATCGCCCGCGGGGCGGTGGACATGACCCACGGGTCGGGCGGCAAGGCGATGGCGCAGCTGGTGCGCGAACTGTTCGCCGCCGCCTTCGCCAACCCCTGGCTCGACCAGGGCAACGATCAGGCCGCCTTCGACGTGCCGGGCGGGCGCATGGTGATGACGACCGACGGCTTCGTCGTCTCGCCGCTGTTCTTCCCCGGCGGCGACATCGGCTCGCTGGCCGTCCACGGCACGGTGAACGACGTCGCCATGGCGGGGGCGGTGCCGCTGCACCTGACCGCCGGCTTCATCATCGAAGAGGGCTTCCCGCTCGCCGACCTGAAGCGGGTGGTCGACAGCATGGCCGCCGCGGCGCGCGAGGCCGGGGTCGCCATCGTGTCGGGCGACACCAAGGTGGTGGAGCGCGGCAAGGGCGACGGTATCTTCATCACCACCACCGGCATCGGCATGGTGCCGCCCGGCGTCGCCCCGTCGGGCGACCGGGCGCGGCCCGGCGACGCGATCCTGGTCAGCGGCACCATGGGCGACCATGGCGTCGCCATCATGTCGACCCGCGACAATCTGGGCTTCGAGACGGCGATCCTGTCCGACAGCGCCGCGCTGAACGGGCTGGTCGCGGCGATGGTGGCAGCGGTGCCCGACGTGCATGTGCTGCGCGATCCCACCCGCGGCGGGTTGGCGACGACGCTCAACGAGATCGCCCACCAGTCCGGCGTCGGCATGCGGCTGCGCGAATCCGACATTCCGGTGCGGGCGCAGGTGACGGCGGCCTGCGAATTGCTGGGGCTCGACCCGCTTTACGCCGCCAACGAAGGTAAGCTGATCGCGATCTGCGCCGAAGAGGAGTGCGACCGCCTGCTCTCCGTCATGCGCGACCATCCGCTGGGACGGGATGCCGCCTGCATCGGACGTGTGGTGGAAGACCCCCATCGATTCGTTCAGATGGAGACCCGCTTCGGCGGCCGCCGGATCGTGGATTGGCTGACCGGAGAACAGCTTCCCCGTATCTGCTGATACGTACCGGCGGGCTAACCCGCTGTTTCCAAAGAAGCGGTCCCATTGGCGGGACCCCTTTCGCGCGCTGGCCGTTGCCTCTCTCGGATGGTCCTATGCTCTGACCAGAGACGATCAGCGACGAGAGATACAATGGCGTTGTCCAACATCGCTCTTTTGGGCGCTCCCCGTCTGGACCCCGGCCGGATGGCCGGGACCCGGTCGGCGATGCAGGCGATGGACCGGCTTCCCGGTTGCCCCCCTCTGCACAGGCACCGTATCAAGCGCGCCTTCGACATCGTCGGCGCGCTGGGGCTGCTTGCCGTTTTCGGACCGTTGATGCTGGTGCTGGCCTGGATGGTGGCGCGCGACGGCGGCCCGGCGGTGTTCGGCCACCGGCGCGTCGGCGCCGACGGGCGTTCCTTCACCTGCCTGAAGTTCCGCTCCATGGTGGTCAATTCCGCCGAGGTGCTGGAACGGCTGCTCGCCACCGACGAGGAGGCGCGCACCGAATGGCTGGCGACGCGCAAGCTGCGCAACGACCCGCGCATCACCCCGGTCGGCCGTTTCCTGCGCAAATCGAGCCTGGACGAGCTGCCGCAGCTGGTCAACGTGCTGCGCGGCGACATGAGCCTGGTCGGCCCCCGTCCGATCATCGACGACGAGGTGTCCTACTATCACGCCTGCTTCCCCTTCTACACCCGCTGCCGCCCCGGCCTGACCGGGCTGTGGCAGGTCAGCGGCCGCAGCGACGTCGATTACGTGCGCCGCGTCCAGCTCGACACCGCCTATGTCGTCGGCTGGAACTTCTGGGCCGACATCGGCATCATGCTGCGCACCGTGCGCGTCGTGGTGAAGGGCAGCGGCGCCTACTGAGCGCTTATCCTCAGGTCCTCAGCGCCCACACACCCTCCGAAAGCATTCATCCGTTCGCGCCGCTCGCGCGTCCCATCGGGGCGCGCGACATCGCTGTTCGTGCACCCTATGTCAGGACTCCGCCCCATCGCGCGGTTCGGCCGTTCCGCTCCCGGCATGCCCTCTTGCCGAAATCGGGTGGACTTTGAGAATGGGCGGACGACGTGCTAGGGTCGGGGCAACCGGCGAAACCCTGGTATAGTGAACGATGCGTGCAAGACCGCCGGCCGGATCGGCCAGTCAAGAGGGTCCAAGGATGGCGAAGCTGCTGGCTGCCCTGCTGCTGATGATGGTGGCGATCGGGCCCGCCTGCGCCGTGGCGCCCACCAGCCGTGCCGACACCGTCGCGGCGCTCGACCGCTACCGTACGGATTTCGCGAAAATCCGCGGCTACGGGTCGCTGTCCACCGCCGACCGCAACTACGTCCTCTTCTCCGACGCCATGCGCCGTGTCCTGACGGAGCATGTGAAGCCCTTCGACCCGCAGGTGCTGATCGACAAGGCGGAAGACGGGCTGAAGAAGAAGAAGGCGGAGAATCCGAAGGCCAGCGACCGGCTGCTGACCGAAGCGGCGCTGGACAGCATGCTGGGCTCGCTCGATCCCTATTCAAGCTTCCTCGACGCCGAGCGCTACCGCTATCTGCGCGAACAGACGCAGGGCGAGTTCGGCGGGCTGGGCATCGAAGTGACGATGGACGAGGAAAGCGGCCTGATCAAGGTCGTCTCCCCCATCGACGGCTCGCCCGCCGCCCGCGCCGGCCTGCGCAGCGGCGACCTGATCGCCCGCATCGACGACGTGGCGGTGAAGGGGCTGAACCTGCACGACGCCGTCGCCCGCATGCGCGGACCGGTCGGCAGCTCGGTCGCCCTGTCGATCCGCCGCCCGCCGGCGACCGACGCCAACACCCGCGTGTCGCTGACCCGCGCCATCGTGAAGATCCAGCCGGTGCGCTACCGGCTGGAGGGCAACGTCGCCTATGTCCGCATCGCCACCTTCAACCAGTCGACCTCCTCGTCGCTGGACGCGGCGATCGAGGACATGCGCCGCCAGTCGAAGGGCCGGCTGACCGGCGCCGTCATCGACCTGCGCAACAACCCCGGCGGCCTGCTGGAGCAGGCGGTGCAGGTGGCCGACCGCTTCCTGGAGACGGTGGACATCGTGTCCGTCCGCGGCCGGGATCCCGAGGAATCCCGCACCTACCGCGGCACCGCCGGCGACCTGATGGCCGGGCTGCCGGTGGTGGTGCTGATCAACAGCGGCTCGGCGTCCGCGTCGGAGATCGTGGCCGGCGCCCTGCAGGACCATCACCGGGCGCTGCTGTTCGGCTCGCGCTCCTACGGCAAGGGGTCGGTGCAGACGATTTCCTCGCTCAGCGCCGACACCGGCATCCGGCTGACCACCGCCCGCTACTACCGCCCGTCGGGGGCGCTGGTGGACTGCTTCGGCGTCTCGCCGAACCTGGAGGTCAAGCCGACCCACGGCAGCACCGAGGAAACCCACCCCGACCCGGCGACCTGCGACCCCAACGCCCCGGTCCCGCCGAAGCCGCAGGTGTGGATGGCGCCGGACATGTGCCCGGACGTGATGGACAAGGCCCCCAAGCCCGACGACGACCGCCCGCTGGAATGCGCCGTCTCCGCCATCCGCAACCGCCTGACCGGGACGCTGGCCGGCGGGGAGTAATCTCCCTCTCCCGCCCCGGGAGAGGGAAGGGGCCCATGCGCAGCATGGGAAGGGTGAGGGGTGATCCAAGGATCAGGATCCATGTTCGGATAGCCCCTCACCCTCCCCGCCTTCGGCGGGTCCCCTCCCTCTCCCGGGGCGGGAGAGGGCGTTTTCCTACCGCACGAACCCCGCATCCATCACCCTAGTCTCCACCGTCCAGCCGGTGCCGTGCGCCGCGATGGCTGCGATGGTGCCGGGGAGTACCCGGCGGTCGAACAGGCTCCAGTCCGCCGGCACGCCGACATCGCCGCGCAGCCGTCCGTCGATCTCCAGCAGGGCCGGCGGCGCGTCCGGCCTCACCTCCACCGCGAACTGGTCGAGCGGCATCGACAGCCCGACGCCGGCCGCCTTGATGAAGGCCTCCTTCCGCGTCCAGGCCAGCAGGAAGCCCTCGTCCCGCCGCTCCGGCCCCAGCCCATGCAGGGCGGCGCGTTCGGTTGTATGAAAGAAGCGGTCGGCGATGCCGTCGGCGCTCTCGATGGGACGAAGCCGCTCGATGTCGACGCCGATCCGCCCCTCCGCCGCCACGGCGACGGCGAGGCTGTCCTCGCTGTCGCTGAGGTTGAAGGCGGGTCCGCCGGACAGCGACGGCTTGCCGTGCGTCCCGTAATCGAACACCAGCCCCGCCGGATCGCGGCCGGTGCAGCGCCCCAGCAGCAGCCGCAGCAGCCCGCGGCGCAGGATGAAGCGCTCGGTCAGCCGCTCCATCAGGAACCGGTCGGCGCGCTCCAGCTCGTCGGCGGACAGCAGGGCGCGCATCGCCGCCTTGTATCCGGACAGCTGGGTGAGATCGGCGAACCAGACGCGAACGACTCCGGGCGTCAGGACATAGTCGCCGGCAAGCTCAGGATCCGGCATTTCGATGGTCCCGTCATGCATCGGACAGCGATCCTCCCTCACAATTTAGCGTCCTGGCTCCGGCAGGGGTTTCGGGTATCATGCGCGCCTCTCGCATCCGCCCCTGCATCCGGACCAGGATCCCATGGTTGACACCGCCCTGCTCGCCCCGCACCTGACCAACGTTCTTCGCGACGCCTTCATCCCGGAGCTGCCCAATCATTACCGCGGCAAGGTGCGTGAAAACTACGACCTTCCGGACGGGCGGCGGATCCTGATCACCACCGACCGTCTGTCGGCCTTCGACCGTGCCCTGACCGCCATCCCGTTCAAGGGGCAGGTGCTGACCCAGACCGCCCGCTTCTGGTTCGAGGCGACGAAGGACATCTGCGCCAACCACGTGCTGGAATACCCGGATCCCAACGTGGTGGTGGCGAAGCGCCTGACCATCATGCCGGTCGAGGTCGTGGTCCGCGACTATATGGCCGGCACCACCGGCACCTCGATCTGGTCGATGTACAAGCAGGGCCGGCGCGAGATGTACGGCCACATCTTCCCCGACGGGCTGCGCCAGAACCAGAAGCTGGGCACCCCGATCATCACGCCGACCACCAAGGCCTTCGACGCCGGCCATGACGAGGAGCTGACCGCGACCGAGATCGTCGAGCGCAACCTGCTGACCCGCGCCCAGTGGGACGAGGTGTCGGACAAGGCGCTGGCCCTGTTCGCCCGCGGCCAGAAGATGGCGGCCGACCGCGGCCTGATCCTGGTCGACACCAAGTACGAGTTCGGCTTCGATGCCGACGGCAACATCCTGCTGGCCGACGAGATCCACACGCCCGACAGCTCGCGCTACTGGTTCGCCGGCAGCTATCAGGAGCGGTTCGAGGCCGGGGAGAAGCCGGAGAGCTTCGACAAGGACTTCGTCCGCAACTGGGTCGTCGCCCGCTGCGATCCCTACACCCAGGACGTTCCGGAAATCCCCGCCGACGTGGTTCTGGAAGCCGCGCGCGTCTACATCGAGGCCGGCGAGACCATCACCGGCCGCCCGTTCGAGGTGCCGGCGACCGCAGTTCCGGTGCTGGACCGCATCCGCGCCAATCTGGCGCCCTACTTCACCAAGTAAAGGAGAACGGGCTCCATGCGCATCGCCATCCTCGACGACTACCAGGGGGTCGCCTGCGACCTTGCCGACTGGTCGCGGCTTCCGGCGGGAAGCAGCCTGACGGTGTTCGAAAAGCCGCTTGGCGACGAGACCGCGGCGGCGGAGGCGCTGGAGCCCTTCGACGTGCTGGTGATCATGCGGGAGCGCACGCCGTTCCCGGCCTCCCTGATCGGGCGACTGCCGAACCTCAGGCTGCTGATCACCACCGGCGCCCGCAACAACGCCATCGACCTGAAGGCCTGCGCCGCCCGCGGCATCCCGGTCTGCGGCACCCGCATGGTGGGCGCGCCGACGGCGGAACTGACCTGGGGCCTGATCCTGGCACTGGCCAAGCGCATCCCGGCCGAAGAGCGGGCGCTGCGCGAGGGCCGCTGGCAGACCGGCCTGACCGGCGATCTCGGGGCCAAGCGGCTGGGTCTGGTCGGGCTGGGCAAGCTCGGCAGCAAGGTCGCCAGGGTCGGCCAGGCCTTCGGCATGGAGGTGGTGGCCTGGAGCCCCAACCTGACCGACGAGCGCGCCGCCGAGGCCGGCGTGACCCGCGTGGAGAAGCGCGAGCTGTTCGCGACCGCCGACGTGGTCAGCGTCCATCTGGTGCTGAGCGAGCGCACCCGCGGCGTGGTCGGGGCGGACGAGATCGGCGCGATGAAGCCGACCGCCCTCTTCGTCAACACCTCGCGCGCCGGGCTGGTGGACGAGGCGGCGCTCGTTCATGCGCTCCGCCACGGCCACATCGGCGGCGCCGGAATCGACGTCTTCCCCATCGAGCCTCTGCCGAAAGACAGCCTTTGGCTTGACCTTCCCAACACCGTGCTGACGCCCCATCTCGGCTACGTGACGCGGGAGAATTACGCGGTGTTCTACCGCGACGCCCTGGAGGACATCCTGGCCTGGACGGCGGGCTCACCGGTGCGGCTTCTCTCTCCCGCCTGAACGGCAACAGGGATGGAGGGTGCGGGTGAGCCGGAACGAAGCGGTCGGAGGCGGCGGTAGAAACGGGTTCTGGGCGAAGCTGAGCCGGCACCGGCTGGGGATGCTCGTCAGCCTCTCGGTGATCGCCGGCCTGCTGTTCGGCTTCGTCGAACTGGCCGGCGAGGTGATGGAGGGCGAAACCAGCGCCTTCGACAAGCGCATCCTGCTGGCGCTCCGCGATCCGCTGAACCCCGACCAGCCCGGCGGACCCTGGTGGCTGGCGCGGGTGGCGCGCGACATCACCTCGCTCGGCAGCACCACCATCCTCGCCATCCTGACCGTCGCCACGCTGGGCTTCCTGCTGCTGCTGCACAAGCGCGCGGCGGCCCTGCTGGTGCTGGTGTCGGTCGGCGGCGGCGGAATGCTCAGCACCGTTTTGAAGATGCTGTTCGACCGCGCCCGCCCCGATCTGGTGCCGCATGGCGACGAGGTGATCTCCGCCAGCTTTCCCAGCGGCCATGCCATGCAGTCGGCTGTCGTCTACCTGACGCTGGGCGCCCTGCTGACCCAGTTCGTCGAGGGCCGCCGCACCAAGGCCTATCTGCTGACCTGGGCGATGGTGCTGACGCTCATCATCGGGTCGAGCCGCGTCTATCTCGGCGTCCATTGGCCGACCGACGTTCTGGCTGGCTGGAGCGTCGGCGCCGCCTGGGCGGCCTTCTGCTGGATGATCGCCGAGTGGCTCCAGCGCCGGGGTGCGGTGGAGCAGGACCGGCCGGAAACCACCGCCGGACGCTGATCCGGGTGCGCCGCACAAAAGGGTGACAAGCGGGTTGAATAAGCTCGCTTGCCGACCGATAGTGTCGGCCCTAACCCTTTTGGATCGGGCCTCACCATGCCCCAGGGCACCCTCGACCGTGAAACCCTCGAAGCCGTCGGCGTCCTCGCCCGCGCGGTGGAGCGCGAGCGGGTGCCCGGTGTCCTGGAATGCCGCCTGCTGGCCAACGCCCTGAAGCGGACGCTGGACAGCGGGCGGGAGAACGAGTTGACCGAGGCGTCGCGCGTGTTCCGCACGCTCGACGCCGATCTGCGCGACCGCATCGTCGCCCGCGCGCGGGTGGAGGCGCAGCAGGCCCGCGCCCAGGCGAAGACGGCGGAAACGGCAGGCACCGACGCCAGCCGCGATGTGGTGACGCAGGAGATCCCGGCCTTGCCGGCCCGGCGCGGTGCCGAACCGAAGGGACGCGCCGGCACCAATTTCCTGGCGGCCCTGAACGGCCTGCGCCCGGCCGCCACCGCCGGCAGCCGCGGCGCCGCCCGCGACCGGCTGCGCGCCGCCGTCGACTCCCAACGGCGGGTGGGCAAGCGGATGGAACCGACTCTGGATTGAGGGGCGAGCGGGCGCCGTCAGCAGGCGCCCCTACCCTTACTCCGCAGCGGCCAGGGCCGCCGCGCGCTCCGCGTTCTTGGCGCGGCGGGCCTTGCGCTTCAGCCACCACATCAGCGTGCCGGTGACGGCGAACAGCGGCGGCAGGATGCCGGACAGGAAGACCGCCCATTTCCACAGCGGCCCCAGCCCCTCGCCGGCATGCAGCGGGCGCTGCCACGCGATGACCGTCTCGCCGGCGCTGTAGCCTGCCGGGTCGCGGACCTCGGCCACCTGCGCGGTCCAGGGATCGACGAACACCGTGGCGATGGGCGCGCCATGCACCTGCCCGGCCGGTGCGAGGCCGATCCGGTACGCCTGATCCGGCCGCGCCGGCGGCGAGACGGAGCGCAGGACCGCTCCCGGCATCGCATCTTGCGCCAGGGCGACCGCGCGGTCGACATCGATGGGGGTGGCGCCCTTCACCGGCTGGACCGTCACCGCGGCGCGCAGGTCGCGGGCCGGCAGAACCGACGACACGCCGGCCCCCAGCGTCTGCGGAAAGGCGAGATAGACGCCGGAGAAGCTGACGATCAGAAAGACCAGCAGCGACCAGATGCCGACCGCGCCATGCAGGTCGCGGTTCAGGCGGATGCCGCGGGCGCCGGCCTTGACGGTGAAGGCGGCCTTCCAGCGGCCCGGCCGCGGCCACCACAGGACGAGGCCGCTGACCCCCAGCACCAGCATCGCCGCGCCCAGCCAGCCGACCAGTTCGCGGCCGCTGCGGTCGCGGATCAGCAGGTTGCCGTGCAGCATGTGGACCGTGCGCAGGAAGCCGCCGGACGCCTGCGCCGGGTTGGCGCCGCCGGTCACCGCCAGCGACACCGGATCGATGCTGAGCATGCCGACCGGTCCCCCCTGCGGCGCCGGAGCAGCTTGGGGAGCGCCCTGGGGAGCAGCTTGAGGCGTCCCCTGCGGCCGTTCCCCGCCCCGTTCGCCACCCCTGTCACCGCCCCTTTCACCGTTGCGCGCGGCGACGAGGCGCACCGTGGCCGGACGGCCCGGCTCTTCAGGCAGGACCAGGAAGCCCGGCTGCGTCCCGGCCGGTGCGGCGGCGCGGGCGGCAGCCAGGATGGCGGACACCGGCTGCATCGGACCGTCGGCCGGAGCGCCGGACACCTCCCGGGCCGGCGCGTCGCCGGTCAGGCTGCGCAGCTCCTCGTCCACCACCAGGATGGACCCGGTGATGCCGAGGACGACCAGAGGCAGGCAGAGGATCAGGCCGACCCACAGGTGGATGTTCTGAAGCGTGCGATACCACAGGCGCTGGCTGCGCGGCTTGCTGGCGTTGGCCATGGGATGGGCTCTGACGGGATTGGGCGGTTGGACGGGCTGCGGGTCAGCGGATGAAGAACTGGACCGGAACCACCAGCTCGATGCGGTCCTTCGCCATCTCCTCCGGCGGGGCCGGCAGGGGGGAGGCGCGGCGGACCATCTCCACCGTCTCCTCGTCCAGCGAACTGACACCGGAACTGCGGTCGAGCTGGACCGACAGGACGTTGCCCTCGCGGTCGATGGTGAAGCGGACCTGGGCGACGCCTTCCTGCCGGCGGGCCTGGGCGGCGCGCGGGTAGCGCTTGTGCCGTTCCAGATGGCTCAGCAGCCGGCCCTGCCAGCTCGGCACCGCCCGGCTGGGCGCGGCCGACGGCGCCGGTGCCGCCGGGGCGGGCGCCTGGGCCGGTGCAGGCGGTGCTGCCACCGGGGCGGGCTGCGCCGGCTGGGCGACCGGACGCGGCGGCTTCGGCTTCTCCGGCTTGGATTTTTCCGGTTGGGGCTTGGGCGCTTCCTTCTTCACCTCGGGCTTGGGCTTCGGCGGTTCGGGCGGCGGCTTGGGCAGCACGACCTCCGGCTCGACCACAGGCGGCGGCTCGGGCGGCGGGGGCGGTTCCTCGACGACCGGCTCGGGCTCCGGTTCGGGCGGCGGCGGTTCGATCACCGGCTCCGGCATCGGTTCCGGCAAGGGGATGTCGATGGCCGGCGTCGGTTCCGGCGGAGCCACCGGCAGCGGGGCGAGTTCCAGCAGAACGGCCGGCGGCTCCGCGTCGGACGGCATGATCGGCACATGCCAGGCGACCATCGCGACACCGGCCGCGGCATGGACGCCCAGCGCCACCATCAGGCTGCCGCCCCAGCGGAAGGCTCCCCGCCCCGGCCGGTCCTCATCGCCAGCGGACCAGTCGGCGGGACCATGGTCGAAGGCGGCACTCATGGGGCGGGCGCCGATTCCAGCCCGACGAGGCCGATCTTCAGATAGCCGGCGCCGCGCAGGCTGTTCATCACCTCGGTCAGGGCGCCGTAATCGACGGTCTTGTCGGCGCGCAGGAAGACGCGCTGCGTCTTGTCGCCGTTGGTGGCAGCGTCCAGCGCCGCACCCAGCGCTTCCTTCGTCGTCGCGGTTTCGCCCAGCGACAGCGTCTTGTCGGCCTGGATGGTCAGGAACAGCGGCTTGTCCGGCCGCGGCGTCGGCGTCGCGGTGGAGGCCGGCAGATCGACCGGCACATCCACCGTCGCCAGCGGTGCCGCGACCATGAAGATGATCAGCAGGACGAGGACGACGTCGATGAAGGGCGTGACGTTGATCTCATGGGTTTCGGTCAGATCGTCTTCGTTGCCGGAGCCGAGGCGCGCACCCATCGCCCTTACTCCGCCGCACGGGAATTGCCGTGAGCCTGCGCGGCATGGCCCTGAACACCATGGCCGGGCACCGCATGGGGGCGCGGCAGGGCATGGCGGTCGATATCACGGCTCAGCAGGCGCAGCACGGCGGCCGACGCGTCGGTCAGCTGCGCCTTGTGCCCGCCGATGGCGCGGCTGCAGGCGTTGTAGACCACCACCGCCGGGATGGCGGCGACGAGGCCGATGGCGGTCGCCAGCAGCGCCTCGGCGATGCCCGGCGCGACGACGGCAAGGTTGGTGGTCTGCGCCTTGGAGATGCCGATGAAGCTGGTCATGATGCCCCACACCGTGCCGAACAGGCCGATGAAGGGGCCGGTCGAGCCGATGGTGGCGAGGATGCCGGTACCGCGCGCCATGCGCCGGCCGGCCGCCGCCTCGATCCGCTCCAGCCGCGAGGCGGCGCGGTCCATCAGCCCGTCACGCGACGGCGCATCGGCCGACATGTGGGTTTCGGCCAGCACCGCGCGGACCAGCGCGCCGGCCGTGCCCTGGCTGAAGCCGACCCGCTCCGCCGCCTGCGACAGCGACCGTGCCTCCTCCAGCATCTCCAGCGCCGCCCGCGCCTTGCGCTTGGCCGAGGTGACTTCCGCCGTCTTGGCGATGGCGATGGTCCAGGTGACGACCGAGGCGAGCGCCAGACCGATCATCACCGCCTGCACCACCGGGCTGGCGGTGACGAACATGCCCCAGGGCGACAGGTCGTGCGGCAGCGACGCCAACGCCGCCGCCGCTTCCGGCACGCCGTGCGTCGCTCCCTGGGCCGCACCCTGAGTTACCGCCGATGCCGCTCCTTGCGCCACACCCTGAGCCACTCCCGGCACGGCGGCGGCGGGCGCGGCAGCCTCCTGCGCCTGGACGGCGCCGGCCATCAGCGCCCCGGCGCCGACAAGGACGGCGGCCAGGACAGGACGGTGGCGAAACGATGTCGGCATGGCGGTCCAACTCCCCCTCGGCGCGTGCCCAGCACGCGCACTGCAAAAAACCCGATGGCGCTCGGGAGCAACCCCCGAAACGGATACCCCACCGCGGTTATAATGCGAATGAGTCGCACTCGCACTGAAAATCGACCGCGCCCGGCGCGGATTCAGTCGTTTTTTGTGGGAATTCGACCCCGTCAGACCGCCGTTTTGTTGGCGGTGCGAACAATCGAAGATCGAGAAACGGTGGCTGCAGCCAAGTGCGAATAAGTCTCACTACCATCCTTCCGGCCGGTTGTCGCGAAGAATCTTGACGCACCGCAACCTTCCGGCACTCCCGCCGGTTGAACCGGCCATGGAACAATGCCAGGGAGACGGCCGATGACCCAGCTTTCGGTGGTGGAGGAAAAAGGCAGCTTCCGTCTGGTGGCCAGCGACGGCCGCTTCGCGGTGGTGGAGGTGCGGGCGGGACAGGTGTTCGGCATGCCGGACGACTCCGGCGGCGGGCGCGACGGTGCCGAGGACACTCCCGACGGCATGGCGTCCATCGCCCATTGGACCGGAGAGGACGAGGCCCGCGCCCTGATGCGCGACCTGTCGGAGCGCGGCGACCAGCTGGCCCGCCGGCTCCGGTGATCCGGTGGAGCCTTGGCCACGTACCGCGACGGCGAAACTGCGCGGAGCGCACACCATGGATGGCGCGGGTGGTGACATGGGCAAGGGCTCGGACGGCGGTTCGCAGGGCGTCACCTGGATCACCGGGGCCGGCAGCGGCATCGGCCGGGCGCTGGCGATCCACCTCGCCAATGCCGGAGCGCGGGTGGCGCTTTCCGCCCGCACCGTCGAGGATCTGACCGCCGCCGTCCAGATGGTGCCCGACCGGATGCG
The DNA here is from genome assembly GCF_002573965.1 of Azospirillum palustre. Taxonomy (NCBI): domain Bacteria; kingdom Pseudomonadati; phylum Pseudomonadota; class Alphaproteobacteria; order Rhodospirillales; family Azospirillaceae; genus Azospirillum; species Azospirillum palustre. Next base: position 532,966 of record NZ_PDKW01000039.1, on the reverse strand, counting down.
CATGTTCCCGCTCGATGTAACCGACCGCAAGGCGACCGCGGCCACCGTCGCCGCCATCGAAAGCTGGCTGGGCCCCATCGACCGGGCGGTGCTGAACGCCGGCACCCACAGCCCGATGTCGCTGGAGGATTTCTCCGCCGACACCGCCCGCCGGCTGATGGAGGTCAACTATATGGGCGTCGTCCATGGGCTGGAGGCGCTGCTGCCGCGGATGCGGGCGCGGGGAGGCGGACAGCTGGCGGTGGTGGCCTCGGTCGCCGGCTACCGCGGCCTGCCGACGGCGGCGGCCTACGGCCCGACCAAGGCGGCGCTGATCAACCTGTGCGAATCGCTGAAGCCCGACTGCGACCGCGCCGGGATCAGACTTCAGCTGGTCTGCCCCGGCTTCATCGACACGCCGCTGACCGCCCGCAACAGTTTCCACATGCCGGACCTGATGCCGGCGGAGGATGCGGCCCGCGAACTGGCCGACGGGCTGAACAGCGACGGGTTCGAGATCGCCTTTCCGCGGCGCTTCACCCGCAAGCTGAAACTGGCGCGCTGCCTGCCCTATAGGCTTTACTTCCCCCTGGTGCGCAAGGCGACGGGAACATGACGGACGACGCCAGGAGCCGGGGGCTGGACGCCTGGGCCGACTTCTTCGAACATCTGAGCCTCGACACGCTCGACCGGCTTGCCGCGCTGACGGTGCCGGAGGTCCGGTTCCGCGACCCCTTCAACGACGCCCATGGGCGGGACGCGGTGCGCGCGGTGCTGGTCCACACGCTGAACGGCTGCCGCGACCTGCGCTTCACCGTCACCCACCGGCTGTTCGCCCCCGATCTGGCGATCCTGCGCTGGCGGTTCGAGGCGACGGTGACCGGCATCGGCCGCATGGACGTCATCGGCACCAGCGAGGTGCGGCAGGCCGCCGACGGGCGGGTGGCCGAACACATCGACCATTGGGATTCCGGCGAGCATGTCTATCTGCGCCTGCCGCTGCTGGGCGCGCCGCTGCGCCTCATTCGGCAGCGGCTGGGCGCATATCCGCCGCGTTGACGGCATCGGGCCGTGCCAGCCGGCCTTCGGGCAGGAAGAACAGGCTGACCGTGCCGATCCACAGGCCCCAGCGATAGACGTTGGCACGGTTGATCAGCGCATCGCCCGGCTGCAGCCACATCCAGTCGTCGAAGCGCACGCGCCAGCGGTCGCCGCCCACCTTCAGCGCCATCTCGTAGGTCCAGTTCAGCGCGTTGCCGGCCGCCCGCCCGACCGCCGTGCCGATCACGTCGTCGGCCCGCCCCTCATAGCGGCCCTCCGCCGTCCTGGCGATGCGCCAGACCCGGCGCTCGGTCTCGCCGTCGGCATAGAGGAAGCGTTCGTCCAGCACCAGCTCCTGCCCGTCCCACCGCCCGTCGATGGTAACGGTGAAGCTGCGGCGCAGCGTGCCGAAGCGGTCCTCGAACACCCCCCAGGCATGGGTGCGCCCGGCGAAATACCGCTCGATCCGCAGCTCGGGCGTGTTGGCGGCGAAATCCTCGATCTTCATCGCAAGGGTCCCCCCGCTCACGGCTTGCGGAAACGCCAGAGCCCGACATCGATGGTCCCGGCGCGGAACCCGGCCTCGCAATAGGCGAGGTAATAGTCCCACAGCCGGCGGAACCGCCCGTCGAAGCCCAGCGCCGCCACCTGCGGCCCGGCCTCCAGGAAGCGCCGCCGCCACTCGGCGCAGGTCCGGGCATAGGACTCGCCGAAGGTCTCGACATGCTCCACCACCAGCCCGGCCCGCTCCGCCTCGGCGCGCAAGGCCGACGGGCAAGGCAGCAGGCCGCCGGGGAAGATGTGGCGCTGGATGAAGTCGCAGCGGCGGCGATATGAGGGAAAACGTGCGTCGTCGATGGTGATCGCCTGCACCACCGCCGCTCCGCCCGGCAGCAGCCGGTCGCGCAGGGTGGCGAAATAGCGCGGCCAATGCTCCTCCCCCACCGCCTCGATCATCTCGATGGAGACGATGCGGTCGAAGCTGCCGCCGGCATCCCGGTAATCCGTCAGCCGCAGATCGACCCGGTCCGCCAGCCCGGCGCCATCCACGCGGCGGCGGGCGAAGGCGAGCTGCTCCGCCGACAGGGTCAGGCCGGTGACCGAGGCGCCGAAGCGGCCGGCCAGATGCTCCGCCATGCCGCCCCAGCCGCAGCCGACCTCCAGCACCCGGTCGCCGGGCCGGAGCTGCAGCAGCTCGGCGACGCGGGCGACCTTGGCGTCCTGCGCATCCTCCAGGCTCTGGCCCTCCCGCTCGTAGAGGGCGGAGGAATAGGTCATGCCGGGGTCGAGCCACAGGCGGTAGAAGTCGTTGCCCAAATCGTAATGGAAGGCGATGTTGCGGCGGCTGCCGCGGCGGGAATTGGCATGGCTGCGGTGGAAGAGCCGGTTGGCGAGCGCCGCCGCCAGGGTGCCCTTCAGTACGTTTCTCTTCGACGCGCCGCCCAACTCCCCCTCGTTGCGGATCGCCAGTTCGATCAGCGCCGGCAGGTCGCCGGTGTGCCACAGCCCGTCGCCATAGGCCTCCGCCATGCCGATGCCGCCGCCCAGCAGCAGACGCCGCGCCGCCGTCCCGTCCAGCAGGGTCAGGTCGGCCTGCGGCCCCCGGGCGGGATCGCCGATGCACATCGTCCGCCCGTCGGGCAGGCGCAGGGTCAGCTCGCCCCGGCGGATGCGGCCGGCCATCCTCGCCAGGGCGCCGGTCCACAAATCCCCTCCGGTCAGCAGCCGCAGCCATCGGGGCTGCCGTCGGAGCGTGCTCGCGGCGATGTCGGTGGCCATGTCGGTAACAGCGTCGGTCATGGACGGAAAGCCTTCTCGGAAACGGGCAGGATGGCGCTTTTCACGACGGTGACGGGATGGGCGGGGGCCGGCGGGCGCGGACGGATCGCCAGCCCCTTGCGCCAGAGATGCAGCGCCTCCCAATGGATGCCGGCCACCACCTTGGCGGTCATCAGCGGGTGGCGGGCCCAGGCGCCCAGGATGGCGGCGTCGGTCAGTTCCACCCGCCGGGCGGTCAGCGCGGCGTGCAGCACCGGCCCCTCGGCATCGGTCTGGCGGATCGACACCGCCAGCGGCTCCCCCGCCAACCCGCCGGGCGGGCGGATGCGGAAGTGATAGGCGGTCTCCATGTCCATGAAGGGCGAGACGTAGAAGCCCTTGTCGCAGCGCTGGCGCACCAGCCCGTCCGGTCCGGCCGCCGCCGGGATCAGATAGGCGTGGCGCTGCCCGAAGGTGTTGGACACCTCGTGGATGACGGCGGCGAGCGTCCCGTCGCGGCGGTGGCAGAACCAGACGCAGAGCGGATTGAAGACGAAGCCCAGCACCCGCGGGAAGCAGAGCAGCCGGACCGGCCCTCCCCCCTCGATCCCGGCGGCGGCGAGCTGGCCCTCGGCCCAGCCCTTGAGGTCAATCCCCATACCGCCCAACCCCATCCCGCCCAACGGCCCGAAATCGCGGTCGCGGAAGCCGAGCAGTCCGAAACGATTGTGGGCGAACAGCCGCAACTCGCGGTCAAGCAGGGGAAGCTCGTCCAGATCAGCCAGCAGGCTGAACACCCGGTAGGACAGCCGGTGGCGCACCGGTTTCACCCGGTGGTGCATCACGCTGCCGACATAGAGGCCGGAGGCGAAGGGCCGCCCCTCCATCACACCGCCTCCAGCGCGGCGGCACGGGCGCCCGGCACCGGCGCCGGTCCGACATGGATGCGGCCGGACGGGTTCGGCACCGTCCAGGGCCGGGACAGGCCGCCCAGCGCCTCCGCCACCGCAAGCCCGGCCTGCGCGCCGTCCTCGTGGAAGCCGGCGCCGAAATAGGAGCCGGCGAACCAGGTCCGCCGCTGCCCTTGCAGGCTCCACAGCTGTTTCTGCGCCGCCAGCGCCTCCATCCCGAAGATCGGATGGTCGTAAAGGACGCTGCGCAGGATGCTGCCCTCGCGCGGCGGCCGCACCGGGTTCAGCGTGACGAACAGGTCGCGCTCCCGGGGCAGGAAGCCTTGCAGGCGGTTCATCCAGTAGCTGACGCACACGGCGTCCTGCCCCTGGCCGTCGTCCCGCCGCTCGGCCAGATAGTTCCAGCTCGACCACACCGCCCGGCGCTTCGGCATCAGGGAGGCGTCACTGTGCAGGATGGCAAGGTTGCGTTCATAGCCGAAGGCACCCAGCAGCCGGCGCTCGTCCTCACCGGCATCCTCCAGCAGGGCCAGCGCCTGATCGGCATGGGTGGCGATCACCGCATGGTCGTGGGCGCGCACCGCACCGCGGCGGTCGCGCACCAGCACACGGTCCCCCTCGCGGACGATGCCCTCCACCGCACGGTTCAGACGCAGGGCGCCGGGCATGTCGGCCAGGATGCGGTCCACATAGCTGCGGCTGCCGCCCTCCACCGTGCGCCAGACGGGCCGGCCCTTGATCTTCAGCAGGCCGTGGTTGTCGCAGAAGCGGAGGAAGGCGGCGGCGGGATGGTCGCGCATCGCAGCGGCCGGCGTCGACCAGATCGCGGCGGCCATGGGCAGCAGATGGTCGCGGACGAAGGCGTCGGAATAGCCGCCGCGGTCCAGCACCTCGCCCAGCGTCAGCGTCTCCGCCGCCGAACCCTGCTGCAACCCGGCCAGCAGCCCCGGCGCCTCGCGGTAGAAGCGCAGCAGGTCGGCCAGCATCCGCCAGAAGCGCGGCCGCAGCAGGTTGCGCTTCTGCGCGAACAGGGTGGCGAGCGAGCTGCCGGCATATTCCACCCGCCCGCCGTCCAGCGAAGCGGAAAAGCTCATGTCCGTCGCCCGCGTCGCCACGCCCAGATGGTCGAACAGCGCCACCAGATTGGGATAGCAGGGCTCGTTGTAGACGATGAAGCCGGTGTCGACCGGGCCGGCGCCGTCCGCCTCCACCGTGTTGGCGTGGCCGCCCGGCCGGTCCTCCTTCTCGTACAGGGTGACGCGGTGCGACTTCGACAGCAGCCACGCCGCCGACAGTCCGGCGATGCCGGCGCCGATGACGGCGATGTCGAGCGGGGCCGGCGGGCTGGTCTCGGGCGGTGATTGCGGCATGGGGCTGCCCTCTTTGGGGGACTTGGCGGTGATCGGGGGGTCTCGACGATGTCCCGGGCCGCACTCTATCCGAATTGGGTAGGCTCGGCGTGTGATCGGGATACGGAGGCGGATCGCGGTTGGATCATCGCCACGCCCGCGCTTTCCCGCCACCCGGGCGAATGGACAAAAAGACCAGGGGCGGCAGTGATCCGAAGCGCAGGCGTCGGCGTACCTCCAGCATGATCGCCCCACTCGCCACTCTTCTGACGCACGCCGCCGGAGCGGACCGGGCCAAGCCGGACCGGCCAAGAGCCGGGCTGGCGGCGCGCGGCTGCGACGATCCGGCGGCAGCCCGGCTGTCCGCCGATCTGGTCGCGGTGGCGGCGGGGGACCGTCAGGCCTTCGCCCGGCTGTTCGCCCATTTCGCCCCGCGGGTGAAGGCGTACATGCTGAAGCTGGGCATGCCGGCGCAGCGGGCGGAGGATCTGGCGCAGGACACCATGCTGTCGGTATGGCGCAAGGCCCAGCTCTACGATCCGGCGAAGGCTGAGGCGGCCACCTGGGTCTTCACCATCGCGCGCAACCTGCGCATCGATGTGCTGCGCCGTGAACGGCATCCGGAGGTGTCCGACGACGAGCTGCTGGAGCATGAGGACGACCGCCCGCCCGCCGACGAGCTGCTGGACGGCGACCGCCGTGCCCGCCGCCTGCGCGGTGCGCTGGCGGCGCTGACGCCGGAACAGGCGGAGGTGGTTCGGCTGTCCTTCTTCGCCGACCTTGCCCATCCGGCCATCGCCGAACGGCTGGACGTGCCGCTGGGCACAGTGAAATCGCGCCTGCGCCTGGCGATGGCCAAGATCCGCAAAGCGTTGGGAGACGACGACCGATGACCGCCCACCACCCCGCTGCCGCCATGGCCCTGCTGCCGAATCACCATCCCAGCGATGCGTTGCTGGTGGCCTATGGCGCCGGCAGCCTGGGAGAGGGGCTGTCGCTGGCCGTGGCGGTCCATCTCGCCCATTGCCCCGACTGCCGCGCCACCCTGGCGGAGGTGGAGGCGCTGGGCGGCGCCCTGCTGGAGGATCTGCCGCCGGCCCCGCTGGAGAGCCTGTCGCTGGCCGCCACCCTGGACCGGCTCGACCGGGAGGAGGCGCCGGCCAATCCCTGCAAGGCCCTGCGCCTCAAGCCGCTGTGGAGCAAGCCGAAAGCCGCCTCCGCGCCGCAACCGGCGACGGGTTTGCCCCGCCCGCTGCGCGCCTATGTCCCATCCCTGGACAGCCTGTCCTGGCAGCGTCTGGCCCCCGGCGTGCGGCGGGTGGAACTGCTGCCGCGCACGGCATCCGGCGGCGCGGCCCAGCTTCTGCGCATCGCGCCCGGCACCGCCCTGCCCCACCACGGCCATGGCGGGCTGGAGCTGACCGTGGTGCTGAGCGGCCATTTCGCCGATGAACTCGGCCGCTACGGCCCCGGCGATCTGGCGGAGGTCGATGGCGACACCAACCACCAGCCCATCGCCGACAGCCACCGCGACTGTATCTGCCTGATCGCGACCGAAGCGCCGCTGCGCTTCACCGGCCTGATGGGCCGGCTGATGCAGCCCTTCATCGGGCTGTAGCGGCAGCTCACCCAGCGTCACGCAACGGCGGCCATCGGCGTCAGGCCGTGGGTCAGGCGCTCCAGCTCGCGCTCGAACACCTCCCGGTCGGCGTCGGACAGATCGAACTTCACGTGCAGCCGGCCGCGCTCGCTGGACTTGACCCGCGCCGCGAGCGGCCGGGACACCCCGTCGATCCGCAGGGTCACCATCCCGCCGATAGCATGCCCGCCGGTAACCTGGTCGGGAGCGCCGGTCAGCATGGCGCCGCCCGCCGACAGGTTGGCGACGACGGCACGCACCGGGCCGGCACCCGCGACCTCCAGACCGCAGCCCATCGACACGGCGAAACGCGGGCGTTTGCGGCGGTCGACGTCACTGGTGGCGGTTCGGACCACGTGGACCAGCACGTTGCGCAGGGCGTCGATGCCGCCGGCGACGTCGTCCGCCACCGTCCGCATCTCGCCGGCCCGGTTCTGCGTTGAGTCGGCCTCGGCGGAAACGCGGCCGATGCGCAGCGACACCTCCTTCGCCGCGTCGCTGGTCTGGCTGACCGAGCGGGCGATCTCCTGGGTCGCCGCCGCCTGCTCCTCCACCGCGGCGGCGATGGAAGAGGAAATCCCGGCCACCTCGTCGATGGTTTCCGCCACCTCGCCGACGACGCCGACGGCCGATGCGGTCACCGACTCCACCTCCGCGATCAGCGAGCCGATCTCCTCGGTGGACCGCGCGGTCTGGCTGGCGAGGTTCTTCACCTCGTTCGCCACCACGGCGAAGCCCCGCCCGGCATCGCCGGCCCGCGCCGCCTCGATGGTGGCGTTCAGCGCCAGCAGGTTGGTCTGGCTGGCGATGTCGCCGATCAGCCGGGCGACGGCGCCGATGCGCTCGACCGATGCCGACAGCCGCTCGATGGTGGAGCGGGCCAGCCCCGCCCGCTCCACCGCGCGGCCGGTGACCCGGGTGGCGGTCGACACCTGCATGCCGATGTCGCCGATGGAGGCCGACAGCTCCTCCGTCGCGGCGGCGACGGTCTCGGCGTTGCTCAGCGCCTGCTGGGCGGCGGCGGCGACGTTCTGGGCGTTGTCGCTGACCTGCACCGCCGATTCCGCCATGGCGCCGGCATTGCCGCTCATGCGGCTGGTCCGCTCGGCGACATGATCGACGGCGACGCGGGTCTCGCGCTCCACCTTCTCGGCCATCGCCTCCAGCGCCTGGCGCCGCTCCTCCTCGCCCCGGCGGCGGGTCTCCTCCTGGGCAAGGCGCAGCCGGGCATTCTCCCGCGCGCCCTGCTGGAACACGCGGACGGTGTCGGCCATGTGGCCGATCTCGTCCCGGCGCTCGCTCAGGCCGACCTCGACGTCCAGGCTGCCGCCGGCCAGCGCCACCATGGCGCGGCGCAGCCGCTCCAGCGGACGGATCATCGCCGCCTCCAGGAAGACGACGCAGGCCGAGGCCATCAGCAGGATGACCAGCCCGGCGCCGATCAGGGTCCAGCGCAGCCCGTCGGCCGCCTCCCGCACCGCCCCGATGCCGCCGGTCAGCTCCTTCAGCCGGTCGGCGCTGAGGGCGACGACGCTGGCGCCCAGCGCCTCCATGCTGTCGCCCATGGCGTCGGCGACGCTGTCGAACTCGCCCATGATCCGGTTGCCGGCTTCCGGCCCGCCGTCGATATAGGCCTGCGCCATGCGCCGCCCCATCTCGTAATAGGGACCGAAGGCCTTGCGGGCGCGCCCGATCTCGTCGACCACCTGGGGCAGGGCCAGCGCCCGCGCCAGTTCGGTGGCCTTGGCGGCGTGCTCCTCGAACCGGCGGGCATAGTCGGCGGCCTTTTCCGGCCCGTCGTTCATGCCGTCCAGCCCGCGGGTGGCGGAAACGTCGGTCAGCCACTGCTGTGTCTGCACCACGTCGAACCGGATTTCCCCGACCAGGGAAACCAGGGGAATGACGCTGCCGACGAGGTCATGCGTGTCGTGCTGCACCTCCGACAGATGGTCGGTCTGCCGGCTCATGTCGCGCATGGTGAGGACCGAGGACAGGCCGACCGCGGCGAAGACGAACACCGCGACCGCCACGACCTTCGCCCGGATCGAGATGACGTGGAGAATGCTTCCGGCAGCCTTCATGATGAGGAACTTTACTGGTTAAGAGTACGAATGATCGGCACGGGCCGAGACTGCGCACCCTAGACCTTACACATCATTCGGTCACCGAAAATACTTCTTTACGGATGCATATGCGACGCGACGTCGCTGTTCTTCTTGAGAAACTCTATGAAATCTCTTCGGAAACAAAGTAACAGCCGGTGAAGCATTCGTTGCGTCAGGCCGTCTCCTGCTCCAGCGCGGCATCGTCCGTCGGCTGGAACCGGGACGCCAGGGCGTCCAGCGTGGCCTCGGCGACGCCCTCCAGCGCTTCGCAGTGCGGGTCTCCGGCCGTCCAGCCGCCATGGTCGAGCGCCCGCTGTTCCAGCAGCGAAGCCAGGCGGCTCAAGCGCACGGCGCCGATGTTGGCGGCCGTTCCCTTCAGGGTGTGGGCGATGCGGACCGGCGGCACGGCGCCCCCCTCCCGCCCGGCCGCGGCGCGGACGGCGGCCACGCTGTCGCCCACCGTCCGCCGGAAGGCGACCAGCGTCTGCGCCCAGGCCTCCTCGCCGATCACCGCACGCAGCGACGAGGCCTGCCCGTCGTCCAGCAGCGGCGCGGCGCGCCAGGCCTCCGCCTCGGACGGGGCGGGCGACGGGGCTGCCGGGGAAACGGATGCCATGGGCGCCCGCGGCGGCAGGCCGGAGTCCCCCCATGTCCCGCCGGCCGCCCGCGACGTGGCCACCGAGGCCAGCACGTCGAACAGGTCGGCCGACACGATGGGCTTGGTCAGATAGGCGGTCATACCGGCGGCGAGATACTCGGCGCGGTGGCCGGGCATGACGTTGCCGGTCAGCGCCACGATGGGGAGGCGGGCGGCCTCGCCCGGCATGGTGCGGATGTGCCGGGTCGCGGTGACCCCGTCCATCACCGGCATCTGCACGTCCATCAGGATGAGGTCGAAACCGCCCTCCTCCACCAGACGCACCGCCTGCAAGCCATCCTCCACCGCGGTCACGCGATGGCCGGCGCGGCGCAGCATGGTGACGACGATGTCGCGGTTGATCTCGTTGTCCTCGGCGACCAGGACATGCAGGCTGGCCGGCTGCGCGGTTCCGTCCGCCGCCCCGCCCGCCGCCCCGCCCCATGCCCCACCCCCTACCGCCGGCACCGGTTCCGGATCGCAGGACACGGTCAGCACCCCCGCCGACGGATCGGCGGCGGGTTCGCAGCGGACGGTGAACCAGAAGGTGCTGCCCTTGCCCTCGGTGCTGACCACGCCGATGCGCCCGCCCATCAGCGTCACCAGCTCCCGGCTGATCGCCAGCCCCAGCCCGGTGCCGCCGAAGCGCCGGGTGGTGGAGCTGTCGGCCTGGGTGAAGCGGCGGAACAGGGTCTGCTGCACATTCTCCGGAATGCCGATTCCGGTGTCGGCCACCTCGAACCGCAGGAAGAAGCCGCCATCTGCCGCCAGCGTCGCCGCTCCCGCCGCCGCTCCCGTTCCGGCCCCCTCCAGCCCGACCCGCACGGACACGCCGCCCCGGTTGGTGAATTTCAGCGCGTTGCCGACCAGATTGACCAGCACCTGCCGGATGCGGCGCAGGTCGGCCCGCACCCGGTCGGGCACGGCGGGCGCCACCTCCCGCGTCAGGATCAGGCCGCGGCCGCAGGCGGCCGGCTCCAGCAGGTCGATGCTGTCGCCCAGCACGGCACGCAACTCGAAGTCCACCGGCTCGACCTCCGCCTTGCCGGCCTCCAGCTTGGACAGGTCGAGGATGTCGTCGATGATCTGCAACAGCGCGTTGCCCGACCGGTTGGCGACGTCCAGAAGCTGGCGCTGCTCCTCGTTCAGGTTCGGCCCCTCGACCAGGGCCAGCGCCCCCAGCACCCCGTTCATCGGCGTGCGGATCTCGTGGCTCATGGTCGCCAGGAACTCGCCCTTGGCGCGGTTGGCCTGATCGGCGGCCTCCTTGGCGCGGCGCAGGCTGGCCTCGATCTCGCGCTGGGCGGTGACGTCGCGGAGCGCGCCGGTGACGTACCGGCGGTCGCCCTCGCGCCAGCCGGCCAGGGTCACCTCCAGCGGGAACTCGCTGCCGTCCTTGCGGCGGCCGGTCAGCTCCCGGATCTCCGAGCGCGGCGCGGAGGCATCGCTCCCGCGGTAGGTGGCAAGCAGCCCGTCATGGACGGCGCCGATCGCGCTAGGCATCAGCCGGGTCATCGGCCCGCCGACCATGTCGGCCGCGCGGTAGCCGAACAGCCGCTCCGCCGCGCGGTTGAAGGCGTCGATGGTGCCATGCTCGTCGATGGTGACGATCGGCTGGCCGACCGCCTCGAACATGGCGCGGTAGCGCGCCTCGCTGGAGGCCAGCCGGTTGGCGGCCAGCTCCCGCTCGGTGATGTCGGTGGCCGAGCCGCGATAGCCGCGGAATTCCCCGCTCTCCTCGAAGACCGGACGGCCGCTGACGCTGAAATAGCGCAGCCCCGCCGCCGTCATCACCCGGTAGCGGAAGTTCCGGAACGGCTCCCGCCGCTCCATCGCCTGACGGTGTCGCTCCCACTTGGGCGTATCGCCCGGTTCGCGCAGCGCGACATCCTCGCGCCTGAGGCCGATGGGCAGCGTGCCGTTGACGACATGCGGGACCAGCGGCCCGGCCAGATTGGAGAAGCGCAGGTCGGCGTCCATCTCCCAGAACCAGTCGGACGCCGTTTCCGCCTGATCGCGGAACCGCTCCTCGCTCTGGGCCAGTTGGCGGGCCAGGGCGGCGAGCCGCGCCGTCTGCCGCGTCGCCAGCAGGGCCAGCCCGATCAGCCCGGCGCTGCATGCCGCCGCCGCCAGCAGATAGACCCGCTGCCGCCGCCGCGTGTCGGCCAGGAAGGAGGCCTCGTCGAACGCCGTGGTGACGATCAGCGGATAGGAGGCCAGGGTGCGGAAGGATTGCAGGCGCGGAATCCCGTCGATCACGCTGGCGCTGCGCACGAAGCCGGTGGGCCGGAGGCGCGCCATCTGCAGGGTCGGCGATTCGCCGACGTCGCGCCCGACGATGCGGTCGTTCATCAGCGAGCGGGCGCGCAGGATGCCGTCGGTGCCGATGATCGCCACCGCCCCGTTGGGGCCGACGTCCAGCTCCTCCAGCGAGCGGCTGAAATAGAAGGGGTCCATCGACGCGACCAGCACCCCGGCGAAGCTGCCGTCGCTGTTGCTGATGCGCCGCGTCAGCTGGATCGACCATTTGCCGGACGCGCGGCCGAACACCGGCTTCCCGATGAACAGGCCGGCGGCCGGGTTGTTGACATGGACACGGAAATGCTCGCGGTCGGCCAGATGGATGCGGACCGGCGCATCCTCCACGCTGGTGTGGATGAGGTCGCCATGCTCGTCGATCACCGCCAGCTGGACCAGGATGCTCGAGCGCTCCACCGCCTGCCGCAGCATCTGGGTGATGCCGTGGGTCCAGTTGTCGCCATGCTCGTGGTAATCGTCGATCAGGAACAGCAGGATCTGGTCGGCCTCGGCGATGGTCCGGGTCGCCTGTTCGGCGACGACGCGGGCAAGGTTGCCGCTGTCGCGCTCGGCCCGCGCCATCGCCTCGGCATCGTCGTAATGGGCGAGCGTCAGGGCCGCCGCCCACAGTCCGGCGGCGATCACCAGGGTCGCGGTCCAGATGGCGACGATGAAGCCTTGCAGATGAAGGCGTCCACGCATCAGCGCCGCCCTCCGGCCATCCCGTCCCCGCTTTCCTCCCCGCTCTCCCTCCGGCTGCCGCCGGCGGCGAGCGCCGCCACCCCGCGCGCCAGCCGCGGCATGTCGACCGGCAGCGGCAGCAGCAGATCGGCCGGACCGCCGGCCTCGACATGAAGCGGGACGGCGCCAGCCCCCGGAAACTCGGCGCCGGCCGCGCCGTAGAGCACGCAGAGCAGGTCCGGCCGCAGCGCCTTCAGGCGGCCGGCCAGCGCAAGGCCGGCGGGAAGCGCGCTCAGCCCCGGACCGATGACCACCGCATCGAAGAAGCCCGGCTCGTCGGCGACGACGTCCAGCGCATCGCGAAGGTCGTCGCAGACCGACACCTCGAATCCCTGCCGTTCCAGCCCGGTCTGGAACCGGTCGCCGGACGCCGGGTCGGCATCGACGACGAGAACCTTGCAGGCCGGCTGGGAACTGCGCGTCGCCGGACCCGGCACCTGCCGGGGCAGCGGCGCCGCCTGCTGCGGCGGCTGTGGCGTCGCGTTCTCCGGTTGCGGGGTCGCCGCCCTGGCGGTGCGGAGCGGCGCCGGAACGGCGGGAATGTGCAGCCGCACCGCCGTCCCTTCCACCGGGTGGGTCAGCAGGCTGAGCCCGCCGTCGTGGAGCCGCGCGGTCAGCAGGGCTGCCGGCCAGGAGGCGCCCTCCTCCCGCTCCGACCGGCCGCGGCGGTAGCAGGCACGGGCGGACAGCAGCGGGTCGACCAGCATGGACAGCACGTCGTCGGCCAGCGGCGGGCCGTCGACCCGCAGCTCGAACAGGATGTGCGGTCCGCGGCGCGGCGTCAGGAGGGGCCGGACGGTCCAGCCGGCGGCGTCCCGATCCGGATCGTCCTGATCCGCAAGCAGTTCCGATCCCAACCCCGCCCCTGGCCCAGCCCCCAGCCCTGCCCCCGACCGGGCCCCCAACTGCGCCGGAACCGAGGCGCGCAGGCAAAGCCGGGCATCGCCGGCCCGGCCGGAGGCGGCGAGGATCTCCGCTGCCAGACCCGCCAGGGTCCGCGCCAGCAGGCCGGCGTTGCAGACCGGATCGGGCACGCCGGGGTCGTGGCGGACGGCCAGACTGCCCGGCTGCACCGGAACGGTCCGCAGCAGTGCGGCCGCCTCGTCCAGAATGCCGGCGGCCCGCTCGGGCTTCAGCGGGACCGGCTCCATCCTTGCGGCCGACACCAGCCTGCGCAGGCCGGGACCGACGCGGGTCACCGCCGTCAGGACACGGCTGGCATAGTCGGCCTGCGGCGAGTCCGCGGGCAGGTCGCTGACCAGGAAGTCGGCATAGCCCGAGACCGCGCCCAGCGCATTGTTCATGTCGTGGACAATGGCGCAGGCAAGCTCGGCACGGACATCCATCGCGGCCAGTTGCAGGTTGCGCAGCCTCTCCGCAGCCTGCCTGTCCCTTTGGTGCAACGCCTCTTCCAGCGCGGCGATGCGGACGGTGGCCCCGGCGGCCATGTCGGGGGCCGGCGGCGGCGTCGCCGGGACGGGAAGCGGCGTGAATTCCGCGGTCTTGCCGCGCGCGGCTCTCCAGACCGACAGCAGCGTCAGCCCGGCCGCCGCACAGCAGCCGGCGGCCATCAGGGGAAGCGCCAGGGGTGCGGCCTCACGCAACGGGCCGAGTGCCGACAGCAGGAAAACCGCCACGCCGCATAGCGCCGCGACCGCGGGCGCCGCGATGGAGGGCGCACCGGCGGCAGGCGCGGCGGCGGAGGCGGCGGAGGCGGCGCGGACCGTTTGCGGGGCGGGCAGGGAATGGTCGGATGGGCTCATCGGCGACTCGGACTGCGGCCCCATTTGCGGCCCTGTTGCGGTTACGCCCATCTCTGCCGCACTGGACAAAGGCGTGTGACCAGTGGAGGCAACCATACCAGAACGGCCGGCCTCCCGCTGCTGGGACCAGCCCTATGCGGCAAGCGGTCTTCCCGGCACGCCGGCCGCAGTCAGGACGACGCTTCGTCCAGGCTGCGGGACAAGAGGCCGGCCTGCTGGGCGCGGCGCACGGCGTCGGTGCGGTTGCGGGCGCCCAGCTTGCGCAGGATGCGGCGGGTGTGCAGCTTGACCGTCACCTCCTGAAGGCTGAGGTGCCGGCCGATCTCCTTGTTGGTCGCCCCGGTGGCGAGCATCGACAGCACCTGCTGCTCCCGGTCGGTCAGGGGCGAGGACGGTGCCCCCTCCCCCTCCAGCGGCGCTCCGTCGGCCTCCTCCGCCTCGTCGATGTCGAGCGACAGGTCGGTCATGTGCAACAGGTCGAGCGCCACGCATTTCGGCACGAAGCTGCCGCCTTCGGCCACCAGGCGCAGGGCCTGGGCCAGGATGCGGCGCGGCGTCGTCTTCGGCAGGAAGGCTTCGGCGCCGCAGCGCAGCACCTCCAGGGCGGTCAGCGCATCCTCCGCCCCCGTCACCACGGCGACCGGCCCCTGGACCCCCGCCTGACGCAGCACGGCGATCGGATTGCTTCCCTCCGCACCCGGCATCCGCCAGTCGAGCACGATCAGGTCATAGCGGAAAAGCATGGCGGGGCTGCCGTCGGCCGATGCCGGCGCCGGCGGCAATTCCAGAAGCGAGCCGATGCAGCCGATTTCCGCATCCGGCCAAGCCTGACGGACCGACAGCTCCAAGGCGTCCCTGAACAAGGGATGGTCGTCCGCCACCAGGATCTTCATCAACCAGCCTCCGCCGCCCTCGGCAACCATTCATCCCATAGTATCAAGATTTTCTGTTATACTGGTCGAAATCTTAAGTTTTCGTGGCTTCCGTACATTTCACGCCAGTCATAATTGCATGACGGTCATACTTCCCTGCTTCCGTCCGGTGCCGCATCTTCATGGGCGCGGGATAATATCCCCACTATCCCATTTCCCGTCCCCGCTATCCCAGACACAGCGGGTGCGCGCGCCGGTAGCCGGTTATGGTGACGCTTAGAGATTTCTCTCCAGCGCGGCCCGACGGCCGCACGGCGGATCACGGAAGCGGCAACCATGGAAATGTCCCTTTTCGAGCTGCGGGGCCTGCCCACCTCCTCCCCCACCACCGAATCCGCCGCGTCCATCCTGCTGGTCGACGACGACCCCGACTTCCGCGGGATGGTCCGCATCGCCTTCCAGCGGGCCGGCTACACCGTGCACGAGGCCGAGAACGGAAACGCCGCCCTGGCCGTCATGGAGCGGCATGCGGTGGATCTGGTGGTGACGGACATCATCATGCCGGAGGCCGACGGGTACGAGATCATCCTGCGGCTGAAGGCACAACAGTCGCGCCCGCCCCTGATCGCGGTGACCGGCGGCAGCGTGCGCCTGCGGATGGAGCTGCCGGGGATGGCCCGCCTGCTGGGGGCTGAGGCGGCCTTCGAAAAGCCGGTCGACCTGAAGGCCCTGCTGGCCGAGGTCGGCCGGCTGCTCGCCGCCCGCAAGGACAGCGACCGGGAAGGCGGCGCCGCAAGATGAACATCCTCATCGTCGACGACGACCGCACCAATCTGTTCATCATGGCCGCCATCGTCCGCCGCCTGGACGATGCCGAGCCGGTGACCATGGAAAGCCCGCTGGACGCCGTCGAATGGCTGCGCGGGAACGAGCCGGACCTGATCCTTCTGGACCAGATGATGCCGGACATGGACGGCATCGAGCTGCTGCGCCACATCCGCGACGATGCGCGGCTGGACACCGTGCCGGTGGTGATGATCACCGCCAACACGGCGGTCGACATCCGCGTGCGGGCGCTCGACGAGGGCTGCAGCGATTTCCTGACCAAGCCGGTGGTCGTGCCGGAGGTGCAGGCGCGCCTGCGCAACCTGCTGGCCCTGCGCCACAGCCGCGCCCTGCTGCGCGACCGCGCCGCACTGCTGGCTGCCGAGGTCGAACGGGTGACCGCCGCCCTCCAGCGCCAGGGGGAGGAGCTGGTCAACCGCCTGTCGCGCGCCGCCGAATACCGCGATCCGGAGACCGGCGCCCACATCGAGCGGATGGCGCTCTATTCGAAGCTGGTCGCCGAAGCGGCCGGCTGCGGCGGCGCCTTCGCCCAGGAGCTGATGAAGGCGGCGCCTATGCACGACATCGGCAAGATCGCCATCCCGGACATGATCCTGCTGAAGCCGGGGCGCCTGTCGCCGGAAGAGATGACGGTGATGCGGCAGCACGCCGCCATCGGCCACCGCATCCTGGCGGACAGCCCCATCCCGCTGCTGCGGCTGGCGGCGGAGATCGCGCTCAGCCATCACGAGAAGTTCGACGGCAGCGGCTATCCCAACGGTCTGGCCGGGTCGGACATCCCGCTCTCCGGCCGCATCGTCGCCATCGCCGACGTGTTCGACGCCCTGACCTCCACCCGCCCCTACAAGCGGTCCTGGAAGCTGGAGGAGGCGCGCGCCTATATGGTCGAGCACCGCGGCCGCCACTTCGACCCGGCGCTGCTGGACGCCTTCCTGTCGCGCTGGGAGGACGTGTGCAGGATTCACCACGAGAACGCCGAAGAGCTGTCCGAACTCGCTCCCGAAGCGGTTCATCACTGAAAAGGCGCGGCTGAAAGGGCGTTCCGGAACAGGCGCGAGGGCCGGGGAGGCCCTCGTTTCAAGACCGGCCCTTAAGTCAAGCTGCCCTCAGTTCACGATCCGCCAGGTCCCGTCGGACTGGAGGCAGGCGGTGCCGTAGACCGGCTGCGGCCGGCCGCCGACCATGGCGCTGCTCTGGTATTCGCGGCATTGCTGGCCGCTTCGCGAATAATAGACCGGCCCGGCCGGATCGGCACTGACCGTGCCCGGAGGCGGTGCATAATATTGCACCGGCGGCGGCGCGTAGACGACCGGCGGCGGCGCGTAATACTGCACCACCGGCGGGGGCGGCGCGTAGTAGCGGTACGGATGGTAATAGCCATAGGCCGGGAAAATCGGTCCGACGCCGATGCCGACCGATACCGACGTGCGCGCCTGTGCCGCACCCGGAACGGACATCACGGCAGCTGCGGCCGCAACCGCCAGCATCGCAGCACCCAGGGCGACCGCCCTCCGCACCGTCTTCATCTTCTGTCTCCCGGCCTCTATCTCCTGGCAGCGGTCCGCGGAAACCGTCCCGCCGGCCGCCTGAGATATGGTGCCATCATACACCGGTCCCGCGGCGCATCACAGGGGCTGCGCGCGGGGGCCGTATGCAGGGGCCGTCAGATGTCGAGCGGCAGATTGTCCGGGTCGAAGCCCAGCTGCTCCACGATGGCGCGGGCGAGCGGAATGCTGGTCTCGAACCGCCATTCGGCCATGCCGGGACGGTATTCCGACACGTTGGGGCGGCCATTGGCGAAGCGGCGCGGATGCAGCTCGTACCAATAAATGTCGTTGAGGCCGACACCCTGTTCCTTCGCATAGGCCTCGGCGATGCGGGGCCAATCGTTCACGGCCGGCTGCGGCACCCCGGCCGCTTTGGCGATGTCGGTCTGTTCCAGGAAAGCGACGATGCGCTTCCCCTCGCGCTCGAAATCGGCGACCCGGATGGTGACGGGCTGCTTTCCTTCACGCTGATAGGTCCACTCGCGGTTCTTTTCGACCAAGGCCTTGTCCACGGCAAATGCTCCGGTTCACTCCTGCAAAGGCTAACCGACAGGCCCGCCTTAATCCAACTGTTCCGTTGCCTTTCCCGAACGGGCACGAGCCTTCGGCCCCTGCGCCGCCGGTCATGGCGGATCAAAGGTTACCAAAGCACGCCGCTTTTTCTTTGTATACGGGAATTGTGACGTCCGGCCGTCGCCGGGCGCCCCTCTTCCCGTCCAGTCACTGCCCTCCGGCCCAATCCCCTCCCCGGTTGCTCCCCTCAATATCCCAGCGTCATGCCGTCGGGATTGCGCGGATCGGAAAAACCATAGAGACCGTCCTCGCGCAGCTGGATGGTCTGGGTGCGGCCCATCGTCGGCTTCACCGCCACCTTGTGGCCCATCTGCTCCAGCAGGCGGACGGTGTCGGGGCTGAGGCCCTTCTCCACCCGCAGCTCGTCGGGGGTCCACTGGTGATGGACGCGCGGCAGGGCGGCGGCCTCGGCCGGGTTCATGCCGAAGTCGATGTGGTCGATCACCGTCTCCATGGTGGTGGTGATGATGCGGCTGCCGCCGGGGCTGCCGGTGACCAGCCAGGGCTTGCCGTCCTTCAGCACGATGGTCGGCGACATCGAGCTGAGCGGCCGCTTGTAGGGCTGGACGGCGTTGGCGTCGCCGCCGACCAGGCCGAAGGCGTTGGGCACGCCCGGCTTGGCCGAGAAGTCGTCCATCTCGTTGTTCAGCAGGATGCCGGTGCCCTCGGCGACGATGCCGCTGCCGAAATTGAGGTTCAGCGTGTAGGTGGTGCTGACGACGTTGCCCTGGTTGTCGGCCACCGAGAAATGGGTGGTCTGGTCGCTCTCGTAGGGCGCCGGCTTGCCGGGCTTGATGCTGCCGGCCGGGGTCGCCTTCTCGGGATCGATCTTGGCCGCCAGCTCGTCGGCGTATTTGCGCGAGGTCAGGCCCTTCACCGGCACCTTGGTGAAGTCGGGATCGCCCAGATATTCGGAGCGGTCGGCATAGGCCAGCTTCATCGCCTCCGCCATCAGGTGGATCGACCGGGCGCTGTCGGGGCCGTACTCCTTCAACGGCCAGCGTTCCAGGATGTTCAGCATCTGGATGATGTGCGTCCCGCCGGAGCTGGGCGGCGGCATCGACTTGACGGTGTAGCCGCGGTAGCTGCCGCTGACCGGCTCGCGCTCCACCACCTTGTAGGCCTTCAGATCGTCCTTGGTGATATAGCCGCCATGCTTCGCCATCTCCGCCGCGATCCTGTCGGCGATGGCGCCCTCGTAGAAGGCCTTCGGCCCCTGCTGGGCGATCGTCTCCAGCGACTTGGCGAGGTCGGCGTTGGCCAGCGTCTCGCCGGCGGTCAGCGGCCGGCCGTCCTTGAAGAAGATGGCCTTGGTAGCGTCCCAGGCGGCCAGATGGTCGCGCTCGACCTCCAGCAGGCCGGCGAGCTGCGGCGTGACGGTATGCCCCTCGCGCGCCAGCCTGATCGCCGGGGCCAGCACGTCGGCCAGCGTCATCGTGCCGTATTTTTCCAGCGCATGGGCCAGCCCGGCGACGGTGCCGGGGATGCCGACCGCCAGATGGGTGTAGAGCGAGCGGTCGGGGACCACCTTGCCCTGCTGGTCGAGATACATGTCGCGGAAGGCCTTGGCCGGCGCCATCTCGCGGAAGTCGATGGCGACGTCCCTGCCGCTCTTGGCGTCATGGACGACCATGAAGCCGCCGCCGCCGATGTTGCCGGCATTGGGCAGCACCACCGCCAGGGCGAAGCCGACGGCCACCGCCGCGTCGACCGCGTTGCCGCCGCGCTTGAGGATATCGACGCCGATCTCGGTCGCCAGCCGGTGCTCGGAGGCCACCATCCCGTTCCGGCTGCGGACGGGATAGAAGATGTTGTAGCCGAGGTCGTAGCGGACCGAAGCCGATGCCGGGGCCGGGGCCGATACTGGGGCCGAGGTCGCGGCAGTCTGGGATAGCGCCGGCACCGGCAGCACCAGGGCGGAGCCGACGCAGAGCGCCGCCACCGCCGCACTGGTGGACCGGGATCGGAAAGCGGGGAACCACATGCGGTGAAACTCCTGAGCGGGACGTCAGGTCGGGGGCTGCTGCCCGGGCCCCGCAGGATGTCACACCCGCGGTCCCCGGTCTTCACCCCGTCGCTGGCCTGCCCAACAATTCACCATCAGGGTTAACGGCTTCGCGCAATCCCTTCACCGAACTGCTTCATCCGGTGAAGGGATGGACCCGCCGCGGCGCGGATCAGTAGGTTTCCGCCATGCGCGAATGGTCGACGGCCTGCGACTCGCCATAGGAGCCGCCATGGCCCAGCCGGTCGTGGTGGTCGCCGGACAGGCGGTCCTTGAGCGGGCAATGGCCGCTCATGCCGCGGGCGACCAGTGCGGCACCGACCAGCCCCATGATGGCGCCGGGAATGCTGGCGCCCTTGCGCAGGCCGCCCGCCGCGACGGCAAGGCCGAGGCCGGTCGAGACGATGCGCTCGCCCATGCCGAGGTTGGTGTGGCCTTCGAAGACGCTGTCATAGGCGTTGCGGATGGTGGATTCGGCGTTCATGGCTTCTCCGGGGTCTGGAATGGGGTGGGATCGCCCTTCCAACGCCGCCACTCCCCCGATGTTCCCCTAGAGGCCTTCCCGAAGCGCCGCCCTGCCCTCACCCCTCGACCGACGCCATGTCGCGGATGGAGCGGACCAGCCGCGACGGTTCTATCGGTTTGGACAGCACGGTCAGCGACACGTCGCGCGCCGCGGCGGTGGAGGTCAGATCCTCGGCATAGCCGGTGACCATCAGGATCGGCGTCTCGTCCTGGCGGGCGCGCAGGGTGCGGGCCATCTCCAGCCCGGTCATCCCCGGCATCATGTGGTCGGTGACGATCACGTCGGGCCGGAACCCATGGTCGAGCAGCGACAGCGCCGCCGCCGCATCGGCCGCCTCGCGCACCGCGAAGCCGGCCTGCGCCAGATAGCCGGCGGTGGCGGAGCGCACCAGTTCCTCGTCGTCCACCAGCAGGATGGCGCAGCCGGCGCCCACCGGCGCCGTTTCCGCCACCCTCGCCCTCGCCGGCGGAGGAGGAGGAGGCGCTGTGGGCACGTCCGCCGCCTGCTCGGCGCGCGGCAGATAGAGCGTCACCGTGGTGCCCAGCCCCGGCCGGCTGTCCAGTTCCACCCCGCCGCCGGACTGGGTCGCCAGCCCGTGCACCATGCTGAGGCCGAGCCCGGTGCCGCGCCCGACCTCCTTGGTGGTGAAGAAGGGCTCGAAGGCGCGGGCGGCGACCTCGGCGGCCATGCCGGTGCCGGTGTCGCGCACCCGCAGAACCACATAGTCGCCGGCCGCCAGCCCCTCCACCTGCACCGGCAGCGGACCGGCGCCCGGCAACCGGCCGCCAATCGCCAGATCGCCGGCCGCCGGGCCGGCCACCGTCCGGTTGCCGGCGAGGATCCACAGCGTGCCGCCGCCGGGCATGGCGTCGCGGGCGTTCAGCGCCAGGTTCAGCACCGCCATTTCCAGCTGGGTCGGGTCGATCATCGCCGGCCACAGGCCGGGCGCCACCTCCGTCTCGACCCGCACCGACTGGCCCAGCGTGCGGCCGAGCAGGCGGCTGGTCCGCTCCACCAGCGTCGCGACATCGACCGGGACCGGGCGAAGCTGCTGCCGGCGCGAGAAGGCCAGCAGATGCTGGGTCAGGGTGGCGCCCCGCTCCACCGCCTGCAAGGCCAGCCGGGCCGGGCCGGCGATGCGCTCGTCCTCGGTGCGGCTGTCGATGACGTGCAGGTTGATGCCGATGGCCTGGAGCAGGTTGTTGAAATCGTGGGCGACGCCGCCGGTCAGTTGGCCGATGGCCTCCATCTTCTGGCTCTGGCGCAGCGCATGTTCGGCCTGTTCCCGTCCCTCCACGGCGCGGCGGGCGGCGTCCATCGCCCGCGTCGCCGCCTCGTAGGCGCTGAACTGGCGGGCCAGCGCCCACAGCGACAGCAGCAGCGCCGCGATGCCGACGGCGCTCGCCGCACCGATGGTCCAGGCCTGGATCCGCCATTTGTCCAGCACGGCGTCCAGCTTGCGCGTCACGTTGACCACCAGCGGATAGTCCGCCAGCGCCCGCGTCGCCACCAGACGGGCGCCGTCGTTGAGCCCGCCGGACGAGAAATAGACGCCGGAGTTGGCGCTCTCCAGCACCTTCAGGAAGTGGCGCTGGCCCAGCGGCCGGCCGATGTCCGGCAGCACCGGATGGCGGGCCAGCAGGATGCCGTCGCGGCGCCACAGGCTGATGCTGCCGTCGCCATCGGGCTGCAACGCCTTGTAGATCCTCTGGAAATAGCTCAGTTCGATGGCGCCCAGCACCAGCCCGACGAAGCTGCCGTCGGGGCCGCTGATGCGGCGGGCCAGATAGACCGTCCAGCTGCCGTTGCCGCGGTTCTGCACCGGCTCGCCGATGAAGGGGGCGGTGGTGTCATGGTCGCGCAGATAGGCGAAGTAATCCCGGTCGGACACGTTGACCGGCGGGATCGGGTAATAGCGCGAGAAGTTGATCAGGTGCCCGTCGGCCGCGATCATCGTCACCGCATCCAGCTGCGGCAGGCCGGTGATGCGTGCCCGCAGCATCTGGTAGGTGTCGCGCCCGCCCATCCGGCGGACATACTCCTCCGGCGTGTCGATCCCGTCCGACTTCAGCTGCTCGATGATGGTGGTCAGCACCAGATCGACGCTCTGGGTCGCGCTGGCCGTCTGCTCCGACAGCGACAGGTTCAGGGTGGACAGTTCGCGCTCCGCCCCTTCCATCTCGCGGTCGCGCATGCTGTCGATGTACTGGACCGTCGCCGCCAGCAGCACGGCGACCGACAGCCCGCCGATCAGCAGCAGAATGCGCAGGGGCCGGCTGGCGCGCAGATGGGCCTGCCAATGCCTGATCGGCGGGATCGGCATTCCACCCTTCGGTTGCGCGGTCCTATCGGAAGAGATCAAGGCTGGCCTATGGTTTAGGGACGCAACTATCGACCGGAATGATCCGGACGCCATAGCGCCGCGTCAAGCTCATCGAGTTCAATAGGACTCTAATGCGCCTGGCTCCTCCTGCCAGCCCCAATCGGCCCCCAATAGGCCCCCAATCGGCCTATGATCGGGCCTGCGCCCGCACCCGCGCCGGCAGTTTCAGCACCGACAGGGCCAACCCGGCGAACACCAGCAGCCCACCGGCCAGCTTCGCCGTGGTGAAGGTCTCGCCCAGCAGTACGGCACTGGAACTCATGCCGAAAATGGGGACGAGCAGCGAGAAGGGTGCGACGAGGCTGGCCGGATAATGCCGCATCAGGAAGCCCCAGGCGGCGAAACCGAACAAGGTCGCCCCCGCCGCGATGTAGATCAGCGAGCCGACTCCGACCAGTGTCAGGGTGGTGAAGGCATGCATGATGCGGTCAGGCCCCTCCAGCGCCAGCGACATCGCCAGCAGCGGCAGCGGCGGGATCAGGCTGACCCAGACCATCAGGCTGAACAGGTCGGGGGCCTTTGCCTGCTTCATCACGATGTTCGACACGCCCCAGGCCGCCGCCGCCGCCAGCGTCAGCCCAAGGCCGAGCAGCGAGTCGCCGGCCGGCATCTCCAGCGCGATCAGCCCGACGCCGGCGAAGGCGACGGCCATGCCGCCGACCTGACGCGGCCCCGGCCGGTCGCCGAGCGCGAAGGCGGCGAAGATGGCGGTGAAGAAGGCCTGCGCCTGCAACACCAGCGAGGCCAGCCCCGCCGGCATGCCGACATCCATGCCCAGGAACAGCAGCGGGAACTTGACCACGCCCAGCATCACGCCGATGCCGATGACATAGCGCCAGGGCACCGGCGGTCCCTTGCCCCAGCCCACAACCACCACCGGCAGCGCCGCCAGCGCGAAGCGCAGGCAGGAGAAGAGCAGAGGCGGGAAATCGCGCAATCCGACCTTGATCGCGACGAAGTTCAGGCCCCAGACGGCGGCGACCGCCACGGCAAGCAGGATGTGGGAAGCGCGCATGACCCGAAGGCTAAATGGGCCCCGCCAAGCCGGTCAATCGGCGGCGGAGCGCGCGGCCTGCGTGGCTGACCTGCGCGTCAACCCCGCGGGTGGAACCGGCCTCACGACTCCGCGTGCAGAATCCGGCATTCGTCCGATGCGTTGATCGCCCAGGACGATCCCGACAGCAGCATCGTGCCGATGTCCCCCAGCCCGCTGCTGCGGAAGCTGACGCGGTGGGAACGGGCGAGCGGTTCCATCTCCTCCAGGAACCCCTTGGTCGGCACGGCGACATAGAGGCTGCCGTTGGGCAGGCCGCGGGCGCTCAAGGACAGGCGCGGCCCCAGGTCGGACATCACCGCCAGGTCGTAGCGTTCACCGGCCTTCACCGTCGCCCCGCTGTCCGACGGGGTGAAGCCCGACAGGATGAAGCCCGATTCGGCGGCGGAGGTGCGGAAGCTCAGGCGCGGGGCGGCGTTCTGGCCGACCGGGATGCCGCGCTCCGCAACGCAGAAGGGCTTGCCGCCGGGGGGCATGTGGATGGTGACGGTCCAGCCCTTGCCCGAGCTGAAGGGTTTGGACGGTCCGTCCGGCAGCCCGGCCGCGGGCGGGGCCGCTGCCGGCGGCGGCGGTACGGTCTCGCAGGCGGACAGCCCCAGCGCCAACCCGGTCAGCAGCGCCCCGGTCAGCAGGGCCGAAGGCGTCGCCGCCCGGACGGCACGGCGGTCCCGCAGGGCCAGCCGCAGTCGGACGACGGGTGAAAGGTGCTGCCGATCCATCGCGGCGTCCTCCCCATCCCTGAACGTGTTGCGGCGACTTCCATACCACGTTCGCATGCCCCCGCGCGACCGTCGCGGGAACCGTCCGGGCTGTGCTAGAACCAGGGGCCCTGTAGCAAGCAAGCCCCCGGTTGCCATGCCCCACGCCGACTTCATCCACCTGCGCGTCCATTCCGCCTATTCGCTGTCGGAAGGTGCGATCAAGGTGAAGGAGCTGGTCAAGCTCTGCCTGAAACAGCAGATGCCGGCCGTCGCGGTCACCGACACCGGGAACCTGTTCGGCGCGCTGGAATTCGCGCTGGCCGCCTCCGATGCCGGCGTGCAGCCGATCATCGGCACCGTGCTGGGCATCACCCGCGTCGGTCCCGCCCAGACGAAGCCCGGCCTGCCCGGCAAGGCGGCGGCCACCCCCGACCAGCTCGTCCTGCTCTGCCAGAACGAGGAGGGCTACCGCAACCTCGCGGCGCTGGTGTCCAAGGCCTTCCTGGAGTCGGACCCGCTGGCCGGCCCGCAGGTGACGCTGGACGCGCTGGACGGCCATTCGGCCGGGCTGATCGCGCTGACCGGCGGCCCCGGCGGCTCGGTCGGCCGGCTGCTGCACGAGGGACAGAAGGATCTGGCGCTCGACGTTCTGGAGCGGCTGAAGCGGCTGTTCCCCGGCCGCCTCTATGTCGAGTTGCAGCGGCACGAGGGCGGGCGCGGCCATTTCGCCGCGGCGGAGAACGCCATCGAACCGGCGCTGATCGACCTCGCCTATGCCCACAACCTGCCGCTGGTCGCCACCAACGACTGCTATTTCGCCACCGCCGACATGTACGAGGCGCACGATGCGCTGATGTGCATCGCCGAGGGCGCCTATCTCAGCCAGGAGGACCGCCGCCGCCTGACCCCCGACCACCGCTTCAAGTCGGCCGACGAGATGCGGCAGCTGTTCGCCGACCTGCCGGAGGCACTGGACAACACCGTCGCCATCGCCCGGCGCTGCTCCTTCCTGCTGAAGCCGATCAAGCCGATCCTGCCGCCGTTTGCCTGCGAAGGCGGCCGCACCGAGGACGACGAGCTGCGCGCCCAGTCGCGCGCCGGCCTGGAGATGCGGCTGGAGAAGGTGGTCTACACCCCCGACATGACGCCGGAGCAGCGGGAGGAGACCCGCAGGACCTATTTCGAGCGGCTGGAGTTCGAGCTGGACGTCATCGTCAAGATGAAGTTCCCCGGCTACTTCCTGATCGTGTCGGACTTCATCAAATGGGCGAAGAACCAGGACATCCCCGTCGGGCCGGGCCGCGGTTCGGGCGCCGGCTCCGTCGTCGCCTGGGCGCTGACCATCACCGATCTCGACCCGCTGCGCTTCGGCCTGCTGTTCGAGCGCTTCCTGAACCCCGAACGCGTGTCGATGCCCGACTTCGACATCGACTTCTGCCAGGACCGCCGCGAAGAGGTCATCCGCTACGTCCAGAACAAGTACGGCTACGACCGCGTCGCCCAGATCATCACCTTCGGTAAGCTCCAGGCCCGCGCCGTTCTGCGCGACGTCGGCCGCGTCCTGCAGATGCCCTACGGTCAGGTCGACAAGATCTGCAAGATGGTGCCGAACAACCCGGCCAACCCGGTGACGCTCCAACAGGCGCTGGACAGCGAGGAGATGCTGCGACAGGCGCGCGACGGCGACGACACCGTGCGCCACCTGATCGACATCGCGCTGAAGCTGGAGGGTCTCTACCGCCACGCCTCGACCCACGCCGCCGGCGTGGTGATCGCCGACCGCCCCTTGCAGGAGCTGGTGCCGCTCTACCGCGATCCGCGCTCCGACATGCCGGTCACCCAGTTCAACATGAAATATGTCGAACAGGCCGGTCTGGTGAAGTTCGACTTCCTGGGATTGAAGACGCTGACCGTGCTGAAGACCGCGGTGGATCTGATCCCCGAGAAGCCGGATCTGACCACCGTCCCGCTGGACGACGAGAAGAGCTACCAGCTGCTCAGCCGCGCCGAGGCGACCGGCGTGTTCCAGCTGGAAAGTTCGGGCATGCGCGACGTGCTGCGCCGGCTGAAGCCGAACCGGCTGGAGGACATCATCGCGCTGGTGTCGCTCTACCGCCCCGGCCCGATGGACAACATCCCGAAATACATCCGGGTGAAGAACGGCGAGGAAAAAGCCGACTACATGCATGACAGCCTGGAAGGCATCCTGAAGGAGACCTTCGGGATCATGATCTACCAGGAACAGGTCATGCAGATCGCCCAGGTGCTGTCCGGCTATTCGCTGGGCGGCGCCGATCTTCTGCGCCGCGCCATGGGCAAGAAGATCAAGGAGGAGATGGACAACCAGCGCAAGATCTTCTGCGACGGTGCCGAGTCCCGCGGCGTGAAGGCCGATCTGGCCAGCATGATCTTCGACCAGGTCATGAAGTTCGCCGGCTACGGCTTCAACAAGTCCCACGCCGCCGCCTACGCGCTCGTCGCCTACCACACCGCCTATCTCAAGGCGAACCACCCGGTGGAGTTCATGGCGGCGTCGATGACGCTCGACCTCGGCAACACCGACAAGCTGAACGTCTTCCGCCAGGAACTCGCCCGCCTGCGCGTCAAGCTGCTGACCCCGGACATCAACAGATCCGATGCGATCTTCGGGGTGGAGCAGCTGGCCGACGGCACCAAGGCGGTGCGCTACGCGCTGGCCGCCGTCAAGGGGGTCGGCCAGCCTGCCATGAAGGCGGTGGTGGAGGAGCGGCGGAAGAACGGCCCGTTCAAGAGCCTGTTCGACTTCGCCCGCCGGCTGGATCTGAAGACCATCAACAAGCGCCAGCTTGAGAATCTCGCCTGCGCCGGCGCCTTCGACGGGCTGAACCCCAACCGCGCCCAGGTCCATGCCGCGCTGGAGACCATCATCCGCTACGCCCAGGCCGAGGCGGCGGAGCGCGACAGCGGCATCGGCAACCTCTTCGGCGGCGGCGGAGGCGGCCTGCCCGAACCGGAGATGCCCAAGGTCAAGGACTGGGAGCCGCTGGAGAAGCTGAAGCACGAATTCGGCGCCATCGGCTTCTACCTGTCGGCCCACCCGCTCGACGCCTATTCCGGTCCGCTCGGCCGCATGAAGGTGGTGCGCTCGGCCGATCTGGCGAACGTCGCCAAGGCCGGCGGCATGACCCGCCGCGCGATGGCCGGCATCATCGTGTCGAAGAAGGAGAAGACCTCCAAGTCCGGCAACCGCTTCGCGTTCGTCGAGCTGTCGGACGCCGCCGGCGGCTACGAGGTCACCCTGTTCTCGGAAATCCTGGCGGCCAACCGTGCCCTGCTGGAGCCGGGCAACGCGGTTCTGCTGACCGTCGACGTCCAGCTGAACGGCGAAGAGATCCGCCTGACCTGCCAGGAGATCAAGCCGCTGGAGGAGGCCGTCGCCTCGGTCAGCGCCGGCCTGCGCGTCGTTCTGCGCGATCCCGGCCCGATCGAGCATCTGCGCGCCACGCTCGACCGGCTGTCGCGCGGCAAGAGCCGCATCAATGTGCTGGTCGAGGTCGACCCGCTGAAGGAGATCGAGATCGAGCTGCCCGGCAGCTACACCATCACCGCGCAGAGCCGCTCGGCCCTGAAGGCGGTGCCGGGCGTGGTGGAGGTGGCGGAGCTTTGACCGGAGCCGGATTGTGACCGGGACGGCGGCGCCCGCCTTCGGGCGCTTCATCGCCATCGACTGGTCCGGCGCGCTGGCCAAGCGCTACGCCGGCATCGCGGTGGCGGAGTGTGCCGCGGGCGATGCCGCTCCCCGGCTGGTCGAGGGCCCCGGCGGCTGGTGGTCGCGGACGGCGGTGTTCGACTGGCTGCGTGCGGAACTGCCGAAGGAGCCCGCTTTTGTCGGGATCGACTGCGCCTTCTCGCTGCCCTTCGCGGTGGCGGCGCGCGGCTTTCCAGGGCGCGAGGCCACCGTCTTCGACCTGTGGGATGCGGTGGAGGAGGTCTGCGCGGCGGAGCCCGACTTCGCCGGCGGTCCCTTCGCCAGCCATCCGCTGCACGGGGTCGGCTTCTGGCATGGCGGGCCACAGCCGGACTGGTACCAGGACCCGCACCGCGCCACCGAATGGGCCTGCCGCGCCGATGGGCTGGGCCACCCGCAGAGCCCCTACAAGCTGATCGGCTCGCGTCAGGTCGGCAAGGGCGCATTGGCCGGCATGCGGGTGCTGCGTGCCCTGCGCCGCGCCCTGCCCGGCCGGCTGGCGGTCTGGCCCTTCGAGGATCCGGCACCGGGCGCCAGCGTGATGGTGGAGATCTACCCGCGCCTGTTCCTGAAACACACCGGCTTCGGCCAGCGCAAGATCCGCGACGGTGCCGAGATGGACGAGGCGCTGCGCCGGCTGGGCTCGCATCCGCTGGAGCGGACGGGGACGGTCAGCGACCATGACAGCGATGCGCTGGTGTCTGCCGCCGGCTTGCGCTGGCTCGCCGGCATCCCGCGCGCCTGGACGCCGCCGGGGCTGGACGACACCGCAAGGCGGCAGGAAGGCTGGATTTTCGGGGTGGGGATGGCCGGATCATGAGCGCAATCGGCGTCACGCCGGCGCAGAACCTCGCAAAACGGCCCTCGCGCCGCCCGGCAATAGACGTGGCGCGCGGGCTGGCGCTGCTGGCGATGGCGGCCTATCACGGCAGCTGGGACGCCACCTATTTCGGCCTCGCCGGCTTCGATTTGCTGGGCGATCCGCTGTGGCTGGCGGCCCGCACCGCGATCCTGTCGAGCTTCCTGCTGCTGGCCGGCATCGGGCTGGTGCTGGCGAGCCGCGACGGGATCGATGCCGGGCGCTTCCTGCGCCGGCTGGGGCGGGTGGCGGCCGGGGCCGCGGCGGTGTCGGCGGCGTCCTATGCCCTCTTCCCCGACAGCCCGATCTTCTTTGGCGTCCTGCACCACATCGTGGTGGCGAGCGTCATCGGCCTCGCCTTCGCCCGCCTGCCCGCCATTGTAACGCTGGCGGTGGCGGCAGCGGCGGTGCTGGTCGGGACGACCCAGGGCTTCCCGCTGTTCGACAGCCCCTGGCTGCGCTGGATCGGGCTGACCAGCGTGGCGCCGGATTCCAACGATTACGTGCCGCTTCTGCCCTGGATCGGCGGCGTGCTGGCCGGGATCGGGCTCGGCCGGCTGTGGCCGCGACTGGGCGAGGGGGTAGCGGTGACAGGCCGCGCCGCACGGCTGCTCGCCTTCGGCGGCCGGCACAGCCTTGCCGTCTATCTGCTGCACCAGCCGCTGCTGTTCGGGATCGCCTGGGCCGCGGCGCAGCTGATGCCGGTGGAGACGCCCGCCGTGCGCGAGTTCCAGGCGTCCTGCGTGGCGAGCTGCGAAGGCGCCGGTGTGGCGAGGGCCACCTGCGCCGCCAATTGCGGCTGCGTGCAGTCGGAACTGGCGCGCAACGGATTGTGGGAGGGCTTCGTCGCCAACCGCCTCGACGAGCGCGACCGGCGCGGGTTGCAGGCGGCGGTCGCCGCTTGCAGCAAGCCCTGACGGCTGCCGGCAGTCAGGGCGAAGGTGTCAGGGCGAAGGTGTCAGGGCGAACGAGGTCAGACGGACTGGCGCTTTTCCAGCAGGCCGCGCAGCAGGCTGGTCAGCGTTTCGGCCAGCTTGTACTGGTCCTCGCCCGGCAGCGCGGCGATGATGCCGGCGAAGTCGTTCAGCGGATCGTGGCGCAGCAGCTCCAGCGCCTTCGGCGTCGGGTGCAGCTGGGTGACGCGGCGGTCCTCAGGAACCGGGATGCGGACCAGCAGGTCCTTGCCCACCAGCACCTCGACCATCTGCGAGGCGGCCCCGCGGGTCGTGGCGTGGAAATCGGCGAAGGCCGACACGGTGCGCTGGCTGTTGTTGGCCCCGGCAAAATAGCGGAGCGCCGTCCACTGCGACGGCTTCAGGCCATGGGTATAGCCAAGGCTGTCGGCAATGTGGGAGATCTGCAGCATCACGTCGGCGATGGCCTGCGGCGAGGCGGCCCCCGCAAGATCCGGTTCGGCGAAGTCCATGGTGGCTCCGATGGCTCCGGCTCCGATCGGCGTCCGGTCCAGCGTCCCGTTGTTCCGGACCGACATCCGGCCCGCAGCAACACCGCGCACTTTTGCGAAGTCCATTTTTTCCACTCTATAAGGTTTAGTGGCTATACGATGGGCGCATCACAAGGCTGGCGGCTATCGCTGTAAGGCGGCAGCCACATCGATCATAAGATCGTCATACATACTAGCGTGGTTGAACACAAAACGGAACATCGAACACTTCATCCTTTTGTTGCAAATTGTCGCATAGGTCTGGGCCCGGCGAAGGAGGGGCGAAGGGATGGACAAGGCGCCGAAAGACCTCGAAGGCCCGGAAGGTCCAGGCGAAACGGGTATGGCGGCCATGCCCGCGGGCTTTTTCGCCATGTTTCACTGGCGTAATCTTTGAATCGGCTGTATACGCGCGCGATGACCACATCCCCCGTTCCGAAGTCCGCATCGCCGGCCGCCGCCCAGACCATGGGCGCCCCGAAGGTCGGCATCGTCAGCCTCGGCTGCCCGAAGGCGCTCGTCGATTCAGAGCGTATCCTCACCCGCCTGCGCGCGGAGGGGTACGAGATCTCCCCCAGCTACGACGGCGCGGACGTCGTGCTGGTCAACACCTGCGGCTTCCTCGACAGCGCCAAGAAGGAATCGCTGGACGCCATCGGCGAGGCGATCAAGGAAAACGGGCGGGTGATCGTCACCGGCTGCATGGGCGTGGAATCGGACATGATCCGGCAAGTCCACCCCGGCGTGCTGGCCGTCACCGGTCCGCACCAGTACGAGCAGGTGGTCAACGCGGTGCATGACGCCGTGCCGCCGACGCACAACCCCTTCACCGATCTGGTGCCGCCGGAAGGGCTGCGGCTGACCCCGCGCCACTATGCCTATCTGAAGATTTCCGAGGGCTGCAACAACCGCTGCAGCTTCTGCATCATTCCGTCCCTGCGCGGCGATCTGGTCAGCCGGCCGATCCATTCGGTCCTGCGCGAGGCGGAG
The DNA here is from genome assembly GCF_002573965.1 of Azospirillum palustre. Taxonomy (NCBI): domain Bacteria; kingdom Pseudomonadati; phylum Pseudomonadota; class Alphaproteobacteria; order Rhodospirillales; family Azospirillaceae; genus Azospirillum; species Azospirillum palustre. The sequence goes on along the minus strand of NZ_PDKW01000039.1, from coordinate 501,218 downwards.
AAGCTGGCGGTCGCCGGCGTCAAGGAACTGCTGGTCATCTCGCAGGACACCAGCGCCTACGGCGTCGACGTGAAGTACAAGACGGAGAAATGGTACGACCGCGAGGTCCGCACCCGCTTCTTCGACCTGTGCAACGAGCTGGCGAACTTCGACCTGTGGGTCCGCCTGCATTACGTCTACCCCTATCCGCATGTGGACGAGGTCATCCCGCTGATGGCGGAGGGCAAGATCCTCCCCTATCTCGACATCCCGTTCCAGCATGCGTCGCCCACCGTCCTGAAGGCGATGCGCCGCCCGGCCGCCCAGGAAAAGCAGCTGGACCGCATCCGCAAGTGGCGCGACGAGTGCCCGCACCTGGTGCTGCGCTCCACCTTCATCACCGGCTTCCCCGGCGAGACGGAGGAGGACTTCCAGTTCATGCTGGACTGGCTGAAGGAGGCCCAGCTCGACCGCGTCGGCTGCTTCAAGTACGAGCCGGTGGAGGGTGCGACCGCCAACGACCTGCCCGGCGCCGTCCCGGAAGAGGTCAAGCAGGAGCGCTGGGAGCGCTTCATGGAAACGCAGAAGGCGATCAGCGCCGAGCGGCTCCAGCAGAAGGTCGGCTATACGCTGGGCGTCCTGATCGACGAGGTCGACGAGGACGGCGCCATCGGCCGCTCCTACGCCGACGCGCCGGAGATCGACGGCAACGTCTTCCTGAATGGCGAGACCGGCCTGAAGCCGGGCGACATGGTCGACGTCACCATCGAGCATGCCGACGAGTACGACCTGTGGGGCAGCGTCGAGCGCGATCTCTGAACCCTGTCTATCGACCGACTGGAGAGCGCCATGCCCGTCACGCCGGACGATGCCAGACTGATGGACGTCCAGCAGGGCGGGCGCTGCTTCTTCTGCGACGGGCCGGTGGGGGCGAAGTCCACCTTCGACCATCTGATCCCCCAGGCCTATGGCGGAATCGACGACCCGGCCAACGTCGTGCTGGCGCACCGCCGCTGCAACCAGCGCAAGGAAGACCGCCTGCCGACCGACGAGGAACTCGACCGGTTCTTCGCGCTGCGCCGCTCCAGCCGGCTCGGCGTCTGGCCGCCCCTGCGCGTGCTGCGCGACGAGGGGGAGGGAGCGGACGAGGAGGAGCGCTGGATCGCCGTGGCCCAGGCCATTTCCCAGACCATCGCCCAGCAGATCGCACGGCAACGGTGAGGCCGCCCGAAACCAAAGCGGCCCGATCCGGTTAACGGAAGACACCTTATATATAGAAGGAGCGTCGCCGATGACCGGCCAGGAGAACAAGCAGCCCCACACCGAAGAGACCGTCCGCCATACCGGGGGCGAGCAGAACACCGGCAACCACAAGAAGCCGGACGCCCCCGACGCCAAGGGCGCCGACCGCTTCGGCGGCACCCGCACCGGCGCCGAGAATGTCGAGCCGAAGAAGTAGGCTGCCGGAATAAGGCTTTTTCAGGCTGGCATCGCACCGCCGGCCTGTGCGAGATCCGGGGGACGGCATCCGCAGGCTTCATGCCGGGGGGCCGCCCCCACGTCGCACCCATGACCCGGCTTCCGTGACCAGAATGGCCCCCTCGATCTTCAAGCGCTACAAGCTGCACTTCACCCGCCCGCTGCCGGGCCTGCGTCCGGGACGGCCGGAACGCGACGCCATGGTGGAACGGGTGCGGCGGCTGGCCAGCGAGAACGGCATGGCCGGCGACCTCCACACCATCGCCCCCAACGCCGGATTCGGCATCCTGGAGGTGCGCTGCACCGACCGGCTGGCCCGCCGCCTGTCGGACCTGTCGGAGATCGAGACCGTCCAGGAGGCGTGAGGCGCGGAGGTGGTATATGGCTGGCCGCGGCGCTCCCCTGCCCTAGGTCAGGCCCGACCGGTCCCGCAATGACAGCAACCCCGATCGCGGCCGGCCGGACCAACCACGACCGTCAAAGGGAGACATCAGCATGGCGATGCGGCAATCGGACGCCGAATGGCGTGGCGACCTCAAATCGGGCAGCGGCAAGATGCGGCTGGGCAGCGGCGCCTTCGAAGGCAGCTATTCCTTCCCGTCGCGCTTCGAGAACGGCCAGGGCACCAATCCGGAGGAGCTGATCGCGGCGGCGCATGCCGGCTGCTTCTCCATGGCGCTGTCGGCCGGGCTCTCCCAGGCCGGCCACACGCCGACCCGCGTCCACACCACCGCCAGGGTGCATCTTGAGAAGGCCGGCGCCGGCTTCGCCATCAGCCGGATCGAGCTGGAGTGCGAGGCGGAAATCCCGGGGATCGACGAGGCCGCCTTCCAGGAACAGGCCAACGGCGCCAAGGCCAACTGCCCGGTGTCGAAGGCGCTGGCCGGCACCCAGATCAGCCTGACCGCCAGGCTTCTCTGACCCGTCCCGCAGGAAAGGCGCCGTCCAACGCCGGGCGGCGCCTTTCCCCGCCGGCGTCCCGCGGCAGCAAGCGTACCGGTGCAGATAATGCAGCGAGCCACCGCCGGCAAAGCTGCTGCGACGCTTCATGTCTTCCAAACCTTCCGCTCTGCCGAAGGGCAGATTGACCCCGCCGCTTCCGCCCACCCATAGTGCGGCCTTGCGTGTGCGGGAGCCCATCTTCCGTCCGCCGATCCCATCGAACGACGGTCAATGTTCATCGCAGTCCTTCGCCTTTGCCGGTCGATATTTCTCCTGCTCGCGCTGCCGCTTGGGGCGCTGGCGACGGCTGCCGCCGCCCAGACCGCGGGAGAGTTGGGCAGGGAGTTGGGCAGGGAGCTGGGCCGCGAGCCGGTGATCCTGGCGCTGGACGGCGAGTTCGGGCTGACCAACAGCACCTCGGCCGAGGCCATCGAACGCGGCATCCTGACCGCCATCGACGACATCAACCGCCAGGGCGGCGTGCTGGGCGGCCGGCCGCTGGAGCTGATCACGCGCGAACACCGGTCGATCTCCGCCCGCGGCATCAAGAACATCCGGGAACTGGCCACCATTCCCGATCTGATCGCCGTGTTCGGCGGCCGGTTCAGCCCGGTGGTGATCGAACAGCTGCCGATCCTGGAACAGACCCGCACCCTGTTCCTGGCGCCCTGGTCGTCGGCCGACGCCATCGTCGACAACGGCATGGAGCCCAACTACATCTTCCGCCTGTCGCTGCGCGACAGCCTGGCGATGCCCTTCCTGCTGAAGCGCGCCGCCGACCGCGGACTGACCCGCGTCGGGCTCCTGCTGACCAACACCGCCTGGGGCCGCTCCAACCTGGAGGCCGCCAACCGCTATCTCGCCGGCCACAAGGTCCCCGACCTGGCCGGCACCGCCTGGTACAACTGGCGCGACCGCTCGCTGCTCGACAAGTATCAGGCGCTGGTCGAGGACGGCGCCCAGGCGATCCTGCTGGTCGCCAACGACGACGAGGCCGCCGTGCTGGTGCGCGAGGTGGCCGCCCTGCCGGCACAGCAGCGGCTGCCGATCCTCAGCCATTGGGGCGTCACCGGCGGCGACTTCGTCGGACAGGCCGGACCGGCGCTCAGCGAGGTCGACTTCACCGTGATCCAGACGGTCAGCCCCCTCCGCATCCCGCCTGACCGGCTGGCCCCGGTGCTGGAGACCGCAGGGCGGCTGTTCGGCATCCGCCGGCCGGAGGACATCGTGTCGCCGGTGGGCTTCCTGCATGCCTACGATCTGACCCGCATCCTGGCGCTGGCCATCGACCGTGCCGGCACCACCGACCGCGCCGCCATACGCGACGCGCTGGAGCAGCTCGGTCCCTATCGCGGCGCGATCCGCGACTTCGACCGCCCCTTCGCCCCCGGCCGGCACGAGGCGCTTGGGCCCGACGACCTGCTGATGGCACAGTTCCGCACCGACGGCGTGCTGGTCCCGGTGGATTGAGAAGACGGATGACCGATCCCACCCCCCTCGATCCGCCAGCCTACGGCAGCGTCCCGCGCACCGCGCAGCGGATGCTGACCTCCGGCCGTCTGGCGCGCCGCTTCGCGCTGGTGTCGCTGATGCTGGGCGTGCTGATCGCCATCCTGATCGGCGCCAGCCTGTATGTGGTGTCCAGCCGCCATCTGGCCCGCCAGCACCATGCCAATGTGGAGGCGAACGCCAGCCTCGCCGCCCGCCAGACCGAAGGGCTGCTGAACACGCTGGTGACCACGGTGCGCGAGCTGGCGAGCAACAGCATGCTTGCCACCGCGCTCGTCGATTCCGCCGGCAAGGAAACCTACCTGATCCCCTTCCTGGGCAGCTTCAACCACATCGCCAGCGTTCCGGTCGCCCTGGTCTTCACCGATTTCGAAGGGGAGCCGATCGCCGACAACGGCCGCCATGCCGATCCGCTGGCGATTGCGCCGGCCGACATGGCCTGGCTGCGCGCCGCCATCGCCGCCGGCAAGCCGGCCGCCCGCGTGGTCCAGCAGGGCGACACGCAGTTCCTGCTGGCGGCGGAGATGCTGATCTATTCCCGCACCCTGTCGCCGGAAGGGGCGCTGCTCTACAAGGTGCCGCTCGACTTCCTGGTGCTGCATCCGGAGGCGGAGCTTCTCTACGCCGGCGATGCGCCGAAGCCGCCGCCGCCCGACATGATGGCGGTGACGGTGCCGCTGACCGTGCCGGAACGGCTGGCCTCGCTGGGGCTGACCCTGCGGCTGGAGGCGCCAGAAACGCCGCCCTCGGCGCTGCTGTCCTGGATGCTGCCCGCCTACGGCATGGTTGGGCTGGCCGCCCTGTTGGCGATCTATGTCGGCAGCCGCGCCGTCGGCAACCACATGACCCGCTCCCTGCGCGACCTGGAGCGGCTGGCCGGCGCCATCGCCACCGACGGCTTCACCGGCCAGCGCGCCGAAGTGCGCGGCAACGACGAGGTGTCCGCCCTGGCGCGCGGCTTCAACGCCATGCTGGACCACATCGCCGGCATCCAGCGCGACCGCGAGATGCGCGCGGCGGAGGAGATCACCATCCAGCGCACGCTGGCCGAGCGCGCCGAGCAGGCCCGTGCCGAGGCGGAAAGCGCACGCAACGAGACGGAGCGCTCGCGCCAGGAAGCGGTGATGGCGCTGATGGTGGCGGAGCGCGCCAACGCCGCCAAGACGCATTTCCTGGCCGCGGCCAGCCACGACCTGCGCCAGCCGGTGCAGTCGCTGGTCCTGCTGACCTCGGCGCTGGCGATCCGGCTGGGCGACCATCCCGCCGCTTCCCTGGTCGGCAGCATCGAGGCGTCGATGGACGCGCTGTGCCGCCTGCTCGACGCCATCCTCGACATCTCCAAGCTGGATGCCGGCACGGTGTCGCCCAATGTGCAGGCGGTGTCGCTCGGCACCATCTTCGCCCGGCTGGAGGGCGAATACCGCCTGCGCGCCGCGGAGAAGGGGGTGGCCTTCCGCAGCGTCCCCACCGGCATGACGCTGACCGCCGACGCAGCACTGCTGGAGCGGATCATCCGCAATCTGGTGGAGAACGCGCTGCGCTACACCGACCATGGCCGCATCCTGCTGGGCTGCCGCCATGCCCGCGGGGTTCTGCGCATCCAGGTCTACGACACCGGCATCGGCATCCCGCCCGAACATCTGGAGCGGATCTTCCACGAGTTCTATCAGATCTCAAACCCCACCCGCGACCGCGGCAAGGGGCTGGGGCTGGGGCTTGCCATCGTCGACCGGCTGGCGCGGCTGCTCGGTTACCGCGTCCATGTCGCTTCCCGGCCGAACAAGGGGTCCTGCTTCACGCTGGAGATCCCCACCCCGGCACAAGCGGCCATCGAGGCGCCGTCCGCCCCCGCACCGGCCGAACAGGCACCGGAACCGGGGCGCGGCACCGCCCTGGTCATCGATGACGACCCGCTGGTCCGCGAAGGCTTGACCCTGCTGATCGAGGATTTCGGCTGGAGGGTGACCGCGGCCGACAGCGCCGGCCATGCGCTGCGCCTGCTGAGCGGCCAGGACCGTCCGCCCGATCTGGTGATCGCCGATTACCGGCTGGAGGCGGGGGCCACCGGCCTGCAGGCCATCAAGGCGGTCGAGGTCGCCCTGCGCGGCCGGGGCTTCGCAGTTCCGACCAGTGTGGTCCTGACCGGCGACACCGCACCGCAGCGCATCGCCGACGCGGAAGCCAGCGGCTACCGCATCCTGCACAAGCCCATCGCCGCCAAGGAAGTCGCGCAACTGCTGAGCGACGCCGTTCTGGAGAGGAGCGCAACCGAGGGCGGGCGGAAGACCGGCAGCCGGCGCAATCCGGTCATCCTGCCGGGCTGATCGCGCCGGGCCCACTCGAACCGGGCCCACTCGAACCAGTTAAAACCGATTGGACCGGTTCGAGTGCGCCGACGTGCCGCTTCAGGTCATCTTCGTCCGGATTGCCCGGCCGCGTCCACCTGCAGGACGAGCCGTTCTATCGCCCGTACCGCACTTTCCTGATACCCGTCCGCCAATCCGGCAGTCTCCTGCCGCAGATGAGCCGCCGCCGCGTCCTCAAGCACGCCCCGGGCCTCCTCCGCCGTAAGAAGGCCCTTTTCGACCATGGCGATCACCAACGATTCACAAATCGAGAGAGCGGCCATCCCCGCCGCTCCATCCTCCGCCGTCATCATGCCCCCCGTGTGCTTGGATGTGCTTACCGTCCGGCCATGCTGCCGGTAGGTCCAATTGCATAGGGAACAACACCACGGTCGGCCGCGCGTCACAGACCGTTCGAGAAAAATATTTCGCTGATTAACCTATGTTGTGGCCGCCTTTGCCGAAAACCCTAAACGTTCGAGTTCACGCGGAACCGGGTCAACTGCACGTCCGTTTATCAGAGCGCCAATATTAGGACAAAGAAGGCAAAGACGACCATGACTCGCGCACCGGCGAGCCGCGCCCTGGAACCCACTCCATTGTGGCTTAAATTGAGCAGCTATCTCATCCTGTCGGATGAGGAGAAGTTGTACCTTACCGATTTGGAAAGGACAATTGCCCGCGTGTCACCGCGAACCGATCTACTCCAACAGGGTGAAAGATATCGGGATGTGCGGATCATGCGGGACGGCTGGGCGATCCGCCACAAGGCCTTGCCCGACGGCCGGCGCCAGGTCGTGAACTTCGTCCTGCCGGGCGACATCATCGGCATGTATTGCACGTTGTTCGAATCCGCCGACCACAGCGTCACCACCCTGACCCAGGTCGAGGTGGCGAGCTTTCCGCCGGAGCGGATCGGCGAGATGTTCCGCTCCTTCCCGCGCCTCGCCGCGGCGCTCGCCTGGTCCGGCGCACGGGAGGAGGCGATCCTGGCCGAACGGCTGCTCAGCCTGGGCCGGCGGACGGCGCTGGAACGTACCGCCCATCTGCTGGTCGAGCTTCTGCGCCGCCTCAGCATCGTCAACATGGTGACCGACGGACATTTCGTCCTGCCGGTGACGCAGGAGATCCTGGCCGACGCGCTGGGCTTGAGCATCGTCCACATCAACCGGACCCTGCGCCGGCTGCGCGACAGCGGCCTGATCGAAGTGAACGGCCAGCGCATCACCGTCAACGACGTGCGCCAGCTTGCCTCCGTCGGACAGTTCGACGAGCTGTACCTCCATTTGATCCGTGCGCCCCGTCGGCTGGAGCGCACCTTTTCCGGCGCCGGCGCGTAAAGCGCTGGCTTCGGCCGTTCACATCCCCCCGAAGCCGCAGCTTCGCTCCCCGATCCGCTAGCGTCGCAATTCGCCGTCCGCAGAGCCCTCCCCCGCCCGGCGGAGCGGCTCCTGGCGGGACGCCTGCGCCCGACCGATGCGTGCCGCCGCGCCCAATCCGCAGCGCCGGGGTCGGCTATTGGCCCGGCAGCCGTCCTCCCTGCCCTCCCAGTCTTTCCTGCACTGCACAAAATTCGCAAAACTTCGGCTCCGGTGTATCGGTGGCGGGATTCATGCGCCCATTCTCCCTGCGGACCATCCCGGCACACGCTCGGAATTTTCAAATCAATTCGTTGTTATAAAACGCTTTTCCGCGATCCCAACACCCTGCCCCTAAAGCGACACACAATCCCTCTTTACAGTCGTTGATCTGTATCATATTTTTCCTTCAGAAATTGTTCGCTTGACGCGCAATCCATCTCGGGGATGCCGATGTACACGCAAGGTTTGGATGCCAAGACCGAGCAAGGCGCTCAACCGTCTCCCCGGCTGGTGACGGAGCAGGAGGCCGCTCTCCAGGGCCGCTTCCAGGAGCGCGTCGACGCCGAGGAGAAGATCGAGCCGCGCGACTGGATGCCGGAAGGCTACCGCCGCACGCTGGTCCGCCAGATCTCGCAGCACGCCCATTCGGAAATCGTCGGCATGCTGCCGGAAGGGAACTGGATCACCCGCGCGCCGTCCCTGCGCCGCAAGGTGGCGCTGCTGGCCAAGGTGCAGGACGAGGGCGGGCACGGCCTCTACCTCTACAGCGCCGCCGAGACGCTGGGCGTGTCGCGCGACGAGCTGGTCGGCCAGCTGCTGTCGGGCAAGGCCAAATATTCCAGCATCTTCAACTACCCGACCCCGACCTGGGCCGACATCGGCGCCATCGGCTGGCTGGTCGATGGTGCTGCGATCATGAACCAGGTGCCGCTCTGCCGCTGCTCCTACGGCCCCTATGCCCGCGCCATGGTCCGCATCTGCCGCGAGGAGAGCTTCCACCAGCGCCAGGGCTACGAGCTGATGCTGGCGCTGGCCCAGGGCACGGCGGAGCAGAAGCGGATGGCGCAGGATGCGCTGAACCGCTGGTGGTGGCCGTCGCTGATGATGTTCGGCCCGTCGGACGACCAGTCCGCCCACTCCGCCCAGAACATGGCCTGGAAGATCAAGCGCTTCTCCAACGACGAGCTGCGCCAGCGCTTCGTCGACGCCACGGTGCCGCAGGCGGAGTTCCTGGGATTGACCATCCCGGACCCGGAGCTGCGCTTCAACGCCGAGACCGGCCATTACGAGTTCGGCGCCATCGACTGGACCGAGTTCAACGAGATCCTGAAGGGCAACGGCCCCTGCAACCGCGAGCGCATCGAGGCCCGCCGCAAGGCGTGGGACGACGGCGCCTGGGTCCGCGAGGCCGCCGTCGCCCATGCCGCCAAACGCCAGCAGCGCGCCCTGAAGAAGGCCGGCTGAACCAAGAATCCCGAGGGGAAGAGACATGAAGGATCCGGCTATGGACCGTAAAGACTGGCCGCTGTTCGAGATCTTCATCCGGCCGAAGAACGGGTTGTCGCACAAGCATGTCGGCAGCCTGCACGCCGCCGACGCCCACATGGCGCTGGACAATGCCCGCGACGTCTACACCCGCCGCGGCGAGGGCGTCAGCATCTGGGCGGTCCCAGCATCCAGCATCGCGGCGTCCGATCCGACCGACAAGGCCAGCCTGTTCGATCCGGCCGACGACAAGGTCTATCGCCACCCGACCTTCTACGACATCCCCCCCGACGTCAAAAACATCTAGCGTGAAGAATATCTGATGAGCACGGATCTCAAGGAGGCCCTGTTCGGCTACACGCTGCGGCTGGGCGACACGTCGCTGGTGCTCGGGCACCGGCTGTCGGAATGGTGCGGCCATGCGCCGGAGCTGGAAGAGGACATCGCGCTGACCAACGTCGCGCTCGACCTCGTCGGCCATGCCCGCATGCTGCTGACCTATGCCGGCGAGCTGGAGGGCAAGGGCCGCGACGAGGACCGCCTCGCCTACCGGCGCGACGTCTTCGACTACCGCAACCATCTGCTGGTCGAGCAGCCGAACCGCGACTTCGGCCACACCATCGTCCGCCAGTTCCTGCACGATGCCTGGGCGGTGGAGCTGTACGAACGGCTCTGCGGCTCGACGGACGCCACGTTGGCCGGCATCGCCGCCAAGGCGGTGAAGGAGGCGCGCTACCATGTCCGCCACAGCGGCGACTGGCTGGTGCGGCTGGGCGACGGCACCGACGTCAGCCATGCCAAGGTGGCCGACGCGCTGGGCCGGCTCTGGCCCTACACCGGCGAGATGGTCGAGCGCGACGAGGCCGAACAGGCGCTGGTCGCCGCCGGCATCGCCCCCGACCCGGCCGAACTGAAGGCCGCCTGGACCGCCCGCGTCGAGGCGGTGCTGGAGGAGGCGACACTCGACCGCCCGGCCGACGGCTGGATGCAGAAGGGCGGCCGCCGCGGCGAGCACAGCGAGCATCTGGGCTATCTTCTGGCCGAGATGCAGTTCCTGCCGCGCGCCTATCCCGACGCGAACTGGTGAGGGCGAGATGCCGGATGCAGCGGGCTGCTGGGGACCGGAACCGGGCGCCGATGCGGTCGTGAGGGCCGCCTGGGACGCGCTGGCCGGGGTGATGGATCCGGAGATCCCGGTGTTGAGCATCGTCGATCTCGGCATCGTCCGCGCCGTCTCGGCCGATGCGGACGGACGGCTGTCGGTGGCCCTGACGCCCACATATTCCGGCTGCCCCGCCACCAACGTCATCGTGCTGGAGACGGAAACCGCGCTGGCCCGCGCCAAGCTGGACGCCCGCGTCTCGGTGGTGATCGCCCCGCCCTGGACGACCGACTGGATCAGCGACGCCGGCCGGGACAAGCTGGCCGAGGTCGGCATCGTCCCGCCGCCGCACTCCGGCAAGCGCGCCCTGACCGCGCCGGACGAGGTGATCGCCTGCCCGCGCTGCGGATCCGAGGACACCCGCCAGATCAGCCGCTTCGGCTCCACCGCCTGCAAGGCGCTGCACGCCTGCAACGCCTGCCTCGAACCGTTCGACGTGTTCAAATGCCATTGAGTGGCAGCACCGCAACCACTCCGCCGGCCCGACCAAGGACCACCCCATGACCAGCCCCAGCTTCCACCCGCTGACCATCCGCGAGTGCCGGCGGGAAACCGCGGACACCGTGTCGATCGCCTTCGACGTGCCGGCCGATCTCGCCGACCGCTTCCGTTTCGTCCAGGGCCAGTACCTGACCCTCAAGGCCCGCATCGGCGACGAGGAGGTTCGGCGCTCCTACTCCATCTGCTCCGGCGTGGATGAGGGCGAACTGCGCGTGGCGGTGAAGAAGGTGGACGGCGGCCTGTTCTCCACCCACGCCAACCAGTCGCTGGCACCCGGTGGCGTGCTGGAGGTCATGACGCCGATGGGGCGCTTCCACACCCCCGTCGATCCGGACGCCGCCCGCACCTACGTCGCCTTCGCCGCCGGCAGCGGCATCACCCCGGTAATGTCGATCCTGAAGACCGTGCTGGCGCAGGAGCCGAAGAGCCGCTTCGTGCTGGTCTACGGCAACCGCACCGTCTCCTCCATCATCTTCCGGGAAGAGCTGGAGGACCTGAAGAACCGCTATATCGGCCGGCTGGTCATCCATCATGTGCTGAGCCGCGAGCCGGAAGAGGCCGGGCTGCTGGGCGGGCGCATCGGCGCCGGGCTGGTGCGCGAGCTGTGCGCTGGCCCGCTCAGGGCTGAGGACATCGACGCCGCCTTCCTCTGCGGCCCCCAGCCGATGGTGGAGGAGGTGCGCGACGCGCTGGCCGATTGCGGCACGCCCGCCGCCAACATCCATGTCGAGCTGTTCGGCACCACGACCGCCGCGCGGCCCATGGTGAAGAAGACGGCAACCGACACCCCGACCGATGCCGCCACCATCGCCGTCCTTCAGGACGGCAAGCGCAAGGAATTCACGCTGCCTTACGACGGCGAGAGCATCCTCGAGGCTGCCCACCGGCACGGCGCCGACCTGCCCTATTCCTGCAAGTCCGGCGTCTGCTGCACCTGCCGCGCCAAGGTCCGCGAAGGCAAGGTCGAAATGGCCGAGAACTACTCGCTGGAACCGTGGGAGGTCGAGGCCGGCTATGTCCTGACCTGCCAGTCGCGCCCGCTGACCGAGCGGGTCGTCATCGACTTCGACGCCGCCTGACAAACGCCGACCAGCCTACAACGAGAAAAAGGAAACGCCCCGCCATGACCACCACCCCGCAAGCGCTGTTCGAGACGCACGAAGCGACGTTGCAGAAGGCCGTCGAGGCCTGCCGCAGCCGCGCCTACTGGTCGGCCTTCCCCGAAATGCCGAGCCCGCGCGCCTATGGCGAGACGGCGGCGGCCGATGGCGAGGCGGCCTTCGCGGCCTACCGCGACAAGCCCTTCGAACTGGACCAGCCGGGCGTGACCGGCAGGGTGGGGGGCGAGCGCTCGCCCTTCGGCTTCGACCTCGGCATCGCCTATCCGGTGTCGGACGTCGAGGCGCTGGTGACTGCCGCCAAGGCGGCGATGCCGGGCTGGCGCAAGGCGGGTCCGAACGGCCGGGCCGGCGTCTGCCTGGAAATCCTGAAAAGGCTGAACGCCCGCAGCTTCGAGATCGCCAACGCGGTGATGCACACCACCGGGCAGGCCTTCATGATGGCCTTCCAGGCCGGCGCCCCGCACGCCCAGGACCGCGGGCTTGAGGCCGTCGCCTATGGCTGGAAGGCGATGACCGACCAGGCCCCGGCGGCGCGCTGGGAGAAGCCGCAGGGCAAGAACCCGCCGTTGGTGATGGACAAGCGGTTCGAGGTGGTCGGCCGCGGCGTCGGGCTGGTCATCGGCTGCGCCACCTTCCCGACCTGGAACGGCTATCCCGGCCTGTTCGCCAGCCTCGTCACCGGCAACGCGGTGATCGTGAAGCCCGGCCCGACCGCCATCCTGCCGCTCGCCATCACCGTCAGGATCGCGCGCGAGGTGCTGGCCGAATGCGGGCTCGACCCCAACCTCGTCACGCTCGCCATCGGCGACACCATCGCCAAGGATCTGGCGTTGCGTCCGGAAGTGGCGGTGATCGACTACACCGGCTCCACCGGTTTCGGCGACTGGCTGGAGCAGAACGCCCGTCAGGCCCAGGTCTACACCGAGAAGGCCGGCGTCAATACCGTGGTCATCGACGGCACCGACGACCCCAAGGGCATGGTGCGCAACCTCGCCTTCACGCTCAGCCTCTACGCGGGCCAGATGTGCACGACGACCCAGGTCATCTTCGTGCCCAAGGACGGCATCCAGGCCGGCGGTGAGCACATGACTTTTGATCACGTGGTTTCCGCGCTGGCCGGCGGCGTCGACAAGTTCCTGTCCGACCCGGAACGCGCGGTCGAGGTGCTGGGCGCCATCCAGTCCGACGCCACGCTCGCCCGCATCGACGAAGCCGCCAAGCTCGGCACCGTCGTGCTGCCGTCGCGCGCCATCGCCCATCCGAAATTCGGGCAAGCCCGCGTCCGCACGCCGCTGATCCTGACCATGGATGCGGCGGATGAGGACAAGTACGGCCATGAGCTGTTCGGCCCGATCTCCATCATCGTGAAGACCGACAGCACCGCCGACAGCCTTGAGCGCGCCGCCCGCCTGACCCGCACCAAGGGCGCGCTGACCACCGGCCTCTACAGCACCGATCCCCAACTGATCGAGCAGGCGACCGACCTGTTCGTCGAGGCCGGCGTCGCCCTGTCGGTCAATCTGACCGGCGGCGTCTTCGTCAACCAGTCGGCCGCCTTCAGCGACTTCCACGGCACCGGCGCCAACCCGGCGGCCAACGCCGCGCTGTGCGACCTCGCCTTCGTCGCCAACCGCTTCCGCGTGGTGCAGAGCCGCGTTCCGGTGCTGGAGGCCGCCCAATGACTGCCGACAAGACCATCCTCCTCGACATTGCCGACGGCGTCGCCACCGTCACGCTGAACCGGCCCGACCGGCTGAACAGCTTCACCGCGGCGATGCATGAGGAGCTGCGCGGGGCGCTGGCCGCCGTGCGCGAGGACAGCTCCGTCCGCTGCCTGCTGCTGACCGGCGCCGGCCGCGGCTTCTGCGCCGGGCAGGATCTGTCCGACCGCGCCGTCGCGCCGGGGCAGGAGGCGCCGGACCTCGGCGCCTCCATCGAGACCAACTACAACCCGCTGGTCCGCACGCTGCGCGAGCTGCCGATGCCGGTGGTCTGCGCGGTCAACGGCGTCGCCGCCGGGGCCGGCGCCAACATCGCGCTCGCCTGCGACATCGTGCTGGCGGCGCGCTCGGCCAGCTTCATCCAGGCCTTCTGCAAGATTGGGCTGATCCCCGACAGCGGCGGCACCTGGACCCTGCCGCGTCTGGTCGGCCATGCCCGCGCCATGGGCCTCGCCATGCTGGGCGACAAGGTGCCGGCGGAGCAGGCGGAAGCCTGGGGCATGATCTGGAAGGCGGTCGACGACGACAAGCTGGCGGAGGAGGCCGCAGCGCTGGCCCGCCAGCTCGCCACCCAGCCGACGCGGGGCCTCGCACTGATCAAGCGGGCGCTGAGCGTCTCGCTGGACAACGACCTCGACAGCCAGCTCGACCTTGAACGCGACCTCCAGCGCGAGGCCGGCCGCACCCAGGACTACCGCGAGGGCGTCGCCGCCTTCGTCGGCAAGCGCGCGCCGACGTTCGAGGGGCGGTGATGGCGGCGCTCGATCCCTCCGTCACCGTCGCGGTGGTCGGGGCCGGCGCCATGGGCCAGGGCATCGCCCAGGTCGCGGCGCAGGCCGGCCACCCGGTCCTGCTGGTCGACACCCGCCCCGGCGCAGCGCAAGCCGCCGTCGGCTCCATCGCCAAGGCGCTGACCGCGCAGGTCGAGAAGGGCAAGCGCACGGCGGCGGAACGCGATGCCACGATGGACCGGCTGCGTGCGGTGGACGGCCTGCCCGACCTCGCCCCCGCCGGGCTGGTGGTGGAGGCCATCGTCGAGGACCTCAACGTCAAGCGCCGCCTGTTCGCCGAGCTTGAGGACATCGTCGGCGAAAGCGCCATCCTCGCCACCAACACCTCGTCGCTGTCGGTCACCGCCATCGGCGCCGGGGTGCAGCGGCCGGAACGGCTGGCCGGGCTGCATTTCTTCAACCCCGCCCCCTTGATGGCGCTGGTGGAGATCGTCAGCGGCCTCGCCACCGATGCGGCGGTGCTCGACACGCTGTTCGATACGGCGAAGGCGTGGGGCAAAAGCCCGGTGCGCTGCCGCTCCACCCCCGGCTTCATCGTCAACCGGGTCGCCCGCCCCTTCTACGCCGAGGGGCTGCGGCTGGTGCAGGAGCAGGCGGCCGATCCGGCCACCATCGACGCCATCGCCCGCGAGGCCGGCGGCTTCCGCATGGGGCCGTTCGAGCTGATGGATCTGATCGGCCACGACGTGAACTTCGCCGTCACCCGCTCGGTCCACGCCGCCTATTTCGGCGACCCGCGCTTCCAGCCTTCGCTGATCCAGCAGGAGCTGGTCGAGGCCGGCCGTCTCGGCCGCAAGACCGGCCGCGGCTTCTACAACCACGGCCCCGGCGCCGCCAAGCCGGTGCCGCAAAACGCCGAGCCGGCGGCGAAACCTGACCGCGTGCTGGTGCAGGGCGACCTCGGCCCCGCCGCTTCGCTGGTCGGGCTGCTGCGCGAGGCCGGTATTGCCGTCGACGAGGCCCCCGGCCCCGGCGTCCTGCTGGTGGATGGCATCACACTGGCGCTCACCGACGGCCGCACCGCTACCGCGCGGGCGGCGGAGGACGGCATCGCGCCCTTGGTGCTGCTCGACCTCGCGTTGAACTACGCCAAGGCCACCCGCGTGGCTCTGGCCCCCGCCGACGGCACGCCGTCCGAAGCGGTCGCCGTCGCCGCCGGGCTGTTCCAGGCGCTGGGCAAGGCGGTGTCGGTGATCGACGACGCCCCCGGCCTGGTGGTGATGCGCACCGTCGCCATGCTCGCCAGCGAGGCGGCGGACGCGGCGATGCAGGGGGTTGCCAGCGCCGCCGACATCGACATCGCGATGACCAAGGGCGTGAACTACCCGCTGGGTCCGCTGGCCTGGGCCGACCGCATCGGCCTGCCCCATGTGCTGGCCGTGCTCGACGCGCTGGCCCGCACCTACGGCGAGGACCGCTACCGCGCCTCGGCCCTGCTGCGCCGGAAGATTTCCGCATCCCAAATCGCTCAAATCCCCTCTCCCCCCCGGGGAGAGGGTCAGGGTGAGGGGGGCGCACCGCATGAATTCGCAAGCAGCGGAAACCCCGGCGCCACCACCGACTCCACGCCGCGCATCCCCCTCACCCCAACCCTCTCCCCGGGGGGGAGAGGGGGTAAGGAGCTTTCCGCATGACCACCGCCCTCGACACCCCCCAATCCCTCGCCGAAGCGGTCGGCCGCGGCATGTACGAGCGCGACCATTGCGCCCAGGCCCATGGCATCGAACTGCTGGAGATCGCCCCCGGCTATTCCCGCATGAGCATGACCGTGCGCAAGGACATGGTGAACGGCCACGACATCGGCCATGGCGGCATGACCTTCACGCTGGCCGACACCGCCTTCGCCTATGCCTGCAACGCGGCCAATGAAGTGACCGTGGCGGCCGGCTGCTCCATCACCTTCCCGGCCCCGGCCAGGCTGGGCGACCTGCTGACCGCCGAATGCCGCGAGGTGCACAAGCGCGGCCGCTCCGGCGTCTACGACGTCACCGTCACCAACCAGGACGGCACCGTCGTCGGCCTGTTCCGCGGCCAGTCGGCGCGCCTTGCCGGCAGCGTGATCCCCGTTCCCGGAGCCTCCCATGCGTGAAGCCTATATCTGCGACGCCGTCCGCACCCCCTTCGGCCGTTACGGCGGCGGGCTGGCCCCGGTGCGCCCGGACGACCTCGCCGCGGTGCCGCTGAAGGCCCTGATGGAGCGCAATCCCGGCGTCGAATGGTCCGCCGTCGACGACGTGATCCTCGGCTGCGCCAATCAGGCCGGCGAGGACAACCGCAACGTCGCCCACATGGCCGCTCTGCTGGCGGGATTGCCCGAGGCGGTGCCCGGCACCACAGTCAACCGCCTCTGCGGCTCCGGCATGGACAGCATCGGCATGGCCGCCCGTGCCATCAAGGCGGGCGAAGCCGAGCTGGTCGTCGCCGGCGGCGTCGAGAGCATGACCCGCGCGCCCTTCGTCATGGGCAAGTCCGACAGCGCCTTCTCCCGGCAGGCCGAGATCTTCGACACCACCATCGGCTGGCGCTTCGTCAATCCGCTGATGAAGGCAAGGTTCGGCATCGACAGCATGCCGGAGACGGCGGAGAACGTCGCCGCCGACTATAATATCTCCCGCGCCGACCAGGACGCCTTCGCCGTCCGCAGCCAGCAGCGCGCCGGCCGCGCCCAGGAGTCGGGCCGCCTCGCCCGCGAGATCGTCCCGGTCGCCATCCCGCGCCGCAAGGGCGAGCCGACGATCATCTCCGCCGACGAGCATCTGCGCCCCGACACCACGCTGGAGGCGCTGGCCAAGCTCTCCACCCCCTTCCGCAAGGAGGGCGGCAGCGTCACCGCCGGCAACGCGTCGGGCGTCAATGACGGCGCCGCCGCGGTGATCGTCGCCTCGGCCGAGGCTGTGAAGCGCTACGGCCTGACCCCGCGCGCCCGCGTCGTCGGCACCGCGGTGGCCGGCGTGGCGCCGCGCGTGATGGGCATCGGCCCGGCCCCGGCAACGCAGAAGCTGCTGGGCCGCCTCGGCCTGTCTATCGGCGACATCGACGTGATCGAGCTGAACGAGGCCTTCGCCGCGCAGGGCCTCGCCGTGCTGCGCCTGCTGGGCCTGCCCGACGATGCCGAGCATGTGAACCCCAACGGCGGCGCCATCGCGCTCGGCCATCCGCTGGGCGCCAGCGGCACCCGGCTGGTCGCCAGCGCGGTGATGGAGCTGGAGGACCGCAAGGCGACCCGCGCGCTCTGCACCATGTGCATCGGCGTCGGCCAGGGCATCGCCATGATGGTGGAGCGGGTCTGAACGGATAGGGCCAACACCGGCCGTCAAGCGCCGGGCATCAGCACGAAGGGAGAAGCGCACCATGTCCATCATGACCGAGACCGGCGTTAACCAGGGCGCGAAAGCCGGCATGGACCGCTACGAGTTCGCCAGCCGCGACGAAATCGTGGCGATGCAGACGGAGCGGCTGGCATGGTCGCTCCGCCACTCTTACGCCAACGTCGCCTCCTTCCGCGCCAAATGCGAGGCGAAGGGCGTCCATCCCGACGACTTCAAGGACTTGAAGGATCTGGCGCTGTTCCCCTTCACCGTGAAGGACGATCTGCGCCGCGCCTACCCCTACGGCATGTTCGCCGTGCCGATGGAGGACATCGTGCGCGTCCATGCCTCCAGCGGCACCACCGGGCGGCCGACGGTGGTCGGCTACACCAAGGGCGACATCGACGTGTGGTCGGAGGTCGTCGCCCGCTCCATCCGCGCGGCGGGCGGCACGCGCAACGACATCGTGCACATCGCCTATGGCTACGGCCTGTTCACCGGCGGCCTCGGCGCCCATTACGGGGCGGAGCGGCTGGGCTGCGCCGTGGTGCCGATGTCGGGCGGCCAGACCGAGAAGCAGGTCCAGCTGATCCAGGACTTCAAGCCGACCATCATCATGGTCACGCCGTCCTACATGCTGAACATCGCCGACGAGATGCGCCGCCAGGGCATCGACCCGCGCAGCACCAGCCTGCGCGTCGGCATCTTCGGCGCCGAGCCCTGGACCGGTGCCTTGCGCGAGGAGATCGAGCGTACCTTCAACATCCACGCGGTGGACATCTACGGCCTGTCGGAGGTGATGGGGCCGGGTGTCGCGTCCGAATGCGTCGAGACCAAGGACGGCCCGGTGATCTGGGAGGACCATTTCTATCCCGAGATCATCGACCCCGACTCAGGCGAAGTGCTGCCCGACGGCTCCTATGGCGAGCTGGTCTTCACCACGCTCACCAAGCAGGGCATGCCGGTCATCCGCTACCGCACCCGCGACCTGACCCGGCTGCTGCCGCCGACTTCGCGCGGCATGCGGCGGATGGACAAGATCACCGGCCGCTCCGACGACATGCTCATCATCCGCGGCGTGAACGTCTTCCCGACCCAGGTCGAGGAGCTGATCTGCAAGATCCCGGCGCTCGCCCCCCACTATGAACTGGTGGTCAGCCGCGACGGCCATATGGACAACCTCGCCGTCCGGGTGGAGATGCATGACGGCGTCCATCCGTCGGACTGGGACGGCCACGCCAGGCATCTCCAGCACTCGATCAAGTCGCTGATCGGCATCAGCACCCGCGTCGAGGTGGTCGAGCCCGGCGGCATCGCGCGCTCCATCGGCAAGGCCAAGCGCGTGCAGGACCTCCGTCCGAAAAGCTGACCTCAGCCCTTCTGCGACAGCAGCGGGAAGGCGTCCAGAACACCGGTCAGCAGGATCTGGACGCCGACGCAGAACAGCAGGAAGGCGAACAGCCGCGTCAGCACCCGCACCCGCGTCGGCCCCAGGAAGGCGACGATGCGGTCGGCGGAGCGGTAGGACAGCCAGATCAGCGCGGCAATCGCCAGTGCCGCTCCCGACATGCCCAGGAAGAACTCCATCAGCCCGCCGGCCCCGCGCGTCGGGCGGGTGGAGCCCAACGCGATGGCGACCGAGATGGTGCCCGGCCCGGTGGTGAAGGGGATCGTCATCGGGAAGAAGGCCGATTCCGCCAGCCGGTCGTTGTCGCCAGTCGGCGCCGCCTGCTCCTGCTTGCGCGCCTCGTGCCGTTCCGGCGCGGTCAGCAGCGCCCAGGCCCGTTCGGCCACCACGAAGCCGCCGGCAATCCGCAGCGCCGCCATCGACACGCCGAAGAAGTTCAGCACATAGGCACCCGCCCACAGCGCGGTCAGCATGACGATGGCCGAATAGAGGCTGACCAGCCCGGCCAGCTTCGCCCGGTCGCGCGGACTGCTGTCCGCCGTCACCTGACTGAAGATCAACGCCATCGCCAGCGGATTGACGATGGAGAACAAGGCGGTGAAGGCGAGCAGGAAACTGTCGAGCATGGCATCCGCAGGTTTGTCGGCCGTTTGAACAGTTAGCGGGGACGGGGCAGAACTGGCAAGGGGGGCGTTGTGTACCCTCTCCCGCCCCGGGAGAGGGAAGGGGCCCATGGCATCGCCATGGGAAGGGTGAGGGGTGACCCAAGAATATGAGATCCATGTCCGGATCGCCCCTCACCCTCCCGCCTTCGGCGGGTCCCTCCCTCTCCCGGGGCGGGAGAGGGCATTCCTCCCTGCCCGAAAATTCACCACCCAATCAGTCTCAGCCCGAAAATTGTGCGCTTGACGAAAAACACACCTGCCCGGACGCTGTCCACCTCGTCAGTTCCTGTCTTGATGGACAAGTTTTCTCTTCGTGAAAACAAAGCCCTACCCACTGAATACTGAACCTCCATCCCGTCTGGCTCGCTTCTTGCTGTCCCTCCCGCCGAGAGACGACAACGCGAAGGGACGAACGCCGTGCCAGCCGCCCAGCCCGCACCGCTCACTCTGGTTCCGCCGGCCGCAGACGCGGCGCCGCGCACCATCGTCGATGTCCGCAACCTGACCCTGACTTATCAGGCCGCCGATCATCCGGTCTACGCGCTGAGCGACGTCAGCCTGTCCATTGCCAAAGGCGACTTCATCTCGCTGATCGGCCCCAGCGGCTGCGGCAAGACGACCCTGATGCGGGTGATCGCCGACCTCGAACAGCCGACCTCGGGCGAGGTGACGGTCAACGGCATGACGCCGGAACAGGCACGGCTGAAGCGCGCCTACGGCTATGTCTTCCAGGCCCCGGCGCTCTACCCGTGGCGGACCGTGGACCGCAACGTCATGCTGCCGCTGGAGATCATGGGGCTCCCCAAGGCCGAACGGCAGCAGCGCGCCCGCGAGCAGCTCGACCTCGTCGGCCTGTCCGGCTTCGAGCGCAAATTCCCCTGGCAGCTGTCGGGCGGCATGCAGCAGCGGGTGTCCATCGCCCGCGCGCTGGCCTTCGACCCCGACCTGCTTTTGATGGACGAGCCGTTCGGCGCGCTCGACGAGATCACCCGCGACCATCTGAATTTGCAGCTCACCCGCCTGTGGCTCGGCACCCGCAAGACCTGCATCTTCGTCACCCACTCCATCGCCGAGGCGGTGTTCCTGTCCACCCGCATCGTGGTGATGAGCCCGCGCCCCGGCCGCATCCTCGACGTCATCGACTGCGACCGCGACCTGCCGCGCGAGCGCACGCTCGACATCCGCGAAAGCCCGGAGTTCCAGCGCATCGCCCACCGCGTCCGCGAAGGGCTGATGGAGGGCCACAGCTATGACGACTAGGAAGACGCTGCCGGTGGTCGTCATGACGCTGGCGGTGCTGGTGCTGTGGTACGTGGGGGCGGTCTGGCTGAACGCGCCGACGGCGACGGACGCGCTGAACCGCGCCGGCCAAAGCTGGACCACCGCCGACCTGATCCGCGCCACCCTGGCGATGAAGCGCCCGATCCTGCCGACGCCGGATCAGGTGGCGCTCGACCTCTACAACTCCCTGACCGGCTATCCGGTGACCAGCATCCGCAACCTGCTCTACCACACCGGCGTCACCGCCGGGGCGGCGCTGGCCGGCTTCGGCATGGGGGTGGTGCTGGGGGTGGCGCTGGCGGCGGGGATCGTCCAGGCGCGCACGCTGGAATCGAGCCTGCTGCCCTGGGTCATCGCCTCGCAGACCGTGCCGATCCTGGCGATTGCGCCGATGATCGTGGTGATCCTCGGCAATCTGGGTTTCACCGGCCTGCTGCCCAAGGCGATCATCGCCATGTATCTGTGCTTCTTCCCGATCACCATCGGCATGGTGAAGGGGCTGCGCTCCGCCGATCCGCTGACGCTGGACCTGATGCGGACCTACAGCGCCGGCACCGCCCAGACCTTCCGCCTGCTGCGCCTGCCGGCCTCCCTGCCCTATTTGTTCACCAGCCTCAAGATCGCGGTCGCCGCCAGCGTCGTCGGCGCCATCGTCGCCGAGCTGCCGACCGGTGGGCAGGCGGGATTGGGCGCCCGGCTGCTGTCCGGCTCCTATTACGGCCAGACCGTGCAGATCTGGAGCGCGCTGGTGATGGCGGCAGTGCTGAGCGTCACGCTGGTCGCCGCCGTCGGCCTCGCCGAGCGGGCGCTGGTGCCGGGCGGGCGGGGAGGTGCGCGATGAGCCGCCCCACCATGGCACGCCCCTCCATGGCGCCCTGGCCGCTGGTGATGCTGGCCGCCCCGCTGCTGCCCTTCGCCACGCTCGATGGCACCGCCCTCTATCTGCCGCAGACATCGGCTGCCCTCGCCCTCTTCGCCCTGACCGTCGCGACGATCCTCGCCCGCCGTCTGCCCGGCTCGGCGTTGGGCGAGGCCCTGCTCCTGCTGGCCGGGGTCGCCGCCGCCTATGCCGCCCCGCTGGTGCTGCTCCGCCAAGGCCACGCCCTCTCCCAGGCCGGCGGGCTCTGGCTCTATCTGGCCGGCGCCACGCTGCTGCTGTGGCGGGTGCTGGCCCTGCTGGCGGGCATCGCCGGTCCGGTGCGGCTGGCCGGCCCCGCCCTGTTCGGGCTGGCGCTGGTCATGCTGTGGGAGATCCTGACCCGCGGCTTCCAGGTGCCGACCATCCTGCTGCCGCCGCCAAGTCTCGTGGCAACCGCCTTCGCCGCCAATGCCGCCGATTTGTGGGACGATTTCCGCCAGACGGTGCTGATTTCGGTCCTGCGCGGCTATCTGATCGGCTGCGGCGCCGGACTCATTGTGGCGATCCTGGCCGACCGGCTGCCCTTCCTGGCGCGCGGGCTGCTGCCGCTCGGCAATCTCGCCAGCGCCGTGCCGGTGGTGGGCATCGCGCCGATCATGGTGATGTGGTTCGGCTTCGACTGGCAGTCCAAGGCTGCCGTCATCGTGGTGATGACCTTTTTCCCCATGCTGATCAACACGCTGGCCGGCTTGCAGAGTGCCGAGCGCATCCAGCTCGACCTGATGCGCTCCTATGGCGCGGGCTATTGGCGCACGCTGGCGATGCTGCGGCTTCCCTGCGCCTTGCCCTTTTTGTTCAACGGACTGAAGATCAACTCAACCCTGGCTCTGATCGGGGCCATCGTCGCCGAGTTCTTCGGCACGCCGGTGGTGGGGATGGGCTTCCGCATCTCCACCCAGGTCGCCCGGATGAATTTGGACGTGGTCTGGGCGACGATCGCCGTCGCCGCCCTGACCGGATCGCTGCTCTACGGTGCGCTGGCACTGGCGGAGCGGCATGTCACCGCCTGGCACCCGTCTTTCCGCAAACGCTGACCGACTTCCTGTCCTTCAAGCCAAACAAAACCCAGCCAGAAGAGGATCGAACGCGATGAAGACCCTTGCCTCCGCCGTCCTGCTCGCCGCCACCGCGCTCACCGGCCTCGCCGGCTGGGGCGCGCCGGCCGCCGCCGCCGATGCGCTGACGCTCCAGCTGAAATGGGTCACCCAGGCCCAGTTCGCCGGCTATTACGTCGCCGCGGCCAAAGGCTTCTACAAGGACGCCGGGCTGGACGTCACCATCAAGGCCGGCGGCCCCGACATCAACCCGACCCAGGTCATCGCCGCCGGCGGCGCCGACGTGATCGTCGACTGGATGCCGTCGGCGCTCGCCAGCCGCGAGAAGGGCGTGCCCCTGGTCAACATCGCCCAGATGTTCCAGAAGTCGGGCATGATGCTGACCTGCCGCAAGGACGCCAACATCAAGGATCCCAAGGATTTCAAGGGCAACACGCTGGGCGTCTGGTTCTCCGGCAACGAATATCCGTTCCTGGCCTGGATGAGCAAGCTGGGCTACTCCACCTCCGGCTCCAGCCCGGACGTGAAGGTGCTGAAGCAGGGCTTCAACGTCGATCCGCTGCTGCAGAAGCAGGCGGCCTGCATCTCCACCATGACCTACAATGAATATTGGCAGTTGATCGAGGCCGGCATGAAGCCCGACGAGCTGACGATCTTCAAGTATCAGGACCAGGGCGTCGCCACGCTGGAGGACGGCCTCTACGCCAGCGAGAAGTCGCTGTCCGATCCGAAGATCGTCGAGAAGCTGGCGAAGTTCGTCAAGGCCTCGGCCAAGGGCTGGGAATACGCCGCCAAGAACCAGGCCGAGGCGGTGAAGATCGTGCTGGAGAACGACACCACCGGCGCCCAGACCGAGGAACACCAGACCACCATGATGCAGGAGGTCGCCAAGCTGATCGACGGCGGCGCCAAGGGCACCGGCTATCTCGACCCGGCCGATTTCGACCGCACCGTCGGCATCCTGATGTCGGGCGCGTCAGCCCCGGTGATCTCCAAGAAGCCGGAAGGCGCCTACAGCCACGCGGTGTTCGACGCGGCGGCGAAGCTGTAAGGGGTCCGGTTCCGGGGGGTGGGCGCTTCGCCGTGCCCGCTCCCCATCCCATGAATTTCACGCGGCAAAAGACTTTCCGCCTGCGGACGCGCAGCGATATATTAGTAAGCGCGGCCTCTTGGCATCGAGCGCCGATGAATTGAATGGGACGAGCATGGATTCCAACGCGGGCGATACGAACATGGTGGCCGTGGCCGCACCGGTGCGCCGCCGCCGCCGCCGGCCCGCCAGCGCCACCGCAAGGCCCGCCCATCGCGGCGCCACGGTCTCGGGCACCATCTACCGCGACCTGCGCGACGACATCGTCTCCCTGCGGCGCAAGCCGGGCGAGCCGGTGATCGAGAAGGAGGTCGCGGAAACCTATGGCGTCAGCCGCACGCCGGTGCGCGAGGCGATGCTGAAGCTCGCCGACGAAGGGCTGGTGGAGGTGTTCCCACAATCCGGAACATTCGTCGCCCGCATCCCGATCAGCGGCCTGCCGGAGGCCATCGCCATCCGCCGCGCGCTGGAGGAGGCCACCGTGCGCTACGCCGCCGAACAGGCGAGCGGCAGCCAGGTGGCGCGGCTGCGCGCCAATCTGGAACTCCAACGCGAGATGAAGGAGTCCGGCAATTTCGACGGCTTCCACGAGGCCGACGAGGCGTTCCACGCCCTGCTGGCGGAGATCTCCGGCTATCCCGGCTTCTGGGCGGTGACCCAGCAGGTGAAGCGGCAGGTCGACCGCTACCGCCACCTGACCCTGCCGGCGGCCGGCCGGATGGACAAGGCGCTGGCCGAACATGGCGCCATCGTCGAGGCCGTCGCCGCCCGCGACCCCGACCGCGCGGTGGGCGAACTGCGCCACCATCTGACCGACCTTCAGCTGGGCATCGCCGAGGTCCGGCGGAGCTATCCGCAATATTTCACGGAATGAGCGGGCAGGCCCACGCTCACACCTTGCGCGTCTCGTAATCCGTGAAGCTGGCGGCGCGCGGGGCGTAGCCGCTGGCGAAATGGGCGGAGGAGACGATCATGTCGGCCGTCGCCTCGTTGCAGGCCATCGGGATGTTGTAGAGCGTCGCCAGCCGGGTCAGCGCCTTTACATCGACATCGTGCGGCTGGGCGGTCATCGGATCGACGAAGAAGACCAGCAGGTCGATCCGCCCCTCCGCGATCATCGCGCCGATCTGCTGGTCGCCGCCCAGCGGGCCGCTTTTCAACGGGGTGATGTCCAGGCCGGGATGGGCGGCGCGCACCTTCTGCCCGGTGGTACCGGTCGCCCAGAAGGCGTGGCCGTCCAGTGCTTCGATGTTGGCGCCGATCCAGGCGATGAGGTCCGCCTTGCGGGCGTCATGGGCGACGAGGGCGATGCGCTTGCGGGGCTGCTGACTGGACATGACTGGACACTCCGAGCGAAGACCGTTCACTAATATATTACCTTTGAGGCCGACGCAACGCGGCCCCTCCGACCCTACCGCACTCCCCTTTCGGACCAGCGACTTTGTCGCACCCTCCGCCGCCTGAAATGTCCGGCACTCCATCATTAGAGCTTGCCCGGCTTACTAGTATATTAGTATGATGGCGCCAGACCTGCCGGGACGCCGGCTGCACAGATTTTAAAAGGACCCTTCCCATGAAAATCTCCGTCCGGCATGCCTCCCATCCCGACGCGGTCCGCGGCTTCGACACCGAGACGCTGCGCGACCATTTCCTCGTCCCGACCCTGTTCGAGGCTGACGAGACCGTCTTCACCTACAGCCACATCGACCGCTTCGTGGTCGGCGGCGCCATGCCGGTCGCCGGCCCGGTGAAGCTGGAGTCCTCCAAGGAGATCGGCTCGCCCAACTTCCTCGACCGGCGCGAGCTGGGCGTGGTCAATGTCGGCGGCGCCGGCCGCGTCACCGTCGACGGTGCCGTGTATGAGCTGGCGCCGCGCGACGCGCTCTATGTCGCGATGGGCAGCCAGGACGTCGTCTTCGAAAGCCTGGACCGCCGCGAGCCGGCCAAGTTCTACCTGAACAGCACCCCCGCCCATGCCCGGTTCGAGACGATGAAGATCTCGATCGGCCAGGCCAAGGCCGTGCATCTCGGCGATCCGGCCCAGTCGAACGAGCGCACCATCTACCAGATGATCCACCCGGACGTGGTCCGCACCGCGCAGCTGGTGCTGGGCATGACGGTGCTGAAGCCGAACAACATGTGGAACACGATGCCGTGCCACACCCATGACCGGCGCTGCGAGGTCTATTTCTACTTCGACCTGCCGGAAGAGGCGCGCGTCGTCCACCTGATGGGCGAGCCGGAGCAGACCCGCCACATCGTGGTCGCCAACGAGCAGGCGGTGATCTCGCCGCCCTGGTCGATCCATTCCGGCGTCGGCACCCGCAACTACACCTTCATCTGGGCGATGGGCGGCGACAACCAGGACTTCACGGACATGGACTTCGTCGCCATGGACCGCCTGCGCTGACGCGCCCCCCGATTTGAAACCAACCGATAAGAACGGGAACCGACCATGAGCATTTCGTTCGACCTGACCGGCAAGGTGGCGCTGGTCACCGGCGCCAACACCGGCATCGGCCAGGGCATCGCCGTGGCGATGGCCGAGGCCGGCGCCGACATCGCCGCCGTCGACGTGGTGTCGCTGGACGAGACCAAGGGTCTGGTCGAGGCGACCGGCCGCAAGTTCCTCGGCATCCATGCCGACCTGACCTCCATAGCCCCGGTCCAGGGGTTGGTGGAGCAGACGGTCGCCACGCTCGGCGGGCTGGACATCCTGGTCAACAACGCCGGGATGATCCGCCGCGCCGACGCCGTCGACTTCAGCGAGGCCGACTGGGACGCCGTGATGAACCTCAACATCAAGACGGTGTTCTTCCTCTGCCAGGCCTTCGGCCGCTACGCCATCGGCGCGGGCCGCAAGGGCAAGATCATCAACATCGCCTCGATGCTGTCCTTCCAGGGCGGCATCCGCGTGCCGTCCTACACCGCTTCCAAGAGCGGCGTCGCCGGCATCACCAAGCTTCTGGCCTGCGAATGGGCCGGCAAGGGCATCAACGTGAATGCCATCGCGCCGGGCTATGTCGCCACCAACAACACCGCGGCGCTCCGCGCCGACGAGAACCGCAGCGCCGAGATCCTCGGCCGCATCCCGGCCGGCCGCTGGAGCATGCCGTCCGACATCGGCGGCCCGGCGGTGTTCCTGGCGTCGGATGCCGCCGACTACATCCACGGCACCATCCTGCCGGTCGACGGCGGCTGGCTGGCGCGCTGAGGCAAAACGGCCCTCCCCGCCCGTTACGGGCGGAGGAGGGCTTTTCATTGGGGGAGGAAACCGGACGATGACCACCGCAACGGCGACCGATGTGTTCCTGACCGCGGACGACATCCCGTGGCAGGATCTGGGCGACGGCGTGCGCCGCAAGATCCTCGGCTACAACGACACGATGATGATGGTGCGGGTGGAGTTCGAGGCCGGCGCCATCGGCGCGCAGCATCGCCATCCCCATGTCCAGTGCGCCGTGGTGGAGAAGGGGTCCTTCGACGTCACCATCGACGGCCGCACCAAGCGGCTGAACACCGGCGACGGCTATATGGTGCCGTCCAACGTCCTGCATGGCGTGGTGGCCCTGGAGCCGGGCGTGCTGCTCGACATCTTCACGCCGATCCGCGAGGATTTCCTGGGCGAGCCGGTGGCCTACGCCGCCGAAGCCGACGCGAAATAACCCCCCCGGTCGCGGTGGAGGCCGGTTTTCGGACCGGCCCGGCGCCCCGGCCTTTTCAGATCGGCCCCCTCAGATCGGGTCGCCCGGCGCCGTGAAATAGCGCGGGTAGTCGCGGCGGATGTCGGCGACCGAGATCTGCAAATCGTCCAGATGGTCGTCCAGCGCCTTGATGGCGGCGGCGGGGTCGTTCGCCGCCATCGCGTCGAGGATGGCCGTGTGCTCGGCGATCACCTCCGCGATGCGGCCGCGCACCGGCAGGGTCAGCAGGCGGTAGCGGTCGATCTGCACCTTTGTCTGCTGGATCAGCGTCCAGAAGCCGGGATAGCCGGCGATCTCCGCGATCAGCGCATGGAAGGCCTCGTCGGCCTGATGGAAACCTTCATAGTTGGCGGTTTCCTGCATCTCGCGCTGCAATTCCAGATTGGCGCGCAGCGCCGCGATCTGGCTGCGGCTGGCGCGTGCCGCCGCATAGCGCACCGTCGCCTCCTCCAGCGCCTTGCGGATGGCGAAGGCTTCCGGCAGGGCGTCCAGCGGGATGCGCGACACGAAGGTGCCGGACTGCGGGAAAATCTCGATCAGCCCCTCGTCGGCCAGCTTCAGCACCGCCTCGCGCACCGGCGTGCGGCTGACGCCATAGGTCTCGGCGATCTGCTTCTCGGCGATGGCGTCACCGGGCTTGCGCTTCAGCGAGACGATCTCGCCGCGCAGGTCGCGGTAGATGCGCGATGCGACGGTGGCGGCACGGCGCGGCGGGCGCACTGCGGCGGCCGGGGCCGCGTTGCGGCGCACGGCTGCGGAGGTCAGGCCGCCTTCATCCTCTGTCGTCGCGACCTTCTTCACCGATGGCTCCATTGCGGCAAACATACAGATGTCGTGGGGCGGCGGTCCGCCACCCGCGAGATGTTCCTCATCCCCAGCAATCTAGCCGCCCCTCTTCGTCAACGTCAAACCCATCGCCGGTTTTCCTTGTGGCCAGCTTTCCTTGTGAGCCGGGTGCGGCGACTGGGCGCAGCCTTCACCGGCCCGAATGCCCCTCCGGCGGAACGATTGGGCTTGCAATCAGATCTGATATATTAATATTATACGGCCAGCCGGTAGGGACGGTCCCCCGCACGGACCCCGCCTTTTCCCCACCCTGCTTTTGCCCTTCTCTTGCAGCGTAGAGGCTTCCGATGCTTCACCCCGACCGTCTTTTCCCGAGCGACCCGACGCAACGTGCCATCGCGCGCCGCCTGTACGGCGAAGTCGCCGCCCTGCCGATCGTCAGCCCGCACGGCCACACCGATCCGTCCTGGTTCGCACAGAATGAGGCGTTCCCCGATCCGGCGAGCCTGTTCGTCAAGCCCGACCATTATGCATTCCGCATGCTCTACAGCCAGGGAATTCCGCTGGAGCAGCTGGGCGTTCCGCGCAAGGACGGCGGGGAGACCTCGACCGATTCGCGCGCCATCTGGCGCCTGCTGGCCTCGAACTGGCACCTGTTCCGCGGCACCCCGACCTCGATGTGGCTGACCCATGCCTTCGAGACGGTGTTCGGCGTCACCGAGCGCCTGAGCGCCGCCAGCGCCGACCGCATCTACGACCAGATCGAAGAGTGCCTGCGCAAGCCGGAATACCGTCCGCGCGCCCTGTTCGAGCGCTTCAACCTCGAAGTGCTGGCGACCACCGAATCGCCGCTCGACCCGCTGGTGCACCACAAGGCGATCCGCGAGAGCGGCTGGAAGGGCCGGGTCATCACCGCCTTCCGTCCGGACCCGGTCGTCGATCCGGAGTTCGAGGGCTTCCGCGACAACCTCGCCGAGCTGGCCCGCATCACCGGCAAGGACACCGCGACCTGGGACGGCTATCTCGCCGCGCTGGCCGACCGCCGTCTCTATTTCAAGAGCTATGGCGCCACCTCGACCGACCACGGCCACCCGACGGCGGCCACCGCCGATCTGGCCCGCCCTGAAGCCGAGAAGCTGTTCGACATCGTGCGCCGCGGCGGCGCGACGGCCGAGGAATCCGAGCTGTTCCGCGCCCAGATGCTGACCGAAATGGCGCGGATGAGCCTGGAGGACGGTCTGGTCATGCAGATCCACCCCGGCAGCTTCCGCAACCACAACGACGTGGTGTTCCAGCGCTTCGGCCGCGACAAGGGCGCCGACATCCCGAGCGGCACCGAGTATGTGCGGGCGCTGAAGCCGCTGCTCGACCGCTTCGGCAACGAGCGCGACCTGACCATCATCCTGTTCACGCTGGATGAGGACAGCTATTCCCGCGAGCTGGCGCCGCTGGCCGGCCATTACCCGGCGCTGCGCGTCGGCCCGGCCTGGTGGTTCCACGACAGCCCCGAGGGCATGCGCCGCTACCGCGAGATGATCACGGAGACGGCCGGCTTCTACAACACGGTCGGCTTCAACGACGACACCCGCGCCTTCTGCTCGATCCCGGCCCGCCACGACGTGTCGCGCCGCGTCGATTGCAGCTTCCTCGCCCGTCTGGTCTCCGAGCACCGGATGGAAGAGGACGAGGCCGCGGACCTGGCCGTCGACCTCGCCTACCGCCTCGCCAAGAACGCCTACAAGCTGTGATTGGCTGAACCTCCCTCTCCCGTCCCGGGAGAGGGAAGGGGCCCATGCGGAGCATGGGAAGGGTGAGGGGTGATCCAAGGATCGAAGATCCATGTTCGGATAGCCCCTCACCCTCCCCACTTCGTGGGTCCCCTCCCTCTCCCGGGGCGGGAGAGGGAACATCACGTCTCCTCAAGGACATCTTCCCATGGCATCGCTGACCATCCGCCTGCACCCCGCCGACAACGTCGTCGTCGCCGGCGCCGACCTGGAGCC
Organism: Azospirillum palustre; assembly: GCF_002573965.1. Classification (NCBI taxonomy): domain Bacteria; kingdom Pseudomonadati; phylum Pseudomonadota; class Alphaproteobacteria; order Rhodospirillales; family Azospirillaceae; genus Azospirillum; species Azospirillum palustre. Next base: position 470,603 of record NZ_PDKW01000039.1, on the reverse strand, counting down.
CGGCACCGCCCTGCCCGGCCCCACTGAGGTTTCTGGCGTCGCGACCACCGGGCCGGTGCCGGCCGGGCACAAGGTCGCGGTGCGCGCCATCGCGCTGGGCGAACCGGTGCGCAAATACAATCAGGTCATCGGCTTCGCCACCGCGGCGATCCAGCCGGGCGACCATGTCCACGTCCACAACATGGGCATGGGCAGCGATTTCGAGCGCGACTACGCCTTCGGCGCCGACGTCCAGCCGGTTGAGCCGATCCCGGAGGCCGAGCGCGCCACCTTCCAGGGCATCGTTCGCCCGGACGGCCGCGTCGCCACCCGCAACTACATCGGCGTGCTGACCTCGGTGAACTGCTCCGCCACCGCGGCGCGGATGATCGCCGACCATTTCCGCGGGTCGGCACTCGCCGCCTATCCCAACATCGACGGCGTCGTGGCACTCACCCACGGCTACGGCTGCGGCATGGCCGGCAGCGGCGAGGTGATGGACACGCTGCGCCGGACCATCGCCGGCTATGCCCGCCACCCGAATTTCGCCGCGGTGATCCTGCTGGGTCTCGGCTGCGAGGTGAACCAGATCGACAAGCTGATGGAGGCCACCGGCCTTGAGGAAGGCGCCCGCGTCATCCCCATCGGCATCCAGGACATGGGCGGCACCGCCGCGGCGGCCCGCGAGGGCATCCGCCGGATCGAGGCGCTGCTGCCGGCGATCAACGACGTCACCCGCCAGACCCTGCCGGCCAGCCACCTGACGCTGGCGCTGCAATGCGGCGGCTCCGACGGCTATTCGGGCATCACCGCCAACCCGGCGCTGGGCTATGCCGTCGACCTGCTGGTCCGCAACGGCGGCACCGCCGTGCTGAGCGAGACGCCGGAGGTCTATGGCGCCGAGCATCTGCTGACCCGCCGCGCCGTCCGCCGCGAGGTGGGCGAGGCGCTGGTCGAGCGCATCGGCTGGTGGGAGGAATACACCAGCCGCACCGGCGGCGAGATGAACAACAACCCGTCGCCCGGCAACAAGAAGGGCGGCCTGACCACCATCCTGGAGAAGTCGCTGGGCGCGGTCGCCAAGGGCGGCACCACCCCGATGACCGCCGTCTACCGCTATGCCGAGCCGATCACCGACAAGGGCTTCGTCTTCATGGACACGCCCGGCTACGATCCCGTCTCGGCGACCGGTCAGGTGGCGGGCGGCGCCAACGTGCTGTGCTTCACCACCGGCCGCGGCTCGGTCTTCGGCTGCAAGCCGACGCCGAGCCTGAAGCTGGCGACCAACAGCACCTTGTTCCGCCGGATGCCGGACGACATGGACATCGATTGCGGCGCCATCGCCACCGGCGACGCCTCCATCGAGGAAATCGGCCGCGCGATCTTCCAGTTGGTGCTCGACACCGCGTCGGGCCGCAAGACCAAGAGCGAGGAACTCGGCGTCGGCGCCGACGAATTTGCTCCTTGGCAGATGGGAGCGGTTATGTAAGGGGTCCGCCCCCTTAACCATGACCGATGACGAGCCGGCGCCATGCCCGACAGTTCCACCCCGCCCACCAGTGTCGACTCCGGCCCCTCGCCGGTGAACGCGCCCCAGACACCGATCCAGCCGACGGTCAATCCGCAGACCGGATCCGGGTCCAAGGGCACGGAGCCGATGCGGGCGATCCTGCTGGTGGTGCTGGGGGTGGCCTGCCTGTCCTGCTCCGACGCCACGGCGAAATATCTCGGCCGGACCCTGCCGCCGGCCGAGATCGCCTGGATGCGCTATGTCGTCTTCACAGCATTGGTGATGCCGCTGGCTCTGCGCGGCGGCTCGCTGAGCGTGCTGAAGACGACGCGGCCGGGACTTCAGGTGGTGCGCGGCCTCGGCATGCTGGGCTCGGCGCTGTTCTTCATCATGGCGATGCAGCATCTGCCGCTGGCCGAGGCCGCGGCGATCAGCTTCGTCTCTCCCGTCTTCGTCACCGTGCTGTCGATCCTGCTGCTGGCCGAGAAGGTCGGCGTCCGCCGCTGGGCGGCGCTGCTGGTCGGGCTGGCCGGCGTCATCATCGTCATCCGGCCGGGGGCCGACGGCTTCCAGCCGGCCTCGCTGCTGCCGATCCTGACCGCCTTCAGCTGGGCCCTGGGGCTGGTGGCGACGCGCAAGATGACGGTGCAGGAGAACCCGCTGACCACCATGGTGTGGAGCGCGCTCACCGGCCTGATCGCCCTGACGGCCCTGCTGCCGCTGCATGCGGCATGGCCGACCCCGTGGGAGATGCTGCTGGGGGCCTTCATCGGGCTGGTCTACACGGCGGCGCAATGGCTGCTGATCCTGGCCTACCGCCAGGGCGAGGCCTCGGTGCTGGCGCCCTTCACCTACGTCCAGCTGATCTGGTCCACGGCGCTGGGGTTCCTCGTCTTCGGCGCGGTGCCCGACCATTGGACCTTCGTCGGCACCGGCGTGATCATCGCCAGCGGACTCTACACCGCGCACCGCGAGCGGATGCGGGCGCGGGAACGCCGTTCTATTGCCTGAATTGGGATTTGCCGGGGCCATCCCCGGCTTGTGGAGAAGAAGCATGACCGACACGCCCAACCGCGTCGCCGCGCTCGGCGAATGCATGATCGAGATGTTCCGGCGGCCGGACGGGTCGCTGACCATGGGGTTCGGCGGCGACACGCTGAACACCGCGGTCTATCTGGCGCGTCTGGGCACGCCGGTCGACTATGTCACCGCGCTCGGCGACGACAGCATCAGCGACGACATGGTGGCGGCCTGGGCGGCGGAAGGCGTCGGCACCGGGCATGTCCTGCGCGTGCCGAACCGCCTGCCCGGCCTCTACCTGATCGAAACCGATGCCAGCGGCGAGCGCCGCTTCCTCTACTGGCGCGACAATGCTCCGGCGCGCGAGCTGTTCGCCCTGCCCCAGACGCCGGAGCTGTCCAAGGCGCTGGAGGGCTACGGCATCGTCTACCTGTCCGGCATCAGCATCGCCATCCTGGGCGAACAGGGCCGCGAGCGCCTGTTCGAGGTGCTGGAGCGGGTGCGGGCGCGCGGCGGCAAGGTCGCCTTCGACACCAACTGGCGTCCGCGCCTGTGGCCGGACCTCGACACCGCGCGGGCCGCCTTCGACCGCATGCTGGCGCTGACCGACATCGCCCTGCCCGGCGTCACCGACCTGCGCGACCTCTATGGCGACGCCGATGCCGACGCCGTGCTGGCCCGCGTCCGCAAGGCCGGCGTTGCCGAGATCGTCCTGAAGCTGGAACAGCCCGGCTGCGTGGTGATCGAGAATGGCGAGGCGGTCGAGGTGCCGGCGCAGAAGGTCGCCACGGTGGTCGACACCACGGCGGCCGGCGACAGCTTCAGCGCCGGCTACCTCGCTGCCCGCCTGCGCGGCGAGGGTCCGGCCGATGCCGCCCGTGCCGCCCACAAGCTGGCCGCCGCCGTCATCCAGCACCGCGGCGCCATCATCCCGCGCGACGCCATGCCGGCCTGAATCGACGCTTTTCCTTCGGTTCGAACGCCTGACATTACCCTTCCGCCGCCAGTTCGCGGCGGAAGGCGCGGCCCGCCATCCGGGCGACGACGGTAAGCGCCTCCTCGCCCATGCCGTCGCGCGCCGCCGCCGACATTCCCTTCATCGTGATTGCAACGAAGTCCGCCAGCGCGTCGGCCCGTTCCGGCTGCTCCGTGGCGATGAAGTCGCGGATCGCCGACACGCCGGCCTTGCTCATCGTCCGGGCCAGTGCGCTCGCCTCCGGGTCGGCGCTGTTGCGCGCCCCGTCGAGCACCAGACAGCCCGCCACCCCATCGCGCTCCGGATAGAGCCGCGCCGCCAGCAGCAGCGTGCGCTCGATCACCTCGGCCATGCCGCCGCCCTCGGCCTGCGCGCGGGCGAAGATGTTGGCTTCCCCCGCCGCATAGCGCTTGAGCGCCCGCTCGAACAGCCCGGCCTTGCTGCCGAAGGCGGCATAGAAGCTCGGCGGCTTGATCCCCAGCTCCGCCCCCAGCTCGGCGACGCCCACCGCGTCGTAGCCGCGCGCATGGAACAGCCTCATCGCGGTCTCGACGGCCTCGTCCACATCGAAGGACCGCCGCCGTCCGCGAGCCCCGGAATTTTCTGTAGCGGTCACTATATTTTCTCCTTGCGCAAATCCCTTGCCTGTATTTATATAGCGATCACTACATTTTATCAAGGAGCACATCATGGGTGAGTTCACCGGCCGCAAGATCCTGGTCCTCGGCGGCAGCCGCGGCATCGGCAAGGCCATCGTCCGCCGCTTCGCCAAGGCCGGCGGCACGGTCGCCTTCACCTATGCGGGGTCGAAGGACGCCGCCGAGGCGCTGGCCGCCGAAACCGGCGCGGAAGCCATCCGCACCGACAGCGCCGACCGCGACGCCCTGATCGCGACGGTGGCCGACCGCGGCGCGCTGGACGTGCTGGTCGTCAATGCCGGCACGGCGATCCTCGGCGATCCGCTGACCTTCGATCCCGACGCGGTCGACCGGATGATCGACATCAACGTCCGCGCGCCCTACCACGCGGCGGTCGAGGCGGCCCGGCGCATGAACGACGGCGGGCGCATCATCGTCATCGGCTCGGTCAACGGCGACCGCATGCCGTTTGCCGGCGGGGCCGCCTACGCCCTGACCAAGGCGGCGGTCCAGGGCATGGTGCGCGGCCTCGCCCGCGATTTCGGCGACCGCGGCATCACCGTGAACGCCATCCAGCCCGGTCCGACCCACAGCGACATGAACCCGGCCGACGGGCCGATGGCGCCCGCCATGCACAGCTTCATGGCGATCAAGCGCCACATCGACGCCGACGAGGTCGCCGAACTGACCGCCTACGTCGCCGGCCCGCATGCCGGGATGATCACCGGCTCGTTCCAGACCATCGACGGCGGCTTCGGCGCCTGACCGGCGGGTTCGATTCCCGCCGAAGCCAGGCCGGCCCCGTCCCGGCCGTCGTTCCCCGCCTTCGCGGAAGATGACGGCCGGGACGTTCCTTTCGGCGCTCACGCTCCGCTCCCCACCGTCTCACAGCCATGTTGCCCCACAGCCATGACGGGAATGGGGGCTCCTTTGTCACACCCGGATCCGAACGGGGGATGAGCGAAATTGCTTGCCGCGCTAGCTGATATATTAGTATTCTGAGGCATGTGCTTCTGAGGAGGCTGGACGCCATGCCATCGGGCAACCCGCCGGCCAAAACCGGTTCCATCGCGGCGCCATCGACACCGCCATCGCCCACGCCGATCATGCCGGCCAAGGCCGCCCCGCTGCTGGTCCGCCCGCCGGCGCGCCGGGACATGCGGCGCGGTCCGACCGCCGCCGACGCCATCCACCGCGACCTGCGGGCGGAGATCGTGTCGCTGAAACGCAAGCCGGGCGAGCCCATCGCCGAAAAGCAGATCGCCGAGGCCTATGGCGTCAGCCGCACGCCGGTGCGCGAGGCGGTGCTGCGGCTGGCCGACGAGGGGCTGATCGAGATCTTCCCGCAATCCGGCACCTTCGTCGCCCGCATCCCGCTGGGCGCCCTGCCGGAAGCCGGCGTGATCCGCAAGGTGCTGGAGCGGGCGACCGTGCGCTTCGCCGCCGAACGCGCCAGCCGCAGCCAGATCGCAGCATTGCGCGCCTGCCTGGAGCACCAGCGCGAGGTCGATGCGGTGGGCGACGCCGACGGATTCCATCAGGCCGACGAGGCCTTCCACGCCCAGATCACCGAGATGGCGGGATATCCCGGCTTCTGGGGCATCATCCAGCAGGCCAAGGTCCAGCTCGACCGCTGCCGCCGCCTGACCCTGCCGGTCCCCGGCCGCATGCGCACGGTCATCGCCGAGCATGAGGCCATCGTCGAGGCCATCGCCGGCCACGACCCCGACCGGGCCGAACAGAGCCTGGTGCGCCATCTGGACAATCTGCAGATCACGGTGGACGACGTGCGCAACGCCGCCCCGCTCTATTTCTCCGGCAGCCTGACCGCCGACATGGCCGCCCTGGACGGAGCCTCCTGATGAGCACTCAACGCCGCCGCATCGGTGTCGTCGGCCTCGGCATGGCGTCGGCGCCGCACGCGCAGAGCCTGATCGATCTGGCCGGCAGGGTGGAGGTGGCGGGCTGCTTCAGCCCGTCGGCCGACCGCCGCGCCGCCTTCGCCGCCCGCCACGGCCTGCCGGTGGTCGACCGGCTGGAAAGCCTGCTGGAGGACCCGGCGCTGTCGGCCGTCCTGCTGCTGACCCCGCCCGACAGCCATGCCGGTCTGGTGGCGCGCTGTGCCGCCGCCGGCAAGCATGTGCTGCTGGAAAAGCCGCTGGACGCGACGCCGGAGGGCGCGCGGGCGGTGGTCTCGGCGATGGAGGATGCAGGGCTGACGCTGGGCGTGGTGTTGCAGCACCGTTTCCGCGACTCGGTCGAGCGGCTGGCGGCGCTGATGCGCGACGGCGCGCTGGGCCGGCCGCTGACCGCGGCGGTGTCGGTGCGCTGGTGGCGCGACAATGCCTATTACGCCCAGCCCGGCCGCGGCATGAAGGCGCGCGACGGCGGCGGCGTGCTGCTGACCCAGGCGATCCACACGCTGGACGCCTTCGTCGGCCTCGTCGGCCTGCCGGAAAGGATCGCCGGATTCGCCGCCACCAGCGTCCTGCGCACGTCGGACCCGGCTGTGGGCATGGACACGGAGGATGTGGTCGCCACGGCCCTGCGCTACGGCAACGGCATGCTGGCGACCGTGAACGCCACCACCGCCGTCCATCCGGGCTATCCGGAGCGGATCGAGATCGCCGGGACCGGGGGCTCCGCCGTTCTGGCCGGCGACCGGCTGGAAGTGCAGCTGGTCAATGGCGAGCGCATGACCGCGGGGGCGGACGGCGCCACGCTGGGCGGCGGCGCCGACCCGATGGCCTTCTCCCACCAGCATCACCGCGCCGTGCTGTCCGACTTCCTCGACGCGCTGGACGAAGGACGCCGGCCGCGGGTGGACGGGCGCGAGGCGCTGAAGGTCCACCGGCTGATCGAGGCCATGCTTGAAGCATCTGGGCTGGAGGCGTCGGGCCGCGGCGCGAGCGTGGAGGTCGGCACGCCCTGATCGGCAGTCCAACCGGAACTCCCACCGGCCGCAAGCGCGGCCTTGCGCAATCCACAGCTTTGGCGTAAAGCGCCAGAACCAGGCCGGGCCCCTCTGGCAACCTTCACCGGTTGCGATGTCGGACTGGGAACATCAGGAGCGGCCCGCGCCTTTTGCCTTTGACCGGCGCTTCCCGTCCGACGCCATCGGCGCGGCCCGGCCGGTCATCGGAAGACCCCGTGCGGCCTCTCCTCCCACACTGATCGTGATGCGAGGACTCGTGCCCAAATGACGGAACTCTTCACCACCGACGCGCTGTTCGCGCTGCTCCAGGTCATCATGATCGATCTGGTGCTGGCCGGCGACAACGCCATCGTCATCGGTCTGGCCGCCGCCGGCCTGCCGAAGGACCAGCGCGGCAAGGCGATCCTGATCGGCATCCTGGCCGCCACGGTGCTGCGCATCGCCTTCGCCGCCGTCACCACCCAGCTTCTCCAGATCATCGGGCTGCTGCTGGCCGGCGGCGTACTGCTGTTGTGGGTCTGCTGGAAGATGTGGCGCGAGCTGCGCCAGTCCCAGGACGAGGACGAGGCGGTCGAGTCGCTGGAGAACGATGACGCCGCGGCGTCCGGCCCGCGCAAGACGCTGGGTCAGGCGGTCTGGCAGATCGTCGTCGCCGACGTGTCGATGTCGCTCGACAATGTGCTGGCCGTCGCCGGGGCGGCGCGCGAGCATCTGGGGGTGCTGGTCGTCGGCCTGACCCTGTCGATCGCCCTGATGGGCCTCGCCGCCAGCTTCATCGCCCGCATCCTGCACAAGCACCGCTGGCTGGCCTATGTCGGCCTCGCCATCATCCTCTATGTCGCCCTGCACATGATCTATCGCGGCGCGCTGGAGGTGTGGCCCCTGGTGAACGGGCACGCCTGACCGGCCCGCTTTTAAAGGACCGGCGGCGTCCGGCGCCGCATCCGAATGACTGGGGGGCTGGCTGCGGCGGACGCTGGGGCCGAATGTCGCACCCGCCCCCCTGCGGCGATCCGTGGTCTGGCCGAAACCCGCGCCGGCAGTCACTTTGTCCCTCTCCCCCGCAATCCTGATCGCAATAAAGTCCGAACGGTTGTTGCCGCTTTGAACTTTCAGGGTTGCGCGCAGATTGATATACTAATATCCTAAGTACAGTGAACAGGGGGCGGCGCAAGGTTAGCCGGGGGGCTGAAGGAGGATGGGGGCAGGGCCGGTGTCGGCCATGCATGGTGCCCGGTCGCGCGCCGCGCTGTCGCAGCGCTGCGAAATCCGGCCGCCGCAAGTCCCACCTTCCACGCTTCGTCTGTCACCCGTCCACGGTACGTGCAGTCGAGTGTGCAGGGCGGCCCGTCGCCTTCAGGCCAACGGGCAACGCCAGAACAAGAAAGGACGGGCCGCAACAGGCTTCGTCCCCACCATCAGGAGGAGAACCTATGAAGTTTTCGCTGACTTCGGTCCGCACCGCGCTGCTGGCCGCCTGTGCCGTCTGCGGCATCCTGGCCACCCCGATGCTGTCTGCGCCGGCCGACGCGCGCGACTTCCGGTCCGCCGACATCCACCCGACCGACTATCCGACCGTCGAGGCGGTCCGCTATGTCGGCAAGCTGGTGGCTGAGCGCAGCAACGGCAAGCTCGGCATCAAGGTGTTCCCGAACGGCGCGCTCGGCACCGAAAAGGACACCATCGAGCAGCTGAAGATCGGTGCGCTGGAGATGATGCGCATCAACGTGGCGCCGCTGAACAACGTGGTGCCGGAGACGATGGTCACCGCGCTGCCCTTCATCTTCCGCGACACCGGCCACATGCGCCGCGTGCTGGACGGCCCGATCGGCGACGAGATCCTGGCGGCGATGGAAAGCCAGGGCATGATCGGCCTGGCCTTCTACGACAGCGGCTCGCGCAGCATGTATTCGGCCGCCAAGCCCTACAAGACGCTGGCCGACATGAAGGGCGCCAAGATCCGCGTCCAGCAGTCCGACCTGTTCGTCGCCATGATCCAGGCGCTGGGCGCCAATGCCACGCCGATGCCCTTCGGCGAGGTCTACACCGCGCTGAAGACCGGCATCGTCGATGCCGCCGAGAACAACTACCCGTCCTACGAATCCTCCCGCCACTTCGAGGCGGCCAAGTACTTCACCCTGACCGAACACGCGATGGCCCCGGAAGTGCTGGTCTTCTCCAAGGTCGCCTGGGACCGCCTGTCGAAGGACGACCAGGCCACGGTCCGCAAGGCCGCCAAGGACTCCGTGCCCTACATGCGCAAGCTGTGGGACGAGCGCGAGCTGAAGTCCAAGGAGATCGTGACCCAGGCCGGCGCCCAGATCGTCGAGGTTCCGAACAAGCAGGAATTCATCGACGCCATGAAGCCGGTCTACACCCAGTTCGCGAACACGCCGAAGCTGCAGAGCCTCGTCCAGCGCGTCCAGGAAACCAAGTAACGACCTTTCTGTAACGCCAAGAACAAGGCGGCGCGCGGCCTCGTCCCGTCCGGGACGGACCGCGCACCGCCGGGGTCTCAGGAGTGGGGAGCCGCAGCATGGATATCGAGCTGCAAGCAATGGACGTCAGCCCGCCGCATGCGGCCGGCTGGTTGACCCGCATGAACGCGGCGCTGGCCAAAACCGGCATGTATGCCGCCATCATCGGCCTGATGATGATCGTGTGCGTCGTCTTCTATCAGGTGTTCGGCCGCTATGTGCTGAACAGCTCGCCGACCTGGGCGGAAAGCCTGGCCATCGTGCTGGTGCTCTACGTCACGCTGATCGGCGCCGCCGTCGGCGTCCGCGATGCCGGCCATATCGGGCTGGAATCGCTGCTGGTGATGCTGTCGGACAGCGCGCGCCGCAAGATGGACGTGCTGATCTACGCCCTGGTCGGCATCTTCGGCGCCTGCATGGCCTACAATGGCTGGATCCTGGGCAGCTCGGTCGCCTCCTACACCATCCCGAACCTTCATGTCTCCGAAGCCGTGCGCTATGTGCCGCTGGTGCTGTCGGGCGTGCTGATCGTTTCGTTCTCCATCGAGCATATCGTCGCCATCGTGCGCGGCGAGGAGGTCAAGCCGTCATGGAACTGACCATCCTTTCAATCACCTTCTTCGGCTTCCTCATCCTCGGCATTCCGGTCGCCTTCGCCATCGGCCTGTCGGCGCTCTGCACCATCCTCTATGAAGGCCTGCCGGTCGCGGTGGTCTTCCAGCAGATGATGTCGGGGATGAACGTCTTCTCGTTCCTCGCCATTCCCTTCTTCGTCTTCTCCGGCGAGCTGATGCTGCATGGCGGCGTCGCCGACAAGATCGTCACCGCGGCCAAGAGCATGGTCGGCCACATCCGCGGCGGGCTCGGCATGTCCAACGTCGTGGCCTGCACGCTGTTCGGCGGCGTCGCCGGATCGCCGGTCGCCGACGTGTCGGCCATGGGCGCCGTGATGATCCCGATGATGAAGCGGGAAGGCTACCACGCCGACTACGCGGTCAACGTCACCACCCACGCCGCACTCGTCGGCGCGCTGATGCCGACCAGCCACAACATGATCATCTATGCGCTGGCCGCCGGCGGAAAGGCGTCCATCGGCGCGCTGATCGCCGCGGGCCTGATGCCGGCGCTGCTGCTGATGGTCTGCAACCTGGGTGCCGCCTATTACGTCGCGGTGAAGCGCGGCTATCCCAAGGGGACCTTCCCCGGCTGGGACATCCTGGGGCATTCCTTCGCCGCCGCGGCTCCGGGCCTGCTGATCGTCGTCATCATCCTGGCCGGCATCACCACCGGCGTGTTCACCGCGACCGAGTCGGCCTCGGTAGCCGTGATCTACGCGCTGCTGCTGACCACCTTCGTCTACCGCACGCTGAGCTGGGAGAAGTTCCTGGCCGCCGCCGCCAAGACGGTGAAGACCACCGGCGTGGTGCTGCTGCTGATCGGCGTGTCGACCATGTTCCAGTACCTCATGGGTCTCTATGAGGTGGCGGACATGACCGGCGAGCTGCTGGCCGGGGTGTCGACCAACCCGCTGATGATCTTCCTGCTGATCAACATCATCCTGTTCCTGCTGGGCACCTTCATGGACATGGCCAGCACGATCCTGATCTGCACGCCGATCTTCCTGCCGATCGCCATGCAATACGGCATGGACCCGGTGCAGTTCGGCATCGTCATGCTGATCAACTGCGCGCTCGGCCTGAACACCCCGCCGGTCGGCACCACCCAGTTCATCGGCTGCGCCATCGGCGGCGTGTCGGTGGGCGAGGTGATGCGCTCCATCACGCCCTTCTACGGGGCGCTGTTCGTGGCGCTTCTGCTGGTCACCTATGTCCCGGCCTTCTCGCTGTGGCTGCCGCGCATGCTGATGCACTGAGGCGGACCGGGAAACAGGCGGCGCTCCCGCACCCCTGAACGACTTCTCTCCTGGACTGGGCCATCGGGATCTTCCCGATGGCCCTGTTTTTTTGTGCGCTTTCCGCCCGGCCGCGCCGGCCCGCCCCCCGAATTGGTGGTAGCTGCCGAGCAACGCACCCCAATCCGGAAAAAGAGTAGCAAGCCGCCGCAACAAACCCGACCGGCCGGATGGCGTCCAAATCGAAAGAGACCGCACCGCTTTCGCTATGACGGAGAAAACAGATCGCCCGGCCGGAGTGGATGCTTCCCAAGGAATGATGGGCTTATTGGATGTTGTTTGCTGGACCCGATCCCGTACATCACGGAATGCGCAAACGACTTCCAACAATTCCCCAGAAAGGGGTTTTCATGCACGGGATCATTCTTGCCGACGCCGCTCTGGCCGACATCGATGCGCTGATCGGCCGGCACGCGCCGGACGTGACGGTGGTCCGGGTCGCCGCGGACGAGGACGCGCTGGGCCTGCTGGCCGACGCCCTGGAGGCCGCCCGCGAGGCAGGCCCGGCGGCGGTCCACCTGATCGCCCATGGCGCGCCCGGTGTGGTGAAGCTGGGGGCGACGCCGCTCGACACCAGCGCCCTGTTCGACCGCCGCTGGCCCGATGCGACCGGCTGCGAGATCCTGATCCATGCCTGCGACGTCGGCGCCGGAGGCAACGGCCGCCGCTTCGTGGAGCGTCTGGCCGCCGTCACCGGTGCCCGCGTCGCCGCCGCCAGCCATCCGGTCGGTCACGCTGACCAGGGCGCGTCCTGGGACCTCGACGTGGTGACCGGCCCGATCCTGGCGGCCCGCCCGTTCGCGGGCGCCGAGGCCTGGCCGCATCGGCTCGGCTACAGCGGCACCGCCACCAGCGGCAACGACACGCTGATCGGCGACAACGGCGGCAACACCATCAACGGGCTGGCCGGCAACGACAGCATCGTCGGCGGCACCGGCAACGACAGCCTGATCGGCGGCATCGGCAACGACACGCTGGTCGGCGGCGGCAACAGCGGACAGTCGGCCGGCGACACCATGAATGGCGGGCTGGGCGCCGACCATTATGTCGGCGGCAGCGGCTTCAACATCGTCACCTACGAGAACGCCACCAGCGGCCTGACGCTGGACCTGACCAACGGCGCCAACAACACCGGCGAGGCCGCCGGCGACACCTTCGTCAACATCCAGCGCTGGATCGGCTCCGAATATGCCGACAGCCTGACCGCCGGCGACACCGCCGTCTGGTTCTGGGGCCATGGCGGCAACGACGTCGAGCATGGCGGCGCCGGCAACGACACGCTGGAGGCCGGCGACGGCAACGACAGCGTCTTCGGCGGTGGCGGCAACGACCTGATGTACGGCCGTGCCGACAACGACCAGCTGCATGGCGAACTGGGCAACGACACGGTGGCCGGCGGCGGCGGTGCCGACCTGATCTACGGCGATGCCGGCAACGACCTGCTGAAGGGCGACTGGGAGCGCGACACCGTCTATGGCGGCGACGGCGACGACACCATCCTGGCCGGCATCGTCAGCTCCGGCAGCTATGCCCAGACCCAGAACGACCTGATCTATGGCGATGCCGGCAACGACCGCTACATCGTCGTCAGCCAGTACGATGCCGGGACCGTCAGCTTCGACGGCGGAGCCGGGACCGACACGCTGGAGCTGCGGTCGGACAATCTGACCAGCTACAACGGCTACAATCTCGAATATTACAACGACGTCGCCTCGCCGAAGATCGACATCAGCGGCATGACGCTGACCAGCGTCGAGACGCTGGCCCTGACCGGCAGCCAGCGCCACACCGTGACGATGACCGCGGCCCAGGGCAACGGCTTCGGCAGCATCACCGGCGCCGTCACCGGCGACGCCTTCGCCATCGTCGGGGCCTCGCTGTCCGGCACGGTCGGCAGCGGCAACGGCAGCACGCTGACCGCCGGCAAGGTCCAGGCGGAGACGGTGAACGGCGTCACCCTGGTCCATGTCGGGCTCGACGGCACCGCCGGCTCCGACCTGACGCTCCGCATCGCCGGCAGCTTCGCCGCGTCCAACATCAGTCTGTCCGGCAACACCATCACGCTGGGCCAGGGCAGCGGTTCGACCGGCGGCGGCGATACGGGGGGCGGCAACACCGGCGGCGGCACGGGCGGTACTGGCGGCCAGACGCTGACCGGCACCGACGGCCGCGACTATCTGGCCGGCGGCAGCGGCAACGACACCATCATCAGCAACGCCGGCGACGACTACATGACCGGCGGGGCCGGTAGCGACACCTTCATCTTCAAGCCGGGCGACGGCTGGGACTATGTCGGCGACTTCCAGGCCGGCAGCGGCGGCGACGTGCTGAACGTCGCGGGCTGGAGCGGCTTCAAGGACTTCGCGTCGGTGATGGCCGTCACCGTGCAGGACGGCGCCAACACCGTCGTCAACTTCGACAACAACAACAGCGCCATCCTCGCCAACGTCACCCGCGGCAGCCTGACCGCCGCAAACTTCTCCTTCACCGCCATTGGCGGTAGCGCGGGCGGCGGCAGCACCGGCGGTTCGACGGGCGGCGGCTCCACCGGCGGCACGCCGGGCCAGACCATCACCGGCACCTCGGCCGGCGAGTATCTGGCCGGCGGCAGCGGCAACGACACGATCACCGGCAATGCCGGCAACGACTACATGATCGGCGGCGCCGGGCGCGACACCTTCGTCCAGCATGCCAGCGACGGCTGGGACGTCATCGGCGACTTCCAGGCCGGCACCGGCGGCGACGTGATCGACATCCGCAGCATCAGCGGCTTCACCAGCCTGAACAGCGTGCTGACCCACTCGACGCAGGACGGCGCCGACCTGTCCATCGACCTGGGTGCGTTCAACTCGATCAAGCTGATGGGCGTCGACCGCAACAGCCTCACCGCGGAGAACTTCCTGTTCGCCAGCTCGGTGGGGTGAACAGGGTAAAGCTCCCTCTCCCGTCCCGGGAGAGGGAAGGGGCCCGCCGCAAAGCGGTGGGAAGGGTGAGGGGCGATCCGAACATGGATCCTTGATCCTTGGAACCCCCTCACCCTCCCCACTTCGTGGGGCCCCTCCCTCTCCCGGGGCGGGAGAGGGCATTGGATTTCCTACCGCTCCACCGCGACCGGGACGTTCAGGGCGTTGCGCTTCGACACTGCCTCGTAGACCGGCGGGAAGGCGGGACGGTTGATGTAGCGGCCGGCACCGCGCACCGCGCGGCTCTCGCCCAGCGCGTGGACGATGCGGCCCTGGCTCAGCGTGTAGGCCGGGGTGCCGGTGACGGTCATGCCTTCGAAGATGTTCAGGCCGACCTTCTGCATCTGGGTCTTGGCCGAGATGGTCTTGGTCGCCTTCGGGTCCCACACCACCAGATCGGCGTCGGCCCCGACGCTGACCGAGCCCTTGCGCGGGTAGAGGTTGAAGATCTTCGCCGCGTTGGCGGAGGTCACCGCGACGAACTCGTTCATCGTCAGCCGGCCGGTGTTGACGCCGTGGGTCCACAGCGCGGTCATGCGGTCCTCGATGCCGGCGGTGCCGTTCGGGATCTTGGTGAAGTCATTGCGGCCCATCGCCTTCTGCTCGGCGCAGAAACAGCAATGGTCGGTGGCGGTGGTGTGCAGATGCCCGGCCTGGAGACCGCGCCACAGCGCGTCCTGATGCTCCTTGGGACGGAAGGGCGGGCTCATGACATGGCCGGCGGCGAAGTCCCAGTCGGGGTTGCGGTAGACGCTATCGTCGATCAGCAGATGGCCGGCCAGCACCTCGCCGAACACGCGCTGGCCGTCATTCTGGCCGCGCTCGATGGCGGCCAACGCCTCCTTGGCCGAGACATGGACGATGTAGACCGGCACGCCGAACACCTTCGCCACCTGGATGGCGCGGTTGGCGGCCTCGCCCTCCACCTCCGGGGGGCGGGAGAGCGGGTGCGCCTCCGGTCCGGTCAGGCCCTGGGCCAGCAGCTTCTTCTGGAGCTGGAAGACCAGCTCGCCATTCTCGGCATGGACGGTGGGGATGGCGCCCAGCTCCAGGCAGCGCTGGAAGCTGTTCACCAGCGTCTCGTCGTCGGCCATGATGGCGTTCTTGTAGGCCATGAAGTGCTTGAAGCTGTTCACGCCATGGTCGGCGACCAGCGTGCCCATGTCCCTATGCACGCTCTCGTCCCACCAGGTCACGGCGACGTGGAAGCTGTAGTCGCCGGCCGCCTTCTCCGCCCAGCCGCGCCAGGTGTGGTAGGCCTCCATCAGGCTCTGCTTCGGGTTGGGGATGACGAAGTCGATGATCGTCGTCGTCCCCCCGGCGAAGCCGGCG
This sequence comes from Azospirillum palustre, assembly GCF_002573965.1. Lineage (NCBI taxonomy): Bacteria > Pseudomonadati > Pseudomonadota > Alphaproteobacteria > Rhodospirillales > Azospirillaceae > Azospirillum > Azospirillum palustre. The sequence continues at coordinate 454,861 of NZ_PDKW01000039.1, read as the reverse complement.
GCGGTGCCGCTGAAGAAATCCTCCGTCGTCACCGTGCCCATGAAGGGCAGTTCCATATGGGTGTGCGGGTCGATGCCACCGGGCATGACGTAGCAGCCGCCGGCATCCACCACCTCCGCCCCCGCCGGCACGTCGAGAGCGTCGCCCACCGCGGTGATGATGCCGTCCTGGCAGAGGACGTCGGCACGGCGGGTTTGCTCGGCGGTGACGACGGTGCCGCCGCGGATCAGGATGGTGGACATGCTCGGGCGCTCCCTCAAAGGTTCGATAGGACGGAGTCGGTGGGCGTTTCGGAGTCGGCGATTTGCGGCTCCGGTATCTGTGCTTCCGGCAGGCCGGCGGCGCGCAGGACCAGCCGCAGCACCTCCGCCGTCATGGCGGCGAAGTCCTGGCGGGTCAGGGTGCGGCGGCCCAGAACCTTGCGGATCTGGACGTCGAAGTCGGCGTAATGCTGGGTCACCGCCCAGATCATGAACAGGAACTGGCGGGCATCGACCGGAGCCATGCGGCCGGCGGCGACCCAGCCGTCGATCACCGCCGCCTTGGCGTCGACCAGCGCTTTCAGGTCTTCGGCCAGGAAGCGTTCGACCTGGGTGCCGCCATGCAGGATCTCGTTGGCGAAGACCTTGGAGGCGTGCGGACGGGTGCGCGACGCCTCCATCTTGGCGGTGACGTAGGCGGTCAGCGTCGCCGCCGGGTCGGCGTCGGGGGTGAAGGAGCCGATGGGGGCCAGCCACATCTGCAGGATGTTGTCGAGCACCGCGCGGTAGAGATCGTCCTTGGTGCCGAAATAGTAATGCAGGTTGGCCTTGGGCAGCCCGGCCCGCTCGGCGATGTCGGCCATGGTGGCGCCGGCGAAGCCGGCCTCGGCGAAGACGCGCTCGGCCGCCTTCAGGATGCGCTCGACGTTTTCACGCCGGATGCGCCCCTGGGGCTGTGTGGTGTCCGTGGTGTCGGCAGCCGTTCGCGCCATCGCTTTTATAACCACTCGTTCATTGCCGGGGCTGATCCCCTCTCCCCCCCGGGGAGAGGGTCAGGGTGAGGGGGATGCACGGCGTGGATCAACAAGGAATGGAAAGTTCCGCTCGCTCACTGGCTCCACGCTGTGCGTCCCCCTCACCCAACCCTCTCCCCGGGGGGGAGAGGGGCAGTTTGCTCCGCCATCGCATTCGCGCGGTCGAGCACGGCGTGCAGCAGCACCTCGCAGCCGGCGGTCGACCATTCCGGGGTCGTCTCCTCGACCTCGTTGTGGCTGATGCCGTCGATGCAGGGGATGAAGACCATGGCCGTGGGCGCGACCTTGGACAGGTAGCAGGCGTCGTGGCCGGCGCCCGAGACGATGTCGCGGAAGCTGTGGCCGGTGCGCTCCACCCCCTTGCGGACGGCGGCGACGCAGGCGGCGTCGAAGGCGATGGGGGCGTAGTACCAGATCTGCTGGAAGTCGCTCTCCAGCCCGATCTCGCCGGCGATGCGCTCCACCTCGGCGCGCAGTTCGCCGTCCATGGCTTTGAGGATGCCGTCGTCCGGGTGGCGGAAATCGACGGTGAAGAAGACGCGGCCGGGAATGACGTTGCGGCTGTTGGGATGGATCTGCATCAGCCCGACCGTGGCGCAGGCGAGCGGGCCGTACTTCATGCCGATCCGGTTCACCGCATCCACCACGCGGGCGGCGCCGAGCAGCGCGTCCTTGCGGCGGACCATCGGGGTCGGGCCGGCATGGGCCTCCTGGCCGGTGAAGGTGATCTCGTACCAGCGCTGGCCCTGGCAGTCGGTGACGACGCCAATGGTCTTGCCTTCGGCCTCCAGGATCGGACCCTGCTCGATGTGGGCCTCGAAATAGGCGCCGACCTTGCGGCCGCCGACTTCCCGGTCGCCGGCATAACCGATGCGGGCCAGTTCCTCGCCCATCGTCTTGCCGTCGAGATCGGCGCGCGACAGGCCGTACTCCAGATCGAACACCCCGGCGAAGACGCCGGACGACACCATGGCCGGGGCGAAGCGCGAGCCCTCCTCGTTGGTCCAGACCGCGACCTCCACCGGCGCCTCGGTGACGTAATTCATGTCGTTCAGGCTGCGCACCACCTCCAGCCCGGCGAGCACGCCATAGACGCCGTCATACTTGCCGCCGGTCGGCTGGCTGTCGAGATGGCTGCCCATGATGACCGGGGGCAGGCTGTCGTCGCGGCCGGGGCGGCGGGCGAAGATGTTGCCCATCCTGTCGACCGAGACCGTGCAGCCGGCCTCCTCGCACCAGCGCACGAACAGGTCGCGGCCCTGTTTGTCGAGGTCGGTCAGCGCCAGCCGGCACACGCCGCCCTTGGGCGTGCCGCCGATCTGCGCCATGTCCATCAGGCTCTGCCACAGGCGCGAGCCGTTCACGGCGACATTCTGCGGGGTGGACATGTTGCTCTCTCCTGAACGTCGTTCGTTGTTCGGCGGCTGATTATTGGGCGGCTTGTTATTCGGCGGCTTCGGGGACGCGCATCGGGTTGCGGGCGTCGTTGGGCCAGGTGACGTAGGGCAGGTCGGTCTGCTCCGGCACCATGGTGATGCAGTCCGGCACCGGGCAGACATGGCTGCACAGGTTGCAGCCGACACACTCCTCGTTGACCACGGTGAAGACGCGGCGGCCTTCGCCTTGGTCGATGCGGATCGCCTGGTGCGAGGTGTCCTCGCAGACGATGTGGCAGCGCCCGCAATCGATGCACAAGGCGGGGTCGATCACCGCCTTGGTCGAGAAGTTCATGTTCAGGTCGTTCCAGTTGACGACGTTTCGCACGGCACGGCCGCTCAACTCGTCCAGCGTCCGGTATCCCTTCTCGTCCATCCAGTTGGACAGGCCGCCGATCATGTCCTCGACGATCTTGAAGCCGTAGGTCATCGCCGCGGTGCAGACCTGGACGTTGGTGGCGCCCAGCGCCAGGAACTCCGCTGCGTCGCGCCACGTCGTGACGCCGCCGATGCCGCTGACCGGCAGGTGCCTTGTGTCGGGGTTGCGGGCGATCTCCGCCACCATGTTCAGCGCGATGGGCTTCACCGCCGGGCCGCAATAGCCGCCATGGCTGCCCTTGCCGTCGACCACCGGGGTCGGCGCCATGGCGTCGAGATCGACCGCGACGATGGAGTTCACCGTGTTGATCAGCGACACCGCGTCGGCGCCGCCGCGCCTGGCCGCTTCCGCCGACCACAGGATGTTGGTGATGTTGGGGGTCAGCTTGACGATCACCGGCAGATTGACGGCGTTCTTCACCCAGCGGGTGACCTGCTCCACCATCTCCGGCACCTGCCCGATGGCGGAGCCCATGCCGCGCTCGCACATGCCGTGCGGGCAGCCGAGGTTGAGTTCCAGCCCGTCGGCGGCCCCCGTCTCGGCGATGCGGCGGGCGAGGTTGGCCCAGGCCTCCTCCTCGATGCGGGCCATCAGCGAGACGACCATGGCGCGGTCGGGCCAGTCGCGCTTGACCTCGATGATCTCCTGAAGGTTGACCTCCAGCGGCCGGTCGGAGATCAGCTCGATGTTGTTGAAGCCGATCATCCGGCGGTCGGTGTCGAGATGCGCGCCGTAGCGGCTGGAGACATTGACCACCGGCGGGTCCTCGCCCAGCGTCTTCCAGACGACACCGCCCCAGCCCGCCTTGAAGGCGCGGACGACGTTGTAGGCCTTGTCGGTCGGCGGGGCCGAGGCCAGCCAGAAGGGGTTGGGGGAGCGGATGCCGGCGATGGTGCTGCGAAGATCGGCCATGATGTGGCTCCCTTTCCTCAGGCGGTCAGGTGGCTGTGGATGGCGAGGGCGGCGAGCTTGCCGTCCTGCACGGACTGGACCGTCAGATCCTCGCCCGTGGCGACGCAGTCGCCGCCGGCCCAGACCTCGGGCAGCGTCGTGCGGTAGGACCCGTCGACGGCGATCTTGCCGCCGGTGACCTCAAGCCCGCCGAGCGCCTCGGCCGACAGTTTCTGCCCGACCGCCTTCAGCACCATGTCGGCCTGGAGGGTGAAGGTCTCGCCGGTGCCGGACAGCTTGCCGTCGCTGAGGCGCGTGCGTTCGAAGGTGATGCCGGTCTCGCCGATCTCTTTGGGCGCGGCGAAGGTCTTCAGCACGACGCCCTCGGTCTGGGCCAGCTCCTGCTCCCAGGCGGTGGCGCCCATCTGGGCCCGGCCGCGGCGGTAGACCAGGGTGACGTCCTCCGCGCCCAGGCGCTTGGCCTGGATGGCGGCATCCACCGCGGTGTTGCCGCCGCCGATCACCACGACGCTGCGCCCCACCGTCGGCGGCTGGCCGGGAAGGGCCTGGCGCACCCGCTCGATGAAGGCGGTGGCGTCCTCGACGCCCGCACGCTCCTCGCCGGGGATGCCGAGGCGGTTGTTGGCCCCCAGGCCGACGCCGAGGAACACGGCGTCGAAGTCGGCGCGCAGGCTGTCGAGCGACAGGTCGGCGCCCAGCCTGCGGCCATGCTCCACCACGATGCCGCCGACGCCGAGGATGAAGGCGACCTCGCGCTGGGCGAAGTCGTCGGCCATCTTGTAGGGGGCGAGGCCGTATTCGTTGAGGCCGCCGGACTTGGCCTTGGCTTCGAACACCGTCACCTCATGGCCGAGCGTGGCGAGGCGGTGGGCGCAGGACAGCCCGGCCGGGCCGGCACCGACCACGGCGACGCGCTTGCCGGTCGCGGCGGCGCGGGCGAAGGGGTGGGCCGGCTCGCCATCGATCAGGCGGTCGGTGGCGTGGCGTTGCAGCCGGCCGATGGCGACGGGGCGGTCCTCCGCCCGGTTGCGGACGCAGGATTGTTCGCACAGCGTCTCGGTCGGGCAGACACGGCCGCAGGTGCCGCCCATGATGTTCTCCGACAGGATCGTCGTCGCGGCGCCCTTCAGGTTGCCGGTGGCGATGGAGCGGATGAAAGCCGGAATGTCGATCCCGGTCGGGCAGGCCTTGATGCAGGGCGCGTCGTAGCAGAACAGGCAGCGGTTCGATTCGGCCAGCGCCTGCACCGGCGTCATCGCCGGGGTCAGGTCGGTGTAGGGCGAAGCCGAATTGTCTCCGGTGGTGGCAAGCGTAGCGATCAGGGTCATGGCGGATGGCTTCCCTTCGGTCGCAGAGCGGCGTGTCTACCGAAGCATCAGCAACCCGCGTGCCAAGAGAACCAACCAGCACTGCCAACGGAGACGGGCGGCGGAAAAGCTGACTGTTCGGTCAAAAACTGACGGTATGGACAGGCATGGCTTCATCATGCCAGCCATGCGGATTGCACGCAACTCAGCCTTTTGGCGCCTCTTTTGGCGGCGATACGCAAGAAACGCATGGGAATTCGCAAATGCGGAATCAGGAAATTACGCTGTATCAAAGGGTTGCATCGCCGGGGCTCTGCCTTCAATTTCGGCAGCGCACCTATTCAAGCGAGATAGGGGATGCCGCCATGTCCGCCTTCTCAAGCCTGCTGATCGACCGCACCGCGACGCCCATCGGCGAGTTGATCGTGGTGGCGGACGGGGACGGCACCCTGCGCGCCATCGACTGGACCGACCATGAGGACCGGCTGCACCGGCTGCTGCGCCTGCATCATCCCGGCGGCTACGAACTGCGGCCGGCCGGCGATCCGGGCGGGCTGACGCGGGCGATGGATGCCTATTTCGCGGGCGAGCTTGCCGTCATCGACCAATTGCCGGTGCGCACCGGCGGCACGCCGTTCCAGCGCGCGGTGTGGGCGGCGCTGCGCGGGATTCCCTGCGGCAGGACCATAACCTACCGCGATCTGGCGGCGCTGGCCGGGCGTCCGGCGGCGGTGCGGGCGGCGGGACATGCCAACGGCGCCAACCCGGTCGGCATCGTGGTGCCCTGCCACCGGGTGATCGGATCGGACGGAACGCTGACCGGCTATGGCGGCGGGGTGGAGCGCAAGCGCTGGCTGCTGACGCATGAGAGGGCGGCGGCAAATCCCCCCTCGCGGGGATGACGGTCGAACAGGTTCGAGCCGCCCTCCTACAGCTCCGCCGCCAGCTTCGTCCCCTGGGCGATGGCGCGCTTGGCGTCCAGCTCGGCCGCGACGTCGGCGCCGCCGATCAGGTGGACGGCGATGCCGGCGGCTTCCAGCGGGGCGTGCAGCTCGCGCAGCGGCTCCTGCCCGGTGCACAGGACGATGCTGTCCACCGCCAGCGTCTGCACCCGCTCGCGCTTCTCGCCGAAGCTGACGGTCAGCCCCTCGTCGTCGATGCGCTCGTAATTGACGCCGGACAGCGCCTGGATGTTCTTCATCTTCAGCTGCGCCCGGTGGATCCAGCCGGTGGTCTTGCCCAGCCCAGCACCGGGCTTGCTCGCCTTGCGCTGGAGCAGCACGACCTCGCGGGCGGGCGGCGTCAAATGCGGGCGGATGCCGGCGACACCGCCGCGCGCCTCGGCCGGGTCGGCGACCCCCCATTCCGCCCGCCACAATGCCGGCTCCAGGCTGGGCGAAGCACCGTCATGAACCAGGAACTCGCTGACGTCGAAGCCGATGCCGCCGGCCCCCACCACGGCGACGCGCCGGCCGACCGGCTTGGCGCCGCGCAGCACGTCGATGTAGGTCAGCACCTTGGAATGGTCCTGGCCGGGGATCTTCGGGTCGCGCGGCACCACCCCGGTCGCCAGCACCACGGCGTCGAAGCCGGCGCCGGTCAGCTCATCGGCCCCCACCCGCCGCCCCAGATGCAGCGCCACACCGGTCTCCGCCAGCCGATGGCGGAAATAGCGCAGCGTCTCGTGGAACTCCTCCTTGCCGGGGATCAGCTTGGCCATGTTGAACTGGCCGCCGACCTCGTCCGCCGCGTCGAACAGGTGCACCTCATGCCCGCGCTCCGCCGCCGTGGTGGCGCAGGCGAGACCCGCCGGGCCGGCGCCGACCACGGCGACGCGCTTGCGCTTGGCCGCCGCGGTGATCACCAGCTCCGTCTCGTGGCAGGCGCGCGGGTTGACCAGACAGCTCGCCGTCTTGCCGGAGAAGATGTGGTCCAGGCAGGCCTGGTTGCAGGCGATGCAGCTGTTGATCGCCTCCGCCTTCCCCGCCGCCGCCTTGGCGACGAAGTCCGGGTCGGCCAGGAAGGGCCGCGCCATCGACACCATGTCGGCCAGCCCGTCGCCGATCACCGCGTCGCCGACCTCCGGCGTGTTGATGCGGTTGGTGGTGCAGAGCGGGATCGACACCGCGCCCTTCAGCTTCCCTGTCACCCAGGCGAAGTTGGCGCGCGGCACGCTGGTGGCGATGGTCGGCACCCGCGCCTCGTGCCAGCCGATGCCGGTGTTGATGATGGTGGCCCCCGCCCGCTCGATGGCCTGGGCCAGTTGCACCACCTCTTCCCACGTGCTGCCGTCGGGGATCAGGTCCAGCATCGACAGGCGGTAGATGATGATGAAGTCGCGCCCGACCGCCTCGCGCATGCGCGACACGATCTCCACCGGGAAGCGCATGCGGTTCTCGTAAGAGCCGCCCCACTTGTCGGTGCGCTGGTTGGTATGGGTCACCAGGAACTGGTTGATCAGGTAGCCTTCCGACCCCATCACCTCCACCCCGTCATAGCCGGCCTCGCGCGCCAGCTCGGCGCAGCGGACATAGGCGCGGATCTGGCGCTCGACACCTCTTGCGGTCAGGGCGCGCGGGGTGAACGGAGTGATCGGCGACTTGATGCGCGACGGCGCCACCGACAGCGGGCTGTAGGCATAGCGGCCGGCATGCAGGATCTGCAGCGCGATCTTGCCGTCTTCGGCATGCACCGCGTCGGTGATGACCCGGTGCGCCCGCGCAGCACCTTGCCGCGCCAGGGTGGAGCCGAAGGGCGACAGCCAGCCCTCCACATTGGGCGAAAAGCCGCCGGTCACCATCAGCCCGACCCCGCCGCGCGCCCGCTCGGCGAAATAGGCGGCCAGCCGCGGGAAATGGCGGCGCCGGTCCTCCAGCCCGGTGTGCATCGACCCCATCAGCACCCGGTTCTTCAGCACCGTGAAGCCGAGGTCGAGCGGGGCCAGCAGATGCGGGTAGGGCTGGGAGCCGGGCATGGTCACAGGCACACTTCCTCCGGTTATAGACCCCGCGCTTCTGGCGGCGCTGGGCAGGCTGATGATTGGTGATGCGAATCCTAATTCAGGGTGACGTATGCGTCAATCAGGTTCCGCGGCATCCGTTAGCGCCCCTGGAAGGCCGATCGAGCCCCGATCGTTCGCGCACCCCGCTTTCCGCTGTGTGAAAAAGCCGTTCGGCGAACTGGCTCAAGGGCCTGCGCGGCGGTCAAGCTCCCAACCCAAGGGCCGCCCCTCCATCCTCGGCGGCCGATTTGCGTAACCGGGAGTTCGGTCATGGTGCAGTTCGCCGCCAACCTGACGATGCTCTACAACGAGCATCCCTTCCTCGACCGATTCGCCGCGGCGGCCGATGCCGGCTTCCGTGGGGTCGAATACCTGTTTCCCTATGATTTCGCCGCCGACGCGCTGGCCGAGAAGCTGCGCCGGCATGGGCTGACCCAGGTCCTGCACAATCTGCCGGCCGGCAACTGGGGCGGCGGCGAGCGCGGCATCGCCATCCTGCCCGACCGCGTGCAGGAGTTCCGCGACGGTGTCGCCCGTGCCATCGACTATGCCGGCACGCTGGGCTGCCGCCAAGTCAACTGCCTCGTCGGCATCCTGCCGCAAGGCGCCGACGCCGCCACCGCCGAAAGCACGCTGACCGCCAACCTCGCCTATGCCGCCGACGCGCTGGCCGGCGCCGGGATCAAACTGCTGGTCGAGCCGATCAACACCCGCGACATCCCCGGCTTCTACCTGACCCGCACGAAACAGGCGCTGGACCTGATCGCCAAGGTCGGCTCCGACAATCTCTTCGTGCAGTACGACATCTACCACATGCAGATCATGGAAGGCGATCTGGCCCGCACCATCGAGGCCAACCTCGCCCGCATCGCCCATGTCCAGCTGGCCGACAACCCCGGCCGCTTCGAACCGGGCACCGGCGAGATCAATTATCCCTTCCTGTTCAAGCATCTGGACGCCATCGGCTACAGCGGCTGGGTCGGCTGCGAATACAAGCCGAAGACGACGACGGACGAGGGGCTCGGCTGGTTCGCCCCCTACAGGACCGAACCGGCGCACGCCTGAGACGCCCCCATCCATTCAAAGAGAAGGACTATTGTCATGAAGGTCGGTTTCATCGGTCTCGGCATCATGGGCACCCCGATGGCGGGGCATCTGCTGGACGCCGGTCACACCCTCTACGTCCACGACATCAAGCCGGTCCCGGCCGAGCTGACCGATAAGGGCGCCATCCCCTGCCCGAGCGGCGCCGAGGTCGCGGCGGCGGCCGAGGTCATCATCACCATGGTGCCGGACACCCCCCATGTCGGCGCCGCGCTGTTCAGCGAGAACGGCGTCGCCGCCGGCCTGTCGGCGGGCAAGATCGTGGTCGACATGTCCTCGATCTCCCCCATCGAGACCAAGGAATACGCCAAGCGCATCAACGACCTCGGCTGCTCCTACCTCGACGCGCCGGTGTCGGGCGGCGAGGTCGGGGCCAAGGCCGCTTCGCTGACCATCATGGTCGGCGGCCCGCAGGAGGCCTTCGACACGGTCAAGCCGCTGTTCGAGAAGATGGGCAAGAACATCACGCTGGTCGGCGGCAACGGCGACGGCCAGACCACCAAGGTCGCCAACCAGATCATCGTCGCCCTGACCATCGAGGCGGTGGCCGAGGCCCTGCTGTTCGCCTCCAAGGCCGGCGCCGACCCGGCCAAGGTCCGTCAGGCGCTGATGGGCGGCTTCGCCTCCTCGCGCATCCTGGAGGTCCATGGCGAGCGGATGATCAACCGCAACTTCGCCCCCGGCTTCCGCATCGAGCTGCACCAGAAGGATCTGAACCTGGCGCTGAGCGGCGCCAAGGCGCTGAACCTGTCGCTGCCGCACACCGCCAGCTGCCAGCAGCTGTTCAACGCCTGCGCCGCGCAGGGCGGGGCGGCCTGGGACCATTCCGGCATGCTCCGCGCGCTGGAACTGCTCGCCGGGCACGAAGTCGGGTCGAAGTAAGGGGCTGGGGCGCCCCCAGCGGACCATGCTGCGGATGGCGCCCCACCCAAACCATTGGCCTGCCAACCATTCGCGTGCATTCTAAGCGCCCCGCCCTCCACGACGCCCGAGCGACCATGACCGCCACCGCCCCCACTGCCGCCCCCGCTGCCGACGCCCTGCTCCACGACCTGTTCCAGGCGGCGCTCACCGCGGTGACCGCCGAGACCCGGCTGCCGGCGGCCCTGCCGCAGCCGCCGAAGGGCCGCACGGTGGTCATCGGCGCCGGCAAGGCGGCGGCGGCGATGGCGAAGACGGTGGAAGATCACTGGCCGGGGCCGCTGACCGGGCTGGTCGTCACCCGCTACGACCATGATCTGCCGACCGAGCGGATCGAGGTGGTGCAGGCCAGCCACCCGGTGCCCGACGCCGCGGGGCAGGAGGCGGCACAGCGCATCGTCGACATGGTGCAGGGGCTGACCGCCGACGACCTCGTGCTCTGCCTGATTTCCGGCGGCGGCTCCGCCCTGCTGGCGCTGCCGGCGCCCGGCATCACGTTGGAGGACAAGCGCGCCGTCGCCAAGGCGCTGCTGAAGAGCGGCGCCGACATCGGCGAGATGAACTGCGTGCGCAAGCACCTGTCGGCGGTGAAGGGCGGCCGGCTCGCCGCCATGGCGCACCCGGCGCGCGTCGTCTCGCTGCTGGTCTCCGACGTGCCGGGCGACGATCCGTCGGTGATCGCCAGCGGCCCGACCGTGCCCGACCCGACCAGCTTCGCCGACGCCCGCGCCATCCTGGCGAAATACGGCATCACCCCGCCGCCCGCCGTCGCCGCCTTCCTGGAGGCTGCGGAGGACGAGACGCCGAAGCCCGGCGACCCGCGGCTGAGCGGCGCCGAGACCACCATCATCGCCACCCCGCAGGACGCGCTGGAGGCGGCGGCGGCGCTGGCCCGCGACCGCGGCTACACCCCGGTCATCCTGGGTGACGCCATCGAGGGCGAATCGCGCGAGGTCGCCAAGGTCCATGCCGGCATCGCCCGGCAGGCCGCCCGCCATGGCCAGCCGGCCCCCGTTCCCGCCGTGATCCTGTCCGGCGGCGAGACCACGGTGACGGTGCGCGGCCAGGGCCGCGGCGGCCGCAACGTCGAATTCCTGCTGGCGCTGGCGGTGGCGCTCGACGGTCATCCCGGCATCCGGGCCGCCGCCTTCGACACCGACGGCATCGACGGGACGGAGGACAATGCCGGCGCCATCCTGCGCCCCGACACGCTGAAACGGGCCGAGGCGATGGGGTTGGACGCCAAGGCCTTCCTCGCCAACAACGACGGCTACAGCTTCTTCAAGGCTCTCGGCGATCTGGTCGTCACCGGCCCGACGCGGACCAACGTCAACGACTTCCGGGTGATCGTGATCGATCCGGCCTGACGCTTGACAGCGAGAAAAAACAATCTTAATTGGAAGACAGCATCTGGGCCTCGTTTCGGACGTCAATCTGGAGGGGTTTCGTACTGCATGACGCTTTGCCCAAGCGCCTGACGTACGAGGCAGCATCTCAGGTCCCCAGGTGCTTTCCTTTTTAAGCAGATTTTTGCCGTCGCTTCATCATCGTTTTGAATGCAAGCTGACGTATGTTTGGGCGAACATCGGCAACGACCGTGTATTCGATGCCATTGATCAACTTAATGAACAATACTGTCGACACACCGCGTTTTGAGCCATCTCCTTTTGAAGGACTTCCATCCTGAATGATTTCCGGGATCAGGCAAAAGTCGTCTTCAGTTATAGCGGCCTGACCTCTCCTAGCCTCTTGGGAAGCATTACCGTGCTGCTTTAGCGCGTGCTTCAAAGCGGTGTTTTCTACAACGACGCAAAACTGCCGCAATTCCAAACCAGTGGCAGCCCGAACGCGCGGTGCATTTTGAAGCAGGCCAATTTCGTGTGTCTCAATACGCTCCAGTGATTTTAAATGCTGATTGACGAATCTCTTCATCTGATGGGATTCATTCTTGAAATGTCTTGATGGGCCCGAGCTGCCTGATTCTCCGTCAGGCGCAAATGCAACGTTGGGCATCACCGATTCAATCCCATCCTCACAACCAGATTCCGCACGCTGAAGCGCTATGCCGCCCCAACATAGAGCGAGAATGGGAATTGTTCAATTTTTCGGACAGGTCAGAGACAGTTTCTTTTATCGTCGCTCCACAGGAGTGACCGCAAAATCAACCTCGCCCCTACCCCACCTTTGCCTTGGTCAGCTGCGCGATGTAGATCCGCGTCAGCGATTTCAGGATCGGCGGCATCGCCATCACCGCGTCCTCGAAGCTGCGCTTGTCGATCACCTCGCAGATGCCGCCGCTCACCGCCACGGCGGTGACGTCGGGCGGGCGGCCGGTCAGCAGATAGATCTCGCCGAACAGGCTGCCCGGCCCGAAGCTGGCGATCTCCTCGCCCAGCGTGCCGCGGCCGGGGCGCAAAGCCACGCGGCCGGACTGGATCAGGTAGGCGGCGTTCACCGGGTCGTTGGGGCTGAAGAAGACGTGCCCCTCGCGGATCATCCGGCGGTCGACCACCTTCTGGAACGAGTTGGTGGAACGGAAATCCACCGCGTTGCCGACCCGCTCGGTCGGCGGCAGGCCATAGTCGCGGCGGATGGCGGCGATCAGGCTCTGCAACAGGTAGGAGGCCAGCGGCGGGCTGCGCTTCAGCAGGCTGCGGAAGGCGTCCCGCGTCACCTCGACGCACGTCACCTCGGTCAGTGCCCGCACCGTGGCGCTGCGCTCACCATCGTCGATCAGCGCCATCTCGCCGACCACCGCCCCCTTGCCGACCACCCCCAGCCGCCGGATGCTGCCGTCCGCCGCGGTCAGCAGCACCTCCAGCTCCCCGGATTCGATCAGCCATGCCCGGTCGCCGCGCTCGCCCTGCCGCATCATCACGATGCCGGGCTCGATGGTGGTGCGCTTGGGACCGGAAGAGGCGGATTGCGTCATTGCATGGCTCAAAACAGACGGAAAGTTATCTCCCCACTCTACCCCATGGCCGCCGCATCGTCAGCCTCGGGTCTTCATCACGCCGCGGTCGCGGGCCGGCTCGCTGCCGTTGCCGCCGCCGCGGCCGAGAAACTGGCGCAGGAAGGCGACGACCTCCGGCGAATCCCACTCCACCGCCCCTTCGACCCGGCCAAGCTCACGGCCCTCGGGATCGACGAGGATGGTGGTCGGCAGGCCGCGCAAGGACAGCGCCTTCATCGACTCCGACGCTGGATCGAGGAAGACCGTCAGGTTCTGCACCCCCGTCTTCTTGTAGAAGGGCTCCACCGCCGTCCGCCCGCCGCGGTCCAGCGACAGTGCCACCACCTGGAAGGCGTCGCCGCCCAGCTGGGCCTGGAGCCGGTCGAGCGACGGCATCTCCTTCACGCACGGCCCGCACCAGGTCGCCCACAGGTTCAGCAGGATCACCCGGTCCTTGAAATCGGCCAGATCGATCCGCCGCCCTTCGGCATCGACGAAGGACAGGGGCGGCATCGGCTTGGGCTCCGCCCCCTTGAACTTCTCCAGCTTGTCGGCACCGGTGGAGGCGACGGGGGTGACCACGTCGGGCGCGCCCAGCCGCACCACCTCCGGCGTGCCGGCAGCGGGGTTGGGCGCCGCACCGGCGCTCCACCACAGGCCGGCCCCGGCCATGCACACACAAACCGTTGCGACAGCCGTCAAAGTCCGCATACTCACGCTTCCTCGCTCCCCTTCACCCGAATGCCCCGGTATCCGTCCCCATGAGCGCCGATCAGACCACGCCGACTTCCGCCGCCCCGACCGGTGCCCCCACGGGCTCTGCCGCACCCGCCGCCAGCCAGATGTGGGGCGGGCGATTCGCGCGCGGTCCCGCCGCCATCATGGAGAAGATCAACGCCTCCATCGGCTTCGACAAGCGGCTCGCCGACCAGGACATCGCCGGGTCGAAGGCCCATGCCGCGATGCTGGCCAAGCAGGGCATCATAACCCAGGCCGACGCCGACGCCATCATCGACGGGCTCGACCGCGTAAAGGCAGAGATTGACGCCGGCAGCTTCACCTTCAAGGTGGAGCTGGAGGACATCCACATGAATGTGGAGGCCCGGCTGGCCGAGCTGATCGGCGAACCGGCCAAGCGCCTGCACACCGGCCGCTCGCGCAACGACCAGGTGGCGACCGATTTCAAGCTGTGGGTGCGCGACGCCATCGACCGGACCATCGCCGGCCTGACCGCGCTGCAGACCGCGCTGATCGATCTGGCGGAGCAGCACACCGGCACGGTGATGCCGGGCTTCACCCATCTGCAGGCGGCGCAGCCGATCAGCTTCGCCCATCACCTGCTGGCCTATGTCGAGATGTTCGGGCGCGACCGCAGCCGCTTCCGCGACGCCCGCTGCCGGCTGAACGAATGCCCGCTGGGCTCGGCGGCGCTGGCCGGCACGCCCTACCCCATCGACCGCTTCATGACGGCGGAGGCGCTGGGCTTCAACCGGCCGACCGCCAATTCGCTGGACGCGGTGTCCGACCGCGACTTCGCGCTGGAATATCTGTCGGCGGCGTCGATCTGCGGCATGCACCTGTCGCGCTTCGCCGAGGAGATCGTGATCTGGTGCTCGGCGCAGTTCCGCTTCATCAAGCTGTCGGACGCCTTCACCACCGGCTCGTCGATCATGCCGCAGAAGAAGAACCCCGACGCGGCGGAGCTGGTGCGCGCCAAGGCCGGCCGCGTCATCGGTTCGCTGAACAGCCTGCTGATCGCCATGAAGGGCCTGCCGCTGGCCTATTCCAAGGACATGCAGGAGGACAAGGAGCCGGTGTTCGAGGCCGACGACACGCTGGCGCTGTGCATCGCCGCCATGGAAGGCATGGTGCGCGACATGCAGCCCAACGTCCCGGCGATGCGCGAGGCGGCCGACCGCGGCTTCCTGAACGCCACCGACCTCGCCGACTGGCTGGTGCGCGAGCTGGACATGCCCTTCCGCGAGGCGCACCACGTCACCGGCCGCGCCGTGAAGGCGGCGGAGGACCGCCGCGTCGGCCTGACCGACCTGACGCTGGCCGAACTCCAGGCCATCGAGCCGCGCATCACCGAAGCCGTCTATCCGGCGCTGAGCATCGAGGCGTCGCTGAACAGCCGCACCAGCTTCGGCGGCCCGGCCCCCGTCCGCGTGCAGGAGGCGGTGAAGGCCGCCCGGGAGCGTTTCCTGTGACCAGCCGTCTTCCCCGCTCCGTCACCCTGACCGTCCTCGCCCTGGCCGGCGCCCTGGCGCTGGCCGGCTGCGGCAAGAAGCCGAAGGCCGTCGACAGCCCGGTTCCCGAAGGGCAGGTCGATCCCTTCCCCCGCACCTATCCCAACCCTTCGCTGGACCCGAAGCCCGGTAAGCCGGCCGGTTCCGGAGTCCAGTTCCCATGACCGCCCGCACCGGTTCGCCGAATGGTTCTCCCCCCAATGGCTCACCAATGAGTGTCTTCGCCTACCGCAACGGCGTGCTGCACGCCGAATCCGTCTCGCTGGAGGATGTGGCGCGGGAGGTGGGCACGCCCTTCTACCTCTATTCCACCGCAGCGCTCGAATCGCACTACAACGCCTATGCCGGCGCCTTCGCCGGCCAGGATGCCGGCGTCTGCTATGCGCTGAAGGCCAACTCCAACCTCGCCGTCATCCGCACGCTGGCGAAGCTGGGGGCCGGCGGCGACGTGGTGTCGGTGGGCGAGATGAAGCGCGCGCTGGCCGGCGGCATCCCGCCCGAGCGCATCGTCTTCTCCGGCGTCGGCAAGACCCGCGACGACCTGCGCGCCGCCCTTGAGGCCGGCATCCACCAGATCAACGTGGAATCGGTGCCGGAGCTGGAGGCGCTGAGCCAGATCGCCTCGTCCATGGGCGTGGAGGCTCCCATCGCCTTCCGCGTCAACCCGGACGTCGACGCCAAGACCCACGCCAAGATCGCCACCGGCAAGAAAGAGAACAAGTTCGGCATCGACTACGACCACGCGCGCGAGATCTACCGCCGCGCGGCGGCCCTGCCGGGCATCAAGCCGGTCGCCATCGCCGTGCATATCGGCTCGCAGCTGACCGACCTCGCCCCCTTCCGGGCGGCCTACGAGCGGGTTGCGGCGCTGCTGCACCAGCTGCGCGAGGACGGCCACGACATCCAGCGCCTGGATCTCGGCGGCGGGCTCGGCATCACCTACAAGAACGAGGCGCCGCCCGATCTGGCCGACTATGCCGCGATGGTGCGCTCGATCACCGGCAATCTCGGCTGCCGGATCACGCTGGAGCCGGGCCGCTCGCTGGTCGGCAATGCCGGCATCCTGGTCAGCCGCGTCATCTATGTGAAGCAGGGGCTGCACCGCCGCTTCGCCATCGTCGACGCGGCGATGAACGACCTGATCCGCCCGTCGCTCTACGACGCCTATCACGGCATCGTGCCCGTCGCGGAGCCGGCCGACGGCGCCGCACAGGAGCCCTACGACGTGGTCGGCCCGGTGTGCGAGAGCGGCGACACCTTCGCCGTGCAGCGCCCGCTGCCGCCGCTGGCCGACGACGACCTCGTCGCCTTCCTGTCGGCCGGCGCCTATGGCGCGGTGATGGCCTCGACCTACAACACCCGGCCGCTGGTGCCGGAGGTTCTGGTCAACGGCGACCGCTTCTCCGTCATTCGCCCCCGCCCGACGGTGGAGGAGATGCTGGCGGCCGAGCGGGTGCCCGACTGGTTGTAAAGGGCGGATAATCGCCCTCTCCCGCCCCGGGAGAGGGAGGGGACCCGCCGCAGGCGGGGAGGGTGAGGGGGAGTCCAAGAAACCATGCGGTTCGGATTCTTGCCTTACCCCTCACCCTTCCCATGCTGCGCATGGGCCCCTTCCCTCTCCCGGGACGGGAGAGGGAGCTGTAGGGAACGTCCCCCGTCACGCGTCCAGCACGAACCGGGCGTTCTTCGCCGTCAGCGCCTCGAAATAGGGGCGCAGGCTCGCGTCGTCGAAGCCGAAGGCCTGCTGGAAGCGGATGATCAGGTCGCGCTCGCCCTGTTCCGCCTCGCCGTCGGCCATGGCGCTGTCGATCATGTTCAGCAGGATGCACAGCCGCTGCTGCTGGTTCAGCTTCGGCACGACCTCGGCCAGGAAGCTGTCCGGCGGGGTGCTGCGGGCATATTTGAGGCAGCCGTCCAGTTCCTCCCGCGAGGCGCGGCGGCCGAGGACGGAGACCAGATGGCCGACCTCCTCCGGATCGATCTCGCCATCCGATCCCATGCAGTAGACCAGCGACACCACCAGCGCACGGCGCGGGTTCATCTCCAGCGGCGCGTTGCCCTTGAACATATCGAACAGACCCATCTTTCGACCTCCCCAATGGTTCAGACGCCTGCCCATCTGGGCCCATGGGGCAAGCCGCGCAAGATGCGGGGTGGCGCTATTTTTCAAAGACCGCGGCCGAGGTTTCCGGCCCCGCAAGCCCCCTGACCCTGTCCGGCCATCGGGGCAAACCCCAAGCCCCCTCCCGGTCGAATAGCGCAGCCGTCCCATCGGATTCGTGATAGTTTGGATGTGAAGTTTCGGGCGGGCAGCATCGGGCATCGGCACACAAAAGGGGGATTTGTGGGACGCTTCCTACGGGGCGCGCTGGTGGTGGTCGTCGTTCTGGCCGCATTGGCGGGCAACGCGGCCCACAGGGTCTATTACGATTACCAGGACACCCAGCAGCGCCGCTTCGTCCTGGTGCAGGACATGGCCCGGCTGGTCGACGACCATGTCCGCCGCACGGTGCACACGGCCGACGTAGCGCTCGACCAGACGGCGGCCATGGTGGCGGAGGCCCGCGGCCTGCAGAAGCTGCGCGACCTCAAGCATTGGGCCCGTCTGCGCGAATATGCCGCCCAGGTCGAGGGCGCCGACGCCATCTGGATTTACGACGCCGACGGCCGGGCCGTGCTCGAATCGGCCAGCTTTCCCAACCGCATCGCCGATTTCGCCGACCAGGGCGGTCTGGAGGCCCTGCGCGGCGGGATGCGCCTGCACATCGGCGCGGCGCAGCCGGTGCGGACCGGGTCCTATCCGCTCGTCTTTCCGGTTTCCCGCCCGCTGCATGACGACGAGGGGCGCTTCGTCGGGGTGGCATCCGTGTCGATCCGGGTCAACCACCTGACCGACTTCTACAGCATTCCGGGCTTCGAATTCGATCCGCTGATCGCCGTCTACCGGCCGAACGGCGAGGTGGTCGCCCGCCGCCCGGAACCCGAAGCCTCGGCCGGCCGCACGGCTGCCGCAGCCCCGCTGTTCCAGTCCCGGCTGCGCGAGGCGCCGGAGGGGCAGCTGCTGTCGGCGTCGCCGCTGGACGGGGTGCTGCGCATCGCCGCCTACCGGACCGTCCGCGACTATGGTCTGGTGGTGCTGGCCGGCATCGACCGGGAAGAGGCGATGGCCGTGTGGCGCACCCGCACCCTGCATACGGTGGTGGAGACCCTCGTCGGCCTGCTGGCGGTCCTCGGGATGCTGGCCTGGGGGATGCGCTATCTTGACCGCGAGCGCAAGGCGCAGGTGGCCCTGGCCGAGGCGCGGAGCGCGGTGGAGCGGACCAGCGCCGAACGCGACGAGAGCGCCCGGCTCGCCGCCGCGCTGAACCATGCCCGCGACATGGCGGAGAGCGCGCGGCAGGCCGCCGAGGCCGCCAACCGGGCCAAGGGCGAGTTCCTGGCCGGGCTGAGCCATGAGCTGCGCACGCCGCTGAACGCCGTCATCGGCTTCGCCGACCTGATCGCCCGCGAGGCGGAGGGGCCGGTCGGCACCCCGTCTTACCGGCAATATGCCGCCAACGTCCGCGACAGCGGCCAGCATGTTCTGGAGCTGATCAACGAAATCCTCGATCATGCGCGCGCGGAGGCCGGGGCGCTGCCCATCGAGGAGGGGCACTGCGACCTGGAGGCCGCGGCGGATTTCGCCGTCCGCATGCTGACCCCGCGGGCCGAGCGCGCCGGCGTGCTGCTGTCGGCGGTGGTGGCGCCGGCGGTGGGCGCCTTGCGCGGAGACGACCGCCGCATCCGCCAGATCCTGCTGAACCTGATCGCCAACGGGGTGAAATACACGCCGTCCGGCGGATCGGTGACGCTGTCCGCCATGCTGGAGGACGGCACGCCGGTGATCCGCATCACCGACACCGGGCTGGGCATCCCGGCCGAGGATCTGGATCGCGTGCTGGAGCCCTTCGCCCGTGTCGAGAGCGCCGGCCACCGCGGGGTCGAGGGCGCCGGGCTGGGCCTGCCGCTGACCAAGCGGCTGGTCGAACTGCATGGCGGCACGCTGGCGCTGCGCAGCACGCTGGGCGTCGGCACCACGGTGACGGTGCGGCTGCCGGCGAACCGCCTGTTGCCGGCGGAGGCGTCGGGCATGCCGGCGACACCGCCGGCCCGGCCGGCCCGGCCGGCCCCCGCCACCAGCCCAGCCACCAGCCTGGCCGGCAGCCCCGCCGCCAGCCCGTCCATCGCCCCATCCCTCACCGTCCCCGCACAGCCCCTGGCCCAGCCCTTGGCGCCTTCGCTCTCCCCGCCCCCTTCGGCACCGCTGTCGATCCTGCTGGTGGACGACGATCCGACCGTGCGCGACATGGTGGCCGGGCTGCTGCGCGGCTGGGGCCATCGGGTGATCGCGGCGACCAACGCCAACGAAGCGCTGGTGGTGCTGGACGGGCCGGAAAAGCTCGATCTGCTGCTCAGCGACGTCGTCATGCCGCCGGGCATGGACGGGACGGAGCTGGCCCGGCACGCCGCGCGCATGCGCCCCGGCCTGCCGGTTCTGCTGGCCTCCGGCTTCGCCGCCCATGCCGTCGGCACGCCTGCCGGCTTCGGCCCCGACGTGGCGATGATCGCCAAGCCCTTCTCCATCGAGGATCTGCGCCGGCAGCTTTCCCGCATCGCCGGCCGGCGGGTGGGAGCGGCACCCCAGCCCCAGGCGATGGCGGCCCAGGCAATCGCTGCCCAGCCCCCTGCGCCTGTTCAGCCCACTCCCCGTCCCGCCGGACCGCCGCGCCTGCTGATCGCCGAGGATCTGTCGATCAACCGCGAACTGCTGGCGGCGCTGTTCAGGGACAGCGGCTACCGCATCGATCTGGTGGCCGACGGCGCCGCGGCGGTGGAGGCGGTGAAGGCCGGCGACTACGACCTCGTGCTGATGGACGTGCAGATGCCGGAGATGGACGGGCTGGAGGCGAGCCGGATCATCCGCGCCATGCCGCCGCCGCGCGGCGACCTGCCGATCCTGGCGCTGACCGCCGGTTCGTCGGACGAGGAGCGGCGCGACTGCCGTGACGCCGGCATGAACGGGCACATCGGCAAGCCCTATGAGCGCGACCTGCTGCTGCGTCAGGTCGCCCGCACGCTGGCCGCCGGGCGCAGCCGCACCGGCGCCGCCTGAAGCCGGGTCAGGGCTGCTCGAACACTCTTGGGAAATGGGCGAGACGCCGGCCGAACAGGCTTTGCGGCGCGGCGTCGGCCGCGGCCGGTTCCGCCTGATTGGCCGGCAGCGGCGCCATGGGCAGGGGCGTGGCGGAGAGCGCGCGCGCCGAGGCCGGGCGGGTGCGGCGTTCCGTCTTCTCGGGTGGGGCGTAGAAATGCAGGGTCAGCTGGCCGTCGGCTTCCGCCGCATAGGGCAAGCCTGGGACCGTCCGGCGTTCGGCGCCGGGAAGCACATACTGCTCACCTTGGTCGGTGCGTTCGATATGCGGCATGACCGGTATCCTGTCTCCACCGGACCGATCCTGCCGTTCCCGCCCTTGCGGGTCAAGGGCGGGCTGCGTCACGAAGGGCTTATCCGATCGTACCGCCATCCGCCCCCTCGTTCACAGGGTGTTCTCCCCCCGGATCGAGGCCCTTACGGGTGCAGGACGCTCGCCACCAGCAGGTAGGACAGCCAGGCGACGATGCCGGAGGCGGGAATCGTCAGCACCCAGGCCCAGACGATTCGGCCGGCCAGCCCCCAGCGCACCGCCGAGGTGCGGCGGGCGGAGCCGACGCCGACGATGGCGCCGGTGATGGTGTGGGTGGTCGAAACCGGGATGCCCAGCCACGTCGCGCCGAACAGCGTGATGGCGCCAGCCGTCTCGGCGCAGAAGCCCTGGTAGGGCTTCAGGTCGGTGATGCGCGACCCCATGGTGCGGACGATGCGCCATCCGCCCATCATGGTGCCCAGCCCCATCGCCAGCTGGCAGGCGATGATGACCCAGAAGGGGACGTGGAAGGTATCGCCCAGCATGCCCTGGCTGAACAGCAGGACGGCGATGATGCCCATCGTCTTCTGCGCGTCGTTGCCGCCATGGCCCAGGCTGTAGAGCGCCGCCGAGACGAGCTGCCAGTGCCGGAACTGGCGGTCGACCGCGAAGGGGGCGGCCCGGCGCAGCGCCCAGGACAGCACCAGCATCAGGAACAGCGCCAGCAGGAGGCCGATGCCGGGCGACAGCACGATGGCGACCGCCGTCTTGGTGAAGCCGCTGCCGATGATGGCGCCGAATCCAGCCTTGGCGATGCCCGCCCCGGCGATGCCGCCGACCAGCGCATGCGAGGAGGAGGACGGCAGCCCGAGATACCAGGTGATCAGGTTCCAGCCGATGGCGCCGATCAGCGCCGCCAGGATCACCGCCGGGTCCATCACCAGCGGATCGACCAGCCCGGTGCCGATGGTGGTGGCGACATGCAGGCCGAAGAACAGGAAGGCGATGAAATTGAAGAAGGCCGCCCAAAGGACGGCCAGCTTGGGCGACAGCACGCGGGTCGACACCACGGTGGCGATGGAATTCGCCGCGTCGTGCAGGCCGTTGATGAAGTCGAAGGCGAGCGCCACCAGAACGATGACGGCGATCGCCGGCAGGCCGAGTTGCAGGGCCTCCATGACCGGGACCGCCTCAGACCTGATCGAGCGTGATGCCCGCGACCAGGTCGCCGACGTCGTCGCACCGGTCGGTCACCGCCTCCAGCATCTCGTACAGCTCGCGCCGGCCGAGGAAGGCGATCATGTCCGGCTTCTCCGCGATCAGCGACTGGAGCGCGCTGCGCAGGATGTCGTCGGCCTCGTCCTCGATGTCGGACAGCCGGCCGCAGAGATGGTCGATGCGCTCGGCGTTGCGGGCGATGGAGCCCAGCAGCGGCATCAGCTCGACCAGCACGTCGGCCTGCTGGCGGATCAGGGCGACGAAGCGGCGCATCGGCTCGTCGAACGCCTCGATGCCATAGAGGCCGGCATGGCGCGGAACCTCGTCCATCAGGTCGATGGCATCGTCCAGCGCGTTGATCAGCGACAGGATGTCCGAGCGGTCGAAGGGGGTGATGAAGGCGCGGTGCAGGTCGCGCCCGGCATCCTTGGCGATGCGGTCGGCGTCCTTCTCCACCCGCTTCAGCGCAGCGACCTTCTGCGCGCGCTCGTCCGGTCCGGAATCCATCACCGCTTCCAGTGCGATGGATGCTGCCACGATATGGCGGGCCTGCTCGACGAACTGGTCGACGAAGCGTTCCTCCTTCGGCATCAGCGAACGGAATGCGCGCAGCAGCATGGGACTGTGACTCACGTAGACTGGATTGGTTTGGCGCTGCTCTTAGCACGCTTCGCGGTGCGGTGCAGCGGCGGCATGTCATGTAAAGGTCATGAAACAGTCATTTGGTAGCAAAATCGCCACAGGTCGCGGCACATCGCCGCGTTTCACCCCTCCAACCGATCCGGCGAACCGGTTTCACCGGCCCCCTTGAGCAGGCCCCATGGAAAGCCGCCGGCCGCCTTCCCAAATCTCACCCGAAGCCCCTCCCCCGACCGCAGGGTTCCGCCCATGACGTGCCCACCCGCCCTTCTCCACCGCCTTGCCATGCCGGCGCTTGCCGTCCTGCTGGCGAGCACCGCCCCGCTGCATGCCCAGACGGCTTCGCCCAACGACCCCGGCCGGTGCAGCCCGACCGTCTCGGCGGCACTCAGCACCTGGGACACCGGAGTCGCGGCGGCGGAGCGTTTCGGCGACAAGGCGGCGGCGGTCGCGCGCGAGAAGGGGCGGGAGTATCTGCTGCCGCTGCTGGGGATCGACCCGAAGGCGGTGCCGCCCGATGCCAAGGGCGGCGGCACGACCGACGATGTCGGCCGCGCGCTGGAGGAAAGCCGCAACGATCCCAAGCGCCGCGCCGACCTCTGCGCCGCCATCACCCGCGCGGCGGACGAGGCGAAAAACTCGGCCGGCGCCGGGCTCGACGCGCTGAAACGGGCCCTGGACACCTGGCAGCTGACGCCGCCCGCCGCTCCGACCCCCGGCCCGGCCCCCGCCCCTGCTCCGGAGACGCCGAAGCAGGACGGGCTAATCAAGACCTGATCCGGATCAGATCCGCCGCAGCGGGCGCCGGGCGCTCCACACCCCGGCCAGGAAGGGCAGCGCCAGCAGGACCTGCAGGGCTGCCCAACCCAGCGCTTCCCAGTTCGGCCGGGTCCAGTCGACCTCGTGCAGCGCCTCCATGAAGGGCAGCTGGCCGTAGATCAGCGATTCGAGCGGCACGAAGCCCTCGGCCACCACGGTCAGCAGCGCCGCCAGCAGAAGCCCGAAGCCCAGCACCGACTCGACCGGCAGGCGGCGGACGGCGCCGCACAGGCCGCGCGGCGCGCCGTCGGCGACTGGAATTGCCGGACGGAACAGGCTGGCGATGCCGAGAGCGCCGCGCGTCTCCGTCCCCACCGGCCGGCGGGCGGCGCGGATCAGGCCCAGCGCCGGCAGCGCCACCGCCGGGATCAGCAGATACGGGTTGGGGAAGTCGCGGTAACGGCCGTCATAGACGATCAGCAGCGACCAGACCAGCGCCGCGACGCCCAGCGCCACGGCGCTCCACCGCCCGACCCGCTCGGTGCGGGTCAGGGCCGGGCGGGCGTGGCGCAGGCCGACCAGCGGCTCGCTCGCCAGACCGCCGCTCGCCAGCGTGCGGTGGGCGGTCAGCAGCACCGCCAGCACCAGCGCCGCGGTCAGCGCCAGCATCGCCACGGCCAGCGTGGTGTCCTGCCAGTAATGCTTGCCATGCTCGGCGAGGAAGGCGGCGCGGACATAGAGGGTGGACAGCGCCTGCGCCAGCAGGATCAGCACCGCCCAGCCGGTGCCCGGCAGATGGCGGCGCAGCAGCGCCAGCCCGCCCAGCAGCACCAGCGCCAGCCCGCTCGACGCCGCGAACAGCCAGGGCCACGCGACATTGCCGACGGCCGGCCCGGCCAGCGAGAATTTCGGCGTGCGGTCGGCGTTGTAGAGGCCCCAATGGCCGCCGACCGTGCCCTCCAGCTTGGCCTTCCACTCCTGGTCGAAGGCTTCGATCACGTTGTAGTCGAAGCCCTCCTGCTCGGCCATGCGGACGAAGGCGTTGACGAACTTCGCCTTGTTGACCAGCCCCGGCACGGCGGCCCCGCGCGAGCGGCCCTGCGTCGGCCAGCCGGTCTCGCCGACCAGGATCGGCTTGCCGGGGAAGCGGTGGGCGATGGTGCGGTAGCTCTGGCGGATACGCTCGGTCGCCGCCTCGACGCCGGCCGGCACGTCCTCCCAGTAGGGCAGCAGATGGATGGTCAGGTAATCGACGTGATCGGCGATCTGCGGGTATTTCAGCCACCATTCCCAGACGTCGGCATAGGACACCGGCTGCTTCACCGCCGCCTTGACGCGGTCGATGTAGCCGGTGACCTGCTCCGGCGTCAGCTCGCGGCGCAGCAGCACCTCGTTGCCGACGATGACGCGGGTGATGACGTCGGGATAGCGGTTGGCGAGGTCGATCAGCGAGGCGATCTCCGCCTCGTTCTTGTCGGTCCGCGAGGACAGCCACGCCCCCATGGTGACCTGCATGCCGTGCTTGCGCGCCAGTTCCGGCACCACCTGCAAGCCTTCCAGCGAGGTGTAGGTGCGGATGCCGGCCACCTGCGGCGCGAGGGCGACGATGTCCTCCTCGATCTGGGCGGTGGAGGGCAGCACGCCGGTCAGCGGGCTCTGCCCGTCGCGGAAGGGCGCGAACGACACGCTGCGCAGCTTGCCGCCGGGCGGCGGGTCGAGCGGCACCGGCAGGTTCGGCAGGGACCAGACGGCGAGATTGGCGAGGCCGGCGACGAGCAGCGCGGCGAGGATGAGGATCAGGCGCATGGGCGGGATGTCTACACCAAAGGCTTGACGGTTTGAACGGCGACCGTCGCACCAACAGGCCGGACGGCGATTTTATTCACGGATGCGGACAGAAAATGGGCGCGCCCCCAAAGGAGGCGCGCCCAGTCGGTCAAGGATTGAGTGACGTGCCTTCGTCACGGATTGGTAAACCGGCGGACGGGGGCGTTTATTCCGTGGAAAATCGGATCCGCCCTCCCCTCCCCGCTCATCTCACCGTTCGACGAACGCCTTTTCGATGACGAAGCCGCCCGGCTCGCCGTTGGTGCCCATGACGAAACCGCGCTTTTCCATCATCGCGGTGGTCTCGGCCAGCATGGCCGGGCTGCCGCAGATCATCACCCGGTCCTTCTCGGCGTCCAGCTCCGGCAGGCCGAGGTCTTCGTAAATCTTGCCGGTTTCCATCAGCGTAGTCAGGCGGCCCTGGTTGCGGAAGGGCTCGCGCGTCACGGTCGGGTAATAGAGCAGCTTTTCCTTCACCTGCTCGCCGAAGAACTCGTTCTCCGGCAGGCTGTGGTGGATCAGGTCGTCATAGGCCAGTTCCGCCACGGTGCGGGTGCCGTGGGTCAGGATCACCCGGTCGAACTTCTCGTACATCTCCGGGTCCTTGATGATGCTGAGGAACGGCGCCAGGCCGGTGCCGGTGCTCAGCAGATACAGGTTCCGCCCGGGAAGCAGGTTGTCGGTGATCAGCGTGCCGGTCGCCTTGCGGTTCACCAGCAGCGTGTCGCCTTCCTTCAGGTGTTGCAGGCGCGAGGTCAGCGGGCCGTCCTGCACCTTGATGCTGAAGAACTCCAGCGTCTCCTCGTAATGCGCGCTGACGAGGCTGTAGGCACGCAGCAGGGGCCGGCCTTCGACCTCCAGCCCGATCATGGTGAACTGCCCCGGCAGGAAGCGGAAGGACGGATCGCGCGTGGTGGTGAAGCTGAACAGCGTGTCGGTCCAGTGGTGAACGGTCAGCACGCGCTCTTTGATCAAGTTGCTCATGGGGGCGTTCCAAAACCTGTCGAGGCCAAGCTCTGTTGGCAATGTTCAATACAGAAGTCCGGGACGCTGCGTTCAGGTGGCCGGCGCGATGACACGAGCGGAGCTGCCGCGACGCAACGGCCGAAACCTATCAACAAACCCGGTCGAAGGCCACGGATTTATACCAGTCAAATGACGGGCTTTCCGGCAAACAACACGAATTTTTCCGTACAACATTGATCCTGGTCAATTCGCGACTTATTCCGCGCTGGGCGGCGCGAACAGGTAGGGCGACAGGCCGCGCAGGTTTTCGTCGACGATAAGCCGATGATTCAGCGGCGGAAATGCCCGCTGAGAGCAGTCGAGACGCGGGCAGAGCCGGCAATTCACCCCGATCGGCGTCGCCGCATCGGTGTTGGACAGGTCGAACCCGTCCGCATAGGTGACCTGAGCCGCATGCTGGACGTCGCAGCCCAGCGCCACGGCGAATTGCTGCGGCGGGCTGCGGTGGCCGCCGCCGGCCTTCACCACCGTGCGGGCGATGGAGAAATAGGCGGTGCCGTCCGGCATCTCCGCCATCTGGCTGTGGATCTTGCCCGGCGTGCGGAAGGCCTCATAGACGATCCAGCGCGGGCAGCCGCCGCCGAAGCGGGCGAAATGGAAGCCGGCACCCGAAAAACGCTTCGACACATTGCCGGCGCTGTCCACCCGCATGAAGAAGAAGGGCACGCCCTTGGCCCCCGACCGGTGCAGCGTGGTCAGCCGGTGGCAGACCTGCTCGAACGACGCGTCGAAGCGCCGCCGCAGGATCTCGATGTCGTAGCGCAGCTGGGTCGCCGCCTCGTGGAAGCGGGCGTAAGGCATCAGCACCGCCGCGGCGAAATAGTTCGCCAGCCCGATCCGGGTCAGCCGCCGCGCCTCGTCGTCCGACAGGTTGGCGGCGTCGACGATGCCGTTCAGCAGGTCGCGGTGGCGCAGCAGCGCGATCTGGCAGGCAAGCTGGAAGGTGCGGCCCGACGGCGCCAGCATCTCCGACAGCAGGATGCGCCGGCTGTGGCGGTCGAAGCGGCGCACGGCATAGCCCATCACCTCCGACGGCAGCAGGCGGACGCGCACGCTGTGCTGGGTGTTCAGCCAATCGACCAGCCCGCGATAGAGGTCGCCGCGCTCCAGCTTGCCGTCCTGCCACAGGCTTTCCGCCGCCGCCTCCAGCTCCGGGAAATGGTTGGAGTGGGTCTGGAACAGGTCGCGCACCTCGTCCTGCGGGAAGCCGGTGGCCTGCACCAGATGCAGCTTCTCGCGGTCGGCGACCCGCTCCGCCAATGCCTGGAGATCGTCGCGCGCCCCGCGGAAGCCGCGGTAGAGCGCCACCACCGCCTGCCCCAGCGTCGGCGCCACCGCCGCCAGCTCGCGGAAATCCTGGTTCTTGATGTCGGAGCCGTCGAACAGCTGGTCGGAAAACACCTCGCGCAGGCCGGCCACCAGCCGGCTTTCCTCATCCTCGGCGAAGGCCTGGAGATCGACGCCGAACTGCTGGCCCAGCTTCAGCAGCAGCGGCACCGTGACCGGGCGCTGGTTGTGCTCGATCAGGTTCAGGTAGCTGGGGGAGATGCCGAGCTGGTCGGCCATCTGCGCCTGGGTCAGGCCCTGGTCGCGGCGCAGGCGGCGCACCTTCGGACCCAGCATCGCCTTCTTTTCCATGGTCGCCAAAACCAGCCCCCTCGACGGACCGCAAACTTTACAAGATTTACGGATTTACAGGATTGTGAATATGGCAGTTTACAAACGGACCTTTTTACAAACAAGGGCTTATTGCAACGCACTCGGGCGGGGTTTAAGTCTTGGTTCACGGCCGCGCTGTAAAGCGCAAGCGGCCCCGAAGACACCGGACGGCAGAGCAAGGGCGGGAGGAAACGCCACTGTCCGCAACCGGATGCCGGGACCGACAAAAGGCCCGCCCCGAGACCCCAGTTCCGCCCCGATCGACCGGGCGCACCGGACAAAAGGAACCTGACCCATGTCGCTCGATGAAAAGACCAAGACCGCCATCCACGCCGCCCGTTACGAGGGCATCCGCCGCGACTACACCATGGACGACGTCAAGCGTCTGAGCGGCTCGGTCAAGATCGAGTACACGCTGGCCGAGCTGGGTGCGCGCCGCCTGTGGGAGCTGCTGAACACCGAGCCCTACATCAACACCCTGGGCGCCCTGACCGGCAACCAGGCGATGCAGGCGGTCAAGGCCGGCCTGAAGGCCATCTACCTGTCGGGCTGGCAGGTCGCCGGTGACGCCAACACGGCCGGCCAGATGTACCCGGACCAGAGCCTGTATCCGGTGAACTCGGTCCCGGCGGTCGTCGAGCGCATCAACAACACCTTCAAGCGCGCCGACGAGATCCAGACCTCCGAGGGCAAGGGCGACACCTACTGGTTCGCGCCGATCATCGCCGACGCCGAGGCCGGTTTCGGCGGTCCGCTGAACGCCTTCGAGCTGATGAAGGCGATGATCAAGGCCGGCGCCGCCGGCGTGCACTGGGAAGACCAGCTGGCGTCTGAGAAGAAGTGCGGCCACCTCGGCGGCAAGGTTCTGATCCCGACGCAGCAGCACATCCGCACGCTGAACGCCGCCCGTCTGGCCGCCGACGTCTGCGGCACCTCGACCCTGGTGATCGCCCGCACCGACGCCGAGTCGGCGCAGCTCATCACCTCGGACATCGACGAGCGTGACCATCCCTTCATCGACTTCGACAGCGGCCGCACCACCGAGGGCTTCTTCCGCCTGAAGAAGGGCATGGGCGTCGATCACTGCATCGCCCGCGGCCTGTCCTACGCGCCGTACTCGGACCTGATGTGGTGGGAGACCTCCAAGCCGAACCTGGACGAAGCCCGCCGCTTCGCCGAGGCCGTGCACAAGCAGTTCCCCGGCAAGATGCTCGCCTACAACTGCTCGCCCTCCTTCAACTGGAAGGCCAACCTGGACGACGCCACCATCGCCAAGTACCAGCGCGAGCTGGGCGCCATGGGCTACAAGTTCCAGTTCGTCACGCTGGCCGGCTTCCACAGCCTGAACTACTCGGCCTTCACGCTCGCCAAGGGTTACGCCGAGCGCGGCATGGCCGCTTACTCCGAATTGCAGCAGGCCGAGTTCGCGGCCGAGAAGGACGGCTACACCGCCACCAAGCACCAGCGCGAAGTCGGCACCGGCTACTTCGACGCGGTCGCCACGGCGATCTCCGGCGGCACCTCCTCGACCACCGCGTACAAGGACTCCACCGAGGCTGACCAGTTCCATTGATCGCAGGTTCCGATCAACGGGAATGGTCCGTGATCCAGTGTGCGAGCTGGATCTTTTCGAACGGCTGATGCTTTGACTTGCCGACGGCCGGGGGCCTTCCCCCCGGCCGCTTTTTTTTGGCCTCGTCTCCGCCGCCGCACGGTTCATTCGGAATAATCCTTCGGGGAAGCCACGCCCCCATGGTATGGCAGCCCTGCACCGCATCAACCGGTGGTACGGGCCGGTTGGCCCGAAAGTCTTGAACTGGGCTGGTAAATGCAGCCAAATCCACCGGTACCGACGGAATCCGGCACGCCCCATCCTTGGGTGCGCCGCGGAATCCCTTGTTGACTTGGGGCCTCATCGGGACCAATTAAGTCCGCATGCTGAAAACAAACCGATCCGGGACGTAAAGGTCCCACACGCCGGCACCCGACCTCGGGGTCCCGGCGGGCGGAACTGGCCGCCGCGCATCCCCATGCGCGGCGATGACCGTTTCCCGACCGCCTACCCTGCTCCGGTGGGCCCCCCGGCGGGTTCTCTCCTGGCCGACATGCCATCGGAGATGCCCCGGCGTTCTATTGGTGAAACGATGAAAGGACAAGACAGTATGGATCAATCGCTCGCAGGAAAGTCCATCGCCATCCTCGTCTCCAACGGCTTCGAAGAAGCGGAGATGACCGAGCCGCAACGCGCCCTGATCAAGACCGGCGCCACGCTGCGTACCATCTCGACCGAGACGGGTCTGGTCAACGGCTGGCACGGTAAGTCCTGGGGCCATTACTTCCCGGTGGACAAGCATCTGAGCGAGGCGCTCGGCGCCGACTTCGACATGCTGCTGCTGCCGGGCGGTGAGCGCAGCGTGGCGAAGCTGCAGCAGTCGGCCCACACCCGCCGCATCGTCGGCCACTTCCTCGATGCCGGCAAGCCGATCGCCGCCATCGACCAGGGCATCCAGCTGCTGGCGATCCCCGGCAAGCTGCGCGGCCGTCTGCTGGCCGCCCCGGAAGCCTACCGCGCCGACCTGACCGCCGCCGGCGGCAAGATCAGCGACGAGGCTCTGGTCGTTGACGACATCACGGTCTCGGCGCTGGGCCAGGACCAGCTGAACGAGTTCGTCGAAGCCGTGGTGAAGATGTTCACCGAGCTGGGGTCCGTTCGCAAGGCCGCCTGATCTCCATCCTCAGACGGTCCCGAAATGGCCGCCGCACCATCCGGGTGCGGCGGCCGTTTCGTTTTCGGGCTTCCTTTGCGCCCCATTCGACTGGCAGCCTGTGACCATTGCCCGACACCCCGGATTTCCGACGAATTCACTCACCTTCCGCGTTGATAATTTTAAACATTCGGATTAGTAAGGTTGAGGGTCGAATAATACCTTCGGGTGGACAAGGTTCTTGCCGAGGGTTTGGCGGGGATGCGGGCAAAATGGCTAAAATTCGAGCATTCGGACAGTTAACCATCCGTGCCAAGATCATCGTCGCGGTGCTGGGCACTGTGGTGATGGCCGGCGCCTTCGGAATTTTCACGCTCAGCCGGCTTGAAATCCTAAACAATGCTGCCGAAACCATGCGCAGCCGTTCGTTGCCGGCGACCCAGCTGGCCGGTCAACTGACCTCCGCCGCGCAGAGCCACCGCATCGCCGAAGCCGCCTATGCGCTCGCCACCAACGAGATGCAGGTGAACCAGGCGGAAAAGGGCTGGACCGACGCGGTGACCGAGGTTGCGGCGCGCCGTCAGGCCGCAGGGTCCCGCTTCACCGGCGGCGACGGCGCCGCAAGGCTGGCCGCCTTCGACGAGGCCTGGACCGCCTATGCCGCCGCGGCCGACCGCGTGCGCGGCCAGGCCCGCGACGGCAACGCCCAGTCCGCCGCCAGCGTCTTCAAGCGTCCCAGCGCCGTCGCCTTCGCCCGCGTCCAGGAGGCGCTCGACACGCTGGTGGACAGCACGATGGCCGATGCCGGCGTCGTCGCCGACCAGGGGGCGGCGGTCTACAGCAGCGCCCACGGCATGGTTCTGGGCGGGGTGACGCTGTGCACCCTGCTGGCGCTGGGCTTCGGCGCCGTGCTGGTGCGCGGCATTTCCCGCCCGATCCTCGCTGTCGCCGGTTCGCTGGAGCGGCTGGCCGCCCGCGACTTCACCGCCACCTTCGAAGAAGGCCGCCGCGACGAGATCGGCCGCATGGCGACCGCCGCCCGCGTCTTCCGCGACACCATGCTCGACACCGAACGCCTCCAGCAGGAGCAGGAACGGCTGAAGACCGCCGCCGCCGAGGAGCGCCGGCGCGAGCTGCGCAATCTCGCCGACGGCTTCGAGGCGACGGTGAAGCGGCTGGTCGAGGCGCTGTCGGCCTCCACCGCCGAGATGGCCGCCGCCTCGTCCGCGATGGCCGAGGGCGCCGCCGAGACGGCGCGCCATTCCGACGCGGTGTCGTCGGCCGCCGGCCGCGCCTCGGCCAATGTCGACAGCGTCGCCGCCGCCACCGCCGAACTGTCGGCCAGCTTCGCCGGCATCGCCCGTCTGGTCGCCGATTCCGCCGGCATCGCCGCCGACGCCACCCGCGACGCCGAACGCAGCACCAGTGTGATGGGCAGCCTCGCCGAGGCGGCGGAGGAGATCGGCAAGGTCGTGGAGATGATTTCCGGCATCGCCGGCCAGACCAACCTGCTGGCCTTGAATGCGACCATCGAAGCTGCGCGGGCGGGGGAGGCCGGCAAGGGCTTCGCCGTGGTGGCGAGCGAGGTGAAGCAGCTCGCCGGCCAGACGGCCAAGGCGACCGCCGAGATCCAGGCGCGCATCGCTGAAATCCAGAGCGCGTCGGGCACCGCGGTCGACACCATCGGTGCCGTGACCCGCACCATCGCCCGCCTGAACGAGATCTCCAGCGAGGTCGCCGCGGCGGTCGAACAGCAGACCGCCGCGGTGGGCGAGATCGCCGCCAACATCCAGGACGCCGCCGACGGCACCCGCAGCGTCTCCGACAACATCGCCGCCGTCACCGCCGCCGCCGCGTCCGCCGAACGGGCCAGCGGCGTGATGGTGCGCTCGGTGGACACGGTGCAGGACGACGCCGGGCGGATGCGCCAGGAGGTCGACGGCTTCCTGGGAGCATTGCGGGCGTCTTAATTAACTCCGGGAATTTCCCTCTCCCCTCCGGGGAGAGGGTCAGGGTGAGGGGGCAGCACAGGCGTTAAGCCTGTGCCAGGGGATTGCCAAGGGGCAGCATGCCCCTTGGCGGCGCGCGGATCGCGCGCCGGCCCCCTCACCCTCCCCACCGCTCCGCGGCGGGTCCCCTCCCTCTCCCTGCTATAGGCGGACCACAGGTCCGCCTGTCGCGTCAGCGCAAACGAGGTTTGCGCGAAAGCGGGGGAGAGAGGGCATTCAAGCCTGCTTGGCGTCGATGATCCCCCGGCGCACGGCGCGGGTCTTGGTGAAATGGTCCTGCAACTGCTCCCCCTCGCCCCAGCGGATGGCGCGCTGCAAGGCCGTCAGGTCCTCGGTGAAGCGCTGGAGGATTTCCAGCACCGCCTCGCGGTTGTTCAGGAACACGTCGCGCCACATCACCGGGTCGCTGGCGGCGATGCGGGTGAAGTCGCGGAAACCGCCGGCCGAGAATTTGATGACCTCGGACTTGGTGTCCTCCTCCAGGTCCGACGCGGTGCCGACGATGGTGTAGGCGATCAGGTGCGGCAGGTGCGAGGTGATGGCCAGCACGCGATCATGGTGGCTGGCCTCCATGATCTCGACGGTGGAGCCGACGCGGCGCCACAGCTCCGTCACCTGCTCCAGCGCGTGGCGGTCGGCGCCGGGCGGCGGGGTCAGGATGCACCAGCGGCCCTGGAACAGCGTGGCGAATCCCGCCTCCGGCCCCGAATGCTCGGTGCCCGCCACCGGATGGCCGGGGATCAGGTGGACGCCGTCGGGCAGATGCGGCCCGACGTCGCGCAGGGTCGCCTGCTTGACCGAGCCGACGTCGGTGACGATGGTCCCGCGTTGCAGGAGCGGCCCGATGGCCTCGGCCACCGCGGCATAGCTGCCGACCGGGGTCGACAGCACCACCAGATCGGCGCCGGCCAGTGCCGCCGCCGGATCGGTGGAGGCCTCCGCCACGATGCCCAGCTCCAGCGCCTTGGCGCAGGCATCGGCGTTGCGGTCGGTGCAGACCACCTGCCGCGCGATCCCATACTCCGCCAGCGCCCGCGCCAGGGACGAGCCGATCAGACCGATGCCGACGATGGCGACGCGGTCGAACAGGGGTGCGGTATTGGTGGCGGTGGTGGACATGACGCTGGGTGTCCCGAAAGCGGAGTGAACGGGCGAAAAACCGTCCCGTTTAAACCACCTCGCACCCGCTGGACCAAGCGAATCTTTCGCCGCCGCTGCGTCAGCCGTCCTTCGCCGTCATCTCCGCCCTGAGCGCTTCGGCCAGCCGCTGGAAGGTTTCCTTCCGTCCCGAGGTTTTCCTCCAGGCCAGCGCGATCCGCCGCCCCGGACGGTCGCCGGCCAGCGGGCGCACCGCCAGATCCAGCCCGCGCAGGATGCCGGAATCGACCGCCATCTGCGGCAGCAGGGTCACCCCC
Organism: Azospirillum palustre; assembly: GCF_002573965.1. Lineage (NCBI taxonomy): Bacteria > Pseudomonadati > Pseudomonadota > Alphaproteobacteria > Rhodospirillales > Azospirillaceae > Azospirillum > Azospirillum palustre. Next base: position 420,883 of record NZ_PDKW01000039.1, on the reverse strand, counting down.
AGCCCGTTCGCCACCATCTGCACCAGCGTGTGCAGGCTGGTGCCCTGGAAGGCGGTGTTGTGCGGCGTGGCGTCCAGCGCGCAGGCCGCCATGGCATGGTCGCGCAGGCAATGCCCGTCCTCCAGCAGCAGCAGATCCTCCGACGGGACCGCCACCGGCTGCACCGGATCGCCGACGCCCAGCCGGTGGCCGGTGGGGCAGACGAAGGAGAAGCGGTCCTCGGCGATGTCCTCCGTCTCCAGGTCGCCCATCGGATAGGGCAAGGCCAGCAGCGCCGCGTCCAGCTTGCCGGCGTTCAGCTGTTCCAGCAGCCGCGCCGTCTGGTCCTCGCGCAGATAGAGCCGCAGCCGCGGGAAGCTCTCGCGCAGGGCCGGCATCACGCGGGGGATCAGGAAGGGGCCGATGGTCGGGATCACCCCCAGATGGAGCGCGCCCGACATCGGGTCGGCGGCGGAGCGGGTGATGTCCACCAGCTCCTCCGCCCCCTTCAGAAGCTGGCGCGCCCGCTCGGCGATCTCGCGGCCGAGCGGCGTCGGCAGCACGGAGCGGCGCGTGCGCTCCACCAGCGTGGCGCCCAGCAGATCCTCCAGCTCCTGCAAGCCGGCGCTCAGCGTCGACTGGCTGACGAGGCAGGCCTCCGCCGCCTGCCCGAAATGGCAGCGGTCGACGACGGCGACGAGGTAGCGGAGCTGGCGCAGGGTGGGGAGCGGTTTCATGCCCGGTTATGTAATCGGATTTATCGATCAATTCAATTGGTATTTTCTACTTCTCTTGATCACAGATTTCCCGTATTCCTCCATTCGTCAACGGGACAACGGAACGACGCCTCACCCCGACCACCCGATACAGCCCCCTTGTTCGACCCGGTGCGCCGCACTAAGTCGGGCATGTCACGGCCACCGGCCGGGGCCAGCGGCCAGGGATTGGGGCGACAACCAATCATCGCATCTATCGGAGAACACAAATGTCCTTGATCAACAGCGAGATTAAGCCCTTCAAGGCGACCGCGTACAAGAACGGCAAGTTCATCGACGTTACCGACGCCGACCTGAAGGGCAAGTGGTCGGTCGTGTTCTTCTACCCGGCCGACTTCACCTTCGTCTGCCCGACGGAGCTGGAAGATCTGGCCGACAACTACGCCGAATTCCAGAAGCTGGGCGTCGAGGTCTACAGCGTCTCGACCGACACCCACTTCTGCCACAAGGCCTGGCACGACACCTCGCCGGCCATCGGCAAGATCGGCTACACCATGATCGGCGACCCGACGCTGGCGATCAGCCGCAACTTCGAGGTCCTGATCGAGGAAGTCGGCCTGGCCGACCGCGGCACCTTCGTCGTCGACCCGGACGGCAAGATCCAGATCGTCGAGATCACCGCCGGCGGCGTCGGCCGCGACGCCAAGGAACTGCTGCGCAAGATCAAGGCCGTGCAGTATGTCGCCGCCCACCCGGGCGAGGTCTGCCCGGCCAAGTGGCAGGAAGGCGAGAAGACCCTCGCCCCGTCGCTCGACCTCGTCGGCAAGATCTAAGGTTTCCCAAGGGAAATCCAAGGATCGGGGGCCGGCTCCGGCCGGTCCCCACCCCCGCCGCCGACAGACTTGGATGGCGGGTTTTAAAAGCGAGTACCCTTGATCCGCCCCCATGAAACAAGGGGCCGGCCGCAAGGCAGGTTTTTACGGGCCGGCTTTCAAAAGCCTCCCGGTTCGGGTTCCGTCATCGGTTTCCCCATCCCCGCGAAGGCGGGCATCCAGGCGCGTTTTGTCGCAGTCCTTTCAAAATCTGGATCCCCGCCTGCGCGGGGAGGACGATGACGTTCCGAACTCTCCGCTGTTTCAAAACCAGACCGCCCGCCCGACCGGCTCTTCCTGCTCGGGCCACAATTTTCTCCGCCCGGACCGCCGCGACCATGCGCAGGCGCTCCGCCCCGGACATGAGACGTTGGGAACGAAAGCCATGCTGGACGCCAATCTGAAGACGCAGTTGAAGGCCTATCTGGAGCGCATCACCCACCCGATCACGCTGGTGGCATCGCTGGACGACGGTGCGAAGTCGCAGGAGATGCTGGGCCTGCTGGAGGACATCGCCTCGCTGTCCGGCAAGATCACGCTGGACCGCAACGGCGCCGACGCCCGCCGGCCCTCCTTCGCCATCAAGCGCGACGGCACCGACATCGGCGTCACCTTCGCCGGCCTGCCGATGGGGCACGAGTTCAACTCGCTGGTGCTGGCCCTGCTCCAGGTCGGCGGCCATCCGTCGAAGGAGTCGGAGGAGCTGCTGGAGCAGATCCGCAGCCTCGACGGCGATTTCCGCTTCGAGACCTATTTCTCGCTGACCTGCCAGAACTGCCCGGACGTGGTCCAGGCCCTGAACCTGATGAGCGCGCTGAACCCGCGGATCAAGCATGTCGCCATCGACGGCGCGCTGTTCCAGCAGGAGGTCGAGCAGCGTCAGGTGATGGCCGTCCCCACCGTCTTCCTGAACGGCGAGCCCTTCGCCCAGGGCCGGATGGACGTGGCGCAGATCGTCGCCAAGCTGGACACCGGCGCCGTCGCCCGCGCCGCCGAGAAGATCAAGACCAAGGCGCCCTTCGAGGTGCTGGTGATCGGCGGCGGCCCCGCCGGTGCCGCGGCCGCCATCTACGCCGCCCGCAAGGGCATCCGCACCGGCGTGGCGGCCGAGCGGTTCGGCGGCCAGGTGCTCGACACCATGGCGATCGAGAACTTCATCTCGGTCTCCCACACCGAGGGGCCGAAGCTGGCCGCGGCGCTGGAACAGCACGTCAAGGACTATGAGGTCGACGTGATGAACCTGCAGACCGCCACCGCCCTGGTCCCGGCCAGCCAGGAGGGCGGCCTGATCGAGGTGAAGCTGGCGAGCGGCGCCTCGCTGAAGTCCCGCACCGTGGTGCTGTCGACCGGCGCCCGCTGGCGCTCGATGAATGTCCCGGGCGAGGCGGAATACCGCAACAAGGGCGTCGCCTACTGCCCGCACTGCGACGGTCCGCTGTTCAAGGGCAAGCGCGTGGCGGTGATCGGCGGCGGCAACTCCGGTGTGGAGGCGGCCATCGACCTCGCCGGCATCGTCTCGCACGTCACGCTGATCGAGTTCGACAGCCAGCTGCGTGCCGACGCGGTGTTGCAGCGCAAGCTGCACAGCCTGCCCAACGTCACCGTCCTGCTGTCGGCCCAGACCACCGAGGTGCATGGCGACGGCAACAAGGTGGTCGGCCTGTCCTACAAGGAGCGCAACAGCGGCGAGCTGAAGCGGGTCGATCTGGAAGGCATCTTCGTGCAGATCGGTCTGGTGCCGAACACCGAGTGGCTGAAGGGCACGCTGGCGCTCACCCCGCGCGGCGAGATCGAGGTGGACAACCGCGGCCAGACCTCGCTGCCCGGTGTGTTCGCCGCCGGCGACGCGACGACGGTGCCGTTCAAGCAGATCGTCATCGCCATGGGCGAGGGTGCCAAGGCCGGGCTGGCCGCCTTCGACCACCTGATCCGCACCGTCCCGGCCGAGGAACCCGCCCGCGAGTCCATCGCGGCGGAGTGACCGGTTCGAGATGACAAAAGCCGGCGATCCCGCAAGGGGCCGCCGGCTTTTTTGCTGTTCGATTGGGTGAAGAGCCTACTTCTTCACCGCCGCCTTTTCCTTGTCCACCGCATCCAGGATCCGCTGCAAGGCCTCGGTGCTCAAGCCTGAGTCCATGGTCAGGCTGTCCCCGAACTTGCGCAGCGCGCCGATAACGCGGCGGCGCGCGACGAACTCGTCGTCGCCCTGCTCGAACGGCTCGACCACCGGACCCTTGTAGTAGCCGCCGCGGAAGCTCCACTGGCGGCGGCCGTCGGCGCGCCATTCGCTGCCGTCGGACAGCACCATGCAACGCCCGCCTTCGGTGTAGCGCTCCACCGTGGCGATGGATTGCGGAATGGACTGGCCGCTGCGGATGGTCACGCGGTCGCCGACGCGGAAGCTGGCGGCAGTGAACATGCTGTCTCCCAAATCACACCTGCTGAATGGCGTTGGCCCTCTCACCCGGGCAGGAACGCCGCAAAAATCCCGAAGACGCTGTTTTCCACCAGTTGCGCCCCCGAATCCAGCACCATGTCTGGCCAAGCGGCCGAACGCAGCGATGGGTTCAAGGCGAAACACCCGGCCTCGCGCCGATTTCGCGGGCGAGGCCGATGAACGCCCTGAGGGCGGCCGACGGGTTGCGCCGTCCGGGATAATAGAGGCAAAGCCCGGCACGGACCGGGGTCCAGTCGTCGAGCACGCGGACGAGACGGCCCGCCTCGATGTCGGCGCGCACGTTCTGCTCCATGAAAAAGCCGAGCCCGATCCCTTCCAGGACGGCGGTCCGTGCGAGACCGGCCTCGTCCAGGGTGATCGGTCCGCGCACGTCGATCTGCGTCGCCTGCCCGTCCTTCTCGAACTGCCAGCGATACAGCGCGCCGTTCGGCAGGCGGACACGGATGCAGGGGTGGTTGAGCAGGTCGGGCGGGACGCGGGGCTTCTCATGGCCCTCGAAATAGGCCGGCGAGCCGACGACGGCATATCGCTGCGGGCGGCCCAGGGAAACCGCAATCATGTCGCTCGGCACGAGGTCGGCCACCCGGACACCGAGATCGAATCCTTCGGCGACGATGTCCACCAGCCGCCCTTCGGTGACGAGATCGACATGCACCTGCGGGTTCCTGCGGAGAAACTCGAGAACGAGCGGCGAGAGGATTTCGCGGGCCGCCATGGCGAACGCGTTGATGCGAAGCGTGCCCGACGGCGTCGTCTGCTGCGACCGCACGGCTTCCAGGGCGCCATGGACATCCTGCAACGCCGGACCGACCTGCTCGACGAACAGCCGTCCGGCATCGGTGAGCGAGACGCTCCGCGTCGTCCGATTGAACAGACGGACACCGAGGCCCGCCTCGAACTGCCTGACGGCGTTGCTGAGCGCGGTCGTGGACATGCCCAGATCGAGTGCCGCAGCGCGAAACGAACCCCTGCGGGCAATGGCGATGACAGCATCGAGATCGTTCAGTTCAGCCCGCTTCATTGTCCCGCAAATCGAAATTCCGTATCCCATTTTATCCCGGTTATCGAAACGGGTGTCCACAGTCATCTTGGAAAGGACAGAGACATCCCGATCAGGAGACAACACGATGACACTCCCCGCACCGATTCTGGCCTACATCGATGCCGACCGGAGGTCCGACGGCGCGGCTCTGGTCGCCGCCTTCGCGCCCGACGCCGTCGTCAGGGACGAAGGCGGGTCCTACCCCGGCCACGACGCCATCGATGCGTGGTGGCGCGCCGCGAAGGCCAAGTACCAGCACGTGATCGAACCGCTCGAACTGTCCGAGACGGACGGGGTCGCCAAGGTCCGTGCAAAGGTGTCCGGGCAGTTCCCCGGCAGTCCCGCCACGCTGGTCTTCGCGTTCCGGATCGAAAGCGGGCGGATCGCCGGACTGGAGATCGCCCCATGACCGGGTTCGTCAGCCTCGAAGGCAAGAGGGCGCTCATCACCTCCGGCACGCGGGGAGCCGGTGCGGCCACCGTCGCCCTGTTCCGCGAGCTCGGCGCCCGCGTGCTGACCAGCGCCCGGTCCCGGCCGGACACGCTCGGCGAGGAGATGTTCGTCGGCGCCGACCTCACAACCGCGGAGGGCTGCGCCACGCTCGCCGCCGCGGTGCGCGGGCGGCTGGGCGGGGTCGACGTCATCGTCCACATGCTGGGCGGCTCGTCATCTCCGGCGGGCGGCTATGCGGCGTTGGGCGACGCGGACTGGACCAGGGAACTCGACCTCAACCTGATGCCCGCCGTCAGGATCGACCGCGAACTCGTGCCGGCGATGGTGGCACAGGGCCACGGCGTGGTCATCCATGTGACCTCCATACAGCGCCAGCTGCCGCTGCCGGGGGCGACGACGGCCTATGCCGCCGCGAAGGCCGCGCTGTCGACCTACAGCAAGAGCCTTTCCAAGGAGGTCTCGCCCAAGGGCGTGCGCGTGGTGCGCGTGTCCCCCGGCTGGATCGAGACCGAGGCGGCGGTACGGCTGGCCGAGCGGCTCGCAAAAGAGGCCGGCACCGATTACGAAGGCGGCAAGCGGATCATCATGGACTCGCTCGGCGGCATTCCGATCGGCGGACCATCCAAGCCGGAAGACGTCGCGAACCTGATCGCCTTCCTCGCGTCCGACCGTGCCAGGACGATCACCGGCACGGAATACGTCATCGACGGCGGCACGGTTCCCACCGCGTGAGCCCCATGTGCTCAAGCCGTGTGCGCTCTACAGGCTGAACCCCGCCACCACCGGCGCATGGTAGCTGACCGGCGACGGCTCGTCGGCGTGTTCGACCTCGTCGGTGAGATCCTCGTTGTGGATCGCCACGTCGCGCAGCCGCTCGGTCAGCCGCGGCGAGGCCAGCAGATGGTCGAGCAGCACCGGCGTGCCGCCATGCAGCACGGTGTAGCGCCGCTCCTCCGGGATCGCCTGCTCCAGCGGCTCCAGCATGCGGTTGGCCAGCTCCGGGTTGCCGGTGAAGTCGGGGGCGGCGCGGATGATGCGGACGGCGGTCTGCTCCAGGTCGGCGTTGCAGTCGCCGGCCACCAGGATCAGCGCGTCGGGGTCGGCGTCGAACAGCCGGTCCACCGCCATCCGTGTCTCCAGCGCCTGCCCCGCCCGCTTGATCGAGGCGAGATAGTAGCCCTCCGCCCAGCCGGCCGCCGTCTTCCAGATCTGGGCGCCGGCCTTCTGCCCCGGCACCGGCGCGGCGATTGGTGCCCGCAGATGCAGGTCGAACACATGCAGGAGGCGGCCGTCCGGCATCTCGATTTCGGCATGGAGGACCGGCCGGTCCCAGCCGACCTCCGTCTCCCCCTCCGCCGCCGGATCGGCGGTGGCGAGCCGCACGCGGGCCGGCGGCACCAGATGATGGCGCAGCAGCCTTGCCGCCCGGATCGGCCAGCGGCTGACGATCACCGGGTTGTGGCGGTCGGCCGGCGATGCGGCGTCGCCCGCGGTGACGTGGTAGCCGGCATAGCGCGTGCCCTCCAGCAGCCGGGTCAGCGCGCGCAGGATGCGCGGCTCACTCTTCACCGGATGCTGGGCGTCGACCTCCTGAAGGCAGAGGATATCGGCCTCCAGCCGTTCCAGCTGCGGGCGCAGCGTGGCGATCCGCGCCTCGAAGGGCGGCTCGTCGGCATCGTCGTCCAGGTTTTCCAGGTTGAAGGTGGCGATCCGGAACAGCGTGTCGGCCATGAAAGGCTCCGCGGAAGAACGGCGGGGTTGGGAGCGCGCGGCGAACGGGCGCGCCCCCGGTCGAGCCTATCAGAACAGCTCGACGTCGCCTTCGATCCGCGTCCGGCCGAGATGCTCCATGTAGGACGACTCGTTGCGGGCGATGTCGTGCAGGGTCTCGTCACCGATCAGCCGGCGCTGGCTGCGTCCCGTGGTGGGGAAGAAGCGCACGGCGCGCGGGCTGACGCCGCCGACGTCCCAGCTGACGGTGGGGATTCCCTCCGTCGCCAGATACTCCATGACGAAATCGACGTTGCGCTGGCCGATGTTGGCGCTGCGCAGCGTGTTCAGGTTGACGTTTGCGCCGCCGAACAGCTTGGCGCGCAGCCGGTCGCGCCGGCCGGTGACGGCCAGCAGCCGGTTGATCAGATGCTCCATCGCCGTGGCGCCATAGCGCGACGACAGCGACAGCGTGTCGGTTCCGGCGTCGGGCAGCAGGAAATGGTTCATGCCCCCGATCTCCGCCACCGGATCGTACAGGCAGGCGGCGACGCAGGAGCCCAGCGTGGTGGTGATGACGACGTTCGGATCGTCGGTGACGACGCAGCCGCCGACGACGATGTTGACCACCTCCGCCCCCAGCCGGCGGTCGTGATAGCGGTTGGCGGCCACATCCTGACGTTCCAGCCGGCGGCGCAGGATTTTGCGCGCGGGTGAAGTGGCGGAACGGTCTGTCATCATCGGGTCGCGGGCTCTCGCTGCTGGTTGCCGACGCATATGGTCCGGATAGGCACGCGATCAATCGACGCAGGCGTAACTTTTCTGAAATCGACCTGTCATCGAATCGACTTTGAACTGCATTTTACCGGACGGGCCATCCTCCGCCCTATGACCTATGTCAGTCAATAGGTCGCAACCCAGCGCCCCAGCGTCTCGTCCTGCACCCTGCGGGCGGCGGCGGCCCAGCCGCGCGCCTCCGCCGGAACGGCGGTCACCCGGCGGTCGAGTGCGGCGTCCAGCGCCGCCCGGCGTGCCGGGTCGGCGATGAACAGGACGAAGCCCAGCTGCCGGCCGCTGCCCGCCGTCAGCAGCCCCGCCAGCCCCTTCACATAGGCCAGCGTGCCGGTCTTGGCATGGACGCCCGACGGCAGCGCCTTGCCGTCCTCCTCCCCCGGCAGAAGCTCCCACAAGGCGGGTCCGCCGGCCCGCAGCAGCGCCGCCATCTGCCGCGGCGTGGCGCGCGACCCGGTGCCGAGCCCCGAATGGTTGGCGAGCCGCAGCCCGCGCCAGCCGGCACCCTGCCCCGCCGCTTGCCCGCCCTTTTCCATCGGCTGCCGCGTCAGCCAGCCCTGCAACAGCGCCGCAGACCGATCCAGCGTCGCGGCCGACGGGTCCAGCCGCTTCGAGGCCGCCAGCCCGATCACCTCCGCCGACAAATTGTTGGAATGGCGCAGCAGCCCGCGCGCCAGTTCGTTCAGCGGCAGGCTGTCCAGCGCCGCCAGTATTGCGGCCCCGGCCGGCGCCCGCCCAACCTCGGGCAGCGGCAGGGCGATGCCGGCATCGCCGGCCAGCCGGCGGAACAGGCTGGCGGCGGCCAGCCCCGGCCGCGCCACCGGCACCCAGGCGCCCGCCGCCTCTCCGGCGGCGGGCGGCGCCATCAGCCAGCGGTCGGCGCCGTCCGGCAGCAGCGGAAAGCCCCTGCTCCCGGCCAGCGGCCGCACGGCGACGCTGTCCAGCGGCAGGCGCCCGGCATCGGCGACCGTCAGCACCTCCGGCCCGGCGCCGCCGCGCCGCCAGTTCAGCAGGGCGCGGTTGTAGTTCAGCGACAGCGCCCCGACCCCGGTGTTGTAGGGGGCTGCCCAGGGCTGCCCGGCGTCGATCTCCGCCAGATCGGGCAGCAGCGCGGTGTCGTACAGGAACCGCCCCTCCACCCGGCGCAGCCCGGCGGCGGCCAGTCCGCCCAGCAGCTGCACCAGCCCTTCCGTCGCCAGCGCCGGGTCGCCGCCGCCTTGCAGGATCAGATCGCCACGCAGCACCCCGCCCGTCAGCGGCCCCGTCGCCAGCAGCCGCGTGGTGAAGCGATGGTCCGGTCCCAGCAGGGCCAGCGCCGCCGCCACCGTCGGCAGCTTCGCCACCGATGCCGGGATGAAGGGGGTGTCCGCCGCCCGCGACTCCAGCACGGTTCCGCTGTCCGGCTCGAACAGGATATAACCGACCGCGGCACTTTCTAAACCACCGGTGGTGGAAGCCAGAGCGGGAAGCGGATCGAGCGCCGCCGTCAGACCCAGCGATCCCAAGAGGCCGAGGAAAGGCCTGCGGCCGAGAGCGGGCCGGTTATCGGGTAGGCTACCGGAGCGACGGATTGCGGTCACGGTTCGGGTCTTTCCGCTTCTGATCGAAGCTTTCATAAAGTATTTTGGGAAAAAATCGCCGGGAATCGCGAACAGGGACGTAGCCGGACGCCAGTCGGAAAAGGATACTCCGACGGGGGCGAGCCAAAGGGGGACCGTATGGCGATGTCCAAGCGGCGCGAAGCGCGCTTCGAGGTGGTGGTCGAACAGGGCGGCAAGCCCAACATCGACGGCGTCTTCGAAGACGAGAAGTCGGCGACGGAACGCGCCAACTTCCTGCTGCGCCTTGCCAAGTTCCCGGTGGTGCGCGTGGTGAAGGTCACCGGCACCGGGCGGGAAGAAACCATCTTCCAGAAGACGTCCTCCGGCGGTACTAAGCTGACGACCATCTCGCCCATCGAGACGGCCAACCTCTGCACCGACGTGTTGCAGGTTTTCTCCTTCGACAGCCGGATGACCCTGCTGCGGCTGCTGCGCGGTTACTGGGATGACCAGGGCGTCATTCCGTCGGAGCAGCTTCACCGCTACTATCCGTTGCGCTACTTCGAACGCGAGGCTCTGCTGTTCAACCCGGCGGTCAGCCGGCTCGCCACCCTCCAGGCGCCGATGCTGGGGGTGAAGCCGCATGAGCGCTACGACCAGATCACCCGCCTGTTCACGGCGCTGAAGGATCTCGCCCAGAAATCCGACACGCTCGCCCCCTTCGACCAGGCGCTGATGCGCGGCGGGATTTCCGGCCTGCTGCTGGCCGCCGTCGACCGGCCGGTGGAGGAGCGCGACCGCATCGTCACCCACGCCTTCGCCACCCTGCTGGAGCCGCACCGGGAATGGGGGGCCAAGCTGACCGCCGTCCTGCGCCTCCACCAGGAGGAGGATGGCGAGAACACCCGGCTGGTGGATGAATTCTCCGCGGAGATCGTCGACGGGCGGGAGCCGATCCGCGCCCTGATCGGCTATGCGCCCGATCTCGCCTCCGCCCTGCTGGCGCTGCTGGCGGCGCTGCGCGGCGATCTGGACGACCGGCTGCCCCACACCGAACCGCTGCTGGCGCTGTCGAACGCGCTGGCGTCGGACGGAACCGGCTTCGGCTTCGCCCGCACGCGCGAGGCGCTGCTGCACCGCATCCGCGGCGGACTGGACGGTCTGACCCCGCTGACCCGCAGCGGGGCGGCCAGCGACGCCCGCGCCTTCTCATCCATCGTCGACGGCATGATCGCCTTCGACGGCTATATGGGCGGTCCGGCCATGGCCGAGTCGCTGACCCGCCGCGGCAAGACCGTGTGGGCCACCGGCGGCACCGACCTGCCCTTCGAGGAGACGATGACGCGGCTGGCTGGCCGCTTCACCACGGCGGCGGGACGGCTCGGCTATCTGCTCGACCTCGGCGCCAGCGCCTACGGCCACAAGAAGATCAGCGTCGTCATCCAGCGCGTCGCCGACGAATTCAACCGGGTGAAGTCCGCGGCGGAGCTGGCCGCTCCCGGCGCCTCGCTCCAGGAGGTGCGCGAGGGGCTGGGCCGCCGCCTGCGCGCCGCCGGCATCCCGCGGGCTTTGGCCGACGGGCTGATCGCCAAGATCGCCGCCATCCCCGACGACCAGCGCGTGTCGGTGACCGGCCTCGGCGTGGTGACGGGCATGCGGACCGCAACCATGCCGCATGCCCAGCCGACGGACATGACGGTCGACATGCGGGCCCCGCCGGCCCCGGCGCTGCGCCTGACGCTCAGCTATCAGGGCCGGACGGTGGCGGTGCCCGATGCGGGGGCCGATCTGGTGATCGGACGCGGGGCGGACTGCGGCATCATGCTGGACCACGCCTCCGCCTCCCGCCGGCATGCCATGATCCGGCTGCGCGACGGGGTCTTCACGCTGGAGGATCTCAGCCGCAACGGCACCCGTCTGGTGCCGCAGGCCGGCGAGCAGCGCCTGCTGAAGATGGGCGACGTGGCGCCGCTGTCCGGCCGGGGGGAGATCGTCATCGGCTCCCTCGACCTCGGCGAACATCCGGCGCGCATCGCCTGGAGCGTGGCCGGGGGGCGCTGACTTCCCAGCGATGCCGGGGGGTCAGTCCCCGGCGCAGGCCTCCGCCAGCCGGGACTCGGACTTCAGCGACTCAGACTTCAGCGACTCGGCCGCGCGGCTGGCCGTCGCCCGGTCGTCCAGCAGCGCCACCGCCCACACCGCCAGACCGCCCAGCGCCAGCGCCGCACCGACCCAGCCGGTGGAGGTCCAGCCCCAGCCGGCGGCGATCGCCATGCCGCCCAGCCAGGGGCCGAGCGCGTTGGCCGCGTTGAAGGCGCTGTGGTTCAGCGCGGCGGCCAGCGTCTGCGCATCCTCCGCCACATCCATCAGCCTGGCCTGCAAGGGCGTGCCGAGACCGCCGCCGCAGCCGATCATGAAGACGACGATGGACACCAGCCACACATTGCCGGCGGCGAAGGGATAAAGCGCCAGCGACCCGGCGCTCCACAGCAGGGTGAAGGCGACGGTCGGCATCAGGGCGCGGTCGGCCGCCCAGGCGCTGACCAGCGTGCCGACGGTCATGCCGGACCCGAACACCGCCAGCACGACCGGCACCATCGCCGGCGACACCTGCGTCACCTCCATCAGGGTGGAGGCGACATAAGTGTAGACCGCGAACATGCCGCCGAAGCCGATGGCGCCGATGCCAAGCGTCAGCCAGACCTGACGGCGCTTGAGCGCGCCCAGCTCGCGCAGCGGGCTGGCATCCGGGTGCGGGCGGTCGTTGGGCGCGAGGAACCAGACCAGCACCACGGTCAGCAGGGCCAGCAGCCCGACCACGCCGAAGCCCCAGCGCCAGCCCAGCACCTGCCCGATCCAGTTCGCCATCGGCACGCCGATGACGGTCGCCACCGTCAGCCCCAGCATGGTCCGCGCCACCGCCTGCGCCCGGCGCTGCGGCGGCACCAGCGAGGCGGCGACCAGGGCGGCGACGCCGAAATAGGCGCCGTGCGGCAGCCCGCTCATGAAGCGGAAGGCCAGCATCCAGCCATAGGAGGGCGAAAAGGCGCTGGCCACGTTGGCGGCGGCGAAGACCGCCATCAGCCCGATCAGCAGGGTCCGCCGCGCCACCCGCGCCGCCAGCACCGCGATCACCGGCGCGCCGACCACAACACCCAGCGCATAGGCGCTGATGACGTGGCCGGCGGTCGGCTCGTCGATGCCCAACCCGCTGGCGAAATAGGGCAGCAGGCTCATCGTCGCGAATTCGGTCGTCCCGATGGCGAATCCACCCATGGCGAGCGCCAGCAGCACCAGACCGGGATGGGCCGAGGCCAGCTGTGCCTCGGCACGCAAGTCGCCGTGATGGCCGGCAGACGCCATTGTCGTTTCTCCGCTGTCGCGCTGGATAAGGTCAGGCCCGGCGGCAGGGGAAATCGAAAGCAACCGGGGCAGGGTCAGGATATTTGCCTACCCCCCGCTGAGGCAATCCGCCGCAGGCCGTTAATTCCGCAGGTGCGAAATGACCGGCGGGCATGGCTTATGCCCTCTCCCCCGGTGAGAGAGGGCTTTCACGGAGCGTTACAGCAGATCCTTGAACAGCGGCATCTCCGCCGCCTTGTCGCGCTTGCGCGCCTTCTTCGGCTTGTCCTTCGCCGCTTCCGGCTGCTCCAGCGGCAACTCCGGCGCTGCCACCGGCATCGGCCGTTCGGGAGCAGGCGGTTCGGCAGCGGGCGGCTTGGCAGTGGACGGCTTAGCGGCGCGCGGTTTGGCGGCAAGCGGTTTGGCGGCAGGCGGTTTGGCGACCGGTTCCACGGGAACCGGCGGCGCGGGCTCCGGCGCGACGACGATCTCCGGCTCCGCCGACGCTACGGGCTGCTGCACGGCCGGCTCGACTTGCGGCTCCACCGGCGTCACCGCCTCGGGCGGCACACCAGGGGCCATCTCGGGGGCCGCTTCGGCCGCGGGCTTCGCCGCCTTCTTCCGGGGCGGCCGGCGCGGCGCGATACCGACGCCTTCCTTGGCGCGCTGCTTGGCCTGGTCGCGGGCCTGCGCCTCCGGGGCGGCGGCGTCTTCGTTCAGCCATTTGCGGCGTTTGATGACCTCGTTCACCCGGCCCTGGTTCACCCCCAGCTGGAAGGCGATCTCCTGCTGGGTCATGTTGGTGGTCTCGTGCAGGTGCAGGATCTCGGTCGCCAGCTCCGGCGTCATCTTGCGCCCGGTCAGGCGCCGCGCCGGCCGGACGGAACGCTGGGAGCGGTCGCGCGCCCGCAGGGACTCCAGGATCTCCAGCGCGGCCGTGTTGCCCGACGCCTTCAGCGCGTCCTCGAATTCCTTCAGCGTCGCCATAATCCCTCTCCCGCTTTCCCCTGCCGGTCCCCGCAGAGCAACCGGCAAGATCACAGATAGTTCTTCCGATGGCGACGGAAAAGCCGCGATCGGAGTCGGTGCAGATGCCGCATCAGGCGGGAAAATGCAATTCGATCCGCGTGCCGGTGCTGCCGCCGGGGCCATTTGCGATGCCATTTGCGGGGCCATGGCTCAACCGGCCGGACAGCTGGGCGGCCAAACTCTGGATGATCTTCCAGCCCAGGCTGGGCAGCCGCTGCACGTCGAAGCCGTCCGGCAGGCCGACTCCGTCATCCATCACCAGCAGGCGCAGCTGGCCGGGCTGGTCCGGCAGCCCGGTCAGTTCGATGGTGACGGTGCCGCCGCCGTCGCGGCCGGCGAAGGCATGCTTCAGGCTGTTGGTCAGCGCCTCCACGATCAGCATGGCCAGCGCCAGCAGCCGTTCGGGCGACCGCGGCGCCGCCTGCACGGTCACGCGGCAGGTGACGCCGGACATGCCGGCCGCCGCCAGCATGTCCCGGCACAGCCCGTCGATGTGGCTGCCGAAATCGTCGCCGGATCGCGGGTCGTGCAGGCGCCGGTGCAGCCGCGCCATGGTGTCGAGCCGCCGCTCCGCCTCCTCCAGCGCCGCCACCGCGGCGTCCGGCGACCGGTCGATGGACCGCCGTTGCAGGGCGAGCAGGGCGGAGACGAACTGCATGTTGTTGGCGACGCGGTGCTGCAGCTCGTGGAACATGGTGGTCTGCGCCTCCAGCAGGGAGGCGGTGCGGCCACGCTCTTCCTGCAACCGGGCCAGCGTCACCTGCATGCCGTGGATCAGCGCGATGTCCACCGCGACCACCACCGCATAGAAGCCCAGCGCCACCCCGACCGACGCATCGAGGGCGAAGGAATGGTAAGGCGGAATGAAGAAATACCAGGCCGCCAGTCCGGACAGCACCGCCGTCGCCACCCCCGGCCCCCGACCGGCCATGAAGGTGGTCACGATCACCGCCGGGAAGAAGGTGAGATAGGGAAAGCCGGTGGGCAGGGTGCTGTCGGCGGCCTGCCGCACCAGCAATGCTGCGGCGAAGATCAGCAGTGCTGCACCGTAGCGCGGCACCGGGCCGCGCCGCAGCAGCGAAAAACGCGCGACCCACTGCCAGACCGGCCGATCGGACCCCATTGCCTCCATGACTCCCAGAGCGACCCCCAGAACTCCCGGCGCACACATATGACCGGCACCCATCGCTTGTAAGGGCATGGGGAAGCCCGTGCACGTGAAATATCGGCCGGCAGCCGTGACCATCGGCGGGCGAAGCCCGGCCATCGCCTTCGCCGCGCACGCGGCTCATCCGTCCAAAGCTGTTCACATTTCCACCACATCCGTTCATGACGGGCGGGCACTTTGTTCAATCCACGGAGCGATTGTGGCGGCATGCGGCGGCCGGAGCCCTCGGCCCCGGCGTCCAATGAACCACAAGGCTGAAGGAGCCCCGCCCCGTGAAGTCCCATCTGAGCGCACTCGCCATCGCGGCCACCCTGTCCGTTTCCGCCATTGCCCTCTCTGGTACCGCCCAGGCCGGCGCCACCTTCGATGGCGTGAAGCAGAAGGGCTACGTCCAGTGCGGCGTCAACCTGGGCCTGTACGGCTTCTCCTCGCCCGACGACAAGGGCAAGTGGTCGGGCCTGGACGTCGACATGTGCCGCGCCGTCGCCGCCGCCATGTTCGGCGATGCCGAAAAGGTGAAGTACACCCCGCTGTCGGCGCAGCAGCGCCTGCCGGCGCTCCAGTCCGGCGAGATCGACCTTCTGGCCCGCAACACCACCCGCACCCTGACCCGCGACACCGCCAACGGCCTGAACTTCGCGCCGACCAACTATTTCGACGGCCAGGGCTTCATGGTGTCGGCCAAGCTGGGGCTGAAGAGCGCCAAGCAGCTGAACGGCGCCACCGTCTGCGTCCTGCCCGGCACCACGACCGAGCAGAACGTGTCGGACTACTTCCGCGCCAACAAGATGACCTTCAAGCCGGTCGTCATCGAGAAGAACGAGGAGCTGAACAAGGCCTTCTTCGCCGGCCGCTGCGACGCCCTGACCTCCGACGCCTCCCAGCTGGCCGCCATCCGCGCCGCCGAGGTGCAGAACCCCAACGACTACGTCATCCTGCCCGAGCTGATCTCCAAGGAGCCGCTGTCCCCGGCCGTGCGCCAGGGCGACGAGGAATGGATGAACCTGGTCACCTGGGCCTTCTACGCCATGGTCCAGGCCGAGGAGAAGGGCCTGACGTCGGAGACGGTCGACGCCGCCATGACCTCGCCCGATCCGGACGTGAAGCGCCTGCTGGGCGTCACCGCCGGCAACGGCAAGGCGCTGGGCGTCGAGGAGAACTGGGCCTACGCCATCATCAAGCAGGTCGGCAACTACGCCCAGAGCTATGAGCGCAACGTCGGCTCGGGCTCCAAGCTGAAGATGCCGCGCGGCCAGAACGCCCTCTACACCGAAGGCGGCCTGATGTACGCCCCGCCGATGAAGTAAGCGAGTTATCCCTCTCCCGCCCCGGGAGAGGGAAGGGGCCCATGCGGAGCATGGGAAGGGTGAGGGGGCAGGCAAGGATCGATAATCCATGTCTGGCTCACCCCTCACCCTCCCGCCTTCGGCGGGTCCCTCCCTCTCCCGGGACGGGAGAGGGTAGTCATCCCCCGCACGGAGCAACACCATGACAAACCCGGTCCAGGCGCTGAATTCCGCGCGCGTGCGGGGGTGGCTGTATCAGGCTCTGTTCCTGGCCTGCGCCCTCGCCGTCGCCTGGTATCTCGTCTCCAACACGCTGACCAACCTCGCCACCCGCGGCGTCGCCACCGGCTTCGGCTTCCTGCACCGCGAGGCCGGCTTCGAGATCGGCGAGAGCCTGCTGCCCTATTCCGCCTCCGACACCTATCTGACGGCGCTGGTGGTCGGCCTCCTGAACACGCTGGCGGTGTCGGCCGCCGGTGTCGTGCTGGCGAGCCTGCTGGGCGTGCTGATCGGCATCGGGCGGCTGTCGTCCAACTGGATGGTGAACCGCTTCGCCACCCTGTATGTCGAGACGGTCCGCAACGTCCCGCTGCTTTTGCAGCTGGTGGTCTGGTACACCATCCTGAACCGGCTCCCCAGCCCGCGCGAGGCGCTGGAGATCCTGCCCGGCATCTTCCTCAGCAACCGCGGCATGAAGTTCCCGGTCCTGGTGGAGCATGCCGGCCATGGCTGGATCCTGCTGGCTCTGGTCGCCGGCATCGCCGCCGCCATCGCCGTCGTCCGCTATGCCCGCCGCCGGCGCGAGACCACCGGCAAGCCCTTCCCCACCCTGCCGGCCGTCATCGCCGCCCTGCTGCTGCCGCCGGCCCTGGCCTTCGTCGTCACCGGCGCCCCGCTGGCGTTCGACGTGCCGGCATTGGCCGGCTTCAACTTCGAGGGCGGCGGGTCGGTCACCCCGGAATTCACCGCGCTGCTGATCGGCCTGTCGGTCTACACCGCCGGCTTCATCGCCGAGATCGTGCGCTCCGGCATCCTCGCCGTGCCGCACGGCCAGACCGAGGCCGGGCTGGCGCTGGGCCTGTCGCCGGGCAAGATCCTGCGCCTCGTCATCCTGCCGCAGGCGCTGCGCGTCATCGTGCCGCCGCTGACCAGCCAGTATCTGAACCTGACCAAGAACAGCTCGCTGGCCGTCGCCATCGGCTATCCGGATCTGGTCAGCGTCTCCAACACCTCGGCCAACCAGACCGGCCAGGTGGTGGAGGCGGTGGCGATGATGATGCTCGTCTATCTCATCATCAGCCTTGCGATTTCCGGCTTCATGAACTGGTACAACCGCCGCGTGGCGCTGGTGACCCGATGAGCAAGCACTCCCCGGCCGATCAGGCCCCGATCCCCACCGGTCCCGTCTCCCCCGCCCGCTGGGCCGCCTCCTATGAAGAGGAGCCGACCCAGGCCTCCGCCCCGCCGCAGGCCAACGGCATGACGGCGCTGAAGCCCTTCGGCTGGGCGAAGGACAACCTGTTCAACACGCCGCTGAACGCCGCGCTGACGCTGGCCTGCCTGTTCCTGCTGTGGCTGGTGGTGCCGCCGATGGCGAACTGGCTGCTGCTGAAAGCCAGCTGGTCGGGGTCGTCGGAGGCCTGCCGCGAGGCGGCCGGCGCCTGCTGGTCGGTGATCGTGGTCAAGCACCGGCTGATCTTCTTCGGCACCTACCCCTATGACGAGCAGTGGCGCCCCTTCCTGGCCTGCGCCCTGTTCGTGGCGATGCTGGGGGCCAGCGGCGTGCGCGCCTTCTGGCGGCCCTGGCTGGCCGTCGCCTGGGTGCTGACGCTGGTCGGCATGGGCGTGCTGATGTGGGGCGGCGTCGCCGGCCTCACCTATGTGCCGAACGACCGCTGGGGCGGCCTGCCGATCACGCTGATGCTGTCGGTCTTCTCCATCGCTCTCGCCTTCCCGCTGTCGATCCTGCTGGCGCTGGGCCGCCAGTCCTCGCTGCCCGCCATCCGCACCTTCTGCGTCGGCTTCATCGAGACGATGCGCGGCGTGCCGCTGGTCAGCGTGCTGTTCATGGCCTCGGTGATGTTCCCGCTGTTCCTGCCGGAAGGCGTCACGGTCGACAAGCTGCTGCGCGCTCTCGCCGGCATGACGCTGTTCACCGCCGCCTATCTGGCCGAGGCCGTGCGCGGCGGCTTGCAGGCGATCCCCAAGGGCCAGTACGAGGCCGCCGACGCGTTGGGCCTCAGCTACTGGCAGAAGACGATGCTGATCGTCCTGCCGCAGGCCCTGCGCATCGTCATCCCGCCCATCGTCAACCAGTTCATCAGCGCCTTCAAGGACACCTCGCTGGTCACCATCGTCGGCCTGTACGACCTGCTGACCGCCGCCACCGTGGCGACGACCGACCCCGAATGGCGCCCCTACTTCGCCGAGGTCTATGTCTTCGCCGGGCTGATGTTCTGGATCTTCTGCTTCAGCATGTCGCGCTACAGCCAGTGGCTGGAGCGTCTGGCCAACCGCTACACCCGCCGCTGACCGGCTCTGGAGACCGACAAATGACCGCCAACGCCATCATCGAACTCCGCAAGGTCGGCAAGTGGTACAACAGCTACCACGCGCTGCGCGACGTCAGCATCAGCATCGGCAAGGGTGAGAAGGTCGTCGTCTGCGGCCCCTCCGGCTCGGGCAAGTCGACGATGATCCGCTGCATCAACCGGCTCGAAGCGCACCAGACCGGTCACATCATCGTCGACGGCATCGAGCTGACCGACGACGTCAAGGCGGTGGAGAAGATCCGCCGCAAGGTCGGCATGGTGTTCCAGAACTTCAACCTGTTCCCGCACCTGACGGTGCTCCAGAACCTGACGCTGGCCCCGATCTGGGTCCGCGGCATGGCGAAGTCCGAGATCGAGGAAATCGCCATGATGTACCTGAAGCGGGTGCGCATCCCCGACCAGGCGCACAAGTTCCCCGGCCAGCTGTCCGGCGGCCAGCAGCAGCGCGTCGCCATCGCCCGCGCGCTGTGCATGCGGCCCGAGATCATGCTGTTCGACGAGCCGACCTCGGCACTCGACCCCGAAATGGTCAAGGAGGTGCTGGACGTGATGACCGAGCTGGCCGGCGAGGGCATGACCATGGTCTGCGTCACCCACGAAATGGGCTTCGCCCGGCAGGTCGCCGACTCTATTGTCTTCATGGCCGAAGGCTCGATCATCGAGAGCGGGTCGCCGGCCGAATTCTTCGAAAACCCGAAAAGCGAGCGCACCCGCCAGTTCCTGGGCCAGATCCTGGAACATTGAGGCAGAGGGCGCGCTGAGAGGCGGACAAGAGGGTCATGGCGGCGACCATTGCCATCACCGACGACGACGCGGTGACGCGCGAGACGCTGAAGTCCTATCTGACGGATGAGGGCTTCGACGTCCTGCTGGCCCGAAGTGCGGAAGAGCTGAAGGATCTGCTGGCGGCGGCGTCGGTGGACGTGGTGCTGCTCGACATCCGGCTGCCGCGCCAGGATGGGCTGACCCTGACCCGCGAGCTTCGCGCGGTGTCGGAGATCGGCATCATCCTGGTCAGCAGCCGGGCGGAGAAGCTGGACCGCATCATCGGGCTGGAGATGGGGGCCGACGACTACATCGCGAAGCCCTTCGAACCGCGCGAGATCCTGGCCCGGGTGCGGAACCTGCTGCGCCGGCTGAAGGCGCCGGGCGACCAGCGCGACGACCGCCGGCGCTGCTTTTCCGGCTGGACGCTGTGGCTCGACCGCATGCGCCTGACCGACCCGCAGGGCAACCCGGTGCGGCTGACCGGCGCGGAGTTCGAGCTGCTGTCGACCTTCGTCTGCAACCCCGGCCGGGTGATGAACCGCGACTATCTGCTGACGGCGACGACGCGGCGCAAGACCGACGCCACCGACCGCACCATCGACAGCCTCGTCCGCCGCCTGCGCCGCCTGATCGAGACCGATCCGGCGGACCCGAGGCTGATCGTCACCGTCCACGGCACAGGCTACCTGTTCGCCGGCGATGTGACACAGGATGGATGAACAGTCCCTCTCCCACCCTTCGGATCCCCTCTCCCCCCCGGGGAGAGGGTTAGGGTGAGGGGGGCGCGCGGCGAGGATCTTCATAGAGTCGCACACTCCCCGCTCCCCACCGAATCCACCCCTCGCATCCCCCTCTCCCACTCTCCCTCTCCCCTGGGGAGAGGGAGAGTGGGAGAGGGGAGACACCGAACCCCGAGCAAACTCCCCCGTCGCTTCAGTCTCGCGGCGGCCACGCGCTCGGCAACCTGGGCCACGGAAATCGCGAAAATTTTTCGCGCGCTTCCGTGGCCTATTTTTTATGCGTTAACGCAGGCAATCGGCCTCTTCCGAAGTCAATCCACCACATCCGGTTGCTTTTCATCTTGCGGGATTCCTCCCTGGGAAAGTCATAGACCGCATATCCGCCAAAAATTCCGCCTGTTTCCTTGCCGCCGTCATCCCGGCTTGTCTCAAATGCAAACGAAAAGACACGAACTGTTCACAAATGAACGCTAAACCGTTCAAAGGGCCCTGCGACGATATGCGTGTAGCAATCCGTTGAAACCGTTCACTGGCGGCGGGGGTTTGGGCATGACGGCGATCTCGACGAATGCGGGCAGCACCCCGGACGATGGCGGTGCGCGCCACCGCTTCTGGACCCTGCGCCGCGCCATGGTGTCGGTGGTGGGTGTTCTGGTGGCGGCGCTGATCGCCAGCCAGGCCTGGGTGTCGCAACGCTACACCGACTTCGCGCTGACCACCTTCAACAGCAGTGCTGCGGCCACCCTGCGGGTGCTGGCCAACGACCGCATCCGCAAGAACTACACGGACTGGCTCCAGGGCCACGCCAACGAATGGAGCCGCGACGCCTTCCTGGTCGACAGCATCAACCAGAAGGATCCGGCCAAGACGATGCTGGCGCTGAAGAACATCAACGCGCGGCCCGTGGTGGTCGACCGCGAGGTGCGGCTGGTCTCGGTCGCCGTCTATGACGCCGACATGGCCCGCATCGCCGCCACCGGCGGGGAGCAGGACAGCGTCGCCACCGTCGCCCCGCTGTTCGAGGCGCTGAAGACCCGCGACATCGCCGACAAGCGCCGCCCGGCCAGCCTGCTGTGGCGCGACGGCCAGGGCCGGCCGCTGTTCAGCATGATCGTCCCCATCGGCGGCTTCCGCGTCCTGGGATTCCTCGAGGTGGTGACCGATCCCCTGCCCGCCCTGTCCAACCTGGGCGCGGTGCTGGACGCCGACATCCGCATCACCGACGCCAAGGGCGGCGTGCTGTTCGAGGCCAAGGGCGGCGAGCCGTCGGCCCATGCGCAGCTCTCCACCACCACCGTGCCGCTCGGCGGCGACGGCGGGCTGCCCTGGGCGACGGCGGAGATCTCGCGCGACGTGTCGGAGTTCGTCGGCGCGACCGAGGCCCTGCGCAACGACGCCCTCAAGATGGTCGCCGCCTTCGCCCTGGCCGTCGCCATCGCCGCCGCCCTGCTGCTGCGCGTCGCCGTCATCGCCACCCTGCGCAAGTTCGCCCGCGCCATGGAGCAGATCGCCGCCGGCGACCTGTCCATCGAGGTTCCCCGCACCGGCCGCGACGAACTGGCGGTGATGGCCGCCGCGCTGCGCCGCCTGCGCGGCAGCGTCGAGCAGGTGCTGCTGATGAAGCGGATGGTCGACAGCAGCCCGGTTCCGACGGCGCTCCTGCGCACCGACGGCCCCAATGGAGAAGCACAGGTCGGCTTCGTCAATCCCGCCGCCCGGAGCTTCTGCGAGGCGCACGGCATCGACCCGGCCGGTCCCGACCTGCTGGCCCAGGGGCCGGACTTCACCGCCGCCTGCACCGACCCCGCCCGCCCGCCGATCCCGCGCCGCACCCTGACCGTGGACGAAACGACGGTGGAGGCCCATGTCGACACCGTCTTCGACGACCAGGGCAACGTGCTGGGCAAGACCCTGTCCTGGACCGACGTGACCGAGCAGATGCGCTCGGCGGCACTCGCCCGCCAGCTGATGGAGGACGTGCATCAGGTGGCGTCGGGCGTCGCCACCCAGTCGGGCCAGCTGCGCGAGTTGGCCGACGCGCTGCGCCGCGAATCGGCCGGCACCATCGACAGCACGGTCAGCGCCGGCAGCTTCGTCGCCGAGAGCAACCGCAACGCCAACACCTGCAACGACAGCGCCGGCACGCTGATGGACACCATCGGCACCGTCTCCAGCCTGACGAGCGAGGCGGCGGGGGTGGTCGGCGCCACGCTGGGCGAGCTGACCGCCGCCCGCGAGGTGGTCGGCCAGCTGGGCGACAACACCGAGCAGATCCGCCGCATCGTCGACGTCATCACCAGCATCGCCCACCAGACCAAGCTCCTGGCGCTGAACGCCACCATCGAGGCGGCGGCGGCCGGCGTGGCGGGCCGCGGCTTCGCCGTGGTGGCGGCGGAGGTGAAGAAGCTGGCGGAGGAGACCGCCAACGCCACCGTGCAGATCGCCAGTTCGGTCAGCGCCATCAACGGCAGCATCCAGAACACCGTCGGCACCTTCGCCCGCATCTCCGGCTCGGTCGAGCGCATCAGCGAGGTGCAGGAGCTGATCGGCGGTGCCGTGGCGCGCCAGACCGACTCCTCCACCGACATCCGCCGCCGCGTCGGGGTGATCGCCGGCAACACCGGCGAGGTGGCGAGCCTGATCGACGGCGTCAGCGCCCAGGCCGCCCGCACCGGCGACATTGCCGCCTCGCTGACCGAAACGGCGAACACGCTGGCCGAGGAAGCCGCTTCGCTGCATAGTCTGCTCGGCACGCTGCGCGCCGGGCAGGCGGCCTGATCCCGCCCGCCGTAGAGGTGCGGCGGAAGAGGCGGGTTCAGGGGATGGGTGTCGGGATGCGGCTGGTGTTGCTTGTGCTGCTGGCGATGGTCTCGGCCATACCGGCGCTCACATTCCCGGCTTATGCCGAGGACGGCGACACGCTGGAGCGCATCCATGGCCGCGGTTTCCTGATCTGCGGCCTGCGCAGCGGCGTCAGCGGCATCTCCTTCTCCGATCCGCAGGGGCATCTCGACGGCTTCCTGGTCGATGTCTGCCGGGTCTTCGCCGCGGCGACGCTCGGCAACGCCCAGGCGATCCGCGTCGTCCGCCTGCCGGAGAAGCCGCAGGAATTCCAGGCGGTGGAGAAGCACGAGGTCGACGTGGCACTGACCACCACGACCTGGACCTTCAGCCGCGAACTGTCGCACGACATCGAGTTCCTGATGCCGCTGCTGCATGACGGCCAGGGCTTCGCCATCCTCGGCGACGGCACGCCGCCGCCGCTCGACCGGCTGGGCACCCGCACCGTCTGCGTCAAGACCGCCACCACCACGGTCCGCAATCTGGAGGATCATATCCGCAAGTCGGACCTGCCCTGGACGATCCGCACCTTCCAGACGCTGGACGAGGCGTTGCAGGCCTTCCTCGCCCATGAATGCGACCTGCTGACCACCGACCGCACCGTGCTGGTGACCTCGCTGGCCGGTTACCGGCAGGCCGGGATGGGCATCCACATCTACCCCGACGTGATCTCGCGCGAGCCGCTGACGCCCTACATCGCGCGCGGCGACCGCAACTGGTACGACATCACCCGCTGGGTGCTCCACGCCATCATTCTGGCCGACGCCAAGGGCGTCACGTCCGCCGACGTGCAGACCGGCCGCATCCCCGACGATCCCGAACTGCACCGCATGCTGGGCCACGCCGGCAGCGTTTCCCGCACGCTCGGCCTGCCCGACGACTGGGCCTTGCAGGTGCTGGCCCAGGTCGGGAACTACGGCGAGATCTTCGACCGCAACCTCGGTGTCCCCTACGGCATGGACCGCGGAATGAACAAGCCCTGGACCCAGGGCGGCCTGCTCTACGCGCCGCCGTTCCGCTAACGGCGCTCCCTACGCCGCCAGCGCCACGCCCAGATGCCGCTCCAGCAGCGCCGAGTCCGCCTTCGCCTGCGCCGCCGGCCCGGCATGAACCACCCGGCCGCGGTCGAGGAAGACCACGCGGTCGGCGAAGTCCAGCGCGCGGTCGACCTGCTGCTCCACCAGTAGGATGGTCATGTCGAGCCTCGACAGCGCCGCCATCAGCGTGTCGCAGATCACCGGCGCCAGCCCCTCCAGCGGTTCGTCAAGCAGCAGCACCGTCGGCTTGCCGAGAAGCGCGCGGGCGACCGACAGCATCTGCTGCTCGCCGCCCGACAGCTCGCCGCCACCGTTGCGCCGCCGCTCGCCGAGCCGGGGGAACAGCTCGTACGCCTCCTCCAGCGCCGAGCGCGACCGCCCCTTCAGCCCGGTGACGAGGTTCTCCTCCACCGTCAGCGATTTGAAGATGTCGCGTGTCTGCGGCACATAGCCGAGCCCCGCCGCCGCCCGCGCCGAACTGCTCATCGCGCCCAGTTCCACCCCGTCCAGCCGGATGCTGCCGCCATGGCGGTTGGTCTGGCCGACCAGCGTCGCCAGCGTCGTCGTCTTCCCCACCCCGTTGCGGCCGAGCAGGGCCAGCCGCCCGCCCGCCGGCACGGCCAGCGACACGCCGTCGAGGATCAGTGTCTTGCCGTAGCCGGCGCGCAATTCCGCGACCTCGAAAGCGCCACGCGGTTCAGTGGGCATGGGCACGGCTCCCCAGATAGACCTCGCGCACGCGCGGGTCGGCGACGATCTCCTTGGCGGTGCCGCTGCACAGCAGCCGCCCCTGCGCCAGCACGACGATGGTCCGCGCGAAGCGGAACACCAGATCCATGTCGTGCTCGATCATCAGCACCGCCAGATCCTTGGGCAGCCGGTCGATGGCATCGAGGATGCGCTGGCTTTCCGAATGGGGCACGCCAGCCGCCGGCTCGTCGAGGATCAGCACCTTCGGCTTCATGGCGAGCGCCAGCGCGATCTCCAGAAGCCGCTGCTGCCCGTAGGCCAGCGAGCCGACCGCCGTGTGCGCCACCTGGGTCAGCCCCATGGTGTCGAGCAGCCCCGCCACCTCGTCGGCCAGCCCGGCCACCTTGGCGACGCTGGCGAACAGGCGGAAGGTGCGGCGGTCGCGCTGGAGGACGGCCAGTTCCAGATGCTCGCGCACCGTCATCGACTTGAACAGCCGCGCCACCTGGAAGCTGCGGATCAGCCCCAGCCGCACCCGCTCCGCCGCCGACAGTTTGGTGATGTCGCGACCGTCCAGCCGGATGATGCCGGCACTGGGCGGGATCACCCCGGTGACGAGGTTGACGAAGGTGGTCTTGCCCGCCCCGTTCGGCCCGATCAGGGCGCAGCGGTCGCCGGCAGTCAGCGTCATGGTGATGTCGGACGACACCTGCAAGCCGCCGAAATTCTTGGACAGCGCCTCGACTTCCAGAAGCTTGGTCATGCTCCGCCCTCCTTTCGGCGCAGCAGTCCGCCCAGCCGTTCCAAACCCGAGGCGATGCCGCCGGGCAGGAACAGGACGATGCCGATCAGGAACAGGCCGATGAAGGCCATCCAGTGAAAGGGATCGCTGGCGGCCAGGATGTGGTGGATGCCCATGAAGGCCGCCGTGCCGATCACAGCACCGTAGAGCCGCCCGGTGCCGCCCAGCACCAGCATCACCAGCGCCTCCGCCGACCAGGGGAAGCCGGCGCTGTCCAGCCCGACGATGCCGCTGGTCACCGCGGTCAGGGCGCCGGCCACCCCGGCGAACACCCCGGCCACGCCATAGAGCGCCACCAGATAGGATTTCGGCGACCCGCCGATGGCGGAGATCCGCAAGGGGTCCTCCTTCACGCCGCGGCAGGCCAGCCCGAAGGGCGAGCGCACGATCCGCCGCGCCACCAGAAGCCCGACCACCAGCACCGCCAGCGCGAACAGGTAGGAGGTGCGGCCGAACATGTCGAAGCGGAACAGCCCCAGCACCGGGGCCGGGTCGATGCCCGACAGCCCGTCGCTGCCGCCGGTCCAGTCGCGCGCCTTGTTGGCGACCTCCTGCACGATCTGCCCGACCGCGATGGTCAGCATCAGCAGGGTCAACCCGCGCGCATGCAGGATCAGGGCGCCGGTCGCCAGCGCGACCAGCCCGCCGGCCAGCCCGCCGGCCGCCAGCATGACGAAGGGGTCGTTGTTCCAGTTGACTGCGACGATGCCGGCGGCATAGGCGCCGGTGCCGAACATCGCCGCCTGCCCCAGCGTGGCGATCCCGCCATAGCCGAGCACGAGGTCGAGCGACAGCACGAACAGCGCCGAGGCGGCGATGCGGGTCAGCAGCGCCAGATCGTCCGGCAGCAGCCAGAAGGCGGCCAGCCCGGCCAATGCGACCAGCGGAATGCCGATCCAGCCGAGATCGCGGCGCCTGACGGGGGCAACCGGTCGGGTCACGGCGCCGGCCTTTCCGTCGCGCTCGGCGACGCTGGTCATGCCGTCCTCCCTTTGAAGAAGCCGTGGGGCCAGCGGAACAGGATCAGGATCAGGGCGGCGTAGAAGAAGAATTCGCCGAAATTCGGGATCAGGTATTTGCCGGCGGTGTCGACGATGCCCAGCGCCAGCGCCGCCGCCGCCGAGCCGAAGATGCTTCCCGCCCCGCCGACCGCCACCACCGCCAGGAACAACACGATGTAGCGGATGGCGTAATAGGGCTCCAGCGGCAGCAGCTCCGCCCCCAGCACCCCGCCCAGCGCCGCCAGCCCGGTGCCGAGCGCGAAGGTCGCCAGATAGAGCCGCTCGGTCCGGATGCCCAGCGCCGCCGCCATGGCGGGATCGTCGACCGCCGCCCGCAGCCGGATGCCGAAATCGGTGCGCTCCAGCAGCCACCACAGCCCCAGCAGGGTGGCCGCCCCGGCGCCGATCACGAAGGCGCGGTGGGTCGGGATCGCCTTCGGCCCCAGCTGCACCGTGCCGGTCAGCAGGTCCGGCAGCGGAATGCGCTTCAGCGTCGGGCCGAACAGGTAATTGATGCCGGCGACGATGACGAAGGTCAGCCCGATGGTCAGCAGCACCTGCGCCAGCTCGTTGGCCGAGCCGTAGATGCGGCGGTACAGCAGCCGTTCCAGCGGCAGCGTCGCCAGCACGGTCAGCGCCACCGCCACCACCAGCGCCAGCCCATAGGGCAGCCCGGCGCTCTGCGCGGCATAGGAGGCGACATAGCCGCCGACCATGGCGAAGGCGCCATGCGCCAGATTGACCACCCGCATCAGCCCCAGCGTCACCGACAGCCCGACGGAGATGATGAAGAGGATCATGCCGTAGGCGACCCCGTCGACGGCGATCCCGAACATGGTTTCCATGATGTCTCTCCACCCGCCCATCCCCCTCTCCCCCCCCGGGGAGAGGGTCGGGGTGAGGGGGAAGCACCGCGTGCCTCACCCTAAAATCCTGCCGCGCGCCCCCCTCACCCTAACCCTCTCCCCGCTTTCGGCGGACCTTCGGTCCGCCTGTCGCGTCAGCGCAAACGAGGTTTGCGCGTGAGCGGGGGGAGAGGGGACTTCTACAGGGACGGGAGAGGGACACCTCCCCCTCACTTCGCCAACTTGTACCCATAGTCCGGCTGCTTCGGGAACGACTGCTTCTCGACATTCTCCAATTTGCCGTCGACCATCTCGACGGTGCGCAGATAGATCGTCTGGGTGACGTGGCGGCTGTCGGGATCGATGGTCAGGGGGCCGCGCGGGCTTTCCCAGCTCATGCCCTTCACCGACTCAACGGCCTTGGCGCCGTCGATCTTGCCGCCGCCGTTCTTGATCATCTGATAGATGACATGCGTGCCGTCATAGGCGCCGACCGAGGTGAAGGTGACGCTGTCGTAGGAGCCGAACATCTCCTTGTGCTTGGCGACGAAGGCCTTGTTCATCGCCGAGTCATGCGCCCGGCTGTAGTTGAAGCTGGTGGTGATGCCCATCGCCGCCTCGCCCAGCGCCGGCAGGTCCGGTTCCTGGGTCAGGTCGCCGGGGCCGAAGAACTTGATGCCCGCCGCCTTCAGCCCGGTGTCGTTGAAGGCCTTGGCGAAGGCCAGCGTCGTCGGGCCGGCGGGCAGGAAGGCATAGACCGCCTCGGCGCCCGAATCCTTGATCCGCTGCATGAAGGGGGCGAAGTCGGTGGACTTCAGCGGCATGCGGATGGTGTCCACCACCGTGCCGCCGTTCTTCTCGAAGGTGGACTTGAAGGCCGCCTCGCCGTCGATGCCGGGACCGTAGTCGCTGACCGCCGAGATCGCCTTCTTGAGACCCTGCTTGGCCATGTGTTCGGCCAGCGGCACCGTGTTCTGCCACAGCGTGAAGGAGGTGCGGACATAGCGCGGCGACTTCTCCGTGATGGCGGAGGTCGCGGCGTTGAAGATCACGCAGGGGATGTTCGCCTCGTCGATCAGCGGGGCGACGGCCAGCGCATCCGGCGTGAAGAAATAGCCGGCGAGGACGGACACCTTCTCCTTGACGATCAGCTCCTGCGACAGCGCCTTGCTCTGCGCCGGGTTCGCCTGGTCGAGGTCCCTGTAGATGAACTCCACCGTGTCGTTGCCGACGGTCTTGCCATGCTCGGCCTGATAGACCTCGATGGCTTCCTTGAAGCTCTTGCCCACCACGCCGAACGGCCCGGAGAAGGGCGCCACGACACCGACCTTGATGGTGGCGGCACCGGCCGGACCGGCCGCCAGCGCCAGACCGAACGCCGCACCCAGCAGCGCGTTGCCCAACAGCGCCTTGCGCAGAGTCCTCGTCATTGTCCCTCCCACATGTGACCATATGCCGGCGCCGGAATTCGCTATTCCGGTCATTGACTGTTCCGTCCACCGTACTGAGGGAGGACCGAACCGTCAAGTGCGATATTTGATATTATGTTCTATAATCGCACAACTTCGAGCCTCTGGCCAACAGCCTGATAAATATCGATCTTTATCGATAAACTCACTCCATAGACCATTCATTCCTCATGCTGCGCCGCAATATGGGCGATAATCGCACCAATAGTGCTTTTTTCGCCCTTGACACCGCGGCGCACCGCTCGCCACTCTGTGCGTAACAATGAATGTTCGTGCGATTTTCGCACATCCGGGAGGTCATATGGCGAAGATCACGCCCCTGCGCGAGGCGGTGGCGAGCCTCGTGCACGACGGCGACACGGTCGCCCTGGAAGGATTCACCCACCTGATCCCCCATGCCGCCGGGCATGAGATCATCCGGCAGGGCCGGCGCGACCTGACGCTGGTGCGCATGACGCCGGACCTGATCTACGACCAGCTGATCGGCATGGGCTGTGCCGCGAAGCTGATCTTCTCCTGGGGCGGCAACCCCGGCGTCGGCTCCCTCCACCGCTTCCGCGATGCGGTCGAGCAGGGCTGGCCGCACCGGCTGGAGATCGAGGAGCATAGCCACGCCGGCATGGCGAACGCCTATGTCGCCGGCGCTTCCAACCTGCCCTTCGCCCTGCTGCGCGGCTACACCGGCTCCGACCTGCCGAAGGTCAACCCGAACATCCGCTTCGTCGAGTGCCCCTTTACGGCTGAAAAGCTGGCCGCCATCCCGTCGGTCCGCCCCGACGTGACGGTGATCCACGCCCAGAAGGCCGACCGCCGCGGCAATGTGCTGCTGTGGGGCATCCTCGGCGTCCAGAAGGAAGCCGTGCTGGCCGCCAAGCGCTCCATCGTCACGGTGGAGGAGATCGTCGACGATCTGGACGCGCCGCCCAATGCCTGCGTGCTGCCCTACTGGGCGCTGTCGGCCGTCTGTCCCGTCCCCGGCGGCGCCTATCCGTCCTACGCGCAAGGCTATTCGGAGCGCGACAACCGCTTCTACAAGGCCTGGGACCCCATCGCCCGCTCGCGCGACGGCTTCCGGGCCTGGATGCAGCGCCATGTGCTGGACACCGACGATTTCGCCGGCTTCCGCCGGGTGCTGGCCGAAAGCATGGCCCAGATCATGAAGGAGGGTGCGTGATGGGTTCCGAAGACTTCACCGCGACCGAGATCATGACGGTGGCGGCCAGCCGCCTGCTGAAGGACGGCACCGTCTGCTTCGTCGGCATCGGCCTGCCCTCGACCGCCGCCAACCTCGCCCGGCTGACCCATGCGCCGGACGTCGTGCTGATCTATGAATCGGGACCCATCGGCGCCAAGCCGACGGTGCTGCCGCTGTCGATCGGCGACGGCGACCTCGCGCTCACCGCCGACACCGTGGTCGGCACGCCGGAGATCTTCCGCTACTGGCTCCAGGGCGGGCGGATCGACGTCGGCTTCCTCGGCGCCGCCCAGGTCGACCGCTTCGCCAACATCAACACCACCGTCATCGGCTCCTACGACGCGCCCAAGGTGCGGCTGCCCGGCGCCGGCGGCGCGCCGGAGATCGCCTCCCAAGCCAAGGAGGTGTTCATCGTCCTCAAGCAGAGCCCGAAGGCCTTCGTCGCCAAGCTGCCCTTCGTCACCTCGGCGGGCCATCTCGACGGCGGGGACGCGCGGGCCAAGGCCGGCATCCCCGGCGCCGGGCCGACCGCGGTCATCACCGACCTCGGCATCCTCACCCCCGACCCGGTGACCAAGGAGCTGACCCTGACCGGCATCCACCCCGGCGTGACGGTGGAGCAGGTGAAGGCGGCCACCGGCTGGGACCTGAAAATCTCGTCCGGCCTGAAGACCACCGGGATCCCGGACGCCGGAACCCTGGCGGCGTTGCGCGACCTGCACGCCCGCACCGCCGCCGCCCATGGTCAGGTCGGCGGAGAAGGATGACATCATGCGTGACGCCTATATCTGCGACGCCATCCGCACCCCCATCGGCCGCTATGCCGGATCCCTGTCGTCGGTGCGCGCCGACGACC
The DNA here is from genome assembly GCF_002573965.1 of Azospirillum palustre. Classification (NCBI taxonomy): domain Bacteria; kingdom Pseudomonadati; phylum Pseudomonadota; class Alphaproteobacteria; order Rhodospirillales; family Azospirillaceae; genus Azospirillum; species Azospirillum palustre. The sequence continues at coordinate 389,699 of NZ_PDKW01000039.1, read as the reverse complement.
TGGGCGCCGTGCCGATCCGCGCCCTGATGCAGCGCAACCCCTCGGTCGACTGGGCCGCGGTGGACGACGTGATCTATGGCTGCGCCAATCAGGCCGGCGAGGACAATCGCAATGTCGCCCGCATGGCGGCGCTGCTGGCGGGATTGCCCGACGCGGTGCCGGGCACGACGATGAACCGGCTCTGCGGCTCCGGCCTCGACGCGCTCGCCACCGCCGCCCGCGCGATCAAGGCGGGCGAGGCCGAGCTGATGATCGCCGGCGGGGTGGAGAGCATGAGCCGCGCCCCCTTCGTCATGGGCAAGTCCGACAGCGCCTTCTCCCGGCAGGCAGAGATCTTCGACACCACCATCGGCTGGCGTTTCGTCAACCCGGCGATGAAGGCGGCCTACGGCACCGATTCGATGCCGGAGACGGCGGAGAATGTCGCCGACGACTGGAAGATCGCCCGCGCCGACCAGGACGCCTTCGCCCTGCGCAGCCAGGAGCGCGCCGCCCGCGCCATCGCCGACGGCAGTCTGGCCCGCGAGATCGTCCCCGTCACCATCCGCTCCCGCAAGGGCGAGACGGTGGTGACCACCGACGAGCACCCCCGCGCCACCACCATCGAGGCGCTGTCGGCGCTGAAGCCCATCGTCCGCCCCGGCGGCACCATCACCGCCGGCAACGCGTCCGGCGTCAACGACGGCGCCGCCGCCCTGCTGATCGCGTCGGACTCCGCGGTGAAGCGTTACGGCCTGACCCCGCGCGCCCGCATCCTCGGCGGCGCCACCGCCGGCGTGCCGCCGCGCGTCATGGGCATCGGCCCGGTCCCGGCCACCCGCAAGCTGCTGGAGCGGCTCGGCCGGACCATCGGCGGCATCGACCTGATCGAGCTGAACGAGGCCTTCGCCGCCCAGGCGCTGGCCGTCCTGCGCGAGCTTGGCCTGCCGGACGACGCCGGCCATGTGAACCCGAACGGCGGCGGCATCGCGCTCGGCCACCCGCTCGGCATGAGCGGCGCCCGTCTGGCGACCACGGCGCTTCACCAGCTCGAACGGTCCGGCGGCCGGACGGCGCTCTGCACCATGTGCATCGGCGTCGGCCAGGGGATCGCGGTGATGATCGAGCGGGTGTAGCGTCGGGAGCCACCTGCGCCCGCACCACAACAAGCGAAGGCAGACCCAATGCCCTTCATCGAAGCCGCCGGCATCACCCAGCATTACGACCTGACCGGCCCGGCCGACGCGCCGGTGCTGCTGTTCGCCAACTCCATCGGCACCAGCTTCCACATCTGGGACGCCGTGGTGCCGCACCTGTCGCAGCGTTACCGCATCCTGCGCTACGACATGCGCGGCCATGGCCTGACCCAGGTGACGCCGGTTACGGAAGATGCCGGCTACAGCATGGATCTGCTGGCCGACGATGCCGCCGGCCTGCTGGGCGCGCTCGGCATCGGACGCGCCCATGTCTGCGGCCTGTCGATCGGCGGCATGATGGCGCAGCGCCTCGCCGTCAAGGCGCCGGGCCGGGTGCAGGGCCTGATCCTGTGCGACACCGCCGGCGTCATCGGCCCGGCCTCGGTCTGGACCGACCGCATCGCCGCCATCCGCGCCCGCGGCATGACGGCGATTGCCGACGGGGTGATGGCGCGCTGGTTCACGCAAGCCTTCCGCGACAGCCGCCCCGACCAGATCCGCGGCTACACCGCCATGGTCGCCCGCATTCCCGAGGACGGCTATGTCGGCTGTTCGATGGCGATCCGCGACGCCGACCTGCGCACCGCCAACGCCGCCATCACGGCTCCCACCCTGGTGATCTGCGGCGCGGAGGACGTGGCGACCCCGCCCGACGCCGCCCGCGAGCTGGCGGCCGGCATCCCCGGCGCGCGGTTCGAACTGCTGCCCGGCGCCGCCCACATCCCCGGCGTCGAGAAGCCGGCGGAGCTTGCCGCCCTGATCGACGGCTTCCTGAGGACTCTATGATGGACGACAAGGATCTGTACGACCGCGGCATGGCGGTGCGCCGTTCGGTGCTGGGCGACGCCCATGTCGACCGCTCGCTGGAGCGCGCCACCGGCTTCGACGCCGATTTCCAGGAGTTCATCACCAAGACCGCCTGGGGCCAGATCTGGACCCGGCCGGGGCTGGACATCCGGACGCGCAGCATGCTGACCATCGGCATGCTGGCCGCACTCGGCAAGGACGGCGAGCTGAAGCTGCACATCCGCGCCACCCGCAACACCGGCGTCACCCGCGACGAGGTGAAGGAAATCCTGATGCAGGCCGGCATCTATGCCGGCATCCCCGCCGCCAATCACGCGATTGCGCTCGCCCGCGCCGTCTATGCCGAGATGGACGAGGAAGACGCGAAGAAGGGGTGAGCAGCATGACGACCATCCACGCCGATCCCCTGCTCGACCCGCTCTTCACCAGCGACGCGGCGGCCGACGCCTTCTCGCCCGCCGCGCGGCTGCAGGGCATGCTGGAGTTCGAGGCGGCGCTGGCGCGGGCGGAGGCGGCGGTCGGCGTCATCCCCTCCCGCGCCGTGCCGGCCATCGAGGCGGCGTGCAAGGCCGACCTTTACGATCTGGCCGCGCTGGGGGCAGAGGCGGCGCTGGCCGGCAACACCGCCATTCCCCTGGTCAGGCATCTGACCGCCGCCGTGAAGGCCGCCGACGAGGAGGCGTCGCGCTACGTCCATTGGGGCGCCACCAGCCAGGACGCGATGGACAGCGGCCTGATGCTGCAACTGCGCCGCTTCCTCGACGGTCTGGACGCCGATCTGGCGGCGCTCGCCGACGGCTTGGCCGATCTCGCCGAGCGCCACCGCACCACGCCGATGGTCGCCCGCACCTGGCTCCAGCACGCCCTGCCGACGACGTTCGGCCTGAAGGCCGCCGGCTGGCTCGACGCGCTCGGCCGCGACCGCCAGCGCATCGCCGCCGCCCGCACCCGCCTCGCCCTGCAATTCGGCGGAGCCGCCGGCACGCTGGCAGCACTCGGCGACGCCGGCCCGGCGGTGGCGGAGGCGCTGGCGAAGGAACTGGACCTCCCCCTGCCCGCCCTGCCCTGGCACGCCAGCCGCGACCGCATCGCCGAACTGGCTTCGGCGCTCGGCATCCTCGCCGGCACGCTCGGCACGCTCGGCCGCGACATCTCGCTGATGATGCAGATGGAGGTCGCCGAAGCCTTCGAGCCCAGCGCCCCCGGCCGCGGCGGCTCCTCCACCATGCCGCACAAGCGCAACCCGGTGTCCTGCGCCGTCCTGCTCTCCACCGCCATCCGCGCCCCGGCCCTGGTCGGCGGGCTGCTGGCGGCCCAGGTGCAGGAGCATGAGCGCGGTCTCGGCGGCTGGCATGCCGAGTGGCAGGCCCTGCCCGACCTCTGCCGCCTCGTCGCCGGCGCCGCCCGCCATGCCCGCGAGACCATCGCCGGCCTGACAATCGATGCGGAGCGCATGCGCGCCAACCTCGACCTGACCCGCGGCCTGATCCTGGCCGAAGCCGTCACCATGGCGCTGGGCGACCGCATGGGCCGCATGGCCGCCCATTCCCGCGTGGCCGAGGCCAGCCGCCGCGCCGCCGCCGACGCCCGCCCGCTGCGCGACGTGCTGGCCGAAGATGGCGAGGTGGTGCAGGCGCTGGGCGCGGACGGCCTCGACCGGCTGTTCGACCCGCTGCGCTACACCGGCTCCGCCTCCCATTTCATCGACCGCGTACTCGCCGAGCATAAGAACACACAAGGTCGGCAAAGCTGACCGCTCCCAAGGAGGGACACCCGCGATGGACACTGCCGTTCATGAGGCTGAAGGCGATTTCAGCCCCCGCGACTGGGCGCAACACCCGCCCTACCTGTCGCCGCTCTACAAATCGACGGTTCTGCGCTCGCCGTCCAAGCCGCTGATCCCGATGAAGCAGGGGCTGTCGGTGCGCACCGGCCCGGTGTTCGGCCATGACAACCTCGATCCGCTCGACCACGACCTGACGAAGAACGGCCGCGTCAACGGCGAGCCGATCGGCGAGCGCATGATCGTCACCGGCCGCGTGCTGGACGAGAGCGGCCGGCCGGTCCCCCACACGCTGCTGGAGATCTGGCAGGCCAACGCCTGCGGCCGCTATGTCCACCGCTGGGACCAGCACGACGCGCCGCTCGACCCCAACTTTTTCGGGGCCGGCCGCTGCCTCACCGACGCGGAGGGGCGCTACCGCTTCACCACGATCAAGCCCGGCGCCTATCCCTGGGGCAACCACCACAATGCGTGGCGGCCGGCGCACATCCATTTCTCGCTGTTCGGGCCGTCCTTCCTGACCCGTCTGGTCACCCAGATGTATTTCCCGGGCGACCCGCTGCTGCCGCTCGACCCCATCTACAACGGGGTGCCGGAGGGTGCGCGCGAGCTGCTGGTCTCGCGCTTCTCCATCGACGTGACCGAGCCGGTGTGGGCGCTCGGCTACGAGTTCGACATCGTCCTGCGCGGACGCCACGCCACGCCGATGGAGGACTGACCGCCATGAGCCAGACCCTGAAACAGACCCCCTCCCAGACCGTCGGCCCCTATTTCGCCTATGCCTGGACGCCGGAACTCTACGGCCGCCGCCCGCTGGCGACCAACCGGCTGGCCACCCCCGACATGGCCGGCGAGCACATCCGCATCGAAGGCGTGGTCTATGACGGCCAGGGTGCGCCGATCCGCGACTGCGTGGTGGAGATCTGGCAGGCCGGCGCCGATGGCAGACACCTCCCCGGCGCGGCCGGCTTCGGCCGCTGCGGCACCGACGACGCCGGCCATTACGTCTTCGACACGGTGAAGCCCGGCGCCTGCGACGAGGGCCACGCCCCGCACATCGCGGTGACGGTGTTCGCCCGCGGCATGCTGAGTCATGCCTTCACCCGCCTGCATTTCTCCGACGAGGCCGCGGCGAATGCGGCCGACCCGGTGCTGGCGAGCGTCCCGGCCGACCGCCGCGACACCCTGATCGCGACGCGCACTGAGACGCCCGGCGGCGTGGCCTACCGCTTCGACATCCGCATCCAGGGCGACGGGGAAACCGTCTTCTTCGACTGCTGAAAAGGAGGGAGCCGCCGGCCGGCGGCCCCCCCAGCCTCGTCACGCCTCGCGGATCGTCGCCACGAAGCGCTGGACCTCGCCGCGCAGCTGCGCCGACTGGTGCGACAGCGTGTCGGCCGCAGCACGGGCCTGTGAGGCCATGCTGCCGGTTTCGCTGGCGGCGCGGGTCACGCCCTCGATGTTGGTCGACACCTCGCGGGTGCCGCTGGCGGCCTGCTGGACATTGCGGCTGATCTCGCGCGTCGCCGCCCCCTGCTCCTCGGCGGCGGCGGCGACGGCGGTGACCGTCTCGCTGATGCCCAGGATGGTGCGGCCGATGGCCTGGATGGCGCCGACGGCGCTGCCGCTGACCGACTGGATCTCGGCGATCTGTGCTGCGATCTCCTCCGTCGCCTTGGCGGTCTGGCTGGCGAGGTTCTTGACCTCCTGCGCCACGACGGCGAAGCCCTTGCCGGCCTCGCCCGCCCGCGCCGCCTCGATGGTGGCGTTCAACGCCAGCAGGTTGGTCTGGCCGGCGATGGACTGGATCAGGTTCACCACGTCGCCGATCTTCTGCGCGGCTTGGGCCAGACCGGCCACCGTGCCGTTGGTCTTCTCGACCTCGCCCACCGCGTCGTTCGCCATGCGCGACGAGGCGGCGATGCGCTGGTTGATCTCCTCGATGGAGTGCGCCAGCTCCTCTGCCGCGGCGGCCACCGTCTGCACGTTGCCGCTGGCGACGTCGGCGGCGCTGGCGACGGCGGAAGCCTGGGCGTTGGTCTGCTCGGCGATGGCCGACAGCCCTTCGGAATCGGTGCGGATCATCTCGGCCTGCCGGGCGACGCTGGCGACCACGTCGCCGACCGACCCCTCGAAGCGCTGGGCCAGCCCGGCCAGATCCTGCTTGCGCTGCTCGGCGGCGCGCTGCTCGTCCAGGCGGCGCTGCTCCTCCATCTCGGCGACGCGGCCGGCATTCTCCTTGAACAGCTGCAACGCCGTGTTGATGGCGCCGATCTCGTCGGCGCGGTCGCGGTCGGCGACCTCCACGTCACGCCGGCCGGCGGTCAGCGCCTGGATGGTGGCGATGATCCGGCGCAGCGGCTGGCCGACCACGACCCGGCTGGTCAGCCACAGCGCAACCAGAAGCGCGGCGGTCAGCAGCACCGCCCCCACCGCGATGAAGGTCCGCAGCTCCTGCTTCGGCACCTCGACCTTGTTGAGCGGCAGGTTGACCAGGATCGACCAGGGCGTGCCGGTGTTGCCGATGACGACCGGCCGGAACAGCTGCTTCACGTCGGTGCCCAGGCTGGCCGACACCGAGAAATGGGCGAAGGGCCGGCCTTCGCGGACGGCGGACATCGCGTCCTTCAGCCGGGCGTTGGTCTCCAGGATCGGTTTGCCCAGATGGTCGGGGTTGCTGTAGGCCGCCCAGGCGCCGGCGTTGGAGATCAGGAAGACCGACCCCGTCTCGAACGGCTTGGCCGTCTTCAACTCGTTCCAGATGGCGTCGGTGGCGATGTCGACGCCGGCGACGCCGATGAACTTGCCGTTGTCGAGGATCGGCACGACAAGCGACACCATCAGCACGCTCTTGCCGGCGACGACATAGCTGTAAGGTTCGACGATCACCTCTTTGCCGGTGCGCTTGGCCTGCTGGTAATAGAGGCCGTCCGCTCCGGGATCGTCATAGCCGACCAGCGATTCCAGCTGGGCCTTGCCGCTGCCGCGGTTCCAATAGGGGATGAAGCGGCCGCTGGCATCGGTGCCGGGGCTGTTGGCGAAGGCCGAGTCCTTGCCGTCCAGCGCGTTCGGCTCCATGCCGACCCAGACGCCGATCAGGCCGGTGTTGGCTTCAAGCAGGCTTTTCAGCCAGTCGTTCAGCGCACCGCGGTCGGTGACGCCGCTCCGCTTCAGGCTGAGCAGAGTCGCACCCATATCGCGGCTGATGTCCAGGGCATCGTTCAGCCGGCGCTCGACCGTCGCCGCATGATACTTGCCCAGCTCCTCACCCACCTGGAAGGACAGCGCGTCGGTGTCCGCCCCGCTCTTGACGGAGATCACGACCGACCCGGCCCCAAGCCCGATCGTCATGACCAGTCCGATCGCCAGAACCAGCTTGGTCACCAAAGGCAGCTTCTTGAACATCGACAGTCCCCACGACACACCCGGACAAGGGCACGGACACCCCGGAGCAACTGTCTCGCAGTTCTGTTAAATTCGAGTAAATTATTCAGCAATCCATCCGTCCAGCCCACAGTTGCTGAGAGTTGTTCTCAAAAACCATGAAGAACTCGAACCGGCATCGGCAAACCGTCCGTAAGGACCAATCTGAGAATCGTTCCAATCGCTGCAACCCGAACTCTGTACCCGCATAACAAAAGGGGCGGACCGGTCGATCCGGTCCGCCCCCATCCTTCCCGCAACCGGCGTCGCCGCGCTTACTTGCGCGAGGCGGCGATGGCGCCCTGCAGGTCCTTCAGCACCTCGGCACCGCCGTCGGCGGCGTACTTGTCGAAGGCCGGCTTGACCATCTCGCGCATGCGCTCCAGCTCGGCCGGGCTCAGCTCGTTGATCTGCATGCCCTTTTCCTTCAGGTAGGCGATGCTCTGGGCCGAGGCCTCGCGGCTGTCCTTGCGCTCGAAATCGCGCGAGGCGACGGCGGCCTCGTTCAGGATCTTCTTCTCGTCGGCCGACAGGCCGTCGTACCAGCGCTTGCTGGCCAGCATGATCCACGGGCTGTAGACGTGGCGCGAGATCGTCAGGTACTTCTGCACCTCATAGAACTTGGACGACTGGATGGTGGTGACCGGGTTCTCCTGGCCGTCGACCGTGCCGGTCTCCATCGCGGTGAACAGCTCGGAGAAGGCCAGCGGCACCGCGTTGGCGCCGAAGCGGTTGAACATGTCGATGTAGACCGGGTTCTGCATCACGCGCAGCTTGATGCCGCCCATGTCCTCCAGCTTGGTGATCGGCCGCTTGCTGTTGGTCAGGTTGCGGAAGCCGTTCTCCCAATAAACGAGCCCGACCAGCCCCTTGTCGTTCAGCGACTTCAGCAGCTTCTCGCCGAACGGGCCGTCGAGGACGGCGTCGGCCTCCTTCTCGTTGTTGAACAGGAAGGGCAGGTCATAGACGCCGAAATCCTTGACGATGCCGACGAGGGTGGCGGTGGAGCCGACCATCATCTCCTGCGCGCCGCCGATCAGGGCGTTCTGCATCTGGATGTCGCTGCCCAGGCTGGCGTCGCCGAAGCCCTTCAGCTTGAGCTTGCCACCGCTGCGCTTGGACAGCTCCTCGGCGAAATACTTCACCGCGCGGCCCTGGTTGCTGCTTTCCGACAGGCCGTAGCCGAAGCGGATGATGCGGGTCTTCACGTCCTGCGCCGAAGCGGCGACCGGGGCGAGCAGGGCGGCGGCGATGCCGGTGGCGAGCAGCAGTTTGCGGAACATGGGGTCGATCTCCCTTGCCATCTGGTGATTGGCGTCTGGTGTTTGGTTGGTTTTGGGCTTTTGGACTTGGGCTTTTGGATTTGGGGCAGGCGTCAGTGGAACATGTGCAGCGGCGCGGTGACGATCTCCGGCACGGCGATCAGCAGGCCCACCAGCACGATGTAGGTCAGCAGGAAGGGCCAGATGCCCTTGGTGGCGCTTTCCAGCGAGATGCGGGCGACGCCGCACACCACGTTCAGCACCGTGCAGACCGGCGGATGGATCAGCCCCAGCGTGCCGATCAGGACGAACATCACGCCGAAATAGGTCGGGTCGATGCCGGCCTTGATCGCCAGCGGGGTCAGCACCGGACCCAGCACCAGGATGGTCGGGGTCAGGTCCATCACCGTGCCGACGGCCAGCAGCAGGACGGCGATGGCCAGCATCAGCATCTTGGGATGGCCCATCAGCGGGGCCAGCAGCTCCGTCATCTGCTGCGGCAGGTCGGCCAGCGTCACCATGTAGGACGACACCAGGGCGGCGGCGCACAGGAACATGACGGTGCTGGTGGTGCGCGCCGCCTGGACCAGCAGCGGCACCAGCTGCGGCAGCGTCACCTGCCGGTAGACGAACAGCGCCACGAACAGCGAATAGACGGCGGCGACCACCGCGGCCTCGGTCGGCGTGAAGATGCCGCCGCGCAAGCCCCCGATGATGATGACCGGCAGGGCGAGCGCCCAGACGCCGTCGCCCAGCGCCTTCAGCCGCTCCCGCCCGCTGGCCTTCGGCTGCAGCTTCACCGTCATGTCGCGGACGACGAACATCCAGGCGCCGATCAGCCCCAGCCCCATCAGCAGGCCGGGCACGATGCCGGCCATGAACAGCGAGCTGATCGAGGTGTTGGTGGTCACGCCGAAGATGATGAAGGGCATGCTGGGCGGGATGATCGGGGCGATGATGCCGCCCGACGCGATCAGGCCGGCGGAGCGCGGCACCGGATAGCCGTGGTCGCGCATCATCGGGATCAGCAGCGTGGCGAGCGCCGCGGTGTCGGCGATGGCCGAGCCCGACAGGCTGGCCAGCATCACCGAGGCGCCGATGGTCACGAAGCCCAGGCCGCCCTTGATGTGGCCGACCAGGCTGACCGCCAGGTTGATGATGCGCTGGGAGATGCCGCCCGCATTCATCAGCTCGCCGGCCAGGATGAAGAAAGGCACCGCCATCAGCGGGTAGTTGTCGGCGCCGCTCAGCATGTTCTGGGCGACCAGCTGGGCGTCGAAGAAGTCGAGGTGGACCATCAGCGCGACGCCGGTCAGCATCAGCGCGAAGGCGATGGGCATGCCGAGCAGCATGAAGCCGAACAGCGAGCCCAGGAAAATGGTGAGCGTCATGGCGGCGTCTCCGTCCGCAAAGGGTCTTCTGGGCTGGGCTTCAGCGCTTGGCGACGGCCGGGCCGGGGGCGGCGCCGGGATGGCTGCCGGATGCCGGCGGCGCCACCGCCGGGCCGTGCGACTCCGGATGGTCCATCATCGTGTCGGGGTCGCCGGGGATGCGGGCGCCGGGCTGGCCGGTGACGATCCGCCACAGGTTCGCCAGCACGATCAGCGCCATGGCGATGGCCGGGAAGAAGCCGGCCGCGGCATAGAAGGCCATCGGGAAGCGCAGGACGGTGGAGAAGGTCTCCATGCCGATCAGCAGCTGGATCCAGCTGCCCTGCACGAACAGATACAGCGCGTACAGCATCATCAGGTGCGCGATCACCGCGCAGGCGCGCCGCACCTTGAAGGGCAGGCGGGCCTGCAGGATCTCCAGCCCGAGATGCCGCTGGTGGCGCAGCGCCACGGTGGCGCCCAGGAACACCAGCCAGACGAACATCAGCCGCGCGATCTCTTCCGCCGCGACGAGGCCGCTGTTGAAGATGTAGCGCAGCACGACGTTGCCGAAGACGAGACCGACCATGACCGCCAGCATCGCCGCCATGATCCATTCGGTGATCCGCTCCAGCAGATCCGCAACGCTCTTCATGCGTTCCTCCCAGATTTTTCCCCAGTCTTCCGGTCGCCGGTCTTCCGGTCGCCGGTCAGGCGGGCACAGGCATCGGCGACGATGGCCTCGGCCGGCAGCGTCACCTCGTAGGACAGGACGACTTCGTCGGCCGTCGGCATCTCCAGGTCGGCGAACTGGCTGTCGACCAGGGCGGTGGGCATGAAATGGGCGGTGCGCGCCCCCATGCGGGATGAAATCAGCGCCTTGTCGCCATGCAGGTGCAGGAAGACCACCCGCTCGCAGTCGCCGCGCAGCCGGTCGCGGTAGCGCCGCTTCAGCGCCGAACAGGCGACGACCAGCCCGCGCTCCGCCCGATGCGCCTCGGCGATGAAGCCGGCCAGCGTCGCCAGCCAGCCGTCGCGGTCGGCGTCGGTCAGCGGGATGCCGGCCGACATCTTCTCGATGTTGGCGGGCGGATGGTGGGCGTCGCCCTCGATGAACTCGTCGCCCAGCGTCGCGGCAAGGCTCTGGCCGACGCTGGACTTGCCGCAGCCGGCGACGCCCATCACCACGACGATCAGCGGCGCACCGCCCGACAGCTCGGGGGGAATAATGTTCAGGCCGGGGGACGGCGCGATGGGAGGACCGTTCATGAGGCTCATGTTCCCGAAGACCGGTGCGGCACCGCCCCCGCAACCGGGATCGCGGCGGCCCTCGCACCGACACAGTAATGTTAGCGCTATCATCGCCGGGTCAAAACGACGCTGCCAGCCTGCCGGCCGGAAATCGCGGATGACGCCGGGATGAGGTGGCGATACTGTTAGCGCTAACCTTGACGGCCGTAAAGAGTTTTGTTTGAGTTGCGGACAAACGGATCGGAGAGGGGCCGCGGGTTGCAGATCCCGGCTCCGGATGGGATGCCCGTGCCTGGAAACCGGCCGTTGCCGAGTATGATACACACCGCTGACAAGCGAGCCCGCGCGACCTTCCGTCGCGCCGGCCGGAAACGGAAGGACGAAGCCCTGTGACGACCCGTGGCGGCGATGGGACGGCAACCCCGGCGGTCAAGACGCGCAAGCCGCGCTCCTCGCGCACCGGCCGCGCGACGATGGCGGACGTGGCGGAGCGGGTGGGCATCAGCGCCATCACCGTGTCGCGCGCCTTCAAGCGTCCCGAACTGGTGATGCCGGAGCTGCGCCAGCGCATCCTCGACACCGCGCAGTCGATGGGCTACGTGCCCAATCAGGCCGCCAGCGCGCTGGCTTCGGCGCGGTCGATGACGGTGGCGGTGCTGATCCCGTCGATGACCAACATGGTCTTCGTCGAAACGCTGGCCGGCATCCACGACATGCTGCTGCCGCGCGGCTACCGCGCCCTGATCGGCGTCACCCACTATTCGCCGGAGGAGGAGGAGCGGCTGATCCGCACCTACCTCCAGTTCCAGCCCGACGGCATCCTGCTGACCGGCACCGACCACACCCCGGTCGCCCGCACCTACCTGTCGGCGCTCGCCAGCCCGACCGTCCACATGATGGAGCTGCTGGACGACCCCGACAGCCTCAGCGTCGGCTGTTCGCAGGAGGAGGGCGGCCGGCTGATGACCACCCACCTGCTGGAGCGCGGCTACCGCCGCATCGGCTTCGTCGCCGTGCAGCTCGACCCGCGCACGCTGGCCCGCCTCGACGGCTACCGCCACGCGCTGGAGGAAGCCGGGCTGTATGACGAGGCGCGCGTCTGGCGCCTGCCCGATCCGTCCTCCATCCATCTGGGGGCGGCGATGATCGACCGGCTGATGGCGGAGAACACCGACTGCGACGCCGTCTTCTTCTGCAACGACGATCTGGCCCAGGGCGCCCTGTTCCAGTGCCAGCGCCGCGGCATCCGTGTGCCCGACCAGCTTGCCGTCGCCGGCTTCAACGACCTGCCGGCGTCCGCCTGGACCACCCCGACCCTGACCACCGTCGCCACGCCGCGCTACGCCATCGGCCGCCACGCCGCTGCCATGCTGCTCGACCTGATGGACGGCAAGGAGCCGCCGCAGCGGCGGCTCGACCTCGGCCTGACCTTCATCGCGCGGGAAAGCACGTGACAGAGCATACCCCCTTCGCCCCGCCAATGATCCGGATCAACCGCAGCGCGTAAGGCCCGGCATGGCTGACGCGCAGGCTCGGCGACGCTCACGCGCCGGACCGGGCGTAGACTGTGCGCATGCTGACGCTTCGACATCTGGCGATAGACACCGTCCGGGAGAACGTCGCCTTCCTCAACCGCCGCTGCACCCGCTACCATGTCGAGGATTTCCTCGGGTTGGGCCGGGTGGAGGTGCGGAACGACGGCCGTTCCCTGCTGGCGGTTCTGAACGTCGTCGACGACCCCGCCATCGTCGCCCCCGACGAGATCGGCCTGTCCGACCCCGCCTTCGGCCAGCTCGGGCTGGCGGCGGGCTCCGCCGTCCATCTCGTGCCCCCGACCCCGCCGGAGAGTTTCGAGCTGGTGCGCGCCAAGGTCGGCGGTGCCGCCCTGAGCGACGACCAGCTGGCCGCGATCATCCGCGACATCACCGAGCAGCGTTACTCCAAGATCGAGATCGCCGCCTTCCTGATCGCCTGCGCCAGCTTCATGACGACGGCGGAGGTGCTGGGCCTGACCCGCGCCATGATCGCCGCCGGCACCCGGCTGCATTGGGAGGGGTTGGGTACGATTGCCGACAAGCACTGCATCGGCGGCATTCCCGGCAACCGGACCTCGATGATCGTCGTGCCCATCGTCGCCGCCCACGGCCTGCCGATCCCCAAGACCTCGTCGCGCGCCATCACGTCGCCCGCCGGCACCGCCGACACCATGGAGGTGCTGGCGAATGTCGACCTGCCGATGGAGCGCATGCAGGCCCTGGTGCGCGAGGCCAAGGGCTGTCTGGTCTGGGGCGGCCATGTCCGGCTGTCGCCGGCCGACGACATCCTGATCTCGGTCGAACGGCCGCTCGCCATCGACACCCGCGAGCAGCTGGTCGCCTCCATCCTGTCGAAGAAGGTGGCGGCCGGCTCCACCCATCTGCTGATCGACATCCCCGTCGGCCCCAGCGCCAAGATCCGCAACGCAAGCGAGGCGGTGCGCCTGCGCAAGCTGTTCGAGCATGTCGGCGACCGCCTCGGCCTGACGCTGGAGGTGGCGATCACCGACGGCTCGCAGCCGGTCGGGCGCGGCATCGGCCCGGTGCTGGAGGCGCGCGACGTGATGGCGGTGCTGCGCAACGACCCGGCATGTCCCGCCGACCTGAGGGAGCGCGCCCTGCTGCTGGCCGGCCGCATCCTGGAGTTCGACCCTGCGGTGCGCGGCGGCAGCGGCAACCGCCGGGCGCGCGAGCTTCTGGAGTCGGGCGCGGCACTCGCCGCCATGGAGCGCATCATCGCCCTGCAAGGCCCGCCGCCCGCCGTGGCGACGCTGGGCTCGCTGGTGGCGGAGGTCGCTTCGCCGGCCGACGGGATGGTGTCGTCGCTCGACTGCTACCGCCTCGCCCGCATCGCCCGGCTGGCTGGCGCGCCGACCGACAAGGGAGCCGGCATCGACCTGCTGCGCAAGGTGGGCGAGCCGGTGCGCCGTGGCGAGCCGCTCTACCGCATCCACGCCGGCACCAACGCCGACTTCACCTTCGCCCAGGCCTTCGCGGCGGAGAACAGCGGGGTGATGGTGGTGGGGTGACGATAAATGCCCTCTCCCGCCCCGGGAGAGGGAGGGGACCCACGAAGTGGGGAGGGTGAGGGGTAGGGCAAGGAGCCCCAACCGCATGGCTTCGTGCCTGCCCCCTCACCCTTCCCAAGCTTCGCTTGGGCCCCTTCCCTCTCCCGGGGCGGGAGAGGGAGAACTCAACAAGGAGCCGACCAATGTCCCTGTCGCTGACCTTCCATGGCGCCGCCGGAACGGTGACCGGCTCCTGCTTCCGCCTGTCCACGCCCGCAGGCGACGTGCTGATCGATTGCGGCATGTTCCAGGGCACCAAGACGATCCGGGAGCTGAACTACCGCCCCTTCCCCTTCGATCCGTCCTCGATCCGCGCCGTCCTGCTGACCCATGCCCACATCGACCATTCCGGCCTGCTGCCGAAGCTGACGAAGCTGGGCTTCCGCGGCCGCATCTACGCCACCGGCGGCACGGTCGATCTGCTGGAATACATGCTGCCCGACAGCGGCTACATCCAGGAGGGCGAGGTCGAGCGGCTCAACCGCCGCAACCGCCAGCGCGGCCGTCCGCCGGTGCAGGCGATCTACACCCAGGACGACGCCATCCGCAGCCTGCGCCGGCTGCGCCGTGTCGAGTACGACCGCTGGACCGAGATCCTGCCGGGCCTGCGCGCCCGCTTCTGGCAGGCCGGCCACATCCTGGGCTCCGCCTCCATCGAGGTCGAAGTCGCGAATGGCCTTGGAAACGGCGCCGACGACCCCACCCGCATCCTGTTCTCCGGCGACCTCGGCCCCGGCGGCAAGAGCTTCCACGCCGATGCCGAGGCGCCGGAGCGGCCGGACTGGATGGTGCTGGAGACCACCTACGGCGACCGCGACCGCACCGACCTCGACGAGGCCGGGCGGCAGGCGGTTCTGCGCGCCGAGGTGTCCACCGCCCTGGCAGCCGGCGGCGTCCTGCTGATCCCGGTCTTCGCGGTGGAGCGGACGCAGGAGCTGCTCTACGACCTCGACTGCCTGTTCGACAGCGGCCAGCTGCCGGCGGTGGACGTCTTCCTCGACTCGCCGCTCGCCGACGCGGTGACCGGCGTCTTCCGCCGCCATCTCGACGATCTGGAGACCGACGGCGACCCCTTCACCCGCGCCAATTTCCACCATGTCCGCGGCGTGCCGGAAAGCCAGCGCCTGAACAGCATCGCCGGCGGCGCCATCGTCATGGCGGCCAGCGGCATGTGCGATGCCGGCCGCATCCGCCACCATCTGAAAAACCGCCTGTGGCGCCCGCAGGACACCGTGCTGCTGGTCGGCTATCAGGCCCCCGGCACGCTGGGCCGCCTGTTGCAGGAGGGCACGCCCCGCGTCCGCATCCATGGCGAGGAAATCGCGGTGAAGGCGACGGTCCGCTCCATCGACGTCTATTCCGGCCATGCCGACCGCACCGCCCTGCTGGACTGGGTGGATGCCCGCCACGGCGTCGGCCACGGCCTGTTCCTGGTCCATGGCGAGGATGCCGCGCGCGCCTCCATCCGCCAGGCCCTGCTCGACAAGGGCTGGTCGGCGGAGCGCATCGCCCAGCCGGCGCTGGACGACCGCGTCGATCTCGCCGCCCCGCGCCCGCTGGCCCCGGCCGACCGCCATCCCCGCCTCGCCCCCGCCAGCCTCGCCGGCCGCGACTGGCACAATCATTACGCCGAAGCGCTGTTGTCTCTGCGGCGCACGCTGGATGCCGCCCCCGACGACGCGGCGCGCGAGCGCATCCTGGCCGGCGTGATGGGTGCGCTCGACACTGGCAAAGACGCCGGAAAAGGAACCCAGCCATGACCATCGCAAAGCGACTTCTCATCGCCGTCGCCCTGCTGGCGATCCTCGGCGCCGGGGCCGCCTATGGCTGGCGGGCGATGCAGGGCAACCGGCTGCCCGCCGGCTTCGCCTCCGGCAATGGGCGGATCGAGGCGAACGAGATCGACATCGCCACCAAATACGCCGCCCGCGTCCTGACCATCCCGGTCGAGGAAGGCGATCTGGTGGAGGCCGGCGCCGTCATCGCCACGCTCGACACCCGCGACCTCGAAGCGCAGCTCCGCTCCGCCGAGGCCCAGCTGCGCCAGTCCCGCCGTGCCCGCGAGGAAGCCGCCGCCCTGGTCGCCCAGCGGGTCAGCGAGGCCGACTTCGCCGCCAAGGAGATGGAACGGGCGCTGATCCTGTTCGGCAAGGGCCATGTTTCCGAACAGCGCGTCGATCAGGCCCGCAACAGCCGCCGCACCGCCGACGCCGCGCTCGACGCCGCCAAAAGCCACCTCGCCAGCGCCGAGGAGGCCATCGCCGCCGCGGCCGGCGATGCCGACCGGCTGGCCGATCTGGTCGCCGACGGCGTGCTGAAGGCGCCGCGCAAGTCGCGCGTGCTCTACCGCCTGTCCGAACCCGGCGAGGTGCTGGCGGCCGGCGGCAAGGCGGCGACGCTGCTCGACCTGTCGAACGTCACCATGACCTTCTTCCTGCCGACCGACACGGCGGGAAACCTCGCCTTGGGCGCCGAGGCCCGCATCCTGCTGGACGCCGTTCCCGACACCGCGATCCCCGCCACCGTGACCTTCGTCGCCCCGCGCGCCCAGTTCACGCCCAAGCAGGTGGAGACCAAGTCCGAACGCGACCGCATGATGTTCCGCGTCAAGGCCCGCGTCCCGGAAGCGCTGGTGACCCGCTACATCGAGCGGGTGAAGACCGGCCTGACCGGCATGGCCTATGTGAAGCTGGACGACAAGGCGGTCTGGCCCGACTGGCTGGAATCGAAACTGACGCGGGAGGCGGCGTCTTCACCCCTGATGCCCCCCTCTCCCCCCCGGGGAGAGGGTCGGGGTGAGGGGGACGCACAGCGTGACTTCGCCGAGATGGCTCCCTCTCCCGCCCCGGGAGAGGGAAGGGGCCCATGGCATCGCCATGGGAAGGGTGAGGGGTTGGGCACGAAGCCATGCAGTTCGGGGCCATCCGCTTCGGGGCCATGCGGCTCGGGCTCCTTGGATCACCCCTCACCCTCCCCGCCTCCGGCGGGTCCCCTCCCTCTCCCGGGGCGGGAGAGGGTATCATCATGACTCCCGCCGTCTCGCTGTCGGGCGTGCGGCACCGCTATGGCGGGACGGTGGCGCTGGCGGACGCCTCGCTCGACATCGCTCCCGGCACCAGCGTCGCCGTCATCGGCCCCGACGGCGTCGGCAAATCGACCCTGCTCGGCCTGATCTCCACGGCCAAGAAGATCCAGCAGGGCAGCGTCCGCGTGCTCGGCACCGATGTCGCCGACCGGCACGGCCGCGCCGCCCTCCAGCCGCGCATCGCCTACATGCCGCAGGGGCTCGGCCGCAACCTCTACGCCGACCTCAGCGTCGCCGAGAATCTCCAGTTCTTCGGCCGTCTCTTCGGCCTCGACGCCGCCGAGCGCCGCCGCCGCATCGCCGACCTGCTGGAGTCCACCGGCCTCGCCCCCTTCCCCGACCGCCCGGCCGGCAAGCTGTCGGGCGGCATGAAGCAGAAGCTCGGCCTCTGCTGCGCCCTGCTGCACGACCCCGACCTGCTGATCCTCGACGAGCCGACGACCGGCGTCGATCCGCTGTCCCGCCGGCAGTTCTGGGACCTGATCGCCCGTATCCGCGCCGGCCGCCCCGGCATGACCGTGCTGGTCGCCACCTCCTACATGGACGAGGCGGAGCGCTTCGACCAAGTCGTCATGATGAATGCCGGCCGCCTGCTCGCCCATGACACCGCCGCCGCGCTGAAGGCGCGCACCGGCGCCGCCGATCTGGAGGAGGCCTTCGTCGCCCTGCTGCCGGAGGACGCCAAACGCGGCCACCAGCGCCTGACCGTCCCGCCCCGCCCGCCCGAGCCGGCCGGCGCCGACCCCGCCATCGAGGCCATCGGCCTGACCCGCCGCTTCGGCGATTTCACCGCGGTGTCGGACATCAGCTTCCGCATCGGCCGCGGCGAGATCTTCGGCTTCCTCGGTTCCAACGGCTGCGGCAAGACCACCACGATGAAGATGCTGACCGGCCTCTTGCCCGCCAGCGCCGGGGAGGCACGGCTGTTCGGCCGGCCGGTGGACGCCACCGATCTGGAGAGCCGCCGCCGCGTCGGCTACATGGCGCAGGCCTTCTCGCTCTATGGCGAGCTGACGGTGCGCCAGAACCTCGACCTGCACGCCCGCCTGTTCGACCTGACCGACGCCGACACCCGGCTGGCGGCGCTGGTCGAACGGTTCGGCCTGTTCCCCTACATCGACGCGGTGGCCGACCGGCTGCCCTTGGGCGTGCGCCAGCGGCTGTCGCTGGCCGTCGCCATCCTGCACGGGCCGGAGCTGCTGATCCTCGACGAGCCGACCTCCGGCGTCGATCCGGTGGCGCGCGACCAGTTCTGGCGCGACCTGATCGCTCTGTCGCGCGAGCAGGGGGTGACGATCTTCGTCTCCACCCACTTCATGAACGAGGCGGCACGCTGCGACCGTGTGGCCTTCATGAACGCCGGCCGCGTCATCGCCGCCGGCCCCCCCGACGAGCTGCGCCGGCAACAACAGGCCGACAGCCTGGACGATGCCTTCATCGGGTTCATGGAGCAGGCGGAGGGGGATCCTCCTCTCGCCCACCCTATTCCCCCTCTCCCCCCCGGGGAGAGGGGATCCTCCCACACCCCCCTCTCCCGCCGCCGCCTGCTCGCCTACGCATGGCGGGAAACCCTCGAACTGCGCCGCGACCCCGTCCGCCTGACCGTCGCCCTGCTCGGCACGGTGCTGCTGATGCTGGTCTTCGGCTTCGGCATCACCATGGATGTCGAGAACCTGACCTTCGCCGTCCTCGACCACGACCGCTCCCCCGAAAGCCGCGCCTACATCGAGCAGTTCGACGGCTCCCGCAGCTTCCGCGCCACCCCGCCGGCCATCGACGCCCGCGACTTGGCGCTCCGCCTTCAACGCGGCGAGGCGTCGCTGACCATCGAGATCCCCGAAGGCTTCGGCCGCGACCTCCGCCGCGGTCGCATCCCCGAGGTGGCGGTGCGCATCGACGGCGCCATGCCCTTCCGGGCGGAGACCATCCAGGGCTACGTCGCCGGCCTGCACCAGCGCTTCATCCAGGACGCCGCCACCGCGTCCGGCATCGCCCTGCCCGCCCCGGCCGCCACTCTTGAGATGCGTTACCGGTACAACCAGGGCTTCCGCAGCCTCGACGCCATGGTCCCCGCCACCATCGGCCTGCTGCTGGTCTTCATCCCCGCCATCCTCGCCGCCCTTGGCGTGGTGCGGGAGAAGGAACTCGGCTCGATCACCAACCTCTACGTCACCCCGGTGACGCGGCTGGAATTCCTGCTGGGCAAGCAGCTGCCCTATATCGGGCTCGCCGCCTTCAACCTGCTGCTGATGGTGGCGATGGCCGTCACCCTGTTCGGCGTGCCGGTGAAGGGCAGCCTGATCGGGCTGCTGCTCGGCGGGCTGGTCTATGTGGTGGCGACCACGGCCTTGGGGCTGTTGATCTCGGTCTTCACCGCGACCCAGACGGCGGCGGTGTTCGGCACCGCCATCGTCACCATGCTGCCGGCCACCCAGTTCTCCGGCATGCTGCAACCGGTGGCGACGCTGGAAGGCGGGGCGTGGCTGTTCGGCACGCTGTTCCCGACCACCCATTTCCTGAAACTGTCGGTCGGCGCCTTCACCAAGGGGCTCGCCCTGCCCGAGCTTCTCCCCTTCATCCTGGCAACCGCCGCCTTCATCCCGGTCTTCCTGGCGCTGGGCGTCGCCTTCCTGCCGAAACAGGAGCGCTGAGCCATGATGCGCTTCCTCCGCAACAGCCTGACACTGGCGCGCAAGGAATGGATCAGCCTGCTGCGCGACGTCTTCATGCTGGGCTTCGTCGTCTATTCCTTCACCTTTTCCGTCTACAGCCAGGCGACCGGCATCTCGCACGAGCTGCGCAACGCCGCCATCGCCATCGTCGACGAGGACCGCTCGACCCTGTCGCAGCGGCTGGCCTCCAGCTTCCACGGCCCCGAGTTCCAGACCCCGGCGACGATCGGCCATGCCGACATCGACCCGGCGATGGATTCCGCCCGCTACACCTTCGTCCTCGACATCCCGCCGAACTTCCAGGCCGACGTGCTGGCCGGCCGCAGCCCGGCGATCCAGCTGCTGATCGATGCCACCGCGATGATGCAGGCCGGCATCGGCGCCGGCACCATCCAGGGCATCGTCGACGACGAGGTCGGCCGCTTCGTCCGCCGCGAGGCCGACGGCAGCGCCGCCCCGGTCAGCCTGCAAGTCCGCGTCGCCTACAACGAGGCGCTGGATACGAAATGGTTCACCGGCACCATGTCGGTGGTCAGCAACGTCACCATGCTGGCGGTGCTGCTGGCCGGCGCCGCCCTGATCCGCGAGCGCGAACATGGCACGCTGGAGCATCTGCTGGTGATGCCGGTGCGGCCGGCCGAGATCATGGCCGCCAAGGTGCTGGCGAACGGCGCGGTGATCCTGGGTCTGACGCTGGTGGCGCTCTATGCCGTGCTGCGCGGCCTCCTGTCGGTGCCGCTGGCCGGATCGGTCCCGCTGTTCCTGGCCGGGACGGCGCTCTATTTGTTCTTCGCGACGGCGCTCGGCATCTTCCTCGGCACGGTGGCGCGCTCGATGCCGCAGCTGGGCCTGCTGTTCATCCTGATCGTGCTGCCGATGAACATGCTGTCCGGCGGCTTCACCCCGCTGGAGAGCGAGCCGGAGTGGCTGCAACTGGCGATGCAGCTGTCACCCTCGACCCATTTCGTCGCCTTCGCCCAGGCGATCCTGTTCCGCGGGGCTGGCTTCGACGTGGTGTGGCCGCGCTTCGCCGCGACCGCCGGAATCGGCGCTCTGTTCTTCGCCTGGAGCCTTGCCCGGTTCCGGCGGCATCTGGCGAGTTTCCGGTGAGGGAGCGCTCTGCTCCCTCACCGTCACTTTACCTCAGTGCGACCCGCCGCCCTCGAAGGACGGCGCGCTCAGCCCGGAAGCCACCAGCTGCTCGATCAGCGCGCCCTTCAGCCGCTCCAGCCCTTCGGTGCTGTAGGACTCGGCGCGGGCCACCAGCACGTCCTGGGTGTTGGACGCGCGCAGCAGCCACCAGCCATCGTCGGTCGTCACGCGGACGCCGTCGATGTCGTTGACCTTGGCGCCCGACGCCTTGACGCGGCCCTTGACCTCCTCGACCACCGCGAACTTGCGTTCCTCGTCGATCTGGAAGCGGGTCTCCGGCGTGTTGACCATGTCCGGCAGGCCGTCGCGCAGGGCCGCCAGCGTGGTGTCCAGCTTGCTGACCAGCCCGGCCAGCCGCACGCCGCAATAGAGCGCGTCGTCGAAGCCGTACCACTTGTCGGCGAAGAAGATGTGGCCCGACATCTCGCCGGCCAGCGGCGAACCCGTCTCCGCCATCTTGGCCTTCAGCAGCGAGTGGCCGGTCTTCCACATCAGCGGGGTGCCGCCATGCTTGGCGATCTCGTCGAACAGGGCCTGGCTGGCCTTGACGTCGGCGATGATGGTGGCGCCCGGATGGCTCTTCAGCACGTCGGCGGCATAGAGCGCGACCAGCTGGTCGCCCCACACCACGCGGCCCTTGTGGTCGATGGCGCCGATGCGGTCGCCGTCGCCGTCGAAGCCGATGCCGATGTCGCAGCCATGCTCCGCCACCGCTTTCTTCAGGTCGACCAGATTGGCCTCGACCGTCGGGTCCGGATGGTGGTTGGGGAAGTTGCCGTCGATCTCGTCGAACAGCAGGACATGCGTGCCCGGCAGCTTGGCGGTCAGGCGGCGCAGGATCTCGCCCGACGCGCCGTTGCCGGCGTCCCAGGCGATCTTCAGGTCGCGCGTGCCGTCATAATCCTTCAGCAGGCGGGCGACATACTCGTCCTGGACGTCGATCTTCTCCGACGAGCCCTGGCCCTGCTCCCAGTCGGCCTTGGCCGCCATGGTGCCGAGTTCCAGGATCTGCTGGCCATAGACCGGACCCTTGCCCAGCATCATCTTGATGCCGTTGTAGTCCGGCGGGTTGTGCGAGCCGGTGATCATGATGCCGGCCGCCGCCTCGCGGTCGCGGGTGGCGAAATACAGCATCGGCGTGGGGCCGAGCCCGATGCGCAGGACGTGCAGGCCGGTGGAAACCAGCCCCTCGACCAGCGCCTCCTCCAGCTCCGGCGAGGACAGACGGCCGTCGTAGCCGACGCAGACCGTCTTGCCGCCCTTGCGCACCACCACGGTGCCGAAGGAGCGGCCGACCGCGCGGGCGTCCGCCGGGGTCAGCGTCTTGCCGACGATGCCGCGGATGTCGTACTCGCGCAGCACCGTGGGGTGGAAGGTATGGGCTTCGCTCATCGTCTCGTTAGTCCTCTGTTGGACGCCGTCTTTGGACCTTAGCCGCGGTCCATCCCGCCGGCCGGCGACGGCCGGCCGATGGAGGTATAGGTGAAGCCGGCCTTCGCCATGTCCTCGGGGTTGTAGATGTTGCGCAGGTCGATCATCACCGGCCGCTTCAGCATCGACTTGACCCGACGCAGGTCGAGCGCACGGAATTCGTTCCACTCCGTGAGAATAGCGACGCAATCGGCCCCTTCCAAGGTGCCGTAGGCGTCCTTGGCCCATTCCACGCCGGGAAGCAGCTTTTCGGCCTCGTGCATCGCCGCCGGATCGAAGGCGCGCACATGGGCCCCCGCCGCCTGCAAGGCCGGGACGATGTCGAGCGACGGGCTGTCGCGCATGTCGTCGGTGTTCGGCTTGAAGGCGACGCCCAGCACCGCGACGGTCTTGCCGTCCACCGACCCGCCGCAGGCGGCGATGATGCGCTCGGCCATCTGCTTCTTGCGCTTGTCGTTGATGTCCACCACCGTCTCGATGATGCGCAGCGGGCTGCCGACCTGCTGGGCGGTGCGGACCAGCGCCAGCGTGTCCTTCGGGAAGCAGGAGCCGCCATAGCCCGGACCGGGGTGCAGGAACTTCTTGCCGATGCGGCCGTCGAGCCCGATGCCGCGCGCCACGTCATGCACGTTGGCGCCGACCTTCTCGCAGAGATCGGCGATCTCGTTGATGAAGGTGATCTTGGCGGCCAGGAAGGTGTTGGCGGCGTATTTGGTCAGCTCCGCCGTCTCCAGCGAGGTCACGACGATCGGCGTCTCGATCAAATAGAGCGGCCGGTAGAGCCGGCGCATCACCTCGCCCGCGCGGTCGGACGTGGCGCCGATGACGACGCGGTCGGGCCGCATGAAGTCGCCGATGGCCGAGCCTTCGCGCAGGAATTCCGGGTTGGAAGCGACGTCGAACTCGGCCTCGGGGCGAACGCGGCGGATGATCGCCTCGACCTCGCGGCCGGTGCCGACCGGGACCGTCGATTTCGTCACCACCACCGTGTAGTGGTCGAGATGCTGGGCGATCTCCTCGGCGGCGCCATAGACGTAGGAGAGGTCGGCATGGCCGTCGCCGCGGCGCGACGGGGTGCCGACTGCGATGAACACGGCGTCGACGCCCTGCATCGCTTCCTTCAGGTCCAGGGTGAAGGACAGGCGGCCGGCGGCGACGTTGCGGGCGACGAGGTCGTCCAGGCCGGGCTCGTAGATCGGAATCTCGCCGTTCTTCAGCCGCTCGATCTTGCCGGCGTCCTTGTCGACGCAGGTGACGTGCACGCCGAATTCGGAAAAGCAGGCGCCGGAGACCAGGCCGACATAGCCCGTGCCGATCATCGCAATGCGCATCGCGTCCCCCTCATATCCTTGAAAAAAGGAAAACCAGTCTGTTTTCGGGATGCCCTGGCGGGTCTTCGCCGCGGGGCGTTCCTCACGGCCGGCCTTTTCGACTTTGGCCGGCTCTTCTTGAAATGCAGTCCAAACGCGTGCGCCCGCCCCCATCCGGATCAGGGGACGGGGGCGGGCACCGCGTCAGGCGTGCTGCCCGTCGGTCAGCAATATTTACGCAGCATGGCACGCACCTTGTCGGCCATGTCCGGCCGGTTCAGCGCGTGGGCGAGCGTCGCCTCGATGAAGCCGACCTTGTCGCCGCAGTCGTAGCGGGTGCCTTCGAAACGCAGGCCGTGGAACGGCTGGTTGCCGATCAGGTTGGCCATGGCGTCGGTCAGCTGGATTTCGTTGCCGGCGCCGCGCTGCTGCTTTTCCAGATGGTCGAAGATTTCCGGCTGCAGGATGTAGCGGCCGATGATCGACAGGGTCGACGGCGCGTCTTCCGGCTTCGGCTTCTCGACGAGGCCGCGGACGGTGGCCAGACGGCCGTCGTCCTTCTCGACGTCGAGGATGCCGTAGCTGCTGGTCTTTTCGCGCGGAACGTCGACGACGGCGACGATGTTGCCGCCGACCTCCTCGTACGCCTCGACCATCTGCTTCAGGCAGGGGGTCTTGCCCTGGACGAAGTCGTCGGGCAGCACGATGGCGAACGGGTCGTTGCCGATCAGGGCGCGGGCGCACCAGACGGCATGGCCGAGGCCCAGCGGAACCTGCTGGCGGGTGTAGAAGCAGCGGCCGGGAGCGATCTCGCTGTGGCGGACCTCTTCCAGCGCGTCCATCTTGCCGCGCTCTTCAAGCGTGCGGTTCAGTTCGGTGTCGGCGTCGAAATGGTCTTCGATGGCGCGCTTGGAGCGGCCGGTGACGAAAACGAAATCCTCGATGCCGGCGGCGCGCGCCTCTTCGACGGCGTGCTGCAGCAGGGGGCGGTCGACCAGCGGCAGCATCTCTTTCGGGATGGCCTTGGTGGCCGGCAGGAAGCGCGTGCCGAGACCGGCGACCGGGAACACCACCTTGCGCACGGGTTTCCGCATTGGACGTCTCTTGTGGTTGAGGCGAAGTCAAATCCATGGTTCCACGGTGGCACCCGACCGCAAGCGAAGCCTGCGGAAGCATGGGCCGTGGTTCCGGCTTTCTGCCACGCCTTCCGTCACTGCGCAACAAACCTTCCGAGACCGGGCAAAAGGCTAGTCCCAGAGGCCGAAATCAAATGAAAACCGGCTGAAACTCCTCAATCAAGCCGATCTTTATCCGTTACGTCCAAGCTGGCACCAAACCTTTCTCATAGGCGGGAACGCTTGGAAACGCGGCGGAATCCACCGGCGCGACACCGTGCCGCTGCCTGTAGGGCGCTATGGCTTCAATAACGAACTTTCCGTATGACGTTTTATTGCGAATACTTGCACGACGGGGGCGTCCGCGGTCATGGTGCCGGCCATGATCCCCGACTCGCTTACCCCGACTCCCCCGACTCAAGCCCAGCCCGCCCCCGGCTCGCTCACCGCGGAGCAGCTGCGCGCCCGCGTGCTGCACCGGGACGAGCTGTGCTTCGTCATCGACAAGCCGGCCGGTCTGGCCGTCCACAAGGCCGGGCGCATCACCGACCATCTGGAACTGTACCTGCCCCACCTGGCGGAGCCGGGCGGGGAGCCGCCGAAGCTCGCCCACCGGCTCGACCGCGACACCGCCGGCTGCCTGATCCTGGGCCGCACGCTTTGGGGGCTGAAGCGGCTGGGCCAGATGTTCGCCGCCGGCCATGTCGAGAAGACCTACTGGGCGGTGGCCGAGGGCATCCCGGAGGCCGAGACCGGCGTGATCGACCTCCCCTTGCTGAAGCGGATCGAACCCAAGTCAGACGCCGGCTTCGGCCGCTCCTCCTGGACCATCCTGCCCGACCCGGCCGGCCAGCCGGCGGTCACCGACTACCGGGTGCTGGGCACCGGCAACGGCCGGTCCTGGCTGGAGCTTCGCCCGCGCACCGGCCGCACCCACCAGATCCGCGTCCATTGCGCCGCCATCGGCTGCCCGCTGGTGGGCGAGCCCTTCTACGGCCCCGAGCGCCGGCCGCCCGGCACCCTGCATCTGCTGGCCCGCTCCGTCGCCTTCCGCATGGCCTTCGAGTACGCCCCCGTCAGCGCCGTCGCCCCGGCACCGGAGCATATGCGGGACGCGCTGTCCGCCTGCGGCTGGCGCGGGGAGTAAGAAGAAGCCGCGAAAAAGGGGGGCTTCCGGCCTCTTCTCCGCCCCCCATCTGTTGAAGGAGGGAAGTCCCACAACAGACGGAGCGCAAGGCATGGCACAGGCGGTCACCGACAACCGCGCGATGAACCGGTTCGAACTGGCGGTCGGCACCCAGACGGTGTTCGCCAACTACCGCCGCAACGGCCAGACCCTGGTGATTTCCTATGTCGAGGCCCCGCCCTCGCTTCGCGGCACAGGCGCCGCCGGCCGCCTGATGGAAGGCGTGGTGGCGACCGCCCGCACCGAGGGGCTGAAGATCGTTCCCCTGTGCAGTTACGCCGCTTTGTGGATGCGGCGCAACCGGCAGGACGACCTCCTGGCCTGAGGCCCGCCGCCATCCATTGAGAAAATCAATGGAAATGCTGAAAACTATCAATTTCCCATGAGGAAGATACCCCGTTAGCGTCCGCCCCATGGTTTGCCGCCATGGATTGGCACAGTGCGGCAAGACCCGTGCAGACCATCGAAACGAGGGACGATCCATCATGGACACGCTGCTGTCGGCACCGATTCTGTTCTTCGGCCTCGGTGCCGTCATCGCGCTCACTCGCGCGCGCATTCCGTTCCCGGAGGGCTTCGGCAAGGCGCTCGCCGCCTATCTGCTGGTCGCCATCGGCCTGAAGGGCGGCGTGGCGCTGGCCGGTGCCGATGTCGGCGCCGTGCTGCCGCTGCTGCTGACCGCCGGTCTGCTCAGCCTGCTGATGCCGGTCCTCGGCTTCGCGCTGCTGCGCTCGGCGGTCGGGCTGGATCAGGTCAATGCGGCCGCCATCGCCGCCCATTACGGCTCGGTCAGCCTCGTCACCTTCGTCACCGCCACCAAGCTGCTGGAAAGCCAGGGCGTCACCTTCGGCGGCCACATGGTCGCGGCGCTGGCGATCATGGAAGGCCCGGCCATCGTCAGCGGCCTGCTGCTGGCCGGCGCCGCCGGCATGGTGTCCGGCGTGGCGGCGGGTGGCGGCGGAGCCAGCCTGTCGGTGCCGCTCGGCGGCGGCGGCCCGGCCCAGGGCGGCTCGATCAGGGGCGCCATCCGCGAGGCCGCCTTCAACGGCTCGGTCCTGCTGCTGGCCGGGTCGCTGCTGGTCGGGCTGGTCATCGGCAAGCCCGGCCTGCAAAGCCTGCACGGCCTGTTCATCGCGCCGTGGGACGGCGTGCTCTGCCTGTTCCTGCTGGAGATGGGCTATCTCGCCACCTCCCGGCTGCGGGAAGCGGTGTCGCTCAGCCCGCGGCTGATCGCCTTCGGCATCGTCATGCCGCTGGCCGGCGCGGCCATCGGCCTTGCCGCCGCCGCGTCCCTGGGGCTCGGCCTCGGCGATGCCGCCCTCTTGGTGACGCTGTGCGCCAGCGCCTCCTACATCGCGGTTCCGGCGGCGCTGCGCCACGCCCTGCCGGCAGCGGAGCCCGGCCTGTCGCTTCCGCTGTCGCTGGGCATCACATTTCCTTTCAACATCCTCGTCGGTATTCCACTCTACCTCGCACTGAGCCGGGCGGTGCTGACCTGACCGGCCGAGCCGGAACAACCCCCATGCCATCCGCCCCTCCGCCCCACATGCCCGCTCCGCTGCCGCCCTTCGACCTCGACCTGCTGCGCAGCTTCGTGACCATCGTGGACAGCGGCGGCTTCACGCGGGCGGCGGAGCGGCTGGGCCGCACCCAGTCCACCATCAGCCTGCAGATCAAGCGGCTGGAGGACGGGCTGGGCAAGCGCCTGTTCCTGCGCGAGGGCCGCGGCCTGGACCTGACCCCCGACGGCGAGATCCTGCTGACCTATGCCCGCCGCCTGCTGGGCATGGCGGGCGAGGCCTGCGCCCTGCTGATGGAGCCGGAGGTGGGCGGCGTGGTGCGGCTCGGCACGCCGGAGGATTTCGCCACCGCCCATCTGCCCGACGTGCTGTGGCGCTTCTCCCGCGCCCATCCCCAGGTGGCGCTGGAGGTGCAGTGCGACTTCACCGTCAACCTGCTCGACCGTTTCGCCCGCGGCGAATACGACCTCGTGCTGTGCAAGCGGGAGCCGCAGGGACCGGCCGGGGGCGTCCGGGTCTGGCGCGAGCCGCTGTTCTGGGTGGCGTCTGACCGGCTGATCCTCGACGCGGGCGCCCCGGTCCCGCTGGTCCTCGCCCCGGCACCGGACATCCACCGCAAACGCGCCATCGACGCGCTGGACGCCCACGGCCGCCCCTGGCGCATGGCCTACACCAGCCCCAGCCTCGCCGGCATCAAGGCCGCGGTGACCGCCGGGCTCGGCGTGACCATCCTGCCGAAGGACATGCTGGCCCCCGGCTTCCACATCGTGAACGCCGAACACGGCCTGCCCGATCTGCCCGACATCGAAACCGCCCTCTACCGCCAGCCCGGCCCGCTGCCCAAGGCGGTGGATTTGCTGGCCGAGCACATCGTCCGCTCGCTGGAACGAACGGCGGACAGGACGGCGGCGGGGTGAGGGGCTCCCACGTTTCTGGGCAACGGCGACACACGAACTCAGTCAGGACAAGGGAATGCACATGACAGTGGTGAAAAGGCTGTTGCCCGACGATGCGGAGGAGTACCGCTCGCTCCGCCTCGAAGCCCTGCACCGCCATCCGGAGGCGTTCGGATCGAGCCATGCCGAGGAAAGCAGCCGTCCCCTTTCCAGCTTCGCAGACAGGATCGCGGGCGGTTACATCGTCGGCGGCTTCGTCAACGGGATACTTGATGCCACGGCCGGGCTGCTGATTCCCACCCAGGCCAAATCGCGGCACAAGGGCATGCTTTGGGGGGTCTATGTTCGCGGAAACAGGCGGGGCAGCGGTCTGGCAGATGCGGTCATGACCGCCCTGCTCGCCCATGCCGCGGAGCATGTCGAGCAAATCCATCTCTCCGTCGCCGCGACCAACCGGCAGGCCATCGGCCTGTACGAACGGCTGGGCTTCGAAGCGTACGGCACGGAACCGCGGGCGCTGAAGGTGGACGGGAGCTACATCGACGAACGTCTGATGGTAAAATTCATGGGCCGCTAAGCAGGTTTTCCGAGCCCGCCCATCTGTGGGCGGAGTTCGGAAAACCTGCTTAGATGCCCCGCGCCGGCCACCGCCTCTCACCCCAGCTCAAAGCTCGTGATCCCGAACACCCGCCCCAGCCCGGCCGCCGGGGCCGGTCCCAGATACATGCGCGCCGTCTCGAATTGCGGCGACAGCCCCAACTCCTCCGCCAGCCGCACCCCCGCCGCGTTCGGTTCCGGCACGTCGAGAAACACCGGCCCGACTCCGCCCTTGGCCCCGGCCGTCCGGCCCAGCGCCAGCACCAGATCCCGCGCGACCGTCTGGTCCGCGGCATAGAGCGGGCCGATCTTCCAGCCGTCGTGGCAGGGCCGGATCACCCCGAAGCCCGTCACATCGCCGTCACCATCGCCGGTTCCCACCGCCGCCAGCGCCGTTGCACCGGGCAGGGCGATCCAATTGGCGAGGAAGCCGGGGCGCGGCGCCGGGAACAGCGCGGCATCCAAGGCCGCCAGCCGGTCGAAGGGCACGGTCCGGGCATCCACCAGCCTCGCCCCGCCGGCCCCGTCCTCCGGCAGGCTGCCGCCGAAGCGGATGTTGCGGTGGGACAGGGCGAAGCCGGATTTGCGGTAATTCTCCTGTTGGGCGACCACGCCGTCGAGCCCGACGGTGCAGCCCTCCAGATGGCGCAGTCCCGCCTGCCACAGCGTCCAGCCATAGCCGCGCCCGCGCGCCTCCGGCCGCACGATGTAGAAGCCGAGGAAACCGAAATTCCCCGGATAGCGCACCACCGACAGCGAAGCGACCGGCTGGCCGTCCAGCAGCCCGACCAGGAAGCCGGCTGGATCGACGGCATGGAAGGCGCCGGCATCGTGCAGGCCGGGGTTCCACCCTTCCAGCCGCGCCCACTCGACGGCCAGATCCAGCTCGGCCCGGCTCATCACGCGGACCCGATAGCCCTCGGCCCCCTGCCCCCCGCTGCGTTCCATCTCCGCCCCCTTCGAACCCATGGAACAGAGCGTAGCGCAATCCACGGCGCATTGAAGACCATCTTGCAGCACAGCCAGAATCCCCTCTCCCTCCCGGGGAGAGGGTTAGGGTGAGGGGGATGCATGGCGAGGATCTTCAAGCATCGCGCACGCGCCGCCCCCTGCCTTCGGCGGACAGAGTTTAGCAGGAGGAAGGAGTTCCACCCGCGATTTTCATCCACCCTTTCCCCAATCCGCGACAACCGTGATAGGACTATCATCCTCGCCACTGCCGGTCAGGACCCGCCATGCCCCGCCGGATGTTGTTCACCCGATCTGCGTTTCCCGCCAACGGCTTAACCCCCGATGAGACAGTGGAACACTCCCGGATTTCTGTTCCACGCTGTTTCAAACCGTCAGCCCGCCCCGCACCCCCCGGTACCGCCCCGGCTCCACCTGAAGCAATGGAACACCACACGAATTCCTGTTCCACGCTGTTTCAAGCCCCCCATCCCGCGCCCGGCCTCCACCGACCGCGCGCCGTTGCTTTCGGGGCAGGAGTGCGGTTAAGTCCCCGCCGGTTTCCGCTGATCCGCGTCAAGGTCATGCCCGTCGAGTCCCTGGACGCCACCGCGTCGCGCCCCGCTTCCCCAGCCCCCCGCCCGTCTCCCGCCGGCCGCGGGGTCGATGCCGTGCTGCACGGCGTGGCCGGGGCTGCCGCCCTGGTGCTGGGGCCGCTGGCGGCGCTCGCCCCGCGCGGGCTGCCGGTCTGGGCCATCCTCGTGCTGGTGCTGTCGCTCGTCGGTCTCGCCCGGAATGGAAGCTTTGGGCGCGGGGCCTTCGGGCGCATCCTGCGCCTCACGCCGCCGGTCGCCGCCGTCGGCGCCTTCCTTCTGCTGGCTCTGGTCTCCACCCTGTGGAGCCCGTCCGACCGCGCGCTCGCGACGGTGCTGGAGATCGGCTATATCGCGCTCGGCGCGCTGGCCGGTGGCGCCTGGATCGCCGGGCTGCCGGCGTCCGACGCGCGGCGGCTGGCCGGGCTGTTCCTGGCCGGCGGGCTGGCCGGCGGGCTGCTGTTCGCGGTGGAGGCGGCGCTGGACTTCCCGCTGAACCGCTGGTGGAACAGCGTGCCCGACGACCAGCTGCCCAACCTGCTGAACGGCAATGTGCCGAAGCGGACGGCGGCGCTGCTCTGCCTGCTGGTCTGGCCGGCCGCCCTGGCGGTGGACCGCTTCGGCCGCAAGGCGCTGGCCCTGCTGGTGCCGGTCGGCTACGCGCTGGCCTGCCTGCCCCTGACCAGCCGGTCGGCCATGCTGGGCATTGCCGCCGGGCTGGTCACGCTGGCGGCAGCCCGCGCCTCCGCCAAATGGACCCGCCGGCTGTTCAGCGCCGCGGTCACCGCCGCCTTCCTGCTGGTGCTGCCCGCCGCCCTGCTGTTCTCCGGTCCGCTCGACCTCGACCATTCCGGCCTGCTGTTCCGCTCCGCCCAGCACCGGGTGGAGATCTGGGGCCATGCGGCGGACCGCGCGCTGCGCACCCCGGTGTTCGGCCAGGGCATCGACGCCTCGCGCTCCCTGCCGCCGGAAGGTGCCGTGTCAGAGTTCTCGCCGATCGGCGACAGCCTGCTGCCGCTGCATCCGCACAACGCCTTCCTTCAGGTCTGGCTGGAGACCGGGGCGGTCGGGGCGGCGCTGGCGCTGGCGGCGATGCTGCTTCTGCTGGCCGCCACCGCCCGGCTGGAGCGCCGCGACCAGCCCTTCGCACTCGCCCTGTTCGCCACGGCGATGGCGATGGGCAGCACCGCCTACGGCATCTGGCAGCCCTGGTGGATGGCAGGCTTCCTTGCCGCAGCGCTGATGCTGCGGCTGGCAACGCGTATCGGGGGCCGCATCGGGGCCCCTACCGGGAACAAGACACGATGAGCAAGCGCCCACTCCGCATCCTTGTCATCAAGCTGGGCGCCTTCGGCGATTTCTTCCTGGCCCAGACGACGTTCGCCGCCATCCGCCGCCATCATGCCGGCGACCGGATCACCCTGCTGACCCTGCCTTCGCTGGCCCCGCTCGCCCGGATGAGCGGGTTGTTCGACGAGGTGCTGGAGGATCCGCGCGACCGCTCGCTGTCGGCCTATCTGGCGATCCGCCGGACCTTGCGCGCCCACCGCTTCGACCGCGTCTACGACCTCCAGGCGCAGACGCGCACCGACCTCTATCACCGGCTGCTGTTCCCCGGCCCCTGGCCGGAATGGTCGGGCACCGCCCGCGGCGCCTCGCATCCCGACCGCTACGAAGGCCGGCGCAAGGTGCCGGTGCGCGACCGCTATGTCCGCCAGCTCGCCCCCTTCGGCATCGTCCCGGACGAGACGCCGGACCTGTCCTGGCTCGACGCCGACATCGCCAAATTCGGACTGCCGGAGCGCTTCGCCCTGCTGGTTCCCGGCTCCTCCCCCGGACGGCCGGACAAGCGCTGGCCCGCCCGCCGCTATGCCGAGGTGGCGGCGGCGCTGGCGGAGCGCGGCATCGTGCCGGCGGTGATCGGCACCGGGATCGAGCGCGACCTTGCCCGCGTGATCGCCCAAACCTGCCCGCAGGCGGTCGACCTCACCGACCGCACCAGCGTGCCGGAGCTGGGCGGGCTGGCGCGCCGGGCCTGGGGCGCCGTCGGCAACGACACCGGCCCGACCCACCTGATCGCCGCCGTCGGCTGCCCCACCGTCGTGGTGTTCTCAGACGCCTCCAACCCGATCCACAGCACCGGCCCGCGCGTGCTGATCCACCACCGCCCCGACTTCAACGACATCGACAGCGCCGGCGTGGTCGAGG
Source organism: Azospirillum palustre (assembly GCF_002573965.1). Classification (NCBI taxonomy): domain Bacteria; kingdom Pseudomonadati; phylum Pseudomonadota; class Alphaproteobacteria; order Rhodospirillales; family Azospirillaceae; genus Azospirillum; species Azospirillum palustre. Next base: position 356,812 of record NZ_PDKW01000039.1, on the reverse strand, counting down.
CGCTCGACCGCGCGCGGACCCTGGGAGGTTCCTAACGGCAGAAGGGAAACGGCGCCGCCTTGGGCATGTAGATCGGGATCCATTCGCAATGGGTCGCCGGGTTCGGCAGCTTGCGGGTTTCGATGACCGGCCAGGCATGGGCCGCGACCACCACCAGCGCCACGCCGCCCAGGATCCAGCGCCGCGGCTTCGTTCGGTCCAGCAGCCCCGGCATCCGCGCCAGCACCCAGGCGGCCGACAGGATCGCCAGCGGGTCGGTGTAGGCGGCATAGGCGCGCTGGAAGCCGCGCAGCGAGAACAGCGACTCCAGCCCCCAGGCGACCAGCAGCAGGAACAGCGCCTGCACCGCCGCCAGCCTTTGCCCCCGCCGCCACAGCACCACGGCGCCGGCCAGCGCGAACCACTCCACCACGATGGTCTGCGGGATGTTGTCGGGGTGCAGGACGATGGTGCGGATCGCCAGCGTCCGGCCGATGCCGGCCAGCAGCAGCCCGAGCGTCCCCTGCCCGACCACGTTCCCCTGGCCCTGCAACTCCGCCCCATGCCGCCAGGAGGAGAAGACGAACATGTGCTCGACGAAGTTCGCCACGGCGATGGCGTTCTGCTCGTTCCAGCGGATGTCGAGCGCCAGCAGCCCCACCGCCAGCCCCAGCAGCACCGCCGCCGCTCCGGCGACCGCACGGGCCGCCGGCACCCGGTGGACCGCCGCATGGACCAGGATGCCGGCCAGCACCCAGCCGGCGACGATGCTCTGATAGCCGCCGCCCGACAGCCCGCCGCCAACCGGCGTGTAGGGATAGACCGCCCGGCCCCAGCCGGCCAGCCCGGCCTGGATCAGCCCGAAGGCCGGCACCGCGGCGGCAGCCGCCAGCAGCCCGACCAGCGCGGCAACGCCCCAGCCCTTTTCCGGCACGGCCTCCGCCCGCCGCCCGAACAGGATCGCCGCCACCGGCAGCCCCATCGCCAGGAAAACCGCCTGCACCTTGGTCACCATGGCCAACCCGACCAGAAGGCCGCCCAGCGCCAGTTGCAGCAGCGATGCGCCGCCGCACGGCTTGCCGTCCGCCGGCCGCACCGCCCGCAGGACCAGCAGCAGCCCCAGCACGACGAAGCCGGCCGACAGCAGGTCGGTGCGCATCTGCCGCCCCTGCGCCGTCAGCCCGACGCCGAAGGCCAGCAGGATGCCAGCCAGCAGCGCCACCCGCCGGTCCTCCACCAGCCCGCGCAGCAGCGTGGCATAGCTGACGGCGAAGGCGGCGGTCAGCAGGATCGACAGCGCCCGCCCGGCCTGGACCAGCGACTGCCAAACGGCTTCGGTCGCCGCCACGTCGCTGCCCGGCGGCAGGGCCGACAGGCTGGCGACCGGCAGCAGACCGGCCGCATGCAGCAGCCGGTACCAGACGTCGATCACCAGGAAATAGCCGTAGCCGGGATGGTCGAAATACTCCTGCGGCAGCCCGTCGCCGAACAGCAGCCCGTGATAGGCCAGCACCAGATCCTGATCGGAATGCACCCAGTAGGGCAGCCGGAACCCGACCAGCAGGACCGACAGCGCCATCGCCGCCGCCAGCCCGGCGCACAGCAGCCACCAGGGTGCCGCCGCGACGCGGTCGAGCAGGGAGGGACTGGCGGCAGAGGAGGCAGGAGTCATGATTGGCACGGCTCAAGGGTAGGGTCGGTCGCCTTGTGGCATGGAACAGGCCGGTTGGGAACCATCTCCCGTTCCCTCCGGACATCATCTCCCGTTCCCTCCGGGAACCAGACGCTTGCTCCGGTGTTGCCCTCATGGAACGGCGGAGTCGGGAGTCTCCGCCTCTTTCGTGGTGCCTCGCACGAGTGGCTTTGCAACGTTGGCGGGTCGCTGCCACAAAATACGGTATGGCAGACCCGCCGGGCGGACAATTGCCGGACAGACACATGGGGAACTCGATGGCCGATACCGACGATATCCAGGAGCGTATCCGACGCCGCGCCCACGAGTTGTGGGAGAGCGAGGGCCGTCCGCAAGGCCGCGACTCCGACCATTGGACCCAGGCCGAGGCGGAAGTCCGCGGCGCCGGGGCGCTGGAGCCGACCGGCAAGGTCGCCGGCTCGCGCAAGAAGACCGCCACCTCCAAGACCGCCGGCAAGAGCACCCGTGCCGCCGCCGAATCCCTGTCGGCGGTCGCGAGCGCCCCGGCGCAAAGCGCCAAATCCGAAGCGGTCAAGCCTGCGAAGGCCAAGCCGGCCGCCTCCAAGGCGACTGCCTCCAAGCCGAAGGACGATGCCGCTCCGGCCGAACAGGCCACCTCCGTCAAGGCTCCGGCGACCCCCCCCGCCAAGGCGGCGCCCACCAAATCCACAGCCGCCAAGACTCCGGCCGCGAAGCCCCCGCGCGGCTCGAAGAAGGACGGCGGCAAGAGCGCCACGGCCGGCTGACCAACCTTCCTTGCCGGAACCCAACGGCCCCGGAGCCGGTTGTCAGGTCATCCCTGCACTCTTCTCCGGAGGAACCGTCATGGCCGGCACGCCGTCGATGGACGACTGCATCCGCAACTGCACCGATTGCCAGACGATCTGCCTGGAAACCGTATCGCACTGCCTGACCAAGGGCGGTGCGCATGCGGAGGCCGGGCATGTCCGCCTGATGCTGGACTGCGTCGACATCTGCCGCACCAGCGCGGATTTCATGATCCGCGGCTCCCGCTTCCACCATCTGACCTGCGGCGCCTGTGCCGAGATCTGTGCGGCCTGCGCCGACCGGTGCGACCGCATGGCCGACGACGCCATGATGAAGCGGTGCGCCGAGATGTGCCGCCGCTGCGCCGAAAGCTGCCGGGCGATGTCGAGCATGGCCGCCTGACAGGAGCGGCGCCCCTACTCCATCACCGCCGCTTCCTCCGGCGCCGGGGCTCCCGCCTTCGGCCGCCGGAGCAGCAGCAGCATCGGGATGACCAGCAGGGCGACATACATCATCAGCTTGAAGTCGTCGATGTAGGCGATCATCGCCGCCTGCTGCGTGACCTGGGCGTTCAGCATCGCCAGCGCCTCGGGCGTGGCGGTCACCTGCTCCGTCATCATCTGCGAGAAGGGCGTCAAATGCGCGGCCAGGCTGGCGTGGTTGATCTGGGTGTTCTGCGACAGCAGGGTCATCACCACCGAGATGCCGACGCTGCTGCCCAGGTTGCGGACCAGGCTGAACAGGCTGGCGGCGTCGGTGCGCAGCCGCGGCTCCAGCGTGGCGAAGGCGATGGTGCTGAGCGGCACGAACACCAGCCCCAGGCCCAGCCCCTGCACCACGCCGCTGATGATGATCGGCTCGCGGTCCATCACGATGGTGAAGCCGGTCATGTACCACAGCGACCAGCTGGTCAGCAGCACGCCGGCCAGGATCAGCAGCCGCGCATCCACCCTGCGCACCAGCCGTCCCACCATCAGCATCGAGATCATCGTGCCGACGCCGCGTGGCGCCAGCACCAGCCCGGTGGTGACCGTCGGGTAGCCCAGCAGATTCTGCAGCATCGGCGGCAGCAGCGCCATGGTCGCCAGCAGGATCACGCCGATCACGAAGATCAGAATCAGCCCGGTGACGAAATTGCGGTCGCGCAGCAGCGCCGGGTCGATGAAGGGCTCGGTCTTCGTGTTGCCGTGGGCGGTGGCGATGTGGATGGCGAAGACCCAGAAGGCGCAGGCGGCCAGCGCCGTCTCGATCCAGATCTCGGTGGCGCCGAACCAGTCCAGCTGCTCGCCGCGGTCCAGCAGCATCTGGAAGGCGCCGACCGCCAGACCCAGCATGGCGAAGCCGAAGAAATCGAAGCCGCGGATGCGTCCCTTGGTCTCGTGCAGGAAGACCGCCATGCCGGCGAAGGCCAGCAGCCCGACAGGCAAGTTGATGTAGAAGACCCAGCGCCAGCTGAAGCTGTCGGTCAGCCAGCCGCCCAGCGTCGGCCCGGCAATCGGGCCGACCATGATGCCGGCCCCCCACAGAGCCATCGCCTGCCCGTGCCGTTCCTTCGGGTTGATGTCCAGCAGCACCGACTGCGACAGCGGCACCAGCGCCGCGCCGAAGACGCCCTGCACCAGCCGGAAGGCCACCATCTGGGTCAGGCTGCCGGCCAGCCCGCACAGCACCGACGCCGCGGTGAAGCCGGCCACCGCGATCAGGAATAGCCGCTTGCGCCCGAACCGGTCCGCCATCCAGCCGGTGGCCGGCGTCGCGATGGCCGCCGCGACGATGTAGGAGGTCAGCACCCATGTGATGGTGTCCTGCGCCGCCCCCAGGCTGCCCTGCATGCTGGGCAGGGCGACGTTGGCGATGGTGGTGTCCAGCACCTGCATGATGGTAGCGAGCATGATCGACACGGTGATCATGCCGCGATGCTTCACCTCATGCGGGGCTGCCGGGGATTGGGGGACGGCCATGGAATGCCTGCGGATGATGGGATGCGTGCGTGGTTGCCTTACCGGATCGCCGCGACCGCGTTGCCGATGGCGCCCGGCAAAGGCCGGCTGTAGTGGGTGTCGACCTCCACCTCGGCACTGAGGCCGGTGCGCAGCGGCACGGGCTCGCCCTCCGTCCGGTCGATGCGGAGGCGGACCGGCACCCGCTGCACCACCTTCACCCAGTTGCCGGTGGCATTCTGGGCGGGCAGGACCGAGAACTCCGATCCGGTGCCGGCGCCGATGCTCTCGACATGGGCGGTCAGGGTGCGGCCGGAATAGGCGTCCAGCACGACCGTCGCGGTCTGGCCGACCGCCATGTAGGTCAGGTCGGTTTCCTTGAAGTTGGCCTCGACCCAACTCGACCCGCTCATCACCAGACTGACCGCCGACAGCCCGACCGAGGCGTATTGCCCGACCAGAAGCCGGTCGGTCTGGCTGACCAGGCCGTCGGCCGGCGCTGCCACCACCGTGTGGTCGAGGTCGCGCTGCGCCGACGCCTTCTTCGCCAGCGCCTCCAGCACCGTCGGATGGCGGTCGGTGGGGATGTCGGGATCGCCGCCAAGGGCAGCGCGGGCGCTGATCACCGCCTGTTTCTCGGTGTTCAGATCCTGCTGCGCCGCCATCAGGTCATGGCGCACCGAATCATAGGTGGCCCGCGCGGCGACGCCGGTCTTCAGCAGATCCTGCTGGCGCTGGAACTCGCGCTGCTCGAAGGAGACCTTCTCTTCCGCCGCGGCCTGCTTGGCCTGCGCCTCGCCCAGGTCGGCGCGCAGCTGCTCCACCTTCAGCCGGGCCGAGGCCAGCGCGGCGTCCGCCTGCTGCAAGGCCAGCCGGTAGGGTTCGTCGTCGATGCGGAACAGCAGGTCGCCGCGATGGACCGGCTGATTCTCATGCACCGCCACCTCGACGATGCGGCCGGAGATATCCGGGCTGATCGTCACCTTGTCCTGCTGGACATAGGCGTTGTCGGTCGAGACATAGCGTCCGCCCACGACATATTCATAGCCGCCGCCGACCGCCACCAGCAGCGGCAGGGCGGCCATCAGCAGCCAGCGGCGCCAGCGCGTCCGTCGGACAGGCTTGGCGGTCGGATTCTGGGCATTCGGGCGGGTATCGGTATCGCGGTCGGTCACGGCGGTCATGGCGGTCGGGTCCCGAAGAAAAAGGCGGGGGTCGTCAGGCTTTGGCGGCGATCTTTTGAGATGCGGTCTTCGCGGGCGCTTCGGCCCGGCGGTCGGAAAGGTTGGCGCGCATGTGGGCCAGCATCTCGACCAGCATGGCTTCGGCATCGGGCGGCAGGCCGGCGAGCGCCTCCGCATAGAGCCCGGTGGCGAGCGCCCGGCCCTGCTCAAGCACCGCATGCGCCTTCGGCGTCAGGTGCGGCAGCCGGGCGCGCCGGTCGGTCGGGTCGGTGCGGCGTTCGATCCAGCCGCCTTCCTCCATACGGTCGATCTGCCGGCAGAGCGTGATCGGCTCGATCTCCAGCAGGTCGGCCAGCGCCGCCTGCTTGATCCCCTCGTTCCGCGCCAGCGTGGCGATCACCGACCATTGCGGACGGGTCAGGCCGAGATGGCGGGCGCGCTGGTCGAAACGGACGCGCATCAGGCGCGCCGTGTCGGTCAAGACGGCCCCCAAACTCATCGAATGGGGATTTGCGGAGCGGTGATCGGTGGGGGAGGACATCGGCATATCGTAAGCTTGCTTATCGGTTCATCGGAATTAATAAGCGTGCTTATCATCGGCAATCCTCGCGGCGTGCATGGCAGGGCAACGCCGGTGTCGCGCCTCCTGAGCCCTGGACGGGATCGCGCCTCTGGCGCGCGCGACAGGAGATTGCTAAGGTGCCCACCCGTTTCGTTCCATTCCTTTCGCCAATTCGCCAAAATCGACCAGCTGAGGACCGATCCATGCCGCACTACCGTTCCCGCACCTCCACCCACGGCCGCAACATGGCGGGCGCGCGCGGCCTGTGGCGGGCAACCGGCATGAAGGACGGCGATTTCGGCAAGCCGATCATCGCCATCGCCAACTCCTTCACCCAGTTCGTCCCCGGCCACGTCCATCTGAAGGATCTGGGCCAGCTGGTGGCGCGCGAGATCGAGAAGGCTGGCGGCGTGGCGAAGGAGTTCAACACCATCGCCGTGGACGACGGCATCGCCATGGGCCATGGCGGCATGCTGTACAGCCTGCCCTCGCGAGAGCTGATTGCCGACGCGGTGGAGTACATGGCGAACGCCCATTGCGCCGACGCGCTGGTCTGCATCTCCAACTGCGACAAGATCACGCCCGGCATGCTGATGGCCGCGATGCGCCTGAACATCCCGGCGGTCTTCGTCTCCGGCGGCCCGATGGAAGCCGGCAAGGTCAAGTGGCGCGGCAAGATCAAGTCGGTCGACCTGATCGACGCCATGGTCGCCGCCGCCGATCCGACCGTCTCGGATGAAGAGGCGGCGGAGATGGAGCGCGGCTCCTGCCCGACCTGCGGCTCCTGCTCCGGCATGTTCACCGCCAACTCGATGAACTGCCTGACCGAGGCGCTCGGCCTGTCGCTGCCCGGCAACGGCACCATCCTGGCGACCCACGCCGACCGCAAGGAGCTGTTCCTCGCCGCCGGCCGCATGGCGGTCGATCTCTGCCGCCGCTGGTACCAGGAGGAAGACGCCACCGCCCTGCCGCGCGGCATCGCCACCAAGGAAGCCTTCGAGAACGCGATGACGCTCGACATCGCCATGGGCGGTTCGACCAACACCGTCCTGCACATCCTGGCGGCGGCTCAGGAAGGCGGTATCGATTTCACCATGGAAGACATCGACCGGTTGTCGCGCCGCGTCCCCAATGTCTGCAAGGTCGCTCCCGCCGTGGCCGACGTCCACATCGAGGACGTCCACCGCGCCGGCGGCATCTTCGGCATCCTGGGCGAGTTGGACCGCGCCGGTCTGCTGAACCGCGACACCCCGACCGTCCATGCGCCGTCGCTCGGCGAGGCGCTGGACCGCTGGGACGTGATGCGCACCCAGGACCAGTCCGTCCATACCCTGTATCGGGCTGCCCCCGGCGGTATCCCGACCGTCGTGCCCTTCAGCCAGGAACGCCGCTGGCCGGAACTGGACCTCGATCGCGAGAAGGGCGTGATCCGCAAGGCCGAGAACGCCTTCAGCCAGGACGGCGGTCTCGCCGTGCTGTACGGCAACATCGCGGAGAACGGCTGCATCGTGAAGACGGCGGGCGTCGACGCCTCCAACCTCGTCTTCGCCGGCCCGGCCCGCGTCTTCGAAAGCCAGGACGACGCCGTCGCCGGCATCCTGGGCGACGTGGTCAAGGCTGGCGAGGTGGTGGTCATCCGCTACGAGGGCCCGCGCGGCGGTCCCGGCATGCAGGAAATGCTGTACCCGACCAGCTATCTGAAGTCGAAGGGACTGGGCAAGGCCTGCGCGCTGGTGACCGACGGCCGCTTCTCCGGCGGCACGTCCGGCCTGTCGATCGGCCACGTCTCTCCGGAAGCGGCCCAGGGTGGCGCCATCGGGCTGGTGCAGGACGGCGACCGCATCGAGATCGACATTCCCAACCGCATCATCCGCCTCGCCGTCGACGACCAGGAGATGCAGCGCCGCCGCGACGCGATGAACGCCAAGGGCATGGATGCCTGGAAGCCGCTCAACCGCGACCGTCTGGTTTCCCCGGCACTGCGCGCCTATGCCGCCCTGACCACCAGCGCCGACCGCGGTGCCGTGCGTGACGTTACCCAGGTGGAGAACATCGCCGTCCGCCGCTGACATGGCTTAGGCGACAGGCGCCGACAGCGCCACAATCAGACACAATGTACATTCATCACAAGTAACAATCAAAGCGCCGCGCAAGTCGCGGCGCTTTCTTTTTGCCAGGAATTACATACACCGATATGTTACTTTCCGTTGGCGGGAAAATCTTCGGGTGTCGCATCGCTCGGATGTTCGCAAAATTCGAAATGCATGCTCTAATATGCCAACGCGAATTCCGCGAGGGGGGCGGACGTGGCGGACACCATGTTGGGCGCAGCGACGGACGAAGGCCGTCCCTGGCAGGAGGCATCTCGCCTGCCGGGCGATAAGCCGCGCGAACGCAAGGTCGTCACGGCGATGTTTGTCGACATCGTCCGCTCCTCCGCCATGGTGGCAGGCCGTGATCCCGAAGATGCGGACGATCTGCTTCTTTCGATCCTGAACTGTGTGACGGAGGCTGTGCCGCGCTTCGAAGGCACGGTGACCCAGATGCTGGGTGACGGCTTCCTGGCGACCTTCGGCGCTCCCGGCGCCAAGGAGGACCATGCGCTGCGCGCCTGCCTTGCCGCCCAGGACATCCTCAGCGCCACCCGCGACGAACAGGGACGTCCTCTCTTCCATATCCGCATCGGCATCAGTTCGGGTGACGTCGTCGCCCATGTGGTGACCAATGGCCTGTGGACCGACTATCGCGCGGTCGGCGAGTGCGTGCATATGGCCGCCAAGCTGCAGCAGCGCGCGGCTTCCGACACCGCGCAGCTCAGCCGGGACACGCTGGACCTGATCCCGGTGGGGGTGGCGGTGCGCCCGATGGGAAGCCTGCGCCTGTCCGACGAGGTGGAGCCGATGCCGGCCTTCCTGCTCGACGGGGCGCGTGCCGTCCGCCGCACCGCCACCGACCTGCTGTCCGCCACCGACGCCCCGCATGTCGGCCGGGAGGAGGAGGTGGCGACCCTGTTCGCCATCGCAGATTCGGTGGAGGCCGGGGCGCCCGCCCAGCTTCTGCTGCAGGGAGAGGCCGGCATCGGCAAATCCCGCCTCGTCGGCGAGTTCCTGCGCGACCCGCGCAGCCGGCGCTGGACCCTGCTGCAATGGCCGCAGATGCCGATCCGCCGGCTGGCCGATCCCGACGACCTGGAGGCGGTGGCGCTGAGCCTGGCCGAACAGGTGGCCGGCTGCGCCAGCGAGGAGGGTATCGGCTGGGTCTGCGAGGCGGCACGCCGCCGGTCAGGCTCGCTGGCCGGCGATGCCGTGCGCGCGCTTTTCGGCCGGCCCGGGTTGGATCAGCTGTGGAGCGGCCTGGACGCGGCGCAGCGCCTGTCCTTGGGCATCGAAGGTCTGGTGGGGGCGACGTTGGAACTGGCGGCACCGCTCGGAACCGGCGGTGGAAGCGACGCGGGGGATGGGACGGCGAGTGGGGCAGTGGGCCGACCGCTGCTGGTGCTGGTGGAGGACGCCCATTGGGCCCGGCCGGTGATGGTGCGGCTGCTGGACCGGCTGGCCCAAGCGCTGCCGGGGTCGAGGGCCCGGCTGCTGCTGCTCGCCACCCGACGGCCCCCCCCGCTGGGACCGGAGTCGGAAGAGCGGGGCTGGAGCGGCCGTCCGGGCGGGCGCCGCATCGATCTGGGCATGCTGTCGCCGGGTCAGGTGCAGAGTTTCCTGGCCCACTGGCTCGGCCCTGACTGGTCGCTGGTGGAACTGAAGGCCCAGGTCGCCAGCCGCTGCCAGGGCGTTCCGCTCTATCTGGAAGAGGTTCTGCGCACGCTTGAGGCGTCGAACGCCATCGAGGGCACGCCGGGCGCCTACCGGCTGATCGATCCGCTGGTGGTCCACAAGCTGCCGCGCACACTTCACGCCCTGCTGGCCGAGCGCATGGACATGATGACGCTGGAGCGGCGCCGGTTGCTGATGAATGCCGCCGTGATCGGCACCACCTTCGACGTCGGGCTGCTCCAGGCGCTGACCGGACTGTCCACGCCGGTCCTGTCCGACTCCCTGGCCTATCTGGAGCGCGCCGGCTTCGTGCTGCGCACCCGTTTGCTGCCCAACCTGGAATATTCCTTCAAGCATGCACTGATCCAGGAGGTCGCCTACGCCACCCTGACCAAGTCCGACCGCCGGGCGTTGCATGCCCGCGTGCTGGAGGCGTTGAGCCACCGCCGCGACCACGACCTGCCGAACCGCCTGGACCTGCTGGCCCACCATGCCTTCATGGCGGAGAACTGGCCGGCTGCGCACCTGTTTGGCCGGCGTGCGGGCGAACGGGCCGAGGGCCGCTCCAAACTTGAGGACTCCAGCCGGCATTACGCCAACGCCCTAGCCGCGGTGCGGCATCTGCCGGATCATCCAAGGAACACGGCGCGTCAGATCGATCTGCTGATCGCACTTCCGCGGTCGCTGCTGCCGCGTGGGTCGATGGGTGTGGACGACCACCTGCAACGGGCCATCGCCATGGCATGGGAGTCGGGCGACCGCATCCGCTATGCCCGCGCCTGCTCGATGCTGGCGTCGTTCCTGTGGACTTTCGGCGATCTGGATCAGGGGCTGGCACTTTGCAGGGACGGCTTGTCCGCACTGGACGAGCGGGACGACCGCCGCACCCGCGTCCAGCTTCTGTTCCGGCTGGGCGGCCTGCAAACGGACAAGGGGCTTTTCGTCGACGCACTGGAGACGTTCGAGCTTGGCGCCGCCATGCTCACCACGTCCCGCCCGCACGACCGCTACGGACTGGCAACCGTCGCACAGGTGCATATGGGCAGCATCGCGGCACGCTGTCTTGCCCAACTGGGACGGGCCGAAGAGGCGGTGAAGGCCGGTCGCCGGTCGGTCGAGATCGCCGAGGAAAGCAATCACCTTTTCTCGAGACTGTTTGCCCTGACGCATCTGGGATGGACGCAGATCATCTGCGGGCATTTGAAAGACAGCGTCCCTGCATTCGAAACCGCATTGTCCATCGGGCACGCCATACACGCTCCGCTGCTGCTGCCGCTGGTTATGGGCGGCATCGGATATGCGTCGGTCCTGACGGGAGACCGGGAGGCCGGTTTCGCGATGTTCGATCGCAGCTTCGCGCTTTTCCACCAGCAGGGGGCGATTCGGGGCAAGCCGCATCCGCTAGGATGGTTGCCTCATGTCCAGATCTGGTATGCGGACGCCCTGGAATCTGTAGGAAAGCGCGTGGAAGCGCTCAAAATGGCGCATGCGGCCTTGGAAACCGCGCTGCTGACGACCCAGATCTCAAGCCAAGCACGTGCCAGGGAATTGCTGGGTCACCTGAATGGAAGGAAGATGTCCTCCCAAATCAATGAGAAAATTTTTCTTTGATTTCCACCTAAGCGGCTTCGATTCCGCGGAAATATTCCAGCACAAAAGTGCGGATTGTAGAGCTGAGTGCGGCTGTCTTCAGGCGCTTTTCCTCCAACTCAGCACATAACTGCTGCGTCGGCTTTCCTTCCATTCGAGCAATAGCATCCAGTCCTTCCCAGACCGCTTTTTCAAGGCGCAATCTGGATCTTGCTCCGTTCATGAAAACGACGCGGTCGGAGAGCTGCGGCCAAACCATCAGGTCTTCGAGGTCGGCGGAGCCGTGACCGGATGCGAGACTACCCCGCTTCTTGTTGGTGGCTCGCAGCATGTTCGTTTCTCCACTCAATCCGTCACCGCTCGCGACCACAGGGCACCCCGTCAAACCCATGAGATGCGCAACCGCTCAACACACCTGATACTCCGCCCGCCCCGGTCATGAAGTGAACAACTTCACAGACCGAAGCCGTTCGGATCCTAAGAATTGGCGACATCAGCAAGCCAGATAGGAGTTCATTCAAAATGTCGCTCTCCATCTCCCAGTCGTCGATGATCCGTGGTGCCGACGGTCGCCTGTATGCCGTGTCCGCTCAGGGCGTCACGGAAATCGCCGAGATCCAGGCCTCGACCGCCCGGAATCTGGTCCGCTCGGGTGACCGCAGCACCTTCGATGCCGCCGATCACGAGGCCGGCCGCTTCAGCATCACCCCGGGCGCCTGATCGGAATCCCGGTACCGGTTTTTGGACCGTGGCCACCAGCACCGATGAGGTGCTGACCGGCCACGGACCCGGGAACAGGACGCCTCTTCGATTTTCCTCCGCCCCGGATCAGCCGCGATGCCCTTCGATCTGCTCGATATCAAAGCCTCCGTTTCGGATGCGGTGAAGGCCCATACGGTCGGCACCCACCGGGTCGTGGCACCCGAACAGACCCTGGCGCGGGTCGCCCCGTTCCTGCCGATCATGGGGATCACCCGGGTCGCAAACGTCACCGGGCTGGATGCCGTCGGCATTCCGGTGGTGATGGTGACACGGCCGAATTCGCGCTCCATCTCGGTGTCGCAGGGCAAGGGTGTGACGCTTGCCGCCGCCAAGGCGTCGGGGGTCATGGAATCGATCGAGAGCTACCACGCCGAACGCATCACCCTGCCGCTGAAGTTCGCCAGCTTCGAAGAGCTGCGCTGGACCCATCCGGTGGTGGACGTCGACCGCCTGCCCCGGCTGTCGACCGGAAGCTTCAATCCCCACAGCCCCATCCTGTGGATCGAGGGTCAGGACTTGCTGAACGGCGGCCCAAAATGGGTGCCGTTCGAAATGGTCCACCTGAATTTCACCGTGCCGATGGCCCCCGGCCACGGCGCCTTCCTGGCCGGGTCCAACGGCCTGGCATCCGGCAACCACAAGGTCGAGGCGATCAGCCACGCCATCACCGAATTGGTGGAGCGCGACGCGACCACCCTGTGGCGCCTCCAGGATCCCGCAGCCCAGGCGGCGACCCGCATCGACCTGGACAGCATCGACGATCCGGTCTGCCGCTCACTGATCGACCGCTTCGAGGCGGCTGACGTCGCCGTCGGCGTGTGGGAGACCACCAGCGACGTCGGCCTGCCCGCCTTCCTCTGCCGCATCGTCGAGCGGGAGGAGCTGCCCCAGCATTCCATCCGCCCGGCCACCGGCATGGGCTGCCACGTGGCGCGCGAGATCGCCCTGTCCCGCGCCCTGACCGAGGCGGCGCAGAGCCGCCTGACCTTCATCGCCGGCGCTCGCGACGATATGCCCCGTGCCGAGTATGAGCGCCACCTCGACCCCGCCCACCATGCCCGCTGGAAGGCGATGATCGTGGAGGGCGCCGGCAGGCGGTCCTTCCACCACTGCCCGACTGGCGCCGCCCCCACCATCGAGGCCGATCTCGCCCATCAGCTCGACAGGCTGTGCGCCGCCGGCATCGAGGAGGCGGTGGCGGTGGACCTGACCAAGCCGGAATTCGGCATCCCGGTCGTCCGTGTTGTCGTGCCCGGGCTGGAGGGTGCCGACGAATCCCCCGATTACCTGCTGGGCGAACGCGGCCTGCGCGCGCTCGGCAGCCAAGCCATGGAGAAGGCGGCATGAGCGGCGTCTATGTCTTTCTGGGCCCTACCCTGCCGCGCGAGGATGCGGCGCTGGAGCTGGACGCCACCTATCTCCCGCCGGTCGCCCAGGGCGACGTTCTGAGGCTGTGCGCCGAAAAGCCAGCGGCCATCGGCATCGTCGACGGCTTTTTCGAAAGCGTGCCGTCGGTCTGGCACAAGGAAATCCTCTACGCCATCCACGCTGGCATCCCGGTGTTCGGCGCCTCCAGCATGGGGGCCCTGCGCGCCGCGGAACTGTATCCCTTCGGCATGATCGGCGTCGGCGCCATCTTCGAGGCCTTCCGCGACGGCCGGCTGGAAGACGACGACGAGGTGGCGGTGATCCACGGCCCGGCCGAGTTGGGCTACACCTCCCTGTCGGAGGCGATGGTCAACATCCGCCGCACCCTGTCCGACGCGGTCGCCGACCGGGTGCTGACCGCCGGGACGGCTCTGCGCCTGGAGTCCATCGCCAAGGAGCTGCCCTACCGCGAGCGCGGCTATGGCCGGATGCTGCGGCTGGGCGGCGACATCGACCTGCCGGCTTCCGAACTGGCGGCTTTTCGCGGCTGGCTGCCGCAAGGTCGCTTCGACCAGAAGCGCGAGGACGCCAAGGCGATGCTCCGCACCATGGCACGCCGGCTGGGCCGCGCGACGAGCGATGACGCGACGACCGAAGCCCGTTTCCATTTCGAACACACCGTTTTGTGGGAACGCGCCCTGCGCGATGCGGTGCCGCTCGCGATGTAAGCGCGTTTTGGCTAGACTGATCGCGCCGGGGTGGCGATGACCGCCAGCCCGGCGCGAAACTGTGTCTGGACGGACGGATGAACGCGCCTGTGGATGTCGCATCGGTTCTGAGGCGCAACCGGCTGCTCGGGGAACTCGATCCCGAGCAGATGGCCGAGATGGTGACTCTGGGCCGCATGGCACGCTTCGATGCCGACCAGATCATCTTCGACAAGGGCGACCCCGGCGACAGCCTGTTCGCCGTGCTGAAGGGCCAGATCGCCATCCGCACCTCTTCGGCGGATGGCAAGACCATGCTGCTGAACATCCTGGAAGCCGGCGATGTCCTGGGCGAAATCGGGCTGATCGACGGCCGGGAGCGGACCGCCGCCGCGGTCGCCCTGCGGCCGGTCGAGCTGTTCCGGATCGACCGCGCCGACTTCATCCCCTTCCTGGAACGCCACCCGCGCCTCTGCACCCGCATGATGATCGTCCTTTGCGACCGGCTGCGCTGGGTGTCGGAGAACATCGAGGACGCCGTGTTCCACGCAGGCTCGCGCGCCGGCTGCTGCTGCTGTCGGACAGTTACGGGCAGCCGACCCCGGCCGGTCTGCGGCTGACCTTGCCCCTGTCCCAGGAAGCATTGGCGAACATGCTGGGCGTCACCCGTGAAATGGTGAACAAGTGTCTCGGCGCCCTGCGCAGGACCGGAACAGTGACATATGCCAAAGGTTTTATCGTCATCAACGATCTGGCTTTGCTCAAGGACATGGCCGGGGATCCGGAACGCACCCCCTAGGGGGAATCCTTACATGCCTAAAGTTTTGTTCCCAAAACCGGTTGTGGTCGCGTTATAGTGTTCATGCGTTGGGGGCAATCGCACGGGTAGCACGAGGGCATACGAACATGTCGAGCGTTGGGGACAGCAAATCTCACGTCGATCAATCCACAGGTGCCGCTTCTCTGGCCTCTCGCACGCTGAAATTGTCTGGACGTGACGTTTCGATCCGGCTTGAGCCTTCCTACTGGGAGGGGCTGGAGGAGATCTGCCGGCGGGAAGTTATGACGGTGGACGAGTTGTGCGACGACGTGCGTGACCGCATGGAACAGCAGGCCCGCCATTCATCCCGGTCGGGCGTTTCCCTTGCAAATGCCCTGCGCGTGTTCGTTGTCGGCTATTTCCGGCAGGCGGCGACCGAACGCGGTCATGCCCGCGCCGGCCATGGACAGGGCCGCCCCTTCATCGCGACGCCCTTCGATACCGTTCCGGCCACCAGCGACACCTGACACCGGAAAGAAGCAGCCCCGGAAACGGACCTTTCGATCCGCTCCCGGGACGCTTCTGTGCCCGTCCAGCCCAAGCCGCTTTTAAACCGCTTGGGCCGACGCTCCATTTACTGGGCGGTCCAGCCGCCATCCATGGTCAGAGCCGCGCCGCGCATATTGCCGGCGGCCTCGGAGCACAGGAACACCGCCAACTCGCCCAGCTGTTCCGGCGTGACGAAGGATTTGGACGGCTGCTTCTCGCTGAGCAGTTCGCGTCCGGCCTCCTCCACCGACAGGCCCCGCGTGGCGGCCAGCGCGTCGATCTGCTTCTGCACCAGCGGCGTCAACACCCAGCCGGGGCAGATGGCGTTGCAGGTGATGTTGGTCTCCGCCAGTTCCAGCGCCGTCACCCTGGTCAGGCCGATCACGCCATGCTTGGCGGCGACATAGGCCGACTTGTTGACCGAAGCCACCAGCCCATGGACCGAAGCGATGTTGATGACCCGGCCCCAGCCGCGCGCCTTCATGCCCGGCAGAGCGGCGCGGGTGCCGTGGAAGACGGCCGACAGGTTGATGGCGATCACCGCGTCCCAGCGCTCCACCGGGAAGGCATCGACGGGCGACACATGCTGGATGCCGGCATTGTTGACCAGCACGTCCAGCCGGCCATAGGCCGCCTCGGTGGCGGCGACCATCGCCTCGATCTCCTCGGGCTTCGACATGTCGGCGCCGTTGTGGGCGACGCGCACGCCGAACTCCTTGGACAGCGACTGGCACAGCTCGGCGATGTAGCCGGCATCGCCGAAGCCGTTCAGCATCAGGTCGGCGCCCTGGCCCGCCAGTTGCCGTGCGATCCCAAGGCCGATCCCGCTGGTGGACCCAGTGACGAGCGCAGCCTTCCCCTTCAGATTGGTCATTCTTCTTTATCCTTCGATCGGCATGGAACGGAGGTCCGGGGCGATGATCAGTTCGCACCCGGTGTTGGCGATCACCTGCTCCACCGTGACACCGGGGGCGGTTTCCTTCAAGACGAGGCCGGCGTCGGTCGGTTCGATGACGGCGAGGTCGGTCACCACCAGATCGACCCGGCGGACCGAGGTCAGCGGCAGGGCGCAGCGTTCGACGATCTTCGCCTCGCCCTTGGCGCTGTGCTGCATGGCGACGATCACCCGGCGGGCGCCGGTGACGAGGTCCATAGCGCCGCCCATGCCCGGCACCATCTTGCCCGGCACCATCCAGTTGGCCAGCCGCCCTTCGCGGTCCACCTGCAGGCCGCCCAGCACGGTAACGTCCAGATGGCCGCCGCGGATCAACCCGAAGGAGAAGGCGCTGTCGAAGGACGCCGCCCCCGGCAGGGCCGAGATGGGCGAGCCGCCGGCATCGGTCAGGTCGTGGTTTTCCGCCCCGGTGATCGGGCCGGACATGCCGACGATGCCGTTCTCCGACTGAAAGAACACGTGGCGGCCGGGGGGGACATAGCGGGCGACCAGGGTCGGCAGGCCGATGCCCAGGTTGACGAGGTCGCCGTCCATCAGCTCCAGCGCGACGCGCTTGGCGATCAGGGTCTTTTCATCCATGGCTCTCTACTCCCCGATCAGCGCGGCGTTGCGGCGACGATGTAATCGACCAGCACCGACGGCGTCATCACCGCGTCGGGCGGGATGCAGCCGACGGGCAGGATGTCCTCGGCCTCGGCGATCACGGTGGCGCCGGCCATCGCCATCAGCGGGTTGAAGTTGCGGGCGGTCAGCGCGTAGGTGAGGTTGCCGTACAGGTCGGCCTGCTTGGCGGCGACCAGCGCGAAATCGGCCTTGATCGGCATTTCCAGCAGATAAGTGACGCCGTCGATCTCGACCGTGCGCTTGCCCTCCTCCACAATGGTGCCGACGCCGGTGGCGGTCAGAACGCCGCCCAGCCCGACGCCGCCGGCGCGGATGCGCTCGGCCAGCGTGCCCTGCGGCACCAGCTCCACCTCAATGGCGCCGGCGATCATCTGCTTCTGCGTCTCGGGGTTCAGGCCGATGTGGCTGGTGACGACCCGGCGCACCAGCTTCTCCACCACCAACTTGCCCAGGCCGTTGTTGGGCCGGGCGGTGTCGTTGGCGATGATGGTCAGGTCGCGCTTGCCCTGGCGGATCAACTCGTCCACCAGCCGGTTGGGGCCGCCGACGGCCATGAAGCCGCCGATCAGCAGGGACGCCCCGTCGGGAATGCGCGCGACGGCGTCCTCCAGAGAAATGAGTTTGTTCTTCATGATCAGACGATCCCGGTCAGGTAGTAGACGGCGATCACGAAGAAGACCGCCAGCGTCTTGATGCAGGTGACGGCGAAGATGTCGCCGTAGGATTGCCGGTGCGTCAAGCCGGTGACGCCCAGCAGGGTGATGACTGCGCCATTGTGCGGCAAGGTGTCCATGCCGCCGCTGGCCATGGAGGCGACGCGGTGCAGAACCTCCATCGGGATGCCGGCGGCATTGGCGGCGGTGATGAACTGGTCGGCCATCGCCGCCAGCGCGATGCTCATGCCGCCCGACGCCGAGCCGGTGATGCCGGCCAGCGCGGTGACGGTCACCGCCTCGTTCACCAGCGGGTTGGGAATGGCGGCCAGCGCGTCACGGATCACCAGGAAGCCCGGCAGCGCCGCGATCACCGCACCGAAGCCGTATTCCGACGCCGTGTTCATCGAGGCCAGCAGCGAACCGCCGATGGCGGCCTTGGTGCCTTCGGCGAAGCGCTGGGACACCGGCTTCCAGGCGAAGGCCAGCACCAGCAGGATGCCGCAGAGCAGCGCCCCTTCCACCGCCCAGATGCCGGCGACGGCGGAGACCTGCGTCACCAGCGGCTTGGCGCCGGGGGTCAGGGCCACCTCATTCGTGGCGCCGTAGACGCTGGGGATCGCCATGGTGAACAGCTTGTTCAGCACGCCGACGGCGACCAGCGGCGACAGCGCCAGGATCGGGTTCGGCAGCGCCTCGGACGCCACGGCTTCCGGCTCGTTGGTGTGGCCGCTGCCATAGCCCTCGCCGCGCGCGATGGCCGAACGGACGCGCCATTCCAGATACAGCAGTCCCAGCGTCAGGATAAAGACCGAACCGATCAGGCCCAGCCAGGGAGCGGCATAGGCGTCGGTCTTGAAGAAGGTGGTGGGGATGATGTTCTGGATCTGCGGCGTGCCCGGCAGCGCGTCCATGGTGACGGTGAAGGCGCCGAGCGCGATCACGCCGGGGATCAGGCGCTTGGGAATGTCGCCCTGCCGGAACATCTCGGCCGCGAAGGGATAGACGGCGAAGACCACGACGAACAGCGACACGCCGCCATAGGTCAGCAGCAGGCAGACCAGGACGATGGAGGTCACCGCACGCTCGCGCCCGACCAGCTTGATCACGGCCGAGACGATCGACTTGGAGAAGCCGGACAGCTCGATCACCTTGCCGAACACCGCGCCCAGCAGGAAGACCGGGAAGTACAGCTTCACGAAGCCGACCATCTTGTCCATGAACAGGCCGGTGAAGATCGGCGGCACCGCGGACGGGTCGGTCAGCAGCACGGCTCCCAGCGCCGCCACCGGCGCGAAGAGGATGACGCTGAAGCCCCGGTAGGCGACCAGCATGAGGAACGCGAGCGCTCCCAGGCAGATCAGGAAACTCATTTGGACGATGCTCCCTCGGTTATTCTTTTCCGACGCTTGGCGTCTGGAGTGTCGTTTTCGCGATTCACTGATGAAGCAGAGTGCGGAGCCGGGCCATGCCGGCGTCGTAGAGGTCGCGGACGAACCGTTCGGCTTCCGCCTCCGTCCCCTCCTGCGGGTGGAAGGCGGAGGGATGGAAGGTGGCGGTCCAGTGAAGCACCGCCTGCCCCTCCCCATCGGCCCGCAGGCGGATTTGCGCCAGCAGGTCGGCAACCGGATACGGCCCCTCGATCACCGTATAGGTGTAGGCGTCATCGACCCGGCTGACATGTTCCAGCCGGTGTACGACCGGCGAGCCGTCGTAAAGCCGCAGGCGCCTGAGCGCGCCCTTTTCCGTCCCATCCACGGTCATGGAAACCGCGCCGGGATACCATTCACCGACAGCGCCATCCCACCGCACCAGCGGCCACACGCGGCGCGCCGGTACAGGCAGAAGGGTTGTGGCGGTGACAAGCGGCATCGCGGCGCTCTTTCCTGGAAAATCCTGGGCCTGGAAAATCCCGGGCCTGGAAAATCCCGGGCCTGGAAATCCCAGGACGGGGTGCATGCATCCGTATCAGCAAAGGCTATGCCAGGGCGGCATTGACAACTTGTCGCAGGCGAAACCTTTGGAATAGCGGACTTGTTGCAGTGCACACAAAAACCGCCACAGACCAAAATTTCTCTTTTCCGAGATTATCGGTCGAAGAGCCGTCTCGTTTTCAAGACTAAGTCTTTTTTTCGAGATGCCGCTTCGAGGCGTGACGATCAGGGTCGCGGGTGGTTGAGCGGACCTGCGGAATGCCGCTTGACCTTCCCGTTGCTGGAAGGTGCAGCCTTTCCAAATCACCTGTGCTCCTTAACCCCTAAGGGAGAAGTTCCATGCTGACGTTGAAGGTTTCTGGAATGACCTGCGGCCATTGCGCCCAGACCGTGACCAAGGCCGTAGAGGCCCTCCCCACCGTGGAACGCGCCCTGGTCGACCTGAAGGCCGGCGAAGTCGCGATCGAAGGCAGCGCTGATGAATCCGCCCTCCGCCAAGCCATCGAGGATGCCGGCTATGAGGTACAAGGGCGGGCGTGAAAGGTCATCACAAATGAGAAAATGGGCGCCGGACCAATATGGTCAGGCGCCCATTCTCGGCGGCGTTTTTCCCGGAAGGTTCTTTGAAGATCGTTTTATTTGGTGAGGATCAGCTTGTTGGCGCGGGTCACACGCAGGCGGTAGCTCTGCCCGGCGTGCTGGATCACGATCTCGCGGCTGCCCGACATCAGGCGGCCGGATTCGACCACCGGCAGGGATGCGGCGAAGGAAGCGGGAACGGAGACGGCGCTGTCGTGCATGGCGAGTCTTTCTTGCTGGACGGACGTTGCGGTTGGCGATGTCCGGGCGTGAACCCTGGACAGGACCCTAACCCTGCCCGCGACCAATTGCAAGTCATTCTCATTCGCTTTTGAAGATTGCCATCCTTGTCCCGGGATCAGTCCCGAACCGCGCGGCGGACCGCCCAGCGCAACCCCACCACCAGCAGCTTGTTGTATTCGTTGACCAGCAGGTTGGCGGTGCCGGGCCACATCCACCAGTCGTCGAGATGGACAGTGGGGGCGACGACGGGGTGAGGAACCAGTTCCACATCCGGCATCGCCATCGACAGCTCCAGCAGGCTGCGGCGCATGTGATAGTTGGCCGTCACCAGCCGCAGCGACCGGAATCCCTGGTCGCGCATCCAGTCGGCCGTCTCATAGGCGTTGCCGATGGTGCTGTCGGCGGAATAGCCCAGCGTGATGCAGCATTCCAGTTCGGTCGGGGAGCGGCGGGACAGCTTCAGCAGTTCCTGCACATCCACCCCGTCATAGACGCCGGAGACGAACAGCTTCCTCGCACGGCCGGCGGCGAGCAGTTCCAGACCGGTGCCCAGCCGGTGGCTGCCGCCGGTCAGCACGACGATGGCGTCGGTCGGCCGTTCGGCATCGGCGCCGCCGGGGGACGAGCGCGGCACGTCGGCCGCATACCAGAACAGCCCGCCCAGCCAGACGGCCGCCAGCACCAGCATGCCGGCGATCACATGCGCAATCGCCCGCGCCATCATTCCGCCGCCGCGCCGCCGGTGACCTTGGCTCATCATGGTGCCGCCCGCCCCCCGGTCCCACTCATGGCCCCATTCACGGCATGGACTCCAGCGTGCGCAGCACGGTCCAGCGCGCGGTGACCAGCGCCAGAAGGGCCAGCCCCGCCGGCACCAGCAGCAGAGCCCCCCATTGCCAGGGCTGCAACGCCAGGTCGGGGAGCAGGCTGGCCCGCAGCCCCTGGGAGGCGCGGTGCAACCCATACATCGTGCCGCCGGCCAGCAGCAGCCCGATCCCGCCGCCGCGCAGGCTGCGGCCCACCACATGCCGTTCGAACTGGCGCGAGACATAGCGGTCGGTGGCGCCCATCAGGTGCAGCAGTTCCACCACCGGCCGGTGGATGGCAAGGCCGGTGCGCACGGCGAAGACCACGGTCATCACCGCCGCCGCCCCGATCAGCACCACCACGCCCAGCGCCGCCAGACGGATGGCCCCGGCGAAGGAGCGCAGATCGGCCAGCCACACCGCATGGTCGTCCAGCGTCGCCCCCGGCGCGGCGGAGGTCAGGCGCAGGCGGAGGGCGGCGACATCGACCGGCCCGTCGGCGACGACGTCGATCAGCCGCGGCATCGGCAGCAGCGGGTCCGCCGCCCCCGCCCCCAGCCAGGGCTCCAGCAGCCGGGCGATCTCCCCCCCGCCCAGCAGGGTCGCCGACCGGATGCCGGGGACGGAGCGCAGGACGGTCAGCGCCGCCTCCGCCCGCTCGTCCAGCGGGGCGACGGGAGCGCCCGGCATCGGCGCCACCTGCACGGTCAGGCCACCGGCCAGCCCGCTGTCCCAGCGCTGGGCCATGTCCGTCACCAGCATGGCGCCGGCCAGCGCCAGCGCCGCCAGGAACGCCATCAGCGCGGTGATCCAGCCGAGAAAGCGCGAAGAGGGATCGACCGCCAGCGGCAGGTCGGAACGGGGCCGCACCGGACGAAGCGCCATGCCGCTACTCCCACCTTTGATCGATGGGGCCAGGGTCATTGGCCCGCGCGTCCTTCGCGCGGGCCTCGACGCGGCCGCGCGCCGGCAGCACCATCAGCCGGCCGTTGTCGAGATGAAGGCGGGGGTGGTCGAAGCGGCGGATCAGCGCTTCGTTGTGGGTGGCGATCACCACGGTGGTCCCCAGCTTGTAGAGTTCCTCGAACAGGTAGAGCAGCCGCATGCCGATGCCGTCGTCGACGTTGCCGGTCGGCTCGTCGGCGAGAAGCAGCCGCGGCCGGTTGATCACCGACCGTGCGATGGCGACCCGCTGCTTCTGCCCGCCCGACAGGGTGGAGGGCGTGGCGTGCAGATGGTTGCCCAGCCCGACCCAGCGCAGGATCTCGCTGCAATGGGCGACCACGTCGGCCTCCGGCGTGCCGGCCATGCGCAGCGGCAGCGCCACATTGTCGAGCGCCGACAGATGGTCGAGCAATGCAAAATCCTGGAACACCACGCCGATCTGGCGGCGCAGTTCCGGCAGGTCGCGGCGGGTCACCATCGCCATGTCGCGGCCGAACAGGGTGACCAGCCCGCGCGACGGCCGGTGGGCCAGATACATCAGCTTCAGCAGCGACGATTTGCCCGCCCCGCTGGCACCGGTCAGGAAATGGAAGGAGCCCGGCTGAAGGGTGAAGCTGATGTCCCGCAGCACCTCCGCCTCGGTGCCGTAGCGCAGGCCGACATTCTCGAAACGGATCACGGTTCCACCACAGCTTGCCACCTCTCCGCGCCCCACCCCTCCATGCCGGGGACAATGCACCCGGTGGAGAGCGGAGTCCACCCTGCCCCGCAAACGGCCGCCATCCGCCGGCCGTCCTCTCCCGCACTGCGCGGAATACTTGAGAAGTCGGTGAAGACCTGACAAGTTGCCGGCCATGATCTGGATCCGGTCCCTCGCCTTCAACATCGTGTTCCACCTCTGGACCGCGCTGATGTGCTTCGCCCTGCTGTGGATGCTGCTGCTGCCGCGTCCGCAGATGGTCGCGGTGGTGAAATGGTATCTCGGCACCGTCGGCTGGCTGGAGCGCACGCTCGTCGGCATCCGCTACGAGGTGCGCGGGCGGGAGAACCTGCCCGACGGCCCCTTCCTGCTGGCGGCCAAGCACCAGTCGGCATGGGAGACCATGAAGCTTCACCTGCTGGTGAAGGACCCCGCGATCATCCTGAAGCGCGAGCTGATGTGGATCCCGATCTGGGGCTGGTATGCCGCCAAGGCGAAGATGATCCCGGTCGACCGCGGCGCCGGCGGGGCGGCGATCAAGTCGCTGATCCGCAACTCCCGCCCGGTGCGGGACGAGGGCCGCCCCATCGTGATCTTCCCCCAGGGCACCCGCGTGGCGCCGGGCACCTACCGCCCCTACCGCATCGGCGTCGGCGTGCTCTATGAGAGCCTGAAGATCCCCATCGTGCCGATGGCGCTGAACGCCGGCCTCTATTGGCCGCGCCAGAGCTTCCTGAAGCGTCCCGGCACGGTGGTGGTGGAGTTCCTGCCGCCGATCATGCCCGGACAGCCGCGCGCCGAAGCGATGCGCGACCTGGAGGAGCGGCTGGAGGCCGCGAGCGACCGCCTCGTCACCGCAGCCGGCGGTCCGCCCACCCTGCGCCCGCCGCAACCGGAACCGGCACAGAGCAAGCGGACGGCGACCACCGTCTCCTGACGGAAGGCATAGGGGCCGGTCGCGACGGTTAATCCCTTGAGCGCCGCCGCGTATCTGCCTACCCTCGCGCAACGAATCGCCGGGAGGGCCGGTTGAACCGGCTCCGGATGACGCGCGAGAGGATGGATGACGCAGACCGCGAAGCCCCCCAGGCCCAGCCAGTGCCCCACCCGGTGCCCCACCCTGCATCGGGACCGCTGGACGGAGCGATGGCGCGCAGCCGCCGTCGCCCTGCTGATGATGGTGCAGCCGCTGGCGGCCCCCGTCGGCACCGTCCTGACCGCTCCCGCGGCCCCCGCCCCGCTTGCAATCGCTGTCACCGCAGCGGCCATCACGCTGGCTCCGGACGAGGCCGAGGCCCGCGCCGGGTCCAGCAGCCGGTCGTCGGGGGGCTATTCGCGCCCGTCGCGCACCCCGTCCGTCGGCAGCAGCAGCAGCGGCGGATACTCCCGCCCCTCCACCTCCTCGCGCACGCCGTCCACCGGAAGCGGCGGCTGGTTCTCCGGCGGGTCTTCGAGTTCGAGCGGCGGCTATGCCCGGCCGGGCAACAGCGCCCCGTCGGTCGCCGCCCCGCCGACCTCGGCAGGGGACAAGGCCTTCAGCCAGCAGGGATCGGCCGATGCGCTGAACCGCTACCGCACCAAGCAGGAGGCCGACCGCACCCCGCCGGCCCAGCCGGGCGCGCCGCCGCCCGCCGCCTCCACCCAGGGACGGACCGGCGGGTCCAACAGCTCCGGCGGGTCCAGCTGGGGCTGGGGCGGGTCCTCCTACCGCACGCCGTCGACGCGCCCGGCGCCGGCCAACCCCTATGGCGGCTATGGCTGGAGCCCGCCGCCCTACACCGTCAGCGCCCCGCGCCGCTTCGGTGTCTGGGACGGGCTGTTCCTGTGGTTCATGCTCGACACGCTGACCCGGCCGGGCCATGCCGCCTTCTTCCACAACAACGCCGACGACCCCGGCTATCGCGAATGGCGCCAGGAGGCCGACCGGCTGGCCCGCGACAATGCGGAGCTGCGCGGCAAGCTGGACCAGCTCGACCAGTCGGTGGCGGCCCAGGCCGGCACCCCGCGCCAGGCCGGCCAGCTGCCGCCCGACGTGCCGGCGGATCTGGCGCGTGCCGATTCGGCCAGCTCGGTGGACAGCGCCAGCGCCGCGCAGGCGTCGCGCAGCTCCGGGCACGGCTTCTGGTGGTGGGGCCTGCTGCTGCTGGGAGCGGCGGTGCTGTTCCTGCTGTGGCGGGCGCGGCGGCGGATGGATGCGCCATCCAAACCAAATGCAGTCGCCAACAGCCCTGTCTCCACGGGCTCTGGCTCCAAGGGAGGATCGGACGTGCCCCTGTTCGGAACGCTCGGCAATTATGTGAACCAGAAGCTCGGCGGCAAGGCCTACAGCCCGTCGCTGTTCCGGCTGGGCATGACGGTCACCATCGACCCCACCCCCTTCCTGCTGGCGGAGGGCGCCACCAAGGTCAAGGCGCCGGACACCGGCACCGACCGGCTGGTGTCGATCGAGGCGGTGGGAACCGTCACCTCCGGCCCGGCCACCGTCTACCGCCTGCATCTGCCGGGAGGCGGCTTCTTCCAGATCCATCTCGGCCCCGACGGGCAGCCGGACGAGTGCCGCTATTTCACCCCCATCGACAGCGTCACCCCGTCCGACGAGGGCGAGTGGGGCTTCTGGCTGGACGATGCGGAGGGGATGATCGGCTGGCCGGAATTCCAGACCAAGGACGGCAAGCTCTATCCCCGCATCTGGCAGCCGGGCGCCAGCCGCATCCAGCCCTTCACCCTCGGCGAGGCGCGCCAGACCCTGCGCGGGACCGAGACGGTGACCAGCCAGTCGATGCTGTACGGCGCGCCCACCGGAGCCGGGGATCCGGCGCCGGCCACCGAATATATCCTGGTGGAGGCGGTGGAGCGCGCCGGCCGCGCGTCGGTCGAGATCGCCGCCGGCATCGACGTCAATCCCGCCTCCCTCTCCCTGTCCTAACCACCCACACGACAAGAGTGCCGGCCCCATGGAAAGCACCTTCGGTTCCATCCTGACCGCGCTCGGCACCGGCCTTCCGGTGCTGCTGGTCCAGCTCGCCGTCACGCTGGCGCTGCTGGCGGTCGGCGTCGCCGTCTATACCCGCATCACCCCCTTCGACGAGCGCCGTCTGGTGGCGGAAGGCAATGCCGCCGGCGGCCTGACGCTGGCGGGGTCCATCGTGGCCATCGCCATTCCGCTGGCGGCGACGCTGGCGACCAGCAGCTTCCTGCTCGACATCGTGCTGTGGGGCGTGGTGGCGGTGATCCTCCAGCTGGTCGCCTTCGCCGTGGCGACCCTGCTGATCCGCGACCTGCGCGGCCAGATCGAATCCGGCAACGTCGCGTCGGCGGCGACGCTGGTCGGCGTCCAGTTGGGGGTGGCGGTGATCAACGCCGCCGCCATGGCGGGATAAATCTCCCCCGAGAGGTAAGGACGGGGGTCTGGTTCCCGGATCGCCCCCACCCCATCTGTGCAGGCGAAGCGTCCGCGGTCTTGGTCCGGGGGCGCCTCCAACAACCCTCCTTCGACAGGAATCAGCCATGCTTGCCTTCATCCGCAACCTTATGGGTGTCAAGACCGACCAGGCCGTCCAGGGCGCCATGGAGGCGCTGGTCCGCTGGGATCCGAAGTCCGCGACCGAGGCGGAGCTGCGGACCATGGAGCAGCATCTCGACGGGCTGGGCCGGCAGGTGGCGGAAGCCCGCGCCATCCATGACCGCGAGCAGCGCGAGGCCGACGAGATCAAGGCCCTGTCGACCCAGCGCATGGCCGCGGCCGAGCATCTCCAGCGCCAGATCGACGGCGAGACCGACCCGTCGCGCAAGGCCGGGCTGGAGAAGAGCCTGGAGACCGTCATCGCCATGCTGGAGGAGATGGCCCCCGACATCGAGCGCGAGGTCCGCGACGCCGTCGAGGCGCGCGAGTTCCTGGAGATGCTGGAGAAGAACTACGCCGATGCCGGCGCCAAGCTGAAGGCCGCCCGCGCCGAGCTGACCCGCGCCCAGCGCGACATGGGCCGCGCCGACCAGCAGCGCGCCATGGCCGAGCGTCAGGCCGAAGCCGCCCGTCAGGCCGCCGGCCTCGCCAGTGCCACCAGCGGCCTGACCGTCGCGCTGAAGGCGATGCAGGACACCGCAGCCAAGGATCTGGCCGCGGCGGAGGCCGCCAACGCCAAGGCCAAGCTGCTGCGCCCGTCGACCCCGGAAAAGGAAGACCCCAACATCGCCGCCGCGCTGGCCGCCGCGTCGGGCAAGACCGCCCCGACCAGCCTGTCCGACCGTCTGGCGGCGCTGAAGGCCAGGCAGGGCTGAGGATTCGACTTTGGTGTTTGGGGGATCGGCGGGGGGAAGACTCCGCCGATCCTTACTTCCTGGGGGGACCTCCTGGGGAATGGAACAGCGTGGAACGGTTTCCGGCTGCTGTTCCATGTTCATCGGCCTGCCCGCCTCACAGACGCTCGCCTTACAAACGCTCGAAGGCGGCCTTGCCCCGGCGTTCCAGCGCCGAGCCGAGGGTGGGATAGGGATCGTCGGGGTTGAGGGTGTAGGGATAGACGCCCTTCGGCCCCACCGCTTCCGGGCGGGCGAGGATGGCGGCGACGGCGCGCGGATCGGGCGGGGTGCGTTCGCGGAAGGCGCCGGGGATGCTGTCGTCGTCGAGATCGGCAATGAGGTCGGCGGCAGGGTCGGCCCCAGGGTCGGCGGACAGGTCTTCCGGCGGTTGCCGGGTCTGCGGCTGTTGTGCCGGCTGGGTGGCGAGCCCGTCGAGGATGCCGAGCCGGTCGGCCAGCCAGCGCACGGTCGACGGATCGCCGGAGGAGACCAGCCGTTCGATCTGCTCGACCACCAGACTGCGCAGCGACGAGAGCCGCAGGTCGGCCTCGCGGCGCAAAGCCTGCCGCTCCCACCACACCCTGTGACGGAAATCCTTGGAGCCGTAATAGGCGCGCCAGAGCGTCGTCCGGCTGCATCCCATGGCGCGGGCGACATAGAGGAAGCTGCTGCCGCGGGCCAGCATGCCGGCGGCCATGATCCACTGCTCCTCATGGAACTGCGAACCGGGCACCAGCGAGCCTGCCGACGGCACCGGCGGCTCTTCGGCCCAAAGGGGGAAATTGTCGTTCTGGAAGGTACGGCTGTCGAGGGCCATGGCGTCGCTCCGCAAGGTGAATGGACGGGGGTGCGGAGAGGTTATAGGATTTTGATCCTTGTTTGGTGGATTTTATGCAAAACGGGAGCGCGGACCGCTTATGGGCGCGCGCTTGGCTTCAACAGAAATGGAACCTCCAGGTCAGCGCTCATTGCGCCTTCGCAGCGATGGCGGGTTTCTTGGAAAGACCATGAGCTTGCTCATGCGATTGCCCTTTCCGCTTTCAGAGCATCTTCCCATGATTTCACTCATCGGAAATCCCTGTCTCGCAGAATAAAATTATATTCCGCGCTTTATGATGCTTAACCAAATGGGGCTTGGCACTTTCTGAACGATAACAATCATGTTTATTTCATATGTTGAAAAGCAGTGAACCGGTATTTCCGCCCGATAATATGTGAGGACCAATTCCCGAATATGCTTTCAATAAGATTGAATCGAAAATTCATTTTTCAATTCAGCAAGTCTGAATTTTGCATGATCCCGGATTCCCCCTGATAGACAGATTGTTTGCTTTCAATACGATCCAGAACATACCGGCGCATTCAAGTGGAGAGGGACCGATGTTCGGACGGGGAAAGCACACTCTGGCACTCAAGCGCAGGATGGCGGCGCTCGATGCGCTGCGCGCCAAGGTGATGGTGGCGGATACCGATCTGACCATCGTCCAACGCACTCCAACACCCTCTCCGCCGGACGCACCGCCCCGCGCGGCGTCGATTGGGCCGCCAC
Source organism: Azospirillum palustre (assembly GCF_002573965.1). Classification (NCBI taxonomy): domain Bacteria; kingdom Pseudomonadati; phylum Pseudomonadota; class Alphaproteobacteria; order Rhodospirillales; family Azospirillaceae; genus Azospirillum; species Azospirillum palustre. The sequence continues at coordinate 327,896 of NZ_PDKW01000039.1, read as the reverse complement.
CGTCAAGGACGCCGGGCTGGCCGCCTTCGTGGCATTGCTGCTGACCGTGCCGCTGGTCGGCCTGCGCACCGTCGACCGCCCCACCGGTCTCGGCATCGAAGCCCGGCCGGAGGAGGTGATCGCCTCGCTCCTGCTGGTCTTCCTTGGCCGGCTCGGGCTCGGGCTGATCCGCCAGGGCATGGCGCTGCCGGTGCTGATCCTGGCGCTCGTTTGCGCCGGTGTCGGGCTGGTGCTGCCGATGCCGACCCAGGTGCTGCGCCTGGTGCTGGTGCTGGGCGGCGGCGTCATCGCGCTGCG
>NZ_PDKW01000039.1:320430-327499 GCF_002573965.1 Azospirillum palustre | reverse complement strand
AACGCCTTCCATGCGCTGAAGCTGGCGCACCGGGCCTATGTGATGGTGACGGGGAAGATCACGATGACGGGGACGGGCGCGCAGCTCCTGGCCGACCCGGAGGTCCGCGCGGCCTATCTGGAAGGGGGACACTGAGATGGAAACGATCCTCGGCTCTTCGCTTCCGGTTTTCGTGTTCCTGACGGTTCTGGTGTTCGGCGGCTGCGGCGTGCTGACCGGGCAGACGTTGGCGGAGGGGTGGAAGCCTGTCTCCAGCGTGCTGGCCTATTCGCTGCTGCTGGGGGTGGGCGACCGCTTCCTCGCCTGGGGCCTGTTCGGCGAGCAGCTCTTGTCCTTGTGGGGCTTCATCGTCCACACGGTGGTCATCGGGCTGATCACCCTCACCGCACACCGCATTGCCATCGCACGACGCATGGTCAACCAGTATCCTTGGTTGTACGAAACCGCCGGTCCCTTCGGCTGGCGGGAGCGCACCCCGGCCCGCGGCTGAATCCGCTCCGGAGAAACACAGTTAAAGAAAACTGAAGCCGGTTTTTTGAAATTTCCGGCATGAAAAGGCGCCGCTTTGTCCAAGCGACGGCGGCGCCTTCACTTTGTCCATGCTGGACCAAGACTTTGGGATTGTCGCGACAACTGGCAATCTTCCGAAAGTCAGAGAAGAAGATCATGGTGCAGACCATGATATGCGGTTACAATATCATTTAAATTTTGCAATTCGTTGACGCTTCTGTGGCGGACGCCGGCCTTGCCGGCGGTGCTTCGCCGTGCCCTGCGTCGTGCCTCCATGGGTGCCTTTGCGGGTGCCTCCATGGCCGGCGGCCGGGCGGGAAGCGGAGGCGGCACGGGAAGGGGCAAGAGCATGGCAGTGGACAAGGCGGCCGCATCCCGGCCGCGACGGTTCTGGAGCGTGGGGCGGAAGGTGACGGCGGCCTTCGTCGCCGCCATCGTCGGCGGCTTCATCGTCATCATGGGGCTTCAAGCCAAGATGCAGTATGACGATGCGGTGCGGCTCGCCACGCACGACGCCCGCGTCAAGACGGATATGCTGGCCAACGCCACCAAGACCAGCTTCGTCGCCGGCGATGGTGCGTCCATCGAAACGGAGTTCATGCCGCTGGCCGGCAGCAACGAGGTGCAGCTCGCCTCGCTGCGGGCGGCGACATCCGCCGGCACGCTCGCCGACTTCTCCAACCAGCGCTTCGCCCCCTACGACTTGAAGGCCGACCAGGACCTGGTCGAGGCGGTGCTGGCCGGCAAGGGGGCGCAGACCCGCCCGGCCAACGGCCACATCGTGGTGACCGTGCCGGTGGTGACCGGCAAGAGCAACCGGCTGGTCGGCGCCCTCCAGATCGCCTGGAGCCTGGACCAGCAGATCGACGCCATCGCCGCCCAGATGCGCAACCAGATCGCCATCTGCCTGATCGCGCTGGTGGTGCAGATCGCCCTGCTGAACGTCCTGCTCGGCCGCATCGTCATCCGCCCGCTGCGCGCCATGTCGGCGGCGATGGCGAAGCTGGCCGACGGCGACACGACGGTCGAGGTGCCCGGCAACGGCCGTTCCGACGAGATCGGCGCGATGGCCGGCTCGGTCACCGTCTTCCGCGACAACGCCCGCGCCATCGAGCGCATGCATGCCGCCCAGGCCGAAGCCGACGCCAAGGCGGAAGCAGCCAAGCGTGCGGCCCTGCTCGACCTTGCCGACCGGTTCCAGGGCACGGTGAAGCGTCTGGTCGAGGGCATCGCCGAGTCGGCCTCCGGCATGGCCGACAGCGCCGACCGCATGGCCGTGGTGGTGGGCGAGGCGTCGAGCCAGACCCGCAACGTCGCCCGCGAATCCGACGACATCCAGTCCAACGTCCGCTCCGCCGCGGCGGCGGCGACCGAACTCGCCAGTTCCATCGGCGGCATTTCCGATCAGGTCGGCCATTCCGCCCGCATCGCCGGCGAGGCCGTGTCCCACACCGACCGCACCAACGCCACCGTCCAGGGCCTGATCGCCAACGCCGAGCGCATCGGTCAGGTGATCGGGCTGATCCACGCCATCGCCAAGCAGACCAACCTGCTGGCTCTCAACGCCACCATCGAGGCGGCGCGGGCGGGCGAGGCCGGCAAGGGCTTCGCCGTGGTGGCGACCGAGGTGAAGGGGCTGGCCGACCAGACCGCCAAGGCCACCGACGAGATCGCCGCCCAGGTGAACGCCATGCAGTCGGTGACCCGTGAGGCCGCCGACGCCATCGGCGCCATCGGCTCGACCATCACCGAGATCGACGGCATTTCCGGCACCATCACCCAGTCGGTGCAGGAACAGAACGCCGCCACCCAGGAGATCGCGCGGGCGGTGGAGATGGCGGCACTCGGCACCCAGGACGTCTCAACCACCATCGCAGCATTGGCCCGGACGGCGGAGAGCGCCGGCAGCACCGCGCTCGGCGTCCAGGATGCCGCCCGCGGCCTGTCCGGCCAGACCCGTACGCTGGCGGCCGAGGTGGAACGCTTCCTGACCGAAGTGCGCCAGCAGGCGACGGGAACCTGAAAACGCCCTCTCCCGCCCCGGGAGAAGGAGGGAAGACCCGACGTCGTCGGGCGGGAAAGGACAGGATCGCTCCGAGCGACCCGCAACCACACCGATCCTCGGAGCGTCCCTCACCCTCCCGCCGCACCACGGCGGGTCCCTCCCTCTCCCGGGGCGGGAGAGGGGTTTTCACGACCTTACAGCCTTAGAAGAACGCCTGGAGGCCGGTCTGCGCCCGGCCCAGGATCAGGGCGTGGACGTCGTGGGTGCCTTCGTAGGTGTTCACCGTCTCCAGGTTCACCATGTGGCGGATGACCTGGAACTCCTCGGAGATGCCGTTGCCGCCGTGCATGTCGCGGGCGACGCGGGCGATGTCGAGCGCCTTGCCGCAATTGTTGCGCTTGATCAGCGAGATGGCTTCCGGCGACCAGCTGCCGTCGTCCATCATGCGGCCGACGCGCAGGCAGGCCTGGAGGCCCAGCGTGATCTCCGTCATCATGTCGGCCAGCTTCTTCTGGACCAGCTGGGTCTGGGCCAGCGGACGGCCGAACTGCTTGCGGTCCAGCGTGTACTGGCGGGCGGCGTGCCAGCAGAACTCAGCCGCACCCAGCACGCCCCAGGCGATGCCGTAGCGCGCCTTGTTCAGGCAGCCGAACGGACCACCCAGGCCCGACACGTTGGGCAGCAGGTTCTCGTCGGGGACGAAGGCCTCGTCCAGCACGATCTCGCCGGTGACCGACGAGCGCAGCGACAGCTTGCCCTCGATCTTCGGCGTGGAGAAGCCCTTGGTGCCGCGCTCGACCACGAAGCCCTTGATCTTGTTGTCATGGGCGTCCGACTTCGCCCAGACGACGGCGAGATCGGCGATGGGGGAGTTGGTGATCCACATCTTGGAGCCCGACAGCAGATAGCCGCCGTCGACCTTGGTGGCGCGGGTCTTCATGCCGCCGGGGTCGGAGCCGTGGTCCGGCTCGGTCAGGCCGAAGCAGCCGATCAGCTCGCCGGTGGCCAGACGCGGCAGCCACTTCTTCTTCTGCTCTTCGCTGCCGTAGGAATAGATCGGGTGCATGACCAGCGAGGACTGCACCGACATGGCGGAGCGGTAGCCGCTGTCCACCCGCTCGACCTCGCGGGCGACCAGTCCGTAGGCGACGTGGCTGACGCCCGGCCCGCCATACTCCTCCGGGATGGTCGGACCGAGCAGGCCCAGCTCGCCCATCTCGGTCATGATCTCGCGGTCGAACCGCTCCTCGCGGAAGGCGGAGATGACACGGGGCTGCAACCGGTCCTGGCAGTAGGCGCGGGCGCTGTCGCGCACCAGCTTCTCATCCTCGGTCAGCTGGGATTCAAGGAGGAAGGCGTCGTCCCACTGGATGCTCTGCACGGTGCGTCTCCTGGTCGTGTCACAGGGCGGTTGATCCGCCGATCATCGATGGGCCGCCGTCCATCGGCAAGTCATCGGCCAGCCATCGATTGAAACGCACTCTGCCGCGCCGGCGCCATAGCTGCAAACACATATTTGCTATCATAGCCATACCGTTTCTATATGGCTCAAAAGAAACAGTCGCTATGTCGCACGGTTCCATAAAAGTTTTAACGTGAAGCTTACCATTTCCTATGCAATTTTGCCGACGGCACCGTAACCGCCCCCTACCCAACGGACACACCGCACGTGTTTGCTGCATTGCAACCAATAACCGCTTTCGCCGGTTTTCCCCTGTTGCTAGGCCTTGCTTTGCTTACGCTTCTGCACGAAGACGTTGCAATTGCGGTTGGAGCGAGCCTCGTCAGCGTCGGCACGGTCAGCATCGGCGTGACCGCCATCACGCTGCTGTGTGGAATTGTTATCGGCGATTTGTTCATTTATGTCCTTGGACTATTGTCCCTGCGGATCAATTGGATCCGGCGGCGGACCGAAGGCCCTATGCTTGAACGCTGCCGCGGAGCCTTGCAGAGGAACCTGTTGCCGACCCTGGTGACTTGCCGGCTGGTTCCCGGTGTCTTGTTCCCGACCTACTTCGCCTGCGGGGTGATGCGGGTGCCGTTCCTGCGCTTCATCGCCATCACGCTGGCGACCGCCGGGGTGCATGTCGGGCTGCTGCTGACCCTGATGACCTCGTCGCTCGAAGCGGCGGCGATCCAGGTGCAGGTGATCGGCATCGGCTGCGCCGCGCTGCTGATGATCCTGCGCACCAAGCGGGCGCAGTCCGTCGTCCGCGCGCTGCTCGCCCGCATCCGGGCGGTGCTGGAACCGCTGCTGCCCGAGGCCCTGCGCGATGCGCTGCACGGCAGCCCGACCCCGCGCGCCATCGCCCTGCCCGGCCTGCCGGTGGTGCCGGCCGGCGCCCCCACCATCGGCTGGGCGGAGCGCATTCCGCCGCTGCTGTTCTACATCCCGTTGGTGGCGCAGTGGCTGGCGCTCGGCGTCCGCTACCGCAGCCTGTCGCTGCCGACCGCCGCCAACCCATCGATCGAGGCGGGCGGGCTGCTCGGCGAATCGAAGATCGCCTGCATGGATCTGATCGGGCCGGAAGCGCGCCGATGGGCGGCGAAATCCGTCGCCCTGGTCAACCGTCCGTCGCTGACCCCGGCGCAGCTGGAGTCGCTGGCGTCGGGCGCCGGCCTGTCCTTCCCGCTGGTCGCCAAGCCGGACATCGGCTGGCGCGGCATCGGCGTGCGGCTGGTGCGCGATGCCGCCGACCTCCGCACCTATCTCCAAGGCTTCCCGGCCGACGTCCGGCTGATCCTGCAGGAGCATGTGGCTTACGCCGGCGAGGCCGGCATTTTCTATGTCCGCAAGCCGGGGGAGCGGCACGGGCGCATCTTCTCCATGACCTTCCGCTATTACCCGCATGTGGTGGGCGACGGCCGCTCCACCCTGCGCCAGCTGATCGCCGCCGATCCGCGCGCCTCCTGGAAATCCGAACTGCACCACGAGGCGCTGGCCGACCGGCTGGACGAAGTGCCGGAGGCCGGGCGCACGGTGCGGCTGTCGCTGGTCGGCAGCAGCCGTGTCGGCGGCCTCTACAAGGATGCCTGCGGCCATGTCACCGCGACGCTGACCGCGCGCTTCGACGAGATCGCCGACCAGATGCCGGGCTTCCATTTCGGCCGCTTCGACGTGCGCTTCGCCTCGGTGGAGCGGCTGGCGGTGGGCGAGGATTTCCGCATCATCGAGGTGAACGGCGCCGGGGCCGAGGCCATCCACATGTGGGACCCGGAATTCAGGCTGGGCGACGCCTACACCACCCTGTTCCACCAGCAGGCGCTGATGTTCGAGGTGGCGGACGCCTGCCGGGCGGCCGGGGCGCAGCCGCTGACCGCGCTGGAGTTGGTACGCTATCAGCGCCGCCAGCAGACCTTGCTTCCGCTCTATCCCGCCTCCAACTGAACGGGCGTGCGCATCGCCGCACGCCATCGCTGGAGACCATATGCGCGGCAGCCTGACCCATCTGCGCAACCGCCCGTCGCTGAGCGGGGCGCTGGCCGTAGCATTGCTGGCCGGGGGCGTGGCCGCCGCCTGGCTGCGGCCGACCACCGCGGTGCTGACCGGCTGGGATTGCGGGGTCGCCGCCTACATCCTGCTGGCCGGCATCCTGATGAGCCGGGCCACGGTGGCGTCGATGCGCCGGCGGGCCAGGCTGCTCGATCCCGGCAAATGGGGGGTGCTGGCCGGGGCGGTGCTGGCCTCGCTCGCGGCGCTGGTCGCCATCGTGGCGGAACTGGTGTCGGCCAAGGGCTCTCCGCATGAAGGGATGGCCGCGGTGCTGTCGGGGGTGACGGTCCTGCTGTCCTGGGGCTTCCTGCACGTCTTCTTCGCCCAGCATTACGCCCACGATTATTGGCTGGGCGGGCAGTCGGTCGAGGAACGCAGTCTGGATTTTCCCGGCAACGACGCGCCGGATTACGTTGAGTTCCTCTATTTCAGCTTCACCGTCGGCATGACCGCTCAGGTGTCCGACGTGACCACCCGCGGCGCCGGCATGCGCCGTCTGGTGCTGATGCACGGTGCCTTGTCCTTCCTGTTCAACACCGCGGTGCTGGCGCTGGGCGTCAATCTGGCCGCCGGGCTGGTCGGCTAGGGACGGCTTAGGCTCCCTCTCCCGCCCCGGGAGAGGGAAGGGGCCCATGCGGAGCATGGGAAGGGTGAGGGGTGATCCAAGAACAAGGAATCCATGCCCGGATAGCCCCTCACCCTCCCCACTTCGTGGGTCCCCTCCCTCTCCCGGGGCGGGAGAGGGCGTTTATCGCCATACGCGATAGACCTGACCCGAACCTTAGGATCTCCTTCCCGGCGGCGCGATCTGCGCTACTCTCATCGGATCGAACGCCACGCTTCGCGACGCAAGGCCATGCCGACCCCTCCGTTCCCCGCCCGCGCCTGTTCCTTGCGTCTCCGCTGGCCGGTCCGGCTGCGGGCGGCGACGCTGATCCTGCTGCTGGGACTGCTGTCGCTCGGCCTGGCGTTCGCCGAGGCGTCGGCCCAGACCGTGGCGCCCCCCGCTGCCGCGCCCGCGCCGGCCGCGGCCCCCGCCCCCACCACTGCTGTGCCCGCCA
>NZ_PDKW01000039.1:255710-320330 GCF_002573965.1 Azospirillum palustre | reverse complement strand
CGTGGTGTTGCCGCCGTCGCTCAACGTGACGATGTCGGAACCGGAGTTGCCGACGAGGATCTCCAGCCCGGCGATCAGCAGGGTCGAGCCGCCGCCAAGCTCGCCGACCACCGCCACGTCGCTGCCGGAACTGCCAACCAGCGTTTCCAGCAAATTGACGACGAAGGTGCCGCCGCCGTCGGACAGCTGGACGACGTCGCGCCCGCTGTTGCCGGTGACGGACTCGATGCCGACGATCCGCACCGTCGTGCCGCCGGTGCCCAGCGTCACCACGTCAAGGCCGCTGCCGCCGATCAGCGTTTCCACCGCCACCGTCATCAGCGTGCTGCCGCCGGACCCCAGCGTCACCACGTCAAGGCCGGACCCGCCGACCAGCGTTTCAAGCTGCGACACCGCCAACATGTTGCCGGCGTTGCCGAGCAGGATGCTGTCGAGACCGGTGCCGCCGATGATGGTCTCGAACAGCGACACCGTCGCCGTGTTGCCGGTGTCGCCCAGCATCACCACATCGGTGCCGCTGTTGCCGGTCAGGGTCTCGATGCCGCGCAGCAGCAGGGTGTTGCCGCCGCCATTCAGTGCGACAACGTCGGTGCCCGCCCCACCGATCAGGATCTCGATGCCCGACACCGTGACCGTCGAACCGGTCGAGCCGAGGAAGATCAACTCGGAGCCCGCACCACCGACAATCGTCTCCAGCAGGTCGGCAAGCAGGGTGCTGCCGGCAGACCCGATGGCGATCACGTCGGTGCCGATGCCGCCGGTCAGGGTCTCCATCGCCCGAACCAGCAGGGTGCCGCCGGCCGTGCCCAGGGTGATGGCATCGCTGCCCGAACCGCCGACCAGCGTCTCGATGCCCGAGGCCGTCATGGTGATGCCGGTGTCGCCGATGGTGACGGAATCGGTGCCCAAGCCGCCGGTCAGGCTTTCAAGGCCACGCACAACGACCGTGCTGCCGGCCGGCCCCAGAGTGACGATGTCGGTGCCGGCGCCGCCGATCAGCATTTCCAGGCCGGACACCAGGACCGTGCCGCCCGCCGAGCCAAGGAAAATCAACTCGGAGCCTATGCCGCCGGCAATCGTCTCCAGCAGATTGGCAAGCAGGGTGCCGCCGGCCGAACCGAGCGTCACGACATCGGTGCCCGCACCGCCGGTGATCGTCTCAAGGCCTGAGATCTGCAAGGTGTTGCCGGCAGTGCCCAGGGCGACGAGATCGGCACCACCGCCGCCGGCAATGGTCTCGACACCCGAAACGGACAGGGTGTTGCCGGCAGAACCGAGAGCCACGACGTCGGTGCCCAGCCCGCCGGTCAGCGTCTCGACAGCGGTTGCAAACAGGGTGCTGCCCGCCGTGCCCAGAGAAATCGAGTCGAGCGACGCACCCCCGGCGATTGTTTCGAGAGCCGAAACCAGCAGGGTGTTGCCGGCCGAGCCCAGCGTGACGATGTCGGTGCCGCCGCCACCGGCCAGCGTCTCGATGCCGCGCAGCAGCAGGGTGTTTCCGGCCGAGCCCAGGGCAATGACATCGGTCCCGGATCCGCCGGCCAGGCTGTCGATGGCCGAGAGGGAGATGGTGGCTCCGGACGTGCCGAGGACGACCAGATCGGACCCCGTGCCGCCGATGAGAGTCTCGATCAGATCGGCCAGGATCGTGCTGCCGCCGGATCCCAATGTGACGACGTCGGTGCCCGCCGACCCTGCCAATGTCTCGATGGCATCGACCAGCAGGGTTGTGCCGGTGGTGCCCAGGGTGACGATGTCGGTTCCGCTGCCGCCGCTCAAAGTCTCCAGCCGGTCGACGAGCAGGGTGCCGCCCGCGCCGCCAAGGGTGATGACGTCGGTGCCGGCCCCCCCGATGATCGTTTCGAACAGCGTGGCCAGCAGCGTGATGCCGGTCGTGCCGACGATCACCGCATCGCCGCCGTTCGACCCGGTCAACGTTTCGAGGCGTTCGACGAGAACCGTGCTGCCGCCGCTTCCAAGCGTGATCACATCGGATGCCGACGATCCGAGGATGGTCCTGTATTGGGTGGAGACGGACAGGGTGCTGCCGCCGTCGTCAAGGACGAGAACGTCGGCGCCGAGAATGCTGACCAGGGTTTCCAGCCCGCTCAGATGAAGGGTCTGCCCCGTCGCGATGACGGTTTCGATATTCGCGACGTGAATGGTCGCCCCGCTGGTGCCGATCACGACGACATCGGTGCCGGAGCCACCGATGAGCGTTTCGATCCCGGCCGTCAGCAGGGTGTTTCCGGCGGCGCCCAGCGTCACGACATCGGTGCCGGTCCCGCCGATCAGCGTCTCGATGCCGGCCACCAGCACGGTGTTTTCAGCGGCGGCCAGCGTCACGACATCCGTACCGGCACCGCCGGTCAAGCTTTCCAGCCCCTGTGCAGTCACGGTCATGCCGGCAGTGCCAAGCATCACGACATCCGTACCGACCCCGCCGGTGAGCGTTTCCAGCGCCGACACCAGCAGGGTGTTGCCGCCGGTGTTCAGCGTTACGACATCGGTGTCGGTACCACCCGTCAGGGTTTCGATGAGCGAAACCAGCAGGGTGTTGCCGCCGGTGCCGAGCGCGACGACGTCGGTTGCGCTGCCGCCGGTCAGGGTCTCGATATCGACGACACTCAGCGTGTTGCCGGCGTTGCCGAGCGTCACGACGTCGGTGCCGGTCCCGCCGATCAGCGTTTCCAGAGCCGACACCAGCAGCGTGTTGCCGCCGGTGCCCAGCGCCGCCACGTCCGTGCCGGCCCCACCCGTCAGCATTTCGACAGCCGAGATCAGCATCGTGTTGCCGGCGGTGCCCAGCGCCACGAGATCGCTGCCGGTGCCGCCCGTCAGCGTCTCGATGCCGGTCATCAGTGTCGTGCTTCCGGTCGAGCCGAACGTCACGACATCGATTCCGGCGCCACCTGTCAGCGTGTCGATTCTCGACATCAGGACAGTGTTGCCCGTTCCCGCCAGCAGGATGGAATCGACGCCCGAGCCACCGATCAGCGTTTCGATCTGGGAAACCAGAAGAGTGGCGCCGCTGGCACTGGCCGTGACGCTATCGATGCCGGCACCACCGACGAGCGTTTCAAGCGCCGAGATCAAGACCGTGTTGCCGGCCGATCCGAAGGTCACGACGTCGGTGCCGGCGGCACCGATGATGCTTTCCACCGCGGAAACCAGCAGCGTGGTGCCGGCACTGCCGAACCTTAGAACATCGATGCCGGCATCGCCCGTCAAGGTCTCGATGGCGGAGATGGTCAGCGTGTTGCCGCCGGAGCCCAGTATCGCGACATCGGTGCCGCTGTTTCCCGTCAATGTTTCGATGCGGGACAGATAAATCGTGCTGCCGGCGGTGCCGAGGGCAATGACATCCGAAGCAATCCCACCGATCAGTGTTTCGATGTCGGAGGCCAGCACTGTGTTGCTGTTGGTGCCGAGTGTCACGAGATCGGTGCCGGCACCGCCGGTCAGCGTTTCGATGCGCGAAACCAGAACCGTGTTGCCGGTGGCGCCAAGGGTAACGACATCGGTATTGATGCCACCGGTCAACGTCTCGATACCGGTAACGTTCAGCGTGTTGCCGCCGGTGCCCAGCGTCACGAGATCGGCGCCGGCACCGCCGGTCAGCGTCTCGATGCGCGAAACCAGAATCGTGTTGCCGCCGGTGCCGAGCAGGAGGACATCGGAGCCGCTGCCACCGAGCGCGGTCTCCAGCCTCGAAACCAGCATCGTGCTGCCGGCGGCGCCAAGGGTCACGACATCCAGGCCGGCCCCCCCGGTCAGCGTCTCCACTGCCGCGACGATAAGGGTATTGCCCGCGGTGCCGAGCGTGACGACGTCGGTGCCGGCCCCACCCGTCAGAGTCTCGATTGCCGTGACCGTAAGGGTGGTGCCGCCGGTGTCCAACGTCACGATGTCGGTGACGGCGCCGCCGGTCAGCGTTTCGATGAGCGAAATCAACAGGGTGCTGCCGCCGGTACCCAGCGTGGCGACGTCGGTGCCGGCACCGCCGGTCAGCGTTTCGATGGCGGTGATGCTCAGCGTGTTGCCGCCGGTGCCGAGTGTTACAGCATCGGTGCCGGTGCCACCCGTCACCGTTTCGAGAGACGAGACCAGCACTGTGATGCCGCTGGCACCCAGAGTCACGATGTCGGTGCCGGCAGCGCCGATAAGCGTCTCGATGCCGGCAACCAGCACGGTGTTGCCGCCGGCGCTCAGCGTCACGACATCGGTGCCGGCCCCACCGGTCAAGGTCTCAACGCCCTGCACGCTCAGGGTTGAGCCGACGGTCCCAAGGATGACGACGTCGGTGCCGCTGTTTCCCGTCACCGTCTCGATGTCGGACACCAGCAGTGTGCTGCCGGCGGTGCTCAACATGACGATATCGGTGCCGCCACCGCCGGTCAGGGTCTCGATGTCAAACGCCAGCAGTGTGCTGCCGATGGTGCCCAGCGTCACGATGTCGGTGCCGCCACCGCCGATAAGCGTTTCGATGCCGGCAACCAGCACGGTGTTGCCGCCGGTGCCCAGCGCTACAACGTCGGTGTCGGTGCCGCCTGCCAGCGTTTCGATGGCGATGATGCTCAGCGTGTTGCCGCCGGTGCCGAGCGTGACGCTGTCGGTGCCAGCGCCACCCGTCAGCGTTTCGAGGGCCGTGACCAGCAGCGTGTTGCCGGCGGTGCCGAGCGTCACGATGTCGGTACCGGCACCGCCGATAAGCGTCTCGATACCGGCCACCAGCAGTGTGTTGCCGGCGGTGTCCAGCGCTACAACGTCGGTGTCGGTGCCGCCTGCCAGCGTTTCGATGGCGATGATGCTCAGCGTGTTGCCGCCGGTGCCGAGCGTGACGCTGTCGGTGCCGGCACCGCCGGTCAGCGTTTCGATGAGCGAAACCAGAACCGTGTTGCCCGCAGTGCCAAGCGTCACGATGTCGGTGCCGGCCCCACCGGTCAAGGTCTCAAGGCCTTGCACGCTCAAGGTTGAGCCGGCGGTCCCCAGGATGACGACGTCGGTGCCGATGCCACCCGTCACCGTCTCGATGTCGGACACCAGCAGTGTGCTGCCGGCGGTGCCCAGCGTGACGATGTCGCTGCCCGCCCCGCCGGTCAGCGTTTCGACAAACGATACCAGCACGGTGTTGCCGCTGGTACCCAGCGCTACAACGTCGGTGCCGGCACCGCCCGTCAGCGTTTCGATGGCGGTGATGCTCAGCGTGTTGCCGCCGATGCCGAGTGTAACGGCATCGGTGCCGGCTCCACCCTCCAGCGTTTCGAGAGCCGTGACCAGTACGGTGTTGCCGCCGGTGCTCAGCGTCACGATGTCGGTGCCGGCACCGCCGATCAGCGTCTCAAGGCCTTGAGCGCTCAGGGTTGAGCCGGCGGCACCCAGGGTTATGACGTCAATGCCGCTGTTTCCGGTCACCGTCTCGATGTCGGACACCAGCATCGTGCCGCCGGAGGTGCCGAGCGTGATTATGTCGGTGCCGACACCGCCGGCCAGCGTTTCGACAGACGACACCAGCACGGTGTTGCCGCCGGTGCTCAGCGTTACAAAGTCGGTGTCGCTACCACCCGTCAGCGTTTCGACGGCGGTGACACTCAGCGTGTTGCCGGCGGTGCCCAGCGTCACGACGTCGGTGCCGGCTCCGCCCGTCAGCGTTTCGAGCGCCGAGACCAGAAGCGTGTTGCCGGCGGTCCCCAGCGTCACGATGTCGGTGCCGGCTCCGCCGATCAGCGTCTCAAGGCCTTGAGCGCTCAGGGTTGAGCCGGCGGTTCCCAGGGTTATGACGTCAATGCCGTTGTTTCCGGTCACTGCCTCGATGTCGGACACCAGCATCGTGCCGCCGGAGGTGCCGAGCGTGATGATGTCGGTGCCGACGCGGCCGGCCAGTGTTTCGACAGACGACACCAGCAGAGTGTTCCCTGTGGCGCCGAGCGTTACGGCGTCGGTGCCGGCACCGCCGGTCAGCGTCTCAACCCTCGAGATCAGCAGGGTGTTTCCGATCGTACCAAGCAAGATTACGTCAGTGCCGGCGCCGCCGGTCAGCGTCTCGATGCCTTGTACCGTCATCGATGCGCCGCCGGAGCTTACGGTCACGACATCGGTGCCGCTGCTTCCCATCAAGGTTTCGATGCGGAAAACCTGAATCGTGCCGCCGACGGTGCCGAACATGACGACATCGGAGCCAGCACCACCGGTCAGCGTCTCGATGTCGGAAACCATCACGCTGTTGCCGCCAGTGCCCAACGTCACCACGTCGGTGCCGGCACCGCCGGTCAGCGTCTCCAGCAGCCGCACCAGCATCGTCGATCCGGCAGTGCCGATCGTCAGCACATCCGTGCCGACGCCGCCGATCAGGGATTCCAGCCCATCGACCAGCGTCGTGTTGCCGCCGGTCCCAAGAGTTATCGAGTGATCGACAGAGTTCGTGCCGATCAGCGTTTCGATGTTCGAGACGCCTACTAAATAGGTTCCCGAAAGAGTGACGACGTCCGTGGCGGACGAGCCGATAACGTAATCGAGATTCCCGACCGAAAGCGTTCCGCCATCCGTTCCGATCTGAACGGTGAGTGTTCCGCTCCCCGAGGCGGTGATCGACTCGATGTTGCTGACCGTTATGGTTTCGGTGGTGCTGAGAATATAACTGATGATGTCGGAGCCCGCGCCGCCGACCAGCGTGTCGATCTGCTTAACGGCCAAACTGTTGCCCGCGTCGCTCAACGTAACGAAGTCGACGCCCGCGCCGCCGGTTATGCTCTCAAGCAACGACGCCATCATGGTGCTGCCGGCGCTGCCGAGTGTCGCCACGTCGGTGCCGGCACCGCCGGTCAGCGTCTCCAGCAGTCGCACCAACATGGTGCCGCCGAGCGTGCCGATGGTGACGACATCGGTACCGGCGCCGCCGGTGAGCGTCTCGATTCCGGACGCCAGAAGAGAGTTGCCCGCTGTCCCGAGCGTCACGACGTCGGAACCAGCTCCACCGGTCAACGTCTCGACAGCCGAGATCAGCAGAGTGTTGCCACCGGTGCCGAGTGTCACCACGTCGGTGCCGACGTCCCCGGTCAGGCTTTCCAGTAGTCTCACCAACATGGTGCTGCCGCCGGTGCCCAGCGTCACGACGTCGATGACGGTGCTGCCGGTCAACGTCTCGACAGCCGAGATCAGCAGAGTGTTGCCACCGGTGCCGAGTGTCACCACGTCGGTGCCGACGCCGCCGGTCAGGGTTTCCAGCAGCCTCACCGTCATGGTGCTGCCGAGCGTACCGATGGCGATGACATCGGTGCCGACGCCGCCGGTCAGGGTTTCCAGCCGGGAAACCAGCATGGTCGCACCGGCGGTTCTGATGGTCACGGCATCGTTTCCGATACCGCCGGTCAACGTCTCCAAATCCAACACCGTCGTGGTGACGCCGGCCGATCCCAGGGTAATCACGTCGGTGCCGCTGTTGCCGAGGATGGTCGACACCAGCGACACCGTGGCGGTGTTGCCCTGCGTCGCCAGTTGCAAAATCGATGTGCCGCCCGCGCCGCCCGCGGTGATGAATTCCACGTCGGAGACTGCGTACCGCACACCATTGCTGCCAAGCACAATGGAGTCCGTTCCCGCACCGCCGACGATGGTTTCGACGCTATAGACCGCAATCGTATTGCCGGTATCGGCCAGGGTGATGACATCGGTACCGACGCCACCCAGCAGGGATTCCAATTTGGACACGATTACGGTGTTGCCCGCCGCACCCAGCGTGATGGTGTCAATTCCAACGCCACCGACCAGGGTTTCCATCTGCGTCATCGTCGTGGTGTTGCCCGCCGAGCCCAGCGTGATGACATCGTTCCCACTCCCGCCGGTCAGGCTTTTCAGCCACGACACCGTCATGGTGGTGCCGGCCGTACCGCTCAGCGTGATCACATTGGTGCCGCCGGTGCCCGACAGCGTCTCCAACCCGCTCACCAGCACCGTCGAGCCGCCGGTACCAAGTGTGACGACGTCGGTGCCGACGCCGCCGGTCAGCGTCTCCAGCCCCCGCACAAGCAGGGTCGAGCCGCTGGTGTCCAGCGTGACGACGTCGATGCCGACACCGCCGATCAGCGTCTCCAGACTGTTCGCCAGCAGCGTGGAACCACCGGTGCCCAGCGTGACGATATCGGTGCCGCCGCCGCCGGTCAGCGTCTCGATTGCAGAGGCCAGCAGGGTGTTGCCGGCGGTGCCGAGCGTCACCACATCGGTGCCCACCCCACCGGTCAGCGTTTCAACGGCCGACACCATCAGGGTGTTTCCGGCAGTGCCAAGCGTCAGCACGTCGGTGCCGGCACCGCCCGTCAGCGTTTCGATGCCGGTGATGCGGAAGGTCGCGCCGATGTCGCCCAGCGTGATGGCGTCCGTCCCGGTGCCGCCCGTCAGCGTGTTGATCTGCGACAGCGTCAGCGTGTTGCCGGCATCGGCCAGCGTCCTGACGACCGGCGCGATGTTCCTCAGAGACAACAGGGTGCCGTTGGCGACGCCATAGAGCGCGTCGAGGTCGCCGTCGCCGTCAAGGTCGGCCAGGGCCGGCATCGGATATGCACTGGTGACGAGACCGAAGACAGCCGTCCCGACAAGCGAGAAGGTGGGGGAGGATGTCGTCCCGATGTTGATGGAAACGACATCCTTGTTCACGAGGTCGAGATCGCCGTCACCGTCGAGGTCGACGAGGACCGGTCCATTGAAACTGGCACCCGCCGTCATGCCGAAGAGGTTCGTTCCCTCCAGCGAAAAGGTCGGCGACGACGACGTTCCGTTGTTGCGGTAGAGAAGGATGCCGTTGGAATTGTCCCCCATCAGCAGATCGGCGTCGCCGTCACCGTCCAGATCGGCGAAGGTCGGCGCCAGGTAGTTGCCGGTGACGATGCCGAAAAGATTCGTGCCCTCCAGCGAAAAAGTAGGCGCCGATGACGTTCCGGTATTGCGGAAGAACCGGGTGCCGCCGTTATTGGTGCCGATGAACAGATCGAGGTCGCCATCGCCATCGATATCGACGAGGCTGGGTCTCGCATAGGTATTGAAACTGGAGAGGCCGAAAAGATTGGTGCCTTGCAGGGAAAAGGTCGGTGCGAGGCTCGTTCCGACATTGGTGAAATAGACCGTCTCGCCCAGCTTGTTGCCGACCAGAAGATCGAGGTCGCCGTCGCCGTCGAGGTCCTGGAACACTGGGGCGGCATAATCCCCGACATCGCTGAGGCCGAAAGAATTGGTGCCGACAAGGGTAAAGGTGGGAGTGGTCACGATCTTTCAGCCCTTCAGAAATAAATACCGACACCGCGTCGGTCCACCGGCCGCCATGGGGCGTCCTGTCAATTCGGAATTTCCGTTGGCGTGGCCACCGCTTCGGCCAGCGCCCGCGCATCGAGCAGCCCGACCGCCTCGGCACGGCGCACGCCGGGAAGAATGGCGACGTCGTACAATTCATTTACGGTGTGATGGAGCCACAGCATGTGCGCCACGGTTCCGCTGTCCGTGTCGACGACGGCCAAGCCGCATTGGGCGGAAACCCCGGCCCGCTCCAGCGCCGGTTCGAGCGGCAAGGCACTCAGCGTCCCGTGACCGCCCCGTGGACGCGACAACCCGATGACCGCCCATTTCCCGTGAAAGGCCAGCCCGCGCGCGAAACCGGGGCAGAAGCAGACCGGCTCGAAACGGCCGCTTCCGTCCACCGTTCCAAGCTCGCCGGTGCCGGAATTGAGCAGCCAGAGCCGGCCGCGGTGCCAGCGGGGGGAATGGGGCATCGACAGTCCGGCGCAGGCGACCTCGCCGGACAGGACATCGATCAGCACGCCGCCGTCGGTCCGGCGCTCGCGCCAGCCTTCGGTGACATCGCAGCGGCCCAATGCCGTCGCGAACATCGGCCGGCCGTCCTCGCCGAGCGCCATCCCGTTCAGATGGCAGCGGTCCTCGTTGCGCAGGGCGGAAATGAAGGCGGGCTTCCAGACCGGACGGAATCCGCGGTCGGCGTCGGGAACGGCGAGACAGCTGAAGCGCGTGTTGACGAAGACCGGAACACCGTCGGGCCCGACCGCGATGTCATGGATATCGACGTCGCCGGTCATGTAGCCCAGGCGCGGCACGTAAAGACGGTCCGCGCCCGACGGCGTCCGGCCGGATGGCTGAAGCGTGTTGGCGAAGCGCCAGAGGTGGGACTGCCCGCCGACCCACAGAGCGCTTCCGTCGACACACAGCCCCTGGCAGCGCTGCACCATCCGCTCATGGGCCTTCAAACGCCCGTCTTCACCCAATCCCAGGAAGAACAGCCTGTGGGTCTCGTAGGTCGAAAAGGCAATCGCGCAGCCGATCGTCTCCAGCCAGTCGGGCAGATTCGGTGTACCTTCCAGCATCGGCCGGGCCACCATGGGCGGGGATCGTTCTTCAGCGGCCATCCTGCGTTCCCTCTCGTCCGTCCCCAACCATCCTGAATGATTTATTCGCATACGCTGTAAAATAAAGTTAAATTAATAATAGAATACGAAATCTCCTTAAAGTTGGGGATTGCCCGCACTCGAAAATGGAAATGACTTGGGAAAATATCGACCGAGGAACGATTTCAGATTGCAGAGGTCGGAACGGACCGGGAATTTCACCCGCCCGAATCGGACCCAAGCCTCCAATCCGCCTATCCATGTCTCCAAGGCTGCTCTGCATCGGTCGGGTACGTTCCAGAGGGCAATTCACTCATGTCCTACCCAATCAAAAGTTTCACCGATCCGGCCAAAAGTTTCACCGATCCGGCCGTCGCCCTCACCCTCCGAGGCGCCGCAGCGCTGGCCGAGGGAGAGGCTGCGCTTGCCGCTTCCCACTTCACCACGGCCGCCCTGTTGGCGCCCCATCGGGCAAGCATCTGGCACAATCTCGCTGAAGCGCGGCGTGCCTTGGGCCAACCTGCCGGTGCGGCGCAGGCTTACCGCCATGCATTGCGGTTGCGCCCTGCTTATCCGAAGGCCTGGGCCGGGCTGGCCTCTCTGCTGCTCAAAAGCCGCCGCCCGAAGGTCTCGGCGCGCGCCGCGATGCGGGCATTGACGCTCGATCCCGGCTTTGCCGAAGCCTGGTCGGTCGCCGGCTCGATCCTGCTGGACCGGCGGGCGATGGAGCGCCTGCCGATTGTCCTGCGCCGGGCGGTGCGGCTGGCTCCGGACAACCCGCTGGCGTGGCTGGCGCTGGCCGGCGGGCTTGGCGAAACGGCGGAACCGGCTCTTCCGCTTGCCTGTGTCCGGCGCGCGGTTGCGCTGGCGCCCGACCGGCCGGCCGGCTATGTGAACCATGCCGGCCTGCTGATCAGGCTGGGCAGGCTCGAGGCGGCGCAGGCCCTGCATGGCCGGCTGCGCCGGCTGGTGCCGCTGGAGGGACATGCCGAGGCCGGCGACAGTCTGGTGGCCACCCTGCGTGGCGATTTCGCGACGGCCCTGGCGCTGGCCCGCCGCTCTCTCGTCCTGCAACCGGCTTCTCCGGCCGCCCTGATCAACCTGTCCCTGGCTGACCATGGCAGCGGGATGACGGAACCGGCGCGCCGCGGCAACGAGCGCGCCCTGGCGCTTCAGCCCGAAAGCGACATCGCCCGCTTCAACCTGTCGATGGTGCTGCTGGCTGAAGGCGACTTCGCCAAGGGGTGGCCCCTCTACGAAGCTCGCTGGCGGATGGAGCGTGTGGCCTATCCGGCCCATGCGCCGCGCTGGACCGGCGGAAATCCGGCGGGACGCTCGCTCCTTCTGGTGGCCGAACAGGGGCAGGGAGATACGCTTCAGTTCGTCCGTTATGCCCCGATGCTGGCGGCACTCGGCGCCCAGGTCCACCTGATGGTGCAGCCGGCATTGGTCCGGCTGCTGTCCGGGCTTCCCGGCATCGCCTCGGTCCGGTCGCTCACGGAACCGCCACCGGCATGCGACGCCTGCATTCCGCTGCTCAGCCTTCCCCTGGTGTTCGGCACCGGTCTGGCGACCGTTCCGGCCTTCGTCCCCTATCTGAGCCCGTCCGGGCCGGAGCGCGCCGCCTGGAAACGGAGACTCGACGGGAGCCCCGGCGCTGAGGGCCGACTGAAGGTCGGTCTGGTCTGGGCCGGTTCATCGCATGACGACCAGTTCGTCGCGCATATGGTCGACCGGCGGCGCAGCCTGCCGCTTTCCGCGCTGGCCCCGCTCGCCGGCATTCCGGGTGTGAGGTTCTACAGCCTGCAAAAAGGCCCGCCGGCGAGCGAGGCACGGCCATCCGGCCTCGACCTTGTCGACTGGATGGATGCGGTCGAGGATTTCGCCGGCACCGCCGCGCTCGTCGCGGAACTCGACCTCGTCATCAGCGTGGACACCTCGGTGTGCCATCTGGCCGGCGCGCTGGGACGGCCGGTCTGGATGCTGTCGCGCCACGATGCCTGCTGGCGCTGGCTGCGCAACCGGTCCGACAGCCCCTGGTATCCGACCATGCGCCTGTTCCGCCAGGATCGGCCGGGCGACTGGCCTCCCGTCATCCTTCGCGTCCGCGCAGCCCTGGAACGTTGGGCTATGTCGTGAGGCGAAAACTGCTACCGGCCGACCGACAGCAGCCCGCTGACACCCATCGCCACCGGCACCGTCGCCGGGCCGGCAGGCACGGTCCGCGAAAAGGCAGGCTGGGCAAGGCCGAGTGCGGCCAGCAGCGACAGGGTGCCGGCGACCAGGGCGGTGGACCGAAGGATCAGATCGAGCATGGGGCTGGCTTTCAAAAATCTGGCTTTCAAATTTTGAAATTCGGATCGGTTGGCGGCAGCGGTATGTCCGGATCGCCATCCCTCCTCATTCGGGGTCGTGTAAGCGCTCTCCATTCACCATCCGAGGAGAACATAGACCTTATCTATTCCTACTGTAAAGATAGCGATTACAAATTATGTTGAACAAACATTTATTGTCTTATCAAGTCAAGAGTCTGCCGCCCGACCCTACCCTTCCCAGCGGTGGGACAGGATGAAGCTGTAGCGTTCGGATCTGATGTGGAACACCGAACGGTCGGCGCAGCCGCCGCCGACGAAGACGGAACGGCGGTCCATCACCAGCACCGGCGCGCCCGCCGGCAGGCCGAGCGCCGCCGCCACCTCCGCATCGGCCGCCGCCGCCTTCACCTCGATGTCGGCGCCGCCGACCGGCTTGCCGACGATGTCCTGCAGGATGCCGTAGATCGGCTTGTGTCCGGCCGCCTGCCAATCGACCGGCTCCAGCGCCGGCGGCAGCAGGCTGCGGCCCAGGGCCACCGGCTCGCCATCCACCAGATGCAGGCGGCAGACCTCCAGGCAATGGGGGCCGAAATCCTCCCGCAGGTCCGGCGGCGTCGCAACGATCCGCGCCGAGATGGGGCGCATCGTGGCGTCCAGCCCCTGAAGCCGCAGGGATTCGTGAAAGCTGCGCAGGCGGTCGAGCGGATGCTGGACGCGCTTGCCCGCCGTGAAGGTGCCCTTGCCCTTCCGGCGCTCGATCAGCCCGTCCGCCTCCAGCCGGTCGAGCGCCAGCCGGACGGTGACCCGGCTGACGCCGAAACGGGTCCCGATCTCGCTTTCGGTCGGCAGCCGCCCCGACGGCTCGAACAGCCGGGCGGCGATCTCGTCGCGCAGCCGGTCGGCGATCTGCCGGTACAGCGCCGTCGCGTTGTCTCGCACCACGGGCACCCTGGCTTTCCTCCCTGATCGATCGACCCGGCCAGCGGATCGAGGCCGCCCTTGATGCCACCGGCGACGGGACGGCTCAAGCGTCCATCCAGCCACGGTGCCGGCCGCGTGAATCCCGATTCAATTCCCTAGTTGCCACGTATTTTATAATATGTATTATAATGTATTATCGAGCTGGGCCGGTTGATCGGGGGGATAAAACGGACATGGACTGTGAAATTCCGACCTCTTCATCCGGCAGCCGCTTCGGTGCTATTTCCGGTGATCGCTCCGGCGGTGCCGCCTTCCACGTCGACGGCGTGAGTTTCGCCTATGACGGCGCGCACCCGGTGTTCCGCTCGCTGGCGCTGTCCGCCCGGCCCGGAGAGTTCGTGGCGCTGCTCGGCCCGTCGGGCTGCGGCAAGACCACGCTGCTGAACCTGCTGTCCGGCTTCCTGCCGCCCTCGTCCGGCCGCATCGCCATCGACGGCGAAACGGTGACGCCGGAGATGCCGGCGCTCGGCTATGTCTTCCAGTCGCCGCAGCTGTTTCCCTGGCTCGACGTGCTCGACAATGTCCGCTTCGGCCTGCGGATGGCCGGCTGGCTGCCGGAGGCGGAGCAGCAGGACAAGGCGCTGGCGGTGCTGGCGCTGGTCGGGCTGGAGGCCGCGGCCGGCAAGTTTCCCCACCAGCTGTCGGGCGGCATGCAGCAGCGGGTGGCGCTGGCCCGCGCGCTGGTGCTGGAACCGCGCCTGCTGCTGATGGACGAGCCCTTCGCAGCACTGGACGCCATCACCCGCGCCACCCTGAACGAGGAACTGCTGCGGCTGTGCGGCCAGCTCGGCCAGACGGTCCTGTTCATCACCCATGACGTCGAGGAGGCGGTGTTCCTGGCCGACCGCGTCGTGCTGCTCGACATCGCGCCGGCCGGCATCCACAGCGAACTGACCATCGACCTGCCCCGCCCGCGCCGCCTGCGCGAGACCCGGCGGCTGGAGCGCTTCACCGCCCTGACCGACACGCTGCTGGAGCGGATTTCCGCCATCGTCGCCGCGGCCTGAGCCGCCCTGCGAATCAGCCCAGACCAAGAGGATTTCGCGCATGAACCGGATGTTCGCCGCGGCCCTGTCCGCCGCCCTGTACGGCTCCATCGTCCTGCTCGCCGGCATCGCCCCGGCCGGGGCGGCCACCACGGGCGACAGCCGCCCGCTCCGGGTCGGCTGGGTCTTCGCCATGGCCAACGCCCCGGCGCTGGTCGCCGACCGCAAGGGCTTCTATGCCGAAGAGGGGCTGACGGTGGACGCCAAGCCCTTCGGCGACGGGCCGGTCATCCAGCAGGCGCTGGCCGCCGGTGAGCTGGACGTCGCCTATATCGGCGCGCCGCCGGTCTACCAGTGGGCGGCGCGCGGGCTGGACAGCCGCATCCTGGCCAAGGTGAATTACGGGCAGGCGGCGGTGATCGCCAACAATCCGGCCATCGCCACGCTGTCCGACCTGCGCGGCCGCAAAGTGGCCGGGGTGGCGCGCGGCAGCGGGATGGACGTGCTGCTGCGCGGTGTCGTGCTGAAGGAGGCCGCCGGCCTCGATCCCGACCGCGACCTGTCGGTGGTCTCCATGCCGGTCGGCAACATGAATGCCGCGCTGGACAGCGGCACTGTGGATGCCGCCTTCACCTGGGAACCCTTCATCAGCCAGCAGGTGCTGCGGGGGAGCGCCCATGTGCTGTTCGATGTCAACCAGGCGCTGCCCGGCTATCCCTGGTACGTGGTGATGGCGCCGAAGAAGACGCTGGCGGATAGGCCGGACGATGTGGTGAAGCTGCTGCGCGCCCATGCGAAGGCAATCGCCTGGCTGTCCGACCACCCGGCCGAAGGCGACGCCCTGATCGCCGAGGCGTTCAAGCTGGAACCGGTGAAGCGCGCCGACGGCACAGAGATCGCCCCTGCCGCTGTCGCCGCCGAGGCGCGCAAGCGGCTTGGCTGGTCGGACCGGCTGGAGGACAGCGACCTCGCCTTCATCCAGCGGCTGATGGACACGTCGCTGGCGCTCGGCTTCATTCCGGCGCCGATGAAGGCGGCGGACATCGTCGACGGCTCCTACCTCCGCCGGGCGGGCCGCTGATGCGGACCCGGCTCTATGGCTGGGCGGCCTTCCCGGCGCTGCTGCTGGTCTGGAGTGCGGCCGCCTGGAACCTGCCTCCCTATGTCCTGCCGCAGCCCTGGGCTGTGGCGGCGGAGGCGGTGCGCTGGCTCGACAGCGGCCAGCTCGCCGCCCATGTCGGCGCCAGCCTGCTGCGCGAGGCCGGCGGCTTCGCCGTCGCCGTGCTGGGCGCGCTGGCGCTGGGGCTGGCGGGCGCGCTGTCGCCGGGCTTCCGTGCCTTTTCCGCACCGCTGACCGGCCTGTTCATGGCGATCCCGCCCATCGCCTGGGCGCCGCTGTCGATGATCTTCTTCGGGTTGGGCTATGTCGCCATCACCATGGTGATCGTGGTCGCCGCCCTGTTCCCCATGGCGGTGACGGTGCAGGAGGGCTTCCTCGCCATCCGCAACGGCAACCTGCGCGCCGCCCGCGTGCTGGGCGCCCGCCGCTGGCAGCTGATCCGCCATGTCTATCTGCCGGCCTCGCTGCCCTTCCTGACCGCGGCGCTGCGCATCGGCTTCAGCCAGGCGTGGCGGGCGCTGGTGGCGGCCGAGATGCTGGGCGCCTCGCAGGGGATCGGCTGGATGGTGGCGATGGGCGGCCAGATCGGCAACGCCACCCAGGTTCTGCTGGGCGTCGCCGTCATCGGCATGACCGCCTGGATCACCGAAAGCCTCGTCTTCCGCCGCATCGAGCGGCGCTACCGCCACTGGCACCTCGCCTGACCCGATAACCCGCAAAACCGGAGGAAACGCCGCCATGTCCGAAGCCCAGCCGCCTGTCCGCCACATCGCCCCCGTCGGGCTGTACGAGCGCAACAAGGACCGCCCCTTCCTGGGGTCGACCAGCTGTTCGCACCGCCGGCTGGTCGCCGGCGAATGGACCGAACTGCAACTGGTCTACGAGGTCGGGGCGTCGGGCCTCGCCGACGGCGCCGGCATCAAGCTGGCGATGAAGTTCTATTCGGACTGGGCGCTGTTCCAGACCAGCGACCCGCAGGCCGCCAACTATGTCTCGGCGGAGTATGAGGCCGGGCCGCTGGTGCCGGGGCAGAGCCCGGCGACGATCCAGGCGCTGAAGGTGCGCTTCGACCAGAAGGGCCATGAGCGTCCCTATCAGAAGGCCATCGTCATCGACGTGATCGACGGCTATCTCAACCCCGGCGACCGCATCGTCATCCGGCTGGGCGACCGGCGGCGCGGCGGGCCGGGCACGCGGGTGCAGAGCTTCGTCGAGCAGGGATTCCGCTTCCGCGTCTTCATCGACCCGCTCGGCAGCCAGAAATATGCCGAGGTGCCGGGCGACTGCGTGATCGACATCGTCCCCGGCGATCCTGCCGCCCTGCGTCTGGTGGCGTCGCGCCTGACGGCACCCGGTCCGGCCGGCCTGCTGCTGCGTGCCGAGGATGTCTGGGGCAATTGCTGCACCGGCGGCACCATCGATGCCGCCCTGACCCTGACGGGACCGCAGGGTGAGACCACGCAGAACCTGACGCTGTCTCCCAACACGGACGCCTACGGCTGGCTGGTCCATCGCCAGGAAGCCACGCTGACCGAAGGCGACTGGCGCATCGCCGCCACCGCCGACGGGCTGGTCCCGGCCGAAGCCTTCGTCACCGTCGAGGAGAATGCGCCGCGCGCCTACTATGCCGACCTGCATGTCCATTCCAACGACACGGTCGGCACCAACGACACCGCCTACAACCTGTCCTACGGCCGCGACATCGCCGGGCTGGACGTGCTGGGCTACACCGCCAACGACTTCAACGTCACCGAAAAGGCCTGGAGCGAGGCGGTCGGGCTGATCGACGGCTTCAACGAGGCCGGCCGCTTCGTCTGCTATCCCGGAACCGAATGGTGCGGCAACTCGGCGGCTGGCGGCGACCACAATGTGGTGTTCCTGCGCGACGGCGTGCCGCAATTCCCCATCGACAGCCGGGGGCAGCCGGTCCGCTCCTTCGAATGGAACGAGTCCACGCGCGGCAAGCTGCGCCCCGGCGCCTGGCCGCTCGACGACCTCTATGCCGCCTATCAGGACGACCCGGAAGGCCATCTGCTGATCCCGCATGTCGGCGGCCGGCGCTGCAATCTCGACTGGCACCATCCCGAGCTGGAGCGCCTGATCGAGATCGGCTCCGCCTGGGGCCAGTTCCACTGGGTCTATGCCGAGGCGCTGGCCCGCGGCTACCGGCTGGGCGCCTCGGCCAGCAGTGACGAGCACCAGGGCCGCTGCGGCGGCGGCGCACCGGCGACCGCGGTGTTCGGCGCGCGCGGCGGGCTGACCGGCGTGCTGGCCGACCGGCTCGACCGCGCCACCATCGGCCGGGCGCTGCGCGCGCGCCGCACCTTCGCCACCACTGGCGAGCGCAGCTTCGCCGGCCTGCGGCTGGGCGACCGCTGGATGGGCGAGGTGGTGCAGGCTTCGGCGGCGGATGCGCTCGACTACCGATTGCTCGGGGACCGCGGCTGGGAGAGCCTGCGGCTTTACGACGGCGAGACTCTGCTGTGGGAGCGCGACCTGCACCGCGAACTGGGTTTCTCGGAGCGGCGGATCCGGCTGCGGCTGGGCGGCGCCCGCATCAAGGACCGCTACCGCGGCGCCTATTGGAGCGGCGGCATCACCGTCACCGGTGCGGCGGTGCAGCGGGTCGAGCCCTTCGGCTTCGACCATCCCGAGCAGGGCTGCTGGCGGCAGGATGCCACCACCGTTGCCCTGCGCACGGTGACCCACGGCGATACCGACGGGGTGGAACTGACGCTGTCGCGGCTGGCCGGCACGCGCATCCGGGTGCAGCTCGACATCGGCACCTATGTGAAGGTCGGCAACCCGCTGACCCCGCCGCCCAACCCACATGCGCCGGAGGCCGTGCTGGAGATCGACGGCGACGCGCTGCTGGATGCAGCCCGCTCGCCGACCGGGGCCGTCAGCCGCCTGCTGCCCGGCACGGAACTGGAGGTGACGGTTGAGCGTGTCACCGAGGCGCCGCTGCCCCGCGACCTCGCCGGCCGCATCCCGCTGGCCGGACTGGATCTGGCGGCAGGCCGCGAGCACCCGCTGTTCCTCACCGGACGCCAGCGCGACCAGTCGCGGGTGTGGACCTCGGCGTTGTTCCTGACGGTGTGAGGCGGGTCACGCCGCTCCGGCAGAAAACGAAGTGAAGCTAACCGTCGTCGCCGGTCAAACGGCCGGCGACGACGGTGCCGGCGTTCTCAGCCCGACTGCGGATCACTGCTTCCGGGCTTGCCGGGAACAGTCCGGCCAGGGGCAGCCGCAGGAGGGGAACTGGCAGTCGTCGCCGTTCACATCGCAGGCCTGAACGGCGATCTTGTAGCGCAGGCCGAACTCGTCGTCCGCGGTGATCAGCCCACAGGCAGCGTGTGCTTCCAAGTCGACGCGTGCCGCCTGGAGGCAAACGCGCGCGATCTGCTTCGGATCCTTCATCATGGCACTCGCCTCGGTGTCATTCCCGGAGATGGAACGCACAGATGCGGCATCCGGACCCTGACGCTTCCGAATGCCTACTTCCGGGACAGGTGACACCCAACGACGAGTATGCCGCTCAATGCGGCGATCCGCACCTCCAATATCCAGCGGGCGGGCTATGGCGGGAGACCGATGCGACCGGTGCCGGCGGCGCTACGCCGTCCCGTCGGCCACTGCCGCGCCAAGCCTCGCGACTGTATCGGCCAGATTCACAGCGACTTCCATCTCGACCTTGTCCCAGGGGATCGACTTCCATTTGCCGTCCTGCGCACATTTGTCGCAGAGCTTCCGGGTCGATGAGGACATGTTGACTTCTTTGGCCGAACCCACCCGGATATAGAGTTCATAGGCCTTCTGGGCGTTGGCCTCCGAGTTCACCTTCTTGTTCAGGATCAGCCCGAAAATTTCCAGATTCTCGGTCGAGTATTCCTTTTTTGCCTGCTTCAGCAGGAGCTTGTACCAGTATGGCGATTTGAAGAAGTTGTCGAGCTTGTCCGGCCAGCTCCCAAACCGTTCCAGATCCATGAAGACGTTGGCGGTGATCTTGTTGAGCGATGCGACCATCGCGGCGCAGGCGTCGGCATACACGCCGTCCCCATCCTGCCGCGCCGCCTTGCCGGCAGCGTCCAGCGTCGGGATGTAGTCCGATGCGGCAGACTGGAAGGCGCGGGCGTACTTCTCCGCCTCCTTGACGGTCTTGGCCGCATCGTACGCCTTCAACGACTTCTCAAACCCAGTGGAACTGATTTTGGAGAAAATCTTCCCGAAGCGGCTCTTCGGATCGGGCTTTTTCTTGCCGGTATCGGCCTCGAATTTGGCTTTGGCCTTCTTCCAGGACTCCAGATATTTCTTTGGCATCGCTTGCCCTTATATTTTACGATTGTTGCCCGTTAAATCTTCGCCAGTCTATGAGCCGCGGCTGCCGTTCCACGACGGTCGCCTTTCCGTCCCACACGGTATTTCCGTCCGGCGACCGGCATCCGTCGGACCGGGCGGGCATCCTTGCCCGCCCTGCGCAATCAGCCGGCCGATCAGGCGCTCGTACGCGAATTGACGAGCTGGACGACGCCTTTGCAGGCCGCCGAAAACTCCTTCATGTGGTCGAGGATCACCTTCGGCGTGGCATCCGCCGGCACCTTGACCGGCTCGTTGGCGTTGCTCTGGTTCGCCCAGGGATCCAGCTTCTTCTTGAAGAAGTCGGGATCGGCCAGCAGGCCTTCGATCTTGCGCGCGAACACCAGCTGCATGGTGATGTCGCGGGCCAGCGTCGGGAACAGCTCGTTGTAGGTTTCCGCCGTCGGCTTGGCCTTGACCTTGGCAACGCCGGCAGCTGCGCGGGCCAGCGCACCGTTGATGTTCTTTTCCCAGTTCTTGAGCATCTTCTGCTCGACGGACAGATCCTTCTCCGCCTCGTTGAACTTCTGGGTATACATCCCCACCGCGGACTCGATGGTGGCTTCCAGCGCCGCAAGCTCCTTGACCAGGAACTTCAACGCCTTCTCGTAGTTCGTCTTGAAATCCTTTTCCGTACGCTTGTCGAACTCGGCGTAGATTTCCTTTTGAAGGACTTCAAGATAGCCCTTCTTGGCCTTGGAAAAATCCTTCGACGCGGCCAGGAACGCGGCAACGACCTTCTTGCCTTCCTTGACGTCGGTCGAGTTGACGGTGTCGCAGGCGGTGAGCGCCTTCTCGCACTTCTTCAGCGAACCGGACAGGCCGGTGTGGCTGCCGAAGGCATTGAAAATGCCCTTGCTCTCCTTCGGCTTATGCTTGCCGGTGAGAGCCTCGAACTCCTTCTTGGCCTTGTCCCACTGCTGATCGTACGGAGTGTGTGCCATCTATTCCTCCTCACCGGGTCGGTTGCTTCAGGGGGTTACCAACGGTTGCAGGCTCTCTTCCATGTCACGGATCGCCGCCCAATCGCGTTCGAACACGGCCCGGTCGGTGTGGGAGAGGTAGATTTTCGCCAGCACCTGCGTCAGGTCGAGCGTCGGGACGATCCGGGCGCCGATGCGCGGCACGATGCCGTAGCCGCGGACGCTCGCGAACCGGTCCAGCACGCCGAGGTCGGGAAGCGCCTCGACCCGGCCGGAGACCAGCACCGGCAGGTAGAGCACCATGGCGTCGGCCAGGAAGCGGTAATGCCCATCGGCACCACCGGGGCAGACCCCGCTGTCGAAGGCCTCGACCAGCAGATCCACCTGATCGTGGCCGGTGCCGTGACTTATCGCCGTTGTCGAACCTGCCGGGCCCATGGCCCGGGCGGCGATCTCCACCAGCGCCGGCCCGCGGGAGGTCAGCCGCACTTCGGCATGGGCGGCGCCGTCGGTGATCTCCAGCGCGTCGAGCGTGCGCCGGATGTAGGACATCAGCTGGACGGAGCGCTCGTCGTCCGGCGGCAGCAGGCGGTAATAGTCGTAAACGAAGGGCGAGCCGTTCAGCGTGCGCTTGGCCGATTGCAGCACGTCGCAGACATAGTGGCGGCCATTGCGGCTCACCGTGTTGACCACATACTCGTCGCCGTCGAGATAGGTCTGCACCAGCGCCCGCCGGTTCGGCGTGCCGCAGAAATTGCGGCTGGAGAGGATGGAGTCCACGGCCTCGCGCAGCGCCGGAGCGCCGTCGCAGAAATAGACATGGTCGGTGGAGGCGCTGTCGAGCGGCTTGGCGACCACCGGCCAGCCGGCGCCAGCCGCCCATTCCACCGCTTCCGCCCCCGACTCCACCATGGTCTGCCGGGCCGTCAGCAGGCCGGCGGCGCCCAGACGCTCGATCATCATGTACTTGTTGCGACGCGCCGCCGTCAGCTTGGGCGTGTTGCCCGGCGTGCCCAGCGCAGCACCAAGCGCGTCGGCCAGCTCCACCGCGGACTCGTTGCCGGGCAGCACGAAGGAGGGGCTGTGCGCGCGCATCCGCCCGGCCAGGGCCGGAAGGTCGCCGTCGAACAGGACCAGCTCGTCGAAGTCGCCGGGAACGTAGCTGAGAAGCAGCGAGGGCGCGAGGTCGGGACGGCTCTGCACCGCGATCGTGCGGTAGCCGCGCGCGCGCAGCCGCGGAGCGAGCAGATGTCCGGTCGAGTAGGGATCGACGACGATCGCTGTCTTCATGGGATGGCCTCCAGTTCGGCAGGAGCGGCCGCACGGCAGTCGGTGGCAGCCTGGGCGGTGGCAGCCGGGCGGGCGTAGATCATGAAGGGCTCGTCGCCGCAGAAGGTGACGGTGCGCCCGACAAGCCCCGCCTCGAAGGCGGCGTTCTGCGCCGCATGGTCGGCGACGCGCAGGGCGCGGTCGGTTCCGGGTTCGAAGGCCGGCGGCGGTGCCTGCATGTCGCGATGCAGCAGGTAGCGCAGCCGGCCGCTGTGCATCACCAGGATGCGACGGGCGGTGAAGCCGGAAGCCAGCATGTTGGAGAGGCTGACCGGGTTGGACAGCGCCACCCGGCTCAGCAGGTGCGGCCGGCCGGCTCCCAGGGCGTACAGCGTGCGCATGGTCACCAGAAGGCGCTGGAGCCCGTTGCCCCGGAAGTCGGTATGCACCATGCAGCTCGACATGTGGGCGGTGGCCGTCACATCGGGGGCCCCGCCCGGCAGGTCGTCGGCGAAGGCCGGCATCCCCGGTTGCGGCAGGCCGAGAACGGCGCAGCCGATGAGGCGGTCGCCGCCCGGCACGCCGTGCGTCTCCAGGCCGAGCGTGACGCCGCGCTCGGCCATATGCAGGCCGGAGAATTCCGGGGTTTCCGGGAAATAGGCGTCGATGTCCGGAAGGCTGCCGAAGATGAAGGCGCGGAACTCCTCCAGCGCCGGAAGATCGTCGGCGTCGAGGAAACGCACGCGGTAGGGAATGCCGGAAGGCTGTCCGTTGCACAGGCTCAGAATGCCCTGATGGAGGCTCTGTAACGGAGAGGACACGACCGGCATGTCAGGCATCCTTGACGATTTCGGCGATGTTGAGCAGGCGCATCGGCGGATAAAGGTCGAGGCGCTTGGCGGTGTTGATGCGCAGCAGCAGGGAGAAGCGGTTCAGCGTTTCCACCGGTATCGCGGCAGCCGGCTTGGCTCCGTTCAGGATGTCGTAGGCCTTCAGCCCGGCGAACCGGCCGACGTTGACCGCCGGGCTCACCAAGCCCATCAGCAGGCCGGAGCGGCGGATCGGCAGTTCGGTGGAACAGAAGGTGGCGACATTGTTGGCCAGCGCGGCATCGGCCACCGCCTGGCTGTTGTTCGACGCCACCAGCGTGTCCGGGCCGATGTAGACCAGCTCGGCCCCGGCCCGCGCCACGTCCCGGATCAGGTCGGGAATGGCGTCGGGATTCGGCTTGCCGGCTCCATCGCGGGGAACCGCGGCGTCGATGATCTCCACCCCCTGGCGGGCCGCTTCCTCCTTCAGGTCGCGGACGGCGACGACCATATTCTCTTCGGCGGGGTTGTAGACCGCCGCGATCTTCTTCCAGCGCCGGTAGGCCA
Source organism: Azospirillum palustre (assembly GCF_002573965.1). Classification (NCBI taxonomy): domain Bacteria; kingdom Pseudomonadati; phylum Pseudomonadota; class Alphaproteobacteria; order Rhodospirillales; family Azospirillaceae; genus Azospirillum; species Azospirillum palustre. Next base: position 296,622 of record NZ_PDKW01000039.1, on the reverse strand, counting down.
GCATCGTCTTCAGCTGGACCGCCACCGGAGCGATGTGCCGGGTGCCGGTAACCGCCCGCCCCGGCTGCTCCAGCGAGCGGACGATGCGCGAGGCGACCGGGTCGGTGACGGAGGTGAAGACCACCGGCACATCCGTCAGGAACTTCGACGGATCGGGATCGTCGTAGCGGCCGACGGTCGCCAGCGTCAGCGGCGTGAAGACGGTGAGCACGAGGTCGGGGCGGGCGGCGCGGATGTCCGGCAGCATGCCGGCCACCGCGGATGCCTGCTGCACCTCGCGCACGTCGATCTTCGCCTGCATGCCCATGGATTCGAGCAGATCGCGGAACCCGAGCACGTCGCCGACATCCTTCCGCGGCGTCAGCACGATGATGTTGGCCGGCCGGTTGCCGCGCCCGGCCGTGGCCGGATTGGGCGTCGGGGCTCCCGCCAAGCTTCCCGTTGCGGCGGCTGCGGCCGGGCCGGATGCCAGGAGCGCGCCGGCGGAGCCGAGGAGCAGCGAGCGTCGGGTCACGGAGGTCATGCCGGGTCCTTCTGGGGGAGGTCAGCGGAGGGCCGACCGCCGGTGGCGGCCAGCAGGAGAAGCTGGGCGGCGACACAGGCGGCCAGCACGATGCCGATGCCCTTCATGGCGCCGTGGTAGCCGTAATAGGCGAGGAACAGGCCGGCCAGGAACGGCGCGACCACCGACCCCATGCGCTCGATCAGCCGGAACATGCCGATCACCGTGGTCTCGCCGAGCGTCGAACGCTCACGCACGCAGGATTCCGCCAGAAGCGCCATCTGCGGGGTGTTGACCAGCGCATGGGCAAGGCCGAGCAGGGCGACGCCGGTGATGGTCATCGGCAGCGTCCCGGAATTCGCCAGCACATAGGCGGCCCCCGCGGCGATCACACCGCCGATCGCCAGGAACGGGGTTCTCCGCCCCGAACGGTCGGACAGGTGCGCCACCAGCGGCGACGCCACGATCATCATCAGCCAATAGAGAAGAAGCACGCGGCCGATCCACGACTGGCTGACGCCGCTGTCGTCCAGCGCCAGCGGCAGCAGGAAGAACAGCAGGGCGGTCAAGCCGAACTTCGCCGGCACGGCGCTGAACAGGGTCACCGCCACGAAGCGCGGATTGGTCAGGCAAACGCCGACGTCGCGCAGCCTCAGCCCACGGGTCTTGGCCTTGCCGCTGTCGACATGCCTGGGCAGCAGGTGCCACGCCATCAAGGCCGCCGCCAGGGCCAGCGCCGACGAGACGATGAAGGTCATGCGGAAGCCGATCTGGTCGGCGACGACGCCGCCGATGGCCGGGCCGCAGACGCCGGCCGTCAGGATGCCGCCGGCATAGAGCGCGATGGCGCCGGCGCGCCGGCGCGGGTCGGTGGCATCGATGACGAAGCCCTGCGCGGCGATGAAGACGCTGGCGTAGCCGACCGCGGTCAGGCAGCGGGCGACGATGAGCTGGATGAGATCCGTCGCCAGCCCGGAGCCCAGCAGACCAAGCGCCGAGAACACCGCGCCGGCAAGGAAAACGGTGCGGCGGCCCCGGCGCTCCGACACGTTGCCGGCAATCGGCTGGGCAACGGCCCAGAGCAGCATGAACAGCGCGATGGGCGCGCCGATCACCAGCTCCTTGCTCAGGCCGGGCACCGGCTCGAAGAGATCCTTGATATAGACGGACAGGAAGGTGCGGGTCAGCTCCTCCGCCAGGGCGAAGACGAAGATGGCGAAACGCAGCTCGCTGATCCTCTGCATCGTCACGATGCGGTCGCCGGCGGCGGGTGCCTCGGCCGCCTTTGCCCCCTGCTGCTGCGGGGCGGCTCCGCCGGTACCGCGCATGACGTCGAGCGCGCGGTCGATGGCGCGGCCGAGATGCCCCACCTCGTCGCGCCCGCGCAGCCCGGTCCGCAGGGTCAGCCTGCCCTCGGCACCCTCCTTGAGAACGTCGCCCACCCGCTGAAGCGGTGCCGTCACCGAACTGCCGACCACCAGCAGCAGGATTTCGATGTTCAGAAGGATGGCGACGATCAGCACCGACCCGAGATCGAAGACGATGTCGTTGAGCGCCGCTTCGACCGACCCGGCCGGGACGCCGACATGCAGCAGCGCCGGCACACCGCCGCCGACGGTCAAGGCGGCATCGATGTAACGCCCGGCCACCGCGCCGTCGGCGTCGCGCGCCGCCAGCACGTCGCCGGCACGCGCATCCGGGGCGCCGGCGAACGCGGCGATCCGGTCGCCGACCATCAGCGCGATGTAGTTGACGTCCGGATTGACCGCGAGGGCGTCGGCGAGGATTTCGTCGACCCCGTTGAGCTTGTCGACCTCGAAGCCCAGCGACACCGCCCGGTCGATCTGCGCGACGATGTAGCTGCCGACGACCTCCGCCTTGCGCGCCAGTTCCGGCTCCGCCTGGGGACGGAAGAGCGTGTTGAAATGGGAGGTCTGGACGACGAGGCTGATCAGCATGAGAACCGACACGAGGCCGGTGAGCAGCCAGTTCAGCCGCTTGATGAAGGTGAGTTCCATCACGCGACCTCCACCGGCGCCGCCTTGCGCTCGTCCATGCCTTGCCGGCGTCGCGCGGACACGCGGTCCACGAAACCGGCGAGTCCCGGAGCGAACGCCGCGATCTCCGGCGGAACCACCGGCCGCCCGCCGTCGGTCGCGGCCTCGACGATGACCGCCGCCTCCCGCAGGGACCGCTGAAGGCGCCGCATCACCAGCCAGACGACGATCAGGCTGATGACGTAGCAGGTGGCGAGGTTGATCGCGCCGGAGATCGCCAGTTCGGGAATCGTGCCGCGAATGCCCGCGCGCAAGGCGTCCAGGGAATAGGTCAGCGCAACGCCGCCGGCCACGCCGCCATAGGCGTTGCCGATGCTGAGCAGAAGCACCTGCGAGCCGCCGTCGACGATCTTCGCCCCCCGGTCGGTCTTGCCGTCGCGGTGGAAGGCCGCGAGCCAGCTGTCGGGCAGCGTGCCCCGGACCGCACTGCCGCCAGCGGCGCCCAGTACCTCGCCACGGTCGTTGAACAGCATCAGCCCGGTGATCTGGAGGTCACGCACCAGGGCGCGCTGGATCATCTCGTCGAGGTTGCGCAACGCGTTCAGCGCCACGCCGAGCCCCACCGCGCCCTCGACCTCGCTCGACAACCCATGGGCAACGACCCGGAAGCGCGAAGCCACCGTCTCCTCCACCATGCGCTCCATTTTGAGATACGAGAGCACCGCGGTGGAGGCGAGCGCGAAGCAGAGCGCCACCTGAAGCAGGAGCATGATCTTGGTCGACAGGGTCAATCGCATTGTCGGTCGGTCGCTTGGCTGATCGCAGAATTGTCTGCTCGGCTTTGCTGCCGGGCCTGGAACTCGGGTTCAGCCGACCTTAACGCAAATTCACCGACCCGGAGGACGAGACGGGTCCAGAGTGGACGCGTCCGGCGTGCACAGGTTGGAGCAGGCATCCATTTCGTGCGCTTACGACTTAAGTAATATTACCACAATCTGAGCGATAGCTTCGCTTCCTTCAAGAACAATCTAATATTTCTAAGCTGTAACATAACAATTACGGGGTAATTGCATCAACCACCCGAATAAGCGCGAGTCGTGTCACAGCATTGTTTCTGCAAGCTTGGCAGATCGCGGAAGTTTATGCCCATTCGTGCTACATCACTTCTTTTCATGCCGCCGCCCGTTGTGGTACCTACTATGGGCATAGCTACATCGCAACCCAGAGGGTAGGATGATGCGGATCGAAATCGAGCGACCGTTGACGTGGCCGATCCGACCGGTGGAGACCAGCACGGAGCTTGTTGCGCCGGGTCCTTCCATATTGATCGTCGGTCACAGCCTCCCCGCGGCCGACCGCGTGCGTGAGAGTTTCCTGCGCAACGGCCACCGCATCCAGGTGACGAGCGACATCGTCCAGGCGCTCGACACGCTGGAGGCCGACGCCTCCATCGGTGTCGTCGTCGTCCAGATGGCGATGCCGCATTTCGACGGGCTGGCGCTGGTCGAGCGCATGCAGTCCTCCGTCGGCGGCCGTTCCGTCCAGTTCATCATCCTGGCGTCCGGCGCCCAGGTCGGTGACGTGGTGCGGGCGATGCACCTCAAGGTGGCCGACTTCGTGGACGATCCGGAGGATTTCGGCCGGCTGCACGGTGCCCTGGTGCGGGCGCTGTCCATGAGCCGGACCACGCGCGAAGCCCCGCCCCACGACGCCGCGCTCGACGAAGCCTACCGGCACGGAATGGCGATGATCGCCGCCGTGAAGGCACTGCGCGAGCGGCATAATTCGGCGCCCCCGCACGCCTTCGCCGGAACGGCGGCGCCATCCGCGCCGGCGATCAGCGTCGTCCCCATGACCAAGGCGAAGAAGCCCGTTCCGATCCGCCCCGAATCGGACCATGAGCGGTTGCGTGCGCTTCGTGCGCTCCAGCAGTGGCAGGCGTCCCGCGACAAGTTCTTCCCGAAGGATCTGTTCGAGGATCCCTGCTGGGCCATGCTGCTGGATCTGATGACCAACCACCTGCTGGGCAAGCGGATCTCGGTATCCTCGCTGTGCATGGCCTCTGGCGTTGCGCAGACGACCGCCTTGCGCCGCATCTCCAACCTCAAGGGCTGCGGCCTGATCCGCCGGGTGGCGGACGATCAGGACGGCCGGCGGGTCTTCGTCGAACTGACCGAAGAGGGCATCGCCGCCATGTCCCGCTACATCGAGCACATCCAGTCCATCAATCCGCCTCCGTTCAATTGACGGGCTGAAGCGGACCCTTCGGCGGTCCGCAGACCGCACCAATGAGGACTGTTTGGGCATCGACAACCGCGATGCAAACCCGCGACACTCGGAAAGGCCGGACAATCTTGAAGCGCGTGGCCGCGGGGGCTGAATGAGCGATCGGAAATTCAAGGAGTTGATCGTGCTGTCCTCGGCCGATCAGGCCGGCGATCTCGGCCGCAAGCTCCCCGACCAGGCCCCGACCTCGCGCGAAGAGATGGACCGCCAGAAGATGGCCGAGCGCCTGCGGGCGCAGGGCTGGAGCTATCGGCGGATATCCGAGGAGTTGCAGGTCTCCTACATCCTGGTGGCGCGCTGGCTCGGCGATGGCCCGGCGCAGCAGGCGGCCAGGGTCGCCTCTGTTTCAAAATCGACATCCACCCCGGCGGAAACGCCCGCACCGGCCCCCAAGGGGAAGGCCGCCAAGGCCGCCGCGGCCCGGGCCGCCGCCGCCGCCGCGGACGGCGACCGGGATGTCCTCGCCCTTCAGTTCCAGGCGTTCGAGCAGTATGTCCGCGAGGTCATCGCCACGCTCGACGAGCGTCACGAGACGATGATCGACCGCCAGGACGAACTGATCCGCGCCCTCGACGAGGAGCGCGCAAAGGCGCGTGCCCGCGAAGAGGAGTTGCTGGAGGCGCTCGAAGTCGAACGTGCGCGCTGGTCCGAGGCGGAGGAGCGCTTCCGCGCCGAGCTGGAGCAATTCAAAGAGGAAATGCGGGCTTCCGGCGGGTCGTCGGCCAGCGATGACGACGAGGCCGCGTCGGACGACAACCCGTTCAGCTTCGGCGATGACGACGAAGAGGGGGGCAGCTCCGATCCCTTCAGCTTCGGCGACGATGACGATGCTGAAACAGCTGCGGAGGATCCGTTCGGTTCCAGCAGCGGCAAGGATCCCTTCAGCTTCGACGAGGACGAGACGGAAAAGGAGCTAGGCGAAGAGGATCCCTTCGGTTCCGACGATCCGTTCGCTGCCTTCGACACCGAGGAGGATTCGTCCGAAACGGAGCAAAGCACGGCCGGAGCCACGGACGAGCCGGAGGACGGGGCGGCTGAGGCTGAGACGGCCGAGGACGAGGACCCGTTCAAGGCTTTCGGTGACGAAGACGAAGCCGACGACACCCCGACGGTCAGTGCCGACGCCTTTTCCTTCGACGATGAGCCCGAGGCAAAGGAACCGGAGCCGGAGCCGGAGCCCGAGCCCGAACCGCCCAAGAAGCGCAAGGGACTGATGTTCTGGCGGCGTTGATACTGGAGACGTTTACTACTGGCGGCGTCGATGGAGGGAGGTCCGCCGCATTGCGGCCTCCCCGTCCGCCGCCCGCCCTGAGCGGCGGGGGCCTTAGCCCACCGTGATCCAGGCGCAGAGAAGCACGTAAGCGATCGGGAAGACGATGACCGAGAGGCGGTCGAGCCTGACGGCCTTCGCCGTATCCCGCTCGTAAATCATCAGCGACACCGAACTCTGCAACAGGCTGAGGAAGATCAGCCCCATCGACGCCATGTTGATCTTGTCGGACAGCGTGAAGCCCGTGCTGTGCGGAAGTTCGCCGGCGACGATGAAGTAGCTGGCCACCACCGCGAACAGCGCGCCGATGCCGAGACCGAAGCGCGGATCGAGATCGACCGGCTTGACCAGGAAGGCCAGGAAGGCGACCAGGCACGAGATGAAGATGGTCGAGAAGGTCTTGAAATAATAGATCGTGTTCGGCCTGTCGATCTGCACCTCCTGCACGAAGCGCGAGAAGCGCGACTCGTGCGCCTTCGGCAGGGAAATGTCGCCGTAGTTGGTGCGGTAGGTCTTCTCCATGATGCCGGCCGAGGTTTTCGTCACATTGTACCCGGCAATGTCGATGTCGGGATTGACCTCGGTGTTCTCGGTGTCGGCGACATAGACCAGATTTTCGACGGTGCGGTCGTTGTCCTCGATCTCGATGCGGATCGATTGCTTGTCCAGCGGGAAACGGCTGATGTCCCACGCCTGGTTGAGCACGGCATGCACGCGGGCCGAGACGTAATTCTGGCCGTTGACCTTGCGCAGCGGTGTCGGCTCCTTCGAGCTGATGGTGCCGTTCATCACCTCGAAGGAGTCGAGCGGATTGATGTCGTCCGCATCCCAGCGGAACCAGACATAGAAATCAACGGTCACCTGCTTGTCCTTCAGGTTCAGCCCGGTGATCTGGTTGATGTAGCTTCCCACGACCACCTTCTGCGGCTCGGCACGCGCTTCGTCCGCCAGCATGGCGAACAGACCCGTGAACAGCAGAAGCGCGAGCGCCAGCAGGTTCCTAAACATCTCAAGCCCCCCTTATCCAACCCGGTTAGTGGTCGAGCGCGTGACCCTTCTTGACCATGTAATCCATGAATGCCAGCAGCACGCCCGACACCACGAAGGTGCAGTGGATCGCCACCAGCCACATCAGGTCGCGGTCGGACACCGTCCCGACATGCATGAAGGTCTTCAGCACCTGGATCGACGAGATCGCCACGATGGAGGCGATCAGCTTCACCTTCAGGGCGCTGAAATCGAGCTTCCCCATCCATTCCGGACGGTCGGAATGGCCGGCCACGTCGATCTTGGAGACGAAGTTCTCGTAGCCGCTGAAGATGACCATCAGCACGAGGTTGCCGACCATGGTCAGGTCGACCAGCGCCAGGACGACCAGGATGACCTCGGACTCGTTGCCGCCGGCCAGCTTCGGGAAGGCGTGGATGAATTCGACCGCGAAGCACCAGCCGATCATGCCGAGCGCGCCGACCAGTCCGAGATACAGCGGCGCCAGCAGCCAGCGGCTCTGGAACATCGCCTGTTCGAGCAGATGTTCGACCTGCTTCGCCGGTCCGCGGGGGGCTCTGACGGGGGTGCCGGCCGGGAGTTCCGCCGGAGCAATATGAGCGTGTGTCATTCTTTCTTTGCCACCTTGATTTCAGCCGGAACGTTCTGCGGCTGGCCATTCTTGTAATGGACGTACGTCATGTTGAGTTTGGTGAAGGACAGCGAGATCGTCTCGTCGCCGCTGTTGTCGCCGCTGCCGCTGGCGGAGACGGTGTAGGAGGTGACGTGGACGTCGGTCAGCACGATGGTCAGGAACTTGTCGAAGCTGATCTTGCCGCCGCTGATGTCCGACTGCTCGGCCGACACCTGCGTGTCCATCGGCCGCAGGAAGTAGATCGTGGCCTCTGCACCAGGCACCGGGTCGGCGAACGCCGCCTTCAGCAGCAGCGGCGAGGCCATGTCGATGGGCTTGCTGAGGTCGACGCTGTCGATGCCGACGGTGCGCCGCTTCGCCTGCGGCTTCACGTTGCGGTAATTGTCGTGCATCGCCGCGATGCCGTAGACGTCGTAGTCGTCGTCCTCGACCGCAGAGCCGTATTCCAGGGATCCGGCATCGTTCGAGCCGGTCTTCATGTCGAACTTCGTGCAGTAGATCAGGTTGCTGTAGCCCTGGAGCAGCGAATCGCCGGCAATGCCGGGATATTTGAGAAGGATGCGCATCGCGGGGTCACTCGTCCTTCAGGCGCAGCACGGAGAACATCCGCCCGACCTCGCCGCGGTCGCCGAGCAGGTCTGCATAGAGTTCCGGCAACGAGAGCTGACCCCAGGAGGCCGCGCGGCGCACCAGATAGGAGGTCGGGCTGTGCGGCTCCTCCTTTTCCAGATAGTCGGCGATCTGCCGGAGCATCCCGTAGGCCTCCTCCCGGTTGCGCGGCCCGCCGGTCCAGCCGGCGCCGGCCGGACGGGCGGCGGCATCGGGGGCATCGGCGGCATCGGGGGCCGGGGCGTCTTCGGGGGCTGCCACAGGTGCCGCCGGTTCGAGCGAGACACCGCGTTTGCGCAAGACATCCTCCTGGAACCGGCACAGCTCCTCGACCGTGCGCTTGAAGCGGGAAAGGGCGGGAGCGTTGCGGCCGGCGAGCCGGTCCAGCACCGCGCCCAGCGCATGCGCCGCCGCCTCGGCCGCCTTCAGGCTGTCACGCTGGGCGACGTAGAACTCCGACGGCGTCTTCTCGACATCCTTGACGATGCGCTCCACCGGCACCTCGCCTTCGGCGATGGCGGCCTTGTAGGCACGGGCATCGCGGCCGGCCAGCTTGCGCAGGCGCTGGGCATTCTGCCAGTCCTGCAACCGGAGCCCCGATTTGGCCCCCTGTTCCGGCAGCGCGATGGGCATCGCCAGCAGATCGCGGGCCAGCCGTTCGTCCAGCCACGACAGCGGCGCGAAGCGCGCCTCCATGTCGCCGTCCTCGTCGATGCGCGGGTAGAGCCCGTCCCAGAATGTTTCGGCAAGGCTGGCAAGCATCGACAGGCCCGGCGCGATGGCGGACGGTCCATGCTGCTGCACCAGCGCCTGGACCAGCCAGACGGCGATCTGGAGGTCCTTCGAGCGGGTCGCCAGCAGATCGGTGGCGCCGGCTGCGACCGCCTTCCAGTCGGCCCGCTTGATATCGTCGGTCTGCCAGATCCCCTTGTCGGTGTCGTCGTCCATGCGCCGCGCCTCGGCCAGCGCGTCGAACTCGGGCTCGTAGCGGATGTCCTCGCCGGCCGGGAGATCTCCCGGGATCGGCGTCAGAATCCGGTCGACGTCTATGAGAGGGCGTTCGGCGGTCTGCGTGTCGGTCATGGCGTTGACTGGGATCCGTTCGTTGACACGTCAGTAGACGCGCTGGTTGGCCGGCCGCAGCAGCGGCGGCACGCCCGGCGGCGCCTGGAGGTCGAAGAAGGCGCGGTCGGTCGGGTTGACCGGCTGACCGCCGAAGCCGGCCGAGGGGAAGCCCGTCAGCCCCGCCGGAGGAGTTGCCGGGAAGCCGGGCGCGAAACCCGGCGGGAAGACCGGCCGCGGCATGGCGCCGGCCGACGCCAGCAGCGGCGCCGACGACGGCAGCTCGGGCAGCGCCACCTTCTCGTCGCGCGGCGGCTTGCCGTCGGTCACGATTGTCCGCTTGGCGCCCAGCGCCATGAAGACCCGCGTGTCCGGCCGCTTCGCCTCGGGCACGGCGGGCAGACCCGGCGTGCCGGGGCGCGGGGACGGGCTGAGGGAGACCGGCGCATCGCGTCCGGCCTTGTCCTCGACCTCCCTGCCCTCGCCGTCCCTGGCGGCCGACACCGGCCTGGTCTGCGCTTCGAACAGGAGGACCGTCTCGGCGTTGGTCGGCCGGTCGCGCTGCGCGGCAGTGTGCTGACGGACCAGCGCGAACAGCGCCCACGGCCCCTCATAGGCGAAGGTCAGCGTGGCGTCGTCGACGCTGGACGACGCGCCGACGCCGCCGACCGGCACCAGCCGGCCGTCCTTGGCCCAGCGCAGCGAGACAGCGACGCGGTCGCCGGGGTACCAGCGCAAGGGCGAGCGCGCACCGATGTTGGCGATGGTGCCGGCCGGGGTGGACAGCTTCCACTCGATGATGTTGGTGCCGCCGGCCTCGCGGCCACGGTTGACGCGGAAGGTCGGGTCGAGCAGCAGTCCGCCGGACTGGTCGGTGACGGTGGCGGCCGTCAGCGCCGGCTTCGCCAGCGCCATCGTTTCCATGAAGCGCAGGGCGTCACGGCCGGCGGTGCCGAGGCGGGTGGAGCGGCGCAGCCCCTCGATCACATAGCCCTGGCGGGCGTCGAAGGCGTCATAGAAGGCCCGCACCATGGCGACGTCGGCCTGGCTGTCGCCGACCGGACCGAACGGGAAGCGGCCGGCCAGAGAGGCGTTGAAGGCGGTCGCAAGCTCGGCGTAGCCCATATAGACGCGCTGGTCGACCATCAGGCGGCAGCGGTCGGCGATGGACTGCTTCAGCTCGTTCAGGCGGCTGGCGAAGAAATCGCCGGCCTGCGGGTCGAGCTGCGCCTTATCCCAGCAGTTGGTGGCGTCGATGGCGGCCACGTCGGTGGTGACGAACTTCTCCAGGGCGGCCAGCGTGCTGTTCGGACGGCCGCCCTCGTAGCGGTCGAACTCGGCGACGATGCGCGACCATTTGGCCGAGAGACCGGAGACCGCGCCGCCGCCCATGACGGGCTTCTCCAGGATTTCGACCACCGGGGCCGCGACCTCGCGGGTCAGCGCCATCACCTCCTGCCGCGCATTGCCGAGATAGAGGGCCAGCGCCGTCGGGCTCTGCTGGCCGAACAGCTGGGCCGGCACCAGCGGACCGTCGATCCAGGCGTTCAGCGACCGCGCATCGGGACGGTAGAGCTGGTCCTCCTCCAGCATGCGGTCAGCCTGGGCGAGCACGGCATTGGCCTGCCGGGCGACGATGTCGCGGATGGCGTCGGCCGGGGTGGCGAGGCCGATCTGCCGGAAGCTCTGCATCGTCTCGGCCAGCACCGGGAAGGCGAGGCGCAGCGAGCGCGCGGATTCGCGCAGCTGCGTCAGCCCGCCGGCACGGTCGATGGTCCCGCCGGCCGGCGTGCCGGACAGGGCGCGGGCAAGAACCTGCTCGACACCGCGGCGGAGCTGGTGCTGCGCCGCGGCGCGCATCGAGGCGCGCAGGATCTGCGGGGCCTGCGGCACCTCCTTGGCGTCGAACAGCAGGTAATCTTCCAGCAGCGGCGGGATCGTCTCCAATGCCGCACGGTCCCAGCCGGCCCGGTTGGTCGGAGCCGCCGCAGAAGCCGCCATGGTGCCCGACGTCTCGCCGGAGCGCATGAAGCGGCGCGCCGACCAGACGGTGAGGGTCTGGCGGAGGCTTTCGGCCGTGGGCGACAGACGCGGGGCGCCGGCCGGCCCCTGGACCAGCAGCCGGCCGATCACCGAGTCCAGCGACTTTCCGCCCGGCCCGGCCTCGTCATAGCGGCGCTGGGCCAGTTCCATGATGTCGGCGCGCAAGCCGGGGCCGAACAGCTCCGACTTCTCCAGGCGGGTGAGAAGGGTGTCGAACTCGGGCGGCAGCACCGGACCGTCGGTGCCGATCCAGGCGCCGCGCTCCATGTCCAGGCTGCGCGCCGCCTCGTCCAGGCTTCCCAGCACCTCGGCGTAGGAGGTCGCGGCATCGGCGCCGGTGCGGGCTCCCCCGGCGAGTAGTTCCAGCTCGTTGGCGGCGACCGACAGGCGGGCCACCGCAAGGCCGCTCATGGCGAGTTCGCGCAGGTAGGCGTCGGCGAACTGGCGGAAGCGGCGCGTCACGTCGCCGCGATAGGCGGACAGGTCGATCGGCCGTTGCGCGCCGGGACCAGGGGCCGGGATCGCACCGCCCGACGGCGGCACGTCGACGTCCCAGCCATGCAGCCTTGCGGAGAAGCCGCGCGCCCCGGCGGAGCCCAGCGAGAATTCCAGCGCCTCGTCGAGCGGCATGTTGGCGTCGCGGGAATCGACGGTGTTGTAGGCCCTGGCCAGTCCTTCGGCGATGCCCACCTCGGCGGCGAAGGAGCGCAGGCGGTCGAACTCGCCGGCACCGATCTGGACGCGAAGCGGGTCGCGGGCCAGCCGGCGCAACCGGTCCTCGGCGACGTCGCGCATGGTCGCCAGCGTCAGCCGGCGATAGCCGACCGCCAGCGCGCGGGACACCTCGTCGGGCACGCCGCTGATCCAGGCGGCCGGCAGCGGGTTGAAGGGCGGATCCTGCGGCAGGGTCGCCATGCCCTGGACGAACCGGGCGGCAGCATCGGCATAGGTCGGCGACAGCGGCGCGCCGGCCTGATTGGCGGCGCGCTGATCGGAGAGCTGCTGGAGGTTCGCCGGGATGTCCGACAGGATCGGCACCAGCTGGTCCGACAGCGTGTTCACCCGGTGCACGCCCATCCACAGCAGCAGGATCGCGGCGGCGGAGGCGGCGGCGGTGCCGACCGGCCAGGCATGGCGGCGCAGGGTTCGCGTCGCGGCGAAGGCGCGGGTCGGCTTGGGCAGTCCCGCCTCGGGAAAGATCTTGCGGTTCAGCAGGTCGCGGCCGAAGACGGCCGGCGTGTCAGGCGCCGTCCGGCCGACGAAATACAGGCCGCGGACATAGAGCGTTTCCTGATAGGCGGTGCGCTTGAAGGCGGTGCCGAGCATGGCGCGCAGCGCCGCCTCCGTCCCGGTCAGCCGGTCGGTCAGCGCCACGATCTGCGCCCCGTCCTCCCGCGCTGCCGCGCCGAAGACTTCGAGCTGGAGGGCCAGCATGCCGGCGGCAACGGACTGGAGCGCCTCGCCGACGACGTCGGGGGTAAACACCGTCTCCAGCGCGTAGGGCGACGACCAGCCGAGCATGCCGTCGCGCAGCGGCTCAGGCAGCGCCTCGGCCAGCAGCGGGAAGCCCGGAATGGCATCGCAGCCGGTGACCACCACATAGACCGGCAGCGCAAGCCCGAGCGTGCGCTGAATCTCCCACAGGCGGGCGTAAAGCTCGGTGCCGCGCGCCGCGGCGCGGCGGACGTCCTCAAGCTCCTCCAGCGGGATGGTCAGGATCACGCCGTCGGCCGGCATCATGACGCGGTGTCGGGCGAGCTGGTCGAGCACGCCCTTCCACGCCACCCGCGCGTCATCGATGTCGATCACCACTGCCCGGTCGTAGAAGCGCCAGTGGAAGCCGAAGGGCCGGTCCTTGGATTCGACCGGCGGCCGCACCTCCTCGGCGCAGGTCAGCAGGCCGCCGTCGTCGCCGGGAACGACGCCGGTGCGCAGGTACCACGGCACCAGATAGACGTTGCGCGACAGGGTTTCGCGATAGGCGGCGAGACCCTCGCGGAACAGCCGGCGGAGGTCGCGCCCGCCGACGATGGGCAGCGCCGCGGGCACGCCCGGCGTACCGGGCGCCGCGGCGGGATCGGCGCTCTCGGGCGCCGGCAGGGCCTTGACCTCGGGCGGCAGCTCGGCCGGCCGGCGGCCGGCGCGCAGCAGGATCACCGCCATGACGGCGATGATGACGAGGACGACCAGCAGAAGCGCTGCGAAGAACCACAGCTGGTTCTGCGCGATGCCCGTCAGGACGGTGCCGAGAATATCCATGGTCCCTCTCCCGGCTCAGCGCGTCACGCGGACGGACGCCTGCATCACCGCGTCCGCCGCACTCGACAGGTTCGCGGTCGTCACCCACCACATCGCCTGACCGATCACCAGCCACGCCCCGGCCAGGGCGGCCAGCACAACCGGCCAGCGCACGCCGCGCGCCAGCGTGCGCATCTGACCGTCGGTCATGGTGTGGGCGTACGCGGACGGGATCAGCGTGCGTCCGGCCGGCAGCAGGCCGGGGGCAAGCTCGGACTCGCGTCCGGCGATGAATTCGAAAAGGCGGGCGGAGATGCTGCGCAGCTGCACGGCGCCGCCGGGCTCGCGGTAACGGCCCTTGAAGCCCAGCCCCAGCAACAGCAGGTACACGGCGGCGAGCTGCGACAGCCGGCGGTCGTTGCTCGCCAGCAGCGCCTCCATGCGGTCGAACACGCGCTCGCCGGCAAGCCGGGTGCGGAACAGCGCCTGTTCCAGCAGCGCGGAGCGCCAGATTTCCCGCCCGCTCCACTCCACGTCATGGATGAACAGGTCGTCGGCCAGCGCCGCCATGGCGTATTGCGCCTCGCGGTACTGGCTGATCATCAGCTCGGTGCCGGTGCGGGCGACCTGCGCCGCCTGGGCTTCCAGAAAGTCCTGCAGGCGGCGGATGACGATCTCCGCATCGGGTTCGAGCGACAGCGCCGGCGGGGCCCCCACCCCGCCCATCCCCGGCCGGGCCGCGAAGCCGGCCGGCGCATGCATGGCCGACAGGGCGAGCACGTCCTCGTTCAGGAAGGCCGGCAGGCTTTCGGTCGCCTCCGCCCCGGAACCGGCGGCGGCAGCGGCAGCCGGGCGGCCGGCGCGGATCGCCGCGCGGTGCTGCTGGATCTCGCGGGCGAAGGCGAGGAAGTGATCGACCAGATCCCGGCGGTGAAGCATCGTGCCAATCCTCAGCTCAGGCCGTGACGAACAGCGTGATCTCGGCGGGCCGGAAGCGGCTGCCGATGCTGTCGGGGTTCCAGATTTCCAGCCGTTCGCCGGGGACGATGTAGCGGGGATCGACCACCACCTCGAACGGCACGACGCCGCGCGGTGCGGCGACACCGGATTCGCCGCTGTCGTCGAGCGCGATGCGGTCGGCACCCTTCACCCGCAGGCCGGAGAGCGTCTCCAGCTTGGAATGGGAGGCGACGATGCAGTTCTCCATCCAGGCCGCGACCTCGCCCACGGTCGCGGCGGCCGGGCCGCGCACGCCGATGACCAGGCGGCCCTTCAGCCAGGCCTCCTCCATCACCAGACCGAACATCCCGGCCTCGAAGGTGAAGGGGATGCGGGCGACGCCCTCCTTGACCCGGTCGATCATGCGCAGGATGAAGTCGCGCACCTCGCCATAGGCCGACATCGGGTCGTCATGGTCATAGCGCGACAGCTTGGCCGGCACCGCGCCGTTGGCGAAGGCCGAGAGGTGGCCGGCCAGCGTGCACAGCGACAGGTAGACGTCGAAGGGATGGCAGACGCCGACGGCGAGCTGCGCCTCCAACGGCGGCAGTCCGGTGACGAGGCTGCGGATTTCCGTGCGGGCGGCGTCGGCCAGCTCGGTGGCGGCGTTGCCGGTGCCGACGCCGGAGCGTTCGGCCAGGAACAGCGCCTTCTCCCGCACGCGCCGCACGATCTCGCCGCCCAGGCGGCCGAGCGCCGAGTTGGCGGTCACCGACAGCGTCGGCGGCACGAAGTCGGTCAGCACGAAGGCGTCGTTGCGGAAGGTCGCCTGGGCCACCGGCATCGACACGAATTTCTGCGGCGGCTTCTGGTTGGGGCCGGTGGTGGCGAACAGTCCCAGGCGCGGGCGCAGGCGGGCGATGGCCACCTCCTCGCCGCCGTTCAGGTCGGGAACCGGGCGCCCCTCCACCGAGAGGAAGCGCGAGATCTCGCCGGGACCGGGCGCCCGGTCCGCCAGCGCCTGCGGGACGACCAGATGGATGGTGATCTGCGTCTGGCCGACCGGATCGGCATAGGCGGAGATGTCCACCTCCAGCGGCTCGGTGCTGTCGCCGCCATGATGGACGATCAGCCCGTCGGGCATGATCGCCTCCAGCTCGCGGATGCGCACCAGACCGGACACCAGATTGACGCGGTCCACCTGGAAATGCACGACGCCCCAGTGGAAGGGGCGGGCATGGCCGGCATGGTAGGTCAGCAGCCGTTCGTTGCGCAGGGCCTGCTGCTGGAAATGCTGCGGGGCCAGCAGCATGCCGTCGTGCCAGGCGATGGCCTCGGGAATGTCGCGTGCCTCGGTCATGCCGGCCTCCGGTGAATGGCGGAAACGTCAGGGAGCAAGTTCGACATCCTTGTCGCCGACGGAAAGGGAAAGCGTGCGCGTGTCGGGCACGCGCAGGCGGTGCGGTCCGGGGGTGGCGTAGTTGGCGTAGACGAGAATCGCCCAGGCCGCTTCGCGGTCCGACGGAAGCTGGGCGTCGAGCTTCTGGCCGGGCACCAGCTCCCAGCTCGCGATGTCCAGGGTCGAGGGATGGTCGCGCCGGTACTGCTCGCGCTTGGCGAACCAGTCGGCGGCGGTGAGGGCGGTGAGCTGATCGACCAGCGCCTTGTCGCGGATCGACACCACGTCGATGGCGACCGGCGTGCTGTCGTTGGCGGCGGGCGCCACGGTGAAGGACACGGTGTTCAGCCAGGCCGCCGGCTTGTCGGCGCAGGCGCCGAGAAGCAGAAGAAGCGCCAAGGGGATGGCGAGGGCAGCATGGGAACGTCGAAGGGACATCAGGACCGTCCTCCCGGCTCGGCTAGGGTGACGACGGTTCCGGCGACGCCGCTGGACCGCTTGATGGCGTCCGCGGCGGCGGTCGCCTCGTCGGTGGTGGTGAAACGGCCGCTGCGCACGGCGTAGGGCGTCGTGGCCCCGCCGTCGGGCGCATAGGACACGGCGGCGGAAACGCCCCGCTGGCCGGCGGCGTCGGCGAAGCTCTCGGCATTGGCCTGGTTGGCGAAGCGGCCCAGCTCGACCGCGAAGCTGCGCACGGGGGCCGGATCGCCCGCCTTCGCCCCTTGCCCCCCTTGGCCTTGTCCTTGCCCGGTCACCTGATCGAGCCCGTTGAAGAGGCGTTCCTCGACGCTGTTCTCGACGCCGTAGGACAGCTTGCTGCGCGCCTGGAAGGAGGCGCGGTTCACCGACTTGGCCACCGGAGCGGCCATCCAGGAGGGAAGGAAGCGACCGGCGGCGGCGAGCGTGCCGTGGGCGACCGGGTCCAGCACACTCTCCGCCACGCCCGAGACGGTGTCCGCGGCATGGTCGGCGGTGCCCTTGATCGCCTGTTCGGTCTCGAACCGGCGCGAGATGGCGCTCATGCCGACGGTGTCGGCGACACCGGCAAACCGCCCTTCGCCAGCCGGTGCGGCGGCAGGAGCGGCGCCGGATGGGGCACCGGGGCCGGCGGCGACCTGCGTGGCCGGCGCCGGCCCCATCGTCGCCACGGCGATCCCGACGCCCAGCAGCACGGCGACAACCATGAGCACGACAACGCCGATGGCCAGCCCGGCCACCTGTCCCCGCCCCAGCGTAATCGTCGTCATCGCCATCGCATCCCGAGCGAAATCCTGTTCCGAGAGCCCGTCGGCCCGGATCGTGGCAATTGAAGCATCAAGCCGCCGGAATCACGCCCTCTGTCTGGTTCGTTCTGGCGTAGTCCGCGGGGGTGGACGGGCCGCTGTCCCGAAGGCCTATTTCCGGCATGGGCGAAAGTCCGCATCCCATGCGTTTCCGCGGGGTTGGGGCATACATCCAATGTGGAGCATTCAACGTCCGCGGCAGGTTGCGGACGGCCGCCTGTCACGGAGCGGCGGCAGGAGCACCGGGGAATGTCTCGCCGACCACCACGCCGCCGATCCCCGCCACCCGCTCATACTCCGGCCGGCGGGCCTCGGCTTGCCACAGATCGGCGAAGCTGCCGGCGCGCACGCGCAGCCAGGACCGTCCGCCGGCGTCGACCGTCTCGACGATGGACATGGGAAGGCCGCGGTCCTGCATCACCCTGGCGAAGGCCTTCGCATTGTCGGGCGAGCGGAAGGCGCCCAGCTCGACGGCATAGACCGTGCTGCCCTTGGCCGTTGCCGCCGCGGGCCTCACCGGGATGTCGGGCGGCGGGGGTTCCCCAGGGGCGCCCTTCGCATCCTTGGCATCCTTCCCGTCCGCGGCCTTCGTTCCGGCAGAGGCGTTGGCAGGGGTGTTCGCGGGCGCGCCGGCAGGAGCGGTGCCGTTGGCCGCCCCAGCGGTCCCCCCTGCCGGCGCCGGACCGTCCTTGGAGGCTTGGGCAGTGACGCCCGGAAGCCCGCCGCCGGCCAGATAGTAGCCGCCGCCGAACGCCACCACCAACAGCAGCAGGACCAGCACGGCGAGGAGGAGCTTCTTCATCGCCCCTCCGCCGAGACGGTCCGGGCAGCGGCGCACAGCCCGTCCATCGCCGAGGTCCCGCGCTGGTAGCCGAGACGGACCCGCCAGCCCAGAACCCGGCACAGGTAGACGTCCTGCGCCTGGGTGTTGCCGGCGCCGGCATGGTAACGGCGCACCGCCTCGGTCCAGGAGCCATGGCGGTCGTAGAGCAGGCGCAGGAAGGCCGCCGCGTAGGCGACGTTGGTCGCCGGGTCGAGAATATCCTCGCCGAAGCGGAAGGCGCGCGCGTGCCAGCGTGTGTGCACCTGCATGCAGCCGACCGCCATGTCGAGGCGCAGCGACCCCGCCCCGTCGTCCATCAGCGCCAGGGCCTCGCCGCGGCTTGCCGGGAAGGCCGGGGCACCGCCCAGGTTCAGCGCCCAGGGCCAGGTCGCGCCGCCGCGGCCGGATTCGGTCATGCCGATGGCGTGCAGGATGCCGGTGGGGATGCCATAGGCCGCCTCGTTCGCCGCGAAATAGCTCTCGCACGGCTGCTGCGCCAGCGCGGCCCCGGGGAAAGCGAGCAGCGCGACAAGGGAGAGCGCCGCCGCGGCGCGGGCAAGCAGGCCGGCCGTCATACCCGCACCCGCACGGCGAGGCAGGTGCGGTCGCGCGCCATCGGAACGGTGCGGCCGCCGGCATGTTCGAACAGCGCCGCCTGCACGGCGGCGACCGTGCTGTCGGCCGAAAGGTCGTCGAGGCCGCTCAGCACATCGCCCATGTGGGTGCGGCCGAACGGCACGTCGAAGCGGTTGGTGCCGTCGAGCAGGCCCGAACCGCACAGAACCAGCGTGCTCGGCACCGGCAGGTCGAAGGCGGTCTCGGCGACCGTCAGGCCGGGATCCAGCCCAAGCGGCGCATTCTCCGCCACCGGCAGATCGACGACATCGCCCAGGCGGCGGGCGAGGAACGGGGCCGGCACGCCGGCGCCGGCGAAGACGAAGCGGCGATTGCGCAGGGTCACCACGCCCATCGCCAGCCCGATCCGCAGCCCCGCCGCATTGTCGGCGGCAAGCAGGCGGTTGGCGCCGGTCAGGCAGGCCCCCGGACCGAGCCCGGCGGAGGCCAGCGCGCGCACGGCGGTGCGGGCGGTCACCGTCATGAAGCCGCCGGCCAGACCGCCGCCCGACACCTGGCCCAGCAGAACCACCAGCGTGTCGTCGTCGGCCAGGAAGAAGTCGTAGAAGCTCCCGTCGAACTCCGCCGCCGGCAGCAGCAGGCCGGCCGCCGCCAGATCGGGGCGGGCCGGCAGGCCGCCGGGCAGGATCGCCTCCTGCATGCGACGGGCGATCTCGAACTGCTTTTGCAGTTCCACCAGTTCGGTCTTGGTGTCGAGCGAGGCGCGAAGCTGCACGACCATGCCGTCCAGGGCGGCGTGCTGGCTGCGCACACGCTCGGCCATCACCTCGAAGGCGACCGCCAAACCGCCCGCCCCGTCACCGCCCGCCCCGTCGCCGCGGCCGGTGACGGACTCGATGCGGTCCAGATCCCCCAGCAGTTCCACCCGGCCCTGGTCGGGCAGGGTTTCGGCCATCCGCAGCATCTGCTTGCGGATGAAGGACTGCTGACGCAGCCAATGGCGGCCACGCCGCGCCTCGGCATCCTGGAGGGCGCGGCTGCGGTTGCGGAACACCTCCACCGTGCGGGCGAGCCGGCCCGCCTCGTCGCTGCGCTCGGCGCCCAGCACCGCCACGTTGGTGTTGCCGTCGGCCAACGCCGACAGCGCGGAAAGCGATGCGTGGATCGGCGCCAGGGAACGGCGGAAAAACCACTCCAGCCCAAACAGGCTGGCCGCCAGCACGGTCATCAGCACCAGGATGGCGCTGGTGTCGAACAGGCTGGTCGCCATGTCCTCCAGCGTGGATTCGCGCGCCACGACCAGCGCCAGCGTGTTGCCGCCGGCAGGATCGGCGAGGCGAAGGGTGCGGACCTCGAAGCTGCGGCCGGATCGGTGGACCTTGGCATGGTCCCCGCCACCGCCTCCCCCCAGGGACGGCTGGACGTCCTCCCAGGGCAGGGCGCCGGCACGGTCGTAAAGCGCGCCGTTGCCGTCGACAAGATAGGCCGAGCCGCCAAGGACGCGGGCAAGCACCGTGAGGCTCGGCTGCACGGTGCGCAGCGTGAGGACGACACGGTCGGCCGGCCGCGTTTCGCCGAAGGGTGCTGCCACCATGTGCTGCACGGCACCGCCGACGACGACCAGGCCGGTGTAGGCATCGTTCTGCGCCAGCACCTGGGCGACCCGCCGTTCGTCGATGAGGCGCTTTTCGGCCGGCGCCGGCACCGATATCAGCGGCTGCCCGACGCTGTTGACCAGCGCCGCCGAGGAGAAACCGAGCAGCGGCAGCCGGGCCGCCGCGGCCTGGCCGTTGTTGCGGTCCATCGCCGCGACCAGCAGCGGGTCGGCCGCCGCCCGCTGCATGACGATGGCCTCCTCCTCCATCAGGCTTTCCCAAAGCCGCTGGGCGACGCGGGTCTCCTCCGCCACACGGCGTTCCGCGGTGCGGTCCCCCCACAGCACGGCGAACAGGACCGCCGTGGCCAGCACCGCCAGCACCGCGCCGGCGGCGAAGACGAACATCCGACCGCCCAAACCGGCACCCGTAGTGCCGGCTCCCATAATGCCCATCCTCATGCCGCCGCACTCCCCTCCGCCGCGGCGGCCGGCACGGACCGGCGGTCCAGCAGGACGCGCCGCAGCGCCAGCGCGATGGGCGGCAGCAGGGCGACCGTCACCACCAGCCCGGCCGAGGCCGCGGCGACGCCGGCATTGCCGCCAAGCAGCAGCGGCAGCCCCATTCCGGCCAGAAGCGCCATCGCTCCGCGCAGCGCGACCAGACCGCCATTCTCGCCGCCCGCCGCCAGCGCGGCATGCCCGGCACCGAGCGCGGCGGCGACGGCCAGCGCCGAGCCCGGCCCGGCCGCGGCGGCCCCCAACGCCAGCGCGCCGGCCGCCAGGGCGGTGGCGGACAAGGACAGCAGCACGGCGGCCGCCGGCCGGGGCGAGAGCGCCACCACCGCAATCGCCGCCAGCCACGCGGCACCGCCATGGAACCAGATGAACTCGGCGCCCTGGCGGACACCGGGGGTGCCGGCCACCTGCGGCATGGCGGCGTAGGTCAGGGCAAGCCCGGTGACGAGCCACAGCGACCAGCCCTTCGGCGCGGGCCGCCCGCCGCTCCACCAGCGGTCGAGGGTGAAGATCTGGCGCAGAATCAGGGGAGCCCGGCGCGCCGACGCGACACGCTCCACGCGCAGGGCGACCAGCAGGCCGATGGCGGCCGACAGGGCGCCGATGCCCATGACCGGTCCGGTGCCGATGCTCGCGGTGCAGAGGATGGAAATCCCGGCCCCGGCGACCAGCCCCCCGGTGGCCGACACCCCGAGATCGGCGCCGAGCGTG
The DNA here is from genome assembly GCF_002573965.1 of Azospirillum palustre. Lineage (NCBI taxonomy): Bacteria > Pseudomonadati > Pseudomonadota > Alphaproteobacteria > Rhodospirillales > Azospirillaceae > Azospirillum > Azospirillum palustre. Next base: position 275,129 of record NZ_PDKW01000039.1, on the reverse strand, counting down.
TCGAGGATCGGGCGGACGGTCTGGACCGACAGGCCGGCGCCGATGCCGCCCAGGACCGCCGCGGCGAGCAGCAGGTCGCGGCCGGGGTCCGACAGGGTGGTCACGCCCCAGGCCGCCAGCGCGGCGAGCGTCACCGCCAGCCCGTACCGCCCGACGACGCGGGCGAAGGGTGCCGCGAGCGCGATGCCCAGCGCCGTCGCCGCCAGGGCGGTGTCGAGGGGCAGGCGTTGGGCGGCGACGCCGGCGAGGATGGACAGCGCCACCGCGGCGAAGAAGACGACGGCATGCGGCAGCGGATTGCCCGCGACGGGCGGCAGCGCCGCGAGCCGGTCGGGCGAGAAGCGGCCCAACCGCTCGATGCGGGCGATCAGCGGCTCGACCTCCGCCGCCGCATCCGGATTGAAGCTGAGGTCGCGCACCTCGGTCAGGTAGGCGTGCGCGCGGGCAAAGCGGTCATTGACGCCGATCACCAGCCGGTTCATCTCCGCCAGCAGGCCGCCGATCAGGCTCTGGTCCACCGGCGGAGCGATCCGGTCATAGACGCGCCGGGCCACCACCGCATCCAGCCCGCTGGCGTAGCCGAGCGGCGCGACCAGCTGCGTGTGCACGAGCATGCGGAGAAGCAGAGACCCGCCCGTCAGCGCGATGGTCAGCGCAACCGCGAAATCGATGAGGATGCGCCGGGTGTTCGCCGGCTGGGCCAGGGCCTTCCGGCCGAGGATCACCTCACCGGCCTGCGTCGCCCCGGTCCGCAGGGGATAGCGCTGCACCGACAGGTGGAAGGCCGACCAGTCGGTCTCGGCAGCGGACAGGCGGGCCGACAGGTCCGGCCGACCCGTGGTCGCCTTCTGGAACAGCGTCTTGCCATCGGCGTCGGCGATCAGCACCAGCTCGATCTCGGGAACGATGTCGGAGAGTTCCTCCAGATAATCGTCCATCCCGGCCAGACGGTTCAGCGGCAGCCCGAGGCCGAGCGCCTTTTCGAGGTCCTGCACCAGCGCCTGCCCGACGATGTCGGTGCGTGTGGCGGTGCCGCGGTCGGCCAGATTGGCGGCACCGACCAGCGCCGCCGCCAGGGTGGCGATCCACGGGATGACGACGACCGCGACCAGCAGGGGGACGAAGCGGCGGACGGGGTGCTCGGATCCAAACAGCATTGGTTATGCTCCCGACGTGCCGCGGGGGGGCGCATCGTCGATGCGCGCCGCCTGTTCCTCGGCCTGCTCCAGACCGTGCAGGACGACGCCGAGAGCCTGCCCCGCCGGGCGCGTCCCGGCGCTGGCGGGCTCCGCCCCCATCAGCCTCTGGCACTGCGCCTCATAGAATGCCTTTAGCTTCAAAACGGAACGATGGGTCTCCCCGACCAACAGACGGGTGCCCAACGCCGCCAGCACGGCCACCAGGATCAGGAACACGAGGGTGACCGTCGCCGTCTCGCGCAGCGCCGTCAGCACCTCGACCCGCGCATCCTCCTGCGCCGCATGGCCGAGAATGGCGCCGCCCACCGCGCCCAGGGCATCGAGGACCGGCACGCCGATGACCATGCCGTCGCGTCCCTCATGGCTCCACGGATCCGCCGGAGCGGCTGCGGCGATGCCGATCCACGAGGCCGGAACCGTCGCGCCGACCATCTCCCGCGCTGTGCTGAAAAGCACCGTGCCGCGCGCGTCGACGACATGCAGCGCCACGCCGCTGCCGACGCCGGTCGCCAGTTCGATGCGGCGCTGGAGGTCGGTCTGGTGGGCCAGCGGAATTCCGATGGTGGCGCGTTCCGCCGCCGCCGCGGCGACGCGGTTCGTCAACGCCGAGAGCCGCGCGGCGATCTCGCTGGTGTGAGCCTCGGCCACCGCGTTGTGGAAGGCGAACAGGGTGAAGACCTGACCGCCGACCGCGCAGAGCCACAGGACGAATGCAAGACGCCCGAAACCGAAGAGCATGGCTGGCCTCCCGGTTCGGCTATAGCCGGATTCCAGCGCCGGAGCGCCTGAAGATTGGCCCATGTTGGTTCGATCTGCTTTTGCGGCGGCATCGGGGGTGCGGTATGCCCTTTGTCACGGCATAGGCCGGATATCAGTCTTTCTCGGAGGGGACCGCCATGGACGAAGCGTCCGCCGCAATGGCGCCGCCGGGCGTCGCCGGAACGCCCTCCCCCGGTCATGCCCCGTCTCTCCAGGCCGCCTCATTCCAGGCCGGCGAGATCCCGGATGAGATCCGGGCGAAGGTGGAGGACGGCACGGCCCTGCTCCGCCAGGGGCGCTTCGCCGAGGCGGCCGATCTGTTCGGCGACGCCATCGCCGCGCGACCCGACTGGCCGATGCCCTACAACAACCTCGCGGTCGCGCTGCGCGGCATGGGCCGGCTGGAGGAGGCGCTGCTCGCCTGTGCCGCCGCGCTGCGCCACCGCCCCGACTATCCCGAGGCCTTCGCCAACCTCGCCCGCATCCTGCTGGCCCAGAACCGCTACCGCGACGCCGCCCTCGCCGCCGAGGAGGCGGCCAAGCTGCGCCCGGACCACTCGGCGATGCATGCCCTGCGCGCCATGGCCCTGTTCAAGGACAAGGCGCCGGCGGAGGCCCTGCCCGTGTGCCGCGCCGCGCTCGCCCTGGATCCGGCGGGCACGGAAGTCCTGGCGGTGCAGGCCCAGGCGCTGGACGCCGTCGGCCGGTCGGCGGAAGCCCTGTCCGCCGCGCGCCGCGGGGCGGCGCTCGACCCGTCGCGGCGGGAATCGCTGATCGTGCTGGGATCGCTGCTGGTGAACCGCAATCACCGCGACGAGGCGCTGGAGGTGTATCGCCGGGCGATGGAGCTCAATCCGGACGACACGGTTCTGGCCCATCTCGTCCATGCCATCGCCGGGACGACCTCGGCCAAGGCGCCGGAGGCCTATGTCGCCAACGTGTTCGATTCCTATGCCGACCGTTTCGACGAACATCTGGTCAAGACGCTCCAGTACAAGGCGCATGAGATCGTCGCCCGCACCGCGGTCGCGGCCCTGCCGGCGGCATTTTCAGCGGATGGCGGTGCGCGGATCCTCGACATCGGCTGCGGCACCGGCCTGTGCGGACCGATCCTGCGCCCGGCGGCATCCCGGCTGGTCGGGGTCGATCTGTCGGCGCGCATGCTGGACAAGGCGCGCGACCGCAGCCTCTACGACCTGCTGGCGCAGGCCGAACTCGTCCAGTTCATGACCGGCACCGACGAACGTTTCGATGCCGTCGTCAGCGCGGACGTGCTTTGCTACATCGGCGACCTGACGGAGGTGTTCCGGGCGGCGGCAGGCGTGCTGGCTCCCGGCGGGCTGCTCGCTTTCACGGTGGAGCGGCAGGAGGAGCCGGGATACCGGCTGACGCCGAGCGGCCGCTACGTCCATGGCCTCGACCATCTGCGAAGCAGCGCGCGCGGCCTGTTCCGCGCCAGGACCATCGACAACGTCATCCTGCGCACCGAAGCGTCGGTTCCGGTCCACGGCTATCTCTGCATGTTCCAGCGGCTTCCTCATGCCGTGCATTGACCGGGCGGCGCGTTGAGCCGGGACAAGCGCCTGCGGGCGGTGCTTCCGCGTCTGGGCAGCGAGGCGGCGGGCGAGCGGATTGCCGCGCTGGCGGCGCTGGAGCGGCTGTTGCCGGCCGGCCAGACGCTGCGGGAGGTGATCGAGGTCGGGCTGTTCTACCTCGACCGCCGGGGGGTGGACGCATCGCCGATCGAGGAGGTCGGCCGCCTGCGCAGCGCCGCACAGGCCGCCGCCCGCCGCGACGAACAGCAACGCGGCCGGATCGCCGCGCTGGAGGCGGCGATCCGCGATGCGCTCGCCCAGCTCCGGCAGGCGCGGGACTGAGCCTTACAGGTCATTCATGGTTTCACTCACACTTCGGGGTCGCCCTTTGTCCTCCTTCGTCGTGCCTTGTCAGCATTCCCTGAGGTCGGCCGTCGAGGCGGCGGCCACCGCCCGTGGCATGACGACTTCACAGCTTCTGCGAACGTTCCTGACGGTCATGAGCCCCGACGTGCTGGAAGCCCTGCCGGATCCGGGGGAACCCAACCCGGTGGACGTGTCGTACCGGCGGGTGACGCTGAAGAACGGACGCACCCGGCGGGTGCGCGTGGTGCCGAAGCTGAGGGTGCGCTACCCGGTCCGCCTGGACCATGCGACGGTGCGCAAGGCGGCGTGGGCGGCGGCGACCATCGGTGCGTCCGACGGCGCGCGTCTGGTCACGTCGGGCGAACTGGCGGCGGTGGAAACCGAGATGAGCCGCTGCCGCCTGCGCCTGGAGCAGCTGACCTCCGCGCTGGAGACGCTGGCCTTCCGCCCGCTGCAGCAGCCGATCCTCAAGCCCTGGCAGGCGACCTATGTGCTGGGATTCACCCACGAGTGGGGTCTCGATCCGCAGGCGGTCAACAGCCGCTTCCGCACATTGGCGCCGATCTACCATCCCGACACCGGCCTGCTGTCGAGCGCGGAACGGATGAGCCAACTGGTGGAAGCGCGCAACTTCCTGCTGCGGCACCTGCGCCGGTAACTCCGCACCGGCGCGGGGGCTTCCCGCCGGAAGGGCACAGGCCGAAAGGCCTGCTGCGGGGTAATACCTCCGAAACGGAGGTGTTACCGGGGGATGCCAGCCAATTGGGGCCTATCTCGGCTGGCTAAGATTGATTGCACTCCGAATGATGGCGGGGCTAACGCGCGGCGCAGGGCGCGCATGGATTCATTGCGAGGTGGTTGAGGTCATGACCGAGAGCATCCAGAAGAAATTGGAGCGCGTCCGTCCGCCGCGCGTCAAGCTGACGTACGAGGTTCACACCGGCGGCGCCACCGAGATGAAGGAGCTTCCGTTCCTCGTCGGCGTCCTGGCCGACCTGAGCGGCAAGCCGGAAAAGCCGCTGCCGAAGCTGAAGGAGCGGAAGTTCGTCGAGGTCGACCGCGACAATTTCAACGACGTTCTGGCCTCCGCCGCTCCGCGGCTGGCGTTCCAAGTCGACAACAAGCTCCAGCCCGACGGCGGCAAGCTCAACGTGCTGCTGAACTTCGACGACATGGGCGACTTCGAGCCGGTCCAGGTGCTGAACCAGGTGCCGGCGCTGGCCCGCCTGTTCGAGGCCCGGCAGAAGCTCTCCGACCTGCTGGCGAAGCTGGACGGCAACGACGAGCTGAGCGGCCTGCTCAACGACGTCATCTCCAACACCGAACAGCAGGACGAGCTGAAGAAGCTCCTCGGCCCCACGGAAACGGCGATGGCGCCGGTTTCGACGGAAGAGCCGCCGGCCGCCTGACGGCCGCCCATCCGCTGATACGGAACGCATTCACAGGAGTGCCCAAGTGACTACGGAAATGTCCGTCGAGAGCACCGCCAGCGCCAGCCTGCTCGACCGCATGATGGTCGAGGGCAAGATGGCGCGTGAAGAAGGCCAGCGCCCCTACGCCCGCGACCTGCTGTCCGAGTTCGTGGACCAGGTCGTCGCCGAGACTGGCGACGCCGTCGCCGTGGATGTCGTCGAGGCGATCAACCACCGCATCGCCCAGATCGACGAGCTGATCAGCCTTCAGCTCAACGAGGTGCTGCACCATGAGGACTTCCAGAAGCTGGAAGCCACCTGGCGCGGCCTGAACTACCTCGTCACCAACAGCGAGACCGGCAAGCAGCTCAAGATCCGCGTGCTGAACAGCTCGCGCAAGGACCTGCAGAAGGATCTCGACAGCGCGGTCGAGTTCGACCAGAGCGCGCTGTTCAAGATGGTCTACGAGGCCGAGTACGGCACGCTCGGCGGCACGCCCTACAGCGTGCTGATCGGCGACTACGAGTTCGGCCGCCATCCGCAGGACATGTCGCTGATCGAGAAGATCTCGAACGTCGCCGCTGCGGCCCATGCGCCCTTCATCGCCGCCGCCTCGCCCAAGATGTTCGACATGGACAGCTTCTCCGAGCTGTCGGGTCCGCGCGACCTGTCGAAGATCTTCGAAACCGCCGAGATGACGAAGTGGCGTTCCTTCCGTGCGTCGGAAGACTCGCGCTACGTCGCGCTCGTCATGCCGCACACGCTGCTGCGCCTGCCCTACGGCCCGAAGACGGTGCCGGTGGAAGGCGTGAACTTCGTGGAGGACGTGGACGGCCGCGATCACTCCAAGTACCTGTGGGGCAACGCCGCGTGGGCGCTCGGCGCGCGCATCACCGACGCCTTCGCCAAGTATGGCTGGACTGCGGCCATCCGCGGCGTCGAGGGCGGCGGCCGGGTCGGCGGCCTGCCCACCCACACCTTCAAGACGGACGAGGGCGACGTCGCGCTGAAATGCCCGACCGAGATCGCCATCACCGACCGTCGTGAAAAGGAGCTGAACGACCTCGGCTTCATTTCGCTGGTGCACTGCAAGAACACCGACTATGCGGCGTTCTTCGGCGGCCAGACGGCCAACAAACCGAAGGTATACAACACCAACGAGGCCAACGCGAACGCGCGGCTCTCGGCGATGCTGCCCTACATGCTCGTGTCGTCGCGTTTCGCGCATTACCTGAAGGTCATGCTGCGCGACAAGATCGGCTCGTTCACGACCCGCGGCAACGTGCAGAGCTACCTGAACACCTGGATCGGCAACTACATCCTGCTGGATGACGACGCCTCCCAGGACATGAAGGCGCGCTTCCCGCTGCGCGAGGCCCGCGTGGACGTCTACGAGGTGCCGGGCCGTCCGGGCGTCTACCGCGCCAACGTGTTCCTGCGCCCGCACTTCCAGCTCGAAGAGCTGTCGGCTTCGATCCGGCTGGTGGCCGAGCTGCCGGCGCCGGAAGCCTGACCCCGGCCCCGACCGTCCAACGCCCATCTGTTTAGGAGTTCATCACCATGTCCATGGTCATCCTGGAGATCCCCGAGGTCAAGGGCGAGTGCCGGGTCAAGACGAAGCAGGTCGACTTCACCGACATGATCCTGTGCGAATCGCTCGCCCAGGACATGGAAGTCGAGATGGAAGTCACGACCAACGCGCGGCGCACCGTCCACACGCCGAAGGTCAACAACATCACGCTGGAGCGCAAGTGGGACATCGCGTCCCCCAAGCTCATCAGCCTGCTGCTGCGGGCCGGCGTGAAGGGCGAGACCTGGAAGATCCACTGCGTCAAGCCGCTGGGCGACGACGAGTTCCAGTGGGTCGAGTTCCTCACCCTGGAGCTCACCAACCCGCTTCTGTCGAAGCACTCGCTGAGCGTCAGCGAGGGCGACACCACGGAGAGCCTGGAGATCAACGCGACGAAGATCACCTGGGTCTACAAGCAGTACGACGAGAAGCAGACCAGCCAGGGCGGCGGCGGCGTCTCGTTCGACCTGCTCACCGGTGCGGTCGGCGGCGCGAGCTGAGACTCCGCGGCATGAGCCCCCGGCAACCGCCGGGGCCATGCCGTGGCGGAAACGGTTGCCCCCTCTCTCGCTCCGCAAGGGAGGGGCAAGCGTGGCAACGCCGCGCGCATGCGGACGACACGGGATCGAAAGGCCGGTAATGACACAGTCCAAGGCGATGAACGGCGGGCGCACGCTGCTCTTCGAGCGCCTGATCGATTTCGAGCCGGACGACCCGTCGACCGACGATCCGTCCATGATCGTCATGTCCATGCCCGACCTGACCGCGTCCATCCAGCGGGAGATCCAGCGCCTGCTGGACAGCCGCACCGCGGGCGAACGCCGGACGGACACCGGCGGCACCGTGATGGAATACGGATTGCCGGACTTCGGCGAGATCCACCCGCGCTCCTTCACCGACCGCCGCCGGGTGGAGACCGTGGTCCGCCATGCCATCCTCGATTTCGAGCCGCGCCTGCTGCGGCCGCGCGTCGTCGTGACGCCGGGCAAGGGCAACGGGACGCTGACGGTGGAAATCTCCGGCGAGGTGGCCGCCGGGACCGTCGTCGAGCCGCTGTTCTTCTCCGTGAATCTCGGCGCTGCATCCCAGGCGCCGGCCGCCGGCGTCGCCGCCGGGACGGATTGACATGCGGCGCGAGGATCTCCTCGAACATTACGAGCGCGAACTGCTGTACGTCCGCCGGGCGGGCGAGGCGTTCGCACGCAGTTACCCGAAGATCGCCCGGCGCCTGGCGCTCGGTCCAGACCAGGCGGCCGATCCCAACGTCGAGCGGCTGATCGAGTCCTTCGCGTTCCTGACCGGACGCCTGCAACTCAACCTCGACCGTGAGTTTCCGCGCTTCACCGAAGCGCTGCTCGGCATCCTCCACCCGCAGCTGGTGGCGCCGGTGCCGCCGATGGGCATCGCCCAGATGGAGCCGGCGGCCGGCAACGGCCAGCTCACCGGCGGCTTCACTGTGCCGCGGGGCACCGCCCTGCACGCCCTGGCCGAAGGATCGGCGCGCTGCCGCTTCCGCACCGCCTACGACGTGACCCTGTGGCCGCTGGCGCTGACCGAGGCCGCGGTCGAGCCGACCGAGCGCTACGACTTCATCGATGGCGGCGAAGCCGCCTCGGTCCTGCGCCTGCGGCTGGAGACCTGCAATCAGGTCTTCGAGAACCTGCCGATCGAGAGCCTGAGGCTGTTCCTCAACGGCGAGCCGGTGCTGAACGCGGCGCTGCACGAGATGCTGCTGTGCGGCATGGTGGAGGTCGTCTACCTGATGCCCGGCAAGCCGCCGGTGCGGTTGCGCGGCGACGACCTGCTGCGCCCCGTCGGCTTCGAGCCCGACCAGACCGTGCTGCCCCACCCGCGGCATGCCCAGCCGGCCTACGGCCTGCTGCAGGAGTATTTCGAGTTCCCGCAGAAGTTCGACTTCTACGATCTGGCGCTGCCGCAGGGCCGGCTGTCGGGAACCGTGGTGGACGTGCTGATCCTGGTGTCGCGCCCGCTGCCCAACCGGCTGACGGTGCGCCGCGACTGTTTCCGGCTGGGCTGCACGCCGATCGTCAACCTGTTCACCCGCTCGGCCGAGCCGGTGCGGCTCAACCACAAGCGCACCTCCTACCGCGTCGTCGCCGACGCCATGCGCGAGCGGACCACCGAGATCCATTCGGTGCTGGAGGTGACGGGCATGCGCGACGCCGACGGCGCGCGCCGCACCTATGTGCCGCTGTTCTCCTTCCAGCATGCCAGCGCCGACGCCGATCCGCGCGGCTTCTGGCTCGCCGCGCGCGAACCGACCCAGCGCGAGGACATGCCGGGCACCGACGTCTATCTCAGCCTGCACCATCTCGACCTCGACCCGGCGGAGCCGGCGGACGAGACGCTGCTGGTGCGGGTCGCCTGCACCAACCGCGGGCTGGCGGAGCAGGTGCCGGCCGGGGCGGTGCTGATGATCGAGGAGGCGGCCCCCATCGCCTCCATCCGCTGCCTGAACAAGCCGACCGCCGGGCGTCCCGCCCCGATCGGCGGCACGTCGGCGTGGAAGCTGGTCTCGCACCTGTCGGTCAACCACCTCAGCCTGACGGGCGACCCGGAGGGGCTGCGGGCGCTCCAGGCCATTCTCGGGCTCTATGCGCCGGACGACGCGATGGCGCAGAACCAGCTGCGCGGCCTGAACGCGCTGTCCTCGCGGCCGGTCCTGCACCGCATCGGCCAGGATGCCTGGCGCGGCTTCGTGCGCGGGCTGGAGCTGACGCTCGACATCGACGAACGCAACTTCGTGGGCACCAGCCCGCTGGTGTTCGGCGGGGTGCTGAGCCGCTTCCTCGGCCTCTACGTCAACGTCAACGCTTTCGCCCAGCTCCGGCTGCGCTCGGTGCAACGAGGGGGGATCTGGAAGACATGGCCACGCCTGGCAGGCAATCAGCCCGTCCTCTGATCGAGGCGCTGGAGGCCGAGCCCTGGGGGTTCGACCTGTTCCAGGCCATCGCCTTGCTGGAACGCGCCGCACCGGACCGCGAGCCGCTGGGATCGGGAATCGATCCTGACCGCGAGGCCGTGCGCATCGAACATGACGCCACACTCGCCTTTCCGGCCAGCGACGTGGTGTCGGCGCGGCAGGACGAGGACGGGCGCGGCGTCGTCCGCTCGCCGGTGCTGGGGCTCGGCGGCACGGGCGGCCCCCTGCCCTATGTCGCCACCGAGATGATGCTGGAGCGCGTGGCCCGCCACGACACGGCGGGCGCCGCCTTCTACGACATCTTCAACCACCGCCTGATGTCGATCCTCTACCGGACGCGGCAGGGCAGCCTGCCGCTGCTGGAGCGCGATCCGGAGCGGTCGCTGCTGGCGCGGGCGCTGCGTTCGCTGGTGGGCATCGGCACCGATCATCTGGAGGAGCGGCTGCCGGGTGCGCCCGACCGCATGCTGCTGGCCTTTTCCGGCATCCTGTCCTGCCGCGTGCGCTCCGCCGCCGGGCTTGAGACGATGATCGGCGCCATCTTCCAGGTGGAGGCGCGGGTCAAAGGCTTCGTTGGCCGCTGGCTTCCCCTGGGCGAAGAGGCGACGACCGTCGTCAGCGCCGGGCGGCGTGGATGCAACAACCGGCTGGGCCAGGACGTGGTGGTCGGACGGCGCGTCTGGGACCAGCAGACCTGCTACGCCATCGAACTGAAAATGGACTCGCTGGAGCGCTACCGCGATTTCCTGCCCAACGGCCGCCACCATGCCACGCTGTGCGCCCTCGCCCGCTTCCACAGCGGCGACGGCATGGATTTCCAGATCTCCCTGGTGCTGAGCCCGCCGATGGTGCCACGCACCCGCCTTTCCGCCCGCGACGGCAGCCTGCTCGGCTGGACGTCCTGGCTGCGCTTCCCCAACTCGCCGAGCCGGACACCCGGCCAGCTCACTCTTCAGCCCGCGACCGGAGGCAGCCCGTGACCGCCGACATCAAGACCCTGATCGGAAAGCTCGACCGCGACGGCCGCAAGGTGCTGGAACGCGCCGCCGCATTGTGCGTGTCGAACACCCATTACGACGTCGAGGTCGAACATCTGCTGCTCAGTGTCCTGCGCGCCAACAACGGCGTCGTGGCCGGGATCCTGCGCCATTACGGCGTCGATGCGGCGCGGGTCGAAGCGGAACTGAACGCGGCGCTGGAAAAGATCCGCCGCGGCAACACCCGCACCCCCGCCTTCTCGCCGCGGGTGCCGGAGCTGCTGGAGAGCGCGCTGCTCACCTCGGTGACGCATCTGGACAGCCCGCAGATCCTGGTGCCGGCCCTGCTGTGGGCGGCGGTCGCCTGCGATTCCGTCCGCGCGGTGGTCGGCGAATCGGCCCCGTCGCTGCTTGCCATCCCGCGCGACCGCACCGCCACCGACCTGCCGGAACTGGTGCGCATGCTGCGCAGCGACGCCAAGCTGGGCGAGGCGTCCACCGCTACGCCCGCACCGCTCGGCGAGGCACCCTCGACACCCTCGCCGCTGGCCTCCGGCCAGTCCATGCTGGACCAGTACACCGTCGATCTGACGGCGCAGGCGCGTGCCGGCAAGATCGACCCGGTGATCGGCCGCGACCGGGAAATCCGTCAGGTCGTCGACGTGATGATGCGGCGGCGGCAGAACAACCCGATCCTGGTCGGCGATCCCGGCGTCGGCAAGACCGCCATCGTCGAAGGGCTGGCGCTGCGCATCGCCGAGGGCGACGTGCCCACCCCGCTGCGCGGTACGGCGATCCGCACGCTGGACCTCGGCCTTCTCCAGGCGGGCGCCGGCGTCAAGGGCGAGTTCGAGAACCGGCTGAAGTCGATCATCAAGGAGGTGGCGGCCTCCGCCGTGCCGACGGTGGTCTTCATCGACGAGGCCCATGCGCTGATCGGTGCCGGCGGGGCGGCCGGACAGGGCGACGCCGCCAACCTGCTGAAGCCGGCGCTCGCCCGCGGCGAGTTCCGCACCATCGCCGCCACCACCTGGGCCGAGTACAAGAAATACTTCGAGAAGGACCCGGCGCTCGCCCGCCGCTTCCAGCCGGTCTCCGTTCCCGAGCCGGACGAGGCCGCCGCCGCCGCCATGCTGCGCGGGCTGGTGCGCCGCTTCGAGGAACATCACGGCGTGCGCGTGCTGGACGACGGCATCGCCGCGGCGGTGAAGCTGTCGGCGCGCTACATCCCGGCGCGCCAGCTTCCCGACAAGGCGATCAGCGTGCTGGACACCGCCTGCGCGCGGGTGGCGGTCGCCCGCACCTCCAAACCCGAAGCCATTGAGACCCTGGAGCGCGAGGACCAGATGCTGGCCCGCGAGGCCGAGCGGCTGGAGCGCGAGGCCGGCGCGGCGCACGAGGCCCGGCTGGCCGGCATCGCCACCCGCCGCCGTGCCGTCACCGAGGAGCTTGCGGCGCTGACCGGGCGCTGGAACCGCGAGGCCGAACTGGTGAAGGCCATCGACGAGGCGCTGACCGCCGGCCGGCAGGCCGACGCGGTGGCGGCGGAGGAGCGGCTGGCCGCCCTGCGCGGCGACGATGCGCTGGTGCCGCACCGGGTCGACGGCGGCGTGGTCGCCGCGGTGGTGTCGAACTGGACCGGCATCCCGGTCGGCTCGATGTCCAAGGACGACGTCGATGTCGTCGTCGGGCTGGAGGAGCGCATGGAGGCGCGCGTCGTCGGCCAGCCGCAGGCCCTGCGCGCCATCGCGCGGGCGGTGCGCGGCTACCGCGCCGGCCTGAACGAGCCCAACCGCCCCATCGGCGTCTTCCTGCTGAGCGGTCCCAGCGGCGTCGGCAAGACGGAAACCTCGCTGGCCCTGGCCGAGCTGCTGAACGGCGGCGAACAGAGCCTCATCACCATCAACATGTCGGAGTACCAGGAGGCGCACGCGGTGGCGACCCTGCGCGGCGCCCCCCCGGGCTATGTCGGCTACGGCAGCGGCGGCGTGCTGACCGAGGCGGTGCGGCGCCGCCCGCACTCGGTCATCCTGATGGACGAGGTGGAGAAAGCCCACCCGGACGTGCTGGACATGTTCTATCAGGTGTTCGACAAGGGCGTGCTGGAGGATGGCGAGGGGGTCGAGGTCGACTTCCGCAACACGCTGATCCTGCTGACCAGCAACCTCGGCGACGTGGAGCTGACGGAACTCGGGCGGGCGCGGCTCGATGCCGGCGAGATCCGCGAGGCGCTGGAAGAGGGTGTCGAGGCCATCTCCGATCCGCTGCGGCGGCGCTTCCGGCCGTCGTTCCTCGGACGGCTGACGGTGGTGCCCTACTATCCTCTCAGCGAGCGGCAGGTCCGCGCCATCGCCATGATGAAGGTGGACAAGCTGCGCAAGCGCACCGAGGGCAACCGTGCCGCAGCACTGACCGTGGCCCCGGCGGCACTGGAGGCGCTGGTGCGGCGGGCCGTGCATTCCGATGCGGGCGCCCGTATGATCGACACCCTGCTGTCGGAGTTCGTGGTGCCCGAAGTGGCCATGCGGATCCTCGATCAGGTCGCTGCCGGACAGCCGGTGGGGGCGATCCGGGTCGATTGCGACAGCGACGGGCGTTTCACCGTGACCGTTGGGGCCGCGGAAGCGGCGCTGGCCTGACCGGCGGCGGGACGGGGCGGGGCGGCACGAGGTAAGGCGGCACGAGGGGAAAATGAGCGAGCGTTTCTCACAGGCCCAACAGCACCTGTCGATCTCGACTCCGCTCGGACCCGACAAGCTGATCCTGCGCAACATCGTGGGCGAGGAGCGGCTGTCGTCGCTCTTCTCCTACCGGGTGACCATGCTGTCGTCGGACGACGACATCGACTTCGACCAGATCGTCGGCAAGCCGGTGACGGTGACCCTGACGCTGGGCGACGGTACCTCCAAGCGCTACATCAACGCCATTGTCGGCCGCATCGAGCTGACGCACATCGACGACCGCGATTCCTCCGCGCATTACGAGGCGGAGCTGCATCCCTGGCTGTGGATGCTGACCCATTCCGGCGATTGCCGCATCTTCCAGGAAAAGACGGTGCCGGAAATCGTCGAGGCGGTGATCGGCTCCACCGGCACCATCAAGACGGTGCTGAACGGCACCTATTCGACCCGCGAATATTGCGTGCAGTACCGCGAGACCGACTACAACTTCATCGCCCGGCTGCTGGAAGAGGAAGGCATCTTCTATTTCTTCGAGCATGCCGACGGCGAGCACAAGCTGGTTCTGGGCGACGGCGACAGCGCCTTCACCACCAGCGCGCTGGTCTCCACCTACGAGTATCGCGGGCACAAGGCCTACGACAACGAGGACAACGTCATCACCCAGCTCGGCGTCGAGCGGCGGGTGACGACCAAGAGCGTCGGGGTGGACAGCTATCACTTCGAGACGCCGGCGACCGACCTCTACGCCACGGCGGAGGGGAGTGCCGGCACCGGCACGATGAACGACTATGCGGTGCGCCACACGGTGTCGGCCGACGGCGAGCAGATCGCCCTGGTGCGCCAGCAGGCGCTCGCCTTCGCCAGCCAGCGCATCCGCGGCGGCGGAAGCTGCCGCGGGATGGAGGCCGGGACCAAGATCACCATCTCCGGCCACCGCAAGGACTCGCTCAATGCGGAGATGGTGCTGAATTCCGTCCGCATCGACGGGGCGACCAACCGTTTCGTCGCCACCTTCACCGGTTTCCCGTCCGCCCATCCCTTCCGCCCGCTCAACACCGCGCAGAAGCCGCGGATCCACTCGACCCAGACCGCCAAGGTGGTCGGCAAGTCGGGCGAGGAGATCTGGCTCGACAAGTATGGGCGGATCAAGGTGCAGTTCCACTGGGACCGGCTCGGCACCAACGACGAGAAAAGCTCCTGCTGGGTCCGGGTGGCGCAGGGCTGGGCCGGAAAGAATTACGGCATCATGTTCTTCCCGCGCGTCGGGCAGGAGGTGGTGGTCACCTTCCTGGACGGCGATCCCGACCGGCCGCTGGTCACCGGCGCCGTCTACAACGCCGACCAGACCGTTCCCTACACGCTGCCCGACGATTCCACGAAAAGCACCATCAAGACGCAGACTTCGAAGAACGGCACCGGCAAGTTCAACGAGATCCGCTTCGAGGACAAGGCCGACAACGAGGAGATCTTCGTCCAGGCCCAGAAGGACATGAACATCAAGGTCCTCAACGACCTGACACGGCTGGTCAAGCACGACGAGATCGAGACGATCGAGAACGACAGCACCATCGACGTCAAGAACGACCGCAAGCTGACGGTCAAGAAAAACCATACGATCACCGTGTCCGAAGGCAACGAGACGCACGCGATTTCGAAGGGAACCCGCGACCTGTCGGTCAAGGGCAAGGAAACGCACCTCAACAACGACGATTTCGAGCACACCGTCGACAACAACTACACGCTGACGGTCAAGGGCAACCTGACCATCGACGTGACCGGCGACATCGTGATCAAGGGCAAGTCGATCAAGCTGACGGCGACTTCGGCCGACATCGGCATCAAGGCGGCGACGGGCATCGAGATCAAGGCGGGCACCTCGCTCGACGTCAAATCCGGCACAGCGATGACCGTGAAGGCGGGCACGGGCATGGAGATCGATGCCGGCATGGGGCTGGACATGAAGGCCGGCATGGGCGCCACGCTCAAGGGCGGGACGACGCTGGACCTCAAGGCGGGGCTGGCCCTGACGGCCCAGGGACTGACCAGCACGGTGAAGGGATCGGCGACGGCCGAGGTGAGCGGCGGCGGCATGCTGACGCTCAAGGGCGGCGTGGTGATGGTGAACTGAGATGACGGACATGGACTCTCCAACCGACACCCCCGACGCCGCAGGCCCCACCGAGATCAGGGTCGAGGAGCGCGACGCGCACGGGCGCATCGTCCAGTCCGGACGGCTGGTGGACGGGGAGTTCGACGGCGACTTCATCCGTTATGGGGAAACCGGCCGGCCGGCGATGCGTGCCCGCATGCGCGGCGGCGCCATGCACGGCGAGACACGCCACTATGACGACGACGGCAACATCGTGCAGGTCGCCGACTATGTGAATGGCGTGCTGCACGGCACATCGACCTTCTACATGCAGGCGCGGCTGGTCTGCCGCATGAGCTACCGCGGCGGCGAACTGGAAGGGCCGTCCGTCTATTTCGCCACCAACGGCACGGTGGCGGCCGTGGTGCAGTACCGTGCCGGCAAGCGCGAGGGCGAGTCGGTCTTCTACAGCCCGCATGGCGCGGTTCTGCGCCGGGAGACCTACGCGGCGGACCGCCTGCACGGCCCGACAGCAGGCTTTTTCGAGAGCGGAGCGGTCAGCGAGCAGGCGGTCTTCAAGGACGGGCTGCTGGAGGGAGAGTTCCTGCGCTTCTTTCCGTCCGGCAAGCCGATGCAGCGCGGCGTCTATCACCAGGGCGTCCTGGTCGAGCCGCTGCGGACCTTCTCGGAGGGCGGGAAGGAAACCGGCGCGATCCCGCCGCCGAAGCCGCCGGGGCGGTAGCGTCGGGCGCTTCGGTCCGGCGGAAACCGATGCTCAGGGGACCATCTCGGTGAACTGACCGGGCAGCGTGATCTGGATGACGCCCCCGAAGCTGCACATGCATTTCGAGCTGTTGTTGAGCGCCGGCATCTTGCCGACCAGCACGGTCGGGCTGCCGGGCACCCAGGGGGCGGCGGTCATCGGCGTGCAGGGCATGGGCGTCAGCACACCGAAGGCCGCCGCGGTGGCCGCCGCCACCATGGGGTTGGCCATGCTCATGCACATGCCGAACGGCAACACATTCACGAACGGCTTGCTGTCCATGATGTTGGCCGCGGGCACCTTCGAACTCATCACCGCGCTGGCGGGAAGAACCATGAGGCTCGACGGTGCAGCGCCGAAGCTGCACATCGTCATCGCGCCCATGACGGCCTGCATTCCCATGATGCGTCTCCTCTTCCCGTTCGCTGCGGTCTATTCCTGGAATAAAGCCCGGAGTCTGTCCAGTGCCTCTCCAGGCGCCGGACAGACTCCGATGAGGCACAGGCGTCAGCCGCCGGCCAGCTTGACGATCTGAAGCGTCGTCGAGACGATGGTCTTCAGGGTCGAGCCGATGGTGACGATGGTCTCGAGCGTCTCCTTCGTCACGCCGATCTTCTCAAGCGGCTTGCCGCGCAGGTCCTTGTAGCAGACCAGGTGGCCGGTCATCTGATCGTAGAAGACATCCTTCGTCTTGATACGCGCCTGCAGCTCGTGAATCTTGTCGAGCGTGAAGGTGACCTTCTCGCCGAGAATCTTGACCAGAGCATCGGCTTGCTTGGAGAGCTTCTCCTTCTCCAGCTTCTCGATCTGGGTCATCATCTTCTTGGCCTGATCGTAGAGCTTGTCGGACTGCTCTTCCATCTTGCCGGTCTTGGCATGGTATTCCAGCAGCAGCTTTTCCATGCCGCCGACCGACTTCACGAACGGCACGCCCAGGATCGCCGCCACCTCGCGCGCGCCGGCCTTGAAATTCAGGTCGCCGCTGCTGTAGGCCGACGCCAGCGTGTCGTCGGTCTTGCGGATGTCGGTTTCTGCCTTCTCGATGTCGCGGGCGAAATTGTGAATGGCGAGCGCCATGGTGACCGCGGTCTTGCCGATGCTGGCGACGGTCGTGCAGATGCCGATGATCGCCATCGGGGTGGCGCCGCCGGCCGTCACCGCCGCGACGCCGACGCTGACGCCGGCCGACACGGTGCTGGCAAGAATGCTGATCGACCCCAGCACCATGCTCTTGGCGAACTTCAGTTTGAACGACTTCAGGTCGGACTTCTTGCTGGCATAGGCGTCCCACGCCTTTTCCACCGCCTTCAGCGCCAGCCCCGACTGCGCCTCGGTGAACTGCTTGCACATGACGTTGATCGTCTTCTCGCGCTCGGCCAATTCCTTCTCACTGGCCGGCGGCTTCTTGCCAAGGTTGGCATCGAAATCCTGGAGAGCCCCCTGGATGTCCTTCTTGGACTTGTTGAGCTGCTCATAGGCCGCTTCGATCAGCTTCTGGACAATGATCTTGTCCTTGTCGATGGCCTTCTGGAGATCCTTCGGAACCTCCTTCAGATCCACCTTCGCCACCATGGCAGGGACCTTCATGTGCTTGGTCTTGAGCCCTGCGGAAAAATCCATCTCGGCGATCTGAATGCCGGCCATCGGGTGCTCTCCAGTGTTGGTCCGTTTCTCCCGCCTTAGTATCCACACTGGCAGCGCCGCTTCGACCGGGACTTGCTCCGAACTGGACTGTTGGATAATCCATTTCCGGAACAATTCATCGCTGCAAGATATCGGTTGGAATAATATTTGGATGCAATCAAGAACTGCACCTCCGGCAACTTTGCAAGCGAAGCACAGGTTGCTTTAACGGATTGACGCCGTTCGTCCGGCACCGCCGGTCAGCGCGCCCGTGCGGAAAGGGCGATGCCGCCGCCGATCAGCACCACGCTCAGCAGCACGCCCAAGCTCAGCGGCTCGCTGTCGAAGACCGCGCTCAACAGCAGCGCCGTGACCGGCACCAGACAGACGATCTGTCCGGCTTGGCTGGCCGGCATCACCGACAGCGCCTTGCTCCACCACCAATAGCAAAGCCCGGTGGCGATCAGGCAGTTGTAGGCGATGACCGCCAACAGCGAGCCCGACCAGTTGATCGGGTGTGCCGTTTCGGCGAACAGAGCCAGCGGCGCCATCACCGCCGCGCTGGCAGCGACCTGCCAGAAGATCTGGGTCCAGAACGGCGTGCGCCACAGCCGTCGGCGGTAGAGCGTCGCCCCCAATGCCCAGCTGATCGCGCAGCCGATCAGGAAGCCGTTGCCGATCAGCGCGTTGACGTCGTTCCAGTTCACCAGCGCCGGGTTGAAGAAGACGACCACCCCGGCGAAGGTCAGCAGCGCTGCCGCGGCTTGCCGCTTGGAGATGCGCTCGCCAAGCAGCAGCAGGCCGAGCGGCAGCGTCCACATCTGCATGGTGTAGGCAAGCACCGACGCCCGCCCCGGCGAGACGAACTGCAAGCCGATGTTGCTCAGCCCCATCATGCCGCCGACCTGCAGCAGGCCGACGACCGCGATCATCAGCCGCTCGCCGCGGTGGGGCAGCAAGGGAAAGCGCAACAGCGGCGCCAGCAAGGCCAAGCTCACCGTGGTGCCGACCAGCCGAACGGCGCAGAAGGCGAGCGGTCCGATGTCGAGCAGCGCCAGCTTCATCAGCGGCCAGTTGGCGCCCCAGAACAGGACGACTCCGGCAAGCTGCAGGTAGATTGTCGGGCCGGGTTCCGTCCCGGCTGCCGTCTGGCGAGCCGTCCCGTTTCGCCTGCCGCCCGCCGTTTCGTCCATCATGACCGGCCGCTCTCTTTAGGTTGCAGAGCATGCTAATTCGGCAGACTGATAATCAGCCCTGCATTCCTCTGGCGGCAGCCGTGCGTCGACGACTCCTAATCTCCAGGCAGGACCCAACCCTGGAGTAAACGCGGCCCGAAACAGCGAAACGCCCTGTCTCTTTCGAGCCAGGGCGTTTCCGATCAGTGTGAAGATGCAAGCATACGTGCTTTGGTTTGAAGCGTCTCCTGTGCCTGAGCGACCTGGCGGCGACCTACTCTCCCACGTCTTAAGACGCAGTACCATTGGCGCGGAGGCTTTTCACG
>NZ_PDKW01000039.1:184568-255610 GCF_002573965.1 Azospirillum palustre | reverse complement strand
GTCCTGCTGCGTGGCATCGAGACCCTGACCGGCGGCACCGGCAACGACGTGATCACGCTGGGTGACACCGGTGTGACCATGTCGGTCCAAAACGTCGAGACGCTGATCGGCGGTGCCGGCACCGACGCCATCACGGTGACCGGCGGTTCGGGCATCCGCTTCCGGGCCGGCACGGGCGACAGCATCGCCCTGGCGTCAGGCAGCGGCACCGACACGGTGGTGTACTCGTCCTTCACCGACATCTCGGCCCCCGACATCCCGGCGCTGGGCGCGAACACCGGCTTCGTCTCGGTCTCGAACTTCCAGTCGGGCACCGACAAGGTGCAGCTGACCGGCACGGCCCGGACCGCTGCGGACAAGAACGGCGATGCCTCGCTCTCGACGGCCTCTGCTGCGACCAACGGCATGAACATCGGCTCCAACGAGCTGGTGAGCCTGGCCTCGGTCGTCAGCGGCAGCCTGACGGATGCCAGCCTCGCCAATTTCCGCACTGCCCTGGGGACGCTGACGAACTCGTCGGCCGGTGCAAGCATGCTGGTTCTGGCCAACAACGGCACCAGCTCGGCCCTGTATCAGGTGGTCGACACCAACGGCGACGGACAGGTGGCCGCCACCGAGGCCCGGCTGCTCAGCGTCTACAACAGCACGGTGCTCTCGCTCTCCGACATCAACCTCGGTTGATCCGGGAGCCGGTCTGGTGATGCGGCAGCAGCAGGGGAAGGAGGCGTTCCTCCTTCCCCGGCCTGCCGCAAATCTGCTATGGCCGCGGGACCGCGGCGTGGGCTGGGCCATGCCCGGGTGGAAGGAGTGGGTGCCATGTGGCCCCTTGACTGGATCCGCCGTTCCCTGCCGAGCACCCTGCGCGGCAAGCTGCTTCTGGTTTCGCTCGCCGTGGTGGTCCTGCCCATCTCGCTGACCGGCTATCTGTTGGAGCGGGAGGGGCGGCAGGCGCTGGTCCGGGAAAAGTCGGAGAAGCTCTTCGGCCTGACGCGCCTGCTGGATGCTCATCTCGGCTCCGGCTTCGATTCCCTTCTGACCGATGCCGGTGTCGATACCGCTGTTCTGGCCGGCGACCGCGATGCCGCCATCCGGGTCCTGTCGGGCCGGCTGACCCCCTTCACCGACATGATCGCCGGGGCGAATCCCGGCGTGGGGGTCGGTTATTACAGCAAGGCGCTCAACGCCATCATCACCTATGGGCCGAGCCGGGATTACAGCGCGACGGTCGGCACCACCATACCGCCGGAGCATCCGGGCTGGCATGTGCTGGAAAGCGGAAGGCAGGCGGTCGAAAGCGGCCGGCAGGTGCGCGGCTTCATCCTGAACGCGATGCTGCCCATCCTCCGCGACGGCGGCGTGATCGGCTACATCTGGGCCAACGAGCTTTCCGACGATGTGGAGCGGCAGGCCGCCGCCATGGACCGGGCGGTCCTGACCGTCAGCCTTGGCGGAATACTGCTCGGGCTTGTGCTGACGCAGGTGCTGACGCGCGGGGTCGGCCGCGACATCCGCCAGATCATCGACGGCCTGCTCCGCATGCGGAGCGACCTTGGCGACGCGATCCGGCCGCCGCCGGGCGAGGTTGGCGCCATCGCGGTCGAGGTCAACGCCATGGCCCGCGCCCTGCTGGATGCCAAATCCCTGACCGAAAACATCCTGCACAGCATCGCCGACGGCGTGATCGCCGTGGATCGGGCCGGGCAGGTCACGGCACTCAACCCGGCAGCCGAGGCGATGATCGGGGTGAGCGCCGCCGAGGTGATCGGCAGGCCCTACGAGTCCCTGTTCAAGCCGGATGGCCGCTTCGCCAGTCCGCTGCTCGACACGCTGAAGACCGGCCGGCAGCATGTCGGCGTGGCGCTGGATTTTCCGGGGACCAGGCAGACGCTTCATCTCACGGTATCGAGCAGCGTGCTGCGCGACAGCCACGGCGAGGCCATCGGCGCGGTGGTGGTGCTGAAGGATTTGACCGAGCAGCAGCGGCTCCGCACCCAGATCATGCGGGCCGACCGGTTGGCGGCGCTGGGCGAGCTGGTCGCCGGCCTCGCCCACGAGGTGCGCAACCCGCTGACCTCGATCCGCGGCTTCATGCAGTTCCTCGAAAGTTCCGACGATGTCGCCGAGTGGCAGCGCTATGCCCCGTTGATCGTGCGGCAGGTCGACAGCCTGAACCGCCTCGTCACCGAATTGCTGGAGTTCGGCCGGCCCCGCCCGCCGGCCTTCCTGCCGGTGCAGTTGAACGACCTGATCCGCGAGGTGTCCCTGCTGGCCGGGCGCAAGTCGAATGCCCGCATCGCCCTGCATCCCGCCCCGGATCTTCCGCTGGCCGAAGCCGACGGCGAGGCGCTGAAGCAGGTCATGCTCAACCTGATCATCAACGCGGTCCAGGCGACCTCGGAAACCGGGGGCATCGCCATCGCCACCGCCATGGCGGCGGATGGCCGCGAGGCCGTCATCACGGTGAGCGACGACGGCGAGGGAATCGCGCCGGAGAACCTCGACAAGGTGTTCGATCCCTTCTTTTCGACCAAGCCGCAGGGAACCGGGCTCGGGCTGGCGATGGCGCACCGGATCGTCGACGCGCATCATGGAACCATCGCCATCGCCAGCGTGCCGGGTGCCGGCACCACGGTGACCCTGCGGATTCCCATCCTTCACAACCGGGCGGTTGACGCATGACGACCCAGTTTCCTGTCCTGCAGGCCATTTCGGCACCGGCCGTCCTGGTGGTGGACGACGACGAGGCGATCCGCGCGATGCTTGCCGCGGTGCTGACGCGCGACGGGCTGTCGGTGACCACCGCCGCCGACGGGGTGGAGGCGGTCGCCGCCTTCGCGGCGCAGCGCCATGCCGTGGTGCTGATGGATGTCCGCATGCCGCGGATGACCGGCCTGCAGGCGCTGGCGGAAATCCGCAAGCTCGACCGCTCCACCGCGGTGATCCTGATGACCGCCTATGCCGAGGTCGGCGCTGCGGTCCAGGCGATCAAGGACGGCGCCTTCGACTATGTCATCAAGCCCTTCGACATCGCCGAGATCCTGCTGCAGGTCGGGCGGGCGTTGCAGATGCGCCGGATGCGCGACGACATCGCCACCCTGCACCGCGAACTGTCCAGCAGCTATCGCACCGACCGCATCCTGACCGCCAGCCCGCGCATGAGCGAGCTTCTCCAGACCATCGCCAAGGTCGCCAAGAGCAACGCGACCGTGCTGGTGACCGGCGAGAGCGGAACCGGCAAGGAGCTGGTGGCTGCGGCCATCCACTACAACAGCCCGCGCAATGCTGGCCCCTTCGTCAAGGTCAACTGCGCCGCGGTGCCGGAAGGTCTGCTGGAAAGCGAGTTCTTCGGCCATGAGAAGGGCGCCTTCACCGGAGCGCAGGCGCGCCGCCGCGGCCGTTTCGAACAGGCGGAGCACGGCACCCTGTTCCTCGACGAGATCGGCGACATCTCCCCCAGCCTGCAGGTGAAGCTGCTGCGCGTGCTTCAGGAGCGTGAGTTCGAGCGGGTCGGCGGCACCGAACTGGTGCGCACGGATGTGCGCGTCATCGTCGCCACCAACCGCAACCTTGAGGAGATGGTTCGCCAGGGGCTGTTCCGGCAGGACCTCTATTTCCGGCTGAATGTCGTGACGCTCAGGACGGTGCCGCTGCGCGAGCGGCCGGAGGATGTCCGCCTGCTCGCCAGCCATTTTCTGCAACGCTTCGCCGCCGAGAACCGCATCGAGGTCAGCAGCATCGACGAGCAGGCGATGGAGCGCCTGCTGGCCTACCGCTGGCCGGGCAACATCCGCGAACTGTCCAATGCGATGGAGCGCGCGGTGGTGATGAGCACCGGTGCCATGATCGTCACCGAGGATTTGCCGGAGCAGATCGCCGGGCAGGCCGGCGACAGCGAACCGGCAACCGATACCGACAGCGACGGCGCCCCCGCCCCGTCCGCCGCCGGCAGCCTGCGCGAGCAGGTCAGCCGCTTCGAGGCGCGCGTGGTGGCCGACGCGCTGGCCCGCAACGACGGCAACCGGATGAAGACGGCCCAGCAGCTGGGGATCAGCCGCCGCTCGCTGCTCTACAAGCTACAGGAATACGGCATTTCCTGAACGGACGGTCTGAAGGGGCTGCTGCGCAAGTTCTTGCGCAGCACGCACAAAGTTGCGCACCGGATGGAGCGGCCGGGCCGGCTTTCTCCCGGTTCCGACCGGCGGCAGTCGCCGAACTCCAGGGCAGAGGCTGGATTTCTCCGCCATCCGGACCGGAGCCGGCCTTTGGCACATCCATTGCTAGAGTGTGGGTATATCGGCCGGCTCAGACGGTCCACGGCACTGGCCTGGATGTCGCGGGGCTCCCGATCGCAGCGCTATGAAACCAAGAATGAGCGCGCGGTCCACCTCTCAAGGATCCCGGTCCGGGATCCCGGGGCGGGCTCCGCGCCCGCGGGGCTGCCGGCGGAGATCGATCCGCCGCACCCCGACGTCCAAGGGAGACGTCGAATGAGTAAAGTGCGAAAGCTGGAAGAGGCCGTCGCCATGATTCCCGATGGCGCGGTTTTGATGATCGGGGGATTCATGGGGGTCGGCACGCCGCCCCACCTGATCGATGAGCTGCTCCGCCAGGGCAAGCGCGACCTGACGGTCATCGCCAACGACACCGCCCGCCCCACCGTTGGGATCGGACGGCTGGTCACGGCGAAGGCGGTGCGCAAGGTGATCGCCAGCCACATCGGCACCAATTCCGAGACCCAGCGCCAGATGATCGCCGGCGAGACAATGGTCGAGCTGGTGCCGCAGGGCACGCTGGCCGAGCGGGTGCGCGCCGGCGGCTTCGGTCTCGGCGGCGTGCTGACCCCCACCGGCGTCGGCACGGTGGTCGAGGAGGGCAAGCAGCGCATCGAGCTGGACGGCACGGTCTATCTGCTGGAGACGGCGCTGAAGGCCGATTTCGCCCTGATCGCCGCCAAGCGCGCCGATTATCTGGGAAATCTCGAATACGCGCTGACGGCGCGCAACTTCAACCCGCTGATGGCGATGGCCGCCGAAACGGTGATCGCCGAGGCCGAGGACATCGTGCCGGTGGGCGTCATTCCGCCCGACAGCGTCGTCACCCCGAATGTGCTGGTCGACTGCCTGGTCGCCAAGGAGCGTCGCCATGGATGAGAAATCCCTGATCGCCAAGCGCGTCGCGCTGGAACTGCGGCCGGGCAACCTGGTGAATCTCGGCATCGGCCTGCCCACCATGGTCGCCGCCCACCTGCCGGCCGGCGTCAACGTCTTCTTCCAGTCGGAGAACGGCATCGTCGGCATGGCCCCGGTGCCCGAACCGGGGGCGGAGAACGAGGATCTGAGCGATGCCGGCGGCAGCCCCATCGGCGCCGTTCCGGGGGCCGCGTCCTTCGACAGCGCGATGTCCTTCGGCCTGATCCGCGGCGGGCATCTGGACGTGACCGTACTGGGCGGCCTCCAGATCGACGAGGAGGGCCGGCTCGCCAACTGGATGGTGCCCGGCAAGATGGTGCCCGGCATGGGCGGTGCGATGGATCTGGTCTCCGGCGCCAAGCGGGTGATCGTCGCCATGCAGCACAGCGCCAAGGGCACGCCCAAGATCGTCAAGCGCTGCGAACTGCCGCTGACCTCGGTGCGGCGGGTCGACCTGATCGTCACCGAACTGGCGGTGATCGAGCCGACGGACAAGGGGCTGGTGCTGCGCGAGGTGGCACCCGGCGTCACGGTCGCCGACGTGCTGGCCCAGACCGGAGCCGAACTGATCGTCCCGTCCGCCGTGCCGGTCATGCCGGTCGCCGCCTGACCGCCGTTCTTCACGCATCGGCCCATCTTGATCGTCGGGGAAACCGTCCTCCCCGCGCCGCCCGGCCGTGCAGCCGGCGGCGCGGGAACGGCCCTCCTCGTGCCGGAGACCCGCCATGAGCGTCACCACAGCCCCCCCGCCGGCGCCGGAGACCAGCGCCCGCTTCAACCCGATCACGCCGATTTCCCGCGCCCTGACCTGGCTGGTCAGCCGCTATCTGCCCGACCCGCTGATCTTCGCCATCATCCTGACCGTGCTGACCTTCGGCTTCGCCTGGTGGCTGACGCCGAGCAGTCCGGTCGATCTGGTGCGCATGTGGGGCAACGGCTTCTGGAACCTGCTGGCCTTCTCGATGCAGATGGCGCTGGTGCTGGTCACCGGCCATGCGCTCGCCAGTTCGGAGCCGGTGCGCGCCGTCATGGGGCGGGTGGCCTCCATCGCCAGGACGCCGGCCCAGGGCGTCATGCTGGTCTGCTTCGCCGCCGCGGTGACCAACGTCGTCAACTGGGGCTTCGGCCTCGTCGTCGGCGCCATGTTTGCCCGCGAGGTGGCCCGCCGCGTCCCGAAATCGGACTACCGGCTGCTGATCGCCTCGGCCTATATCGGCTTCATGACGTGGCACGGCGGCTTCTCCGCCTCGGTTCCGCTGGTCGCCGCGACCAAGGGCAACCCGATGGAGAAGACGGTCGGCCTGATCCCGATCTCCGACACCATCTTCACCACCTACAATGTCGGCATCACGCTGGCGCTGATCGTCGTCCTGCCGCTGATCTGCTGGATGATGCACCCGAAGGCGAACGAGGTCGTGGCGGTCGATCCGGCGCTGCTGAAGCCGGAGCCCTCGACCAAGCGCGTCCTCGGCCCCGACGCCAGCCCGGCTGAAAAGCTGGAGGAGAGCCGCATCCTCGGCTTCGTCGTCGCCGCACTCGGCATCGCTTACCTGTTCCTGCACTTCCAGGCCAAGGGCTTCGACCTCAACATCAACACGGTCAACCTGATCATGCTGGTGGCCGGCCTGATCCTGCACGGCACGCCGATGGCCTATGCCCGCGCCGTCGCCAACGCCGCCCGCGGCACCGCCGGCATCATGGTGCAGTTCCCCTTCTATGCCGGCATCCAGATCATGATGGAGCATTCCGGCCTGGGCGGTCTGATCACCAACCTGTTCGTCGACATCGCCAACAAGGAGACCTTCCCGGTCCTCGCCTTCCTGTCGTCGGGCCTGATCAACTTCGCGGTCCCGTCGGGCGGCGGCCATTGGGTGGTCCAGGGTCCGTTCATCATGCCGGCCGCCCAGCAGCTCGGCGTCGATCTCGGCAAGGCGGCGATGGCCATCGCCTATGGCGAGGAGTGGATGAACATGGCTCAGCCCTTCTGGGCGCTGCCGGCGCTCGCCATCGCCGGGCTGGGGGTGCGCGACATCATGGGCTACTGCGCGACGGCCCTGGTCATCACGCTGCCCATCTTCCTGATCGGCCTCTACTTCTGACCGTCAACGACCAACCGGCCGCCGCGCTCCACCGAACGGACGCGGCGGCCTTCCTTCCTGCAAGACACAATTGTTCCTGCAAGACACATCGTTCTCAGGAGTCCTCCATGACCGAGATCGTCATCGCCAGCGCGGTCCGCACCGCCATCGGCAGCTTCAACGGCGCGCTGGCGTCCGTGCCCGCCCATGAACTCGGCGCCACCGCGATCCGCGAGGCGCTGTCGCGCGCCCACACCGACGCCGCCGAGGTGTCCGAGGTGATCCTGGGCCAGGTGCTGACCGCCGGCCAGGGCCAGAACCCCGCCCGTCAGGCCGCGGTCAAGGCCGGGATCCCGGTCGAGAAGACCGCCTTCGGCATCAATCAGGTCTGCGGCTCCGGCCTCCGCGCGGTGGCGCTCGGCTGGCAGGCTATCCTTTGCGGCGACGCCGAGGTGATGGTGGTCGGTGGCCAGGAGAACATGAGCCTGTCGCCCCACCTCATGCATCTGCGCAACGGCACCAAGATGGGCACGGCCGAGATGCTCGACAGCATGATCCGGGACGGGCTGTGGGAGGCCTTCCACAACTACCACATGGGCACCACCGCCGAGAACATCGCCCGCGCCTGGGACCTGAGCCGCGAACGGCAGGACCAATTCGCGCTGGCCTCGCAGCAGAAGGCGGAAGCCGCGCAGACGGCCGGCCGCTTCAAGGACGAGATCGTCCCGGTCACGATCAAGGGCCGCAAGGGAGACACCATCGTCGACAGTGACGAATATCCCAAGCACGGCACCACGCTGGAGACGCTGGCCAAGCTGCGTCCGGCCTTCGCCAAGGACGGCACCGTGACCGCCGGCAACGCCTCCGGCCTCAACGACGGAGCCGCCGCGCTGGTGCTGATGACGGCGGAGAATGCCAAGCGGCGCGGGCTGACGCCGCTGGCGCGCATCGCCTCCTGGGCGACGGCCGGCGTCGATCCCAGCATCATGGGCACCGGGCCGATCCCGGCCTCGAAGCTGGCCTTGCAGAAGGCCGGCTGGTCGGTGGACGACCTCGACCTGATCGAGGCGAACGAGGCTTTCGCGGCGCAGGCGCTGGCGGTCAATGCCGGGATGGGCTGGGACGAGAGCCGGGTGAACGTGAATGGCGGCGCCATCGCGCTCGGCCATCCCATCGGCGCGTCGGGCGCCCGCATCCTGGTCAGCCTGCTGCATGAGATGGGCCGGCGCGACGCCCGCAAGGGCCTCGCCACCCTGTGCATCGGCGGCGGCATGGGCGTCGCCCTCTGCGTCGAGCGCGCCTGATCCGATCGAGACATGCGGAGCCGCCGATGCCCCCGGATGGCAGCGGCTCCGCGACCATTTGTACCCTTTTGAAGGATAGTAGTATGGCAGAGATTATCGAGGTGTCCGTCACCCTCCACATCGCGGTCGCCGACGCCTCAGACGGGCCGGCCCTCGCCCTGCGGGCGGCGGAACATTTCAGCCATGTCAGTCACGCCCAGATCGCCGCGTTCAACGAGGTGAACCGGGTCCATTCCGCAGACCATGGCACCGTCGAAGCGGTGACCAGCATCGTCGCCGGTGCGGGCCGCGGCCCGTAACGGCGGTCCGGCCACCGCAAGCGGGCCGGAAAGAGGGAAGAAAGAATCATGCGTTTGTCGGAGCTGCCGTTGCGGTGGCGAATCGGATTCCTCGCGTCGCTGTCGATCATCGCCGCCGGGCTGGTGGCGGCGGTCGGCGGCCATTTCGTCAACCGTGCGCTGGTCGAGCAGCGGATGAACAGCGTCCGCTTCATCGCCGAGAGCGGCGGAAGCATCGCCGCCCGCTTCCACAAGCTGGCGCAGGACGGCGTGATGAGCGAGGAGGATGCGAAGGATCGCGCCAAAACGGCCATCGGCGCCATGCGCTACGCCGACGGGGAATATCTGTGGATCTGGACCTCGCAGGTCATCAACGTCATGCATGCCAACCCGGCGCTGATCGGCAAGAGCGGTGCCGAGATCCGCGACCGCAACGGCGTCTATGTCATCCGCGAGGCGGTGCGCGGCGCTTTGACGCCGGTGCCGGAGTTCGTGACCTACGAATGGCCGCGGCCCAACGACCCCAAGGGTCCGACCTATGAGAAGCTGGCCTACTCGGTCCATTTCGAACCATGGGACTGGGTGATCGGCACCGGCGTCTATACCGACGACCTGCGCTCGGCCTTCGTCGGCATGATGACCGTGTTCGGGCTGGTGGTCGCCGGGCTGTCGGCGCTGGCCCTGCTGCTGGGCTGGGCGGTCGCCCGCAGCGTGACGCGTCCGCTGTCGCGCGTGCATGGCGTCATGCTGCGGCTTGCCGACCATGATCTGGACGCCGAGGTGCCCGAACGCGGGCGGCGGGACGAGATCGGCGGCATGGCGCGCACGCTGGAGGTCTTCAAGGAGAACATCCTGCGCAACCGCCAGATGGAGCAGGAGCGCCGCAGCGCCGCCGCTCAGGCGGACGCTGAAAAGCGGGCGGCGGTGGTCGATCTGGCGAACCGGTTCGAAAGCCGGGTCGGCCGCATCGTCGACCAGCTCGGCCTGTCGGCCAGCGGTTTCCAGCAGACCGCCTCGCAGCTGTCCGGCGCGGTCCGCAAGGCCGAGCAGGACTGCACGTCGGTGGCCTCGGCGTCGGAGCAGGCGTCGGTCAATGTGCAGGCCGTCGCGTCGGCTGCCGAGGAGATGTCGACGGCGATCCGCGGCCTGTCGGGGCGGGTGGTGCAGGCGGCCCAGCGCTCCAAGGTGACCGCCGAGCGGGCGGAGCAGGCCCGCGGCCATCTGGATGCGCTGTCCGCCGCCATCGAGCAGGTCGATCAGGTCGTCGCGTCGATCAACGCCGTGGCTTCCCAGACCAATCTGCTGGCGCTGAATGCGACCATCGAGGCGGCCCGCGCCGGCGAAGCGGGCAAGGGATTCGCCGTGGTCGCCAGCGAGGTCAAGAATCTGGCGAGCCAGACCCATGCGATGACCGAGCAGATCGGCCATCAGATCGGCACCGTGAAGGCGGCGTCGGACCGGACCGTGGAGGCGATGCGCGGCATCATCGGCCAAGTGGAGCAGATCGACCAGTCGGCCGCCGAGATGGCCGCCTCGGTCGAGCAGCAGAGTGCGGCGACCGACGAGATCAGCCGCAACGCCCAGCAGGCAGCCCTCGGCACCAACGAGGTCTCGCACAGCGTGGTCGACATCCAGAAGGCCGAGCGCGACAGCGGGGTGGCGGCCGGTCAGGTCAAGCAGTCCGCCGACACGCTGGCGACCGATGCGGCCCTGCTGAAACGCGAACTCGACGCGTTCCTGGCGGAAATCCGCGCCGCCTGAGATCCGTTCGATACGCGATTGCACGAACGCCCCGGTTCGCAGGAGCCGGGGCGTTCGTGTGTCCGGACTGCCGACGCTGCCGGTCAGGTGAACCAGTAGCGCGTGAGATGGAAGAACAGCGGGGCCGAGAACACGACGGAATCGAGGCGGTCGAGGACGCCGCCATGCCCCTCGATCATCGTGCCCCAATCCTTGACGCCGAGGTCGCGCTTCATCGCCGACAGGACGAAGCCGCCGAAGAATCCGGCAATGACGATGATGAGCGACATCCCCGCCGCCTGGAGCGGCGAGAAGGGCGTGATGACGTGCAGCCCGGTGCCGATGGCGACGGCGGTCAGCCCGCCGCCGACCAGCCCCTCCACCGTCTTGGACGGGCTGATGCCGGGCGACAGCCGCGTCTTGCCCCACAGCTTGCCGAACACATACTGGAAGACATCGCTCAGCTGCGCCACCGTCATCAGGTACAGCAGCAGCAGGGCGGGGGGCAGGCTGTAGCCGGGAATATCGAGCCACAGCAGGGCCGGCGCATGGCTGGTGCAGTAGACCGCCAGCATCAGCCCCCACTGCGCCTTGGCGGTGCGGGTCAGGAAGTCGGTGGTGTCGGCGCCCAGCACCGACAGCGACGGCAGCGCCATGAACACATAGACCGGGATGAAGATCGAGAACAGGCCGTACCAGCCGATCCCGACCAGCCAGTATTGCAGCGGCACGACCACGAAGAAGGACAGGAACAGCCCGGCATGGTCGCCGCGCCGGGTCGGCGTCAGCGTGATGAACTCGCGCAGCGCCAGATAGGAGAGCAGGGCGAAGAGCACCAGCGTCACCCCGCTGCCCAGCAGCATCGCCGCGGCGAACAGCGCCACCATCACCCACCAGGAGCGGATGCGGGCGTTCAGGTTGCGCACCGTGTCGCGCCCGGCCGGCGTCTTCACCCGATAGGCCAGGACGGCACCGATCAGGGTGGCGACGACCAGCAGGCCGAGGGCGGCGCCCGAAAGCCAGAGGAACAGCGGCTCGGTGGTCGTGAAGACGGTCATCACTGAATCGATCACGCTGCTCATCGGCTGGTCCGTCGGTCGGAAGGTTGCGGGGCGGGCTGGGAATTGGGCTGGGAGGCGGGCCGGGACAGCGACACCAGCGCGTCGCGCGCCCGTCCCAGGAAGGCCGCCTTATCCTCACCCTCGACCGCTTCCAGCGGCGCGCCGAAGCGCATGGTGCAGATCAGCGGCACCAGCAGCGGCATGCCCTTCGGCATCACGCGGTGCAGGTTCTCGATGAAGACGGGGACCAGTTCCGCGGACGGCACCCGTTGGGAGAGGTGGTAAAGCCCGCTCTTGAACGGCGCCACGGTGCCGTCACCGCGCGTGCCTTCGGGAAAGAGGATCAGCGACTGCCCGCTTTCCAGCACCGCCGCCATGGCGCCCATCACCTCCGCCGTCGCCTTGCCGGTGCGGTCGACCAGCAGCGCGTTCAGGCAGCCCACCGCCACCGCGCGGCGCAGGGCCGAACCGCCCCAATAGTCGAGCGCCGCCACCGGATGCGTGCGCGCCCTGAGCTTCGCCGGCAGGGCCGCCATGACGGCCAGCGTGTCGAGGTGGCTGGTGTGGTTGGCGAAATAGATGCGCGGAGTGTCCGCGGGGGCGCTGCCTTCCCAGCTTGCGCGGGCGCCGACCAGCAGGCGGGTCAGCCCGAGCAGACCGTGGCGGAGCGCCGGTTGGAACAGGGGGATCATGACCGGACCTCCGGCTTGAGGGCTTCCAGATGTTGAGTATTCAGGCGGCGGGCGATGCCGAGCGTGCGGGTCGCGACGGTCAGCAGGCTGCCGGCCATGACGATCCAGGCCGCCGCGAGCAGGCTGTAGCGCGTGCCCCACAGCGCATGCTCGACCGCCTGGGCAAGCAGGGCGACGGTCAGGGCGGCCATGCGGCGCTGCTTGGCCATCACGCCGCCGAAATCCTGCGCCAGCCCCAGGGCGCCGCCGAAGGTGCGGACATAGGCGGTCATCATGGCGGCCAGCGCCGCCGCCCAGCCGAGCCAGGGCAGGCCGGCGGCATAGCCCAGCGGCACCAGGAAGGCGGTGTCGGCGACACGGTCGGGGATTTCGTTGTAGAGCGCGCCGACCGGCGATCCCTTGCCGCCCTCCACCGCGACCATGCCGTCGAGCAGGTTGCAGACGAGGCGCAGCTGGACGCACAGCGCGGCGCCGATCCAGGCCAGCACGCCGCCCTGGAGCAGAAGGGCGCCGCCGATTGCCGCCCACACCGCCGACAGCAGCGAGATCTGGTTGGGGGTCACCGGCGTCGTGGTCAGCCACGCCGCCAGCCTCTGCGCCCAGCGGGCCGACCGGGTGGCGATGGGGCGGCGGTCGGCGGCGGTTTTGGCAGCGGTTGCGGAGGTCTCCATCATGCAGGCTCCTTGGCTGCGGCCTCCGCGGCGAACCGCGTCACGGCCGGATAGTCGGTCTTGCCGGTGCCCAGCAGCGGGACGGCGTCGATGCGCAGGATGTCGCGCGGAATGGCGATCTCGGGCGCTCCCCTGGCCCGTGCGGCGGCGACCAGCGCGTCGCGGGTCAGCGCGGTGCCGGTCGTCGCCAGCACGATCCGCTCGCCGCGCTTGGCATCGGGCAGGGCGACGGCAGCGTGCGTGGCGTCCGGATCGGCGAGGCCCGCCAGCTCTTCGACGAGGCCGAGCGGGATCATCTCGCCCGCCACCTTGGCGAAGCGCTTGACCCGGCCGACGATGCGGATGAAGCCGTCGGCGTCGATCTCGACGATGTCGCCAGTGTCGTGCCAGCCATCCTGCGGCGGCTGGATCACGCCGGGACGGTCGGCGTGCAGGTAGCCCTGCATCACGTTCGGCCCGCGTACCCGCAGCCGCCCGCCGGCATCGACGCCGGGCACCGGCAGCAGTTCGGTCTCGATGCCGGGCAGGGCCTGCCCGACGCTGCCGGGGCGGAAGCGGGCCGGGGTGTTGACGGCGATCACCGGTGCGGTCTCGGTGGTGCCGTAGCCCTCCAACAGATGGACGCGCAGCTGTTCGGTGTAGACGCGCCGCGTCTCGTCCTGGAGCCGCTCGGCGCCGGCGAAGACGAGGCGCAGCGAGCGGTAGTCATAGGGGTCGGCCGACCGCGCCCAGGCGTTCAGGAAGAAATCGGTGCCGAACAGGACGGTGGCATTGGTCTGGTAGACCAGCTCCGGGATCAGCCGGACATGGCGCGGATTGGGATAGAGCACCGTCTTCACGCCGTTCAGGATCGGCAGCAGCATGCCGCCGGTCAGGCCGAAGGAGTGGAAGACGGGCAGGCAGTTGAACACCACGTCCTGCCGGTTGAAATCCACCACCGACGCCACCTGCGCCATGTTGGCGAGCAGGTTGCCATGGCTGAGCGCCACGCCCTTGGGCGGCCCCTCTGACCCGGAGGTGAAGAGGATGGCGGCGATGTCGTCGCTGTTCCCCTGCGGCGGCAGCAGCCGGTCCGGCGCCACCAGAGCCGCCAGGGCGCGCAGCTTGTCGCCCAGCCGCAGCCCGCGCTTGACCTCTTCCAGATGGATGATGGCGTGGTCGGCGGCCAGCGCCTCGACCAGCGCGCCGAGGCGGGCCTTCTCGATGAACTGGGCGGAGGTGACGATCCGGCGCACCCCGGCGGCGCGGCAGGCGGCCTTCACCGCATCCGGCCCGGCGGTGAAGTTCAGCATGGCCGCCGGCCGGCCATGGGCGGCGAGGCCGAAGAACACCGCGGCCGTCGGCGAGGCGGTCGGCAGCAGCACGCCCACCGGCTCGTCCGCTTCCGTGCCGCGCGTCAGGATGCGGCCGAGCACCAGGGCGCGGGCCGCCAGCGCACGGTAGGACAGGGTGGAGAAATCGCCGTCCTGCACGGCCTCCTCCCGTGCCCCGGCCTTGGCCCGGGCGTCGAGCAGGGCCAGCATCAGCGTTTCCTGCCGCGGGCGGGCGGCGAAGACGCTCTCCGTCATCACGCGCGACAGCCAGGACTTCAGGGCGGCGCGCCGCTTCTTGCCGACCAGACCACCAACGTCAGGGGTCGTCACCGGCGGCAGCACGGTGATGGTGATGTGCGGGAACAGGCCGAGCCTCAGCCGGCCCTTCATCCGCGACAGGATCGAGCGCTGGGCGCCCTCGATGCAGACCGGCACCACCGGGCAGCGTGCCTTGTCGGCCAGCATGCCGGGGCCGCCGTTGATCTTCATCAGCGACCCGGTGACGGTGATCCGCCCCTCCGGGAAGACGCAGACCTTGTCGCCGTCGGCGAGCGCGCGGGCCAGGATGCGGGTGCCGAGCGGGTTGGTCGGGTCGATGGTGACATGGTCGGCGATTGCCAGGAACGGCTTGACCAGCGGGTGCTTGGCGATGTGGGTGTCGACCGCGAAGCGCATGCCCGGCAGGAAGGCGGCGAGCAGCGCGCCGTCCAGGAAGGACTGGTGGTTCGGCGTCACCACCGCGGCGCCGTCGAGAGTTGTCAGATGCTCCGCCCCGCGGACCTCGACACGGAAGGCCAGCCGGAACAGGCCGCGGAAGACGGCGCGCATCAGCGCCTGCGCATCGACGGCGAGCGCCATCACGACGGCGACCGCCATGCTGGCGCCGCCCACCGAGGCGACGGTCAGCGGCGAGGCTCCCAGCGCCAGCATCCCGGCGGCGACCGCCGAGCCGGCCACCATGTAGAGCGCATTGACCACATAGGCGGCGGCGATGACGCGGGCACGGGCCCCCGGCGCGGCGCGATGCTGGATCAGCGCATAGAGCGGGACGGCGAAGGCACCCCCGGCGGCGGCGATGACGAACAGGTCGGCCAGCAGCGGCAACGCCCAGGGCTGGGCCAGCAGGGCCAGCGGCGACAGCGGTTCCAAAGCCGGGGTGGCCGGGGTCAGCAGGGGCAGGGCAGCGCCCGCCAGGGCGGCGACCAGACCGGCCAGCGCGGCGCGGCCGGCGTCGGCGGTGGACGGCGTGCGGTGGCTGAGGCCGGCATACACCGAGCCGGCGGCCACGCCGATGGCGAACACCGCCAGCAGCAGGGTGGCGCCGCCGCTGTCGGTGCCCAGCGTCTCGCGGGCGATGGACGGGAATTGCGCCATCACCACCGCGCCGACGCCCCAGAACACCGAGATGCCATGGATCGCCCGCATCGACGCCCGGTCCCCGGCGACCGAGCGCAGCACCCGCACCGTCACCGCCAGCGGGTTGAGCCCGACAGCCACCGCCGGATCGGCATTGCCGGCGCGCGGGATGAACAGCGATGCGGCCAGACCCAGCAGCGCGGAAGCGCCCAGCATGCCCGGCACGGCCCAGGGGTGGAGCAGGGCCAGCGAGCCGCCGGCGATGGTGCCCAGCAGGATGGCGACGAAGGTCCCGGCTTCCACCAGACCATTGGCGGCGGTCAGTTCGGACGGGTCGAGCAGGTCGGGCAGCAGGCCGTACTTGACCGGCCCGAACAGCGTCGAATGGGCGCCCATGCCGACCAGCGCGACGATCAGGACCGGCAGGTCGGCGGCGACGATGCCCAATGATGCCACCGCCATCAGCCCGATTTCCGCCAGCTTGACGATGCGGGCGATCACCGTGCGGTCATAGCGGTCGGCCAGCTGGCCGGCGGTGGCGGACAAGAGCAGGAAGGGCAGGGTGAAGGCGCCCGCCGCGAGCGTCGAGATCATTGCTCCACTGAGCGCGCCCTCGCCGGACACGCCATACACCGCCAGCACCGCGATGGCGCCGCGCAGGACATTGTCGCCGAAGGCGCCGAGGAACTGGGCGAGGAACAGCGGCAGGAAGCGCCGCGAGGCGAGAAGGGCGGAGGCGTTCATCGTCCAGCTCCGATTTTGGAGATGCCTGTGAGGATCGCGTCGGCGATCGGGTCGGCGAGGCTGGAGAGCGGCGCCGTCTGCCGGCCGTAGACCTGCGACTGCACGTTCAGCACGATGGCGCCGATGACGATGTGGGACAGCGCGTCGCGGTCTGCCGGCACGATGCTGCCCTCCGCGATCCCGTCGGCGACGATGCCGCAGATCACGTCGACCGGCGTTTCCTGGCCCTGCGGCACCAGCGGCAGCGATTCATGCTGCGACAGCAGAAGGAAGCGGGTGCGGTCGGGTGCCGCCTCGGCCAGATGGAAGGCATGATGGATGACCCGCCGCAGCCGCTCCGGCGCCGGACCCTGGCCCGCCGCCTCGCGCAGGCTCTGCGACATGGTGGTGTATTCCGCCGCGAACAGGTCGGCCGCCAGTTCCTCCTTGCTCGGCCAGTGGCGGTAGAGCGCTCCCTCCGAGACCCCGGCGGACCGGGCGATGTCGCGGACCGTCGTCGCCTTCACCCCCTTCTGGGCGAACAGCGCGATGGCGGCATCGCGGACCTTGTGGCGAACGTCGGTGGACATGACGCCTCCATGTGAATGAATGTTCACTCACAAGGTGACGAGGCCACCTCACGGGCGCAACGACGAAAAAGTATAGGGTCCGGCGCTCCTGGCTCAGCCCATGGATATACCACTTATGAGCCGCGCCGCTTCGCCCCCCGCCATCCCGATCCGACCTTGTCGAATGCCCACGAACGATGCAACGCTAGGGGGTGGCGATGCAACGTTGGATAAAGATATGACGCCGGTTCTCCAGTCTCTGACAACTCTTCCGTCATATTTGCTGTTCGCCGTCGTGATGCTGGGATTCCTGCTGCTGTTCATCCTGGCCTACACCGCCGTCACCCCCTATCGCGATCTGGCCCTGGTCCGGCAGGGGAACACCACCGCGGCCCTGACCCTGGGCGGTGCCATGATCGGCTTCGCCCTGCCGTTGATGAGCGTCGCCTCCCACACCACCAATATCCTCGATCTGGCGGTGTGGGGCGTGATCGCGCTGGTGTCGCAGCTGTTGGTCTACGTCATCGGCTCGCGCGTGCTGCTGCCGGATTTCCGCGCCGGTGTCGAAGCCGACCGCACCGCCTACGGCATCCTGCTCGCCAGCCTGTCGATTGCGGTCGGGCTGCTGAACTACGGCTCGCTGACCTATTGATCCGAGGAAAGGCTTTCCGATGAAGCGCTCGCGCACCGTCGCGGCCCTGTTGCTGGGCGGCATCAGCCCGCTCCTGTTCGCCTGCGGCGAGGACGGCCCCGAAGAGGCGACCGTCTATCCCTCCATTGAGGCCTGCACCGCCGAGAAGCCGGCAAGCGACTGCGCCGAGGCCTTCGCCGCCGCCCGCCAGGAGCATCTGGCCGGTGCCCCCCGTTTCTCCAACCGGGAAGCCTGCGAGGCGGAGATGGGCGACGGTGCCT
The DNA here is from genome assembly GCF_002573965.1 of Azospirillum palustre. Lineage (NCBI taxonomy): Bacteria > Pseudomonadati > Pseudomonadota > Alphaproteobacteria > Rhodospirillales > Azospirillaceae > Azospirillum > Azospirillum palustre. Next base: position 237,724 of record NZ_PDKW01000039.1, on the reverse strand, counting down.
GCACTCCGGCCAACGAGGGTGTCGGAAGCGGCACGGGCAGCGTCTTCGTCCCGGCGCTGGTCGGCTTCATGATCGGTCGCAGCCTGACCGGCGGCTACGCCCAGCCGGTCTATTTCGACCGCCAGGGCTATGCCCGCAGCGGCAACACCCGGATCGCCGAGACGCCGCTGCCGCCGCAGCGCCGGGACGAAATCCGCCAGGGCAGCGGGGGCGTGGCCTCCAGCTCCGGCTCCTACTACCGGCCGGGCTCGGCCAATTCGGGCAAGTCCTTCACGGTCACCACGAGCGGGCGCAGCGCCGGCTTCGGCTCGACCGGGTCGTCGCGCGGCTTCTCGGGGAGCTGAGACGATGGAGCGCGTGACCACGGCCCCTCGCCCGCAGTGGCAGGCCAAACTCGACGAGATCGGCTTTCCCTTCCACACCGACGCCGACGGCACGGCCTATTGGGACGAAAGCGCCTATTGGCGCTTCTCGCTGGCCGAAATCGAAACGCTGGAGGAGGCCGCCGAAGAGGTCTACCGGCTCTGCGAGGAGGCGGTCGGCCATGTCGTGTCGCGCGGCCTGTACGAGGCGGTCGGACTTCCCCGCTGGGCTGCTCCCGCCATCGAGGCGAGCTGGAAGGAGCGCGAAGGGCGGGACATGCCGCTTTACGCCCGTTTCGACTTCGCCTGGGACGGCAAGGGGGGACCGCCGAAGGCGCTGGAGCTGAATGCGGAAACGCCGACCTCGCTCTATGAGACCGCCGTCGCCCAATGGTGCTGGCTCCAGGACGTCCATCCCGACGCCGACCAGTTCAACAGCCTGGAGGAGGCCCTGGTCGAGCGCTGGCAGGCGCGGATGCAGGCCTTTCCCGCGCTGGCATCGCAGGCCGAGGCGGTGCATTTCGCCTGCCTGATGCCGCATCCGGAAGACGAGGCGACCATCGCCTATCTCCAGACCCTGGCCCTGCGCGCCGGCATGACCACCAAGGCGATGCCGATCCAGGCGATCCGCTACGACGATTCCTCCGGCTGCTTCCTGGACGATGCCGGCCTGCCGATCCGGCATCTGATGAAGCTCTATCCCTGGGACTGGATGATCCGGGAGGAGACCGGCCGTGAACTGGTGACCGCCGCTGCGCAAGGGCGGATCCGGATGATCGAGCCGGCCTGGAAGATGGTGATGGCGTCGAAGGGGCTCTTCGCCCTGCTGTGGGAGCTGAACCCCGGCCACCCCAACCTGTTGCAGACCGCGCTCGACCGCACCGGCTTTCCGGCGGGCGCCAAGGTGGTGGCGAAGCCATTGCTCGGCCGCGAGGGCAGCAACGTCAGCATCGCCACCCTCGACGCCGCCGGCTTGCCCGTCGGGCAGCCGATTGCCCAGACCGAAGGGCCCTATGTCGACGAGGGCTGGGTGTACCAGTCCTTCACCCCGCTGGCGGAATCCTACGGCAACCATGCGGTCTTAGGCGTCTGGATGGCCGGCGACAGGGCCTGCGGTCTGGGCATCCGCGAGGACCGCGCGCTGATCACCGGCAACACCAGCCGCTTCGTCCCGCACCTGATCGCGCCGTCCTGACGGCTCTTGCGGTCATGCGGTCTGGAACATCAGCCCGTCGGCGATGATGGCGCCGCTCGCCTGCATCAGGTACAGCCCGACATGGTGGGCGACCGCCTGCGGGTGGGCGGCGGTGTCGGGCAGGCCGAGGCTGCGGGCGGTGTCGAGCGGCAGGTCGTAGGTGGAGCAGCCCGGCTCATACACGACGATCTCACGCAACGGCCCGGTCATGCCGTGGTTGCGCGCCGACAGCAGGGCCTGCACCGCCTGAAGCACGCAGATGTCGGTGCAGATGCCGTCCACCACCAGCGTCTCGATGTTGTTGGCGGCGATCCAGTCGAACAGCCGGTTCTGGCCCGTCGTCAGGTCGGTCGTCCCGACCACGCCGTTGATGCAGTCCTTGCGCATCAGCGTGACGCCGGGGGCGCCGTCCAGCCAGGACAGTTCCTCGACCAGATTCTCCTCGCCGGTGCCGGCCTCGCAATGGGGCGGGTAGGGGTATTCCGGCTTGCCCGGCTCATGGGTGTCGAGGAACACCGCGATGGGATAGCCGGCCGAGAGGAACAGCCGGTTGGTGCGGTCGATCTCGGCGATCATGCGGGTGACCTGGGCGTTGGCGACCGGCGGCGCCAGATTGCCGCCGCCGATGGCGGCGAACCCGTTCACCGGATCGACGTCGAGCTTCCCAACCCGTTTGCCGGCCAGCGAAACGCTGCTGCTGCGCACCGGCAGGGCGGCGGCGACGGTCTCCAGCGCGGCGGCGGGGCCGATGGCGGGGCTGACAATGGACTCGGTCATGGCTTCTCTTCTCCGGTTCAGACCAGCACCGGGACGTTGGCGACGCCCTCGGTGCCGAAGATGGCACGATAGCGGGCGACCTCGGAAGCCGGCCCGGTGGCCTTTTCGTAATTGTCGCTGAGCTTGACCGCCCCCTTCCAGGCACCGTCCACCTCGACCGCGGTCACCTTGCAGACGAGGCTCAGCGGGTCGAGCCCCTGGCCGTTGCGCGGGTGGCAGTTCCGGAAGTCCGAGGTCAGCAGCGTACCCCAGCCGTAGCCGTCGCGGATGCGGCCGCCGAAGGTTTGGTGAAGCGTCACGATGTCCTCGACATCCAGCCCGTCGCTGAACAGGACGCGCTTCTCGCGGGGATCGCGGCCATGGCGCTCCAGCCACGCGATGTATTCCTCGCCCGCCGCCACCGGCTGTTTGCTGTCCACCCGCATGCCGGTCCAGTCCGCCACCCAGTCCGGCGCGTCCCGCAGGAACTGGGTCGAGCCGAAGGTGTCGGGCAGGAACACCAGCATCGAGCCGCCATAGGTCTCCTGCCACAGCCGCAGCACATCGTACTGCGCCACCCGCAGCTCCCCGTCGGTCCGCGCCAGCGCCGCGACCGTCGTCGGCAGCTCGTGTGCGTTGGTGCCGATGGCCTCCAGATCGTGCTTCATGGCGAGATGGGTGTTGGAGGTGCCGATGAAGCGCGGGCCGAGTTCCGCCGCCATCGTCTCCACCACATATTCCTGCCAGAGGAAGCTGTGCCGCCGCCGCGTGCCGAAATCCGACAGGCTGAGGTCGTGCAGCGGCCGCAGCCGCTCGATCTTGTCCCACAGCCGCACTTTGGCGCGGGCGTAGAGGATATCGAGTTCGGTCTCGGTCATGCTGGCGAGTGCTGCCCGCGTCTTCAGCTCGTTGATGACGCTGAGGGCGTAGATCTCCCACATCGTCGTCATCGCCCACGAGCCTTCGAAATCCAGGCGCCATTGGCCGTCCTCCTCCGACAGCCGGTAGTCGGGCAGGGCGAAGTCGTCGGCGAGCCAGGCGACGAACTCCGGCCGGAAGATCCCGCGCTGGCCATAGAAGGTGTTGCCCTGCAGCCAGACCGCCTCCGACCGCTTCAGGCGCAGCGAGCGCACATTGTCGAGCTGGCGGCGCAGTTCGGCCTCGTCGATGATCCGGGCCAGCTTCACCGAGCGGGTGCGGTTGATCAGACTGAAGCGGACCTTCACGTCGCGGAAATGCCGCCAGATGAATTGCAGCATCGCCAGCTTGTACCAGTCGGTGTCGAGCAGCGACCGGACGATGAAGTCGGTGGCGAAATTGTGGTTGTGGGCGCGGCCACTGAAATTGACGAGCATGGCTGAAACCTCCTGTTCTCGCTGACCGGGTCACAGCCCGTAATGGTTGGTGACCGGCAGGCGCCAGCCCGGCCCGTAGGTCCGTTCGGTGACCACGACGCCCGGAGGGCTCTGGTCGCGCTTGTATTGCGCCCGCGCCGTCATGCCGGCAATACGCTCGGCATAGGCGGCGGAAATCGGCTGGCCGACGGCGGCACTCGCCAGTTCGGCGGCACGGTCCGCTCCGTTCAGCCCCTCGACCATGGTGGCGAGCACCGCGTCGAGATGCTCGTAGGCACCGAGCGCCTGCTCGTCGGTCTGCCCTTCGCGCAGTTCGGCGCTCGGCGGCTTGGCGATGATACGGTCCGGCATCACGGCACCCTGCGGGCCGAGCAGGCCTTCGGGGCGGTGCGTGTTGCGCCAGCGCGCCAGCCGGAAGACGATTGTCTTGTAGACGTCCTTCAGCACCGAATAGCCGCCGCACATGTCGCCGTAGAGGGTCGCATAGCCCACGCTCATCTCGCTCTTGTTGCCGGTGCTCAGCACCATCAGCCCGAGCCGGTTGGACAGGGCCATCAGCGTCATGCCGCGCGCCCGCGCCTGGACATTCTCGAAGGTGGTGTCCGCCGCCGGCACCGGCAGCCCATCGAAGACCGGGGCGAGCATGCCGTCGAAGGCGGCCATCGCCGACGCAATCGGCACGGTCAGCAGGCGGGTGCCGAGCAGGGAAGCGGCCCGTTCGGCATCCTCCATGCTCTCCGCCGAGGTGTGGGGCGACGGCATGCGCACCGGCAGCACGCGCCCGGCCCCCAGCGCATCCACCGCGACCGCGGCCGACAGGGCGCTGTCGATGCCGCCCGACATGCCGAGCACCACGCCGGGAAAGCCATTCTTGTCGACATAGTCGCGCAGGCCCAGCACCAGCGCCCGATACATCGCCTCGGTCTCGTCGGGATAGCCGTTCGGCAGCATGCCGAGAACGTCGCCGCGCCGCAGATCGACGCCGCCGTCCTCGCCGCGCTCCAGCGCGATGTCGAATTCGCACTCGCGGAAGCCGGCCTGGGCGATCACCAGCCCGGCCCGGTCCATCGCATAGCTTCCGCCGTCGAACACCAGGCTGTCCTGTCCGCCGACCTGATTGACGTAGAGGACCGGCAGGCCGGTGGCCTTGACCGTGCGCCGGCCGATGGCGAGCCGGACCGCCTGCTTCCCGGTCCTGAAATGCGAGCCGTTCGGCACGATCAGCAGATCGGCCCCTTCGGCCGCCAGCGCCTGGGCGATTTTGCCATGCCAGAAATCCTCGCAGATGGCGATGCCCAGGCGGAAGCCGCGGAAATCGACGGGCGCGGGCAGCGGACCGGGGGCGAAGACCCGCTTCTCGTCATAGACCTCGTCGTTCGGCAGCGTGTGCTTGAGCACGATCTTCATCGACCCGTCGGTCTCGATGAGAAAGGCGGCGTTGTAGGGCAGGGCGGCGCCGTCGAGCGGACCGCCGACCAGCACCGCCGGTCCGCCGTCGCCCCGCATCTCACCGGCCAGCGCGTCGAGCGCCGCGCGGAAATCGCGCCGGAAGCCTGGACGCAGCACCAGATCCTGAAGCGGATAGCCGCTGCCGAAGCACTCGCTGAACACCAGCAGGTCGGCCTTGCCGCGATATTGCGCGCGATGGCGGCGGACGATGTCGAAATTGCCCTGGAGCGCGCCGACCGTGGGGTTGGCCTGGACGCAGACGATGCGCAAAGTGGAAGTGGTGTTGGCGGAGGTGTCGTTGGACATGGCAAAGCTCCTTTGCCGAATGCCGCCGGTCTGTCCGGCGGGCTTGATCGTCATGGTGTGATGCGACCCCGACCATCTGTGCGGAATCCGGCCGCCTTCAGCCGTTGGACAGGGCGATCATGGTCTGGATGATGTGGTAGTGATCTTCGAACATCCGTTCGGGATCGATGTCCGCAATCGGCATCCAGCGGGCCGACTTTGCGTCGTCGCCGCCGCGCACCTTGGGAAAGCCTTCGTCGGTGGGCTTGAGCTGGATGAGGAAGGCCTGCGTCACCGTCCGCCCGCGCGTCGAGCGGTAGGGGTGATCGAAGATCTGGCTGGCGCGGATGCCGCCCTCCAGAAAGCCTACCGGAATCTTGAGCTTCGTCTCCTCCCGCAACTCCCGGATCATGGCGTCCTTGATCCGCTCATGCTGGCCGACGAAGCCGCCGGGCAGCGCCAGCAGGCCGCGCCCCGGCAGGCCGCGGCGTTCGACCAGCAGGACATGGCCGGACAGGACGACCACCGCATCGGCGGTCAGGAATGTGGGAGGATAGGGAGCGTTGGCCCAGCCCGCCCGGTATTTGGCGATGTAGGCGCTTTCCTCGGCCAGCCGCTTGTACTCGTCGGTGCGCGCGAACTCCGCCAGGAAGGCGGCGACAGTGGCGGGCAGGGCCTCTTTCCACTCTTCCAGCGCCGTTGCCGCGTCGGCGAAATAGGCATCGCGGATCGGTGTCGCCGAAATCCCCCGGACATTCGCGCATTCCACGGCGCCCCATTGCGGGAACATGCGCAGATAATAGCTGCTGTGATCCTTCGAGTGTCCGATCAGCCCAATTTTTGGGGGCGAGCCGTCGGCAGGCCGGTGGTGCTGCACGACGACGCCATGCACCGCGGCCTGGACATCGCGGATCCATTCCAGATCGTTGTAGCGGTCGATGAGGGGAAGCACCGTGATGCGCCCGGACTCTTCCGGCGTGAAGGCGCCCTCGATGCAGGAGCGCACTTCTTCGAAGCGGAACGGATTGCGGTGGCTGCGCGCCTGACGCGACGACCCGACCAGAACGATCAGATGGCGGCCCAGCGACAGGGCCCGCTTCATGACGGTGAGATGGCCGAGGTGGAAGGGGCGGAAACGGCCGACAAAAACCAGGAAATCGAAGCCTGAGGCGCTTTGCGCGCCATGGGCCGGGGTCTTCTGCGGCAACGACAGGGGCCCGGACTCGCGTCCGGTGGGAGAACCGATGGTCACGCTCAGCAAGCTCCTTGCTGAAAGAATGCCGCAGTCTATCTGCGGTACACAAATGATACGGTCCCGGCGGACATTTCTCAAGCCCCCGGATATGCTCTTTGGGAGCAATACGGTTGGCTTGGCCGCATGGCCGCCCAGAATCTATCGCTCGCCGGTGCCGCCGATCTCGTGGAACCAGTCGGCATAGGGTGTCGTCCGGACCATGTGCCGGTTCAGGTCCGGCGCACCGTCGGACCACCAGACGGGTCCCCGCTCGCCGAGCGCCCGCTTCGTCTGATCGACGGCGGCATGTGCCGCCGCTTCCGCGCTGTCGTCGCCGGCCCGCCTCGCGGTCGCCACGGCCCGGCGGGCCCGCATCAGATCGGCGACGAGGCCGGCGCGGGCCTCGTCGGACAAGGCCGGGTTGGCCGTGCGCCACAGACGTCCGCGTACGACGATATACCGGCCATCGGGGGTGGTGAGCGGGCTTGGTCTGGTGGGCAAGAGAACCTCCGACGCGTCTGCCGTGTGAACAGCACAGGCGTCGAAACGGATCGCGCTCACACCGGTTCGGCAACCCGGCCGGCCGTCTGGCGTCGCAGCAGGGTCAGGTCGGCCACGGTCCGGCAGCCGAGCAGACCCATGGTCAGGTCGAGTTCATCCCGCAGGATCGCCAGCGCGTGCTCCGCCCCCGCCTGTCCGCCGGCGGCAAGACCGAACAGCGGCGCCCGGCCGAGCAGAACCGCGGCGGCCCCGGCGGCCAGCAGCTTCGCCGCGTCGCTGCCGCGCCGCACCCCGCTGTCGGCCAGCACCGTCAGCCGGTCGCCGACCGCGTCCATGATGCGCGGCAGAACGGTGAGCGGCGAGGGCGCGCAATCGAGGTTGCGCCCGCCATGGTTGGACACCACGATGGCCTCGACCCCGGCCGCCGCCGCGCGCAGCGCGTCCTCCGGCGCCAGCAGGCCCTTGAGGATGATGCGTCCCCGCCAGCGGCGGCGCAGCTCCGCCACATCGTCCCAGTTCACCCGGTCGCACAGACGGATCGGGTCGTGCGCCGCGGCGTCGGTGATGCGGGTGCGGAACTGCGCGGGATAATGGGCGTATCCTGGCCAGCCGCCATTGGCCAGCAGGCGGAGCAGCACCCCAACTGCCCAGGCCGGGTGGCGCGCCACGTCCAGGGCGCCGCGCAGGGACGGCGTGACCGGAACGCTGAATCCGTTGTGTCGGTTATACTCGCGCTTGGGCGAAACCGCGGTGTCCACCGTCAGGATCAGCGTATCCACCCCGCAGGCGGCGACGCGGTCGAGCAGGCCGTGGGTCAGGCTGCGGTCACGCCAGACATAGAGCTGGAACCACAGCTCGGCCCCGGACTCCGCGATGGCCTCGATGCTGGTGATCGACTGGGTCGAGACGCCGAAGGGAATGCCGGCGGCGCGGGCGGCGCGGGCCAGCAGAACCTCGCCGTCATAGCGGACCAGACCGGCGGCGGCGGTGGGTGCTACGACGAAGGGCATCGGGCGGTCGCGGCCGAACAGAGTCACGCCGGTTTGGCGTCCGCTGCAATCGACCAGCACCCGCGGCGTCAGTTCGGCCTGGGCGAAGCTGTCGCGCAGCCGGCGCAGGGAGGTCTCGTCCTCGGTGCCGCGGTCGATGTACTCGAACAGGCCGCGCGGCAGGAAACGGCGGGCGCGCAGCCGCAACTCGTCGATGTTCAGGCATGCCTGATGGGCCGCCATGGGATCACCGCCTCCTGCGGGGTGGGGCCGCTATCGGGAATAGCTGCCGAATTTGTGGACGGAAATGGAGGCCGCGGCCACCTGGACATGGCGGGCAAGCTCCTGCTCGACCTGCTCCGGCGTCCAGCGCGTGGCCGGGACCGAGATGCTGAGGCCGGCGACGGCGCGGCCATGCTCGTCGGTGATGGCGGCGCCGACCGAGATGTCGCCCATCACCGTCTCGTTGATCAGCAGGGCATAGCCCTTCTCCCCGGCTTCGCGCACGCGGGCCCGCAGCCGGTCGGGATCGCAGACGGTGTAGGGGGTCAGCGGGCGCAGGTCGGTGCGGGCGAGGATCTCCTCCCGCTCCTCCTCCGACAGGCGCGACAGGATCGCGGTGCCGGACGCCGTGTAGTAGGCGGGCAGGCGGCTGCCGACCATGAATTCGATGTTGACCAGATGCTTGCCGGGGAAGCGGGCGACGAAGACGATCTCGGCGCCGTCCAGCTCCTGCAGGTTGGTGGTCTCGCCGACGCTGCGGCTGATGTCGAGAAGATAGGGGAAGGCCTTCTCGATCAGCTCGTTGGCGCGCAGATAGTTGTAGGAGAATTGCAGCAGCTTCGGCGTCAGCGCATAGTTGCGCGTGCCGTGGACGCGGCGCAGATATCCCAGAACCTCCAGCGTGTAGACCAGCCGCTGCGCGGCGCTGCGGTCCAGGTTGGCGGCCCTGGCGATTTCCGACAGCGGCATCTGCCGGTGCGGCCCGTCGAAGGCGTGGAGGATCTGGAAGGTCTTCTCGGTCGAGCCGACGAACAGCGAGGACTCGCGCGGATCGGGCTTCCTGGCCTCCGGCTCCGCAGTCATTCCGGCCACCGTCATTCCAGCCGCCGTCATGTCAGTCGCAGTGCCGCCCGGCTCCGTCACGGCCTGTTCCGCCTTCGGCTTCCGTCCTGCTGTCCGCGTCATCGGCAATTCCCCAAGGCAGTCTCCATCCCGCCGGACCCTGCTTATACGCAGTCATGCCAGGGTCCGGCATCTCCACGCTAACGCATAGCATCCGGTGAACCGAATGCCACGCGCCGCGCGGTTGCTACCCATCATACCGGCTGGGCGGCCGGCATTCCCTCGTAAGTGACCAGCAGGCGCGACAGCTCGCGCCGCAGCGACTGCTTCAGCGGCTCACCCGGCTCGCGCAGCGGCGCCAGCATCGCCGGGGCATGCACGCCGATCAGATCCATCACCGCCTTCATCGGGCCGGGGTTGGTCTCGGCGAAGGCGAGGTTCATCATCGGGATCAGCGTGCGGTGGATTTCCAGCGCCTTGTCCAGCTTGCCGGTGGAGGCGAGGTCGTGGATCAGCTTCCACGCCCGCGGCAGCAGGTTGGCCGTCACCACGATGCCGCCGCGGGCCCCGGCCGCGACATGCAGCGGGAACAGCGTGTCCTCGCCGCTCAGCACCGCGAAGGAGGAGTCCACCCCCGCCACCGTGCGCAGGAAATGGTACATGTCGGTGTTGCAGGCCTTCATGCCGACGATCCGCTCGTGCCGCGACAGCTCGTGCAGCACCTCCGGATCGATGGCGATGCGGGTGCGGTAGGGGATCTCGTAGATCAGGATCGGCACCGGCGATTCGTCGGCGTAGCGCAGGAAATAGTCGCGGATGCCGGCCTGCGTCGGGTTGGTGTAGTAGGGGGTCAGCACCAGCAGCCCGTCCACACCGGCGGCTGCGAAATCGCGGCCCGCCGACAGCGCGTCGTAATAGCCGGTGTCGAGCACGCCGGCGATCACCGGCCCGCGCTTCTCACCGGCTTCCGCCATCGCCTCGACCGACAGCTCGGCGAAGCGGATGCGCTGGTCCTTCGCCAGGGCACCATACTCGCCGGTGCCGCCGAGCGGGACCAGCCCGTCGATCCCCTGGCGGAACAGCCAGGAGAACAGCGCCTTGGAGGCCGCGACGTCGATGGTGCCGTCGGCGGTGACCGGCGTCGGGGTGGCGGGCAGGATGCCGCGAAGCTTCGTGGCGTTGAGCATGTCTTGTCCTTGGAAGAAGCTGGTGGTGAAGGCGGTTGGAAAGCCGGCCTCAGCCGGCGAGGCTGCGGCGGCGCAGACGGTCCGCGACATAGATCAGGGTGGCGACGAACAGCAGCAGCCCGGTCGACACCGCCGCGATGACGGGGGAGACCTGCAGTGTCACCTCGTCCCAGAACTGCTTGGGCAGCGTGGCGCTCAGCCCGCCCGAGGAGAACAGGGAGATGGTCAGCTCGTCGAAGGAGGTGGCGAAGGCGAACAGGAAGGACGACAGCATGCCGGCCCCCAGGATCGGGAAGGTGACGTGACGCAGCGCCGCCACCGGCCGGGCGCCCAGGCTCTGCGCCGCGAGGTCGAGCCGGGTGTCGTAGTTGCGCAGCACCGCCATCATGGTCATGACCACATAGGGCACGGCGACGACGGTATGGCCGATGACCAGACCCAGGATGGTGCCGACCAGACCCATCTGGGCGAAGACATAGAACATGCCGACGGCGATGATCATGCGCGGCACGACGATGGGCGACAGGATGAAGGCCAGCATGGCGCCCTTGCCCCGCATCTGGCTGCGCACCATCAGGAAGGCGGCGGGAACGCCGATGGCCATCGACAGGAGGCCGGTGCCGAACGCCACCACGATGGAGCGCCACAGCGCCTGCATCCAGATCGGCGAGTCCAGCAGCTGCTGGTACCATTGCAGCGTGAAGCCCGACGGCGGCCAGGCGAGACCGCCCTTGCCGAAGGACAGCGGGATCATCAGGAAGGCGGGCAGGCTGATCAGCACCAGCAGCAGCCAGACGAAGGCGGTCAGCGCCACCGGACGCTCGGACCGGCCGCGGATGGGATGGCGGCGCGGCACCAGCCCGATCAGCGCATCGCTGGCGGAGCCCAGCGCGGCCAGCACGCGCCCGCCCAGCCGCCGCATGGCGGTGTCGCGGTTGCGCACCACGGCGCTCTCGCCGGTCAGCGACGCGAAGCCGAAGACGCGGTCGTACAGCAGGAACACCACCAGCACGACCGTCAGCAGCAGGACCGAGATGGCGCCGGCCAGACCCCAGTTCAGCGTCTGCTGCACCTGATCGATGATCAGCTGGGTGATCATCGTCTCCTTCCGGCCGCCCAGCAGGGCGGGCACGATGAAGAAGCCGATGGCCGACACGAAGACCATGATCGCCGCGGCGGCGACGCCCGGAAGCGACAGCGGAAAATAGACGGTCCAGAAGGCGGTGCCGGGACGGGCGCCCAGCGTGCCGGCGGCGCGCGGCAGGGTACGGTCGATGTTCTCCATCACCGCCAGCATGGTCATCACCGCCAGCGGCAGCATGGCATGCACCATGCCGATCAGCACGGCGCCGAAGCCGTAGAGCAGGTCGGCCGGGGTGTCGATGATGCCCAGCGACATCAGCGTGCTGTTGACGACGCCGTTGCGGCCGAGGATGACGACCCAGGCGAAGGCGCGCACCAGGAAGCTGGTCCAGAAGGACAGCAGGACCCAGAAGATCAGCCGGCTCTTCGCCGGACCCTTGGCGATGGAGATCAGGTAGGCGACCGGATAGGCCGCGACCACCGCGACCACCGTCGTCGCCAGCGAGATCTTCAGCGTGATCCACAGGACGGTGATGTAGAGGCTGGAGGCGAACAGCTGGGCATAGGGTGCCAGCGTGAAGCCCTGGCCGTTGTAGACGCTGAGCGCCAGCAGCTGCCCTACCGGGAAGACCAGGAAGGCGACGAGCAGCAGGACGAGCGGGGCGCCCATCAGCACCGGCTTGCGCCAGGCGGGCGGGGGCGAATGGCGTTTGGCGCCGGGGGCGTGGGTCATGGTCATGGACTGTCCGCTCATCTCACGCCGTCCCGGCCGCGCGGGCGGCATCGGCGAGCGTGTCGGCGATCACCACGGCGTCCCGGCCGCTCCAGGACAGCGTCAGCACATCGTCGATGCGCACCGCGTCGTCGTCGTTGCGGGTGGGGAAGGCGGCGACCAGCGGCGGCAGCTTGCCGTCGAGCGGCTCCATATAGACCTTGGTCAGGCTGCCGGTGACCATCACCTCCGACACGCGGCCCTGGAGCCCGTCCGCAGCGCCGCCGCCCTTGCGGGCGACCGTCAGGTTCTGCGGCCGCACCATCACGCGCACCTCGGTGCCCGGCGGCAGGTCGTTGCCGTTGGCGAGCGCCCGGCCGGACACCCCCTGCGAGCCGAACCCGATCTCGACCTCGTCGCCGCTGCGGCGGCCCAGGGCGGCGGGCAGGATGTTGGATTCGCCCAGGAAATCGGCGACGAACAGCGAGCGCGGACGGAAATACAGGTCGGCCGGCGTGCCCAGCTGCTCGATCCGCCCGGCATTCATCAGGCAGATGCGGTCGGACATCGTCATCGCCTCTTCCTGATCGTGGGTGACGTAGACGACCGTCGTTCCCAGCTCGCGGTGCAGGCGCTTGATCTCCAGCTGCATGTGCTCGCGCAGCTTCTTGTCGAGCGCGCCCAGCGGCTCGTCCATCAGGATGATCGACGGCTTGTAGACCATGCAGCGGGCGAGCGCGACGCGCTGCTGCTGGCCGCCCGACAGCTCGCGCGGGTAGCGGCCGGCGATGTGCGGCAGATGCACCATCTCCAGCGCCTCGAGCGCGCGCCGCTTGGCTTCGGCCGCCCCGACCTTCCGCATCTTCAGCGGAAAGGCGATGTTCTCCTCGATGGTCATGTGCGGGAACAGGGCGTAGTTCTGGAACACCACGCCGATGTCGCGCTCATAGGGCGGGGCGTAGGTGACGTCCTGCGAGCCGATGCGCACGCTTCCCTCGTCGGGCGGCACCAGCCCGGCCAGCAGGCTGAGCAGCGTCGTCTTGCCGGAGCCCGACGGGCCGAGCAGCGTCAGGAATTCGCCGTCGGCGACGACGAGGTCCGTCGGGGCGAGCGCCACGAAGTCGCCATAGCGCTTGGCAAGACCCTGGACGGAAAGGCTGGAAGAAGACATGCGCGCCTCCTCGCGAAGGGGTGGGGCCGAAGGGGGATGGGGGCGGAAAGGGCGGGCAGGGGACACCGCACCGGCATCCCCCACCCGCTGTTCCTCAGCTCAGCAGCCAGGCGTTGTAGCGCTCAAGACCCTTCTGCTGGTTCTTCAGCCAGTAGTCGGCGTTGATCTGCACGCCGCGCTCGATGTTGGCCGGGAAGGTCGGGCAATCGGGAGCGATCTTGGCGTCGATGTGCTTGAAGGCCTCCGGCTGGGTGACGCCGGCCGGGAAATACTTCACCAGCTCGGCCTGACGCTTGGCGTCGGAAGCGAACTTGATGAACTGGCGGCAGGCGTCGGCATTCGGGGTGCCGGCCAGGATCGCCCAGCTGTCGAGGCCCCAGATGTTCTGGTCCCAGACGATGCCGACCGGCGCACCGGCGGCGATGGCGGCCTGCGGGCGCGACACCCAGGTCGGCACCATGTCGACTTCACCCGACAGCAGCATCTGCTCGACCTGCGCGCCGCTGGTCCAGAAGACGGAGATGTCCTTCTTGATGCGGTCCAGCGCCTTGAAGGCGCGGTCGAGATCGCAGGGATAGACCTCCGCGTTCGGCACGCCGTCGGCCATCAGCGCCTGTTCGATGGTGTCGAACGGATGCTTGCGCAGGGCGCGGCGGCCGGGGAAGTTGGCGACGTCGTAGAAGTCCTTCCAGGAGGCCGGCGCCTTGCGGCCCTTGAAGGCTTCGGTGCGGTAGGCCAGCACGGTGGTGTAGACGTTGGTGCCGACGCCATATTCCGACATGTACTGCTTGGGGATCGAGGCGACGGCCGGATCGGCCTCCAGCCCGTGCTTCTCCAGCAGCGGCTTGTCGCCGCCGGTCAGCATCAGGATGGCCGGCTGGCTGATCTTCGCCATGTCCCAGGTGTAGGACTTGGCTTCCACCATCGAGCGGATCTGCGCGGTCGGCTCGGCATTGGCCTGGACGCCGACCACTTCGATGCCGGTCGCGGCGGTGAAGGGTTTATAGAAGACCTCGCCATAGGCCTTGGTGTAGATGCCGCCGTCGTCGCGCACGACGATCCGCTTGTTCTGTGCGCGGGCCGGGCTCCAGATCGCCGGCATGGCAAGCGCGGCCGTGCCGGCGGCGCCGGCTTTCAGCAGGGTGCGGCGGGACCAGCCGGATTGGCGGATGCTCATGTCGGAACTCCTCTTGGTGAGCCGGAACGGCGGACGGAACGGCAGGAAACGATACGGAAGGGGCCTAGCCCGGCGGCAGCAGGCGGCCGGGGTTGAACAGGTTCTGCGGGTCGAGCGCCTGCTTCACCGCGCGCATCAGCGCCAGTTCGGCGGCGGGCTTGTAGCGCGCCATCTCACCCAGCTGGACACGGCCGACGCCGTGCTCGGCGCTGAAGGTGCCGTTCAGCCGGGCGGCCTCGTCGTTCACCGCATGGCGGATGGCGGCGGCGAGCGCCTCGCGGTCGGCAACCGCGTTCCAGGCATCGAAGGTGAAGAAGGGGATGAAGTGGACGTTGCCGTCGCCGAGATGGGCGACGACGATCGACGGCAGATCCGGCACCAGCGCCCGCACCGCGGCATTGGCTGCATCGATGAAGGCGGGCACCGCCGACAGCGGCACCGCGCAGTCGGTGGTCAGGCCGACGCCGGCCTTCTTGTTGGCCTCCGACACGCTGTGGCGCACCTCCCACATGGCGTGGCGCTGGGAGTCGCTGGCGGCGAGCGCCGCGTCGGTCAGCAGCCCGTCGCCGAAGGCGTCCTCCAGGATCAGCTGAAGTTCCATGTCCAGCGCGTCGCCGTCGCTGTTGTCCGACAGCTCGATCAGCACATGCCAGTCGGCCGAAGTCTCCAGCGGGCTGCGTCGGCCCGGAACCTGTTCCACCACCAGATCGAGCTGGAGGCGGTTGATCATCTCGAAGGCCGACAGCCGGGCGCCGCAGCGCTGCTGCACGCGGGTCAGCAGGGTCAGCGCGTCGGCGGGATCCGCCATGCCGACCCAGGCGACGGCATGGCGCGTCGGCAGCGGATGCAGCTTCAGCGTCGCCGCCGTGATAATGCCCAGCGTGCCTTCCGACCCGATGAACAGGTGCTTCAGGTCGTAGCCGGTGTTGTTCTTGCGCAGGCCGTACAGGCCGGACCAGATCGTGCCGTCGGCCAGCACCACCTCCAGCCCCAGCACATTGTCGCGCGTGTTGCCGTAGCGCAGGACCGAGGTGCCGCCGGCATTGGTCGCGATGGTCCCGCCGATCTGGCAGGATCCCTCGGCGCCCAGGCTGACCGGATAGAGCCGCCCCGCCGCCGCCGCCGCTTCCTGCACGGTGGCGAGCACGCAGCCGGCCTCGACCTCCATCGTGCTGTTGACCGGGTCGATGCTGCGCACCGCACGCATGCGGGCCAGATTGAGGATGACCGGGGCGGGGCCGCTTTCCCATGGGGTGGCGCCACCGCACAGGCTGGTGTTGCCGCCCTGCGGCAGCAGCGGAATCCCGTGCCGGGCGCAGCAGCGCACCACCGCCGCCACCTGTTCGGCATTCGCCGGACGGACGAGGCAGAGGGCCGGCCCGCGGTAGCGCCCGCGCCAGTCTTCCGTCGCCGCGTCCAGGTCGGATTTGGATGTCAGAACGGCGTCGGCGCCGATCAGGCCCGACAGCTCAGCGATCACGTCCACACGCGATCTCCTTGATCTGCATAGTGTTTGTTTGTAATCGCTATTCGATTACAACAACTGGAATATGATAGCGCGTGATTGGTGAGCCAACAATCCACTTTTTGCATAGAGACCGAATTTTTGGATAGACGACGAAATTTCCGGGATGGGAGCGACTGCCGGCCGGCCCTGGCATCACCGGGACGCCGTCCATGCGGCGGCGCGCACGCTCGACCTGCGGTGGCGACCCTGCCATTATCCCGTGATTGCGTGGTGCAACGGGGCGGTCCAGCCCCCAGGGCGAGAGTTGATGAGCCTTTCGAGCGATACAGTGCCTACCGATCCGTCGGCGGGGGCGAAGCCCGGCCCGAGCCGGCCGTCCTCCCGCCGTTTCGTCGTCATCGACTGCGAGACCACCGGTCTGTCGACGGCCGGCGGCGACCGCATGGTCAGCTTCGCCGCCATCGAACTGGCGGATGCGGTCCCGACCGGCCGCAGTCTCAGCCTCATCTTCAATCCGGGGCGCAAGTCGAACCCGCATGCGCTGCGGGTGCACGGGCTGCCGGACCATCTGCTTCGCCACCAGGATCCGTTCCACAGCGTCGCCCAGGACATCCTCGGATTCCTGCAAGGCGCGGTGCTGGTCGGCCACAATGTCGGCTTCGACATCGAGTTCCTGCGGCATGAGTTCGAACTCTGCGGCATTCGCTGGATGGCGGGTCAATCGGTCTGCACCATGCAGCACGCCAGGGCGCAGGTGGCCGGGCGTGCGTCGCTCGATGCGGTGGCGACTCTGTTCGGCATCGATGTCGGGATCCGGGCGCGCTTCCACGGCGCCTTCGTCGATGCCGAGATCACCAGCCGCCTGTTCCAGAAGATGATCCTGGGCAGCGCCGAGATGCTGGCGGTCCCCCATCTGGCGCCGACGAACCAGATCGACCCGCCGCCGCTGGTCCTGCAACCGGCCGTTCCCATCACGCACGGCATCGCCGGTTATGCCTTCGCCGTCACCGGCGACCTGACCGGCCTGTCGCGCGAGGCGGTGATGGCCCGCATCCAGGCGCTGGGCGGACACTGGCATCACAGCGTGCGCAAGGACACCGACTATCTCGTCGTCGGCCATGCCCCCGGCGCCACCAAGCTGGACACCGCCGCCGCCCGCCGCGCCAAGTACGGCAAGCCCGACACCATCGACGAGGCGCAGTTCTTCGCCATGGTCGCGGCGTCCGGCACCCGCAAACGGGCCTGACTTCCGCCCGGCGTTTTTTCATCCCGTGCTTAGCGCCGGCCGGCGGTGATGATAGAACTGGGTGACCCCCAGTGTTTCACCCACCGGAGGAACGGTATGGAGCGGTGGCGGCGGACCACCCGAATCGATTCCGAAACAATCGAGTGCCGGCGCCGCTCATCGCGCCAAAACCTGCCCCCTTGCGGTCGCAGGGGCCGGGGATGGAACAATGGAACAGGGCCGGAAAACCGTTCCATAGCGTTCCATCCGGGTCCGATGTGGCCGGCCCCGATGCAGCCGGTCGCGTCAGGCCGCGCGGACCTCTCCGATGAAGGCCTGGATCCGCTCGCGCAGGCGGTCGGAATCGTGCGACAGGCTGTCGGCGGCGCCCAGCACCTCCGAGGCCGCCTGTCCGACCTGCCCGGCGGAGCTGCTGACCTCGGCGATGTTGCCGGTCACCAGCTGGGTTCCCTGGGCCGCCTGCTGGATGTTGCGGCCGATCTCCTGGGTGGCGGCGGTCTGCTGCTCCACCGCCGCGGCGATGGCGCCGGCGATGGAATCGACGTCGTTGATGGTGCGGCCGATGGTCTGGATCGCCGTCACCGTGCCGTCGGTCACCGTCTGGATTTCGGCGATCTGGCTGCCGATCTCCTCGGTCGCCTGGGCGGTCTGGGTGGCGAGCGCCTTCACCTCCTGCGCCACGACGGCGAAGCCCTTGCCCGCCTCTCCCGCCCGCGCCGCCTCGATGGTGGCGTTCAGCGCGAGAAGGTTGGTCTGGCTGGCGATGTTCTGGATCAGGCTGACGACATCGCCGATCCGCTGGGCGGCCTCGACCAGCCGGGCGACCAGTGCGTTGGTCCGCTCGCCTTCCTGCACCGCGTTGCGGGCGATGGCGGCGGCGGCGTTGACCTGCCGGCCGATCTCGCCGATGGAGCTTCCAAGCTGTTCCGACGCCGCGGCGACGGTCGCGACATTGGCGGAGGACTGCGCCGTGGTGGCGGCGACGGTCGCCGCCTGTTCCGTCGTCTGCGAGGCGATGGCGGTCATGGTCTCGGCATTGCCGCGCAGATGGCGGGCGGCGGTCGCCACCGCCTGCACCACGTCCTGCACATCGGCGTCGAAGCGGTCGGCCAGTGCCCGCATGCCGGCCTGCCGGTCGCGTTCCGCCTGCAGCTTCTGCGCCTCGCGCTCCTCCTGCAGGCTGCGCATGGCGAGGCCGTTGCTCTTGAACACCAGCAGCGCGCGGGCGAGCAGCCCGATCTCGTCCTTGCGGCCGGCACCCTGGATGTCGACCGCGAGATTGCCGTCGGCGATGGCCGTCATGTCGGCGACCAGCCGGTGCAGCGGCCGGACGACGAAGGCCACGATGATGGAACCGAACAGGCCGAAGGCGACCAGCAGGCCGACACCGGCGACACCGTACAGGCGGGTCATGACGCTGGAGGACAGCGCCAGCGCCCGGTCCTCGGCGCGCTTGGTCTCCTCCAGGCTGTGCTCCACCCGCTCCGACAGGGCCGCGTTCAGCTTCTGCCGGACCGGGCGGCCGACGTCGATCGACACGCGGATCGCGCTGTCGGTGTCATAGGCCCGCGCCAGCTCGACCGCCTTCTGCGACACCCGTTCATACTCGCCGACGATGGATTTGATCCCGGAGATCGCCTCGCGGTCGGCCGGGGCGTCGTAGGCCGCGGCCAACCGGTCGATGGCGGTCAGCGCCTTGCCGATGTTGTCCTTGTAGCTCGCGAAGGCGGCGTCGATGCGCTCGCGCGTGCCGGCGACCAGCGCGTTGGACTCCGCGTCCATCGCATCGCCCATGGCCGATTGGATGGTCAGTGCCGCCGACAGCCGCCCGGCCACCACATCGGTCACCCGGCTCGTGGAGGCGGTCAGGTCGACCAGTGCCGATCTGGCCGTCCAGACCACGCTGCCCATGACGGCAAGCAGCAGGACCGCCGGGATGAGCAGCTTGTGAACCAGTTTCCGATCGGAAAACCAGGCGTGCAGGGCCATGGGATGTCTCTTTCCAAGGACGATGGAGTGGATCGGGGGCGTTCTGCCCAAGGCAACCGGCGGAAACGGGAGCAGGAAACCCCAGCCCAATTAATTGCTATACGATTGCATTGACTGAAATATGATAGACAATAGTTCGTGTCCAAACAAACGGTTTTTCTTGCCAACCGTGTGCCGCAGACGGGCCCGCTGCAATCAAAGCGGTAGTAAATTGTTAACCCAACTGGGAGGCAGTAGCGGCAGATTGCCGCTTGTCACTGGAAACAGTGTGGGCATTCGTTATGATCGCGCCGCCATATCCCTGTCCGATGCCTCACCGAAGCCGAGAATGCCAACCGACTCCCCGCCGCCCGACGACACCGCCATCCCGTCCGCGGCCGCGGCGGAGGAGCCGGCAACCGCGCCGTCCGTGCTGATCGTCGATGATGAGGAAGGCATCCGCAATTTCCTGTCGCGCAGCCTGGAGCGGCGCGGCTGGCGCGTCACCACGACGGGCAGTGCCGAGGATGCGGCGCTTCATCTCGAACGGCACTGTGTCGATCTGATCATCCTCGACATCGCCCTGCCGGGGCAGTCGGGCCTCGACTGGCTGAAGGAATTGCAGGCGGCCGGCTTCGGCGGCGACGTGATCCTGATCACCGCCTTCGCCGACATCGACACCGCCATCGAGGCGCTGCGGGCCGGGGCGGCCGATCTGATCCTGAAGCCGTTCCGGGTGGAGCAGATCGTCAGCGCCATCGCCCGCTGCATGGAGCGCACCCGGCTCCAGCGCGAGAATTTCGTCCTGCGGCGGCAACTGGCCAAGCGGCGCGGCACCACTGACGAGATCGTCGGCCGCTCGGCGCCCATCCTGCGCCTGCGGGCGCTCATCGAACGGGTAGCACCCTCGCCGTCCACCGTGCTGATCGAAGGGGAGTCCGGCGTCGGCAAGGAGCTGGTGGCGCGCGCCCTGCACACCCGCTCGCACCGGGCAGAGCGGCCCTTCGTGGCGCTGAACTGCGCCGCCGTCTCAGCCGATCTGGTGGAGGCGGAGCTGTTCGGCCATCTGCGCGGCGCCTTCACCGGGGCCAAGGAGGCGCGCAAGGGGCTGTTCTACTACGCCCATGGCGGCACGCTGTTCCTGGACGAGATCGGCGAACTGCCGCTGGCGCTGCAATCGAAGCTGCTGCGCGTTCTGGAGGAGCGCCGCATCCGCCCGGTCGGCGGCGAACAGGAGCTTCCGGTGGATGTCCGCGTCGTGGCCGCGACCAACCGCGACTTGAAGGCGGAGGTCGCCGCCGGCCGGTTCCGGGCGGACCTGTTCTACCGACTGGCCGTGATGACCTTGCGCGTTCCGCCGCTGCGGGAGCGCGGCGACGATGTGGTCGAGCTGGCGCGCCGCTTCATGGGGGTGCTGTCGCTGCGCCTGGGGGTTCCGCCGTTGGACATCGACCCTCCGCTCGAAGCGGCGCTGATCGCGCATGGCTGGCCGGGCAATGTGCGCGAACTGCGCAACCTCGTGGAGCGCGCCCTTCTGTTCGGCGAGTTCCCGCTGGAGGATCTTGGGCTTTCGGTCTTTGTCGCCCAGGAGGGGGCCGGCGCCGAGGCGGCCGGCGGGCAGACGCTGGCCGAGGTCGAGAAACGCCACATCCTGGCCGTGCTGGCCGATTGCGGCGGGAACCGGGCGCGGGCCGCCGCCCTGCTGGGGGTGTCGCGCAAGACGCTCGACCGGAAGTGGGCCGAATGGGGCGTCTGAGCCGCCTGCGCGCCGCGCTGGACGAGCGTCTGACACCCTTCACGGGATCGGTCCGCCACAAGCTGCTGGCGCTGGTGCTGGCGCCGCTGCTGCTGGGCATGCCCGCCCTGCTGCTGATCGTCTGGTACTGGGGAACCCAGGGCTACAACCAGCTGCTGATCAACAAGGTCAGCGCCGATCTCGGCACCGCCCGGCAGGTATTCGACCGCATGCAGGGCACCGTCGGCGACGGGCTGGCGGCGCTCGCCGCCTCCCACCGCCTGGCGCTTGCGCTCGATCGGCGGGAAGGCGGCAGGCTGGAGGCGCTGCTGGACGAGACCGCGCACCGGCAGGGGCTGGATTTCCTGCTGCTGCTCGATCCGCAGGGCCGGGTGCGGGCCGGCGCCGGATCGCAAGGGGCCGACCGGTCCGGCTGGACGGTGGTGCGCTCGGCATTGCGGGGCTCCGGCACCCACGGGCTCGACGTGCTGGAGCCGGAGCATCTCGCCGCCATCGACCCGTCCCTGCCGGCCCGCACCGTCATTCCGCTGGTGCCCACCCGCAACGCCGCCTCCACCGCTCGCAACGTGGAGGACCGGGCGCTGACCATCCACGCCGCCGTGCCGATTTTCGGGCTCGACGGCGAGATTCTCGGTGTGCTGGAGGGTGGCATGCTGCTCAACGGCAGCCAGACCATCGTCGACCGCATCAACACCGTCGTCTATCAGGAGGCGTCGCTGCCGCTGGGCAGCCAGGGCACCGCCACGCTGTTCCTCGACGACACCCGCATCGCCACCAATGTGCGCCTGTTCGAGGGGGAGCGTGCGCTCGGCACGCGGGCGTCGGCGGCGGTCTATCGCCGGGTGATGGGCGAGGGGAGAGTGTGGCTGGGCTCCGCCTTCGTGGTCGACGACACCTATGTCTCCGGCTACGAGCCGCTGCTCGACACCGGGGGGCGGCGCATCGGCATGCTCTATGTCGGCTTCCTCGAAGCGCCGTTGCAGGATGCGCTGTACCGCGCCATGACCGGGCTGGTCCTGGCGTTCCTGGCGGTTTCCGCGCTGGGAACCCTGGCCGACCTGCGCTTCGCCCAGGCGATTTTCCGGCCGCTCGAACGGATGAACCGGGTCATCGCCACCATCGAGGCGGGCGACGAAACGGCGCGCGCCGGGCCGAGCCGGAGCCGGGACGAGTTCGGGCGGCTGTCACGGGCCTTCGACCAGCTGCTGGACTCGCTGGCGGCCCGCCGGCTGGAGTTGCAACGGTCGGCCGAAGACCTCGACCGCAAGGTCGCCGAACGCACGGCCGAGCTGGAAAGCGCCAATGCCACGCTGCGGCAGGCAAGCCGCCAGCTGGTGTTGAGCGAGAAGCTGGCCGCCATCGGCCAGTTGACCGCCGGGGTCGCCCACGAGATCAACAACCCCGTCGCGGTGATCCAGGGCAACTTGGACTTGCTGGGCGAGGTGCTGGGCGATGCCGCCGCACCGGTGAAGGACGAGATCCGCCTGATCGACGAGCAGACCCGGCGCATCCAGACCATCATCGCCAAGCTGCTCCAGTTCGCCCGGCCGGGCGACTATGCCGGGCAGGCGGAGCCGGTCGACGTCAACGCGGTGGTTCTCGACTGCCTGCTGCTGACCCGTCACACCATGGGCCGCCGCCGCATCGCGGTGGAAACCAGCCTGACGGCGACGGTGCCGGTCGAGATCAGTCGGGGCGAGTTGCAGCAGGTCTTGGTCAACCTGATGGTCAACGCCGTCCAGGCGATGCCGGACGGCGGCACGCTGACCATCGAGACCGCCGACACGCGTTTTCCAGAGGATGGCGAGGCGGGCGTCGTCCTGTCGGTCCACGACACCGGACACGGCATCCAGCCCGACTGTCTCGGCCGCGTTTTCGACCCCTTCTTCACCACCAAGAAGTCAGAGGGGACGGGGCTGGGCCTGTCGATCAGCTTCGCCATCGTCCAGCGCCAGGGCGGTCACATCGCCGTGGAAAGCCGGCCCGGCCTCCGCACCACCTTCACCGTGGAATTGCGCCGGAAGGCCCGCTTCGCCGGCCGGCCCGGCGAAGCGGCATCCTTATCGGTCCTGTTCCGCGACGAGTGAACCGGTCGCTCATTCCCCCTGGGCAAGGAATGGGTTGCCGCCGATCCGATGGAATCCCTCGTCGCCGACCAGGATGTCGAGAGCGAAGGAGGCGAGGTCATCGGCCACCGGGTCGAGGCCGGGCGCCTTCTCCATCAGGAACAGCTTCAGATAGCCATTGCAGGATTCGCAGGTTTCGGCCCGCGCCGGATCGTTGGACCCGTTGCCGGCTTCCTCACCCGCCTCGATCAGCCGCAGCTCGATCCGGTTGCCTTCGCCGCAGGAGACGCAGGCGCTGCGGACATGGTGCCATGCCGTATGGCAGAGGCCGCAATGGAGATAGCGCAGCCCGCCGATCTGGCTCCCGGTGTGGATCACGCCGGCGACCGGCGCGCTTCCGCAAACCGGGCAATGGCCCGCCACCGCCGAGGCGGAAACCGCCGCAGCCTCCAGTCCGCCGGCGTGGCGGGTCCAGGCGACCTGAAGGGCGGCGACGATGAAGGGTGCGCCGCCGATGTCCTCCCGCTTCGCCTCGCCGGTCAGCAGCCGCGCGGCCAAGGCGTTGAGCGCCTCCCCGTCGCCCCAGGGCAGATCCTCCAGCGCATTCTCCGCCGCCGCCGGAAGCGTACCACGCAGCCGGTGGCGCAGCTGTTCGAGGTCGGAAAGCCAGCCTGCCTCCGGCGACACCGCGGTCGGGAGCATGGCCAGCTCATGCTGGGCATCGCTCAACTGCGCCATGAAGGCCAGCCAGGACGATAGCCGATGACCGGAGGCGAGGCTGCGAAGACGACCGGCCCGGTGTTGAAACAGCACGGCGGCATTCGGCAGGCGCACGGGGGACGGCGACCGGCCGGGCTCCAGTCCGGCGGCGGCCATGGCTTCGGCCATCGCCCCGCTGATGGGTGCGGATCCGTCAGTGGCTGGGGTGGCGGGGGCAGTGGCGTGGCGGTGCTGGGACATGGGAAGCCGTTTCTCATGAGGTTGCGCCCGCTGACCGCTGCAATTTCCGTACAAGCCGGCCGAGCCGCCTTTCCGCAGCGGAAAACGCCAATCGGCCCACCCCTTATGTGGACATTCTGTCCCTCCGATCCGGACAGAATGTCCATAAGACCGCTAAGGCCATGACGGAAAACCACAAGGATTTAAGGCTTTTCCGGACTGGCACGGAACCTGCCTTGGGCGTGGCCAGAACAGCGCCAATCCGGGAGGAAACATGCAGGTCAGTCGGCGGCAATTCATGAAGGCAACGGCTGGGGGGATCGCCGCCTCCAGCGTTGCGGCGCTGGGGTTCCTGCCGGCGACCGCGCTGGCCGAGGTGCGGCAGTTCAAGCTGGCCCGCGCCAAGGAGATCCGCAACACCTGCACCTACTGTTCGGTCGGCTGCGGCCTGCTGATGTACAGCCTGGGGGACGGCGCCAAGAACGCGAAGGCGGAGATCGTCCATATCGAGGGCGACCCCGACCATCCCGTCAGCCGCGGCTCGCTCTGTCCGAAGGGCGCAGGCCTGCTGGACTTCATCCACAGCCCGAACCGCCTCAAATATCCAGAGGTGCGCGAGGCCGGCAGCAGCGAGTGGAAGCGCATCTCCTGGCATGAGGCGGTCGCGCGCATCGCCCGCCACATGAAGGACGACCGCGACGCCAACATCGTCGTCAGGAACGACCAGGGCGTCACGGTGAACCGCTGGGTGTCGACGGCGATGCTGACCGCCTCGGCATCGTCGAACGAGACCGGCATCCTGACGCAGAAGTTCATGCGCTCGCTCGGCATCGTCGGCACCGACGCGCAGGCCCGCGTCTGCCATGGCCCGACCGTGTCGGCGCTGGCCTCCACCTTCGGGCGCGGGGCGATGACCAACACCTGGGTGGACATCTCCAACGCCGACTTCATCCTGGTGATGGGCGGCAACCCGGCCGAGGCGCACCCCGTCGGCTTCAAATGGGCCATCGAGGCGAAGAAGAGGGGTGCGCGGATCGTCGTGGTCGATCCGCGCTTCAACCGCTCCGCTGCCGTGGCCGACGAGTATGTCCCGATCCGCGCCGGCTCCGACATCGTCTTCCTGGGTGGCGTCATCAACTGGCTGATCGCCAACGACAAGATCCAGTGGGAGTATGTGAAGGCGTTCACCAACGCCTCCTACATCGTCGACGAGGGTTTCGGCTTCGAGGACGGCCTGTTCTCCGGCTTCGATCCGGCCAAGGGGCAGTACGACCGCAAGAGCTGGAACTACGAGTTCGACGAGGCGGGCAACGCCCGCACCGACCCGACGCTCCAGCATCCGCGCTGCGTTTGGAACCTGATGAAGGCCCATTACGCGCGCTACACGCCCGACGTGGTGGCCGACCTGACCGGCAGCCCGAAGGACGGCTTCCTGACGGTCTGCCGCTATCTGGGCGAAACCTCGGTGCGCGACAAGGTCGGCACGATCCTCTACGCGCTCGGCTGGACCCAGCACACGGTCGGCGCCCAGAACATCCGCACCATGGCGATGATCCAGCTGCTGCTGGGCAACATCGGCATGCCCGGCGGCGGTGTGAATGCGCTGCGCGGCCATTCCAACATCCAGGGCCTGTCCGACCTCGGCCTGCTGTCCACCAGCCTGCCGGGCTATCTGACGCTGCCGAACGAGAAGGCGCACCCGACGCTCGCCGACTATCTCGCCAGGACGACGCCCAAGGCGCAGCAGCCCGGCCAGCTCAATTTCTGGAGCAACACGCCGAAATTCTTCGTCAGCCTGATGAAGTGGTTCTGGGGCGACAACGCCACCCGGGACAATGACTGGGGCTACGACTGGATCCCCAAGTGGGACAAGATGTACGACGTGCTGCAGGTCATGGACCTGATGCACAACGGCAAGGTCAACGGGCTGATCGTCCAGGGTTTCAACCCGCTGACCTCCTTCCCCGACGCGCGCAAGACCGCCGCCTGCTTCTCCAAGCTGAAATACATGGTGGTGATCGACCCGATCGCCACGGAGACGGCGTCCTTCTGGCGCAATCACGGCGAGATCAACGACGTCGACACCGCCGCCATCAAGACCGAGGTGTTCCGCCTGCCATCGACCTGCTTCGCCGAGGAGGATGGCGCCATCGTCAGTTCGGCGCGCTGGCTGCAATGGCACCACAAGGGCGCCAATCCGCCGGGTGAGGCCAAGACCGACCAGGAGATCATCGCCGAGCTGTTCGTCGCCCTGCGCGATCTCTACCGCCGGGATGGCGGCACGGCGCCGGAGCCGATCCTCAATCTCTCCTGGCCCTATCGGAACCCGCTGGAACCGACGCCGGAGGAACTGGCGAAGGAGTTGAACGGCCGGGCGCTGGCCGACATTCCCGACCCGAAGGACCCGACGAAGTTCCTTGCCCGCAAGGGCGAGCAGCTTCCGGGATTCGCGCTGATGCAGGATGACGGCTCCACCCTGTCGGCCTGCTGGATCTTCGCCGGCTGCTGGACCCAGGCGGGCAACCAGATGGCGCGGCGCGACAACTCCGATTCCGGTCTCGGCAACACGCCGGGCTGGGCATGGGCCTGGCCGGCCAACCGCCGCATCATCTACAACCGCGCATCCTGCGACCCGTCGGGCAAGCCCTGGGATCCGAAGCGCACGCTGATTGCCTGGACCGGCGAGCGGTGGGCGGGCGCCGACGTGCCGGACTTCAAGATCGACGCGGCGCCCTCCAGCGGCATGAACCCCTTCATCATGAACCCGGAGGGCGTCGGCCGCCTGTTCGCCACCGACAAGCTGGTGGACGGCCCGTTCCCCGAGCATTACGAGCCGATGGAAAGCCCGCTCGGCACCAACCCGCTCCATCCGAAGGTGGTCACCAGCCCGGCTGTGCGCATCTTCCCCGCCGACAAGGCGCGGCTCGGCACCCATGACCAGTTCCCCTATGTCGGCACCACCTACCGCCTGACCGAGCATTTCCAGTTCTGGACCAAGAGCGTGGCGCTGAACGCCATCGCCCAGCCCGAACAGTTCGTTGAGATCGGCGAGACGCTGGCCGCCGAGAAGGGCATCCGCACCGGCGACACCGTGAAGGTCAGCTCCCGGCGCGGCTTCATCAAGGCGAAGGCGGTGGTGACCAAGCGCGTCAAGGCGCTGACGGTCAGCGGCAAGACCATCCATCAGGTCGGCATCCCGCTGCACTGGGGATGGGAGACGGTGGCGCGCAAGGGCTACCTGTCCAACACCCTGCCGCCGGCCGTCGGCGACTGCAACACCCAGACGCCGGAATACAAGGCGTTCCTCGTGAACGTCGAGAAGATCGTGGGAGCGTAACGCCATGACCTCGTCATCCCTGGACATCCAGCGCCGTTCGGCCAGCCCGACCGCGGCGGCCGAGGCCCGGAACCCGGCCGAGATCGCCCAGCTCATCGACGTGTCGGTCTGCATCGGCTGCAAGGCCTGTCAGGTCGCCTGTTCCGAGTGGAACGAACTGCGCGCCGATGTCGGCACCTGCGTCGGCGTCTACGACAACCCGACCGACCTGTCGTCGCAGGCCTGGACCGTCATGCGCTTCGCCGAGGTGGAGGAGAACGGCAAGCTGGAGTGGCTGATCCGCAAGGACGGCTGCATGCATTGCGCCGAGCCCGGCTGCCTCAAGGCCTGCCCGTCGCCGGGCGCCATCGTCCAGCACAAGAACGGCATCGTCGACTACAACCAGGATAACTGCATCGGCTGCGGCTATTGCGTGTCCGGCTGCCCGTTCAACGTGCCGCGCCTCAGCCCGAAGGACGGCAAGGCGTACAAGTGCAACATGTGCTCCGACCGCGTGGCGGTCGGGCTGGAGCCGGCCTGCGTCAAGACCTGTCCGACGGGCGCCATCCAGTTCGGTTCGAAGGAGGACATGAAGGAGGTCGCGGCCACCCGCATCGCCGATCTCCAGAGCCGCGGTTTCCAGAATGCCGGCCTCTACGACCCGCCGGGCGTCGGCGGCACGCACACGATGTATGTGCTGCACCATGCCGACAAGCCGGAGCAATATTCCGGCCTGCCCAACGATCCGTCGATCAGCACGGCGGTCGGCCTGTGGAAGGGTGCCCTGAAGCCGCTGGCGACGATCGGCATCGCCGCCGCCGGCCTGTTCGGCTTCTTCCACTACATCACGGTCGGTCCTAACCGGGCCGATGACGACGCCCACCAGGACGCCAACGACGACGCAAAGGCGGACACCCGCGAGGAGGACCGGTCATGACGGACAAGGCTGAAAATCTGGCCGCGCAAAATCCGGCGGCGCAAAATTCGGTGAAGGAAAAGCTGATCCAGCGTTACAGCGCCGCCGAGCGGATCAACCACTGGATCGTCGCGGTCTGCTTCGTGCTGCTGGCGATCTCCGGTCTGGCCTTCTTCTACCCGGCCTTCTTCTGGCTGACCGGCGTGTTCGGCACGCCGGAACTGGCGCGCATCGTCCATCCCTTCGTCGGGGTGGTCATGTTCGTCGCCTTCGCCCGGCAGTTCTTCCGCTACTGGCACCACAACCTGCTCAACCGCGAGGACATCCGCTGGATGGTCGCGGTGAAGGAGGTCATGAAGGGCAACGAGGTCGGCGACATCGGCCGCTACAACGGCGGCCAGAAGGGCATGTTCTGGGTGATGGTGCTGTGCATGGCAGCATTGCTGGGCTCGGGCGTGATCGCGTGGCGGCCCTATTTCGCCGCCTCCTTCCCGATCCCGGTCATCCGCATCGCCCTGCTGGTCCATGCGACGAGTGCCGTGGTGCTGATCTCCTCGATCATCGTGCATGTCTATGCGGCGCTTTGGGTCCAGGGCACGATCCGCGCGATGGTCGAAGGTGTTGTTACCCATGGCTGGGCCAGGAAGCACCATCCGCGCTGGTATCGCGAGAGCACGGGCAAGAAGGTCTGAGCCTGAGGAGACTGACATGCCGCTCGACATGCTGACCGATCCTTCGGAGGGAACCGCCTTTCCAGTCGTCCGCCGCACCGCCGTCCTGCGGCTGGAGCAGGGGCGGGCGGAGGCCTGCGACGACCTTGTGATCGAGGAGGTCCCGGTCGCGCTTGTCTACAACCGCATTTCCCATGCGGTGATGCTGGCCTCGCCCGAAAATCTGGACGATCTGGGGCTGGGCTTCAGCCTGTCGGAGGGCATCCTGGCTGGTCCGGACGAGCTGTTCGACATCGCCGTCAAGGAAGGCTGCGATGGGCTGGAAATCCATATGGACATCCCGCTGGAACGCTTCACGGCCCTGAAGGACCGCCGCCGCAGCATGACCGCGCGCACCGGCTGCGGCCTGTGCGGGGTGGAGAAGCTGGAGGCGGTGGCGCGTGTCAAGGACAGGGTGGTGCGCGGCGCACCCGTGCCGGTCGGCGCCGTGACCCGCGCGCTTGCCGGCTTCGCCGAGCACCAGCGCCTGCACCGCCTGACGGGCGCAGTCCATGGCGTCGCCTGGGTCGATCGGGCGGGCACCATCACGGCGATCCGTGAGGACGTCGGCCGGCACAACGCACTCGACAAGCTGATCGGCTGGATGGCGCGCACGGGAGCCGACGCCACCGACGGGTTCGTCCTGACCTCCAGCCGGGCCAGCTTCGAAATGGTCCAGAAGGCGGCGGTTGCCGGCATCGGCTGCCTCGTCGCCATCTCCGCTCCGACCGCGCTTGCGGTGCGGCTGGCGGAGGGGTGCGGTTTGACATTGGCGGGCTTCGCGCGTGACGAGCGCATCGTGGTCTACAGCCACCCCGGCCATTTCATCGTGTGAAGGCCAGGGATCCGCCGATCCCGTCAGCAGCGATTGGGCTATATCGATGAATCAGGCTGCCGCAGCATCCGCGATGCCAGCAGCCTGCGCGGGACGCGGCGAGCCAGACCCATGGCGATGCCGATGCCGTGCAGTGTCGCGGTGGACAGAACGAAGCCCAGCCCGTAGAGAAGCGGCTCAGCGGTCTGCGGCATCTCGGTGCCGTGGGCATGGCCATGCAGGACGGCGAAGGCCCCGACCAGAATCGCGGCGGCGGCGACCGGCACCCGCCGGTTCAGCAGCACCAGAAGCCCGAGCACCGCCACGGAGGCGGCGATCCCGGCTTCCACCGCCGGCAGTTCGATCCCCGCCATGCCGAGTGCGGCGCCGCCGGACAGCATGGCGATGAAGGCGGCCGGCAGCATCCAGATCGCACGGCCGCCATTCTGTGCCGCCCAGATGCCGACCGCCACCATGGTCAGCAGATGAGCGATGCCGGTCAGCGGATGAAGCACCCCCTGAAGGAACATCGCGTCGCCGGCATGGCCGGTGTGGGCAGCAGCCGGCAGAGCCAGCGTCGCCGCCAGAACGCCGGCGAGGCCGGCGGATAGCAACCTGTTCATCGGAACGATCTCCTCGTGGGGTTCGGCAGGCCATGTCGCCCGTGTCAGGCGAGCAGGGAGGCCTTCAGGTGTCCTCGCCCGGCCTCTGCCTCATCGACCTGGCGAAGCAGGTCGAGGGTGATCCGAGCGTCGGCTTCCTCGACGCGGGAAAGCGCGAAGCCGAGATGGACCAAGACCCATTGGCCGATCTGACCGGTCATGTCGTCGCCCGGTTCGGCGATGCAGGAGAGATTGACGTCCCGCCTTTCGCCCAGGATGTCGGCGACGGCGAGCATCCGCCCGGCATCCGCAATGGCGATGATTCTGGCCGGTACTCCCAGGCACATGGTCGGGCTCCTTCTCGTGCCGTCATGCCACTTCCAATTCGACCAGCGTCAGGTCATCGCCGCCGCGGGGGGACAGGCGCAGGCCGCCGCAGACCGGGCAGGGGGAGAGACGCGTCGGAACCTCTCTCTCGCTGGAGCAGTCTTCACACCAGACCAGACCGGGCGGCTGTTGAATGTCCACCGTCGCTCCCTCGGCCAACGTATCGCGCCTGACCACATCGAAGGCGAAGCGAAGGGCCTCCGGATCGACGCAGGCGAACCGCCCCACCGCCAACCGGATCCGCGTGACCCGCTGGAAGGCGTGGCGCTGCGATTCCTCCTGCAGCAAGTCGATCAGACGTTCGCATAATGAGAGTTCATGCATCGTCCTTCTCCACGATGGGAGCCGGAAGTCCCAAGCGATAAAAAGGCATCGGTTCAAGAGACCTGAAAGGCATATCATCGACACTTGACTGCTGCAAATTATAAATAGGGAAAGCTTCTATTTTCTTGAACTAGGACTGAGTGATAACGAATTTCTATGGTGCGATAATCAAGATCTATTCGAGTATGATCAGCGAATATTGATGGTGAGCCGGAATGCCGCATGTCGTTCTGCGGCGGCTTGATGCAGAATCGGGCAGCGGGTGCTTGGCTGACCTTGCCGCCGGATTCGATGCTCAAGGACCGGCCGCGCCGATGGTAGACCGTAACGGACCGTCCAGCCGGCGCCCACACCCCATCTCCCACAAACTCGCCACAGCCAGGGTTCGGGCCATATCATGGAACATGCAACCGCCTGTAGCGCCCCGCCGTCCGCCGCACTTTCCCTGGCTCACCCGCTTTCCCATCGCGGAGTCCGGCATGTGCAGGCGATGGTCCGCACGGAGTCCGGCTTCGACCGACGGGAAGAGAAGATCGTCGACGAGGTGCCGGTCGGGCTCGTCTATGCCGACGATCTCTTCGCCGTCATGCTGGCGACGCCCACCGACCTGGAGGATTTCGCCACCGGCTTTTCCCTCAGCGAGGGGATCGTCGGCAGCGCCGGCGACTTGGCCGTCACCGCCATCGATGAGCTGACGGACGGTGTCCGCATCCGCATGCAGTTGCCGGTGGAGCGGCTGGCCGCCCTGCTCAAGCGCAAGCGCAACCTGATGGGTGGGTCCGGCTGCGGCCGTTGCGGCACCGACAGTTTCGCCGAAACCCTGAGACCGCTCGATCCGGTCCGCTCCGCCGCCCGCATCGAACCGGACGCGATCATCCGCGCCATGGCGGCGTTGCCGGCGGGGCAGAGCCTGAACCGGGAGACCGGAGCCGTCCATGCCGCCGGCTTTGCCCGCCCCGATGGCGCACTGGTGGCGGTGCGCGAGGATGTCGGCCGGCACAACGCGCTCGACAAGCTGATCGGCGCGCTTGCCCGCGCCCGGATCGACCCGACCGGCGGCTTCGTCGTGGTGTCGAGCCGCTGTTCCTTCGAGATGGTCCACAAGACCGCCGCCGCCGGCATCCCGCTGATCGCCGCCATCTCCGCACCGACCTCGCTGTGCGTCGGCTTCGCCGAAACAGTGGGGGTGGGGGTCGCCGCCTTCGTGCGCCAAGGCCGCCTCACCGTCTACGCCGTTCCGTCGCGGGTCGCGATGCCCGCCTGATCGGGTTCGGAAAAGCCTGCGGGCCGGTTCATCGCCGGCCCGCAGGCTTTTCATTTGCGTGCGCGGTCTTTTCAGTGGGTCGCCGCCGGCTGTCCCATCGACGGCAGCGGCTTTTGCGCCGGCAGCGGGGTCAGGCCGCCGAGGCCCTTGCGGTAGATCAGCCAATAAATGCCGCCGACGAACACCGATCCGCCGACGATGTTGCCCAGCGTGGCGAACAGCAGGTTGTGCAGGATGCCGCCCGCCGTGATCGCCGACACGTCCAGCCCGGCCGGCACATGGCCCGTCACCTTCAGCAGATAGGCCAGCGGCAGGAAATACAGGTTGGCGATGCAGTGCTCGAAGCCGGCGGCGACGAAGGCGGCGACCGGCAGGGTCAGCGCCACGATCTTGTCGGTCACCGTGCGGCCGGCATAGGCGAGCCAAACCGCGAGGCAGACCAGCAGGTTGCACAGGATGCCCTTGAAGAAGATCGTCACCGCGTCGGGCGCGATCTTGCCGATGGCGAGCTTCAGCACCGCGGCGCCGACCGCACCGTTGTTCATCTCGGTGTGGTGCGACAGGTAGATCAGGAAGACGAGGCCCATCGCCCCGACCGCGTTGCCGATCCAGATCGTCGCCCAGTTGCGCAGCACCTGCGCCGTGCTGATCTGGCCGTTGGCCCGCGCCATCACGATCAGGCAGTTGCCGGTGAACAGTTCCGCCCCGCCGACCATGACGATGGCAAGGCCGAGCGAGAAGACCAGCCCGCCCAATATCCGCTGGACGGCGAAGCTCAGCGCGGGATCGGCCAGCACGATGACGAAGAACATGCCCCCCAACCCGATACCGCCGCCGGCGACCACCGCCAGCATGAAGCTGGGCAGGAAGGGCATCGTCGCCTTCTTCACTCCCAGCTTTTCGACCTTGTCCTGGATCTCGGCGGGCGAATAGGCGTCCATGCCGAGGACCGGCGTGTCTTTCGATGCAGGATCCGCCATGGCGAACTTCCTCCACTTCTCTTGAATTGCCTCGATGTCCGGTTCAGCCGACCGTCCCGTAGGCCTCGAATCCCTCGCCGCGGACCAGCCGGTCGTGGACGGCCTCCACGGAACTGCGGACGGTGGTGGTGACCGGCGCGAAGAAGCTGGTGTCCTGCGGCTGGATGCCCAGGAACAGGATCTCCGGCACGGTCTCCCGCAGGCTGTCGATCAGGAAGTTCAGCGGGATGGCGTGGGTGGTGACCATGAACTGCTCGGCGACGCTGTCCTGCTCGATCAGGCGGACCTCGCCCGGCGGCAGTTCCATCTCGGCGGCATCGACGATCAGCACCCGCTGCGGCGCCAGCGCGCGGATATGGTGGGTGTGGTTCTCCGGCACATCCTCGCCATCCACCACGATCCAGCCGGGGGCCGGCTGCTCATCAAGCAGTTGGGCCAGCAGCGGGCCGGCGCCGTCGTCGCCGCGCAGGACATTGCCAACCGTGAATACGACATCGGTCATGACAGCCGTCTCCCCATCAGATAGATCGCGGGTTCCCGCCGGATCGCGTCCAGCGCCGTGCGCAGCCGGTCGAGCCAGGCCGCCACGTCGGGCGGGGCGGTGGGCAGCGCTGCCTCGACGGCCATCATGAGCGGCCGGATGTGGCTGCTGTCCACAGTGATCTCGCCGAAGCGCAGCAGGCCCGACAGCTTGCGATGCGCCTCCTCGCTGTCCTTCAGCGCGTCCAGAACGCGGTCGAACACCGCGGTGGTGCAGCGGAAGGCCGGCTTGAAGCAATCGAACACGCCGATGTGATGCCCGATGGCCAGGGAATAATAGACCACCTGCTTGGCATCCTCCGGGATGTCCTCCTTGCGCTCCAGCATTTTGGCGTTCAGTTGGTAGAAGACCACCTCCGGCGCCACGTCGCGGCCGGCGCGCAGGCCGGGAATCGAGCCGGGGTCTGCTTGCGTGGGCGTGTTCATGGCGCGTCTCCCCTGGGCGCGTCTCCCCGAATCGCCTGCTGCACCACCTCGACCAACCGGCCGATGATCTCGGCGCGGCGCGGGTCGCGCTCCTCGCCGATGGCCGCCATCATCCGGTCGGGCAGGGTGAAGGAGCCCGGTGTGTGTGCATGCCCCTCCAGCAGGGCCATGAACTCCTCGGCGATGTCGCCGCCCTGGCGGTATCCGGCCATCCGCCGCGCCTCGCGTTCCAGCCGGACCCGCAGCGCATAGGGGATGTCGGGATGGGCCAGGACAGCGGTCTCGCCGGCGGCCTCGACATGGGTCTCGGCCTTCAGCTTCTGTTCCAACAGGCCGAGCGCCACGGCGAAGCCGTGGATGGTCGCGGCCGGCGTCGGCGGGCAGCCGGGGATGTAGACGTCCACCGGCACGATGTTGTCGGTACCGCCCCAGACGCAGTAGAGGTCGTGGAAGATGCCGCCGGTACAGCCGCAGGCGCCGTAGGACACCACGATCTTCGGATCGGGGGCCGCCTCATAGGCGCGCAGCCCCGGCATCCGCATGGCACGCGTCACGGCGCCGGTGAACAGCAGGATATCGGCATGGCGCGGCGAGGCCACCACCTTGATGCCGAAGCGTTCGGCGTCGAACACCGGGGTGATGGACGAGAAGATCTCGATCTCGCAGCCGTTGCAGCCGCCGCAATCGACGCGATAGACGTAAGCCGAGCGCTGGATGTTCTTCAGCAGCGCCTTCTTCATCGTCGCGATCTGTTCGCTGGTGGAGACCGGCGACATCTCCGCCACCAGGGTCTTGGGGTCTACGGGGACGTTCATGGCGTGGTCTCCAGTTCCTGATTCATCTGCCGGGCGATTCCCATGCCGGCGATGTGGTGGACATCCTGGGCGCGCTTGCAGGCCGGGCAGGTCGAGACGGTCAGGCGCAGCCGGTCGGCCTCCTCCGCGCTGCGGGCCGACTGGCTCAGCAGGCGGGCGACGTAATCGACCTCCTTGGCCGGGGCGAAGGGCTTGCCGCAGCAGGCGCAGCCGGCCAGCGTGAAGACCGCCTTGCGCGTCAGGTCGGCCTTGCTGCCGACCGCCAGCTCGAAATCGTCGGACAGGCGGATGGCGCCGGTCGGACAGGATTCCTCACAGCGGCCGCAGAAGACGCAGCGCCCGTAATTGATCGACCAGGTGCGGCTGCCGGCGGCGGTGTCGGTTTCCATCCCGATGGCGTTGGCCGGACAGGCGACGGTGCAGGCCGCGCAGGCGATGCAGTCCTCCGCCCTGTGTTCCGGCTTGCCGCGGAAGTCCTTGCAGACCGGCATCGGGGCGAAGGGGTATTTGACCGTCGCCTCGCCCGTGCGGAAGATTTCCTTGAGTAGCTTGAGCATCTCTGGCCCCCGTCACTTCAGCGGTGAATCCGTGCGTTCGCGGCAGTAGCGCTCCATCTCTTTGTAGGCGATGGTCTTGGAGCGCTTCTTGCGGACGTCCACCACGGTCACGCGGTCGGTGCAGGAATAGCAGGGGTCGATGCTGCCCACGATCAGCGGGGCGTCCGACACCGTATTGCCGCGCAGCATGTAGCGCAGCACCGGCCAGTTGTTGTAGGTCGAGGCGCGGCAGCGCCAGCGGTAGAGCTTCTGGTTGTCGCCGGTCATCGACCAGTGGATGTCCTCGCCGCGCGGCGCCTCGGTGAAGCCCAATGCGAACTTGTGCGGGACATAGGTGAAGTCCTCGGTCAGCACCGGGCCGGCCGGCGCCTTGTCCAGCAACTGTTCGATGATCCACAGGCTGTCGAAGAACTCCGCCACCCGCACCAGCGTGCGGGACAGCACGTCGCAGCCCTGTTCGACATGGACCGGCATGTCGAGCAGCTTGTAGCCGGCGAAGGCATGGTCGGCGCGGGTGTCGCGGCGGTGGCCGCTGCCGCGCACCACCGGCCCGACCGGGCTGTAGTCGCGGGCGATCTGCGGGTCGAGCCGGCCGACGCCCTTGACGCGGCCGCTGACGTTGGCGGTGGACAGCAGCACATCGACCAGCCGGGTCACGTCGTCGCGCAGCTCGGCGACCAGTTCGCGGGTCCTGGCCTGCTGGTCGCCCAGGATGTCGCGGCGCACGCCGCCGATCAGGTTCAGCGCATAGGTCTTGCGCGCGCCGGTCAGCAGCTCCGCCAGCGTCATCGCCTTCTCGCGCACGCGGAAGAACTGCATGAATCCGGTGTCGAAGCCGATGAAATGGCAGACGAGGCCGAGGTTCAGCAGATGGCTGTGCATCCGCTCCGTCTCCAGCAGGATGGAGCGGATCGCCTGCGCCCTCGGCGGCACGGTGATGCCCAGCGCATTCTCGACCGAGTTGGCATAGGCGACGCTGTGGGCATAGCCGCAGATGCCGCAGACGCGGTCGGCCAGGAAGGTCACGTCATTGTAGCCCATCCGCGTCTCGGCCACCTTCTCCATGCCGCGGTGGACGTAGAACATGCGGTAATCGGCATCGATGATGTCCTCGCCGTCGACGAACAGGCGGAAATGGCCGGGCTCGTCCGACGTGATGTGCAGCGGCCCCAGCGGGACGACGCGGGTTTCCTGCTTTGCCTCGTTGATGAACTGGTAGGTTTCGTCGTCGCTGGTCGGCGCCGGCCGCAGCCGGTAATCCATCGAATCCTTGCGCAGCGGATACAGCTCGTCCGGCCAGTCGTCGGGCAGCACGAGGCGGCGTTCGTCCGGCAGACCGACCGGGCGCAGGCCGAACATGTCGCGCACCTCGCGCTCGCCCCAGACGCAGGCCGGAACCCGCGGGGTGACGGACGGGTATTCCAGCGTATCGGCCGGGACCTCGCAGCGCACCACCACATGGCACTTGTCCGCGCCCTCCATGGACAGGACATAATAGACGGCATAGGCGCCGTTCAGCGGCCGTTCGTCGTTGCCGACGACCACCGACAGCCAGCCATTGTGGTCGTAATAGAGGCTGGCGACCACATCGGGCAGCGACTGCGGCTTGACCGTGATGGTGACCTGGGCCTCGGTCTGCCAGGATTCATCGAGGATCGCATGGGGCAGGCTCTCGCGCAGGGAGGCGATAATGCCGCTTCCGACCCGGTCCGGAGTGAGGATGTTCATTTGGAAATCTCCGTCTGCGAGAGGCTGCCGGTCACCAGTTGCCCGCCGGCACGGACCGTGTCGTATGTCTGCCAGGGGGCGGCGACCACCGGGCGGCTGTCGCCGTTCATCACCACCGCGGTCGCCTGCTGCACCAGAGTGGACAGCGGCTGCGGCACGGCGAAGCCCAGTGTCAGCACCAGCACCGCCAGCACGCCCAGCGGGGCCAGCGCCTTCCAGCCGACGTCACCCTTGGCCATCGTCTCCGGGCTCTTGCCCAGCACGCTGTCGGCGACGATCTTCACCAGACCGGCGATGGTGATGCACAGGAACAGCGCGCACAGCGCCATGATCCAGCCATAGCCCTCGTTCAGCCCGGCCATGAAGACCATGAATTCGCTGACGAAGATGTTGAAGGGTGGGAAGCCGGCCAGAGCCAGCGCGCAGCCCATCATCAGGAGGCCGGTGGCAGGCGCCACCCGCAGCACGCCCTTCACCGCCCGCAGGTCGCGGGTGCCGTACTTCATCAGGACATTGCCGGCGCTGCAGAAGAACAGGGCCTTGGTGACGCTGTGGTTGATGGTGTGCAGCAGGGCCGCGGCGATGCCGAGCGGCCCGCCGACGCCGAGCGCCACGACAATCAGCCCGACATTCTCGATGCTGGAATATGCCAGCTTGCGCTTCAGATCCTGCTGCACGAAGAACAGCAGCGACGAGACGCCGACCGAAAGCAGGCCCAGCGTCAGCAGCAGCATCTGCGGGAAGCCGGTGCCCACCGTGCCGACGGTGATCACGTAGAAGCGGATGACGATCAGCAGGGCGCATTTCAGCAGTACACCCGACAGCAGGCCCGACACCGGGCTCGGCGCCTCGGAATGGGCGTCGGGCAGCCAGGCATGCATCGGGAAGATGCCGGCCTTGGTGCCGAAGCCGATCAGGGCGAAGACGAAGGCCAGCTTGACCAGCATCGGGTCCAACTCGGCGGCATGGCCGACCAGGGCCGTCCACAATACCGCCTGATGCGGGTCGGCCAGAACGTCGGCGGCGTTGGAGAAGACCAGCACCGTGCCGTAGAGGCCGAAGGCGACGCCGACCGTGCAGATGATGACGTATTTCCAGGCGGCCTCCAGCGACGATTTCTGCCCGTACAGCCCGACCAGGAAGGCGGAGCCCAGCGTGGTCGCCTCGATGGCCGCCCACATCATGATGATGTTGTTGGCGGTGACCGCCAGCAGCATGGTGAACAGGAACAGGCTGAAGAAGCCGTAGTAGATCCGGACCTTGCCGGCGTCGATGGCGCCGGACTCCAGATCGTGGCGGATGTAGGCGATGGAATAGAGGCCGGTCATCAGCCCGACCACGCCGATCAGCATCATGAAGACGGCGCCGAGCGCGTCGACGAACAGCCAGTCGCCGAAGGCGGAGATGGCGCCGTTCGACAGCACCTGGATCAGGGCCGCGACGCTCAGCAGGAAGACATAACCGATGGAGCCCAGATGGATGCGCTCCAGCAGCGTCACGCTGCCCCGGTCGGTCGCGAAGGCTTCGGGCAGCGACTCCCGGAACCAGGGCAGGGTCAGCAGGAACAACGCCACCGCCAGCGGACCGATCAGCAGAAGTGGGGGAAGGATCGAGGGTACCATGGCGGTCATCCCTTCAGGCTCGTGAGCTGGCGCGCGTCGAGCGTGTGCAGCGTGTCGAAGATCCGCGATCCCAGCGCCGCCATCACCACCACCGCGAAGATGGCGTCGGTGGCGATGCCGATCTCCACCAGCTCCGGGGCGTTGGGGGCCAGCAGGGCCAGGGTCAGGTGCGACCCGTTCTCCATCAGGCAATAGCCGAACACCTGTTTCAGGATGTTCCGCTGCGCCACGATGCAGGCGAGCCCGATGAAGAACAGGGCGAGCGACACCGCCAGCGCCGGCTTGATGGCGTCCGCTGCCGGCAGCGTCACCTTGGAGGCGACGCCGAAGCAGAGGATGACGGCGACCGCAGCGCCGACGATGGACAGTGCCGTCGGCATCACCGCGCCCGAGCCGATGGCCGGGTCGCTCAGCCGGCGGAAGGCGCGATACATGATGGCCGGGACCAGGATCACCTTGGTCAGCAGCGCGGTGAAGGACCAGAGATACAGCTCGCCCGATCCGGTGGCCCCCGCCAGCGCCACGAACAGCATCACCAGGATGAAGCTCTGCAGCGCGTAGAAGCGGGCGGAGTTGGCCGGATTGCCGGCGAGCGTGACCAGAAGGGAGCTGACGATCAGCAGGCCCGACAGGCCGTTGACGATGAGAAATCCGTTCATGACCGTTCCCTCCCTCAACCGAGCCAAGAGGCGGCGATGGAGCTTGAGACCACCGTCATCACCACCAGGGCCACCAGCACGAACTTCATGCCGGCCGGCAGCGGGGCCGCCGCGGCCATCGTGGCGGACGGCTTGCCGGGCACCGAATGGCCCAGCCATTTCAGGAACCAGGCGAAGGAGCCGACCGATTCC
This sequence comes from Azospirillum palustre, assembly GCF_002573965.1. Taxonomy (NCBI): domain Bacteria; kingdom Pseudomonadati; phylum Pseudomonadota; class Alphaproteobacteria; order Rhodospirillales; family Azospirillaceae; genus Azospirillum; species Azospirillum palustre. The sequence continues at coordinate 197,908 of NZ_PDKW01000039.1, read as the reverse complement.
GCGAGAGCGATGACGACCAGCAGCATCAGCGCCCAATGATGCGCCCCGACCTCGAACCCGCCGGCGAAGATGGCGAACTTGCTGAAGAAGCCGTTGAAGGGCGGCACGCCGGTGATCGCGAGCGCGGCGCAGACGAAGGCGACGCCGAGCAGCGGCGATTTGGTGACGATGCCGCGCAGCGACGGCAGCAGCCGGGTGCCGGCGGTGTAGCTCAGCGCACCGGCGACCAGGAAGAACAGCGTCTTGGCGAAGGCGTGGTTGAAGATGTGGGCGATGGCGCCCTTGAAGGCGAGGTCGGAGCCGAAGACCGACAGCGACAGCGCCAAGAGGATGTAGGCCAGCTGCGTGATGGTCGAATAGGCGAGCAGGCGCTTCAGATCGACCTGCGGCAGATACATGAAGAAGCCGTAGACCAGCGTCAGCACCGCCATGATCGAGCCGACCCAGCCGACGATCTCCGGCGCGCCGCCCGACGACATCAGCCCGCGGGCGAAGATGTAGACGCCGACCTTCACCATGGATGCCGCATGCAGGTAGGCGCTGACCGGGGTCGGGGCCTCCATGGCGTCGGGCAGCCACATGTGGAAGGGCAGCTGGGCCGACTTGCCCCAGGCCGCCACCAGGATCGCCAGCAGCACGACCGCCTTCATGCCCGGTGCCAGATCGGCGATGGCGGTCAGGGCGAAGGTGCCGGTCGACAGGAACAGCAGCGCCGCCGCGACATAGAGGCCGAGCGAGGCGACGTGGGTGACCAGCAGCGCCTTGGCCGCCGAGCGCAACGCCTTGGGCGATTCGTAATAGCCGATCAAGGCCCAGGAGCAGGCGCCCGTCAGCTCGAAGAAGGCGAGCTGGCCGACGACGGTGGAGCTGAAGACCAGCCCGGTCATGGCGCCGATGAACACCAGCAGGAAGGCGTAGTAGCGCCGCCGGCCGATGTCGGGATGCTCGCGGTTGCCGGCATTCAGGTAGGCGGCGGAATAGATCGCCACCAGGAGGCCGATGGCGATCACCGCCAGCGCGATCAGCACGCTGACGCTGTCCACCACCAGCCCGAGGATCGAGACCGATCCGAAGGAGATCAGCTCGAAGGTGCCGCCGACCTTGCCGTCGCCGAGCAGCGACAGGGCGAGGATGGCGATCACTGCGACGGTGGCCGCGGCGAAGCCCTGGCACAGCCATTTGGCCGATGCCCGCTCCGATGCCGCAATCGCCGCCGCACCGCCGAAGGGGACGAGGATGGCGGCCAGCGCCAACAGCCCGAGCGGTTCCGTGGGGAGTGTTATCATGATGCTGCCCCTCGCCGGCTCACAGGCCGACCAGATAGAAGACGAAGGCGAGCGAGGCGGCGCCGACCCCGACCCAGCTGTGCTGGGGGGTCAGGCGGAAGCGGACCCGCGCGACGCTGTTCTCGACCACACCGACCGCGGCGAAGATCAGGACCAGCTTGAGGGCGAAGGCGACCAGCCCGAACAGCAGCCCGAAAAACGTCATCTCGGGCGCACTGCCGAAGGGCAGGAAGACGCCGATGAACCAGGCGACGACGACCGTCTGCTTCAGCGCCATCGCCCACTTGATCAGCGCCAGCGACGGGCCGGAATATTCGGTCAGCGGGCCTTCCTGCAACTCCTGCTCGGCTTCCGCCATGTCGTAGGGCAGCTTGCCCAGTTCGATGTAGATGGCATAGGCGAAGGACAGGGCGGCGACGATGGTCGCGGTGACCGACCGCACATGGCCGTCGGCGATGGCACTGCCGATGGCACCGAGGTTGGTCGAGCCGGCCAGCAGGGCCGCGACGAACAGCGACAGCAGCATCACCGGCTCCACCAGCACGCCCATGGTCAGTTCGCGGCTGCCGCCGATGCCGGAGAAGGAGCTGCCGCTGTCGATACCGGACAGCGAGAAGAAGAAGCGGGCCAGCGCGAACAGGTAGATGACCGTGATCAGGTCGCCGATGGGCGCCACCGGCGTGAAGCGGGTCAGCATCGGGATGCCCATGGCGATGACCAGCACCGTCGTCAGCATCACCGCCGGCATCGCGCGGAAGGCGAATCCGCTGTCCGGCGGGGTCAAATCCTGGCGGGTCAGCAGCTTGGCGATGTCGCGATAGTCCTGCAGCAGGCCCGGCCCGTGGCGGGTGTGCAGCTTCGCCCGGACCATGCGCGACAGGCCGGAAACCAGCGGTGCCGCGGCGAACAGGAGGAGCGCCTGGAACAGTCCCAGGATCAGGTGTGAGAAGGTCAGCATGGCGTCCTCCCGTCAGACGGCCAGCGCCAGCAGCGCGATCAGCGCCGCGACGATGTAGAGGCAGTAGATGCGGAAATCGCCGGCCTGGATGATTTGCAGCCATTTGCCGCTGGCATCGACCGCACCGGCGATCGGTGCGATGACGCTGCGGTCTGCCAGCGGTTCGGTGCGCCGCGCCAGCGTGACCACCCGTTCGAAGCCGTGGGCGATGCCGGTCCAGCGCCCGGCAATCGCGCGGCGCATGGTGTAGAGCGGGGCGAAGAACATGCGGATCGGCTGGGCGAAGCTGCCGGCGCTGGCGGACATGTGATGGTCCGGCAGATAGCCGGCCGCCCAGGGGGCCGCCGCCTTGCGGTCGCCGCCGCGCTTGGCGGCGAAGGCTGCCTTCAGCGTGATGGGCAGGAAGGCCATGGCGATCAGCAGGATGGCGATCAGCGGGGTGGAAAGCGTCGCCTGCTGGGCATCGCCCGGCAGCAGGGTGGTGCCGACCGCCAGGGTGACCGGAGCGGTGCCGATGGTCGCCGCCGCGATGCGGCCCATCACCGGCGCCACCAGCGGGGCCAGCAGGCCGAGCGCCACGCAGGCGACGGCCAGCACCGCCATGCCGGCGACCATCGCGGCCGGCGCCTCGCGCGCCTCCTCCGCATGATGGCTGCGCGGCGCCCCGGCGAACATGATGCCGTAGGCCTTGACGAAGCACATCACCGCCAGCGCGCCGGTCAGCGCCAGCATGACGGCGGCGATGGGGGCGGCGAACTTCACCAGCGGGGTGCCGTCCAGCGCCGCGGCGAACAGCGCCTGGTAGGTGTACCATTCCGACACGAAGCCGTTCAGCGGCGGGATCGCCGAGATCGCCAGCGCGCCGACCAGGAAGGACAGGGCGGTCCAGGGCATGTTGCGGGCCAGCCCGCCCATCTGCTCCATGTCCTTGGTGTGCATGCGGAAGATGGTGGAGCCGGCGCCGAGGAACAGCAGGCCCTTGAACACCGCATGGTTCAGCAGGTGATAGAGGCCGGCCATCAGGCCCAGCACCGCCAGCACCGGCTGGTGCAGCGCCATGCCGATCATGCCGGTGCCGACGCCCAGCAGGATGATGCCGATATTCTCGACCGAGTGGTAGGCGAGCAGCTTCTTGATGTCGTGCTCGGCGAGCGCATAGACGACGCCCAGCACCGACGACACCGCGCCGAAGGCCAGCACCAGCAGGCCCCAGCCCAGCATCGCCGGCCCGGCGCTGGCGCCCAGCAGGTCGATGCCGACCTTGACGATGCCGAAGACGCCGATCTTGATCATCACGCCCGACATCAGCGCCGAGGCGTGCGACGGGGCGGCCGGATGGGCGCGCGGCAGCCAGATGTGCAGCGGGATCATGCCGGCCTTGGCGCCGAAGCCGATGAAGGCCAGCAGGAAGGCGACGCTGTCCAGCGGGGCCGGCAGCGGATGGGCGCGGAAGGCGGCGAAATCGAAGCTGCCGGCCTGGTTCGCCATCAGGAAGAAGGCGGCCATGATCAGAACCGAGCCGCCATGGGCGACCAGGAAATAGAGGAAGCCGGCGCCCACCGCCTCGTCGTCCTGGTCGAAGATGACCAGGAAATAGGAGGCCAGCGACATCATCTCGAAGAAGATGAGGAACCAGAAACCGTTGTCGGCCGCCACCACCAGCATCATCGAGGCGATGAAGGCGTTCATGAAGAAGCCCATCGCCCCGACGCCGCGCCCGGCATATTCGCGCACATAGGCGAAGCCATAGATCCAGGCGACCAGCGACAAGAGCGAGATGACCGCGATCATCAGGCCGGCCAGCGGGTCGAGCCGCAGGACGAAATGGGCGAAGGGGTAGGGGCCGGCGGCGTCGAGCACGGCCGGTTGGCCGGCACCGATGGCCGTCAGCCCGGCGCCGAGCCCGGCGAGCGCCGCGGCGATGCCGACGCCGCTGCCGCCAAGACGGATCTCCCCCTCCCGATGCTTCAGGAGGAGGCAGAGGATGGCGCCGCCGCAGGACAGCAGCAGCGACATGATGAGCAGGGAGAGTGGAATCATGGGTCCAGCCCCTCCAGCGAGGCGAGCGGCGTTTCAGGACTGACCGGTGCCGCCGCGGCCAGCGTGCGCTTGACGGCGGCAGCCTGGCGGGTGGCATCGGCGTCTGCCGCGTAAAGGGCGGCGGTCGGGCACACGCGCACGCAGGCCGGGCCGTCGCCGGAAAAGGCGCAGAGGTCGCATTTCACCGCCACGCTGCGCACGCCGATGTCCCAGGCCAGCAGCGGATCGAGCGCCGCCGAATGGCTGGGTGTCGCGACGGCGATGCCGGCGACCCCGGCGATGCCGGTGCCGCTGGGCGTGATGGCACCGAAGGGGCATGCCAGCGCGCACATCTTGCAGCCGATGCAGGTCTGCTCGTTCAGCAGGATGGCATCGGCCCCGAAGGTGATGGCGTCGACCGGACAGACGCGGGCACAGGGCGCGTCCTCGCACTGATGGCAGAGGACCGGGCCAGTGTCGTCGCCGATCCGCATGACGGTCAGCCGGGGATGCGCCTGCAGCCCCTGTTTCTTGTGTGCCTCGGTGCAGGCCGCCATGCAGGTGTTGCACCCGATGCATTTTCTCGGTTCCGCGATAACGAAGCGATTCATATCCAGACCTCCGGCTTCCCGGGCGGGTGCGTCGAATCGGCCGATCGGGTCTTTGGGAAGGCCCGATAAAAAAACCTGATCGACCAATAAGAAGACAGTATTGGCTCGCGCACACCTCCCCGCCGCCTGTTGTTACAGGCGACGTGGCAGAAGGAGAGCCAGCTGTTGCGATTTTTGTCAGGGAGGCGGTCTTGATTTGGATCGCCGTTGACTTCGCTACGCTATTCCCGTGGGTGACGCGATGTCAACTAGACACATAAAAAAAGTGGGTATAAGGTGCGCGACACAAAGGCCGGGGGTCTGATGACACGTTGACTGTCAAATGGCGCCCCGGAAACTGCGATAAGAAAGAGAATATACTCGATAGGATCGGCTTATCGGCATCGATTACTTTTAAAGATCGGGCGATAAGCGATTCAAATCGGACGTGAAGCCACCGGTGCCCGATATGGCCAACCGGCGCGCAACGCCAGGGAACAGTGAAGCGATGCCGGGGCGGATTCGTTCGACGGCCCCCTCCGGCTGCCAACAAGGACGACGGGAATGAACAGATTCGTCACTGCCAACCCGAGCAAGTGCATCGGTTGCCGCACATGCGAGGTCGCCTGTGCGCTTGCCCATTCCGATGGGGCCGGCGTCGAAGGACTGGCGCCGGAAAGCTTCAAGCCGCGCATCCGCATGGTGAAGACGGCCGACGTCAGCACCGCGGTGATGTGCCACCATTGCGAGGACGCGCCCTGCGTCAACGCCTGCCCGAACAACGCCATCGTTTATCGCCAGCACAGCGTGCAGGTGGAGCAGGAGCGTTGCCTGGGCTGCAAGAACTGCGTGCTGGCCTGCCCGTTCGGCGTCATGGACGTGGTGACGGTGCCGGCGGTCCGGCAATTCGCCGGCATGACGCTCAGCCTGGGCGTCAAGGCGCAGGCGCATAAATGCGACCTGTGCATCGAGCGTGGCGACGCCGGCCCGGCCTGCGTGTCGGTCTGCCCGACCAGCGCCCTGACCCTGATGGACCGGGAGGCGATGGACGAGACCCTGCGCCGCCGCCGCGAGCGCGCCGCGCTGGAAGCCGCCGAAGTCGCGGCCTGACTCCCATCACTCCCCATCACTACGGCTGACGCACAGCCGGCACAATCGAGCGAACATCGAGGTCGAGATGGAAAAGCATATGGCGGTCTGCCCGTATTGCGGTACGGGTTGCAAACTGAATCTGCTGGTCGAGGGCGGGAAGGTCGTCGGTGCCGAGCCCCTCAACGGCGTCACCAATGAAGGGGAACTCTGCCTCAAGGGCTATTTCGGCTACGACTTCATCAACGACACCAAGCTGCTGACGCCGCGCCTGCGCAACCCGATGCTGCGCCGCTCGCGCGATGCCGCCTTCGAGGCGGTGTCGTGGGACGAGGCGATCCAGTACGCGGCGAAGAAGCTGGGCGAGATCAAGGCCAAATACGGCCCCGATTCGATCATGACCACCGGCTCGTCGCGCGGCACCGGCAACGAGACCAACTATGTGATGCAGAAATTCACCCGCGCAGTCCTCGGCACCAACAATGTCGACAACTGCGCGCGCGTCTGCCACGGCCCGTCGGTCGCCGGTCTTCAGGTAACGCTGGGTAACGGCGCCATGAGCAACTCGATCCCCGAGATCGAGCATACCAAATGCGTCCTGGTCTTCGGCTACAACGTCGCCGACAGCCATCCGGTGATCGCCAAGCGCATCATCAAGGCCAAGGAGCGCGGCGCCAAGATCATCGTCTGCGATCCGCGCAAGATCGAGACGGCGCGGCTGGCCGACCTGTGGCTGCCGCTGAACAACGGCTCCAACATGGCGCTGGTCAATGCCTTCGCCAATGTCCTGATCAATGAAGGACTCTACAACAAGGAGTATGTCGCCAATCACACGGAAGGTTTCGACGAGTACAGGAAGATCGTCGAGAAATACACCCCCGAATATGCCGAGGCGATCACCGGCCTGCCGGCCGCCGACATCCGCGAGGCGATGCGCATCTATGCCGCCGCCCCCTCCGCCACCATCCTGTGGGGCATGGGCGTCACTCAGTGGGGCCAGGGCGTCGATGTGGTGAAGGGGCTGTCGGGGCTGGCGCTGCTGACCGGCAATCTCGGCCGTCCGAATGTCGGCGTCGGCCCGGTGCGCGGCCAGAACAATGTCCAGGGCAGCTGCGACATGGGCGTGCTGCCGACCGAGTTCCCCGGCTACCAGAAGGTCACCGATCCGGAGATCCGCGAGAAGTTCGCCAAGGCCTGGGGCGTCCCATCGCTGCCCGGCGAGATCGGCTACCGCCTGACCGACGTGCCGCATCTGGCGGAGACCGGCAAGCTGAAGGCGATGTATGTGATGGGCGAGGACCCGGCCCAGACCGAGCCGGACTTGGCCCAGGTGCGCAAGGGCTTCGAGGCGATGGAGTTCGTCATCGTCCAGGACATCTTCATGACGAAGACGGCGATGTTCGCCGACCTGATCCTGCCGGCGACCTCCTGGGGCGAGCATGAGGGCGTGTTCAGCGCCGCCGACCGCAGCTTCCAGCGCTTCACCAAGGCGGTGGACGCCAAGGGCGATGTCAAGCACGACTGGGAGATCATCAGCCTGCTCGCCACCGCGATGGGCTATCCCATGCATTACGACAACACCAGGCAGATCTGGGACGAACTGCGCGAGCTTTGCCCGATCTTCTACGGCGCCACCTACGAGAAGATGGAGGGGCTGGGTGCGGTGCCGTGGCCCTGCCGTGAGATCGACTCGGCAGGCTCCAAGTATCTCTACGAGGGCAACGTCTTCCAGCGGCCGGGCGGCAAAGGCCTGCTATTCGCCACCGAATGGCGTCCGCCGCAGGATCAGCTGACCGAGGAGTTCCCGCTGATCCTCTGCACCGTGCGCGAGGTCGGCCATTACTCCTGCCGCTCGATGACCGGCAACTGCGCCGCCTTGCAGACTCTGGCCGACGAGCCCGGCTATGTCACCATCAACCCGAAGGACGCCAAGTCCTTGGGCATCCGCGACCAGGAACTGGTCTGGGTGTCGTCGCGCCGCGGCAAGGTGATCACCCGCGCCAGCGTCACCGACCGCACCAACAAGGGGGCCGTCTACATGACCTACCAGTGGTGGATCGGCGCCTGCAATGAGTTGACCATCCATGCCGTCGATCCCATCGCCAAGACGCCGGAGTACAAGTATGCCGCTGTCAGGGTCGAGCCGATCGCCGATCAGGTCTGGGCCGAGAATTACGTCCAGCAGGAATATGCGAAGCTGAAGGGCGGTCTCAGCAACGCGGTGACTCGTGCGGCGAAGAAGGCCCCGGCCTTCGCGTGAGGTATGCCGGGAATTAGCTTCCCCTCTCCCCCCTCCCGGGGGAGAGGGGATTTTCTCCGTTTCTGGAGGTCTCAGCCCATGCATGAGATCGCTCTGTGCCAATCGCTGCTTGAACAGGCGATGACAGCGCGCGAGGCCAATCCCTTCGACCGGGTGGTGCGCGTCAGCCTGTTGATCGGTTGCGCCAGCCGGGTGCAACCAGACGCCCTGCGTCATGCCTTCGACCTGCTCAGCCGCGACACCTTCCTGGAGGGGGCCGATCTGCGCATCGACCGTCCGCAGGGCGAGGCGTTCCGGCTCGTCGAGATGGAGGTGTCGTGAGGATAAAGCTTCGTGCGCCTACGATGCGTCGCATTGCCGCTGCGGCAGCCCGCGCGGAGACGCGGACACATGTTTGAGATCAATGATGTTGCTCGGGTCGTGATCGATACGTTCCCGATCCACGCTGCGCAAGACGTGGTGGGAGGAGACCCGGCATGCAGGAAAAACTCGAATTTCTGATCGCGCTGGCGACGGAAAAGCATTTCGGCCGTGCGGCACAGGTCTGCGGGGTGTCGCAGCCCAATCTGTCCGCCGCGATCAAGCAGCTGGAATCGACCATGGGCGTGCCGCTGGTCGACCGCGGCGCGCGCTTCATCGGCTTCACGCCGGAAGGGGAGCGGGTGCTGGAGTGGGCGCGGCGCATCGTCGGCGACTACAAAGCGATGCGCGCCGATGTCGAGACGATGAAGCAGGGCCTGACCGGTACGCTGCGGCTGGTGGTGGTGCCGACGGCACTGCCGATGGTCCAGCGGCTGACCGCCACCGTCTGGTCGATGCATCCCGGCATCAAGATCACCATCGCCTCCCACAGCTCCACCGAGATCCTGTCCAAGCTGGAGAATCTGGAGGCGGAGGCCGGGATCACCTATCTCGACAACGAACCGCTCGGCAATGTCGACGAGGTGCCGCTCTATCACGAGCGCTACCACCTGATCACCTCGGCGGACAGCCCGTTCGGCACGCGCGACAGCGTGACCTGGGAAGAGGCGGCGACCCTGCCGCTCTGCCTGCTGAACACCACCATGCAGAACCGGCGGATCATCGACCGCGCCTTCGCCGAAGCGGGGGTGCATGCCGAACCGATGCTCGAATCCAACTCCATCGTCGTGCTGACCAACCATCTCTGCACCGGCATGTGGTCGACGATCATGCCGCGGATCATGGCGGATTCGCTGCTGCTCCCCCCCTCGATCCGTGCCATCCCCATCGTGGCGCCGGAACTGTCGACCCTGATCGGCCTTGTGGTGTGCCGGCGCGATCCCCAGCCGCCACTGACTGCGGCGCTGATCGCCGATGCACGCCGTCTCGCTCCCGACCTCGCGAATGCCGCCTGAGGGCATCGCTCCGCCTGTGAAAATACGCTCGCAGGAGCGGGGCGGGCCGGGGATTATTTCATTCCAGGCAAGAATGAACTGCGAAAGCCGGGTATTCTCTCAGCGGTGATGATCCAGCACTCTGGTGATGCGGAACGGGAATGCCCCCGTCCGGCAAATCACCGGAGCTGGACATGAAGCTGTATCATCATCCCCTGTCGGGCCACTCGCATCGCGCCCGTCTGCTCGTATCGCTTCTCGGCCTGCCGCATGAGCTGGTGGAGGTCGACCTCAAGGCCGGTGCGCACAAGAGCCCCGACTTCCTGAAGCTCAACCCCTTCGGACAAGTGCCGGTCCTGGACGATGCGGGCGTCATCGTCGCCGATTCCAACGCGATCCTGGTCTATCTCGCCAAGAAGGCGGGGCGGAGCGACTGGCTGCCGGAAGACCCCAGCGGTGCGGCGGCGGTTCAGCGCTGGCTTTCCGTGGCGGCCGGTGAGGTGGCCTACGGCCCGGCTGCCGCCCGGCTCATCACGGTGTTCGGGGCGAAGTTCAACGCCGACGAGGTTATCGGCCGGGCCCATACCCTGCTGACCCGGCTCGAAAGCCACCTGAGCGCGCAGGATTGGCTGGTCGGCGATCACCCGACAATCGCGGACGTCGCGATCTACAGCTACGTCGCCCAGGCGCCGGAAGGCAACGTCGATCTCTCCGGCTATCCCTCCGTCACGGCCTTCCTCGGCCGCATCGAGCAACTGCCGGGCTTCGTTCCCTTCGTAAAGACGCCGGTCGGGCTGGCTGCCTGATCCATCGGGAGAGCCGGGGCGCTACCCCAAGGGCCACATCCCGCTTCCGGACACACCGTCCGACCGCCCCCCAGCATGGGACACCGACGATGACCGCTGCACTGAAAACACTGCCGCCCTGGCATGAGGGTGAGACGTTCATCCAGCGGAAGCTGGGGGTGGCCGAACGGATGGAGTCCGTCGGTCAGCGGGTGATCCGCGACCACATGCCCGACCAGCATCGCGACTTTTATGCCCAGCTTCCCTTCATCGTGTTGGGCAGCGTCGATCCCGCGGGCGACCCGTGGGCCACGCTCCTCGTCGGCAAGCCGGGCTTTCTGTCGTCGCCGACGCCGACGAGGCTCGACATCGCCGCCCATGCCGATCCCGGCGATCCGGCGGGGGAGGGCATGCGCGACGGCGATCCCGTCGGCCTTCTGGGCATCGAGATGCACACCCGGCGCCGCAACCGCATGAACGGCGTCGTCACCGCCATCGGCTCCGGATTTCGGGTCGATGTCGACCAGAGCTTCGGGAACTGCCCGCGCTACATCCAGCTTCGCGATGTCGACTATGCACGGGATCCGGCGGAACAGTTCACCGGCGTCGTGGAGGTCCTGCCGCGGCTGGACGAACGGGCGCGGGCCATGATCGGGGAGGCCGATGCCTTCTTCGTCGCCACCTATGCGGACCGGGCCGAGCGCCGTCAGGTCGACGTGTCCCATCGCGGCGGCAAGGCGGGCTTCGTCCGTGTCGCGGAGGACGGCACCCTCACGGTGCCCGACTTCAACGGCAACCTCTTCTTCTCGACCCTCGGGAACATCGTTCTCAACGGCAAGGCCGGCCTCGTCTTCGTCGATTACGGCAGCGGCGACATGCTGCAGATGACCGGCGATGCGGAGGTGATCCTGGAATCGCCGGAGATTGCGGCCTTCCAGGGAGCCGAGCGGCTGTGGACCTTCAAGCCGCGCCGCATTCTGCGCCGTCCCGGCGCACTGGCGCTGCGCTGGTCGTTCCGCAAGGAGGGCTGGTCGCCCAGTTCGCTGATGACGGGGGATTGGGCGCAGGCGGCGGCCCGCATACAGGCCGGCGAACTGGCGACACGCTGGCGCCCGTACCGGGTGACGAAGATCGTCGACGAAACCCCGGCGATCCGCTCCTTCCATCTCCAGCCGGCCGACGGAGCGGGCCTTCTTCCCCATGCCGCCGGTCAGCACCTGCCGATCCGCGTGACGGTTCCAGGATCGGACAAGCCGGTCATCCGCACCTACACGCTGTCGGCCGCGCCGTCGGACGGCCTCTACCGGATCAGCGTCAAGCGGGAAGGGCTGGTGTCGCGCCACCTGCACGACCGCATCCGAGCCGGCGACATCATCGAAGCGCGCGCACCCGACGGCGCCTTCACCATCGACCCTTACGGGACAAGGCCGGCGGTGCTGCTGGCCGGCGGCATCGGGATCACGCCGCTGCTGGCGATGCTGCGCCACATCGTCTACGAGGGGCTGCGCAAACAGCGGATGCGGCCGACCATCCTCATCCAGGCGGCCCGTTCGATGTCCGAGCGTCCTTTCGACCGGGAGATCGCCGAGCTGGTGAACGCGGCGCAGGGGGCGGCAGGGCAGGGTGCCGTCAGATGGATCCGGGTGCTGAGCGAGCCCGGCACGGCCAAGGAGGGCGTCGGCTATGAGGCGGCCGGCCGCATCGACATGGCCCTGCTGACCCGCTTCCTGCCGTTCGACGACTATGATTTCTACCTGTGCGGCCCGCCGGCATTCACGCAGGCGCTCTATGACGGGCTGCGAAACCGCAACATCGCCGACGGGCGGATCCACGCCGAGGCATTCGGGCCATCGTCCTTGCAGCGCACGGCGGACGTCGGGGCCGCACCCCCGCCGGTCCGTCCCCTGCCGTCGAGCAAGCCGGTGCCGGTGGCCTTCATGACCTCGCTGAAGGAGGATCGTTGGACGCCGGCGTCCGGCACGTTGCTGGAGTTGGCGGAAGCGCGCGGGCTGGAGCCCGAATACAGTTGCCGGGAAGGCACATGCGGAACCTGCCGGACCAAGCTGCTGAAGGGTGCCGTGGCCTATATCCGCGAACCGGGCGCCAGCGTCGCCCCCGACGAGGTCCTGATTTGCAGTGCCGTGCCTGCCGAAGCCGGCCCCGATGAGGAAAACCGCATCCAGCTTGCCCTCTGAGCCTTGCCTCAAGCACGTCAACCGGGCGCGGATCGCACCGCGCCACGCTCTTCCATCACCGTCTGTATCGTTTCATCCGCAAGAAGGAGCATGCCATGTCCCGTCCGCCGCTTCCCCCCTTCACCGCAGAATCCGCCGTCGAGAAGGTCCGACTCGCCGAGGATGGCTGGAACAGCCGCGATCCGGCCAAGGTCACGCTCGCCTACAGCGAGGACAGCCGCTGGCGCAATCGCGCCGAATTCGCGACCGGCCGCGCCGAGATCCAAGCCTTTCTCACCCGCAAATGGAACAAGGAGCTTGAATACCGGCTGATCAAGGAGCTTTGGGCCTTCACCGGAAACCGCATCGCGGTGCGCTACGCCTACGAATACCGCGACGACAGCGGCCAATGGTATCGCGCCTACGGCAACGAGAATTGGGAGTTTGCCGAGGACGGGCTGATGCGCGCCCGGCATGCCAGCATCAACGAACACCCCATCGTCGAGGCCGACCGCAAGTTCCACTGGCCGCTCGGCCGCCGTCCCGACGACCATCCCGGTCTCAGCCATTTCGGTTTCTGAAGCTGGGCCTTCCAACCCGAAACTTCGATAGGGAAGGCAACTGACCCCAGATGCGATGAGGCCGTCCACCGTGGCGGCCTCGTCGCCATTTGTTATTGCCAGCACTTTAAAGCCGAGGGAAGACTGACAGTTCTATGTTGCGCTGGACTGACATTTTGACATTGCGGGCGGAATCAAGCTGAAGTGCGACAACACGTTTTTGTTGATCGGGTGGCCCGCTTTTTATCCATCATGCCGGGAGAG
>NZ_PDKW01000039.1:98706-184468 GCF_002573965.1 Azospirillum palustre | reverse complement strand
GTCCCCGCCACACCCGCCCCGTCCTCCGCAGCCGCCAGCGCGGCCGACGGCATGATGATGCTGATGCTCAGCGAGGGGCGCGACCGCATGGCGGGGTTCCGCGGCAAGCTCGCCAAGCGGCTGCGCGCCACGCCCGCGATCCCGTCGGCCATCGTCGCCACCCTGAAGGCCCAGAGCCCGACCGGCGAGCCCGCCTATTTCCTGCAGGTCATCGCCCTGACCTTCGCCCTGATGGCGGCCGGCCATGGGGTGCAGCATCTGCTCTATCAGCGGCCGGTCGCCCGCCGCCTGCTGCCGCCCCCGGCCGAGCCGAGGCCGGGCGGCTCCATCCTGGCCGCCCGCTTTCCCCGTCTGGTGGCGCACGCGCTGCTGACGCTGGTCGGCATGCTGCTCGCCACGCTGATCGGGTTCGGGCTCGCCACCGCGCTGGTGCCGGAGCCGACGCCGATGACCGAGAAGACGGTCATCCTCGCCGGGGCCGGCTATCTGCTGGTCTGGGCCATCGCCCTGTTCTGGCGGCTGGTGATGCCGCCCGGGGCGGCGGCGGATGCCGGCGTGGCCCCGGCGGTGCGCCGGCTGCGGCGCGACCTGACCGCCAGCGGCGCCTTGGGCGTCGCCCTGATGATCGGCACCATCTGGCTGGAGGCGCTGGGCATGCCCTACGATCCGCACGCGGTGCTGGTCGCGCTGTTCGGGCTGCTCACCGTGCTGGCGACGGTCGGCGCGCTCTATGCCAACCGCCAGACGGTCGAGCGCGCCTTCCTGGCCGGGCGGCCGGCGGCGACGGTGGCGCCGCTGGAACGGCTGACCCTGCGCCTGTGGTTTCCGGCGGTGCTGGTCTATTTCGCCTATGCCCTGGCGACGCTGGTCAACCGCCTGATCCTGGGCTGGCCGACCGAACTGCCGCTGCTGCTCGGCGCCTACGCCGTCGCCGCGGCGATCCTCGCCGTCTATGCCACCGTCACCTATGCCACCGAATGGCTGTTCCACCATCGCCGCACCCTGTGGCGGCCGTTGGAGGAAAGCCGGGAGGGGGCGCCGGACGGCGACGGCCCGTTCCCCGACGCTCCCAGGCCGGCGACCATCGACAGCTACGAGGCGCTGGCCCGGCGGGTGGCCGGCATCCTCGCCGCCGCCGCCGGGGTGGCGGTGACCCTGTCGGTGTGGAACATCCCGCGCATGCACGGCGATGCGGCGGACAAGCTCATCAGCATCATGACGGTCTGCCTGATCGGCTATGTCGCCTATCACGGCGTCCGCATCTGGATCGACCGCCGGATCGCCGAGGAAGGTCCGACCCCCGGCGTCATTCCCGGCGACGAGGGCAGCGGCCACGGCTCGGCCAGCCGGCTGGCGACGCTGCTGCCGCTGGTGCGCAACTTCATCCTGCTGTCGATCCTCGGCGCCATCCTGCTCAGCGTCCTGATGGATCTGGGCGTCAACATCGCGCCGCTGTTCGCCGGGGCGGGTGTGGCCGGCATCGCCATCGGCTTCGGCGCGCAGACGCTGATCCGCGACATCTTTTCCGGCGCCTTCTTCCTGATCGACGACGCCTTCCGCAAGGGCGAGTACATCGAGATCGGCGCCATCCGCGGCACGGTGGAGAAGATCTCGGTGCGTTCGATGCAGCTGCGCCACCATCGCGGCCCGCTGCACACCGTCCCCTTCGGCGAGATCCACCAGCTGACCAACTATTCGCGCGACTGGGTGATCATGAAGCTGCCGCTGCGCATCACCTACGACACCGACGTCGAGAAGGTGCGCAAGCACATCAAGCAGCTTGGCCAGATGCTGCTCGACGACCCCGACCTGGGGCCGAAATTCCTCCAGCCGCTGAAATCGCAGGGCGTCATCCAGATGGAGGACTCCGCGATGATCCTCCGCGTCAAGTTCATGACCCGGCCCGGCGACCAGTGGGAGATCCGCAAGCGGGTCTATCAGGAACTCAACACCCTGTTCCGCCGCGAGGGCATCCGCTTCGCCAACCGCGAGGTGACGGTCCGTTTCGCCGGCGAGGCGACGGCGACCACCACCCCCACCGGCGACCCGGTGACGATGCAGATCGGCGAGGAGGAACGCACCCTGGCCGCCGGTGCCGTCCTGCACGCGCTGGGCGAGGAAGAGCTGAATGCCAAGCCCGCAGCCGGACGGCGCCTGAAACCTTAAACGCCGGTCCCGCTGCCGCGCAGGACTTCCAGGAAGCGGTCCAGCACCAGATTGGGCTGGGCGCCCTTCTTGGTCACCACCTGGAACTCCAGGGCATGGCGGTAGGTGCCGGGCAGCAGCGCCCGCATCATGCCGCGCTCGACCCATTGCCGCGCGTAATGGATGGGCAGGAAGCCGACATAGCATCCGGTCAGGATCAGGAACGCCACCCCCTCGCGGTCGGTGGCGGTCGCGGTGTTGTTCAGCTCGTGGGGAAGCTGCGCCTGGGTCGGCGCCACCGCGTCGGCCGCCTCGACATCCTCGCGCGTCACCGCGTCCTCGGGATGGTCGAACAGCGGATGGCCGTCGCCGCAATAGAGCAGCGATTCCTCGCTGTAGAGCGGCAGGCCGGCCAGCCCCGGCAGCCCCCGGCGGACCGGGACGACGCCGACATGCAGCTGCCCGTCCAGCACGCCGCGCTCGATTTCGTTGGGCGGGATCATGCGGATGTTGACGCGGACCTCCGGCGCCAGCTGCTTCAGGCCGCGCAGCGCGTGGGTCACCCGCATCTGCGGCATGGTGACGAGGTTGTCGGTGATGCCGATGTTCAATTCGCCGCGCAGGCGGCGGTGGACCGTGTTGATCTCGCTGCGGAAGCTCTCGGTGCTGGCGAGCAGGCGCAAGCTCGCCTCATAGGCCAGCCGCCCCTCCTCCGTCAGCCGGAAGCCCGCCCGCCCGCGCCAGCACAGCGTCAGCCCGAGCCGGCGCTCCAGATCGGCCATATGCTGGCTGATCGCGGCGCGGCTGATGTTCAGCTCCACCTCGGCGGCGGAGAAGCCGCCGCACTCCACCACCGTCCGGAACACGCGCAGCAGCCGGATGTCGGCATCGCTGATCGGGGCCATCGACCGGGCCGGCTTGCTCATGCTGTCGCCTGGAAAAGTTGAGCGGGAAAGTTAAGCGGATGCTTACGTGAAGTTCTTCCACTTTGGATTTGATGGCAACCGGGAACCGCTCACACTGACCACAGACAGCAGCCCTGACATATGCGCCCCCCAAACCAAACCGGGAGAACAGCGGATGGCCCCCCTCGACAACGACCACGCCCATGCCCACGCCGATGCCCTGGGCACGGCTGCCGGACTGACGCGCGAGGAGCTTGACGCGCACTGGATGCCCTTCACCGCCAACCGCGAGTTCAAGAAGAACCCGCGCATCATGACGAAGGCGGAGGGCGCCTGGTACTGGGACGCGCAGGGCCGCAAGATCTATGACAGCCTGTCCGGCCTGTGGTGCAGCGGCGCCGGCCATTGCCGCCGCGAGATCGCCGACGCGGTGGCGCAGCAGATCGCCACGCTCGACTACAGCCCGGCCTTCCAGCACGGCCACACCGCCGCCTTCAAGCTGGCGCACAAGCTGGCCTCGATGACGCCGGCCGGCCTCGACCATGTCTTCTTCGTCAATTCCGGGTCGGAGGCCGCCGACACCTCGCTGAAGATGGCGCGGGCCTATTGGCGGATGAAGGGCCAGCCGGCCAAGACCAAGCTGATCGGCCGGGTGAAGGGCTATCACGGCGTCAATTTCGGCGGCACCAGCCTGGGCGGCATCGTCGGCAACCGCAAGCTGTTCGGCACCGGCGTCGATGCCGACCATCTGCCGCACACCCTGCTGCCGCAGAACCTGTTCACCAAGGGCATGCCGGACGAGGGCGCCCATCTGGCCGACGCGCTGGAGGATCTGGTGGCGCTGCACGACGCCTCCAACATCGCCGCGGTGGTGGTGGAGCCGATGGCCGGGTCGGCCGGCGTGCTGCCGCCGCCCAAGGGCTATCTCCAGCGCCTGCGCGAGATCTGCACCAAGCACGGCATCCTGCTGATCTTCGACGAGGTGATCACCGGCTTCGGCCGCATGGGCACCGCCTTCGGCGCCGATTACTTCGGCGTGGTCCCCGACATCATGAACGTCGCCAAGGGCCTGACCAACGGCGCGGTGCCGATGGGCGCGGTGGTTGCCAGCCATGAGATCTACCAGACCTTCATGGACAATGGCGGGCCCGAGTATCTGGTGGAGTTCCCGCACGGCTACACCTACTCCGCCCACCCGGTCGCCTGCGCCGCCGGTCTGGCCGCGCTGGAGCTGTTCGAGCGCGAGAAGCTGGCCGACAAGGCGGCGGCGCTGATGCCGCATTTCGAAGGGCTGATCCACGGGCTGAAGGGGCTGAAGAACGTCGCCGACATCCGCAACTGCGGCCTTGCCGGCGCCGTCACCATCGCAGCCCTGCCGGGCGAGCCGGCGCGCCGGCCCTACGAGATCGCCATGAAGTGCTGGGACGCCGGCTATTACGTGCGCTACGGCGGCGACACCCTCCAGTTCGGCCCGCATTTCATCAGCGAGCGCGAGGATCTCGACCGGCTGTTCAACGTCGTCGCCGACGCGATCCAGGCGACGGCGTAAGAACCTCCACACGCGACATTTCGGGAAAAGCCCAATGCCCATCGTTCCGCACCTGATCGGCGGCAAGACCGACGCCCCGGCCGACAGCCGCACCGCCGACATCGTCAATCCCGCCACCGGCGAGATCGCCGGTCAGGTGGCGCTCGCCAGCCGCAAGACGGTCGAGGAGGCGATATCCGCCGCCGAGGCCGCCTTCCCGGCCTGGCGCGCGACGCCGCCGGCCAAGCGCGCCCGCGTCATGTTCCGCTTCAAGCAGCTGCTGGAGGAGAATGCGCAGCGCGTCTGCGCGCTCATCACCCAGGAACACGGCAAGGTGCTGGACGACGCCTTCGGCGAGCTGACCCGCGGCATCGAGAATGTCGAATATGCCTGCGGCGTGCCGGAGCTGCTGAAGGGCGAGTTCTCCAAGAATGTCGGCCCCAGCATCGACAGCTGGTCGGAGTTCCAGCCGCTGGGCGTCGTCGCCGGCATCACGCCCTTCAATTTCCCGGCGATGGTCCCGCTGTGGATGTACCCCATCGCCATCGCCTGCGGGAACACCTTCATCCTCAAGCCGTCGGAGCGCGACCCCAGCGCCGCTCTCTACGTCGCCCAGCTGGCCGAAGAGGCCGGGCTGCCGCCGGGCGTGCTGAACGTCGTCAACGGCGACAAGGAGGCGGTGGACACGCTGCTGACCGACCCGCGCGTGCAGGGCGTCAGCTTCGTCGGCTCCACCCCCATCGCCGAATATGTCTACGCGACCGCCACCGCCCATGGAAAGCGGGTGCAGGCGTTGGGCGGGGCCAAGAACCACGCCATCGTCATGCCGGATGCAGACCTCGACAACGCGGTGAGCGCGCTGATGGGGGCGGCCTACGGCTCCTGCGGCGAGCGCTGCATGGCGATCTCCGTCGTGGTGGCGGTGGGCGACGAGGTGGCCGACCGGCTGAAGGACAAGCTGTCGGTGGCGCTCCGCGACCTCAAGGTCGGCGCCGGCACCTCGGCCGGCTGCGAGATGGGGCCGCTGGTCACCCGCGCCCATTACGAGAAGGTGAAGGCCTACGTCGACCAGGGCGTCGCCGAGGGCGCCGAGCTGGCGGTGGACGGCCGCGGGCTGGTGGTGCCCGGCCATGAGAACGGCAATTTCCTGGGCGGCTGCCTGTTCGACCGCGTCACCCCGGACATGACCATCTACCGCGAGGAGATCTTCGGGCCGGTGCTCTGCCTCGTCCGGGTCAAGACGATGCAGGAGGGCATGGACCTGATCGACGCCCACGAATACGGCAACGGCACCTGCCTGTTCACCCGCGACGGCGAGGCCGCCCGCTATTTCAGCGACATGATCAAGGTCGGCATGGTCGGCATCAACGTGCCGCTGCCGGTTCCGGTGGCCTATCACAGCTTCGGCGGCTGGAAGCGGTCGCTGTTCGGCGATCTTTCGGCCTACGGTCCGGACGGCGTTCGCTTCTACACCCGCCGCAAGACCGTGACCCAGCGCTGGCCGACCGGCGGCGTCCGCGAAGGCGCCCAGTTCGCCTTCCCGTCCATGAAGTGAAAATCTGTCGGTAAAATCGAGCGGCGGCGAGGACGGCGGGACGCCGCCTCGCCGCCGCTCCATTTTTGACTTCGCGGCGTCACCGCGCGGGTTTCGCCCCCGCCAGGATCAGGTCGAGGCCGGCGAGGAACGCCTCCCGCTCGTCATGCGTCCGCACCTGCTCCGCCAGCAGGTGAACGAACGGGTATTCCCCAGGATCGCGCCGGGTCCAGCGCTCGACGATTGCGGCAAGGACGGCCGGCCGCTCCGACGCGCGGAACTTGTGGCGCGCCGCAGCCGCGGTCTGCGCGGCGCTGCCCAGGAGATACTGGACGAACGCCGACACGCAGTGGAAAAGCGACCCGCGCGGAACGCCCAGCAGATCGAACTGCGCGCTGCTGCGCTCGAAAACCTCCACCATGGCCGGCTGCCACGGTTCCCTGGCGAGCTGGGTGCCCACCCATGGATGCACCTCGATGGCATCGAAGACGCTCAAGGCGATGGCGCGCAGGGTGTCCGCCGGATCGGACCCGCCGGCGATTCCGGCCAGCGCACGGGACAGCACGGTCTCGGTTGCCGCGGAAAGCAGCGCGTCCTTGTCCGGGATATGCCAGTAGATCGCCCCGCTTCCGGTTGACAGCCGGTTCGCCAGCGCGCGGAAGGTCAGGGCGCGCTCCCCCTCCTCATCGAGAAGCCCGATGGCGGATGCAACGATCCGCTCCCTGGAAAGCGCATCCTCCCGCCGCTCGGGAGTCTTTGGTCTTGGGTCCATGTCTCATCTTGACATGCCTGGAACAACGTTCCAATGAATAGTCATGGAACGCCGTTCCAGAGCAGGGAGAAAGCGCCATGGAGCAAGCCGTCGTCATCATCGGTGCTGGATTGGGTGGACTGACGCTGGCCCGCATCCTCCATGTCCATGGCATCCCCTCAATCGTCTACGAGGCGGAGGCCGGGACGGAAAGCCGGACCCAGGGCGGCCAGCTCGACATCCACGACCACAACGGCCAGCGCGCGCTCGCCGCCGCCGGCCTCACCGAGGCGTTCCGGTCGATCATCCACGAAGGTGCGGAGGCGACGCGCGTGCTGGACCGCACCGGCGCCGTCCTCCTCGACATGCCCGACGACGGGCAGAACAGGCGCCCCGAAGTCCTGCGCGGCGCTCTGCGCAGGCTGCTCCTCGATTCCCTGCCGGAGGGCACGGTGCGGTGGGGCAAGAAACTTGCCGGCGCCTCGCCCCTCGGCGATGGGCGGCACGAGGTCCTGTTCGCGGATGGAAGCACTGCGGTCGCCGGCCTTCTCGTCGGAGCGGACGGCGCATGGTCCAGGGTGAGGCCGCTGCTGTCCGACGCCACGCCCCGCTATGCCGGCGCGACCTTCATCGAGACGTACCTGCACGATGTGGACAACCGGCATCCCCGACCCGCGGCGGCGGTCGGCGCCGGAGCGATGTTCGCCCTCTCGCCGGGCAGAGCCATCTTCGCCCATCGGGAGGCCGGAGACGTGCTGCATGTCTATGTCGAGCTGAAACGGCCGGCGGAATGGTTCGCCGGGATCGACTTCGCCGATCCGGCGGCGAAGGGTCTTGTCGCGGCGGAGTTCGACGGCTGGGCGCCGGAGCTGACCGCCCTCATCACCGGGAGCGACACGCCCCCGGTTCCCCGCATGGTCCACGCCCTTCCCATCGGACACCGATGGCGGCGGGTTCCCGGCGTGACGCTGCTGGGAGATGCCGCGCATCTGATGCCGCCGTCCGGCGAAGGTGCCAATCTGGCGATGCTGGACGGCGCCGAACTGGCCGACGCCCTGGTTCGGCACCCCGGGGACGTCGAAGCGGCGCTTGCTGCCTATGAGGAGCCGATGTTCGCCCGCGCCGCCCTGGAAGCCGTGGACGCCCATCGGATGCTGGAGCTCTGCCTGGGCGACGACGCGCCGTCGGGCTTCATCGCCATGATGAGGAGCGTGTCGGAGCCGGATCGGCAGCCGTCATAATCCGGGCGTGATGGGGGGCGTGATACAGGACAGCCCGTCAAAGCGGTTTCAGGACCACGAGAAGCACAATCACGACGACCGCGCCGACGATGACCGGCAGCGCGTGGCCCGATGCCGGCGAAGGCCGCCCATCGGGCCGGGCAAGTTTGCGGAGCGTGCCCGACAGAATCCCGTGCAGGCCGGACAGGGCGACGACGAACACCAGCTTCATCATCAGCCAGCGTGCCCCGAACCAGCCGCCTTCGGTCGCCACCGCCAGCCCGAAGAGCCAGGCCAGCAGCATTGCCGGAGAGGTCGCCCAACGGTCCCAACGCCGCACCGCCCCGATGATGTCAGGCTGGGCGATGCCGACAGGCCCAGGCGCGCCGGGCAGGCTTTTCGGGGCGGACAGGGCTGCCACGGCGATGGCCGCGACGAACATCCCGCCGATCCAGACCGTTACCGAGACGATGTGGAACGCCTTCAGCCACAGGTAGATCATGGCCACGCCTCACGGGGGGGAGGCGAGCGCCGCCCGCCGGGTCAGGGTGCGCGCGCTGAAGAAGGCGCCAAAGGGCACCATGGCGGCAGCGAACAGCTTGATCGTCTCGCCCCGGGACCAGCCACCGGACGACACCATCCTGGTCAGCATCCAGAAGTAGGTCAGGAAGGCGAGGCCGTGGACTGGCCCCATCGCCTTCACCGCGCCGGGAAAACCGGCGAGATGCTTCAACGGCACGGCCACGAAGAGCAGGAGGATCAGCGTGCCGCCTTCTACGAGGCAGGCCGTCCGCATCTGCAGCATCTGCCTGCGCTCTTCGCTGCCGGCTTTTTCGCTGCCGAACTGCGGCGCCATCACCCGACGTCCTTCAGGACTTTTTCCACCCCGGCGAGCCGGCCCTCGATCTGCGTGACGCTGCCCCTGATCGAAACCAGGGCCGCGGTCAGTTCCTCCTGCGCCTTGAGCGTCTTTTCGGCAAGGTCGCGGTATGCCGCCTCGCCGGCGGTCTGTGCCCGGCCCCGACGGGCCGACGAAAAATACTTCATCGCGAAAATCAGGAGGATCGTCACCAGGACGAGGATCGTAACGAGAAGGAAATAGGATTCTCTGCCGGTCATCGGGCGCTCCTTCAGGAGTCGGAATGTCTGCTGGTTGCGGTCAGGGAAGGCGCGGCTTCGGCAATCGCCGTGGGCGTCAGCTCGATCGCGAACGGGGCGACTTCGAAGAAGTTGAGGGCCTTTCCATCCGGAGAGACCTCGAGCCGGCTGGTGACGAGCCCCGCCTCCTCCAGCTTCCGCAGATGAAGGTGCAGAAGCGGACGGCTGATGCCGATCTCGCGCGCCAGCTGACTGACATAGGTCCGCCCCATGGTGCTCAGCGTCGCCACGATGCGCAGCCGGTGCGGGTTCGCCAGCGCCGACAGCATCTCGAGCAATTGGTCGCCGCCACAGGTCATGTCCGCTCCGCCACCCACCAGTAAGGATTTACTTACAGGTGGGCCGACATACCGTCAAGAAAAACTGACAGGTGAAAATCTTTCCTTTCGCCCCTTCCACTCACATGGCCGGCCGGCCCGGCCGCTGCCGCCACAGCTTGACGGCGCAGACGGCCAGCGGCACCGACAGGGTCGCCCAGCACAGCCAATCCCAGATGCCGTCGCCCAGGATGGCGGCGGACAGCCCGACGGCGGACAGCACGGCCAGCGCCGCCGGAATGCGCCAAACCCCGCTCATGCCCCCGCTCATGCCTTGCTCCCCAGCTTGGCGCCCGATGCGGTCCTGTCAGACAACGACCGCGCCCGCGGCCGTTTCAGCCAGACGACGAAGCCGGTCACCGTCACCACCCCGGTGACGATGGTGAACAGCGCCCAGATGATCTGCAACGGCAGCCCGCCGTAATCGCCGAAATGGAACGGCCCCGACAGCATCAGCACCGTCATGTACCAGGGCGTGCCGGCCGCCTCGGCGACCACGCCGGTCTCGGCATCGACCAGTGCGACGCTGAGCAGCCGCTGCGTCAGTTCGGTGTGGCCGCGCACGATCACGCTGAAATGCCGGCTGCCGGCATACTCGTTGCCGGGATAGGCGATGAAGGCCAGATCCTTCCCCGGAAAGGCCGCCAGCCCGGCCGCGGCCACCCGGTCGATGGGCACCGCCGGCCCGGTCATCGGCTCCGGATGGCGGGCGGTCATCGCCGCCAGTTCCGTCTTCTGCCAATAGCCGGTGATCAGCGGCGAGAAGGACAGGATGGCGCCGGTCAGCCCGACGACGAAGGCCCAGACCAGCGTCGCCACGCCGAACAGATTGTGCAGGTCGATGTTGCCGATCCGCGTCCCCCGGCCGAAGCGCAGGATGCCGAAGGCCAGCTTCTTCATGAAGGGGCCGTAGACCACCAGCCCGCTGACCGTGCTGACCACGAACAGCAGCCCCATCACCCCGACGAACATCTGGCCGGCGAAGCCGGTGAACAGGTCGACATGCAGCTTCAAGAGGAAGCCGACCAGCGTCTCCTCCGGCTGCTTCAGCATCTGGTTGGCCCCGGTGAAGCCGTTCAGCACCACCCAGCGCCCCAGATCGAAACCGCTCTCCTCCGGCTTGCCCAGGTAGATGTAGCTGACCGCCTTGTCCTCCGCATCGAAGGACAGCAGCTTCGGCACCAGCGCCGGATCAGCCTTCTGCGCGATGTCGACCAGCGTCTGGAGCGGCAGGCGGGCCTGCCCCTCGGTATAGCTGCTGTCGAGATCCTCCCCCATCAGATGCTGGATCTCGTGGTGGAACACCAGGATCAGCCCGGTGACGCACAGGATCAGCAGGTTGGCCGAACAGATCAGGCTGGTCCAGCGGTGGACGAGGCGCCAGCCCCGCAGGCTCGCAGGCGTCATGACGGCTTCCTTTGCCAAGGGGGAAGGGACGGCACGAAGGGGCTTACCAGCGGTAGCGCAGGCCGGCGGTCACAGTCCGCCGATAGCCGTAGGCGCACCACTCGCCGTAGTAGCAGGAGGCGACATACTCCTTGTCGAACAGGTTCTTGCCGTTGACCGTGACCTCCGCCCCCTGGAGCTTCGGCGACAGCGCGCCCAGATCGTAGGACACGGTGGCGTCGACCAGGGTGAAGGACGGCACCTTGAAGGTGTTCGCCGTGTTGGCCGTGCTGCCGGTGTAGCGCAGGCCGGCGCCGACGCCGAGGCCGGTCAGCGCGGCGCCTTCCGGCATGTGGTACATCGCCCAGGCCGACGCCTGATGGCGCGGCACCGCGGCCAGGCGCTTGCCCTCCAGCCCGTCATTGTCCTTGGTGTATTTGGTGTCGAGGTAGGTGTAGGCGCCGATCAGCTCCAGCTCCTTGGTGACGCCGACCTTGGCCTCCAGCTCGACGCCGCGCGACCGCGCCTCGCCGCTCTGGATGGAGAAGCCGGGGTGGACGGGATCGCTGGTCAAAAGGTTGCTGCGGGTCAGGTCGAACACCGCCGCGGTGAACAGGCTGTTCAGGCCGGGCGGCTGGTACTTCACGCCGACCTCGTACTGGGTCCCCTCCTCCGGCTTGAAGGGCTTGCCGCCGAAATCGACGCCGCTGCTGGGCGTGAAGGATTCGGCATAGCTGACATAGGGGGCGATGCCGTTCTCGAAGACGTAGGTCAGACCGGCGCGGCCGGTCCACGCCTGATCGGACTGGGTGCTGCTGCCCGACGCGGTGGTCGAGGTGGTCTTCGCCCAGTCGCGGCGGCCGGCGACCGTCAGGACGAAGCCGCCCAGCTTCATCTGGTCCTGGAGGTAGACGCCGGTCTGTCGCCCGTCGATGTCGGTGCGGTAGACCGCCGGCGGGGTGACGGCGATGCCGTAGACCGGGTTGAACACGTCGATGGACGGCGCCATCCCGAAGCCGGCGGTGTAATGGCCGTCCAGCCGCTGGTGATCGACGCCGGCCAGCACGGTGTGGCCGACCGGGCCGGTGGCGAAGCGCCCTTCGATCTGGTTGTCGAAGGCGTAGGCGTTCATCTCCTCCCGCGAGGTGGCGACGCCGCGGAAGAGGCTGCGGTTGTCGGTGTCGAGGCCGTTGGCGTACAGGCTGTCGTAGGCGACCTTGGCGTTCAGCCAGCGCCCGTTCAGCCGGACGGTCCAGGCGTCGCCCAGCTTCTTGTCGAAGGCATAGCCGACCGAGGCCTGACGGCGGTCGAACTTCTCGTAATTCGGGTCGCCGTCATAGAAATCGACCGGGATTTTGCCGAGCGGGTTCGACAGCACCGTGCCCTGCGGCGGGATGCCGCCATAGGAATTGCCCTTCGGGTCATGCTGGTAGAAGCCCAGCAGGGTCAGGCTGGTCTCGGCATCCGGCTTCCAGGTGAAGGACGGGGCGACGGCGATGCGCTCGTTCTCCGTCATCCGGATCTGGCCGTCCTCGCTGAGGCCGACGGCGGTCAGGCGGTAGAGGAACTTGCCGTCCTTGTCGATGGGACCGGAGAAGTCGGCGGTGCCGCGCCAATGGTTGTCGGTGCCGTATTCGACCCCGACCTCGTTCAGCGCGGTGGCGGTCGGACGCTTGGAAACCTGATTGATCAGGCCGCCGGGCTGCGCCTGCCCGTACAGAACGGAGGTCGGGCCCTTCAGCACCTCCGCCCGTTCCAGCAGATAGGGGTCGATCTGCGGTGCCGCGTAATAGAGCGACTGGAGCCTCAGCCCGTTCAGATAGGTGTCGGCATCGAAGCCGCGGATCTTCAGCTGGTCATAGCGGGTCGCCACCGCGCCGCGGGTCTCCGCCGTGACGCCGGCGGTGTAGCGCACCACCTGATTCAGCGTCTGGGCATTCTGGTCGCGGATCTGGTCGGCCGGAATGACGGAGATCGACTGCGGCGTCTCGATCAGCGGGGTATCGGTCTTGGTGCCGGTCGCCTGCTGGTTGGCGACATAGCCGGTCACCGGCGTCAGGGCCGTTTCCCCCTGCCCGGTCACCGTCACCGCCGGCATCTGCACTGCGGCGCGACTGGTGGCGCCGCCGGCGCTTTGCGCCCCCGCTACCGCCGGCACCATCAGCCCACTCAGCACCATTGCGCCGAACGCCGCCCCTCGCGACATCCGGCCGCCGTCCACTTGTCTCTTCACGTCGATTGCCCCCGGCACGAATAAGAATCATTCGCAGTTATTGGCTCTGATAATGCAAATGATTCTTATCTTCAATACCTATTCGCGTATGTGACGCGACACTCGCACCGCGCCGCCTGCGCATCTCGAAACGGGGCGCGTCTGCCTTGTCGGGCGTCCGGAGGGAAGGCCGTCATCACCGATGAGCGGTCGCCATGACAGAGCGCACCCACCCTCTGCGGACGGGCGCCTCCTTGACTCGTCAAATGCGATCTATCACTTTGATATTCACTGGTGATTTTCTTTGGATGTCAATTCATGCCAGCGCCGATGAACGGAACCCTGCCGATGCGGATCCTGCACGACCTGCGGCGCAGCGGCATTGCGACCGTCGCGTCCGGGACGCTGGTCGGGCGTTACGGGTCCGCATCGACGGTCAGCCGCGCGCTCAGGAAACTGGTTGCCGCCGAGAAAATCGAACCCATCCAGCGCGGCCTCTACCGCATCCTGCCGGACCGGGAACCGCATCTTGCTTTCAACCGTGCCTGGAGCAATCCCGGCGGCACCTTCGACCCCGACCACCTGATTGCCATGACGCTTTCCCGGCCGACGTTCAGGGACGTCGCCCGGCTTTGCAAATCCTACGGCGTCGCCCGGGTGCGCCGCGTTCTGGACAGCCTGGAAGCGGACAAGGACGTTCCTTCGGCCCTGGCGTCGGAATGGCGGCATCGTCTGACCAACATCGAGAAGGGGTTCCGCGATGCTGCGCGTCGACTGCCTGCCGGGCGAAACCAAGCGGCTGCTTGAGGCGATCTCGTCCTGTCCGGGGATCGGTCAATTCACGCTGGTCGGGGGCACGGCGTTGGCGCTGGCATGGGGGCATCGCCGCAGCGAGGATCTCGATTTCGCCATCCCCGGAACCCAACTGCCGCGCGACGGCTGCCGGGCCATTCTCGACCGCCTCGCTGCCCAGGGCTGGCGGATCTCGGACATCTCCAGCGAGATGGCGCGCATGTATGCCGAAAACGACGGCGACGACCTTGCCGACACCCAGCAGGACTGGCTCTGCCGGACTGGCGGAGCGGAGACCGGCGTCAAGCTGACCTTCTTCGCCGACCATTCGCCGAAGCGGCACGAAGCCTACGCACTGGAGCCGTCGCGCCTGGGTTGCGTCAAGGCGATGCCGCCAGACGGCATTTTCCTGCTCAAATCCCAGCTCATTCTGCGCCGGACGACATCGCGCGACCTGTTCGATCTTTGGTCCTTCCTCGAGCGGGGCAAGACCATCGCCGGCATCCTCGCCGCCGCGAAGCAGGAGAACCCCTATCTCTCCTACGAGAAACTCCGCACCCATTTGCTGCCGTCGCGCCTGCCCCGCACCGATCCGGGCCTGACGGCTCTGGTCGACGATGGTCCTGCGGACTTCGATTCCCTCAAGTCCGCGATCACCCGGCATCTGGACCGATACGAGGAAGCCCTTGCGGCGGAGATCCTGATAAACGACCGCACCGATCCGGCGGGCGACACCACCCCGTAAACGCTGCCATCGCCGCGATCCGCCGCAAAAGGGCGGGTGACCCCGCGCAAAAAAATCTTCGCCGCCCCCCGACGAATCCGCTCATCCGCCCCGTATCAGGGACGGACAGAAAGACAGGGACAGCCGAATGCGCCGTCCGGTCGGATGTCGGGACAAGCGTCGGAACAGGTCATGACGATTCGTTGGAAGCCGGTGGTCACCGGCGTTGTTCTTGCCGGACTGGTCGGCGGCGTCGGTTACGCGGTTCAGCAGAAGCTGGCCCCGCCGGCGGCGACCCAGCCGGGCCAGCCCCCCGGCCCCGGCGGCCCTCCCGGCGGTGGTCCGGGCGGCCCGCGCAACAACGTGGTGGCGGTCCAGGCCGGCACCGTGGCGCGCGAGGACGTGCCGATCTGGTTCGACGGCATCGGCACGGTCCAGGCCTTCAACACGGTCACCGTACGCGCCCGCGTCGATGGCGAGCTTCAGCGCGTCTCGCTTCAGGAGGGCCAGCTGGTCAAGGCCGGCGACCTGCTGGCGACCATCGATTCCCGTCCGCTCCAGGCCCAGCTTGCCCAGGCCCAGGCGAAGAAGGCGCAGGACGAGGCGCAGCTCGCCAACGCGCGGCGCGACCTGGAGCGCAACATGAACCTGAAGGAGTTCGCCTCCCGCCAGTCCGTCGACACCCAGCGCGCGCTGGTCGCCCAGTACGAGGCGCAGATCCGCGCCGACGAGGCGGCCATCGAGGCGGTGCAGGTCCAGCTGAACTACACCACCGTCACCGCTCCGATCAGCGGCCGCATCGGCCTGCGCAACGTCGACCAGGGCAACGTGGTGCGGGCGAGCGACCAGACCGGCATCGCCACCATCACGCAGGTCCAGCCCATCGCCGTCCTCTTCACCCTGCCGGAGAAACAGCTCCAGGCGGTGCTGGCCGCCCAGGCGCAGGGCCCCGTGACGGTGGAGGCGCAGGACCGCGAAGGCCGCCGCGTGCTCGACACCGGCAAGCTGTCGGTGGTGGACAATCTGATCGACAGCGGCACCGGCACCATCCGCCTGAAGGCCGAAATGCCCAACGACCCGCAGAAGCTGTGGCCGGGCCAGTTCGTCAATGTCCGCCTGCTCTCCACCATCCGCCGCGGCGCCACCACCGTGCCCGCGACCGTGGTGCAGCGCGGCCCCCAGGGCACCTACGCCTATGTCATCAAGGACGACCTGACGGTGGAGCAGCGCCCGATCAAGGTCGCCCGCCAGGAGGAGACCAAGGCGATCGTCGACGAGGGGCTGATCCCCGGCGAGCGGGTGGTGGTGGACGGCCAGTACCGTTTGCAGCCTGGATCCAAGATCCGCATCGTCGAGCCCATCGCCTCGGCGGCCCCCGCCGGTTCCACCCCCGCCGCCGCACCGGAAGCGGCCCCCACCGGCGCCCCCGCCAGGACGCAGGACCCTACCGCGCGCGAGGAACGGCGGCGCGAACGGCAGCAGCAGCGCGAGCACAACGGCGGTGCCCCTCCCGGCCAGGCCGCCCCGCGTGAGGGGCGGCAGCCCTCATGAACATCTCCGCCCCCTTCATCCTGCGGCCGGTCGCCACCGGGCTGCTGATGCTGGCGGTGGTGCTGCTGGGCCTGCTGGGCTACAGCACCCTGCCGATCTCCTCGCTGCCGACGGTCGATTTCCCGACGGTGCGCGTCACCACCCAGCTGCCGGGCGCCGCCCCCGACGTGATGGCCTCCTCGGTCACCGCCCCCCTGGAACGCCAGCTCGGCCAGATCGCCGGCATCTCCTCGATGGTGTCGACCAGCTCCTTCGGGCTGTCGGTCATCACCCTGCAATTCGACCTGACCCGCGACATCGACGCCGCCTCGCAGGACGTGCAGTCGGCGATCAGCGCCGCGTCGGGCACGCTGCCCAAGGGGCTGCCGAACCCGCCGGTCTACGACAAGGTCAACCCGGCCGACACGCCGGTCATGGTGCTGGCGCTGAGTTCGGAGTCCCTGCGGCTGGAGACCGTCAGCGACGCCGCCGACACGCTGCTGGCGCAGAAGCTGTCCCAGGTCGACGGCGTCGGCTATGTCGGGATCGAGGGGGGCTTGCGCCCTGCCGTCCGCGTGCAGGTCAACCCGGCCGCCGTCGCCGGCCTCGGCCTGACGCTGGAGGATGTGCGCACCACCATCACCCAGGCCAACGTCAACGCGCCGAAGGGCAGCTTCGACGGCCCGCGCCAGTCCTGGTCCATCGGCGTCAACGACCAGATCGAGAATGCCGCCGCCTACCGCCCGATCATCGTCGCCTACAAGAACGGCGGCCCGGTGCGGCTGACCGACATCGGCACCGTGGTCGATTCGGTGGAGAACACCCGGCTGGCGGCGTGGCATGACGGCAAGCCGGCGGTTCTGCTGAACGTGCTGCGCCAGCCCGGCGCCAACATCATCGACACGGTGGACCGCATCCACAAGCTGCTGCCCTCGCTCCAGGCCAGCCTGCCGCCACAGATCCACATGGCGGTGCTGACCGACCGGACCGAGACCATCCGCGCCTCGGTGGTGGATGTGCAGAAGACGCTGGTGCTGACCGCCGGGCTGGTGGTTCTGGTGATCTTCCTGTTCCTGCGCAAGGCGTGGGCGACGGTGATCCCGGCGGCGGCGCTGCCGCTGTCGCTGATCGGCACCTTCGGCATCATGGCGCTGTGCGGCTTTAGCCTCGACAATCTGTCGCTGATGGCGCTGACCATCGCGTCCGGCTTCGTCGTCGACGACGCCATCGTGATGATCGAGAACATCGTCCGCTACATCGAGAAGGGCGAGAAGCCGTTGCCGGCGGCGCTGAAGGGCGCCCGCCAGATCGGCTTCACCGTGGTGTCGCTGACCCTGTCGCTGATCGCGGTGTTCATCCCGCTGCTGTTCATGGGCGGCGTGGTCGGCCGGCTGTTCCGCGAGTTCGCCATCACGCTGTCCATCGCCGTGCTGGTGTCGGCGGTGATCTCGCTGACGCTGACGCCGATGATGTGCGCCCGCCTGCTGAAAGCGGAGGCCGAGACCAAGCCCAACGGCCTGTTCCGCTGGACCGAGCGCGGCTTCGACGCGCTGCTGAACGGCTATGCCGCCTCGCTGCGCTTCGTGCTGCGCCACCAGCCGGCGACGCTGGTCTTCACCATCGCCACGCTGGCCGCCACCCTCTACCTCTACGACGTGGTGCCCAAGGGCTTCCTGCCGCAGCAGGACACCGGCGTCATCATCGGCGTCACCGACGCCGCCCCCTCCATCTCGGTCAAGGCGATGGCGGAGCGCCAGCGCGAGGTCGCCGACATCGTGCGGCGCGACCCCGACGTGGCGGGCGTGGCGAGCTTCGTCGGCACCGGCACGGTGAACGCCACCACCAACACCGGCAACCTGACCATCGCGCTGAAGCCGCGCGACCAGCGAAGATCCTCGGCGGAGGAGATCATCGCCCGCCTGCGCGCCGCCACCGGCGACCTGAAGGGCGTGTCCCTGTTCATGCAGGCGGTGCAGGACGTGCAGATCGACAGCCGGGTCAGCCGCACGCAATACCAGTATGTGTTGCAGGACGCCGACCCGCGCGAGCTGGAAAGCTGGACCCCGCGCCTGCTCGATGCCCTGCGCGCCCGTCCCGAGTTGACCGACGTGGCGACCGACCAGCAGCCGGACGGCCTGCAGGTCTATCTCACCATCGACCGCGACGCGGCGAGCCGCCTGCATGTGCTGCCCCAGGCCATCGACGACACGCTCTACGACGCCTTCGGCCAGCGTCAGGTCTCGACCATCTACACCCAGACCAACCAGTACCGCGTGATCCTGGAAGTCGAGCCGTCCTTCCAGATGGACCCGGCATCCCTGTCCAAGATCTATGTGAAGGCCAGCGGCGGCACCGTCGTTCCCCTGAACGCCATCGTGTCGGTGCAGCGCAAGACAGCACCCCTGGTCATCACCCACCAGGGCCAGTTCCCGTCGGTCACCCTGTCCTTCAACGTGGCGCACGGCGTCTCGCTGGGGGCGGCGGTGGCGGCGATCCAGCAGGCGCGCGACAGCATCGGCATGCCCGACACCGCGACCGCCCGCTTCGCCGGCACGGCGGCCGAGTTCCGGTCCTCGCTCGACACCCAGCCCTGGCTGATCCTGGCGGCGGTGGTCGCGGTCTACATCGTGCTGGGCGTGCTGTACGAGAGCACGATCCACCCGATCACCATCCTGTCGACCCTGCCGTCCGCCGGCATCGGCGCCCTGCTGGCGCTGATGGCGACCGGCCACGACCTGTCGCTGATAGCACTGGTCGGCATCGTTCTGCTGATCGGCATCGTCAAGAAGAACGCCATCATGATGATCGACTTCGCCCTGGAGGCGGAGCGCAACCAGGGCATGGCGCCGGAACGCTCGATCTACGAGGCCTCGCTTCTGCGTTTCCGCCCGATCATGATGACCACCATGGCGGCCCTGCTCGGCGCCCTGCCGCTGGCGCTGGAGAACGGCACCGGGTCGGAACTGCGCCGGCCGATGGGCATCGCCATCGTCGGCGGGCTTCTGTTCAGCCAGGTGCTGACGCTCTACACCACGCCGGTGGTCTATCTCTACATGGACCGCCTCGGCAACCGGCTCGGCCGCTGGCTGCGGCCCTGGCGCCGGAAGGACTCAGCCGAGCCCGGCAACGACCGCTCGCCCGGCCGGGCGGCGGCGGAGTAGCCGGCCATGGCCTCCCCCAACCCCCTGGCCTCGGCCGCCTCGCTCTCCGCCCTGTTCATCCGGCGGCCGGTCGGCACGTCGCTGCTGATGGTCGGGCTGATGATCCTCGGCGCCGTGGCCTACCGCTTCCTGCCGGTGGCGCCGCTGCCGCAGGTGGAATTCCCCACCATCATCGTCACCGCGTCGCTGCCCGGCGCCAGCCCGGAAACCATGGCGGCCTCCGTCGCCACGCCGCTGGAACGCCGGCTCTCCCGCATCGCCGGCGTGTCGGAGATGACCTCCAACAGCAAGCTCGGCAGCACCACCGTCGTCGTGCAGTTCGACCTGAACCGCAATGTCGAGGCGGCGTCGCGCGACGTGCAGGCGGCCATCAATGCCGCGGGTGGCGACCTGCCGGCCGACCTGCCGAGCCCACCCAAGATGCGGCGCATCAACCCGGCCGACGCGCCGGTGATGACGCTCGCCATGACCTCGACCACGCTGGCCCCGGCCGACCTCTACAACCTCGCCGACAGCATCATCGGCCAGCGGCTGAGCCAGATCGAGGGGGTGGCCCAGGTCTCGATCAACGGGGCGGAGAAGACGGCGGTGCGCGTGCGCGTCAACGCCGCCGCCGCGGCCAACATGGGCGTCAGCCTGGAGTCGATCCGCAGCGTCATCTCCCAGGCGAATGCCAACGGCGCCAAGGGCAGCTTCGACGGCACGCATGAATCCTGGTCCATCGGCGCCAGCGACCAGCTGTTCGGCGCCGACGCCTACCGCCGGCTGATCGTGACCGAGAAGAACGGCGCCACCATCCGGCTCGGCGACCTCGCCGACGTGATCGAGGCGCCGGAGAACAGCCGCACCGCCGCCTGGCAGGACGGCCACCGCGCCATCCTGATCAACATCCAGAAGCAGCCGGGCTCCAACGTGGTGGAGACGGTCGACCGCATCCGGGCGGAGCTGCCGACCTTGCGCGGCTGGATGCCGCCGGGGGTCAGCCTGTCGGTGCGCACCGACCGCACGCCGACCATCCGCGCCTCCATCGACGACGTGCAGAAGACGCTGGCGGTCACGGTGGCGCTGGTGGTGATGGTGATGGCGCTGTTCCTGCGCCGGCTGTGGGCGACGGTGATCCCGGCCGCCTCGGTGCCTCTGTCGCTGGCCGGCACCTGCGGCGTGATGTGGATCGTCGGCTACAGCCTCGACAATTTCTCGCTGATGGCGCTGACCATCTCGGTCGGCTTCGTGGTGGACGACGCCATCGTCGTCATCGAGAACATCGTCCGTCACATCGAAAAGGGCGCCAGGCCGTTCGAGGCGGCGGTGAAGGGCGCCCGGCAGGTCGCCTTCACCGTGGTGTCGATCAGCCTGTCGCTGGTCGCCGTCTTCATCCCCATCCTGTTCATGGGCGGCATCCAGGGCCGGCTGTTCCGCGAGTTCGCCGTGGTGCTGTCGGTCGCCATCGCCGTGTCGGCGGTGGTGTCGCTGACCCTGACCCCGATGATGTGCGCCCACCTGCTTCAGCCGGAGGCGGAGCGCAGGCCCCCCGGCCGCTTCGCCCGCGCGCTCGCCTGGGCCGGCGACCGGCTGTTCGGGCTCTATGCCGGCGGGCTGGACTGGGTGCTGGCCCACCGCCGCACCATGCTGGCGGCGACCTTCGCCATCATCGGCGTCAGCGTCTGGCTCTACGGGCAGGTGCCGAAGGGCTTCGTGCCGCAGCAGGACACCGGCCTGCTGATCGGTTTCAGCGACCCGCCGCCGGACATCTCCTTCCGCGCCATGGTGACGCGCCAGCGGGCACTTCAGGACGCGGTGGCCGGCGACCCGGCGGTGGACAGCGTCGGCGGCACCGTCGGCGGCGGCGGTCCCGGCGGCACCTATTCCGGCCAGATCTTCATCGCCCTGAAGCCGAAGGCGGAGCGCGACGACCTCGCCACCGTCACCCAGCGGCTGCGCATGCGCGCCGGCCGGGTGCCGGGGGTGCAGCTCTACCTGACGCCGGTGCAGGACATCCGCGTCGGCGGCTTCCAGGGCCGCAGCCAGTACCGCTACAGCCTGCAGGATTCCGACATCGCTGCGCTGAACGAGTGGGCGCCCAAGCTGGTCGACAAGATGCGCACCCTGCCGGAGCTGGTCGACGTCGCCAACGACCGCCAGAACGGCGGCATCCAGGCCAACGTCATCGTCGACCGCGACGCCGCCACCCGGCTCGGCGTGTCCTTGAGCGCCCTGGAATCGACGCTCTACGACGCCTTCGGCCAGCGGCAGGTCTCGACCATGTATCTGGCGCAGAACCAGCACAAGGTGGTGCTGGAGGTCGAGCCGTCGGAGGCGCTCGGCCCCGACGACCTCAAGCGCATCTATGTGGCGGGCCGCAGCGGCATGGTGCCGCTGTCGGCGGTGTCGCGCGTGGTCATCGGCAACCAGGCCGCCAGCATCCAGCACCAGAGCGGCTTCCCGGTCGCCAACCTGACCTTCGACCTCGCCCCCGGCGTCTCGCTGTCCCAGGCGACCGAACTGATCCAGCGCGCCGCCGAGGACATCGGCATGCCGGCCAGCATCCGCGCCGGCTTCCAGGGCGACGCACGCGCCTTCCAGCAATCATCCTCCAGCCAGCCTTTGCTGATCCTGGCGGCGCTGATCACCATCTACATCGTGCTGGGCGTGCTCTACGAAAGCCTGATCCACCCGCTGACCATCCTGTCGACCCTACCGTCGGCCGGGCTGGGGGCGCTGATCGCGCTGATCCTGACCGGCTACGACCTGTCGATCGTGGCATTGATCGGCATCATCCTGCTGATCGGCATCGTCAAGAAGAACGCCATCATGATGATCGACTTCGCCCTGGAGGCGGAGCGGACGCGCGGCCTGACGCCGCTGGAGGCGATCCGCGAGGCCGGGCTGGTCCGCTTCCGCCCGATCATGATGACGACGATGGCGGCGCTGCTGGGTGCCGTTCCGCTCGCCTTCGACTTCGGGACCGGCGGCGAGATCCGCCGCCCGCTCGGCATCGCCATCATCGGCGGCCTGCTGGTCAGCCAGATGCTGACGCTCTACACGACGCCGGTGGTCTATCTGACGCTGGAACGGCTGGCCCTGCGGCGCAACCGCCGCCACGCCATCGCAGCACCCGCGGAATAGGGGGGCGGAGGATGGGTGCGGTTCTTTCTCTTCCCGCCGTGCTGCGCTGGCGCCTCTCCGCCCTGTTGGGCATAGTTCTCGCCCACGGCATGAGCGGAGCCCCGGTGGTCGAGGCGAGCGACACGGACGACGAACTGATGGGCCGCGTGGCCGGCGGCGACGCCGCCGCCTTCGACCGTCTGGCCGCCCGCCACATGCGCCGCGCCGTGGCGCTGGCCCAGCGGATGACCGGCAACCCGTCCGACGCCGACGAGATCGCGCAGGAGGCCTTCCTGCGGGTCTGGCAGCATGCCGGGCGCTGGGACGGGGGGCGCGCCGCCTTCACCACCTGGCTCTACCGCATCGTGATGAACCTCGCCATCGACCGCGGCCGCCGCCCCGGCTGGTCGCCGCTGGAGGAGGCCGGCGACCTGCCCGACCAGACCCCCGACGCGCTGACCCGCATCGCCGAGCGCCAGACCGCCGAGCGGGTCAACCGGGCGCTGGCGGCCCTGCCCGACCGCCAGCGCGCCGCCGTCGTGCTGTTCCATCAGGAGGGGCTCAGCCTGCGTCAGGCCGCCGAAATCCTGACCATGGGCGAAAGCGCCTTCGCCTCGCTGCTGGCCCGTGCCCGGGCCGCGCTGAAGACGGCGCTCAGCCCCGACGATCCCGTGGGAGGGAGGATGCCATGACCGACGAAGACTTCCTCCGCCACCTCGACGATTACGGCGCCTCGCCAGAGCGCTGGCCGGCGGAGCTGCGTGCGGAGGCCGAAGCGGCGCTCGCCCGCTCCCCCGCCCTGCGCGCCGCCCGGGAGGACGCCGCCGCCTTCGACCGGCTGCTGACGGCCCCCGCGGCGCCGGTAGAGGACGCCCGCGTCGCCCGCCTTCTGTCCGCCGTCGGCGCTGCGGCGCGGGCCGTGCCGCAGGAGGGCGTGGTCATGCTGCTGCTCGGCCGGATGCCGCGGCGGAGGGTGGCCGGCTTCTGCGTCGCCCTGCTGGCGCTGGGCTGGCTGACCGGGGGCTGGTTCGCCGGCCATCTCGCCAGCCCGCTTCCCACCGCGCCGCGCAGCCAGGAGCTGGCCCTGCTGAACGACGAGGTCGTTACCCTGTTCGACGGAGAGCCCCGATGAGCGGTTTCACCGCCCCCCATCGCCCGCAGCCCTCCCTCCTGACCCGCCTCCGGCAAGGGATGAGCCTGCGCCGGCTGGCGCTGCTGTCGCTGGCGCTGAACCTGTTCCTGGCCGCCATGCTGGTCGGCACCACCCGCAAGCCGGCGCCCCCGCCCTTCCGGCCGATGCCCGACCGCTTCGTCGAGCATGTGGCCGCCGGCATGTCCGACGCCGACGCCGCCCGCCTGCGCGCCATTTTCGAGCCGCTGCGCCCACGCTATGACGCGCTGACCGAGGAGTATCGCGAGGAGGGCCAGCGGGTGCGCAGCCTGCTTCAGGCGGAGCCCGTGGATTTCGACTCCCTGAACGCCGCGATCGCCGCGGCCCGCGCCAAGCGCCGCCTGATCGGCGAATTGACGGAGCAGACCGTGCTGCTCGTGCTGCCCGACCTCTCGCCTGCCGGACGGCTGCGGATGGTCGGAGGATGGGGAACCGCCGGCGCCCCTGATACGCCCAAAAAATAGGCAAACCCACTCATCCACAGGCCGGATGCGCCCGCCGGAAGGATGCGGAAGATTCTGTTCGGAGTTTGCGCACACATCTATCCACAGATTCTGTGGAGAAGAAAACCGACGAAAATTTTATCCACACAAATTCACATTCTATCATCCCCAGGTTTTATCGCCCGACTTCCCATGGATCCTTGTATCCACCACCGATCCGGCATATCCAAATAACGTGGATCAGCAAGATCGGTGGAGGATCGTCATGATCGGAGATCCGTTTCATCCAAAGAAGGCGACGATCTCTTTGCGCGTTGATCGCAGAGTCAAAGATGTCGCCAAGAATTACGCACGCCAGCGGCAGACGCCTTTGGCCGAGGTCATGCGCGACCTCTTGGCCCGCTACGTCGCCGAATGCGCGCGGGAGAATGCCCTGGCGTCCCCGGACCTGTTGAAGGACCGGCCGGCGCAATATGTGGATTTCGCAAAGCTGGAAGGCCTGATGGGCCGGCAGGAATAGGCGCGCCCGTCCACAGGGGGATCTTGAGCGGGCGGGTCCGCCCCCATACATCGACGGTGGAAACGCTGCCAGGGGAAGGAGCCCCGCCATGCCGCCCACCGCCAGTTCTTCCACAGGCGCCCAATCCGGCGCCGACAGCCTTCACGTCGCCTGCCCGCATTGCGACACGCTGAACCGCGTGCCTCCGGCCCGGCTCGGCGGCGGCAAATGCGGCCGCTGCGGCAAGGCGCTGTTCGAAGGAAAGCCGGTGGCGCTCGACGCCCGCCGCTTCGCCGCCCATGCCGAGCGTGGCGACCTGCCCCTGCTGATCGACTTCTGGGCCGACTGGTGCGGCCCCTGCCGCGCGATGGCGCCGGCCTTCGCCCAGGCCGCGGCCCAGCTCGAGCCGCAACTCCGCCTCGCCAAGATCGACACCGAGGCCTCGCCGGACCTCGCCGCCCGCTTCGGCATCCGCAGCATCCCGTCCCTGATCCTGGTCCATCGCGGCCGCGAGATCGCCCGCACCGCCGGCGCCATGCCGCTGCCGGCACTGGTGGCGTGGGCGAGGCAGGCGCTCGTCCGCTGAACCCGTCGCCCGGTGCGGGCGTTACGCCGCCCGCACCGTCGCGATGAAGGTTCCCACCTCCTTGCGCAGGCGCTCGGCCTCGACGGCCAGTTCCTGCGAGGTGCCGTGGACGCGGCCGGCGGCGTCGCCGGTCTCGTGCACCGCCGTGCTGACGCCGGCGATGTTGCTCGACACCTCCTCGGTGCCCTGGGCGGCCTGGGTCACGCTGGAGGCGATCTCGCGGGTGGCGGCGGCCTGTTCCTCGATGGCGGCGGCGATGGCGGTGGTGATCTCGCTCATGTGGCCGATGGTCTTGCCGATGCTGCCGATGGCCTTCTGGGCGCCGCCGGTGGTCTGCTGGATTTCCTGCACCTTGGTCTGGATCTCGTCGGTGGCCTTGGCGGTCTGGTTGGCCAGCGCCTTCACCTCGCTCGCCACCACGGCGAAGCCCTTGCCGGCCTCGCCGGCCCGCGCCGCCTCGATGGTGGCGTTCAGCGCCAAAAGGTTGGTCTGGGCGGCGATGCCGCTGATCAGTTCGACCACGGCGCCGATCTGCTCGGCGGCGGTGACCAGATCGCGCATGGTGCGGTCGGCGCCGGTGGCGTCGGCCACCGCCTGGGTGGCGATGCGGGTGGAGTTCTCCACCTGCTGGCCGATCTCGGAGATCGAGGCCGACAGCTCCTCCGTCGCGGTGGCGACGGTCTGCACATTGGCGGACGCCTGTTCGGAGGCCGAGGCGACGAGCAGCGAGCGCTCGCTCGCCTCATGCGCGGTGGCGGTCAGCTCCGTCGCGGCGTCGCGCATGCCGGTGGCGGCGTTGGCGACGGTGTCGACGATGCCCTTCACCGTCCGTTCGAAGGTGTCGGCCATCTGCATCATCGTCTGTCGGCGCTGGGCGGCGGCCTGCCGCTCGCTTTCCTCCTGCGCCTTGCGCATCCGCTCCATCTCCAGCGCGTTCGTCTTGAAGATCTGGAGCGCGCGGGCCAGCGCGCCGATCTCGTCGCGGCGGTCGTCGTCGGTGACGGTCACCGTCAGGTCGCCCTCGGCCAGCCGGCCCATTTCCCGCGTGATGTTGCCGAGCGGCCTGGTGATCGCCCGCGAGATCGCCCAGGCCAGCAGCAGGCCGAGCAGAACGGCGACCGCCGTGACGGCGGTGCCGCGCGCTTCCGCCGCCGACACCTCGGCGGCGGCGGTGACCTCCAGCTGCGCCAGGAAGCTGTTGGAATGGTCGCGGATCAGGCCGATCTTGTCGTTGATCTGCTTGCCGGCCTTGCCCAGCGTCTCGCCGTTCAGCGACTTCAGCTGGTCGCTCAGCACGGCGATGCGGTCGATGCCGGCGCCATAGGCCGGCAGCTTGGCGACCGCGTCCGACAGCTTGGCCTTGACCGGGCCGTCGGCGATGCCATCGCGCAAGCCGTTCGCCTTCCCCGTCAGGTCGCCCAGATCCTTGCGGATGCGTGCCAGATCCTCCGCCTTGGTTTCGGCGACGAAGCGGGCGACCAGCACGCGGACCAGCAGGAACTGTTCGCTGACGTCGGCGGCCCGCACCGTGCGGTCCAGATCGCCGCCATCCTTCTCCGCCTTGACGGTCTCGCTCAGCGTGCGGCGGATGTCGGCGCCCAGCGTGTTCACCACCGACGCGACGATGGAATCGCGCTCCGTCCGTGCGGCGACCAGCCGGTCGAAGCCGGCGGTCAGCGTCTGGTGCAGGGTGGCGATCTCCTGCGCCGCCTGACGGTCGCCGGCATCGGTCATCCGCGCCGTGGCCTCCTCCTGCTTCCGGCGGAACTTGTCCATTTCGCCGCGGAAGCGGTTGGCCACATCGCCGGATCCGCTGGAGACGAACTCCTCCGCCGCCCCCAGCGCATCGGCGATGTTGGTATCGGCCTCCGCCACCGCCATCGCGACGTGCGACTGCGCCGCATAGCGGCGGAGCGCGTCGTCGCTGGACCGCAAGCCGCTCCACGATACCGCCCCCAGCCCGACCAGAAGCGCCAGCGTGACGCCGAAGCCGGTGTAGATCTTGGTCGCAGTGCGCAGGTTGGCGAAGGGACCGGCCTTGGTCGGCCGGGCTGCGGTCTGCTGGCTGGGGCTGCGGGCGTTCATGACTGGGACCCTCGTCTTCTGATCCGGCTGCTCGTGACCCGGTTGTGGGTCCATCTCCGATCTTTCGGATGACCGGTTGTCGACGAGGTACTCTACAAGAACAATGCCAAAGCTCTCTTAACGCCGCGATGTTTTTTTATCCTGCGAAATCGCCGTTTCTCCAATGAAAGCCGTTCGCATCCTTCGCAATTTGCCAAAATCATTGAGATCGCTTTGCATTTTGCCAAAGCTCGACCTTCGCATTTGCGAAGTTTCGCCCATTAGTTATAGAACTGACCGCCATTCACCTCTATCGTCTGGCCGGTGATGTATCCGGCCAGCCGGTTCGACGCGAGGAACAGGTAGGCGCCGACGCAATCCTCCGCCGTGCCCAGCCGTTTCAGCGGAATGCGCACCGCGGTCTGCGCCAGCTTGTCGGCGGTCGAATAGCGCTGGTGGAAGTCGGTGTCGATGGTGCCGGGCGACACCGCGTTGACGCGGATGCCGTGCGGCGCCAGCTCCGTCGCCAGCGAGCGGGCGAGGCTGGCCTGGAAGGCCTTGGCGGCGCTGTAGAGCGACGAGCCGGCACTGCCCCCGGTGCGGCCGGAGATCGACCCGGTGTTGACGATGGCCCCCCTGGACGCGATCAGCGCCGGCAGGGCGCTGCGGCTGGCGACGACCGCCGAGGCGGCGTTCAGGTCGAACTGCTCCTGCAGGAAGCCGTCGTCGATGTCGGCCAGCGCCACCCGGCCCAGCATGGTGCCGGCATTGTTGACCAGCACGTCCAGCCCGCCCAGCCGGTCGATTGCCTGCTCCACCACCGCGCGGGTCTGCCCCTTGTCGGCGAAGTCGCCGGCCAGCCCGATCACGCCGTCTCCCATCGCCGCCGCCACCGCTTCCACCGCCGCTTGGTCGCGGCCATGGATGGCGACGCGGGCGCCGAGCTGGGCGAAGGCCGCCGCCACCGCCGCACCGATGCCGCGGCTGCTGCCGGTGACCAGCACCCGTTTGCCGCAGAACTCCTGCGCCAGCAGGTCGGCGGGCCAGTTGGCGGTCTCGGTGGTGGTCATGTCGAGGATCCTCCCCTGATGTCCGGCCCATCCGATGTTCGGAATCGCAAGCCGGCTTGATTGTTCGTGTTCCAATCCGATCATAGGGGCCGGCACTCCGGCGTCAACAGCCGGACTTCGCGCCAGCGACATCCGGCCGTTTTGCGAGAATCCTGTCGATGGAACCCGGCCCTTCGGGCTATGTAGTCGCATGAACACCGACCCGACCAGCCCCGCCCAGCCTTTCGAGATTTTCCTGGTGGCCGCCCCCGGCCTGGAACCCGTGCTGTGCGCGGAGGCCAGCGACCGCGGCTTCACCGATCCCACCATGGTGAAGGGCGGGGTGACGGTCACCGGCGGCTGGCCGGAGGTCTGGCGCGCCAATCTGGAGCTGCGCGGCGCCACCCGCGTTCTGGCGCGCATCGCCAGCTTCCGCGCCCTGCATCTGGCGCAGTTGGACAAGCGCGCCCGCCGCGTTCCCTGGGCTGAGATCCTGCGCGCCGACGTGCCGGTGCGGGTCGAGGCCTCCTGCAAGGCGTCCCGCATCTACCATGCCGGCGCCGCCGCCCAGCGCATCGAGCGCGCCATCGCCGAGGAACTCGGCGCCCCCATCGTCAAGGCAGCCCCCAAGAAGACCGGAAAGTCCGCCGACAAGGACGCTCCGGAAGACGATACGCGTGCCGTCCAGATCAAGGCGCGCATCGACGACGACCTCTGCACCATCAGCGTCGACAGCTCTGGCGAGTCGCTGCACAAGCGCGGCCACAAGGAGGTGGTCAACAAGGCGCCGATGCGCGAGACGCTGGCGGCCCTGTTCCTGCGCCAGTGCGGTTATGACGGGCGCGCGCCGGTCCCGGTGGTGGATCCGATGTGCGGGTCCGGCACCTTCGT
Source organism: Azospirillum palustre (assembly GCF_002573965.1). NCBI lineage: Bacteria > Pseudomonadati > Pseudomonadota > Alphaproteobacteria > Rhodospirillales > Azospirillaceae > Azospirillum > Azospirillum palustre. Next base: position 155,297 of record NZ_PDKW01000039.1, on the reverse strand, counting down.
CATCGAGGCCGCCGAGATCGCCGCCGGCCTGAAGCCCGGCCGCTCCCGCTCCTTCGCCTTCGAGCAGCTCGCCACTTTCGATCCCGCCCGCTGGCAGAGCCTGCGCGGCAGCACCGGCACGGCGACGCCGCCGCCGGTCCGCTTCTACGGCAGCGACCGCGATGCCGGCGCCATCACGATGAGCCGCGCCAATGCCGAGCGGGCCGGCGTCGGCGCCTGGACCGACTTCGCCCACCACGCCATCAGCGACCTGACCCCGCCGGAGGGTCCCGCCGGCCTCGTCATCGTCAACCCGCCCTACGGCGCCCGCATCGGCGAGGGCAAGTCCCTGATCCCGCTCTACCACGCCATGGGCCAGACGCTGAAAACCCGCTTCGCCGGCTGGCGCGTGGGCATCATCACCAACGAAGCCGCCCTGGCGAAGGCAACGGAACTGCCGTTCCAAGAGGGCGGAGTGTCGGTGTCGAACGGGGGGATCCGGGTGACGCTGTATCAGACGGGGGTGCTGGGGGAATAGGTTTGCCTTCAAAGCGCCTCAAGTTTCCAGCAAAGGAAACCCCGCATCCACAACTGCACGATCACTTTGGCTCCCCCGCCTCATTGATCGTTCAAGCGGCCAGCAGCAAATCACGCATTGCTTCCGGTTGGGAAATTGGAACGATCGTGGCGACTTCACGAATTCGCCCAATGTCTTCATCGCGGTAAAGCAGGCGCCGGTCATCGAGCGCCGCCACGCGTTGCCCCCGCCAATCTCTCAGATCATAACAGCGGGCAAATACATTCTCGGCACGCGCCTTGGCGACGCTTGTATGACTGCTTTCCGCCGGAAGAGTAAAAATCGCCGTCTCCAACCCCGACGAATGAACAAGAAAGTCGACAGGAACGATGACATCGCCCCTCCCAATTATCTTAGCGTTTTGCTCATAGTCCAATGAAACATCTTCAATTATGCTTTCAACTTCTTCTTGGAAGCTTCCTTGACTTGCAATTCTATGAGTGAAAATCAGGTCAGCCACTCGAATGCATGCCTGCCCCAATCGGATCACCCCTATCGCCAACTCCTGTGGTGTAACGTTGCAGGAAAGCACTCCCTTTGAATGCGCGATGCCATGCGTTTCCAAAATATCCAACGTCAAGCGCCTGCGCCGGGCTGAACGCAGAGGCCGAATGTCCATCTGGTCGAGCCAGAGGAATGTATTACCGAAGTCTGTTAAGGTCATCGGCATCACTTTCGACAACAGGCACGTCCGGTCTGCGATAAAAACGTCCACCGACGAGCCATCCGGATAGCGAAATGCAGTCGAAATCCGAATATGACCTTTTGGAAGCATGTCGATCTCCTCGACAAGCGGGCAGGATTTGAAGAAGTCCTTTACTTCGGTCAACTCCATCATCTTCCCAGCCCTCCTCACATTCCAGCCAAGTCGGGTGGCAGGATCAACGAGCCATCATGAACTATGTGGGCCATCCGGCAAAACGCGTCAAACACCTCTTTCAGGGAACGACCATCGAGGTCGCCGCGATCTACAACGTCCTGTTTCAGGTTATGCCGCGGACAATCCGGGTGATGCAGAGAGTGCTTGTGGCTTCTGCCTGCCGGCTTGTGGGGGCGGCTGTCGACCTCCAGCCTGCAGATCGGGCCGACGCCCGGAATTTTTACGTTTAAAGTCTTCGCCCCTGTTTCGGCGACCAACTGCACATTGAGGCGCGCTTCCACACCATCGGCATTGATGATCGGAATGTCCCGTGCTTCCCAGGCAACGGAAATTTCGCTGCGTCGTTCCAGACGGATGTCTCCGACGATCCGCTTTCCACGCATATCCCGAAGACGCTCGAATTCGGTGCGATCCATAGGAATCCTGTTTCGGCACATCCGTTCAGACGTGGACCAAGCCGAAAGAGGTACATCAAAAATGATGTTTGGACGACCGCTTTTATCGCATTTTCATGCGTAAAGATGTTTGCAAGGCAGCCGGGATTTTACGGCAGAGAAGTGGCGTCCCCGACGGGAGTCGAACCCGTGTCGCCGCCGTGAAAGGGCGGTGTCCTAGGCCTCTAGACGACGGGGACGTTGTACCTTCAAGCCCGCGCTCACAAAACTCATCCAGCGCGTGGATGGCGTCCCCAAGGGGAGTCGAACCCCTGTTACCGCCGTGAGAGGGCGGTGTCCTAGGCCTCTAGACGATGGGGACGGCGTCCCCAAGGGGAGTCGAACCCCTGTTACCGCCGTGAGAGGGCGGTGTCCTAGGCCTCTAGACGATGGGGACGTCATCGGCGTGGGCGGGTTTCTAACCAAGCCAGCCCCGCCGATCAAGCCTTTTCTTAGAGTCGGCGCAAAATATCCAGCAATCCGTCCACCACGGCCGCCGGCGTGTCGAACGCCGTCACGAACCGCGCCGTGCCGTCGTCCCAGCGGTAGAAGCCGTAGCCCGCCGCCTCCAGCGCCTCCGCATAGGCCGCCGGCAGGCGGACGAACAGCTCGTTGGCCTCCACCGGATGGGCCAGTTCGACGCCGGGCAGCGCCATCAGCCCGGCGGCCAGCCGGTCGGCCATGGCGTTGGCGTGGGCGGCCAGACGCAGCCACAGCCCGTCCTCCAGCCAGGCGTCGAGCTGCGCCGACAGGAAGCGCATCTTCGACACCAGATGGCCGCCGCGCTTGCGGCCGAAGCCGAAATCCTCGGCCATCGCCGGGTTGAAGAACACCACCGCCTCGGCGGCGAGGCAGCCGCCCTTGGTGCCGCCCAGCGTCAGCACGTCGACCCCGGCGCGCCACGTCACCTCGGCCGGCTTGCAGCCCAGCCGGGCGATGGCGTTGGCGAAGCGGGCGCCGTCCATATGCACGGCCATGCCGTTGGCATGGGCGGCCTCGACCAGCGCCTCGACCTCCGCCGGGGTATAGACGGTGCCGGCCTCCGTCGCCTGGGTCAGGCTGAGGGCGGCGGGCTGGACGCGGTGGACGACGCCGACGCCGGCCTTGGCGATGTGCCGCTGCACCGCGTCCGGCGTCAGCTTGCCGTGCGCGCCGGCCAGCGGGACCAGCTTGGCGCCGCCGGTGAAGAACTCCGGCGCGCCGCATTCGTCGATGGCGATGTGCGCCTCGTCATGGCACAGCACCGCGCCATAGGGCGGCACCAGCGCCGACAGCGCCAGCGAATTGGCCGCCGTGCCGGTGGCGACGGGGAAGACGGCGACCTCGGTCTCGAAGATCGCGCACAGCCGCTCGGTCACCCGCGCGGTCCAGGGATCGTTGCCATAGGGCGAGGCGGTGCCGGAGGACGCGGCGGCCAGCGCCGTCATCACCTGCGGGGCGGCACCGGCGACGTTGTCGCTGCGGAAATCATGCATCATCTGTGTCCGGATAGGGGGAAACGCTCACTTGCCGGCGGTAACCGTCGCGGTGACGGCGCCGTTGCGCGGGTCGATCAGATACAGGCGGTCCGGCCCCTGCGGCAGGGTCACCTTGAACAGGACGCGGTTGCCGGCCACCAGCATCTCGCCGATGCGGGCGCCGGCCGGAACGTCCAGCGTCACCTCGGCGGGGCGCTCGGCCGGAACGGGCGCCGGGGCGGTGGCGGTCAGCGAGGCGCGGTTGGGGTCCGACATCCGCTTGTACAGCTCCACCCCCAGAAAGGTGAAGCCGGCGAGGATGAGAACGCCCATGATGACGATGAGTGCCTTGAGGATCTGCACGGTTTGGGGTCCACTCCCGGACGATTGAAACAGGACGCGATGCGCGAAGCCGATGCCAGCCGATATGCCAGATGACCTGTCCGACGATTTGCCCGACGATTTGCTCGATGCGGACGACGACGCCGGCTCCCCCGCCGACACCGCCCCCCGGCTGCTCGCCTGCACCATCCCCGACGAGGCGGCGGGCCAGCGGCTGGACAAGGCGTTGGCAGCGGGCCTGCCGGACCTGTCGCGGTCGCGCGTGCAGGCCCTGCTGGAACAGGGCTGCGTGCGCGGCGACGGCCGGACGATAACGGACGCGTCCCTGAGGGTCAAACCCGGCCAGACCTTCGAGGTGCAGGTTCCCGGCGCGGAGGCCGCCGAACCGGTGGCGCAGGACATCCCGCTCGACGTGGTCTACGAGGATGCCGACGTGCTGGTGATCGACAAGCCGGCCGGCCTCGTGGTGCATCCCGCCGCCGGCAATCCCGACGGCACGCTGGTCAACGCCCTGCTGGCCCATTGCGGCGACAGCCTGTCCGGCATCGGCGGGGTGCGGCGGCCCGGCATCGTCCACCGGCTGGACAAGGACACCAGCGGCCTGATGGTGGTGGCCAAGAACGACCGCGCCCACCATGGCCTGTCGGACCAGTTCGCCGACCGCACGCTCAGCCGCACCTATCTGGCGCTGGTCTGGGGCGTGCCCAACCCGACCCACGGCCGGATCGAGGGCAACATCGGCCGCAGCAGCGCCGACCGCAAGAAGATGGCGGTGGTCACCGGCGGCGGGAAGCCGGCCGGAACCAAGTACCGGGTGGTGAAGAGCTTCGGCATGGCGGCCTCGCTGGTCGAATGCGTGCTGGAGACCGGGCGCACCCACCAGATCCGCGTCCACCTGACCCACATCGGCCATCCGCTGGTCGGCGATCCGCTCTATGGCCGCGGGCGGTCGGGGCGGCCGGGCGGCAAATTCGCCTCGCTGCTTCATGAGCCGGTGCGGTCCAGCCTTGTCGGGTTTCCGCGCCAGGCGCTGCATGCCGCGGCCCTGACCTTCCGTCATCCGGTTAGTGGCGAAATTGTGGCATTCCACTCCTCAATTCCGGCGGACATTCATGAACTAATTGTCACCCTTGAGTCGGTTTAAAACGGTACACCGGAAAATGTTTCTTGGTTAGACTCGGCGTCAATGGCGAGGTTCCTCCGCCCGCTCATTGCGAGGGGCCTATGGAACCCGCGCTGAAGAACGGCGGCGGCCCCTGAAATCCTTCGGATGGGAACGCCGGCTGGCAGGAAAGGGGTTTTACCATGGCGACGGCATCCAACCTTCCGGCGATCGGGTCCGAGAGCAATCTGTCCCGCTATCTCCAGGAGATCCGCAAGTTCCCGATGCTGGAGCCGCAGCAGGAATACATGCTGGCCAAGAGCTGGCAGCAGCATGAGGATTCCGGCGCCGCCCACCAGCTCGTCACCAGCCACCTGCGGCTGGTGGCCAAGATCGCCATGGGCTACCGCGGCTACGGCCTGCCGTTGTCGGAGCTGATCTCCGAAGGCAATGTCGGCATGATGCAGGCGGTGAAGCGGTTCGACCCCGACCGCGGCTTCCGGCTGGCGACCTACGCCATGTGGTGGATTCGCGCGGCGATCCAGGAATACATCCTGCACAGCTGGTCGCTGGTCAAGATGGGCACCACCGCCGCGCAGAAGAAGCTGTTCTTCAACCTGCGCCGGCTGAAGGGCCAGATGCAGGCCATCGAGGAGGGCGACCTGTCGCCCGAGCAGGTCCAGGCCATCGCCACCAAGCTGGACGTGCCGGAGCAGGACGTCGTCAACATGAACCGGCGGCTGGCCAGCCCCGACCATTCGCTGAACGCGCCCCTGCGGGCCGAGAGCGAGGGCGAATGGCAGGATTTCCTGGTCGACGAGACCGCCAGCCAGGAAATCACGCTGGCCGACCGCGAGGAGCTGGGCAAGCGCCGCAAGCTGCTGGCGAACGCCATGACCGCGCTCAACGACCGCGAACGCGACATCCTGACCGAACGCCGCCTGCGCGAGGCGCCGACGACGCTGGAGGACCTGTCGCAGAAATACGGCATCAGCCGCGAGCGCGTCCGCCAGATCGAGGTCCGCGCCTTCGAAAAGCTGCAAAAGGCGATCAAGGCCGCCGCGGTGGAGCAGAAGATGGAGAGCGAGGCGTAAGGCGGGACCGGACCGCAGACGGCTCGAGATACCGGAAATGCAGGTTACACAGGACACACAGGTCACGCTCGCGGTCGTCGAGCCGCACGACCTGCCGGCCTTCAAGGCCGACATGGAGGCCTCCTTCGCGGTCGCCGTCATCGAGGCGTTCGGCTCCCTTCCGGAGGGCTCCATCCCCTCCGGCGACGAACTCGACGAGTCGATGGGCGCGCCGGGCACCGAGCTTCTGCATATCCTGTGCAGGGACGAACGGGTCGGCGGCGCCGTCGTCGTGATCGACGAGGCGACGCACTGCAACTCCCTCGACCTCTTATTCCTGTCCCCGACGCAGCATGGCCGGGGATTGGGCTTCAAGGCCTGGGTGGCGATGGAGCGTCGCTATCCCCGGACGCGGGTCTGGCAGACGCACACCCCCTATTTCGAGAAGCGCAACATCCACTTCTACGTCAACAAGTGCGGCTTCAAGATCGTCGAGTTCTTCAGCGACCGCCACCCGGACCCGCATTCCCCCGGCCCTTCCGGCCTGCCCGGCGGCGGCGAAATGTTCCGCTTCGAAAAGATCATGTGAGACCGGCCTGACGCCTTTACAGCCGCCACCGGCCCGGACATAGTTGCACGATACAACCATGTCCGGAACCGCCATGGCTGCCCAGCCCTCCGTCTCCGCCCCCCTCGCCAACAGGGATGCCGTCCTGCCGATCCGCGACGCGTCGCGCCGGATCGTGCGCGAACTCGGCTTCATGAAGCCGACCCTTGCGGGAACGGAGCTGCCGGCTTCGGCGGTGCATGCGCTGATCGAGATCGGCAACCGCGGCGGCCTGACCGCGACGGACCTGTGCGACCGGCTGAATCTGGAGAAATCGAGCGTCAGCCGGATGCTGCGCAAGCTCATCGACGGCGGGGATCTGGCGGAGGAAAACAGCGATACGGATGGACGGGCGAAACGGCTCACCCTGACCGCCCAGGGGAGGCGGACGCTGGCCGCCATCGACGCCTTCGCCCATGAACAGGTCGGCGGCGCCCTGGCCTGCCTGCCTGCCGCCGACCATGCCATGGTGGTGGAGGGGCTGCGGCTGTACGCGGATGCCCTGCATGCCCGCCGGGCCACACCGGGCAACGAATCGAAGGCGGCGGCTCCCCTGGCGGTGCGCCCGGCCTTGCGCATCGAACCTGGCTACCAGCCCGGACTGATTGGCCGGGCCGTGGATATGCATGCGCAGTTCTATGCGCGCGCCCATGGCTTCGGCGCCGTCTTCGAAAGCAGGGTCGCCGCCGGGCTGGCGGAATTCCTGCCGCGGCTCGACCGCCCCTGCAACGCCGTGTGGACGGCGCTGGACGGCGACCGCATCGTCGGCACCATCGCCATCGACGGCGAGGACCTGTCCGGCCCCGCGCCAGCTCCCCGCATTGCCCATCTGCGCTGGTTCATCGTCGAGGATGGGCGGCGCGGCGGTGGGCTGGGCCGGCGGCTGCTCGATGAAGCGGTGGCCTTCGCCGACCGCGCCGGCTTCGCCGAAACCCGGCTCTGGACCTTCCGCGGGCTGGACGCCGCCCGGCGCCTCTATGAAGCCGCCGGCTTCGTCCTTGCCGCCGAATCGCCGGGCAGCCAGTGGGGCACCGAGGTGACCGAGCAATCCTTCGTCAGGCCCCGCCAGACCTGACGCCCCCTCACGCCTTCACATAGACCCAGGCATCCGCCCCCGACCGCAGCCGGACCATGACACGCCTGTAATCCGCGACCTCGTAGGAATCGGCAGCGGCCAGTTCTTGCCTGGTAACCTCGAACAGGGTCCCGGCGACCTCGTCGGCCGGATCGCCGCTTTCACTGACCACGGGGTGGAAGCGCTTGCCGCTGGTGCGGATCACCTCGGGATCGGTGATCTCCAGCATGTCGCAGCGATAGCCCGGCATGGCGTCCGCCCGCCCGGCGAGCAGCCGGCCGAAGGACGCCAGTTGCACATTCTCCTGCTGCAAAGTGCCGTAGGAGAACAGAAGGACTCCATCGTCAGCCATCGACGCCCCTCCCCGCTTCCGAGCCGACCCGCAGCAGGTTGCCGTCGGGATCGATGTGGGCGAACTCCCGCAGGCCATAGGGCGTGTCGGACACCGCCGTCAGCCGGCCGCCGGCGTTTGCCGCCGTCCACGCCGCGTGCAGGGCGTCGGCGTCGCTGACATAGAGATAGCAGGCGACGACCGAGCGTTCGGGATCGAGGTCCGGAACGCGGGTCAGATGCAGGCCGACCCCGCTCCAATCGAGGAAGCCGTAGACGGGATCCGCGGCGGCCTCGTCATAGGCGGTCACCGTGAAGCCGAGGCTCCAGTAGTGGGCGAGTGCCGCACGCACGTCGCGCACCGGCAGGATCGGCGCCACACGGTTGAACTGGACAGTCATCTTATCCTCACACCCGGATCGAGCCTTCGAGATACAGCACCGCCTGCCCGCCGATCTTCACCCGGTCGCCGGCCAGTTCGCACAGCAGCTCGCCGCCGCGGGCCGAGACCTGACGGGCCTTCAGCACCGTCTTGCCCAGCCGCTCCGCCCAATAGGGCGTCAGCATGCAGTGGGTGGAGCCGGTGACCGGGTCCTCCGGAATGCCCTGGGCCGGGGCGAACAGCCGCGACACGAAATCGACCCCGTCCTCTCCCGAGGCATCGCCGGGGGCAGTGACGCAGACCGCCCACATGTCCAGCTTCGACAGCAGCGCCATGTCCGGCGTCAGCGCCCGCACCGCGTCGGCCGACTCGTAGACCACCAGATAGTCGCGCCCGCTCAGGATCGCGACCGGGGCCGGTCCGCCCAGCGCCGCCAGCAGGGTGGGGTCGGGGCTCTCCGCCGGCTGGGGCGGGCGGTTGGGGAAGTCCAGCGTGTAGCGGTCGCCGTCGCGGGTGACCGTCAGCGTGCCGGCCTGCCGGGTGGCGAAGTCCATGCGCGCGCGGCCCGGCTCCAGGATGGTGGAGATGACGAAGGCGGTCGCCAGCGTGGCATGGCCGCACAGTTCGACCTCCACCGCCGGGGTGAACCAGCGCAGTTCGAACTCCGTGCCGCTGCGGATGAAGAAGGCGGTCTCCGCCAGATTGTTCTCCGCCGCGATGGCCTGGAGCTGCGCATCGGGCAGCCAGGACTCCAGCGGCACCACCGCCGCCGGGTTGCCGGCGAAGACGCGGTCGGTGAAGGCATCGACCTGATAGATGGGCAGGCGCATGGCTTTCCCGGTCATGAATGGGGATCCCTTACGTCTTGGGGGAACTCGGTTCCCGGAAAGAGGAGGAAACTCAGCCCGCTACCAGCGCGGCGAAGCGGGCGAGGTCGACGTTGCCGCCGGTGACGACGATGCCGACACGCTTGCCACGCACGTCAAACTTGCCGGACATCACCGCGGCGGCGGCGAGGCAGCCGGTCGGCTCGACCATCATCTTCATCCGGCTGGCGAAGAAGCGCATCGACTCGACCAGCTGGTCGTCGGTGACGGTCACGATGTCGTCAACCAGCCGCTGGATCACCGGGAAGGTCAGCTGGCCGACCGCACGGCTCTGGGCGCCGTCGGCGATGGTCTTGGGCGCCTCGATGCGGACGATGGCGCCGCTGCGCAGGCTCTGCTGGGCGTCGTTGCCGGCTTCCGGCTCGACCCCGACGACGCGGCAGCCGGGGTTCAGCGTCTTGGCGGCGATGACGCAGCCGGACAGCAGCCCGCCGCCGCCGGTCGGCACCACCAGCAGGTCGAGCGGCCCGCCTGTCCGTCCCGCCTCCTCGATCAGCTCCTTGGCGACGGTGCCCTGGCCGGCCATCACATGCGGATGGTCGAAGGGCGGGATCAGCACGCCGCCCCGCTCCTCCAGCACGCGGGCGACGGCGGCGTCAGGCGGCTCGGCATAGCGGTCGTACAGCACCACGTCGGCGCCATAGCCGCGCGTCGCCGCCAGCTTGGCCGCCGGGGCGTCCTCAGGCATGACGATGGTGGACTTCACCTTCAGCATCGACGCCGCCAGCGCCAGCGCCTGGGCATGGTTGCCCGACGAATAGGCGACGACACCCAGCGCGCGCTGCACCGGGGTGAAGCGCGACACCGCATTGTAGGCGCCGCGGATCTTGAAGGCGCCGGTGCGCTGGAAATTCTCGCACTTGAACAGCAGCTCGCCGCCGGTCAGCGTGTCGGCGGTGCGGCTGGTCAGCACCGGCGTGCGATGGGCGACGCCGGCGATCCGCTCCGCCGCTCCCGCCACGTCGGCATAGGAGATGGCGAGGCCGGCAGTGTCGATTGTGCTGTCGGCCACGGCGCTGTTGCTCATGATATCGGGCATGGCGGCGGTGCTCCCCCTCCCCCCGGTGTCTTCGTCCGGGGTCTTATTCCAGATCGGTGAACAGGAAGGCCTGCTCGTGCCGCTTCAGCCCGGCCTGCTCGTAGAAGCTGATGGCCTTGGGTGCGGACAGCAGCAGGCACATGGTGCCCGGTCCCACCGCGTCGCGGGTGCGGCGCATCAGTTCCTTGCCGATGCCGTGCCCCTGCAGGGCACGGTCGACGGCGAGATCGGACAGGTAGCAGCAATAGACGAAGTCGGTGATCGAACGGGCGACGCCGACCAGCCGGCCTTCGTGCCTTGCGGTGATGATCAGGCCGGCGTTGCGCAGCATCGCCTCCACCCGGGGGCGGTCGCCCACGGGCCGGCGTTCCGCCAGCCCGGAGCGTTCCAGAACGTCGATGAACGCGTCCGCGCTCAGCTCCGGTTCGACCGCATAGTCGATTTGAACGGATTGTCCCTGAATGGATTTGCCGGCCATCGTCTCATCCCCGCCAGAACGGCTTCGACACCTCCTGCTCCGCCTCGGACCGGCTGATTCCGATGTCCTTCAGCAGATAGTCGTCGAGCCCCATCAATGCCTGACGTTGTTTGCGCCGTTCCATCGCGGAAAACAACACGTCGAGCAACCGCCAGAGGGGACGGCGGGCGACACGGGTGACGCGGTTGGCGGCCGGAACGGCGCTCTGAGCTGCCGTGTAAAGGCCGGAACTGCGGGTCACATCGGTCTGGCGCATCGGATCCTCCATAATCTGGCGCACAACGCTCGAACAATCGAGACAATCAGGATTATGGAGACGAAATCAGCGGGGTCAAATGGAACATTGTCACCATTACATTTCCGATATCGGATGTATCTTTTCGGCCACAGGCCGGCATGGGTGTCCCGCGACATGATTAATGAGACAACGACAGAGATAGTGAGACAACGCGACAGAATTAATGAGACTCCTGGGTTTTGAACGCGCTCGCGACCGTCGGGCGGAACGCAGCACACGGCGCCGGAGCGTTCGGCGCCACAAGGGGTACAATCTGCGGCCTCGAAATGAGTTGTCACGCCGAACAGTCAGCGTCGGCCAAGTATCAAGCTCGCGGCGAAGTCCCCTGCACGACCGGCATCCGTTCGATGGCGAACCGCGCACCCATCGGATCGCGTTCGTTCATGCGGACCAGGCTCTCGTAGCAATGCCGGGCCGTCGCCAGGTCACCGGCTTCCTCGCAGGCCTGCCCCAACGCGTAGATCGCCCGCATGTACGGCCGCGTGCCCGGGAAATCCCACCAGGACATTTCCCTGCCGTATTCCTTCTCGACCGGCGTCCAAAGCCTGCTGCCGACCTTAACGGCGCGCTTCAGCACCTCAAGCCTGCATTCCTTGTCCGAGGTGATGTACTCGGCTTTGGCAACCAGTGCCTCGATGTTGTCCGGGTCGGCCTCTAGCGCCAACTTCACAGACGCCAGACGTTGCATCCCCGAGGCCTCCCCCATGGCAGCCACGTACTCATCGCCGGGGCTTTCCACATAGGGGCCGAGCGCTCCGTAGGCGATAATCGACGCAGACTTAAAGGCATAAGGATTCAAAATTTTTCGTTGCATGTCGGCGATCTCTTGGTAGAGGAGCCCCTTCCAGGGCCTTACTCAAGGATTCCTTCTCAGCAGGCAAGACACAAGCCGTCGTCCACACCTGCATGTCCACGGCTGCACTAGAAAGGAGCCAACAGCTCCTTGCCATTGTACGCGTATAAGGGCAGCATCCCACCCCCACAGCAAGGAGTTGAAGAATGGGCACATCGTTCGAAATACCGACAGTCGGGCGCGGGTGGAGCATACTTCTAGGAGACAGCGAGGCATGGTTCTGCCGAGGCATGTCGGGAAATCTGCTAGGCCCCTATCCCACCCCATTTGAAGCGGCCGGAGCCCTAATTCATGATCATGAGCTTTGGCTCAATCAACAGCTTCACGGCAATGAAGCAGACGCTTTCTCACGTTTGCTGCCAGACAACTTTTATGCCGCTGGTTTCTCAGAAGGCATGACAGATCCAGCCGACGATTTACAGTGCTGGCGGGTGCCGCTCCGATCTTTCTCCAGAAACTTCCCTAAAGAAATGTTCCTGCTGACTAACGAGGGGACCGTCACGCCCGACCGATACAGAACTCTTGAAGAGGTCACTGCCGCTCTTTCCTACATTAGGAATGAGATGAGTCCTATCTAAGTCCGGAGGGCAGCAAGGCAGCTGAGATTTCGGGCACAGCTTGTCCTTCTTCAACCAATCGACCAAACGGTCTGCTTTTTGGTTAACCGGATGGTCAGGCTTCACCCAGCTGCCAGCCCCATGAACGGCTTCATGTTCTCTGCCCTCGGCAAGGGCGGTCTGTAGATGTGTGGCGAGTTCCTGGACTACTGGATCGCTCGAACCGGCTGCTTCCGACACCGGGGCACGGGACATTGAGACTTCAAGAGCCCTCAGTTGTCCCATCTCGACTAGCAGTCGGCAAGCTCCCAACCGTACCAGCAGTTGGTTTGGACGTTTCCTGCTCATAGTGCCCTCCCTACGTTTCCTCCTTTATTCTGGATCGGCTGACCTGCCGCCGGGAAGATCGTTGATACCTAATATGTGCGTTTGCCGCCTCATGCATCCCGTCCCTCGCGCTGAGCGCTCTTGCCACCAAGGGTTCGTTTCACGCTGCGCTTTTGGTTCGTTGATATTTTGCGCAACCAATCATTGAACGCAAACCCACAGGATGTGACGCCCAGCTTCATGCTTCCACCGTCACCATCCACGACGGAGAGAGCGATGTCGGAGTACCAGAATGTCACCGAGCGCACGAGCCGGGAGGTCGCCATGATGAAAAGCCTCCTGGAACTTCAGATCGGTCGCCAGAGCACCCTGCGCGAGCGCTAGGCCACCTTCGTACGCAGCCTTATTGAAGCCGACCTGCCGATGCGCACGAGTGAACGCCAGCGTATGGCCGAGAACCTGCACACCATCATTGAAGCCGCCTGCACCGCCACCGCTCCCGGCCGCCGCGCCCGAGTCACCAACCCCAAAGCCACGTGTCGAATAAGCGGAAAGAGATGCCTCCTCGAGGAGGCATCTCAAGGGTAATGCGCTCACTGGGTGTAAACGAGGTCGCTGATTTTGAATCGCTCCCCATCGGCCAGCCGCTCAATGTCGGCACGGTATACGGCCTTAATCCAGTCGCCAACTTCGTCCCTGTAGACCATCAGGGCGGACTTGTAGCGAGCGTGCTCGGATCGAACCTTGTCGGTGTTCCCGCGGCTGAACAAGCGTCCAGTCCTGCCATCGTCCTTCACCTCGGCCAGCGCGATGTTGTCCTCCGACTTCCGCCGAGCATCCACCCCGATGACAAAGTCCGGGTAGTGCAGCCGTCCATTCGGCAGGACGATGGAAACCGCCCAGCGGGTATTTTCAACGTTGCGCAGCCACCACAAGACCGTCCCGGTCGTGTCAGCATCCAGCAAATCGGCGAACGCCCGCTCCTCACGGTTCATAGTCGACGGAAACACCCCATACACGGACTTTGCCGATCGTTGCAGAGTGCCCATTGCTTCGATGTGATCGGGAATGTCGACGTCCTGATGGATCTCGACCACGCTGGCGAGACAGGACCGGCAAGCGTCGTGGAGGAGAGACGGCCGGGTCATTGCGATGAGATTCACCGCCCTGCGCAGGTCCTTCTCCTCGACCTCTTGCCCTCGGTCATCGAGCTCACGCCGGAGGCGATTGACCAATGCAGGCCTGAGTTCGCGCTCGTCGATGCCATCATTGAACCGGAAGGCCATCTGGGCTTCTTGAGCGATCCGGACATTGGAAATGGGAACGCTCTGTGTCCCGACCAACACCTCGTGGCCGAAGACTTCCTCCTCGGTCACGACCACCTTGCCCTTGGTACGGTTCACAAGGTTCACGACGGCATCGTCGATCTGAATGCGCTCGGCGATGCAGGCCACCAACCCGTCCATTGTGCGCGGTTTCACCTCGCGCGAGAGGCGCCGGGGAAACGTGATGTCAGTCCGCAGAGGATAGCGATGCACCTTGAAACTCGAAGTGCCAGGATCGGCGCTGGACAGCCTCTCCTTCCCGGCGCTGCGAGCGAGGGACGGCTCGGGAGCCTCGAGAATGAAGTCGAGCGCCGACTGGACCCGGAGCGCCGCCGCGCGTTGCACCGTTTCCTTGGCGTGTCTGCCCGACGATTCGGGGTCCGATGTGGACTCGGGCTCTTCATGAACGTCTTCGTGGGCACTTGCGGCTTCCTGGGCGCCTTTGTCTCCTGAAGCCGGTGTGGGCGGAATCAGGAGTTCCGCGAAGCCGGACCGCGGATCGAACAGGGCCGCCTTCGACGACCCGAAGTCAACAACCACGACGTTGTCGGTGACCGTTTCGATGCTGTCCTGAATGGTCTTGAGTTCCTCGGCCGCCGCAGTCATCGCAACCTGCTGGTCTGGGTTGGCGAGGAACACGTAGCCATGATCTAGGATATGGTTCGGCAGACGAGGCGGTTCCGACGCGAAGGCGTGCAGGTGCTGAACCCGGGGGTGGACGCGCATAATGCGCCCAAGAACCTGAAGGCCGAACTCCTCGCCCACCGATTTGCGCAGCGACACCAGCGTCCAAGCGCGCGGGGCGTCGAAGCCCGTCGCGGCCGCCATTTTGAAGATCAGAACTTCCTTGGTTTCGTCGTAGGCCAACGTATGGAAGTAAGGGTCCGGCTCACTCGAGGTGTGCCAACCGATTGCCGAATCGGGAACCTTCAGCGTCTTCAGGAAGGTGACGACCTGCTTGACCCGGTCGTCCTCCCCCTCCTTGTCGTTCTCGACCTGGATCAGCAGCAACGGGGTGAGATCGACACCCTCGTCCTTTAAAGCGCGCTTGATGGCCAAGTGTCGTTCCCATCCGGCGTAGATGGCGACCTCTTCCATGTCGAACAGGTTCTTGTCCTTCTCCTCGGCCCGGAAGTGGACCGCGCGGACGCCAGGCTTGTTGAGGCAAGCCCGAACGACCTCCTCCCGGCCGACCTCTACGCGATTCGGCGTGCCGATGCGTGCGATCTTCGCGAATCGCTCGAGCTCCTCGTCCCGGGGCGTCGCGGTCGCAAGGATCGTGAAGTCCGGCTGGAGAACGTCGAGGTAGAACTCCGCCGCCCGTCGCGCACCGGTACCGAAGTTGAGGTGAGCCTCGTCGATGACCACGCCGATGTACCAGCCATCGGCGCGGAGGGCGGCGATGAACAGATCGACGCCCGCCAGCGTCTCCAGGTTCCTCCGGGCCTTCTTCGCGTCCTTCTTCGCGGATGCTACGCTGGCCCAAGTCGCAATGAAGACATCGCCATCTTTGGTTACCTTGAGGTGACGGTCGGTCTTCAGGTCACGCATCCGAATGCTGCGGCACTGCGAGCGCAACGCGTCTTGCGTCTGCGTGACCAAGCCGGAATACGGTGTGAACCAGAACCAGCAAGTCTTTCGGGGCAGCCCGCCTACCATGCGTTCCAGGGTCCGGCCGACAGTGAGGGTCTTCCCGCTGCCTGTTGGCGCCCGCAGAAGGGTGACACCCTGCGCCTTGGCGATGTCCCGGCGCCGGTCGCGAGCAGCCTCCATTTTCGCTGCGGTGTCGCGCACGACGTTCAAAATGGTATCCGACGCTTTCGTCTGAAATTTCCGGAGCGGCAGCAGGGACGGTCCTCCGACAAGGGAGGCGATAGCGGCTTCGGCGGTCATGCGTGGAACCTCTTCATGAACTCGTCCGGCACCGCTCGGACTTCGATGCTGTTGCTGCCACGGAACGCATCTACGACGAGGCCTGGCGTCCAGGTGTAGACAAAGACGCTGTGGTCGGCCGCGAGGCGGCGCAACATATCCTCGGCCTCTTGGGTGAACTTATTACAGTAGGCAACCGCCACCCGGTCGTCGGTGATGGCAGCGTTGACCACCCTGCCCGTGTCGAGCGGCACGATGGGCAGGTCATGCATCGCCAGGATGGAAACCCAGATCTGTTCCGGGGTGAAATCGTAAGCAATGTCCTCTAAGGCGATTCGCTCGGCTCGCAGGTACGCGAAGTCTCCGCCGAGTCCCTCGGTGCCGTTGAAGCCCCCGATGACCTTCCGGATCCGGGCAGCGCAGACATCGCGGCAAAGGTTTCGATTGGGGTCTTCACCAGTTTTCTCGCGCGAGGAGACCAGGATGAACCGACGGTCGTCACCATCCTCAGCGTTTAGAGCCAATAAAGCATGGCCGGTCGTACCCGACCCGGCGAAGAAGTCGAGCACGATGTCCCCGTCGGATGCCACCTGCTTCAGCAGGTCGGTCATCAACGACAGCGGTTTTGGATAATCGAACACCTTCTCGCCGAACATCTTGTTCAGGAGCGTCGTTCCCTCTTCGCCCATGAGCGAGGACAATTCGATCAAACCGACTTCAGCACCGTGCTCATCCACCTTCGTGCGAACCCAGCTGGAGACTGGGCTGAACTCCGACTTGAGCTCGGACTTGTGGCGCCGGTATTTGGGGCTGCCCCAGCCGACAGTTTTGCCGACCCAGAATTCAAGGTTTGGCAATCCCTGACGGAGTACCGGGACACCCCCACGGAACGGCACGTCACGACGGTCGATGGCGTCGAGAAGTTCGTCCATCGTATTCCAGACGGCTGTGCGCTCACCAACGGGAAAGATCACCTTGTTATCGGCAATCAGATCCTCCATCGACGCCTTCTTGAGCTTCTGCCCCTTCTTCAGGAAATGCTTACTCCCGAAACGCCAGACACCGTTCGGATTGCAGGGATACCAGATGCCCGTCTTGGGATCGTGAAGTGGATAGTAAGCGTTGCCCGCGCGCTTATCGGTGTACTTGACGGAGACCGTCAGGTTGTCGGCGAACCAGTCGCCTCGCGGGTCGTTGTCCGAATTGGAATAATGCGCGAGTGCCTTCCGGTTGCCCCCGAAGCGGAACTTCGGACCGCCGTAAACTAGGACGTGCTCGTGGTTGACCGAGAAATAGCAATCTCCGGCATCGTTCCCGCCGATGCGTGAGCGCCAAACGAAGCTCCCCTTGCGCATTCCGGGGAAGACCTCTTCCATCAGCAGATCCAGCTTCGACCGGTTATCGTCGCTGATAGAGACGAGAACGACACCGTCCTCGGTCAGAAGGTCACGAGCCAGCATTAGACGCTGGTAAAGCCACTCCAGCCAGGTCGATTGCGGGTACCGGTCATCGGGGCAGCCGAAGTCATCGTTGTAGACCCAATCCTTGTTGCCGGTGTTGTACGGGGGGTCGATGTAGATGACCTTGATCCGGCCGGTGTGGGTCATCCTCAGCCAGCGAAGGGCGTCGTAATTGTCCCCTTCAATGATCAGGTTCCGGTATGGCGCGCCTCCAGCACAACTATCAGAATCGGCGAGGTTCATCGTCACGAAGTCAGCGTTCATGGCGGAGTCCGGCAGATGGTCCCTGCGCTCCCAAACCAACCCGAGCTTGCTCTGTGCATCGCGTTTCACGAGTAAGTTGACCAATTGCTCGTGCGACAAATCCGTGTACTTCAAGTCAGCCCCCTTAGCGGCGCATTCCCTCCAGCGCGCAATGCGCGCATGGAGTATTATCGCCCGGCCGAGGTACACCTATCAAGCATATCATCACAACAAAAATGTAGACTTAAAGATGTGCATCTGTTCGTAAAAAGCGTTGACAGTGCAGTAAGCATGCTAGAGTTCTCGCATTTGCGGGTGACGAGCCGGTCACCGGCAGGAATGAAGCTAACGCCTGAGACCATATCGAATGCATGATGGCGCGCCATCCATACCGGGGAGGCTCCTGCGCACCTCCGCCGACGGAACCCTGGTGGAAATGCTGACCAAGCTCGGCCATGTCCTGCCCGTCGGCTGCCGCCCGGACCTCTGATGTCCCGCTCAACATGTCGACAGGAGAGCATCCGATGGAAATGGTCGAGAATAAACTGCTGCCGGTTATCTGATCCTGACGGACACCGAGGGACGGCGCTAAGCGGGCCGCAAAATTGGCTCTTCAGCGACCGTGCTGTTGCAGCCTCAAGGTATCGGGAAGTTAACCCAATTTTCGACAACTCCGAAAACTCGCCATCCGAACCTATACAAACCGAAAGCTGCATGTTGTGAGGAGGGCATCACAGATATACAGCCCGGAATTTTTTAAGCATCCCGCATCCTACGCGCGACTAATTGCTTCAAGATGTCCATGCTCCAGACTTAGAAACCTTGGTCATGATCGCGTGCGTGTTGGGCACGACCTCCGACAGCCTGCTGATCTACGACAAGGGTTCAGAACCCGATCAAGTCAGGATTGTTCTTGAGGCGTGGTTTCTTTCTGCTGCACATGCTCTGGTAAGGCTTTGGTGTTTTTCACCTGAGGGCGGCAAGAGGGGGAGGTGACAGGCACCTCCCCCTCTGAGATAGCCGAGCCCTGCCTCGCCGAGGCTTGACATGCCAGAACACGCCCTGCCGGATCCGAGCTTACAATTTCTGTATTCGCCACGGCCTCTACAGAAAACCGGCCATAGCGGGGGCGGAAATCTCCAATACCGAGGAGATCGCCTCCTAATTTCAGCCACTCTTCAACAGAATTCGTGTCAACAACTGAGGGAAGGAATTTGATTTCTATAATCGCTTGCCAATTCGGAAACGCCGGTCGAGTACGCATTACACGCCCTTTTGGCGTCCGAACGGGCATGCGCAACTGGAACCTGGGATCTTTCCAGAGATCGTCCAGCGTGCTTGGCCCTTCGTAAACGAGCGGCGCATTGGCCGTGCAGATGAGGCCTGACCGGGCGTGCCCACCGCGCTTCCGGGTGCGGGCCGCGGCAGCGATCATCCCCTCGATGACATGCGCGGGGATACACGGTCGCCCATCATCCACCCAGACACTGCCGTGCCATTCGACTTGGGCCAAGCGTTCATGGTCGCTGATCGTCTTGTGTCGCTTTCCCGCGATAGCCGAGATCTCGCGTGAGTAGTCGTCCAGAGGATCGACAAGGCGACTGTTGCGCATCAACAGCGGCGCAACTCCGCAAAGGCGGAAACGCAAGGTTTCAGAGAACAACATGGCGCCATCCAGAGGTGCTGTCGATCAGCTGACGCTCCATGGGAGCGCCGACAGGAATGATGGGCGGCAGTCTCTTTCTCGAATATTTCCTCTTGCGTAGCTCTGCCGTAACCATCTCATGACAGTCGTAGCAGAGCGTCGTGAGGTCAGAAACACTCTCCTGTCCAAGTCGAACGTACGTCCGGTGGTGCACCGTCAATCTTTCTCGCCGGTTACAGAGCCGACAACGGCCACCAGACAGCCTGAGCTCGGCTAACCGGGCTGGGTTGGTCGACCACGCCGGGCTCTGAATGTACTTGCTGTACCGAGAGCTTCCCAACATCACCCCCATCAATTGGTGGACGCCGGTGCCGAGTCGCATGCCTTCTCTCCGCGACAAACCTATGTACCGCTTCGAAACAGGCTCAAGCAAGCATGAATCTTCTTATATAAGAAGATTAGTTCTTTTGGGAGAACCTATTTGGTGTGCCTGCATCTTCCGTTGGACATTCAGTCACAACTGGGAATCTTTAGGCGCATGTTGCCGAGCGCTAGCCAGATCCGGGCCGGGCGCGGGTTGCTCGGATGGTCTCGGACCGAACTCGCGTCCAGGGCCAGTGTTTCGAGCAAAACGCTCCAACTCATCGAAGACGAGGCGGTAAACCCGCGCGCTTCAACTCTTGAAGCCCTTGGCCATGCCCTTATCAAGGGCGGTGTTCTGTTTCTTACCCACAGCAAGTCAGGCGGAGAAGGCGTCCGACGTGCCCTATCCGAAGATCCTGAACTCGAATAGCGCCCACTCTCGATTTGGGTCACAGGCGGGTTCTGCGCAGCCGCAGGGCGTTGCCAACCACGGATACTGAGTTGAACGCCATCGTGGCAGCGGCGATCACCGGCAGCAGCGTCTAGCCGAACAGCGTGTTTCAGACGCCCGCCGTGACCGATACGCCGAGCGCGTTGAGATGAACGCCAGAACCGGTTTCTGCCAGATGTTCGCCCTGGTCGCCCGGTTCAGCATGCTGGTTATAGAGCCAAGGTAGGCACTCGCCTTGAACAGCCGCCACAAAGCGGAGGCTCAGGAATTTCGCGGCACCCTGTTCGGCGAAAAAGCCGAAAACTTGGCTTGGCAGGCGGCTGAAGCCGTACCGTTGCTCGGCAGCACTTTCCAAAACTTGGTTGCTGATGGAACAAAGCAGGAACATTATCCCGAAGCCGACATGGGGGAGGGATCAGGGTCAGGCAGACAGTTCGTAGCTCTTGAGCGAACTGTATGAGGACGGAACCCGTCGTCTGGTGACGCTGTCCTGCGGGCAGTTCCTGCCGGTGCCCCGCGCGCTTATCGAAGTCCTTGAGGAATTGAACTGACCAGCTTGCCAACGTTCCAACCGGCTCGAAAGACAACTCCATGGCTCCAACGAGCGACATGAGCAGCGGATTCACCACGAAGCTCCATGGCCCCACGGTGATGGATTCAGGCTTGGATGCCGCGGTCCGCGACGAAACGCCTGACGACCCAGCAGAGGCAGCGGCTTTCGAACTCCTCCGCCGCGCGCTGGACGCTGCACCGCAGCAGAAGGAAATATTGGCGGCCAACGAGCCCATGGCCGTGATTGTCGAGGTTCCCGCGGCTGAGTGGGTTGATCTCATATCTATAGTCTGGGGCGAACTGGTCTGGCCGGATCTAATCAGAGGCGCAACCGGTGATGCCTTAAAGCGGTCATTCGGTTGGGAGCCATTCGAGGGCTCCTGCTGGGTGGCATACAGCCGCGACGGTACTGAGAAGCATCATCGGCCGGATGTGGGGAACGAGGGGGTATCAGCGATTCTCGGTGCAGGATGCTCGGTCGTAGGATTTAGCCAGTCGCCCGAACGACACCTTCCACGTGCCCTGATCCAGGTCGCCGAAATTCGTGTCGTTGTCCCACAGATGGACAGAGAGGCTTTGACCATGGTGGTCGGCATGCTGACCGGCTGTCGTCCATCGGTTGAGATCCCCGATCGACTGCACAGCTTGATCACCATTGAGGACCTGCGTTTAGCTTGGCGCCCCGACCGGAACGCGGATGCCTATGCGGCTCGCTTGCTGCGGCTTCTCGAGCGCAAGGCCAATCTTCGTCCTCAGCTGACCCTGGACCAGATGCATGGAATGGATGAGGCGGTCGCCTGGGGAACAGCGCTGGCGCGCGATCTCGCGGAATTCCGGCGCGGTTGTCTAGCTTGGTCGACAGTCGACCGTGGCGCCCTGCTGTTCGGTCCACCCGGCACAGGCAAGACGACTTTCGCAAGGGCTCTGGCAGGGACGTGTGGCGTTCCGCTGATCTGCGGTTCCTTGTACCTGTGGCAGGCAGCTGGACACTTGGGCGACATGCTCAAGGCGATGCGTGCGACCTTCAACGAGGCGCGCGCCATGGCTCCGAGCATCCTGTTCATCGACGAGATCGACTCGTTCGGTGATCGGGCTTCCTTCATGCATGAATACAGGGATTACAGCACCCAGGTCGTAAACGGCTTCCTTGAAGAGCTCGACGGTGTCGGAGGACGTGAAGGCATTGTCGTGGTCGGCGCCTGCAACGCGCCGGATCGCATGGATCCAGCCATCCTCCGGTCGGGGCGGCTTGACCGAGCCATTCTTGTTCCGCGACCGAACCAGGAAGCGCTGGAGAGGATCCTTCGGCACCATCTTGGTGGTGACCTTCCGAACGTCGACCTTGCCGCCGCAGCGTTGCTGGCCCTGGGCGGCACCGGCGCTGACTGCGAGCGCTGGGTGCGCTGTGCTCGGAGACGTGCCCGTCATAGCAGCCGAGCAATGACAGGAGACGACCTGCTGGAGGAGATCCGCGGGACACGTCATGCCCGATCCACCGAAGAGGTCTACCGTTACGCCATTCATGAGGCTGGGCACGCACTGGTGCTGGCAGTCGAGCGTCCGGGCGCCTTGGTCATCGCTTCGATCCGGGAAACCGGAGATGCCCAAGGTGGTGTCGTGTCCGACCGTAGGCACCTGGGTCTCATGACACGCAAGGAGATTGCCGGAGAGCTCCGAATGCTGTTGGGCGGTCGTGCGGCCGAGGAGGTGGTCTTCGGCGACGTGTCGGCTGGAGCGGGTGGCAGCGCGGACAGTGACTTGGCACGGGCGACTGCTCTGGCGGTTTCGGCACTACACGCCTATGGACTTGACGATGGTGAAGATGGGCTGCTCTGGCGCGGCATGCCAACACCGGATGCATTGGCGGCGATGCTTACTGCCCGCCCAGACCTAGGCAGGCGCATCACCGCTATGTTGGCGACCGCCTATGCCGAGGCCAAAGACCTGATCACCATTCGCCGCAAAGATCTGGATGCCGTGGCCCAACTGTTGATCGATCGGGAGACGGTTGGCGGCAGGGAGATCGACGCGTTGGTCAGCGGCATGCGGATCTGACCGGCCGGTGTGTATCAGGCCTCAGTCCGTTTGGCCGGAAACGAGCGCTTGGCACTGGACCTTGTGAAAAGCAGCATTTATCGGCCGCTGCTGGGACGCCCAATAGGAGATGTCCGGGATGGCCCAGCGCCTGGATCGAGGAGGTCTCGTCGCCATGAGCTTCCCCAGCCGACAGAAGGCATCACGATGCCGGGGCGGACCCAGAGTCGACCGGTGCGCACGCTGCGGTCGGCGCCCGGATCAAGTATGGTTCGGACCCAATCCTCTGGATGGGCGGGACTGGTGGTCAATTTTCGAAATCGTAACGCTCTGCCCGGATTGCGTGGCTCGCTTGTGGCGCCGAGCGCCTGAGAAGGCAAACTGGGGTGACTATGATCAAGTCTGGGCGATGCTGCTACGCCATGCCGGTCTACTGGATGACCACCAGCGACGACCTCCGGGCACTCCAACCATGCTCGACTGAGACCACCTTCTGCTCCCGTTGGGAAAGCCTCCTCCGGAGGATCGTGTCTGTGCATCGACGACTGGGCCGCAACCCGACACATTCCGATGCACGAAGTCCTCGTCGGGCCGGTGACTGAAGCTCGCTGGACAGGGGGGAAGGTGGCCGCAGAACAGAATGCTGCGGCGCGGCGTAAATTTTCTTCATTCATATCAATGTATTATCTTGGGAAAACCGGTAAAATCATAGACTCTAAAGAGGGACCGTTGACGGTTAGGCAACTCTCGAGTTGTGCGCGCTTGGCGCACCGGCCACCCCCTTTGCTTTCACGGGTTCAAGGCCTGTACCACCCTTGGGCAAGATGAAGACCTTCCCGCAGCGGTCAGGCCGATTTTTCCAGAAGCCATTCGTTCAGCTTCGACCACCGGCGCCCCTCCTGCCGTGCCCGCACGGCCATTCCAATCGCCTTCCTTTGGCCCACGATGACGACCAACCTCTTCCCGCGGGTGACCCCGGTGTAGACGAGATTGCGCCTGAGCATCGTCCAATGTTGCATCGCCAGCGGAATGACGACGGCTGGGTACTCGGACCCCTGGCTCTTGTGGATCGTCGTCGCGTAGGCCAGTGACACCCGGTCCAGTTCGCCGAAGTCGTAGGGGACCTCCCGGCCGTCGAAGTCGATCAGCAGTTCGCTGTTCTCCGGATCCATCGCGGTGATGACTCCCAGGTCCCCGTTGTAGACCTCCCGCTCGTGGTCGTTCTCGGTCTGCATCACCTTGTCGCCGACGCAGTAGGTCCAGCCGAAGCGCTCGACCCGGACATCGCCCGGTGGGTTCAGGACCGCCTGGAGTTCCACGTTCAGCGACCGGGCGCCGAGGCCTCCGCGGTTCATCGGACAGAGCACCTGGACATCGCGCACGGGGTCCAGGCCAAAGCGCTTCGGAATGCGGTTCCGAACGACTTCGATGAGCTTGCGAACGCCGTCCTCGGGCTCCGCCGCCTCGACGAAGTAGAAGTCCGAGCCCTCTACGGGTGTCAGATCCGGCATCTGCCCCTGGTTGATGCGGTGCGCGTTGACGATGATGCGGCTGGCCGCCGCCTGCCGGAAAACCTCGGTCAGGCGCACCACGGGCACGGCGCCCGATGCGATCACGTCGGCCAGCACCTGCCCCGGCCCCACCGATGGCAACTGGTCGACATCGCCGACCAGGATCAGGGCCGACCTGTCGGGGGTCGCCTTCAGCAGCGCGTTCATCAGCGGCACGTCCACCATGGACGTCTCGTCGACGACGAGCAGATCGCATTCCAGCCGGTTCTCCTCATTGTGCTTGAAGCCTCCGGCAGCCGGATCGAAGGCGAGCATCCGGTGGATGGTCCTGGCCTCCATACCGGTGCTCTCCGAGAGTCGCTTGGCCGCCCGGCCGGTCGGGGCGCACAGCAGGATCCGGATGTGCTTGGCGGCCAGGATCTTCAGGATGGAGTTGACCAAGGTCGTCTTGCCAACGCCCGGGCCGCCGGTGATGACCATGACCTTGGAAGCTAGGGCAAGCCGGACAGCTTCCCGCTGGCTCGGCGCCAGCGTCAGTCCGGTCTTCCCTGCCACCCACTCCAGCGCCTTCTCCATGTCGATGGCGGGCCAGGGCAGCGTCCCGGCCGCAAGCCTTCGCAGCCGGACGGCGATGGCCTGCTCGGCCCGGTACAGCCCGGCCAGGAAGACGCAGTCCCTGCCCTCCAGCTGGTCGGCTATGACGGTGCCGTCACGAAGCTCGTCCGCCAGCGCCTCGGCCACCAGATCGGTGCTGACTTCCAGGAGTTCGCTGGCCAGCTTCTCCAGTTCCTCCACCGGCAGGCCGCAGTGCCCCTCGTCCATCGCCTCGGCCAGGGCATAGCCGATTCCCGCCCGGACGCGGACCATGGCCGTCTTCTCGATGCCCAGCTTGGCCGCGATGGCATCAGCGGTCTTGAAGCCGATCCCGCGGATGTCCCTGGCCAGCCGGTATGGGTTTTCGGTGATGAGTTGGATGGCCTCCTGCCCGTAGGTCTTGTAGATGCGGACGGCCCTGGAGGTCCCGACGCCGTTGGCGTGCAGGAACAGCATGATCTCCCTGATCGCCCGCTGGTCGGCCCATCCTTTGACGATGCGGTCGGCCCGCCTGGGCCCGATGCCCGTGACCTCGCGCAGGCGACCGGGTTCGGCCTCGATGACGTCGAACACGGCCTCGCCGAACGCCTTCACCAGCTTCTTGGCGTAGACGGGACCGATGCCCTTGATCATGCCGGAGCCCAGGTATCTCTCGATGCCCTCGAGCGTGGTCGGCTGGGTTGCCTTCAGGAAGGTGGTCTTGAACTGGAGGCCGTGGGTGCGATCGTTGAACCAGCTACCGCTCGCCTGGATCCACTCCCCGGCCGAGATCATCGCCGCATGGCCAACGACGACAACCAAGTCCCGATGTCCGCGGACCTTCACCCGGAGCACGCAGAAGCTGGTCTCGGCGCTGTGGAAGGTCACGCGCTCCACCAGCCCGGCCAGGGACTCCGTCGATGACGCGATGGCTTGCCCGCTCATGCCGGGATTGTGCTGGATTCCCGACCGTCGGGCTAGCTGCACTTGCGAAAACGGTCATGCTGGCGAAGTGAGCGCCACGGCATCCGCACCGGCCGCAAGACTCATCGGACAGGATGGATCGTTCGCTACGCGCCACACCGCTTCCGCGACGTCGAGTCCCCGAGTGACAGTGGTGGACTGTTGCCAAGCTACGAAGACGCTCTGCGCCAAAGGCGCATACGGCTCGGGGATGAGGATGCGGGAACGGGCGCTTTCGCCGAACGACGTCTCCGGCGCCCGCCCCGGAAGCACCAGGTGCGCACGCACGTCGAAAGGCTCCAACTCCAGCGCCAGCGATTCGGTGAAGGCGTTTACCGCCGCCTTGCTGGCCGTGTAGACCGACAACAGGTGCAATGGCTTGACGGTCACGGCGGACGTGACGTTGATGATCACGCCCGATCTCCGCTCGCGGAACTGCGGCAGCCCCTCCGCGAACGCCATCAGGAAGATGATGACGCCAGCCCAGTCCGCATGCGTTTCGATAAAGGCCGCGAAATCTGGAAGCCACGTCAGCACGGTCTCTGCGCCCGCGTCGTCTCGCACCCCAATGGGTGCTGGCAGCAGGGGCCGGACCGGTGCAGGTCGATCATGACGAAGGCTGAATCCTTTCAGGGTTCCAGCAGTTCACACCTGAGCCCGGCGCCATGGCCGCACAAGACCGCGCTGTTCGGTTTATGGCGCGAAGACGAAAAGGACGGCGGTCAATGCCAAAGCCCGGACGCACGCCAGCGCGGCCGATGGGTGGGCGGCGCAAGGTGACCAGGAAGCGTGATCGACCGTGCCTCATTAGCCGGTTGTAGGGATGCGACCTGTTGAAGCGAGAGAAGGCGCTCGATACGCTCTTCGGTAGCCGGATGGGTGCGCAGCACGGACGGGTGGGGATTCCTCCGACCAGGGAACAGCATGCGCTCCCAGAAGCCCAGATCGTACCGCTGGAGCTTGGCCAGGGCGGAGGCCAGGCCCGCAGGGTCCCCGGTGATCGCAGCCGCGTCCAGGTCGGCGTCGAACTCCCGCGTTCGCGACAGAGTGAGTTGGATGAGCGTGTTGACGGTGGGTGCCCCAAGAAGCAGGGCGATCAGCAACCAGGGAAATCCCTCCTGCTCCACCAGCATCAACGGCAGGCTGAAGAACAGCAGGATGATGCCGGTGGTCGCCATGGCTCCCGTGACCCGGCTGATGATGTCAGCCAGCCCCATGATGAACAGGTCATGGTTCCGGACATGGCTGACCTCGTGGGCCAGGACGCCGACGAGTTCGCGCAGGTTCATGACCCTCAGGAGGCCATCCGTCAGGACGATGGCGCTGCTGCTCGCGGAGCCTACGGCGAACGCATTCGGCACCGGCGTCGCGAGGTAATGCAATTCGGGGATGCTGGGCAGCCCAGCCTGCTGGGCCAATACGGCGAGGCTCTCCTGGACCTGTGGAAGCTCGGATCGACGAAGACGGCGGGCTCCGTAGAGCCTCAGGATGACTTGAGGCGAAATGGATGGGCTGAACGCCAGCGCCATTCCGATGAGGAGGATAACCCACAGGATCCCTGCCGGTCCGAAGAGCAGCCAGCCGATGGTCGCGGCAAGCAGGGTCAGGCTCCCAACCAGCAGGATGGACTGCATTACGTTTCGGAGCTTGTGTCGACGAAGCTCCTGTTCATTGAGGTGGAGCGCGTACATGGTTGCCCGTGTTCCGGGTTTGCTATGCATGCAGATTTCGGAAAGGCCTACCGTCCGGTCAAGACAGCATGGCATCGTTGCGGCCTGTTCCAAGACCGAGGCCTCGGTCCAAGTTACCCCTGGCGTCGTCACGTCGCTGGACAATCGCAGGACATCGACAGGAAGACGCCTGCGGGGCCGGGCACATCAGCAAGCGCACGGGTTACGGTCATCCGTCCACCGCGAGACAGGCCGATGGGCTACGCGCGCACCCTTTCGCCGTCCTGCGCTGAGCGGGGGCACCATGGTGGCAAGCGGCGACCGCGCATCAGCACGGCCGCCGCCGACCGGTCACGCCGCCTTGAAGGCGCGCTGATTGACCTCGCCCTCGGCAAGCTGGGTCAGCTTCTCATCCGTCGCCTTTTCCTCGCTGAGGGTCTCATCAAGCAGCTTGGCGACATCCGTCATCCCGCACGTCTCCGCCAGCGTCCTGAGGGAGCCATAGCTGGCGATCTCGTAATGTTCGACCTTCTGTGCGGCCATGATCAGGGCGACATCGAGAACCTCCGGCGAGAGCCCCTGCTCCATGATCTCCTCGGCCTCCTCGATCAGCCCCTGGGTGGCTTCGCAGGTGTTGCCCGCGGGGTCGGCCTGGAGGATCTGGAAGATCTGTTCCAGACGCTTCACCTGCCCATCTGTCTCCTTGAGGTGGGTCTGAAATGCCTGCTTCAGCTGAGGAGATGACGCCGCGTCCGCCATCGCGGGCAGCGCCTCAAGGATCTGGGTTTCGGAACTGTATGCGTCCTGAAGTTCCTCGATGAGTAGATCCTTCAATGCTTCTTTGGACATGGGGGTGCTCCTGACGACTGTTTTCGGTAAAGGCGGTTGGCGAGGGCGCCCCAACCTCAACAGGGATGCAGCACATTCCTTGCGAGCAAATCCTCGGATTGGTCGTCGGTACAGCAAGCACCGGTTGATCGCCGTGATTGGACTGCGGGCTTCGGTGACCACAGGTGCGCTGCTGTTGGCGGCTGGAGAGCATCCGCACTGGACGCGCATCGCGGGGTCTGTGCTTGTCGTTACCGTTCCGACGGAATACGCCGCCAGGAGCATCCCATTACCTTAGATGGGCATCGGATTGAGCCGGGCGAAGCCTTCCTGCGTGCGGTACGGGTAATAGGGATAGGCGGGCATCACGTCGCTGGCCGCGTCGAGACGAGTGATCTGCCCGGGCTCGAGCGTCCAGCCGACGGCACCCAGATTGTCCCGCAGTTGCGCCTCGTTGCGGGCGCCGACGATCACCGAGGAGACGGTCGGCCGCGCGAGCAGCCAGGCGATGGCGACCTGGGGAACGCTGCGCCCGGTTTCGGCCGCCACGGCGTCGAGCGCGTCGACGATGCGGTAGAGGCGCTCCTCGTCGACGGGCGGCCCCCACTGGGCGGTGTCGTGGAGGCGGCTGCCCTGCGGGATCGGCTGGCCACGGCGGATTTTGCCGGTCAGCCTGCCCCAGCCGAGCGGGCTCCAGACCAGCGCGCCGACCTTCTGGTCGAGGCCAAGCGGCATCAGCTCCCATTCATAGTCGCGCCCGGTCAGCGAATAATAGACCTGATGCACGACATGGCGCGGCCAGCCATGGCGGTCGGCGATGGCGAGCGACTTCATCAGCTGCCAGCCCGCGAAGTTCGAGGCGCCGATGTAACGCACCTTCCCGGCACGGACGAGCGTGTCCAGCGTGTGCAGAACCTCCTCCACCGGGGTGAAGGCGTCGAAGGCGTGCAGCTGGAGCAGGTCGATGTAATCCGTCCCGAGCCGCTGGAGCGCCGCCTCCACGGCGCCGATCAGCCGATGACGGGAGACGCCCGCGTCGTTCGGCCCGTCGCCCATGGGCAACCCGGTCTTGGTCGAAATCAGCACCTTGTCGCGGCGCCCACGGATGGCAGCGCCGAGCACCTCTTCCGAGCCGCCGTCGGAATAAACATCGGCGGTGTCGAAGAGCGTGACGCCAGCTTCAAGGCAGATGTCGATCAGCCGACGGGCGTCATCGACGTCGCTGTTCCCCCAAGCCGAAAACAGCGGTCCCTTGCCGCCGAAGGTGCCCGTCCCGAAGCTGAGCGCGGGCACCTTGAGGCCCGAGGCGCCGAGTGTCCGGTACTCCATGTCTTATCCTTCCCTGATCGAGGCTGTCGCGGTCGCGCCAATTATGGCGGGTGTTGGGGGCGGCCGCCTGCCAAGGATATAGCCGACGGAGCAGCTGTGAATTAGGCTGCCTCTGGTCTCAGGACTTGTGACGCGGGGTCATCGTCGTGACGCGGATGGATGTCAACCGGGCGGCCGAGATGGAGGTCTTCGCGCGGGTCGTCGATCTCGGCGGGTTCACGGCGGCGGCCCGTGCCTGCGGCCTCACGCCATCGGGCGTCAGCAAGCTCATCATGCGGCTGGAGACACGACTGGACACGCGGCTGCTCCACCGGTCGACGCGCCGCCTTAGCCTGACGCCGGAAGGTCAGGCGTTCTATGCCCGCGCAGTGCGGATCCTGGGAGAGATGGAGGAGGCCGAGCGGGAAGCCTCGGCCGGTGCAACGCCGCGTGGACACCTGCGCGTCAATAGTAACGTCCCCTTCGGCATGCGCTACCTGATACCGCTGGTGCCCGATTTCCTGGCCGCCCATCCCGGTGTCACCATCGACCTCGTGCTGTCGGATGCGGTGGTCGACCTGATGGAAGAGCAGGCCGATGTCGCGATCCGGACTGGGCCGCTGCGCCATTCCAGCCTGATGATCCGCAAGCTGGGGAGCACCCGCATGGTTGTGGTCGCCTCCCCTGCCTACCTGGAGCGGCATGGGACGCCGGGACACCCGGCCGAGCTTGCCCGGCACAAGGGAATCGGTTGGACCTTCCCGCGGACCATCGGCGGCTGGCCCTTCCGGACCGACAACGAGATCCAAGAACACATGCCGCCCATCATCGCACGAGCGAGCGACGGGGAGGCCGCGCGCCTGCTCGCGCTGGGCGGCATCGGGTTGGCGCGACTGGCACGCTTCCAGGTGGACGCCGACATCGCTTCTGGTGCGCTGATGCCGGTGCTGGAGGATGTGCATCCAGGCAGCAGCGAAGACATCCACGCTGTCTATCTCGGAGGTCCAAGTCCCCTGCCTGCACGCGTACGCGCCTTTGTGGATTTCATGGCAAGCCGATGCCGCTTGACCGATAACTAGGGTACAATTTCCCATTTTTGTACCCTTACCGGTCTCCTGGCGCACCCGGCGGCTATGGCCGGTCCTCCGCCCTGCCACCTGACCTGAAACATCTAAATGGGAACCGGACAGCCGCTGCGGCCAGCGCTCGAAGGAGCCTGATTGCGCCATCCGCGAATGATGGCGCATAATAGAATATAAAAAGTGTTCCGCGCCATTATCAGTCAAGAAAACCCGCATCCACGCCAGCCAAAAGACCCTTAACACCGTCTTTATTTAGCAACCTTATGCGATCAGAAATATAAGCCGCTACGCACGGCTTCGTTGCCTCAATTATTTCCAAGGCGGGCTTTCCTTTTTCAGGAACGCCACACGTTAACGGATATGTTTTGATCCATGCACGTTGAGCAGCAAGGGCATCTGGCCATCGGGCAGAGGAGGTACTGCTGCGAAGCTCTTCCCACGCGCTTTGCAGATCGTCAACGAGTGCGATCAGTGCGGGATCTGAACAAATTACAAAATCAACAGGCAGGGTTGCTTTCTTACAATTGAATTTCCGCGCCGAATGGCCGGTCGATTGGGGGACAGGAGCTTGGATTGGTGCTGAAGTAGGCGATGCTACTATAGCCGGGGACGGAGCGGCAACTGGGGGTATGATCGGGATAGGTGCAGATGCAGAAGCCTGGGGTATACCAGCTTTGTCGTATACAGTGAGCGTCTCGACATCAATTACAACTTCTGTAAAATGAAGCGGTGAGTTTGCTGTCTTCAGAGAGCCAGTTACAATTACATCCTTCTCAATTAAATATTCTCTGAATCGAGAATCAAATCTCCCAACCAATTGGATGCTTATTTGATTCTGCTTTTGTACCGTATTATTGTAATTATCCGACGCATAAAGGCAGATACTTGTCTTCAATATCAGCAAATATGCGTATATATTTTGACCAATTTGGTTCTTATGGAGTTCACGAAGGACCTCTCCACGAACACTCACCTTGTTCTGATCACCTCCTATGCAGGTTGTAATCGGCACATATGGTGGTGCTTGCACATTTGAAATGTGAGGGATGATACCTATAGAATCTCCGTAAGATGGATCTACTGTGCTAACATTTCCATTCGGCTTCTTGTGGCCCGGTTCGCCTGTATACGGGTTAATGTTACCTTGCGTTGACCAATTGTCTAGTGCGGTACCATTGGGAGCGGATCTCATGTGCGGTGCGACATACGTTCCATTGCCACGAGTATAGCCGTGGACGGAAACGCTCCCTCCATGCCCGCCACCTCCCCTGGCAAGGGATATTCTCGGAGACAATAATTCAACCATTATCAAGCTGATGAATGTCGCGCCTATTACCGCCTTGCAAATCGATGCCATGTCCAAGAATCCCAACATTATGGTGTCAACCGGCAACCCCCAACCTAGCCAACGTCGCGTTATCCATCACTCCCGTGACCGCCAGCCCCTCAGCGTGCTGGAATGCACGCAACGCCTCCTTGGTCCCTGGCCCCATCTTCCCATCGATCTTGCCCTTGTAGTAGCCGAGCCTCATGAGCTCGACCTGCACCCGCATCGTCATCGCGATCGCGTCCTGCTGACTCGCGCGAGGTGCCGTCGTGGTTCCAGACGAGTTCGAGCCCGCCGCCGGTGCGGACGGCTGGTAAGGAGCGGTCGTTTTCGACGGGCTGGACCAAGATGGCGTCGTCACCGTCGAGGGCGCGTTGTAGACCGGCGCCGGAGGCGGAGGTGGGGGAGGCGAATAGACGGGCGCCGAATAGGATGGTGACGTGTACCCGCCCGCGCTCGAGTAGTGCGAACGATGGCTGCTGTGGCTCCGATGGCTGGAATGGCTGCGGTGACCGATGTAGATCTCCGGGCCTTCCATCCGGTTCGGCATCACGAAGGTCAGCGGCTGAAACCTGGTGTTCGACGGGTGCGCCTCGGGCAACAGGACCGGCAACGGCCCAGCCTGCGCAGGCGACCAGATACTCGACAGGGTGGCCGCCGTCGGGGCGGTCCACCCCAGCACCTGCTTCAGGTAGTCGGTCCAGTTCCTCTTCATTCCGCTGCCTCATCGAACCTGAATGCCTTGACGCCTCGGCTTCGCCATGCCTGGCCATGCGACGCGAAGAACCCGCAGCAGCGCGACCGCATAGAGCAGCCGTCACAGGCGGGGTCGTAGACGTTCTTCCAATCGGAGATGCTCTGACGGGCCAGCGGCCAAGCAGTTTTGGGCAGGACGCAGAGCGGGACGTTGTAGATCGACGTCGTGATTCCACGGTCCTGGAGGCGCCAAGCCGCATCGGCCAGCGCCGGGCCATAGTCCACCGGGTCGACCCACAACAGGTCCCGGTTCACCTTGGCGAAGCCCATCGGCTCCAGCCCCATGAAGGCGACATGGCTGACGAAGGGCATGTTCCGCCAGATGAACTCGGCGAACCGTTGCATGCGCGGCAGGGTCTGCGCGTGCACAACGAAGCGGATCTCGATCGCGTGCCCGCGTTCAGCCAGATTGTAGATGCCGTTGATCGTCGCGTCGAAGGCGCCCGCCGCCTGGACGACATGATCATGTCGGGAGGGCACGTCGGCATAGAGCGGGATCGCCCAGGTCGTGCATCCGGCTGCCTCATGGACGCTGTCGGCGACGGCCGGGTCGGCGAAGTTGCGCCCGTTGGTCAGGATATGCAGGCCGGTTCGCGGCAGCGCCGCCTTACAGGCGCGGATGAGCTCCGGCAGCAGCGGACCGAGCAGCGTCGGCTCGCCGCCGGTGAAACCCAGTTGCGGTAGATTCCGGTCGATGAGCGGAATGAGGTCCAGGAGTTCTCTGACCCGCCAGAGGTCGTCCTCGTCGCGCGGCGGCTGGCTGCACATCAGGCAGCGGCTGTTGCATTGTTCGGTCAGGAACAGGGAGTTCGCGTTCGCCCCGCGTCGGTAGAGCACGCTCAGCTGCCCACTGTCCTGCCGCACCCGGATGACGTCGCCGGGATTCACGACGTCAATGTTGCTCAGCCCGCAGATGACCGGCAGGGCATCGTCTGGCCGCATGTCGGTGGCACCCGGCCGCATCACAGCGGCGAAGCCCAGGTCGCGCAGGACGCCGGTGTCAACGTCGATACCGTCATCCAGCTGCACGGCGACCTGCTCATGAGGCACGTCTCCCCGCAACGCCTCAGCGAGGTCGAGGACCTTCAGCAACGGCCGGGAGAGGTCACCCGAGATCACCGCCCGTGTGTGAAGGGGAAGCATCAGGCGGCCTCCGCGTCCGGCAGGCGCCGAACCGGCCGCTGGGTCACCCAGGACGTGAAGGTCCTCACGACGTGCGGGTCGGCTTCGGCCAGGTAACGGAACAGGATCCGGAACAGGCCGGTGTGTTTGACACAGTGGGCGTTCGTTGGCCGATGGCCGACGGGGTCACCCTCGCGCGCCAGGTTGAAGACCGGGTCAGCGCCGCAGTAAGGCAGGAAGGCGCAATCGGAGCAGCCGGGCAGCGCCTCGGCGACGCCGGTGGCAAGCAGCAACTGCATGCCCTCGGATCGCATCAGGTCGGCATGGCTGTCGTGGACGGTGCCGAGCCGCAGGCTATGGTCGCCCATCTCCGCCAGCATCCGACCTTCATCGGAGGCGTAGACGCCACCGTCGTAATTGTAGACCCGGGCGCCCAGACCGGCGCCGGTCGGCGAACGCAGGTCGACGTAGCCGGTCGGAAACGGCGTCAGGATATGGCTGAGGAGGAAGCCCGTGTACGCCTCCTGGATCGCAACGCCCATGCGGTTGAGCTCGAGGATGTAGGCCAGCGCCCGTTCGTAGAAGGGCAGGAACTCCTCCATCCCGTAGCCAATCCGCTGCGCCGCCTTGGCGGCGAAACCGAACGGGCTGAGAGGCCGCAGGAAGATGGACGGAAACCCAAGGCGGACATATTCGTCTACGATGGCCTCGGGGTACTTCAGGCTCTCACGGGTGAGCGTCGTCAGGGCCGAGAGGCTGCGCTCGCCCAGAGCCTCCCGGACGCGGCCGATACCGTCCAGGGTGCGCCGGTGGGACTCTCGGCCGGGCCGGGGCCGGTTGGCATCGTGCAAGGCCTCGGGACCGTCCAGCGAGGTGGAAAGCTGGAAATCGTGGCGCCGGAGGAACTCCAGCACCTCGCCGTCGGCCTGATGCAGGGTCGACGTCATCGAGTAGGTGATGGCGCGACCCTCGACCAGATTGCGCTCCTCAATCGCTTCCACGATCTGCCGGATGCGCGGGAACGCAAGAAGGGGTTCGCCACCCTGGAACTCGACCGTCAGGGATGGCGAAGGCGTCTGGAACATCAGGTCGATGGCCGCCGCGGCCGTCTCGGCCGACATGTCGAATCGTGCCTGGTCTGCCGTCTGCCTGGAGACCTGGCAATATCGGCAGCTGTGGTCGCACCGGAGGGTCACCACGAACACGTGAAGGGCCGGTCCACCCTTCAGGAAGGACTTCCGGGTTCGGTACTTCGCGGCGACCATCCTGAGGGTGCTCGAGTAATCACCCTCGGCAAGGAAATGCTTCCCTTGGAGGTCTGCGTAGGTATCGGTGGCCGGACTCAGCGTCCCGGCCGCGAAAGCCATGAAGTCTACCTCGTCCAGGAACTCGAACTCGCCGACCTCGGACGTAACCAGCACCTTTCCGTCGACGCCAGGGATGCGCGCGAACCGAAAGGGCATCGGTTGGTAGCCCGGTTCCTTCGACTGGAAGTCAGCCAGCGGTGCAAAGGAAAGACGCCCTGCCAACCCGACCTCTTACCGCTTCGCAGGCGCGGGCACGCTGGCCTCGGCCAGGGCTGCGGAGACGATGGCTTCGCGGACGGCTCGTGTCTTCTCCTCGATGCTGGCGCGCAGGCCGAAGTCGATCAGCGCGTTCCCGAACTCGCCCCTGATGGCATCCGGGTCAGCCGATGAGGCCTTAAGCCTGAAGCCGACCAAGATGCGTGCGCCCTCCTCTGACTCGAGCCAACAGTGGCACCTGTCGGTGAAGGCGTAGCAGGTGCGGAGTACGACTTCCCTGGGGAAGATCGCTGTGTCTACCGACACCGTGAAATCGAACGGGAATGCCGTGCCCCGCGGGACATCCGATGGTTGGGTGACGGCGGAGGCTGGCATGGCTGGGGACCGTAGCTGGCGCACTATCCATTAGAGGTAGTCCAGCCTGTCAAAGCACAGACCCAGTTTCAACCTATTTTTGAGATATTACCCACGCCCATGTAACTCCTGCGAGCATACTATGGTATGCTCAAAACTCGGTCTTCAGCTGGTCGGAGGGAAGCGCACCCCTGCCAGAAGCTCGTAAAAGAACTCGGCGTGTGGCTCCGGCAAGGTGCCCGCGACCCAGTAGGCGAAGGCGTCGCAGTACCACTCCTCGGCGATGGCGTTGTGGTTGGACAGGAGTTTTCGCGAAACCGGGTCGGCGAGCCACCCGAGGTGGCTCATCCGGCGCAGAAAATCAGCGTGTCCGGCCTCGATACGTCGGCGCGTTGCGCCGGGGCTGACTTCCCGGGCCTCCAGAAGTTCGAGGACGAAATGGGCGTATTCATGCAGGATGACGAAGGCGACTTCCCACTCGGGAGCGGTCTCTTGCTGCGCCAGTTTGGCAAGCCAAGCGAGATTCAGCCGGACGTTTGCCCTGCCCTTGCTGTGCAGACCGATCGCAGCGCCCGGCCGATGAAGCTCCTCAATGAAATAGCTGACGCTGCACGGCGGCAGGCCGCCTAGGCCCTTGGCATCCAACAGACGGTTGGCCAGCACCGCCGCGGGCGCGACGAACTCGTCGGCCACTCGCGACTGCTCGATGAACTGCACCGACGGCAGGAACCGCATGTGACGTCTCCGTTTCCATAGGAAGCACATGGTGACGGATTGCGATCTTCCTACGGCTTGATTCGGAGATCTGCGGGGCGCACCGTGTCCGCTGGCTCGGTCGCGGCGGTGAGGATGCGCTGTCCAACATGGTGTTGCTCTGCCCGAATCATCACCGAGCTATTCACGGTATAGATGCGCCGTTCGATTTCGCGAACGGAGGGTTCCTCGTGCGCGGCCTCATCGAGCAACTCGCAGTGACTCATCACGAACTCGTCGCCTGACCGTCGTCGTCACGCTGCCTGCCATACCTTGTTCAGCACCTGTGCCGCGAGCGAGGCCTTGTCCGTTGGCAGGAAGCGCCCGTAATGCTTTGCCACCACATCCGGCGTGTCCTGGATTGCATAGCTGGCCTGCTCGTAAGATCCAGTCTGCTTCAATACGTGCGTGGCGAGCACATCGCGAACGTTGTGAGGACCATGGGGGAGAAGGCCTTTGATCGCCCCGCGGCCGGTGTAGGGATTGTAGATCCCAAAGCGCTGGATCGTGAGGCGCCATGCCTCATAAAAGGTCGTCTGATTGTAACTGGGATCGGCCGACGTTGCCTTGACGGTTTTCACGAAAAACGTGCCCGGATCGCGTGCGTTGCGGAGCAACCTGCCTCGATGCCGCCCCAGGTAGGCGTCGATAAAGCCATAGAGTCCGCTGAGGTCGGGAAGCGGAAGCCGGAAAGGGTTCTTCCCGAAGAAGGAGGACGTTGCGTTCTTGAATGCAGAGGCAGGGATAAAAAGCTCCCACGCGCCATCGCGGTCATTCCAACGGAGTTCGCCGCATTTTCGATTGGCCAGTTGGCGCTCAGTCAAATGAACTTGGCCGCGTGGGCAAACCAGCAGTTGCCGCAGGTTCTTCTGGCGCAGACCGGTGTGGAGGCCAAGCCGAAGCATTAAGATTGATCGGACAGATTCGGCGGCGGAGATCGGATAGCGCTTTTCATCAGGCATAAGCCGGATGATCTCGTCGACGATTTTCCTGTATTCGGCGAGTGGGCTATCGGCCTCCAGTACCGGCAGGATTGGCTCGAAGGGATCGCGATGGACCCGAGCGACCCGATCGAGTTCCTTCGACCGAATGAGCGCGTGCTGATGCAACTGGGTACAGGCCTCACCCCAGTCTGCCCGGGCGCGATCGATTTCCTGGAACGACACCAACCCCTTGATCGGCTTCAGCCTGTTGGCCAATTCAGGCGTCTGACGCAACCACCCGGTCTTTTCACGGGTGAGTGCGGCAGCTACCTGAAGCATGTCGATTTCCCAGTTGGTATAGAAGCCACGTCGGCGCTCCCGCCACTGGATGTACCAGTCCCACACAGCCGGGAAGACCAAGTGTGCGAAGGACATGTCGGTCAGCCGCATGCCGAAGCCCTGGACCGGGCCAGTCGGCTTTGCGGCGAGCGCTCCGAATAGCAAGCCCAGGTGTTCGACCTTCTGGGCTGCCGTCTCTTCCCCCCAGACGCCATTGCGTTGATAGCCGATAGTCGTCAGCGTGGAGGTCTTGAACTGTACTAGGCGCGCCATCTCCTCATCGAGCGCTGGTGGCGCATTGACGCCACCGCCCGCGAGTTCGGGGTCGAGATCAGCTTGCGGATCGTCTTCATCAAGGTCCACCGCGTGAACAGCCTCCTCTCGTCGATGCGCAGATGAACCGCAGGCGAAGCGCACCCCGTATCGGTTCTTAATGGCAGCGGCTTGAAAGCGCCGGTAGTCCGTAGAGCCCGAGATGACCTTATCACGCACCCATTGCAGGATTTCCTCTTGCTCAGTTTCAGGACGGACGTCGAAGTCGTCCGGAAGGTGCCAGGCGAGCCTGCGCCGCTCAGATGTAGAGATGCCCGGCATCGACAGACCCGAGGTAGAGCGCGAAGGATGCGGTAGCTTGGCTTTGAAATAACCTGATGGGAGCCGGTATCGCGCTTCAATTCGCGTGAGCATATCGAGGCTTTCAGCGTTTCGTGGGGCTTTCGTCCCACGACGCCAAGCGTAAAGGGTAGTCTGGTGAAAGGATTCACCCGGCTGGATGATGGATGCCCACAGAGCGTAGCTTCCTTCACCGTGACGATGCATGTGAAGGTCCAAGGCCTCGTGAAAGGCATCCGGCTCCTCCCACGCATCCCAAAGAGCAGGCGGTGAATGCACACGCAGCTTCCGCTTAGGACCTGTACGCTTTCTGAGCACTTTATTGGAGATACCGCCGGTCGATTCAGTCGGATTATGCTCTGTTTTAGGATCAATTATAGGATCTCTGATCTCACCGCGCCCCGCTCCCTCACCAGTTCTTTTGCCCGTCCCGGACGCCGTACCATTCTTTCTTGGCCTCCCCGCACCGGTCGTCGGTTGAGAGGAGGAGATCGGTTTAGGCGCCTCCCTGTACGGCGCCCGTTCGAGTTCGCGTTTCAGCGCGAGTAGCAGCGGCGCCACGCACTCCTTTTTGGCGCGCAGATGCTCTGGCTCGATCCCGCATTTGGTAGCGATCTCGGTCCAAGCCCATCCTGTGGAAACCATAGGCGGACGTTTTCCCGACCTGAAGCAGTCTACGAGGTATTCTTCGAGCC
This sequence comes from Azospirillum palustre, assembly GCF_002573965.1. Classification (NCBI taxonomy): domain Bacteria; kingdom Pseudomonadati; phylum Pseudomonadota; class Alphaproteobacteria; order Rhodospirillales; family Azospirillaceae; genus Azospirillum; species Azospirillum palustre. The sequence goes on along the minus strand of NZ_PDKW01000039.1, from coordinate 116,336 downwards.
TTTCCACTTCGCGAGGCGGGAAGGCAGCGGCAGCGCGCTGGCGACAAAACTGAGCGATGATGCGGGGAAAACGAGCGTTAGGTCGATTGGGCATAGATATGAACTCAAAAGCGTTGCTGACCACACGGTCGCCGGTCAACAGGAGGAGCCGTTGATGGGGGATGTCGTGATGCCTTCGCAGCAGAGAGCCGCCAACAAACTTTCCTATGACATCGTAGAGTGCAGGCCCGACATTCGACCGTGTAAGCGCCTCTATACCTATTCAGAAGCGATGAGATCCACCGGTGGAGCATGACCAGCGTTGTCCTGCTCTCCACAAGACAATGACCCGGAACGCCCCGTTCAAGCAGTACCCAATGACCCTAAAGGCCTAGAGTAGGGTTAGATTACTACAATGCTGATTCCCAATCAGAAGAAGACGAGGGACCAGCTTGGGGGCCGCTCCATTCCGGCAGTTGCTGCGTCGCTCTGAGCATCAACCGTTTCGCTGCAAGCGCTTCCAGGACTTGGGCTGGGCCAACATGCCCGTTTAACGCCGTCTCGACCGGCAATGACGCCGCCGCCTCCCGACCAAACCGGCGCGCAAGGAGATCCTCGCGTTGCAGATAGGCTCGCTCCCACCAACTCGAGATTTGGTCCGCCGACCGGTCCAAAAGCTCCGCGCTGATGAGCCGGTCGACTTTCTGGTGCCGGTTCACGCGCGCGTCGGCAGGCATCAGGTTCCAGAGATCGGCGTTCGGCCATGCGGAGAACGGCAGGCAATGGTCGATGTCCAACCTCTCCTGCCGTAGCTTCCGGCCCGTCCACACGCAGAAGACCGGCTGCCCGGCATCGAACATGGCGGCGGTAAGACGCCGGACCTCTGCGGTGCCACGCTGGGGATCGAGCCAAGCAAGGGCCTCGGCGATATGGCCTTCAGCCACGGAGCGACCTTGACGGGCCAGATACTGCTGCATCAGCCGCGTCCACTCCATGGTTAGCGCGGGCTCGATCCAAGTGTTCAGCCGCGTCAGGGCATACCAGACGTTCAATGGGATTCGGAACTCGCCTACCGACCACAGATAGGCTGCGTCCAGCACCAGCCGTTCACCGATGCGCGGGCCGCGCCGGGTCACGGCTCCGAACACTTGGCGGTCGCTACCTGGGTACGTGATGTAGTGCGCGGGCATCTCGGTGATCGTCCTCGCCGCATCCCGGATGGCTCCGGCCAGCGCCTGGCCAGTGTCGCCCAGGAACTCTGCGCCGACCCGGAGTTCGGGCGGCGCGGTGCCAGCGAGCCGTCGGAAGGGTTCCTTGACGAAGCCCAGCCCAGTCCCGCTCCGGCTGGTCGGCGTCTGCGGCAAATCAGCCGCGATCAGCGGCAGGAACATCCTGATCCAGTAGAGGGCGATCAGCCCTAGGGGGAGAACCACACCATCATCGCCGTCGGCCATGGCGAGGCCGGGGGAGGCATCCGCAGCCCGTGCGACGACGCGCAGCAGGGCCAGCTTGTAGCTGCTGGATTTCGCGTCATTGAGGACGATGTGCCGGATCAGCGGCAACGCGCCGGTGCCATCGTCCGCCAACTGGACAACGACGGTCTCCCAGCTGACGTCCGACCGGCCGAGGCGGTCTGGCGTCTTGATGACCCGGCTGACCATGGCGCCATGCTCGGCCGCGAGACGCTCGATCTCGGCGCGAGTGACGGGGAGCATCGGGCGCTCCGGATCGCTCGGCCCATGGCGCAGGCTGACGATCATCCGGCCACCCGGCTTCAGCAGCGTCACCAGTTTCCGGAAGGCGCGCCGCCGGTCGGCCGGGGGAATGTGCATCCACACGGCGGCCAGCAGGATGAGATCGAACACCATGCCGGTGCGGTGGACGCGCTCCAGGCCGGGCAGTCGGTCATCCATCCATCGGATGCCTACACCCGCATGCCTACGAGCCCCCTCCTCACGCATGCCCGCGGCGGGCTCGACGGCGACAACGGAATGACCACGACCTGCCAACCAAGCCGCATCACGGCCGGACCCGGCGCCGACATCCAGCACCGCTGACGGCTGGGACGGCATCAGATCGAGGACGTCGGCGTAGAGTTCCTCGAAGGCGACGGTCTCGTACTGGGCGACGAACTCCTGGGCGCGGCGGTCGTAGGTCGCCACGGTGCCCCCGTTCGGCGTCGTATCACATAGCTCCGGTGCCGTGGGGTGGGGATCGGTCATGACCAAACACTGCCGTGCTGGCAGGGAAGATAGGTGCCCCGCCGACACCATTGCCGAGACGCGGGACCATCCGGCTCGCCGCAGCCGACGGAAAGCAGGTGCCGAATCATGCCGCCTTGGCCCTCACCGAAGACAGCCTCGAGCGGAACCCCCGCCAAAGGCGCATCGCCGATCTCACCTTGATGAAGAGGCCGATCAGGAACGACATCGCGCCGAGGATGGCGGCGATCAGGGCCAATATCAGCTTCGCGGTGATCTTTACGATATGGGCCATCGCCGAAAACACGCGCTTCCCGGCAAGGCGGAATGCGCCGCTTATCGGCTTTCCCAGGGCGTTTGCCGCCCGCTCTGCATCTTGCAGTTCCTTGACGTTGTCGACATGGCGCAAGATGGCAAGCGTCCTGGAAGGCGACGTCACCCTGCTGACCTGGGCCACCGAGGCGAGTACGCTCTGAACCTCCCTCGTGTCGACACGGGCGGCGTGGCTGCGGGCGGCTCTCGCCAGATCGTCGACCCGGTACCAAGGGATCCCAGCCACCGATTGCCGAAACGCAGAGGTGTTGACCGCGCGGGCGACGATCCAGGAAAGCTCATCCTGGAACCGGGCGGTCAGCTTGCCGGTCTTTTTTGCCAGCTTGGCCAGGGAGATGCCCGTCTTGATCGGCAGAGCGCCGCCCGCCGTCACCACGGTCGCCGCTGACATCGACACCCCAGCTATCGACAGCCCCAGTACCAGATCATCGACCGGCTCGTCCCTGACGATGCGTGACGCCTGCTCCGTCAGGTCACGAATGTCGCCGACCACCGTCAAATCCGAGGCGATCGCGGCAGCCATTCCGACAGTCCCCTCCCCTTCGCCGGTCACGAAGCCCATCGCGGCCCGCCGGATGTTCCTTTCCGCAGCCCGCAGGCCCGAGTTCTCGTCCGCGAAACGGGTGCGCAGCGCCGGGTCGACCGGCACCTGGAGGAGATCGGCGACGTCGAGATAGTCTTCGGCCTCCTCGGGTGCGTCACGGTCCAACGCCGACGCGATCTGCTGCTCAAGGCGCTCCTTGGGAACGACCTGCTTCAGCATGGTGATGAGAGCGTCCCGTACATCGGCGTCGGTCGGAACGGTGCCGGTCAGCGAAACGGTAAACGGCGTCACGACTATGGCGACCGAAAGCCCGGCGACCATCATTCGACGCGTCAGCCGGGCCGTGGCCGCCAAGCCCATTTGCGAGCGGCCATTTGGGTTGGCGGGGACTGAAGATGGAAACCGATTCACTGGACGATCGCCGTGGAACGCTGGCGGGCAGATGTCATGGCTAGGCTGCCTTCCTGAACCGCTCGAAGCGAACCGCAAGCCGGTCAGGATCGGGCTTCATCAGGTCCTCGCGCGGCATCCGGATCAGCTGTCCCTTCAGTGCTTTCAGGCCGAGCTCCAGCATCGGTCCGTCATGCTGCTCGAGCAGGCGCTCGGAGATGTGGATGCGGTGGTCGGGGTCGATGCTGATCAAATCTGCGTCGTACGCAGCGTGATGCAGCCTACTCATGCAGATGCCATTGCGGATGTCCGGCTGCCCACGCTCGACGTCGCCGTCGGGAATGATGTGGGCGGCGTCCACCAGCCTCACTTCGGGCAAGCCGGTCAGCGCGCATCGACCGCCATAGGCCGCTACCACGCGCTCCCGGAACGCCGACTGGTGCAGCCGCTGCTTGACCTGCCTCAGCGCGTACCGGCGCTCGTCCGGATTTGGCGGCGTCCAGAGGGTGGCGGCGTCTGCGATAGGCTTCGGGGCGAGCTTCACCGACAGGGCCTTCGGATCCCACTCTACGACGTAAGCCGGGAAGATCGGCTCGTATATCGCTGGGGCGACGCCAAAGAAGTAGATGATCGGTAGTTGCCTGTCCCTGGCGTCGCGAAGAAGCTGATTTTGCCTGCTATCGGGATCGGTGCCGTTGAAGGCATAGGACAACCCATCCGCCGCCATCGCCAACTTGGCTTCGGATTCAAGCTGGTCGTGGTACCAGGCCCGCCGCCCGGCACGCGGAACCACCGTTGTAACGCTCAGCACGCCCGTCATTGAGGCCGGTTTGAAGATTCCCTCGGCCTTCGTAGCGAAATGAATTCGCGCACCCTCGTGGACGAAGCCCTCGTTGACCACGCTCCATGGCAACGAACCGCCATGCAGCTGCACCAACAGCCTCAGGCGCTCGAAGGCTGCAAGCCGGAAAGAGGCGTCGGGATCGTTCATCGGTCCATGGGCGTCAGTTCAGACGTCGAAGGGTAGCAGCTTCCTCGCAGCCGTACAGGCGGATTGTACTCTCTCGAGAGGGCTCCCGCGTCGGATGTGAACTGCTCCCACATCAGCGATGTATCGCAGCCCATGGCTGACCGTATAATCGAACGACTGCGGGCCTTTTAACGGAACTTGCGCTTCTGAAGGAGCCCATCAGCCTCGAACAGCGCTCTTGAAGGCTGCCGACAGGGCAGCGAGCGCGGCACGCGGTTGTCCATCTCTGACCCTGGTGTGCAGGATCACGGGCAGGCGCGGCAAGGCCGGAAGCCCCAGCCGCGGGCCGACGTCGATGGCGCCGAACGGTACCATGCGCGGGGACAATGCCGCGATGCCGAGACCGGCCGTCACGGCTGCCGCCACAGCGGTCACGCCGCCGCCGACAAAAATCTCCGTCCACGGCAAGCCTGCCGTGTCGAGGAGTTCCCCCGCCAACACCCGCACTCCACAGGGCTCGGCCATGGTGGCGATCGGCAACGGTTCGTCCGCCCGATGTTGCCAGCTTGGCGCCGCGAACCAGCCGAACTGCTCCTCGGTAATGAGTTCCCCGTCATCACGCTCGGCGTGCAAGCGGACGATCACCGTGTCGAGTTCCCGACGGTCGAAACTCTGGAGCAGGTCACCCGATGACCCAATCCGGATCTCGATCACCAACTGCGGATCCTGTGCGTTCATCCGGGCGATCAGCGCGGGGAGCTCCGGTCCCGCCACATGGTCGCTGATACCGATGGCGATGCGCTGGCGTTCCCGCGTCAGCGAGGCAAGCGCACGATCATGCGCTTCCAACAGGTCGCGGGCATGATCCAGGAAGGCGGCGCCGCGTGCCGACAGCTGAACATAACGCGGCGTCCGCTCGAACAGGCGGCAGCCGAGCCGCTCTTCGAGGCGCTTCAGCTTCAAGCTAACTGCCGCCTGCGTCGTCCCGGTGGCCTCTGCCGCGCGCGTGAAGCTCTCCAGTTCGGCGATGCGTACGAAAGCCCGCACCGCATCAAGGTCGAGAGACGGCCCAATCATTTCAAAACGTTATCTCAGATATTGAAAATCATAGCATATGAAAATGACTGACCCATGGCTATTGTCAAGTCGGACATAACGGAAAGGACTTGCAATGCCACTCGTTCACATCTCACTGCGCGCCGGAAAACCGGAAACGTATCGGCAGGCAATCTTCGATGGTCTGTACCGCGCCATGCACGAGACCTTCAACGTGCCCGAAGACGACCAGTTCATGACCATCACCGAGCATGACGCCGCAAACTTCCGTTACAGCGCATCTTATCTTGGAGTCGATCGAAGCGACGACCTCGTCTACATCCAGATCACCGCGAACAACACTCGGACCGTGGAGCAGAAGAAGGCGATGTTCCAGCGGATCATGGTGCTGCTCGGCGAGAACCCCGGCATACGACCACAGGACGTCTTCGTGAACATCGTCGAAGTGGCAAAGGAAAATTGGTCGCTCGGGAACGGAGCCGCGCAATATGCTTGAAGCGGAGAGCCTGTTCCCATCGCAAGGCTGATAAAATCGAGCGCTTCGAAGACGGCCGCATCCCTGCCGGTAGCGGCTGCCAATCCTGCACGAGCTGGCCAAACGCCGTCGGGTGGCCGACCGCTTGTGGGAAGTCCGCCGTAGGTGGTGCAAAGTGCCATCGGTCGAGTCCATCAAGCGCGAGTTGGCCTCCACACTCGAGGTTGCTCGCGAGCCAGTCTCGAGCCGGAACGGGTCAGCTTGGTGCTTGTTCTGGGAAACGGTATCCTTTGCCCCCACACCGTTTTCCGCCGGAGACGTCGATGTTCGAAGGCTTCCGTCTTGAGATGGTGAATCTGCCGGAGGCTACCTTGCGTATGCGCCATGGCGGGAATGGCCCGCCTGTGCTGCTTCTCCATGGACATCCCCGCACCCATGCCACATGGCACCGCGTCGCCCCGCTGCTCGCTGCGCATCACACCGTCGTCTGCCCGGACCTTCGCGGCTTCGGGCAGTCGTCGAAGCCCGCCGATACGCCGGATCATGAAGGATCGTCCAAGAGAGCCAAGGCCCGTGACTGCGTCGCACTGATGCACCGCCTCGGCTTCGACCGCTTCGCCATCGTCGGACATGACCGGGGTTCCTACACGGCCTTCCGCACAGCAATGGACCATCCCCAGGCGATCACGCATTTGGCGGTGCTGGACGGCGTGCCCATCGCCGAGGCACTGGGACGTTGCGATGCCCGCTTCGCCCACGCTTGGTGGCACTGGTTCTTCTACGGCCAGCCAGACAAGCCGGAGCGGGCGATCCTTGCCGATCCGGACGCTTGGTACGGCGGCTCGTCTGACATGATGGGGGCCGAGGCCTACGCCGATTACCGGGCGGCCATCCACGACCCGGACACGATCCACGGCATGATGGAGGACTACCGCGCAGGCCTCGGCATCGACCGGGAGCATGACGAAGCGGACCGGCAGGCGGGACGGACCCTCACCTGCCCGACCCTCGCCCTGTGGTCACGGCGCGATGACCTCGAGGCGCTCTATGGCGATGTCCTCTCGGTCTGGCGGCCGTGGGCGCCAGATCTGCGTGGTCGAGGCCTGGACTGCGGGCACCATATGGCCGAGGAGGCGCCGGAGGAGCTTGCTCGGGAACTCCTGGAGTTCCTGACGACTGAGAGTGAAAGATGAGAGACTGGCCCAAGCAGCAGACGAATACGCCTCGAAGAACCACGAATAGGGCACTCCGGCACGCTTGACGTCGGATAAAGCGCCTGGGAGGCCGATGGAACGTGCCGAAGCGGTCGAAACTGCGTGGCTTTGGCGGACATTCTCGGCACATACGGCGAAAATCCGCGTCCAAGAGAGCATTTAGGCCGAATGCATACAAACATACTCACACAATCCTCAACCAGTCCTCATCGTTTTGCCTGCCGAGAGGGCTTTGACTCGATAGCTGGCTTACGTGTCTGCCCGGCCGTCCTTCGCCTCATGGTGCCGCGCCGGTGGATCAGCGGGAAGGGTGCGCCAGGAGGCGATGGCCCTGACCGCCTGCAAGGCGCTGGCGTTGTCAGCGATGTGGACGTGGCGGCGCAGTTCCGCTACGGCGGGCCATTCACCCTGCTCATGGAAGACCCGCTGCACGGCTTCCGCCATCTCCTTGCTCACGACGAACACCAGCAGACCCCGCGAAAATGCACGCCTGGACAATGAACAGGCCCCGGCAGCCAAGCAAGCGACCTTTCGGCGGGCGCTTGGCGGGAAGGGGAAATTCCTGCATGACGAGGACGTGGCTGTTCGGTAGCATTAAGCTACAGCCCTTCCCTCATGAGTAGGCGCATGAACCTGCCATCCGCAGCGCTCCGCGGATTTTACCGAATTGCTCTTGCCGCCCTGTTGATGCCTTTGGCCGGTCACGCAACCCTCGCGGCCGAGATCTCCGTGATCGCCGGAGACCGGATCGAAGTGGAAGGACGGGACATCCATCTCTGGGGCGTCCGGGCGCCGGAGGCCGATGCCCTATGCTATGGAAATGGCCAAGGGGAGCCGTGCGCCAGGGTGTCCCACCGCCTGCTAGAGGCGCTGATCGGCAAGGAAGAGGTCATCTGCATCGTGAAGGACGGCAGGCCGGACAAGCCGGTCAGCGCCCAATGCTCGGTCGACGGCGCCGATCTCGGCCACCTGATGATCACCTCGGGATGGGCGACGGACAACCGGGCCGAGAGCGCCGGGTTCTACGAACTCCAGGAACAGGCGGCGCGAACCGAACGGGTGGGAATGTGGAAGTACCGGTGAGCCAGCACCCGATCAGACGTCGATTGGGATCCTGGTCTCATACTTGACCCGGCTGATCACCGTCAGGGTGATGAACCGCTTGATCAATGGGTTGGCGTAGAGCGTTGCCCGGGCAAATTTCTCGAATTCGCTCATGTTCTTGACGCAGACCATCAGGACATAGTCGGTCGATCCGGTGACCAGATAGCACTGCATCACGCAGCCCTGGGCGTGGATCGTCTTCTCGAATGCATCCATCAGAACCCGGTCGTCGCCCTTGAGCTCGACGGTCACGATCAGCTGGATGTGGCTGCCGAGCTTGCTGGGATCGACGATCGAGACATCCTTGGCGATGACCCCGGCCTCGCGCAACCGACGAACCCGACGCAGGCAGGTCGGGGGCGACACGGCAACCGCGTCGGCAAGCTCCAGATTGGTGATCTGGCTGTTCCCCTGAAGCAGGTTGATGATCTTCCGGTCGATCTGGTCGAGTTCGATGTCAGGCATCTGGCGAATGCTCGTTTGAGGCGATTTCACACTTATGAGTGTCGCGCCCTGCGTCGTCAATTTTTCCATCGTGACAAACCGGGTGGCAGAATTAGAAATTTCATACCGTCCAGATGGCGCTACAGTCTGCTCATCACGACGCAATGAACTGCGCCGCGGCGCAAACAGCTTCCTAGTAGTAGCTAATTATCCTCGTTAGGTCGGGGACACCCGCCTAAACATCAACAATAGAAACTGACCCATTCAGCGAAGAGGTTTCGAATGCCTGGAGATGTGATCTCTCGGTTTGCCTCCGTGCGCCTTGGCACCAGGGGAAATCAGCGAAAAGAGCACGGTTTCGGCCAAGTCAACGGCCATCACGGCGAGATCCTCCAGGGAATCTTCCCGGACGACGCAGGACATCTGCACCGCGGTCTCGTCACGCTCCCGTGCAACATCGTTTCATCCACCGCCGTCTTCCGCCCGGCGCCGGGAAATCTGGTCACCGTCCCGGACGACAAGCTCAAGGCGGCCGAGGCCGCGCGGCTGACGCTGGATAGCCTGGGCCTGCATGACCAGGGCGGCCACCTGACGGTGGAGAGCACCATCCCGGTCGGCCTCGGCATGGGGTCCTCGACCGCTGACGTCGTGGCCGCGATCCGCGCCGTCGCCGACGCCCACGGCGCGGCCCTCGGGGCTGACGAGGTCGCCCGGCTGGCAGTTCGAGCGGAGACGGCCAGCGACAGCATTATGCATGGCGACCTCACCGTCCTCTTCGCCCAGCGCGAGGGCATCGTGCTGGAGCATCTCGGCCCCGCCCTGCCGCCGCTGGAAGTCCTCAGCGTCAACACGGCTCCCGGCGCTCTTGTGGACACCGTGAAGCAACCTCCCGCCGAATACGACGAGTGGGAGATCCAGGCGTTTCGGCCACTGCGCGGCATGCTGCGGCGGGCGATCCGCACCGGCGACGCGGCTCTGCTCGGCCGGGTTGCCACGGCCAGCGCCCGCATCTCCCAGCGCCATCTGCCCAAGCCCGCCTTCGAGGAGATCAACGCCATCGCGGCCTCCACTGGGGCGCTCGGCATCCAGGTCGCCCACAGCGGCACCGTCGTCGGCCTGCTCTTCGATCCCCGCAACCCGGCCACGGTCCGCCGGGTCGCCGAAGCGGCCGCCCGCCTCGAGGCCTTCGGCCTGCCTCCCGCTTTCCATTTCCGTACCGATGCCGTCGAGGTCCGCCATGTCGCTTGAGATGACGATGTCCCAGTCCCGCGAATCCCGTGGCTTTCCCGACTATGAACTCCCGCGTCTGGTGCGGCTGACGGACAACCTGCACGGCGCCGCCTTCTTCCTGATGAAGCTGCTCCCGGCCCGGCACATGCTGGACCGCGCGGCGGCCGACGGGCGCCTGAAACCAGGCGGCACCATCTGCGAGACGACGTCGGGGACTTTCGGGCTGGCGCTCGCCATGCTGGCGGCGGTGCGCGGCTACAAGCTCATCCTGGTCAGCGACCCGGCCATCGACGAGCACCTGCACAAGCGCCTGCTGGAACTGGGCGTCACGCTGGAGATCGTCGAGAAGCCCTATGAGATTGGCGGCTTCCAGACCGCCCGCCTCGACCGGCTGCGCGCCGCGCTGGAGGCCAATCCGGGCAGCTTCTGCCCGTCCCAGTACGGCAATGCCGACAATCCGCGGGCCTATGCCGAGGTCGCCGAGCAGATCGCCGAGCGCCTCGGTCATGTCGACTGCCTGGTTGGCACCGTCGGGTCCGGCGGCTCGATGTCAGGCATCGCCCGCTTCCTGCGTCACCTCAACCCCGATCTCCACGTCATCGGCGTCGACACCCCCAACAGCGTCGTCTTCGGCCAGCCCGACGGCAAGCGGCTGCTGCGCGGCCTCGGCAACAGCCTGGTGCCGCCGAACGTCGACCACCGCCAGTTCGACGAAGTCCATTGGGTCGGCGCCGCCGAGGCGTTCCTGGCCACCCGCCACCTGCACCAGCACCACGCGCTCTACCAGGGCGGCACCAGCGGAGCAGCCTACCTGGTGGCCGACTGGTGGGCACGCACCCATCCCGACCGCAGGGTGGTGACGCTGTTCCCCGACGAGGGCCACCGCTACGTCGCCAGCATCTACAATGACGACTGGCTCGCCACGCTGCCGGGCTGGACCGGCGTTCTGCCCGAAGCCCCGCAGCCGGTGGCGCACCCCAGCGACGTCCGGCCCAGCTGGAGCAGCTTCCGCTGGGATCGCCGGACGCTGGACGAGGTGCTGGCGGCTGGCACCCCGGTTGCGCGCGACCTCGCGGAGGCCGCGTAATGCCGCGCCTCCTGCTGTTCATCGAGAGCAACACGTCTGGCACCGGCCGCCTGTTCGCCCAAACCGCCCGTGCCCTCGGCTTCGAGCCGGTGCTGATCAGCCGCCAGCCCGGACGCTATCCCTATGTCGCCGAAGACGCCATCCGCAGCGTCGAGGCCAATACCGCCGACCTGAACGTCTTGCGCTCGCTTGTGCGGCAGCTGGCGCTCAGCGAGGGGGTGGCCGGGATCACCTCCAGTTCGGAATATTTCATCGCCACCGCGGCCCGCCTGGCCGCCGATTTCGGCCTGCCGGGGCCGGATGCTGACGCAGTGGCCGCCTGCCGCAACAAGGCGACCCAGCGCCGCCGCCTGGACGAAGCCGGTATCGACCGCGTGCGCCATGCAGAGGTCACCGACGCCGCCGATGCCGTCCAGGCCGCCATCGGCATCGGATTGCCCGTTGTCCTGAAGCCGGTGGCCGGATCGGGCAGTGTCGGCGTCCGGCTCTGCGCCACGGTGGCCGAGGTGGCAGCCCACGCCAGATCGCTGCTCGCCGACCCGACCTGTGGCGCGCTGCTGGTCGAGGAAGCGGTCAAGGGCGACGAGTATTCGGTGGAGATCTTCCACGACACGGTCATCGGCGTGACCCGCAAGCACCTGGGCGCCCTGCCCCACTTCGTCGAGATGGGCCACGATTTCCCGGCGCCGCTGGCCTCGACAGTGGCAGATCGGATCGCGGGCTTCGCGCTGGCCGCTACGCGGGCGCTCGGCCTCACCTGGGGGCCGCTGCATGTCGAGCTTCGCCTCGGCGAGGACGGCCCGCACCTGATGGAGGTCAACCCACGGCTGGCTGGGGGATTCATCCCCGAGCTCGTCCGCCAGGCCACCGGCATCGACCTCATCCAGGCGACCGTCGAACTGGCCGTCGGCCGGACGCCGGAGGTGACGCCGACCCGCCAGGAGCACGCGGCGATCCGCTTCCTCACGCCACCCGACGATGGGCTGTGGTTCGCCACCGAGGGTCTCGAGGCGGCACGGGGTGCGCCCTTCCTGCGCGACCTGCGGCTCTACCGTGCTTACCCACTGCTGATCGCCCGCCGCGGCGATTTCCAGGACCGCCTCGGCCACGCGCTCACCAGCGCCCCCACCCTGGAGGGCGCAGTGGCCGCCGCCGAACTGGCGCGCCGCGCCATCCGCTTCCGTGTCGCGGCCAACGGCACCGGAACCCTTGCCACCGTCGCCTGACCGGAACAGCAGCAGGAGCCTCCTTCGATGTCTTCAACCTCCCTTGCGGCGGCCGGACCGTCGCGCGCCGGGGCGAACCCGGCGCTGCTCTCCCTGCTGGCGGGCGCACTCGCCATCGCGCTCGCCCCCATCCTGGTGCGGGTCAGCGAACTGGAGCCGATCGCCACCGCCTTCTACCGGCTGGTCATCGCGCTGCCCTTCTTCTGGCTCGGCATGCTTGCCGAACGGAAGGCGCCCCAGGCTGCCAGCGCGCGCGTCACCGCCGCCGATATGGCGCTGATGGGGGTGGCCGGGCTGATGTTGGCGGGCGACCTCGCACTCTGGCATCTCAGCATCACCATGACCTCGGTGGCCAAGGCGACGCTGTTCAACAACTGCGCCCCTGTCTTCGTCGCTCTGCTCGGCTGGCTGCTGTTCGGCGAGCGGATCGGCCTCGGCCTGATCGTCGCCCTGGCGGTCTCGCTGTCCGGCATGGCGCTGCTGATTGGCGACGGGCTGTTCGCGTCGGTGGGAAGTGCGGCGGAGGGGCAATGGCAGGGTGACGCCATCGCAGTCAGCACCGCCGCCTTCTACGCCGTCTACCTGATGGCGGTGAAACGCCTGCGGGCCAGCCACTCGACCAGCGTCATCATGGCGGGATCGAGTGCTGCCGCCGCCATGGTTCTGGCGGTGGCCGCCTGGATTGAGGGCGGCCCGCTGCTGCCCGCAACCGCTTGGGGTTGGGCCGTGGTGCTGGCGCTGGGCGTCGCCTGCCATGTCATCGGCCAGGGCCTGATCACCCATGCGCTGGCCCACCTTCCGGTCACCTTCTCCTCAATCGGCCTGCTCATCCAGCCGGTCGCGGCGGCGGCGCTGGCCTGGATGCTGTTCGGCGAGGCTCTTGGCCCGCTCCAGTGGCTTGGCGGCGCGCTGGCGCTGGTCGGCATCACGCTGGCCCGCCGGACCTCCAGCCGCTGATCCGGCAACCAGCCACGCTCCGACCAGCCATACACCCGAAACCCTTCTCACCGGGAGCCACCCTCATGGTGATCAGCAACGCCCAGATCCTGGCCCACCTTGGCGACACCGGCCGGGTGGCTGGGACGCTCAACCCGACGGCCCAGTCCATCCTGTTCGGCGACGTCGCCGACGACGCCATCGACCGTGACCTGCCCTGGATCACCCAGGTCGACCGGGCGCACTTGGTGATGATGGCGGAGACCGGCCTTCTGCCGGTGGCGCAGGTCTCCCCCCTGCTCCGGCGCATCGACGAGATGGAAGGATCGGGCTTCGCCGTCCTGCGCGGACGTTCGGCTCCGCGTGGCGTCTACCTGCTCTACGAGACCTATCTCATCGCCGACCTCGGCGAGGAGATAGGCGGTGTCCTCCAGACGGCGCGCTCGCGCAACGACCTGGGCGCCACCGTGCTGCGCCTGCGGTTGCGCAACGTCGTCGCCGACCTGCTGACCGGCCTGACCCGTCTCCAGGCCACGCTCCTGCGCCGGGCAGAGGCCTGCACCGACGCCGTGTTCCCGATCTACACCCACTACCAGCCCGCCCAGCCTGTGACGCTGGCCCACTATTACGCCGGGGTCGCCGCGGCGCTGGACCGCGACGCCGAATCCCTGCACGCCGTGCTGGCCGATCTCGACCGCTGCCCGCTCGGCGCCGGTGCTGTGGGAGGCACGGGGCTTCCCATCGACACCCGACGGACGGCCGCCCTGCTCGGCTTCTCGGGCCCCTGGACGCACTCTATCGACGCCGTGGCCTCGCGCGACGCCGTCCTGCGCCTGCTGGCAGCGCTGGGCATTCTCGGCGTGACGCTCAGCCGCCTTGCCCAAGACCTCCAGCTGTGGACCACCGGCGAGTTCGGCTTCCTGACGGTGGCCGACGATCTGGTCGGCACCAGTTCGATGATGCCGCAGAAGCGCAACGTCTACATGCTGGAGCACGTCAAGGGCTTGGCAGCGGCGCCGATGGGAGCGCTGACGTCGGCAGCGATGGCGATGCACGCCACCCCCTTCTCCAACTCCATCGCCGTCGGCACCGAGGGCGTCAAGCCGGTGTGGTCGGCGGCCTCGGGAATGCTGGACGCCCTGACGCTGGTCCGGCTGATCGTGGCCGGGGCAGAGCCGAATCAGGGCGCCATGCGCCTCAGGGCGGTGTCCGGCCAGACCAATGCCACCGCGCTGGCCGATTGGCTGGTCCGGGAGCATGGCATGCCGTTCCGCCGCGCCCATCATGAGGTCGGGGACATCATCCGCTCGATGATGGTCCAAGGGGTGGTCGATCTGGAGACCGCCGCGCGCGAAGCCCGGCCGGAGTGGTTCCGCGGTACCCGGTCGCCCGTACTGCGGCCGGTCGACATCGCCGCCGCCCAGGAGCATGGCGGCGGTCCCGGTCGCGACTCCACCGCCCGCGAGGTCGAGCGGGTGCGGGCCTCGCTTCACAGCCGCCGCGCGGCGCTGGTGGAGCAGCGGCGGCGCTGGCGCCAAGCACGCCGGTCCTTGCGTGCGGCGGTCGACGGCGTCCTCGGTATCGCCGTTCTCGACCGGACGGGCCGTGGCCGCTCCGGCCAAGCATAATCAGGAGTGAGAGGTCGACCATGCCGAGTACGGCCAAGGCCTCGCCCCGGGCGAAGGCCGGGAGACTGGCAGCCGCCGACAGCCCCCGGCCGTTCCCGCTGATAAGAGATCCGCGGGTCGGCGGCAGCCTGGAGGGGATGCCGGACGAAGCCCTGCTATCCTCGTTGCTGACGATGGCTGCCCCGGACGCCAACGGGGATGTCCTGGCCCTGCGCCTGCTAAGCGGGCATGGGTCGTTGGAGACGGCCATCGCAGCGGCATCAGCGGGCAAGCTGCCCGGCGGCATACCCTGGGACGATCATGCCGCCGTCCGCTTCCGGGCCGTCATCGAACTGGCGGCACGGTTGGTGCGCCCTACGCTGGAGCAACGCCCGCTCCTGTCTTCCCACGAGGATCTGGTGACCTATGCCCGCCTCCGCGCCGCCTGCTCGGCGGTCCAGACGCTGCGCCTGCTGTTCCTCGACCGCCAGCGCCAGCTGATTGCCGATGAGCTTCACCGGACCGGGTCTGTTGGTGACGTCGCCTTGTATGTCCGGGAGATCATGAGTCGCGCGCTGACCATGGACGCCCGTGGCTTGGTGATCGTCCACAGCTGCCCCAGCGATGAACCACCAAACCCGGCCAGCGTCAGGGTGTCCTGCGCGGACATCCAGAAGGCCGGGAACTTGCTCGGGGTCGAATTGGTCGAGTACCTCCTCATCGGCAGACGCTCTTACGTCACCCTGCTGGGCGAACCTGTCGTGAAGCGGCTGGCCCGCCTTGTTGCAGCGGAAGGGGACGGTGCAACGGCGTCGTCGGAAGCCGCCGTCCGTTAGGCGTCGGTGGCGGCCAGAAAGGCGTCTGCCGGGGCGTCTGCTGCGGCAACCGCCCTGATCAGGTCCAGCAGCCGTCTGCGCAGGCCTCGGTCCTCGATGCGGTAATAGGCTCGGACGAGCTCGAGCGTCTCTCGCCTTGCCATCGGGTCCGGCTCTCCCGGTGTGCAGAGGTCGGGTTCGAGGATCACGTCTGGTAGATCGCCCTGGTCGGTAAATCCGTCGAAGAAGAAGGAAACGGGCACGTCCAGCGTCGCGCCGAACTGCCACAAGCGGGATGCTGAAACCCGATTGGCTCCCTTTTCGTACTTCTGGATCTGCTGGAACGTCAGGCCGACGGCTTGGCCCAGCGCCGTCTGGGTCATGCCCAAGAGTGTGCGGCGCAGCCGGATGCGACTTCCAACATATCGGTCAACCGTTGTGGCCTCTGCAATTTCGTCTTTAGCCTGGGTTCCATTTCTTAGACGCACCATGCTACACAACCGATCCGATTACGTGAGCGAATTCGATCTTATACAACCTTTCTTCCTGCGCATCCAAATGCACTTTTCCAGACCGGGGTCCGGCACGGTAGGCAAGGAGTGCTTGATGGCATGCGCCGAGGGTCAGCGGGACAGGAAGGCTGTGAACTCTGTACCCGCTGCCGTTCACCTGAACGGGTTGGAGTCGGGATGCAAGCCATCTATCACCAACTTTGAGCGCTTCCCTCCAGCACCGCGGTTTCGTCTCACGCCCAGGAGGTATGACGTATCTTCTGTCCGACGCCTGCGCGATCCCATTCCCCGACTCACGGTGCCCGAGGATCGTCGCTCCGGCGAAGCTGCGCAAATATCTCGGCCTGTCCGATCAGAACCTTCAGATCGTTGAGGTCCAAGGAGCGCGAAGCGGAGAGGAGACGCGCTTCAAGAGCCGCCCTGGCTGCGTCGGTTTCTGAACCTGAGTCGCCGGTCAGCAAGCTGTCGGTGGTTGCCCCTAACACCCGCGCGATTCTGACCAAGGTGTCGAGATCGGGCGCATGAACATCTCGCACGTAATGGCCATAGCGCTGCTCACTGAGCCCGGCCCGCCGTGCAACCTCGGCGTCGCTTAGCCCCAGCGCCTGCGCACGCGCCCGCAGTCTTCCACCGAATCCTTCCATACGGCGGGTGTGCCCGCAGTGCGCTGTTCGGTCTATAAAGACATCCTTGCTGACAAAACAGGATTTCTTGTTTATATGTCGCTGGACGCAACTCAAGCAGAGGTCGGTATGCGGACGTTCCACATGTGCATTGCTGCGATTGCGTTGGCGACCTCACCGGCCATGGCATTCGAGTGCACCATTGGCAAGGGAGCCTCCATCTACGACGGTGCCCCTGGCGGGAAGCTGCGCGCCGAACCTCGTGACGATGCTCCGATCATCGCGAAGTTGAATGCTGGAATGGCAGCCGTTGCTGTGCTGGAGGTCGCACCCACCTGCCGTCTTCCGAAAGGCTGGGTCCGTGCTGACCATAACGGTAAGAGCGGCTATGTCCGCGAATCCGATCTCAGGCCTCGCCTCCGGCCCGGACTGCCTGAGTAGCTGCGAAAATCATCAATCAATTCTAAGCAGCGGGCTCAGTGAATTCAAAGTCCGCTTACGGTATGTCGAGGAGCAATCGAAAATGACTTTGCGTCATTATCCGTTTTCCATCAACAACGACACCTTCGAGTTCAATATTGTGTCCGGAACTGTCCTCAGCACCGACCAGCGGAGCGATACCAGGGTTTGGGGTGGTGGAGCGACAATCGTCGTCGATGGAACAGGTGGGGGCGGAACAACCATTGATTCGAGGGTCGACGTGGTATGCGACCTTTGGCTCCGTGCCGACAACGGTCAAGAACATCATTTCAGGTTCAATCAGGACATTCCACTTCGCGAAGGGCATCGCGTTTACTGCATTTTCCTCGAGCTATGCGGGAAATTGGGTGACGGGCGGGTCAGGCGGCGTTCTGTGACGCGGTGTCGGTGACCTCGATGCCGTC